>NZ_JBXAQR010000004.1:0-611182 GCF_058807415.1 Sphingopyxis sp. GW821-FHT12C06 | reverse complement strand
GACACCCGCGCGATCCTCGTCGAACTCGGACGCCGCAAAATGGTCGGCGGACAGGAAGACATGATCGTCGATGTCGCCCTCGATATGGTGAAAGCCCAGACGAAGGCCAAAGGATGAGCAAGTCCTCGCTGCACCACCCGCTCGCCGCGGCGGACGTGCCGCAATGGGATGACGAGGCCGATGTCGTCATCCTCGGCTTTGGCGCCGCCGGGGCCTGCGCCGCTATCGAGGCGTGCGAGGCGGGCGCCGACGTGCTGCTGTACGAGCGCAATTCGGGCAGCGGCGGCGCATCAGGGCTGTCGGGCGGCGAAATCTATATCGGCGGCAATGGCGGCACCGAGGTTCAGCGCGCCGCCGGATTCGCCGACACCACCGAGGCCTTCACCGCCTATCTAAAAATGGCGGGCGGCCCGTGCGCCGACGACGCCAAGTGCGAGCTATACGGCCGCGAGGCGCTGAACCATTGGGAATGGCTCAAGCAGCAGGGCGTCCCCTACAAGGGCAATTATCTGCCCGGCAAGCATATCGAGCCGGTCGGCGACGACACGCTGATCTGGTCGGGCAGCGAGGCTGCGGCGCCCTTTTGCGACGCCGCCGTCCCCGCCCCGCGCGGCCATGTCATCCAGTTTATGGGCTGGGGCGGCGGCCGCAAGCTGATCGACATATTGGAACAGCGCGTCCGCAATCTCGGCGCCCGGATCGTCACCGACGCCCGCGCCACCGCGCTAATCCGCGACGGCGACCGCGTCGTCGGCGCGGTGATGCGGATCGACAATCAGGACCGCTATGTCCGCGCCCGCAAAGGCGTCATCCTCGCCACCGGCGGTTTTGTGATGAACGAGGCGATGCGGCGCAAATATTGCCCGCTGACTTATCTGATCAACGACCCGATCGGCGACAAGGACGACGGGTCGGGGATCAATCTTGGCCTCAGCGTTGGCGGCGACGCGATCCACATGGACCAGTTTTTCACCACCTGCCCGTGGACGATCCCCGAACCGCAGGCGCAGGGCGTGTTCGTCAACCAGCAGGGTCAGCGTTTCATCAACGAAGATTGCTATCATGGCCGCGTGTCGCGCGCGATGCTCGATCAGCCCGGCGACCGCGTCTATCTATTGCTCGACAGTGCCCATTTCGACCAGCCGTTCGACTATGCGCGGATGACGATCGCGGGAACGGGTGACGACTGGGAAGAGGTCGAGCGCGAACTCGGCATGCCGCAGGCCACGCTGTCGGCGACGATGAATTTCTACAATGATCATGCGCGCCGCGACGACGATCCACTGTTCGGCAAGCGCGCACCGATCCTGACGCCGCTCGATCAGGGGCCCTTCATCGCGCTCGAACTGAATTTTCAGACCAGCTATTTCAGCTTTTTCACCCTCGGCGGCCTCCGCACCTCGACCGATGGCGAAGTGCTCGATCGCGGCGGCCAGCCGATTGCAGGCCTGTTCGCTGCGGGCCGCTGCACCAGCGGGCTTCCGGCGTGGGGCCACGGCTATAGCTCGGGCCTCAGCCTTGCCGATTGCAGCTTCTTCGGGCGGCAGGCCGGACGCGCGGCGGCGCTGGGCGAATAGCTCAGCCCGCGAGCTGCCCCCCATCCACCGTAAACAGCGCGCCGGTGATCTTGCGCGCCTGATCGCTCGCGAGATAGGCGACCATCCCGGCTATATCTTCAGGCTCGCAAATCCCGTCGGGCAGCTTGGGCGCGTTGCGCATCATCAGCGGCCAGTCGACTTCGCCCTCGGGCGGCGGGCGGTTGGTCATCGGGGTTTTGACATGGCCGGGGCACACCGCGTTGATGCGGACACCCCGCGCCGCGAATTCGACCGCGAGGCTCTTGGTCAAGCCGACGACGCCATGTTTCGATGCTGCATAGCCGATCGAATAAGGCGTGCCCTGCACCCCCGCAGTCGACGCCATGTTGACGATATTCCCGCCGCTGGCGATCAGAAGCGGCAACGCCGCGCGGCATAGCGCGAACACGCTGGTCAGATTGACCGCGATCAGGCGCTGGAACCGGACCTCGTCGAAATCGAGCGTCGGCCCCCAATCGAGCAGCCCCGCGATGTTGCACAAAATATCGAGACCGCTCTCCCCCGCCTGCGCCACCAGCGCACGACAGGACGCGAGATCGGTCGCATCATAGGTCAGCACCGTCATCTCGCCGACCGCCACCGCGGCGGTTTCGCGAAGCCCCGCCGCGTTGACGTCGGCAATGACGACGTGCGCGCCCTCGGCCACCAGCTGCAGCGCCGTCGCGCGCCCGATCCCTGACGCGGCGCCGGTGACGAGCGCCCGCTTGTTCGCAAACCGCATAGTCTATGCCTCCCGCAGCAGATGCTGGCTCATGTCGCCGGTCATCGTCAGTTCCATCTCGCGGCGCGTAAAATGCCACGCACCGCCGTCCTTCGCAAAGCGATCACAATAGCTCGCCACGGCGACCGGCTGGAGCAGGAAGCCTTCGGCCGCCTGAAAGATGATAGCGCTGCACCGCGCCGACGCCTGCGCATCGCCATCGGGCTCGATGATCAGATTGCCACTGTGGTGGCGGGTCAGTGGCCGCTGGTCGGCCCCGTGCAGCTTCACGAAGCTGCGCATCAATGCCGCGACCGCGGGGCCATCCTGATGGATATGCCGCCCGGTCGCGGTGTAGATCATGTCGGCGCGATCGAACAACGCACCAGCGGCATCAAAATCGGCTCCGTCGACATGGACGAAATAGATGTTGATCAGCCGCTGGATCGCGAAATAGTCGTCCGCCGTCAAAATTCCATTCCGACGGTCAGGCCATAGGTGCGCGGATCGGGGAAATAGCCGATCAGGATTCCGCCAAAGCCCGGCCCGAAATCGATGAAGTTGCTCGGCGCATCCTCGTTGGTCAGGTTGCGGACCCACGCGCTGATCTTCGCATCGACCCCGCCGATCGGGACACGCGTCAGCGACGCCGTCATATTGACGATTGTGCGTCCCGGCGACTGCGTGTCCGCAGCGACCTGATCCGACGCATTGGGCGCGCTCAACGCATAGGGGAAGGTGTGATATTTCGACACCATGCTGAGGTCGCCGAGAATGTTGAACCGGCCCCAGCTGCCCTCCATGACGCGCCAGTCGAACCCGGCCGAAACCGAAAATTTGGGTGTGTGCGGGAAGGCGCGGTTGTCCGACACGTCGATGCCGCCGTCGATGAAGCTGTCATATTTGGCATCGAGATAGGCGAAAGAGCCGTTGAAAGTCAGCCAGGGCGCGGGACGGATGATCGTTTCAATCTCGATCCCTTTGATCGTCGCGACCCCCGCGTTCAACACGGTCGACGCGGCTGCGCCCCCGGCATCGAAAACCGACAGCTGAATATCCTTATGCTTGTCATAGAAGCCCGCAATATTCAGCGTCATCGCCCCATCGGCGAGCACGCTTTTCAGGCCCACTTCATAGCTGTCGACCTTTTCAGGGCGATAGGGATTGCACAGCTCCGGCGTCCCGGTCGGGCAATCCGGGGTTGGCGCCGCGAACGTGTTGGTTTCGCCGTTGAAGCCGCCCGATTTGAAGCCCCGCGCGAAACGCGCATAGACGTTAAGGTCGCGGTTGAGCTCATAGGACAGCGTCGCCGCCGGGCTGAAATTGCTGAACTTCGCGTCGGGCAGATCGCCGAACTGCACATCGGCGACGGTGATCGGCAGAGCCGGCGGGGTCGCCAATATCTGCAGGAAGCGACTGATGTCCTTCTTCTCTTTGGTATAGCGCCCGCCGAGCGTCAGTTTCAGCGCCTCGGTGATCTTGAAATCGGCCTGCGCATAGGCCGCCCACGCCGTGGTGTTGGAGGCGTAGCGCGAATCAAACCGGTTCGCCCCCGGGCCGAACACTCCGAAAAACTTCTGGGGATTCACCGTCCCCGCGCTCTCGTCATAATAGAAGGCGCCGAGCACATAGTGCAGACGATCGTCGATGGCCGAACCCGTAAGCTGCAATTCCTGGCTGAAGCTGTTCATGTCAGTGATGCGCGACGTCTGCGCGATATCGACCGGCGACCCGTCGAGTTCGAGCGTGTCGACGAAACGCAGGTCGCGATAGGCGGTGACCGACTTGAGTTCGGCGGCGCCCAGATCAAGCGTCGCGGTCAGCGCATGACCATAAATGCGCGAATATTCGGAAAAAGGCGACGCATTGATGCTGAGCGTGCCCTGCCGGTCGGGATTGGCGAACAGGCCGAGCGGGATGCCGATATAGCTTGGGCTCTTGGGGTCGAAAATGTCTCGCGGATCGCCATTCTGGTTGACGCGCAGCAGCTGTCCCGGCGCGGGGCGCTGGTCATATTTGCTATAGTCATAGGCATAGTCGAAGGTCAGATTGTCGGTCGGTTCGAACCGCACCTGCACCATCGCGCTCCGGCCGTTGAGCGACTGCGCCTCTTTCACCGACGCCGGCTGGGCAAAGGGCGCCGCGGCGGGAAAAGGATTGTCCTGGATGTCGTAAAAGCCGTCGCGCTTGGCGATTTGCCCCGACAGCTTGATCGAGAAGGGCCCGAGCGCGGGCAGGTTCAGCGTCGCCTTGGCGCGCTTATAATCATAATTGCCATAGCTGACCTCCAGCTTGCCGCCGAGTTCGCCGGTCGGCTTGGCGGTCACCAGATTGACCGCGCCCGCGAGGCTGTTGCGGCCATAGAGCGTACCCTGCGGGCCGCGCAGAATCTCGACCCGCTCGAGATCGGCGACGTCGAAAATCGCACCCTGATTCTTGGCGATATAGACGCCGTCGAGGTAAAGGCCGACCGCGGGTTCCCACGTTACCGCCGGATTGATCGTCACCGATCCGCGAATAGCAATCTGCGCGATCGTCCCGCTGCCCGGCGCGCGTTCGAATTTCACATTGGGCGCAACCGCACCGAGACTGTCGATCGAGGTGATGTCGCGCGCCTCCAGATAGGCACTGCTGAGCGCCGAAATCGCGATCGGCACTTCCTGCAGATTTTCGGCACGCTTTTGCGCGGTGACAACGATGACATTGGGGTCGACCGCACTGGCATCATCCTGCGCATCCGCCTGCTGCGCCTGCGCCGAGCCAGCAGCCAGACCGATCGCCAGCGCACCTATTGCCGCTGCTCGTGCAAAATTCCTGGACATCCTATCCCTTTCGATCATCATTTCGATTCTGCGATCCTGTTACGCAAATGATGATAATAATGCAAATCTGATTTGCATTTGCGCAATTATATTGTCACTTATCCTTCCACTTTCGAAATGGGAGAAGTGCCGTGACCGCGCCGACGCTGGAAGAAAGAATTGAGCGACTGGAAGCGCTTGACGCCATTCGCCAGCTACCGGCCAAATATGCGCTGGCGCTCGACATGCGTGACATGGACGCGATGGTATCGCTGTTTCCCGCAGATGTGCGCGTCGGCAAGGGCGCGAGCGGGCGCGAGGCGCTGCGCGCCTATATGGATGGGACGCTGCGCGTACCATTCACCGGCACCTCGCACCATATCGGCGGCCATATCATCGAGTTCGACGACACCGATCATGCGCACGGCATCGTCTATTCGAAGAATGAGCATGAAACCCCGGTCGCGGGCGGCGACGGCGAATGGGTGATCATGCAGATGATGTATGTCGACGATTATGTCCGCGCCGATGGCCCCGACGGCCCGCGCTGGTATTTCGCCCGCCGCCTGCCGCTCTATTGGTACGCGACCGATCTCAACAAGCCGCCGGTCGGTCCAGACAAGATGCGCTGGCCGGGGAGCGAAGCGGTCCCGGGCAATTTCCACAAGCTCTTCCCAAGCTACGAGGAATTTTGGGCACGCGAAGGCGCACCGACCACGCCGGTCGCCGAACCTGCGCCGCTCGAGAAGTTTCTGGAACAGATGCGCCGCGGTCAGGCGGCGCCGAAGGTCAAGGTTCGCGCCGACTGACGCGAGGGTCAGCGCCCTGCCTTCACCCTAAAAGGAATAGCTCCCGCCATTGGCGACGAGCACCGATCCGGTGACGAAACTCGCGTCGTCGCTGGCAAGATAAAGCGCGGCGGCGGCGATTTCGGAAGGATTGGCCATACGGCCGAGCGGCACCGATGCCTCCATCCCCTTGATCCACTCGGCGGGGATGCCGTTCATGATCGGGGTGTTGGTCGGCCCCGGCGCCAGCGCATTGACGCGGATGCCGCGTGGCGCGAGTTCGCGCGCGAGCTGGCGCGTCAGGCCGATGATCGCCGCTTTGCTGGCCACATAATGCGGCGAGCCCTCACCCGACTGCGCCGAGGTCGAGGAGATGTTGATGATCGCCCCGGGGGTACCGTCGGCCGCCTTGATGCGGGCAAATTCACGCGCAACATAAAAGGGACCGTTGAGATTGACCGCCATCACCGCGGCCCAGCCACGATCTTCCATATGGATAAGCTGGTCGACGATCGCGTCCGACGCGCCCTTTTCGGCAAGCTCGCCGTTGCGCTGCGCCATCGCCGCGTAAAATGGCTCTGACCCGTCGCCGGGCGCCGACCCGATCCCGGCATTGTTAACCGCGACGTCGAGCCGCCCGAACGCCGCGCGCGCCTGTGCCAGCGCCGCAGCGACCGAGGCGCTGTCGCCGACGTCGCAGGCGATCCCCAGCGTTGCCCCCGCCTGATCGGCATCCTCCTGCCGCAAATCGAGCGCCGCGACCTGCGCGCCCTCGGCGACAAAGCGCGCGACAATCGCCTGACCGATCCCGCGTCCGGCGCCGGTGACGACCGCCGCCCGCCCCTGCAAACGCCCGCCCGTCACTGGTTCACCCCCAACGCATCACGCGCGGCGATATAGCCGAAGGTCAGCGCCGGGCCGATCGTCACCCCAGCACCGGGATAGCTTTCGCCCATCGCCGATGCGGCATTGTTGCCGATCGCATAAAGCCCGAAAATCGGAGCGCCGTCGGCCTGGACGACGCGCGCCTTGTCGTCGGTACGCAACCCGCCGTTCGTCCCGATGTCGCCGGGATAGATGGGCATCGCATAAAAGGGGCCCTTGCTCAGCGGCCGCAGGCACGGATTGGGCGCCACGCGCGGATCGCCATACATTTTGTCATAGGTCGCCAGCCCGCGATCGAAATCAGGGTCGCTGCCCTCGCCCGCATACTGATTGAAACGCGAAACGGTCGCGGTCAGCGCCGCAGGGTCGACCCCCATATCCGCCGCCAGCGCCTCGACCGTCTTGCCCTTTTTGAGGATGCCGCGCACTTCGCCGCGCTGGAACCAGTCGGGCATCAGCGGGAGCAGCGGCCCCACCGGATAATTGTGTCGATATTCATGGTCGAAGACGAACCAACTCGGCGAGGCGTCGCCATGCTCTTGTTCGCGCCGCGCCATTTGCTGGCCGACGATATGATAGGAAGCGGCTTCGTTGAGATAGCGTTTCCCGCTCTGGCTGACGATGATGCTGCCCGGCAGCGCGCGCTCGATGGTCGAGAGCCGCCCCCGATCCTCGCCCGGCACGTAAAAGACCGGCGCGGCCCATGCCGATTGCATGTTCATCGTGTCGGCACCCGCCGCGACGCCCGCGCGGATGCTGTCGCCGGTGTTGCCCGAGGTGCCGCCCGAATAGAGCGCATTCTGGTACAGCGGTGCATGCTCGCTGCGCATCGCGGCATTTTTGTCGAAGCCGCCGGCAGCAAGGATCACAGCCTTGCGCGCGCCGATCCGCAGATCGCGCCCCTGATGTCGCACCACCGCGCCGACAACCTTGCCCTTTTCGATCACGAGATCCTGCATCGGGCTGTCGAGCCACAATGGCACCTTGCGTTCGTTCAGCGCCAGCCGGATCCCGCCGGTCAGCGCATTGCCCAAGGTCAACCGCCTGTCCTTGCGCGATTTGAAGCGGAACGGCCAGTCGAACCAATAGCGCGCGAGGCTTTTCGCAAGATGGAGAAACCAGCCCTTCTGGCGGAACAACAGCATATAGGTTTCGTCGAAATGCCAGTTCAAATAGCCGAACAGGCTCGCCGCAGGCGACGCGAAGCGCAGCGTCTCGACGTCCTTCCCTAGCCCCCGGCCGTCGATCGGCAACGGCATATGAGTGCGATATCCGGTCGGGCTACCGCCCGGATTTTCAGCGTGATAATCGGGATAGGGAAAGGCGCAGTAGGTTATCGGCGTGTACGCCCCCATCCAGCGCAGCATCTCCGAAGCGTTCGAAACATAGGCGCGGATATTGGCGTCGGGGACGTTCTTGGCCGACAGTTTGCGGACATAGCGAAACGCATCATCGACCTTGTCGTGAAACCCCGCCGCCGCGGCCTGGTCGCTGGCGGGAATCCATATTCCCGCGCCCGAGGTGGCCGAAGTGCCGCCCCATAATTTCTCCTTTTCGACGATCAATACGTCGGCGTGATTTTCGGCGCCAACCAATGCCGAGAGCAGCCCGCCCGCCCCCGAACCGACGACCAGCAGATCGACTTCTTTGTCCCAGCTCATGCTTTGCGCTTTCGTCACGACTGATAGGAATAGGGCATATAAAGCTGCGCCGACTTGCCGCCGTCGACCGGCAGCGCCGCGCCGGTGATATAGCTCGCGGCATCGGACAGCATGAAACAGATGACTTCGGCGAGTTCTTGCGGGTCGCCGCCGCGTCCCATCGGGATCGCATCGGCGGTCATCGCTGCAACCTCGGGCGCCTTGCGCGCAAAATCCTCGGTCCCCGCTGTCTGCACCTGCCCCGGGACGATCGCATTGACGCGCACGCCGTGGCGCGCACCTTCCATCGCCGCGCAGGCGGTGAAATGGGTGAGCGCCGCTTTCGACGCCGAATAGCTGGTCATATTGGTCGCGGCGCGGATGCCGCACGAGGAGGAGACATTGACGATCGCGCCTTTGCCCTGCTTCGTCATGATCGCCATCGCCGCCTTGGTGCTGACGAACACCGCGTCGGCGTTGACCGCGAAATCCTTGCGCCAATGCTCGAGCGTCAGCTTCGACATCGGCGCATAATGGGTCGACATCGCATTGTTGACCAGCATGTCGAGCCGCCCGTGACGCGCCGCAACGTCGTCGATCAGCGCCGCGAGCGCGTCGAAATCGGTCACGTCCAGCACATGGGTTTCGACCCTGCCGCCCGCGGCTTCAATCTCGGCCTTGGCTTCGGCGAGCTTGTCCTCGCGCCGTGCGCAGACGGCGACGGTCGCGCCGCGTGCCGCCAGCATGGCGGCGGTCGCGCGGCCGATGCCGTCGCTGCCGCCGGTGATGATCGCCACCCGGCCGTCGAAAATTCCGCTCATGCTCGTCACGCTCCCGCTGCCATTTTATTGAGGGCGGCATCCTGCGCCCCGGTGAGGATACAGTGCGTCCCCGTCGGCAGATACATCATCGAAACGCAGCGGTTGCACGCGGTGCAGCCCGATGCATGCGCCGTCCCCGCCGCCCATTGGTTCACAATCTTCGGATCATGGATCAAGATGCGCCCCATCGCGACGCAATCAAAGCCGTCGGCCATCGCCATCTCGACCCCCTCGATCGAATGGACCCCGCCCAGATAGGCGAGCGGCATTGTCACCGCTTCGCGGATCTTCAGCGCATGGTCGCGCAGGTAATTTTCGTGAAATACGACATTCTGCGGCTCGGTGAGCGATTGCAGCCACATTCCCATCCGGATGATCGGGTTCGGATTGCTCGCGCGATTTTCCTTGGGAAAGGAGGAGCCGAACATCGCGGTGATCGATTCGACGTTCAGCCCGTTCGACAGCACCGCCATATGCGCGCCGGTGCGTTCAAGGATGCGCGCAACCTGCACGCCATCGGCGATCTGGTTGCCCCGCGCGGTGCCATCGGTCATGCTATATTTGACGACGACCGCCAGATCCTTGCCGACCGCATCAAGCACCCGCGACAAGACTTCAGCCGGGAAACGCATCCGCTTTTCGATCGTCCCGCCAAATTCGTCGCGGCGCTTGTTATAGACGGGCGAGATGAACTGGCTGAGCAGATATCCGTGCCCCATATGCAGCTCGACCGCATCGAAACCCGCCTCGCGCGCCAGCTTCGCCGCCGCGACGAACTCGTCGGCCATCGCGGCGATCTCATTGCGATTCATGCGCTTCTTGAACCAGCGCTTCGACAGCATGCCGACCTTGTTAAAGCCGCCGCTCGACGATGGCGGCCGTTTCGCCTGCAATTGATCGGGGCCAAGGAAGGTGAACGACCCCGCGTGGGTGATCTGCGCGCAGGCGGCGGCACCATGGCGGTGGACACCGTCGGTCAGCGCTTTGAAGTCGGCGATTGATTCGCGTTCGAGTGTCGCCTGGTCGACGAAGGTGCGCCCGTCGCGGCTGGTCGCGCAATAGGCGACGGTCGACATCGCAGCGCCGCCTTCGGCCACGCGCTCATGGAACAGCGCCAAGCCCTTTGAAACCACGCCATTCTTGGCCATGCCTTCATTCGTCGCGGCCTTGATGAAGCGGTTTCGCAGCGTCAGCGGCCCCAGGGTGAGCGGGGAAAAGGGGGAAGCAGCCTCTCCAGACATGCGGGTTCCTCATTTCGGTTTCAATAACGCAATTGACGCTCTATGCGTCTTTATGTCAAGCTCATGCGTAATTTAAAAACACAAAAATTACGAATCATGAAGGGTTTTGCGGATGACCGATCGAATCATCATTGTGACCGGAGCCGGCCAGGGGGTCGGCCAGGGCATCGCCCTCGCCTTCGCCGCGCAGGGCGACACCGTCGTACTGGCCGGCCGGACTTTGTCCAAGCTCGCCGAAACAAAGCGGATGATCGACGAGCGCGGCCAAGGCACAGCGCGCGCGATCGAATGCGACGTCAAATCGGCCGCATCGCTCGGCGAAATGGTGTCGCAGACGATCGCCGAATTTGGCCGCATCGATGTCCTCGTCAACAATGCGCAGGAAGTCCCCAATGGCGAATTGCTCGCGGTCGCCGACGACGCCTTCATCGCCGGATTTGAATCGGGCCCGCTCGCGACGCTGAGGCTGATGAAGCTGGTGCACCCGCATATGGCGGCGCGCGGCGGCGGGGTGATTTTCAACCTCGTCTCGTCGGTCATCCACCGCTGGGACATGACCGGATATGGCGCCTATGCCGCGACGAAAAACGCGATCCAGTCGCTGACCCGCGGCGCGGCGGCCGAATGGGGCAAGAATGGTATCCGCGTCCTCAACATCGCCCCGCACGCGGAATCGCCCGGTCTCAAAGGCTGGGCGGAGAAGAACCCCGACGAAGCACGCGCCTTCTTCAAGACGATCCCGCTTGGCCGCGTTGGCCAGTGCGAAGAGGATATCGGCCGCGCGGTCGTCGCCCTGTGCGGCCCCGAAATGGCGTATCTCACCGGCGCTACGGTCCCGCTCGACGGCGGACAGGCGAATTTCGACTAGGCGCGCTTGACCGCCCCGACCACCGGGCGGACGATGCGCCCAACCGGATCATCACAGCCCGCCGCAACCAGCGGGCGACACAAGATAAATGGGAGACTGACATGACCGAACCGAAAATCGCCCTCGTCACAGGGGCCAGCCGCGGCGCCGGCGCGGGCATCGCGCGCGGGCTCGGCGAGAAAGGCATGACCGTCTATGTCACCGGCCGCACGCTGACGCCGGGCGACGCCAAGGGTTGGGACGGCACCGTCCTTCCCGGCACCGTCGCCGAAACCGCCGCGGCGGCAACCAAGGCCGGCGGCAAGGGCATCGCGGTCGTCTGCGACCATGCCGACGACGTGCAGGTCGAACGCCTGTTCGCGCAGATCGCCGCCGAACAGGGGCGGCTCGACATCCTCGTCAACAACGCCGCCTATATGCATCACCAGCTGATCGAGAAAAAACCTTTCTGGGAGAAGGAGCTTGCTGCGGCGAACATCCTCGATGTCGGGCTGCGCTCGGCCTATGTCGCAAGCTGGCACGCGGCGCGGATGATGGTGCCGCAGGGTTCGGGGCTGATCGCCTTCGGCTCCTCCTTTGGCGCCAGCTGCTACATGCACGGCCCCGCCTATGGCGCGCAAAAGGCCGGCGTCGACAAATTCGCGCACGACATGGAACATGATTTGCGCGGCACCGGGGTACGGACGATCTCGGTATGGATGGGCCCCTTGATCACCGAGCGCTCGACGATCGCGCGCGAGGTCAATCCCGAACAATATGAAGTCTTTATCGAGACCGCCGAAAATCCGGAGTTCACGGGTCATATCCTCCACGCCCTCGCCCGCGATCCGCTGGGCGCGGCGCTGTCGGGTCACACCGTCGTCGGCGCCGAAGTCGCCCGCGACCTCGGCATCACCGATCGCGGCAAGGAGCGGCCGTCGTATCGCGAGATGCTCGGAAGCCCGAATGCGCCAAATCCGGCGGCCGTCTATTGAGATATTACGCAGTGATGCGGCAAAAATTCACGCGCTTGCAATTATTCGTAATTTGATACAAAAATAATTACGCAAAATACGATCGACATAGAGTCGGCGCCCGTCAACGAACAGGAAAGAGGATGATTTGAAAACGCAATTTCACATTGCCGACCTGTTCGAGACGGTGGCCGATGCCGTGCCCGATCGCCTGGCGATCCAGGGGCCCGACGAGAGTCTGACCTATCGCGAGCTCGACGAACGCAGCGATGCGCTCGCGCGCGGATTGGCCAGCCGCGGCATCGAACGCGGCGATCATGTCGGCCTTTATATGCGCAACCGCGCCGAATATCTGGAGGCCTATCTCGCGGCGATCAAGATCGGCGCGGTGCCGTTCAACGTCAATTACCGCTATCAGCGCGCCGAACTCCTCTATCTGTTTCAAAATGCCGATGCGGCTTGCATCGTCCATGATGGCGAATATGCCGCGCTGGTCGACGAACTGCGTTCCGCGCTTCCGAAGCTGAAGCTCGCGATTTGCACCGACGGCGACGGGCTTTCGACCAGCTATGACAGCCTCCTCATCCCCGGCGAGAAGCAGCGCTACGAACGGTCCGAAGATGATTATATGCTGCTCTATACGGGCGGCACCACCGGCATGCCCAAGGGCGTGATGTGGCCGCACAAGGCGTTCTTCTATGGCTGCGCGGGCGGTGCGGGCTACTTCCATCCCGCCGGCCCGATCACCGCTCCCGAGGATATCCGAAGCCGCGCCGCCGAGGGGCCGCCGCTCAAGATGTTCACCATCGCGCCGCTGATGCACGGCGCCGCAATCTGGTCAGCGTGGACCGCGCTGCTCGCGGGGCTCACCGTCGTGCTCGATCGCAGCATAGCCTTCGATCCCGCCGCAATCTGGGACCGGGTCGATCGCGATCAGGCCAATCTGATCCAGGTCGTCGGCGATGCGATGGCGATCCCGCTCCGCGATGCGCTGCGCGACCATCCGGACCGCTGGACGCTCACCAGCGTCTATAATTTCGGGTCGGGCGGCGCGCTCTTCTCGCCGCATGTTCAGGACGATCTCGCCAGCCTGCTCCCCAACGCCGCGATCACCAACGGCATGGGCGCATCGGAAACCGGGACCAGCCTGTCGGTCAAAGCGACCGATGGAGGGATGCTGCGCGTGCCGTGCGACGACACCCAGCGTATCTTCGTCGGTGACCGGTTCGCCGAGCCCGGCGAAACCGGGCTCATCGGCCGCCGCGGCCATGTCCCCATCGGCTATTACAACGACCCCAAAAAAACCGCCGAAACCTTCCGCAACATCGACGGGCGCATCTGGGCGATCACCGGCGACAGCGGCTATGTCGATGGCGACGGCATGATCAATTTTCTCGGGCGCGGGTCGAACTGCATCAACTCGGGCGGCGAGAAGGTCTTCCCCGAAGAGGTCGAACGCGAATTGCGCGCGCATCCCGCGATCCTCGACGCGGTCGTCGTCGGCGTCGCCGACGAACGCTGGGGAGAGAAAGTCGCAGCGGTGGTATCGCTGCGCGAGCGCCACGACCGGCCCGAAGCAGCGGCGATCGCCGATTTCATCAAGACGCGGCTCGCCGCCTACAAGACCCCCCAGACGATCATCTGGGCCGACACGATCCAGCGCTCGGCAGCCGGAAAGCCCGATTATGTCTGGGCCAAGCAACAGGTAGAGGCAGCGTGAACCAGAGCGATCCCATTTTCGACGCCGTCACCGCCCCCGGCACACCCTTTGAACTGGGCGAACAGGACGGCATGCGCCGCTTCGTCAATGCCCCGGACGATCTGAACCAGTTGATCGAAACCGCGCGCGCCTTCGGCGACCGGGTCTGCGTCGCCGAGGGCGATACCCATTGGACCTACGCCCGGCTCTTCGAGCGGCGCGACGCGCTGGCCGGCATCCTCGACATCGAACGCGGCGACCGCGTCGCCATCTGCATGCGCAACCGCAGCGAATGGATGATCGGTTTTCTCGCGACGATCCGCTGCGGCGGCGTGGCGGCGCTGCTCAACAGCCGGGGATCGCCGAGCGAACTTTGCGCCGCGATCGACGATGTGTCGCCCGCCGTCGTGCTTGCCGACAGCGGGCGCGCGGCCTTGCTGCGCGAGGGCGGCTATACCGGCCGGCTGATCGTCGCAGCAGATTTCCCCGCGACGGGCACCGCGCCCGCCGGCGTCGCTCCCGCAAAGAAAAGCGACCCCGCCGCGATCCTCTTCACCTCGGGCACCACCGGCCGCGTCAAGGGCGCCGTGCTGTCCCACGAAAATCTGACGACCGGGATCATAGGCACCCAATTGGCGGGAACGATGGTTCTCCACAACACCGCGCGCGACCTCAAGATTCCGGTGTCGGCGATCCTCGAGAATATGCCGCAGCAGGTCAGCATGCTCGTCGTGCCGCTGTTCCATATTTCGGGGCTGGGCGCCGGCTTCCTGTCACCGCTGCTCGCGGGATCGAAAATCGTCCTGATGCGGCGCTGGGCCGCCGACGAGGCGATGGAGCTGATCGAGCGTGAAAAGGTCACGATGTTTTCGGGCGTCCCGACGATGATGTGGGACATTGTTCAGGCCGGAAAAGCCAAAAAGGCCGATCTGTCGAGCCTGCGCAATATCGGCATGGGCGGACAGGCGATGCCGGTCAGCCTTCTCAACGAATTGCGTACCGCCTGCCCCGGCGTCGTGATGGGCACGGGTTATGGCATGACCGAAACATCGGGCAGCGTCGCGATGAGCATGGGCGAGGATTTCATCCGCAACCGCGCTTCGGCGGGCCGCGTCCTCTCGCTCGTCGATGTACGGATCGAGGGGCCCGACGGCACCGCCCTTCCTTCCGGCGAAGTCGGCGAAATCGTCGTGCGCGGCCCGATGGTCATGCAGGGATATTGGCAGCGTCCTCAGGAAACCGCGGAAGTCCTCTCCTCCGACGGCTGGCTCAGGACCGGCGACGTCGGGCTGATCGACCCCGAAGGCTATATCTTCATCGTCGACCGCGCGAAGGACATGGTCATCTCCGGCGGCGAGAATATCTATTGTGCAGAGGTCGAGCGGATCGTGAATGCGATGCCCGAGGTCGTCGAATGCGCCGCCTTCGGTATCGCCGACGAGCGGCTCGGCGAATTGCTCGTCGTCCGCGTGGTCGGCGAGAATGTCGACGCCGCCGCGATCATCGCCGAGGTTGCCGATAAGCTCGCGCGTTACAAGGCACCGGCGCAGGTGCGGGTCGATACCGCCCCCCTGCCGCGCAACGACGTCGGCAAGATCGACAAAAAACGCCTCCGCACCGAATGGACCATGACAGAAGGAACCCCCGCATAATGGCTATGCCCACTGACATCGGCATTATCGACTGCATGCTCGGGATTCCCGAAAGCGAACATCGCGCCGACTGGTTCGACAGCTTCAAGCCGATGATCAAGGACGCCGAAACGCTGAAGCAGTTTTCGATGCCCGCGCAATATATGTTCAAGGACATTCCGCAGTCGGGCGCAGTTGACGATTTCGTCCAGTGGACGGTCGACCAGATGGACCGGTTCAACATCGACAAGGCGATGGTCGGCTGGAACGACAATGCGACCTCGCGCCGCGCCAAGGAGAAGTTCGGCGACCGTTTCTTCTTCGACCTGCCGTGCGATCCCAACAAGGGGGTCGAGGAAGTCCGCCGCATCAAGCGTATCCATGCCGAGGTCGGGCTGTCGGCGATCAGCGTCTTTCCGGCGGGCACCCTGCCGCAGGTCGCGATCAACCATAAATATATGTTCCCGCTCTACACCTGCGCCGCCGAACTGGGCCTCCCGATCTGTCTCAACGCCGGTATCCCGGGGCCGCGCATTCCGATGGAAACGCAAAAGGTCGAGCATCTCGACGAGGTGTGCTGGTTCTTCCCCGACCTGAAGGTTGTGATGCGCCACGGCGCCGAGCCGTGGGAAGCGCTGGCGGTCAAGCTGATGCTGAAATGGCCGAATCTTTATTATTCGACCAGCGCCTTTGCCCCCAAACATTATCCCAAGGCGATCATCGACTACGCGAACACGCGCGGCGCCGACAAGATCATCTATGCCGGATATTTTCCGATGGGGCTCAGCCTCGACCGGATTTTCAGCGACATGCCGAATGTACCCTTCAAGGACGAGGTATGGCCGAAATTCCTGCGCGAAAACGCGATCAAAGTCTTTGGATTGGGAGCCTGAGCGATGAACGATAGCGTCACCGATGCCCGCACCGCCCCCGTCGCGGTTTGGCGGTTGCTGGAAAATATGTCGAAGGATGAGTTGAAGGCGTGGCGCCTCGCCCCGATCGACAACGCCATCCCGGCGACCGAGCGCAACCTCGACACCCCCTATCCCTTTGGCTGGTTTCCCGTGCTGCTGTCGGACGAATTGCAGGTCGGTGAGGTCAAGCCACTGCGCTATTTTTCGACCGAGCTGGCGATCTGGCGCGGCGAGGACGGCAGCGTCCGGATGCTCGACGCCTATTGCAAGCATCTCGGCGCGCACATGGGGCATGGCGGCAAGGTCAACGGCAATCTGCTCGAATGTCCGTTCCACGCCTGGCGCTATGATGGCGAAGAAGGCGTGGTGAAGGACATTCCCTACGCGCGCGCCATCCCGCCGCAGGTGAAGCGCAAATGCACGCGCACCTGGCATATCCGCGAGGCCAACCGGATCATCTGGATGTGGTATCACCCCGACGATGTCGCGCCGCTGTTCGAGGTCGTCCACAGCCCCGAGGCGACCGATCCCGACTGGAGCGAATTTCAGATTGCCGAGTGGAACATCTATGGCAGCATCCAGAATATGGCCGAGAACGGTGTCGATTTCGCCCATTTCAAATTCATACACGGCACCGCGAACCTGCCGATGGGCGATCTCCACTGGGGCGAAGCCTATGACCGCAGCAGCGTGCTGCGCGCCAAAATGGGCACGCCGCGCGGCGAGGTCGATGGCGAGATCACCAGCGCCTCACAGGGTCCGGGGCAAAATTGGGTGCGCTTCACCGGCATTTGCGAAACATTGCTGATCGCCTGCGTAACTCCGGTCGAAAAGGACCATCTGAAGGTCCGCTATCTCTACACCCAGCCCAAGTCGCAAAAGGACGGCCCCAATGCCGGCCTCGCCCGCGCGATCATCGCCGACGTCAACAAACAGATGGATCAGGACAAGGTCGTGTGGGACCGGATGCGCTACGAGCCCAATCCGATCATCTGCGACGGCGACGGCCCGATCCCCAAATTCCGCCAATTCTACTCGCGCTACTACACGGCACCGTCCGCCACCCAAATCAAAGCGAGCGCCTGAGTGGGCGGCCCGTCGGACCTGACCCGTCGCGACCTGCTGACAAGCGGCGCCGCGGCGGCGGCAATGGTCGCGCTCCCGCAGGCGGCACAAGCGAAGGGAGCGATGATGCGAAGCGACCCATTGGACGATCACGACGCGCTGGGCCTCGCCAAACTCGTCCGCGACAAGGCGGTGTCGCCGACCGAACTGCTCGACATGGCGGTCGCGCGCGCCGAGGCCAGCGATCCACGCTTCAACTTCATGGCGCAGAAGCTCTATGATTTCGGCAAGAAGGCAATCGCCGCCGGGCTGCCCAAGGGACCGTTCCACGGCGTGCCGTTGCTGGTCAAGGATCTGAACACCCATATCGCGGGCGAGCGCAGCGGACAGGGCAGCCGCTTCTATGCTGATTATCGCCCCGACTATACGTCCGAACTGGTACGGCGCCATCAGGCCGCGGGCTTTGTCATCTTCGGCAAGACGACGACCCCCGAATTCGGCCTAACTGGCACCACCGAGTCCGTGGCCACCGGCCTGACGCGCAATCCCTGGAACCCCGACCATATCGCGGGGGGATCGAGCGGCGGCTCGGCGGCGGCGATCGCGGCCGGGGTCGTCCCGCTCGCCCATGCCTCCGACGGCGGCGGATCAATCCGCATCCCGGCATCCTGCTGCGGGCTGTTCGGGCTCAAGCCCAGCCGCGGCCGCGTGCCGATGGGGCCGAAGCGCACCGAAGGCTGGGGCGGGCTGTCGACCAATCATGCGATCAGCCGGACGGTGCGCGATTCCGCCGCGATGCTCGACGCGACCCACGGCGTCGAAATCGGATCGCGCTATGGCGCGCCGACCCCCGACGGCAGCTTTTTGTCGCAAGTCACCAAGGCGCCGGGCAAGCTGCGCGTCGCGCTGATGCTCGAGACACCCGGCGGCACCCCGGTCGACCCCGAATGCGCTGCGGCAGCGCACGCGGCGGCGAAGCTGCTCGAAAGCCTCGGCCATCATGTCGAGCTCGCCTCGCCCAAGGTGAATGCGCAGGCGATCGGCATGGCCAATTTCGCGACGATTTCCAGCGCGCTCGCCGCCGAAATCGAGGATCGCGCCAAGCTGACCGGCATCGCGCCCTCGCCCGACGTGCTCGAAAAAGTGACGCTGATCTTCCTGCAATATAGCAAGAATTTCAAAGCCATCGACGCGGCGCGCGCCAACAATATCTATCAGGAAACCGCGGTCGCGCTCGGCCAGTTCATGACCGGCTATGACATCATCCTGTCGCCGACGATGGCGATGCCGCCGGTCAAGCTCGGACGGCTCGACATGATGCCCGCCGATTTCGAAAAATGGGGGCAGGACGCCGCGGCGTTCACGCCCTGGACCGGCTTGTTCAACGTCAGCGGCCAGCCGAGCATGTCGATGCCGCTGGCGATGTCGGCGGGCGGCTTGCCGATCGGGGTGATGATGACCGGACGCTATGGCGACGAAGCAACGCTGCTCCGCCTCGCCGGACAGGTCGAACGCGCCGCGCCCTGGTTCGACAAGCGGCCAGCCTGAATTTTGAGAAGCGAGGACAATCGATGCGCGGACTGAACGGAAAAATCGGAGTGGTCGCGGGCGGCGGGCGCGGGATCGGCGCGGCGACCGCGATGCGGCTCGCCGACGAGGGCGCGCTGGTCGTCGTCGGCGACATCAACGAAGCATGGGCGAAGGACAGCGCCGCCGCGATCACCCAAAAGGGCGGCAAGGCGATCGGCGTCTTTCTTGACGGAACGAGCGCAGATTCACAGAAAGCCATCGTCGCGGCGGCTCTCGCCGAATTCGGCGGGCTCGATTTCTTCCATTCGAACCTCGCGGGCGGGACCGAGGGCGATGTCGATGCGCTGAACTGCCCCGAAGACGTCTTCGACCGCTCGGTCGCGATCAATTTGAAAAGCCATTTGCTGGCGACGCAGGCCGCGCTGCCGATACTGCTCGAACGCGGCGGCGGCGCGATGATCTATACCAGCAGTGGCGCGGCCTCGGGCGCCTCGCCATGGCAGGTCGCATATCCGATGACCAAGAATGGCATCCACGCGCTCGCGCGCCACGTCGCGAGCAAATGGGGCAAGGACGGCATTCGCGCCAATGTGATCTGCCCCGGCCTCATCATGACCGAGGCGGTCGCCCAGCATCTGTCGGAGGCACAGGTCGATGATCTGCGCCAACGCACCCCCTCGCCGCGGCTGGGCAAGCCCGACGATATCGCGGGCGCGGTCGCCTTCCTCGCCTCGGACGACGGCGGCTTCATCAACGGCCAGGTCTGGCACGTCAACGGCGGCACCCAGATGCGCGACTAGCGCGCACGGGCAAGCATGGAATCGGGATTATGAGGAGAATCAGGTGAACATATCGGTCGCGGCGTCGCCGACAGCGGCACGGCAGTCCAGCCCGTGGGTGGTGCTGATCGTCTTTCTGTTCATCTACATCTTCAACTATGCCGACCGTTATCTGATCTCGGGGCTGGTCGATCCGATCAAGGCCGAATTCGGCGTCGGCGACCAGTTTATGGGGTTGTTGATGGGGCCCGCCTTTGCCGTACTCTATACCACCATCGGTATTCCGATCGCACGCCTCGCCGACCGCTCGTCGCGCATCGCGATCATCTGCATCGGCTGTCTGGTATGGAGCCTTTTCACCGGATTGTCGGGCTTTGCCACCGGGCCGTGGACGCTGGCGCTGGCGCGCGTCGGGGTCGGGGTCGGCGAAGCGGCGTTCGTCGCGCCCGCCTATTCGATCCTGTCCGACTATTTCCGCGCCGAAAAGCGCGGCATGGCCTTCGCGGTTCTCGGCCTTGCGGTCTATTTCGGCCAGATCACCGGCTATGCCGTCGGCCCGCGGATCGCCGATGCCCATGACTGGCGTATGGCCTTTTTCGTCATGGCAGTCCCCGGCGTCCTACTGTCGGGCATCGCCTGGCTGGTGGTCCGCGAACCGGTGCGCAAACAGATATTGACCGTCGCCAACCAGATCCCGCTCCTCCCGCTGACCAAAAAGCTGATCCGGTCGAGTGCCTTCGTTCTGATGATGATTGCGATGGGACTGGGTACACTTTCAGGGGTCAGCTTCGGCTTCTGGGGCCCCGCCCTGTTCACCCGCCTCTATGACGTGCCGCTGGCCGAGGCGAGCAGCACTTTCGGCCTTTATTTCGGCAGCGCCGGCCTGATCGGCATGCTGCTGTTCGGCGCCTTTGCCGACAAGGCGGCCAAGGGCGGGCTCGAACGCCCGCTGAAAATGGCGGCGGGCGCGCTGCTCGCGGCCTCGGTGTGCATCATGCTCGTCACCTGGAGCGACAGCCTGGCGACGGCCAAACTCTTTGCCATCCCGTCGGGCCTGCTCGGCGGCGGCTGGTCGATCGGCATCATGGCGTCGCTGCAATATCTGCTGCCCGATCGCTTCCGCGCCACCGGGACCGCATTGTTCATCATGGTCACGACCTTTTTGGGCTTTGTCGTCGGCCCATGGGCGACCGGCGCGCTAAGCCAATATTTCGGCGACAGCGACATGTCGCTGCGCTGGGCGCTGACCATCATCATCCCCACCGGGATGGTCGCTGCGCTGCTGGCATGGATCGGTGCGCGCTATCTGGAATCCGATCGCGCGGCCCTCGCCAAGCCCGATGCCGCATAGGCCCGGCCCTTTCGTTGAACTTCGCCCGATGAAAAGATGGACTAGGCCGTGAAAAGAAATAAAAGTCCGGCGATGAAGAATGAATTCGAAATCGACGATACCGATCGGGCGATCATTGACGAACTGCGCCGCAACGGGCGTGCGACCAACCAGCAGATCGCCGAGGGGCTGGGCCTGACCGCGGCAACCGTCTCCAGCCGGATCCGGCGGATGGAAAATGCCAACAAGCTGCGCGTCGTCGCCGTCTCCGATTTCCGCGCCCACGGCTATAATGTGCTGATGGAGGTCGCGATCGAGGTCGACAATCGCCCCGCTACCGACGTCGCCGAGGAACTGGCCGCGCTTCCCGAAGTGTTCGCCGCGCATCTGACCACCGGCCGCTACGACATCGATCTGTTGGTCGTGCTGCAAACGATCGACCAGCTCCCCGATTTGCTGATGAACAAGTTCGGCAAGATCAAGGGGATCAGGTCGATGATCCCCGCCATCGCGGTCGATATCGTCAAATATAAATTCGACGTCGCGCCCATTGAAGCAAGAGAAGACTGATGGCGGATAGCCCGATCGACGAGATGGACCGCCAGCTGATCGAGATGCTGTCGCAAGATGCGCGCATGTCGAACCGCAAAATCGCCCTCGAACTCAATGTGACCGAAGGAACCGTGCGCGGCCGGATCAAGCGGCTGCAGCAGGAAAGGCTGATGTCGTTTACCGCGATCACCAGCGTCGACCTCGGCGAAGCGAGCAAGCTGGCCTTCATCGGGATTCAGGCCGACATGGGCAATCTGAAATCGATCGCCGACACGATCTCCGAAATCAGCCTGGTCACCAGCGTCCTGATCACGATGGGCCGGTTCAACATCCTCGCCATTTGCCTGTTCGACGATCTCGAACAGCTGCATTCGGTCGCGTCAGACCAGATCCTCGCGCTGCGCGGGGTTCACCATGTCGAGACCTCGGTCGTGGTGAAGACGCTGAAATATAACAGCCGGATTGTCCGCATCACCGACGACTGAGGTGCCGTGATCAGCTCACAGCGCGTAGCCAATTACATATTGCGTTACGCAGTTGACCATACTGTGAGCTAACATGTCACAATACGCGCATTGTGATTTGATTTTTCTGCGATTCATGATAGCCATGCCTTCGAAAAGATTCGCAGGTGAGGATGGCACATGGCAACCACGAACGACTATCGCCTCGGCGAATTCACCTATCCGCGCGGCTGGTTCATGATCGGCCGCTCCGAAGATGCGACGACGAAGCCCGAGGCGGTCCGCTATTTCGGCGAGGATATGGTCCTCTATCGCGGACAGAGCGGCCGCGTCTTCCTTATGGAGGCTTATTGCCCGCACATGGGCACGCACCTTGCGAAGAACACCACATCCTATGTCGTGATCGACGGCACCCAGGTCGAGGGCGACAACATCCGCTGCCCCTATCACGCGTGGCGCTTTGGCCCCGACGGCCGCTGTAACGACATTCCCTACTCGCCCGCGCCGCCACCCAAGAAGGCCTGCCTGAAAAGCTGGCAGGTGACCGAGCGCGCCGGCTGCCTGTGGGTCTGGAACGACATCGAGGGCGGCGAAGCGGACTATCCGCTCCCCGAGTTCCCGCAATGGGACGACCCGACCTGGATCAACTGGACGATCGAAGATCTGGGCGAGCTCGGCAGCCACCCGCAGGAGATCATCGACAATATGGCCGACAAGGGCCATCTGGTCCCCGTCCATGGCAGCCAGGACATGGAATTGTTTGAAAATGAGTTCGACGGCCATGTCTGCCGGCAGATATTGAAGGCCGGGCACCGCACGCTGACCAGCGGCGACGAAGGCATGACCAACGACACTTGGTACACCGGCCCGGGGATCCTCCAGTCGGCGATGGTCGGCGACTATCCCTCGCACATGCTGATCGCGCATACTCCGGTCGACGATGGCGTCGTCAAAGTCTGGTACGGCCTGTTCGTCAAATCGCCGAACGCGGTCCCGACCGACGAAGATGTCGCGATCGCCAAAGCCTATGGCGACGCCGGGGTTCAGGCCTTTGCCCAGGATTTCGAGATCTGGGGCAACAAGCGCCCGTGCATCCATCCGATGATGGTCCGCGGCGACGGCCCCTTCGACAAGGTGCGCATCTGGTACAAGCAATTTTACAACCCGCGGGCCGCGGCGGCGCAATATCAAACGCGTGTCAACGGCCTGTACGTCTCGCGCGGCACCACCCGCGACCCTTGGGACGACGCCGCCTGACCTTCCGGCGATGAGCCTAGGCTGATCCATGCCGTCATGGCGAATGCAATGCATCGCCACGCTGAACTGGCGCGGATCGGGATCCAATATTCCATAACTTTTGACCAGAGAACCCAAAGCCCCCGCCTGTCCGGGCGGCGGGCCCGCGTTCACCTACCAGTCAGTCGGCCAAATCGGGAGCCACACCCGCCATATGCGGAATTGGGGGTGTAAAAATGTCGCATTTGACTGTCAAATCATTGCCACTTTAATGATTTGCGTAATTGATATTGACATTTTATACGAATATCCCTTCACTCCACATAAGAATGGCTCCAGCAAGGAGCCGTCACTTCAGGGAGGGAAGAATGTCAGGCCATTACCGGAGCATTTCCAGATTTCTCGCGATCGGGGCCAGCGCCATCGCGATGTCGGCGCCCGCCTTTGCGCAGGAAAGCAACGCCGAAGCGTCCAACCTCGATACCATCGTCGTCACCGCGCAGAAGCGCGAACAGAATCTGCAGGATGTTCCGATCGCGATCAGCGCCATCGGCGCCGCGAAGCTGGAACAGTTGCAAATCAACGACACCCGCGACCTCTCGGGCCTCGCACCCAATCTGACCATCTCACCCGCCACCACCAACCATAGCGCGGCGGTTATCTCGATCCGCGGCATCCCGTCGGGGGCCCAGGAAACCTTCGGGCTCGACATGGCCAACGCCGTTTACATCGACGGCGTCTATGTCGCGCGCTCCAGCGCCGCGGGCATGAGCGTGATGGACCTCGAACGCGTCGAAATCCTCCGCGGCCCGCAAGGCACATTGTTCGGGCGCAACACCACGGGCGGCGCGATCAGCTTCGTCTCGCGCAAGCCGTCCGACGAATTCCGCGTCAGCGCCGAAGCCGGCTATGGCAATTTCAACGCCTGGAACGGCAAGATCGCAATCGATAGCGGGGAATTGTTCGGCGGCCTGAAAACCAGCTTCGGCTACGCCCACAGCGAGCGCAACGGGACGGTCGACAATATTCTGGAACCCAGGAAATCGCGTGACCCCGGATCGCGCAAGTCGGACGCGTTTCGCGCCGCCCTTGTGGCCGATCTCGGCGGCACCGGCAGCATCCAGTATATTCTCGACTGGAGCAAGATCGGCGGCAACCCGACAGCATTTCAGCTGACCCACACCGCCAACGGCACCTTCAACCCGCCGCAGATCGTCGATGCCAAGCCGGTGGTCGTGTCGCAGCAGGCACCGGTCGCCCAATATCTGGCCGCCGCAACCTTCCTCGAACCCGGCTGCGCGGCGCTCGGTGTCCCGACGCGCACCTATCGCGACAAGATTTGCCTGAACTCGGACGAACAGACGACCGACAAGTCCTGGGGCCATAATCTTCAGATCAAGAATGATTTCGAGGCTTTTGCCGTCAAACTGACTGGCGGTTATCGCACCTATACCAGCATCAACACCGGCAACGACCTCGATGGTCTCGGCACCATTCGCGGCCCGGCCTTCTCGAACGCGACCTTGTTCAACGGTATTCCCGAAGCACAGTTGGCGCTCATCCCGACGTCAGTAATCCCGGCAGCGGCGCGTCCGTTCATCGCGGCGGCTGCGGTTCCGACGACGACGCAGGACCTGTTCGACACCACCCATCGCAAGCGCCAGAAACAGTTCAGCACCGAACTCGAAGTGTCGGGCGACAGCGACCTGCTCGACTGGGTCGTCGGCGGCTTCTACTTCTGGGAAAAAGGGTCCGAACTCAATCCTCAGACCAGCGCCTTCATCCTCGACACGAACCCCATCCTCCAGCGATTTGGAGCGGATGTCGCAGCGGCCAATCCTGCCCGCTATCGCGCGGTCGTGACCCCGGCGGTACTGAACTATACAGCGACCAACGAATCCAAGGCCATCTACGGGCAGACGACCATCTATCCGACCGGCCGCGATAGCGGACTCAGCCTGACCCTCGGCGGCCGTTACACCTGGGACAACAAGCGGATGTCACGCACGCAAAATGGCGCACTTCCGCTGGCACGTATCGAATCGGGCGAAGGCAGCTTCCGGAAATTCACGTGGAACGCGATGGCGCGCTATGAATTCACCCCCGAAGTCAGCGTTTATGCGCGCGCGGCGACCGGATATCGCTCGGGCGGCTTCAACGCACAGGATCCGGTGATCACCGGAACGACCACCCTGCCCAGCTTCAAGCCGGAAACCGTGACCTCCTATGAACTCGGCGTGAAATCCGAATTGTTCGACCGCCGCGTCCGCCTCAATATCGCGGGCTATTATAATGAATATGATGATCTGGCGGTCATCGTTCCGGTCACCGACGCGCCTCCGGGAACCTTCGCCTCGCGGATCGGCAACGCCGGCAAGGTCACCTACACCGGCATCGAGGCCGATCTTCAGGCGTCACTCACCGACAATTTCTCGATCGACGGAACGATCGGTTATGTCGATATCAAGACCAAATCCTTCCTCGCGGGCCAATCGCCCACGTCAGGCGCGCCGGCGGTCGATATCGCATCGGTGGTACGCCCGACTTATACGGCACCGCTGACCGCCAATATCGCGCTCAACGCCCGCTTCCCGATTGGGTCCGGCGGCACGATGATCGTCGGACGCGTGGGCTACACCCATGAAGATGGGCGCTATAATTTCAGCAACGCTCTGTCATCGCCGTTCAACGAGGCGTTGAAGAGCGATCCGCGCGACCTCGTCGACGCCCAGCTGGCGATCGAGAAGCTGCCCCTCGGCGGCGGCGATGCCCGCGTCATGCTGTGGGTCAAGAACCTGACCAATGCGAAGGATATGATCCGCGGCATCGACTTTGGCCCGCTGGGTTATGCCGGCGGCTATTTCGCCGATCCGCGTACCTATGGCGTCACCGTCGGGATGAAATTCTGATCGATCTTGGAGGGGGTCGTTGCGGCCTCCTCGCTCCTCGAAACCGCCCGTCCTGACGTCGGTCAGGGCGGGCATTTTTCATGGAATGGGGTGCCGGCCGCTCGCTGCGCGAACCGCCACGCCAACCGGCACGCGGAAATTATTGGGCCCGGGGCCAAAGCGGCGGAATTGCCTCACCGCTCAATTCAATGATTTTCTTGAGGATCCGCTTGCCCTCGGCAATTTCACTCGCCGAAAAATGTTCCAGCAAATCATCCTCATACGCCTTGGCGACCGAGAGGATTTCCAGGAAATCCTCGCGCGCGCGCTCGCTCGGCCCATAGGCGCCGTCCAGCTCAATCAGCAAATTCCGCTCGACCATCGCGTCGAGCTTGGCCTGATCGGGATCATGACCGGTGTGTCGCAATGCCGCCTGCAAATAATCGAGCGTGACCGGCCCGTTGATCGCCGCCGCCGATATGGTGAAATATTCCACCTGATCGAGCCCGAGTTCCGCAAGCTTTTCCCATGTCGGCCGCGACGTCTGGAAATGCGAGCGCGACAAAAGATAGAGAAAAAAATCCTCGGTGAAGCGCCCCTGCTCCAACTCCACCCCCGACAGGATTTCGGTGGCAACCTTCGGGCGGGATTCAGCATATTTTCCGGCGTGAAACAGCAACGGCGCGTGATCGCGATGATCGAACGCCACAACTTCGCCGACGAAAATAATATGGTCGCCGCCCTCATATTGATGGACGGTCTTGCATTCGAATTTGGCCGAATATTCCTCCAGCACCGGCGACCCCAAGGTCCCGGCGTCCCACGGAACGTCGCGAAACTTGTCCTCGCCAGCCCGGGCAAAGCGATTGGACAAAAGCTCCTGATCGCAACTCAGAACATGGATCGCAAAATGCCCGCTATCCCGAAAAGCCGTCAACGACTGAGACGATTTGGCGAGCGACCACAGAACCAGCGGTGGATCGAGCGAAACAGAATTGAAACTGCTTGCGGTCACGCCGACCGGGCGATCTGGCCCCAAGGCCGTCGTGACAACGGTGACTCCGGTCGCAAAACTGCCCAATGCGTTTCGGAATTCGAGCGTGCTAAAACTATCCTGATTCATCAGGAAAACATTATCATATCTGCGGATTTAACGGAACATGTTTCGACGCAGCCAATGTTCATTTTTGGCGCAAATCCGCCGATCGGTTCAACCGCCACGCGCCTTGACAAGCACGCATTGGGCCAGCCCCAATTCACCAATATAGTTCAAATTTCTAAAAACTATAAACCATAATGGCAATCATGGATGCCGATCTTGCGGGTCCAGCCCGGACAATGCGTCGATCCGCCAGCGTTCGCCAACCTCGACCCGATCGAAAATATGCCGCCCCTGGGTGAGCAATATCGCGCCGAGACTGGCGCAGAGAAAGGCGGCCGCTGCGAGCGCGAGCGTCCGCATATCAGGGGCAGCATGGGTGTGCGTCACATGGAGCGCCACCAGCTCTCGGACCGCGAGCCCGGCGAGGCCCCAAAGTGCGATGCCCATCAGGCGCAATCCGATGTCGGTTCGTTTGTCTTGATGCCAGTTTCGCATGCTACATTCCTTGATGTAGCCATCCAATTAGACCCCTGCGTATAGGGTTTCGAGAGCGATTCCGGCGCGCGGCATAGTCTTCTCATAATGTCCGGGCATTTCGGCCCAAACACCCCCGCTTCAGCTGTCGCCGAGCAGCCGGTAGCCGACGCCGAGTTCATTGGCGATGACGCTGCCGACGGCCCCGGGTGCCTCGATCTTTTGCCGCAAATTGCGGATGACGATGCGCAGATATTCGACCGGCGCCTCTTCGGGGCCGGTCCACGCCGCCGCGAGGATGCGCTGGTGCGTGACGACGCGCCCGACATTGGCGGCGAGCAGCGCCAGCACATCATGCTCCTTGCGGGTCAGATGCGCCTCGGTCCCGCCGCGCCGCGCGATGCGCTGGTCGAGGTCGACCTCCAGATCGCCCTTGCGGAAGATTTTGGGTGCGCTTTCGGACACGCCATGATGGCGCAGCGCGACGCGCAGCCGCGCGAGCAGTTCCTCGCCGTCGAAGGGTTTGGTGACATAGTCGGCGGCGCCAAGGTCAAGCGCCGCGACCTTCTGGTCGGTCGCATCGCGCGCCGACACGACGAGGATGACGGTGTCGCCCTCCTTCTTGAGCAAGGGCACGAGTTCGAGCCCGTCGCGATCGGGCAGGCCGAGATCGAGCAGCACCGCATTGGGCCTTTCGGCCGCCGCGATGGCGAGCGCGCTGCGCCCGTCAACGGCCTCGATCACCTGATGCCCGGCGCGCTCGAGCGTGTTGCGCAGCAGGCGCCGGATCGATTGCTCGTCGTCGACGACAAGGATTTTGGCGGACATCAGAACTCGCTTTCCGGGGTATTGTTGCGCACGATGAGGGCCGAAGGGAAACACAGGCTGAAGCGCGCGCCGCTGCCGTCGCTGCGGTTCGCGGCCTCGACCGTCATGCCCATCGCCTCCGAAAAGGCTTTGACGATCGCAAGGCCAAGCCCGGTGCCGCCGACCGCGCGGTCGGAGCCTTCGAAGCGGCGAAATGTCTCGAACACCTCGGCTTCGCGGCCGGGCGGCAGGCCCGGCCCCTGGTCGATCACCGAGAGCTTGAGCATGCCGAAACTGTGCGCCGCCTCGATCAGAATCGGCGTGCCCGGGTCGGCATAGCGCCCCGCATTGTCGAGCAGGTTGAGCAGGCAATGGTGCAGCAATTGCTGGTCGACCTTGACCAGCGGCATCGCGGGCGGGACGGCCAACTCGATCGCATGCCCTTCGAGCGAGCGCCGCGCGTCATGCGCTGCGCCCGCGACGGCATCGGTCAGGTCGACCGCCTCGACCTTCAAATTGAGCGCCCCCGCCTCGACCCGCGCCATGTCGAGCAAGTTGGCGACGAAGCGGTTGAGTCGCGCCGCCTCGCTCTCGATCGTCGCGATGAGTTCAGGGGTCGTGCCATGGTGGAGTTCGGCCGCGGCCGCCATCACCGCAGTCAACGGCGTGCGCAGGTCGTGGCTGACCGACGAGAGCAAGGCGGCGCGCAGCCGGTCGCGGGTGCGGACCACCTCGACATCGCGCATATCCTCCTCAAGCCGGAGCCGTTCGAGCGCTAGCGCGGCCTGATCGACGAGACTGGTCAGCAGCGGCAACTGGTCGGGGCGCAGTGGATCGCCGCCGTCATCCTTCGAAAGACCGAGCACACCCTGTACCTTGTCGCCCGCGCGCAGCGGCTGGAAATACCAGTCCGACGCCGCAAGCGTCCCCGACCCTTTGCCGGTCGGCGCGGCATTGTCATACGCCCATTGCGCCGCCGCCATCTCCATCGTTTCGAGGCGGAAATCCATACCGCTGGCGGCCTGAACGACCAGCCCCGACCCGTTGGGCACCAGCACGACGGTCCGCGTATCGAACAGACGCGCAATATCTTCGCAGATCGTGCGCGCGAGTTCGACCGGATCGCTCAGCGGCGTCAGACGGCGCAAGAAGCCCGCAAGCGCCGCGTTTGTCCGCGCGCTCGCCGCCGCCATGTCGGCCTGCGCGCGCACCCGCGAAGTAAGCTGGCTGGTCAGCGACGCAACGCCGAGCAGGACGAGGATCGAAATGATATTTTCGGGATTGTTGACCGTCAGCGTACCCGTCGGCGGCAGGAAGAAGAAATTATAGGCGAGGCTCGAGACAAGCCCCGCGAACAGCCCGGTGCGTAAGCCAAACAGCGTCGCCGCCGCCATCACCGGCAGCAAATAGAGCAGCGCGACATTGCCGAGATCGAGAATATGGAACAGCGCGCTCGCCGCCGCGGTGACCCCCGCGACCATGAGCGTCGTCCATAGATAACCACGCCGTGATCCCCACGGTCCGCGCGGGAGACGAAAGCGTGCGGGCGCATCGGCGGGCACGTCGAGCGGCAGAACATGCACCGCCACCCCCGGCGTCTCGCGCACCAGGCGATCGACGACCGAACCGTGACGCAGTTCAAACAACCGCGAGCGGTGCGTCTTGCCAACGATGAGCTGCGTCGCACGGGCATCAACCAGAAACGCTTTGAGCCCCTCGACGATCGACGCCGCAGGGACAGTCGCGACGACCCCGCCGAGCCGGGTCGCGAGGTTCATCACCGCGGCGAGGCTACGATGCTCGGCCTCCCCGAACGACTGGGCGCGCTGCGTCTCGATGTAGACGGCGGTCCATGGTGCATGGAGCGCGTCGGCGCTGCGCTTGGCGGCGCGGACCAGCCCGTCGGCGCCGGGCAATTCGTTGATCGCGACGACGATCCGGTCGCCGCCAGCCCATGTCCCGCCGACGCCGAGGGCGCGGACATGGTCGAGCATCTGGGCATCGACCGCCTGCGCCGCACGCCGCAGCGCCAGCTCACGAAGCGCCGACAGGTTCGATTTCGAGAAGAAATGCGACAGCGCGCGCGTCGCTTCCTGCGGCAGATAGACTTTGCCCGCCTTCAGCCGTTCGATCAGCTCGTCGGGCGGAATGTCGACGACCTCAAGGTCCGCCTGTTCGAGGATGGAATCGGGCACCGTTTCACGAACGCGAACGCGGGTGAAGGACGCCACGACGTCGTTCAGGCTTTCGATATGCTGGATGTTGAGAGTCGAATAAACGTCGATCCCGGCGGCAAGCAGTTCCTCGACATCCTGAAAGCGCTTGGGATGCCGACTCCCCGGCGCATTGGTGTGGGCGAGTTCGTCGACGAGGACGAGGCGCGGCGCGCGTTCGAGTACCGCGTCGATATCCATTTCGTGGAGCGTGCGGCCCTCATAGGGAACCGCGCGGCGCGCGACGATCTCATGCCCGCGAACCAGCGCCTCGGTCTCGGCGCGGCCGTGGGTTTCGACGACACCAATCACCACATCGACCCCAGCGCGCGCGCGCGCGGCGCCGTCGGTCAGCATCTCATATGTTTTGCCGACCCCGGGCGCGGCGCCGAGAAAAATCTTCAAGCGTCCCCGGCCCTCCTGCGACGCCTGCCGCAGGAGGGCTTCTGGGTCAGGGCGATCTTTCTCGCCCGCCCTCACTGAGCCGGGCCGGCCCCGAGGCGATCGAGAGCCTGGTTGAGCGCGAGGACGTTGACGCGATCCTCACCGAGGAAACCGAGCATCGGGCCCTTGGTCTCGGCCGCGACGAGCGCGCGGACGCGGGTTTCGGGCAGCCCGCGGATCTTGGCGATGCGCGGCGCCTGCGCCAGTGCCGCTGCGGGCGACAGATCGGGGTCGAGTCCCGAACCACTGGCCGTGACGAGGTCGACCGGAACCGCCCCGGTCACGCCCTCGGCCTGCCGCTTTTCGACGTCAGCTTTAACCCGGTCGGTCAGCGCCTGCGCCGTCGGGCCGAGGTTCGAGCCCGACGAGGCGAGCCCGTCATAACCATCGCCCGCGGCCGACGGCCGGGTCTGGAAATAGCGCTCCGAAGTGAAGGCCTGCCCCACGACAGTCGAGCCGATGACCTTGCCGCTGGAATCGCGGATCAGGCTGCCATTGGCTTGGGCCGGGAAGAGGGTCTGTCCGATGCCGGTCATCGCCAGAGGATAGCCGATGCCAAGCAGGATGGCGAACAGGATCGTCATCACGATCGCGGGTCGCAGAGCGGATGTGAAGTCGTTGCCCATGGCTATGCTCCCTCAGGCGAGACCAAGGCCGCCAACGGCCAGGTCGATAAGTTTGATGCCGATAAACGGCGCGATCAGGCCCCCCAGCCCATAGACGGCAAGGTTGCGGGCGAGCAGCGGCCCCGCCCCCATCGGCTTGTAGGCAACGCCGCGCAGCGCGAGCGGCACGAGCAGCGGGATGATGAGGGCATTGAAGATGATCGCCGACAGGATCGCGCTTTCGGGACTCCCCAACCCCATGACGTTGAGCACGCCGAGACCCGGATAGAGGACGACAAACATCGCGGGGATGATCGCGAAATATTTGGCGACGTCATTGGCGACCGAGAAGGTGGTGAGCGCGCCGCGGGTCATCAGCAATTGCTTGCCGAGCCCGACGACCTCGATCAACTTGGTCGGATCACTGTCGAGGTCGACCATATTGCCCGCCTCGCGCGCCGCCTGCGTCCCGGTGTTCATCGCGACCCCGACGTCGGCCTGCGCCAGCGCGGGCGCGTCGTTGGTGCCGTCGCCGCACATCGCGACGAGCCGCCCGCCCTGCTGTTCCTTGCGGATCAGCTCGAGCTTGTCCTCAGGCGTTGCCTGCGCGAGGAAATCATCGACCCCGGCTTCGGCGGCGATCGCGGCGGCGGTCAGCGGGTTGTCGCCGGTAATCATCACCGTGCGAATGCCCATCTGGCGCAATTCGCCGAAACGCTCGCGAATGCCCGCCTTGACGATGTCCTTCAGGAAGATCGCGCCGAGCAGCTTGCCGTCGACCGCGACGGCGAGCGGGGTGCCGCCCCCACGCGCAATCTCGTCGGTGATACGGCGCAGCTCGGTGGCGGCCGCCGTTTCCTCAACCCCCGGATTGGCCTTGAACACCGAATCGACGGCGCCCTTCTGGATGATCGACGTGCCGATCTTGACCCCCGAGATGCGCGTCTGCGCGGTGAAGGGGATGACTTCGGCACCCGACGGCAGCGCCTCGGTCGCAACATGGAAGCGTTCGCGCGCCAGAACGACGATCGAGCGGCCCTCGGGCGTCTCGTCGGCGAGGCTCGCGAGCAGCGCCGCTTCGGCCAGTTCGCCGACCTGAACGCCGCCGACCGGGCGGAATTCGCTCGCCTGCCGGTCGCCGATCGTGATCGTGCCAGTCTTGTCGAGCAGCAGCACGTCGATGTCGCCCGCGGCCTCGACCGCACGGCCCGATTTGGCGAGGACGTTGAAGCGCACCAGCCGGTCCATGCCCGCGATGCCGATCGCCGACAGCAAAGCCGCGATCGTCGTCGGGATGAGCGTGATGAGCAGCGCCGCGAGGATGCTGACGGGGATTGCCCCGCCCGCATAGGAGGCGAAGCCCGGAATGGTGCCGACCGCGATCAGGAAGATGATCGTCAGGCCGACGAGCAACAGGGTCAGCGCGATCTCGTTCGGCGTCTTCTGCCGTTCGGCACCCTCGACCAGCGCGATCATCCGGTCGAGGAATCCCTGCCCCGGATTAACCGTAACCCGCACGCGGATCTCGTCCGAAATGACGCGCGTGCCCGCGGTGACGGCCGAGCGATCGCCGCCCGCCTCGCGGATCACCGGCGCGCTTTCGCCGGTGATCGCCGCCTCATTGACCGACGCCACGCCAAAGACGACTTCACCGTCCGACGGGATGAGATCGCCGGTTTCGACGAGGACGATGTCACCGATCTTGAGCGCGCTCGCGGGAACATTTTCGATCTGCCGGACATCGCCGCCCCTGAGGCGTTTGGCGGTCAGTTCGGCTTTGGCGGCGCGCAGCGAGGCGGCCTGCGCCTTGCCGCGCCCTTCGGCGATCGCCTCGGCAAAGGTGCCGAACAGCACCGTCAGCCAAAGCCAGATGACGAGCTGCAGCTTAAAGCCGGTCGCGAGGCCATCCTGCCCGACGACGAGCAATATGGTCAGCAGCACCGCGACGACCGCGGTGGTGAACATCACCGGGTTGCGGATCAGCTGTTTGGGGTTGAGTTTGCGAAATGCGTCGCCGATCGCCGGAACGATCAGGTCGGCGGTGAAGAGCGATTTTGTGTCTGCGCGTGCCATTTTGGCCCCCCGCTTAGAAGGTTTGACCGCGGATCATCGCGAGATGATCGGCGATGGGACCGAGCGCGAGGCTCGGCAGGAAGGTGAGACCGCCGAGGATCAGGATGATCCCGACCAACAGGCCGACCCAAAGGCCGCCGGTGGTCGGGAAGGACCCGGCGCTCTCCGGCGTATATTTCTTCGCCGCGAGGCTGCCGGCGATCGCCAGCATCGGCACGATGATGAAGAAACGGCCCAGCCACATCGCCACCCCGAGCAAGCCATTATACCAGGGCGTGTTCGCGGTCAGACCGGCAAAGGCAGACCCGTTGTTCGCGACCGCCGAGGTGAAGGCATAGAGAATCTCGGAGAAGCCATGCGGCCCCTTGTTGAGCGGCCCGGCCAGCCCCGCCTCGGCCACCGACGACAATGCAGTCAGGCCGAGGATGGTGAGCGGCAATATGGCGATCGCCAGCACCGCGAGCTTCACTTCGCGCGCCTCGATCTTCTTGCCGACATATTCGGGGGTCCGGCCGACCATCAGCCCGGCGACGAACACCGCGAGGATGGCAAACAGCAGGAAACCATAGATGCCCGCGCCGACGCCACCGATGACGACTTCGCCCAGCTGCATGTTGAACAGCGGGATCATCCCGCCAAGCGCGGTGAAGCTGTCGTGCATCGCATTGACCCCGCCGCACGAGGCAGCGGTGGTGACGACAGCGAAGAGCGCCGATGCCGCGATGCCGAAGCGGACCTCCTTGCCCTCCATATTGCCGCCCGCGACGCCCAGTTGATGCAGGATCGGGTTGCCCGCGGCTTCCTGCCAATAGGTGATCGTAACACCGGCGACGAACAGGATGAGCATCGCGGACAGGATCGCCCAGCCTTGCCGCGTGTTGCCGACGGCCTTGCCGAAGGTCCATGTCAGGCCAAAGCCGATCAGGAAAATCGACAGCATCTGCACAAGGTTGGTCAGCGCATTGGGGTTTTCGAACGGATGCGCGCTGTTGGCGTTAAAAAAGCCGCCGCCATTGGTGCCGAGCATCTTGATCGCTTCCTGCGAAGCGACCGGACCAAGCAGGAGCGACTGTTTGGCGCCTTCGAGTGTCGAGATATCGACCACGCCCGCCATCGTCTGCGGCACGCCATTGGCGATATAGAAAATCGTCAGCAGCACGCACAGCGGCAACAGCAGATAAAGCGTCACGCGCGTCGCATCGGCCCAGAAATTGCCGATCGTCGCCGCCGACCTCCGCGCGAAACCGCGGAACAGCGCAAAGGCGAGCGCGATGCCCGTCGCCGCCGACAGGAAGTTGTGGATCGTCAGCCCCAGCATCTGACTGAGGTTCGACATCGTCGATTCACCGCCATAGCTTTGCCAGTTGGTGTTAGCGGTAAAGCTGATCGCGGTGTTGAACGACAGATGCTCGCCGACCCCGGGCAGTCCCTGCGGATTGCCGGGAAGCACGCCCTGAAGCCGCAGCACGGCATAGGTGAACATCAACAGCATGAAGTTGAAGATCAGCATGTGCACCGCATAACGGCGCCAGCTTTGCTCGGCATTGGGGTCGATCCCAGCGAGCTTGTAAAAGCCACTCTCGACGGGGCCGAGTAGCGCATGAAGCGGGGTCCGGCGCCCTTCGTAGAGCGCGAAAAGCCACATGCCGACCGGTTTGGTCAGCAAGAGCAAAATGCCGATGAAGGCGAAGATGAGAATCCATCCCTGAAGGGTCATGACGACGCTCCTTTCTAGAAGCGTTCGGGGCGGATCAGCACCGCCACGAGGTAGAGGAGAAGACCGAGCGCGGTGAGCGCGGCGAGCCAAAGGTCGATGGTCATGACGTCACCTCACGCATTGTCGCACAGGCGGATGTAGGCGAGCGTTGCCGCCAGCAGCCCGACCAGTATCGAAATCCAGAGCAGATCCTGCATCTTCGTTCCTTCCTAGAATGCCGCGGTCAGCGACACGACGACCGCCGCGTCGGCGATCGATCCGATCCCATCCTGACCCTTGCTGAAGCCGGGCTGGAGGCTGGCCGCCTTGGCCTTGCTAATGTCGGTATCGACGTAGCTGACGTTCAGCGTCAGATTGCGCCACGTCGCATCGGCGCCGATCGACCAGTCCCAATAGCTGCCCGTGGGCGTCAGCGCGGTCGCGTTGGGGCCGAGCCCGTCGTGACCCGAGCTATGCCCGATATGGGCCTTGGCCGTGATCGGTGTTCCCGCGATCGTCATCGCAGCATCCCCCCAGACATAGAGGTTATCCTCTTTGTCGCCGGGATTATTGTACACGCCCAGAGCCGCATCGGCACCCGTGTTATACCAGCGGCCGAGCGCCTGCTGTTTCGGGGCATAAGCCGCGCCCGCGGTCAGCGTCGCGGGCCCGGCGGTGCCGGTCAGCTTGACATAGGGTTCGGCGAAATCGCTTTTGTCGGCGCCGCCCGGATACATGTACCAGGTCAGTCCGACATCGAGCGTGGCATTGTCCGACAGCTTCGCCTTGTAACCGCCGATCAGGTCGAGCTCCATATTGGCGCCGCCGAACGTGCCCCAGCTCGACAGGTTCGACGCCCACACCCCGGCGTAAAAGCCGCTTTCGTGAGTCAGGGTCACCCCGCCCTGAACCGCCATATTCTCGTCGGTCTGCGACACGCCGCGAAAGCGATAGTCGGAGGTCAGCGCCGCCGATCCGCTGATGGTGATCGCAGGCGTCGCGTCTTCGGTGCTGGCGTCGGATTGCGCATAGGCAGGCGCCGCGGCGATGCCCGCGAGGCCGATCATCGGTACAAACAGATATGTGTGCATAAGTCCCCCATTCGCAATTCCGGCGCCGCCAATCGGTGCGGAATGCGAATCTTGAGGGGGCTCAATTAGGTGGGGCAGGCATTTCAATTCGAGAGCGAATTCGGCCATCCGCATATGTTTTGCATATGCACACGCGATAAATTCGGGTCGGCGCCCCCTACCGACTATTCGCGGTCAGTTGGTCCAGTAAACATAATCCTGCCCATCCTTCCACGGCGCGTTGAGCGGCACGTCGATCCGCACCGGCGCCTCGATCAGCCCCGGCCAGATCGGCTTCGCCATATCCTTATTCTGCGCCACCAGCATCGCGCGCATCTGCGCGACGCGCTGCGGATCGCTCGCCGCGAGATCATGTTTTTCGGTCGGATCGGCGGCGAGATTATAAAGACGCGCCTGTTCGGGACGCTTCGTCACCTGCAATTTCCAGTCGCCCGCGCGCACCGCGCGATAATCGCCCGACCGCCAGTAAAGCGCCTCGCGCTTCGCCGGACCGGCAAGGATATTCTCGCTATCAATTTCACGGTCGCCCGGCACCGCCGCGCCCGTGACCCCCGCGATGGTCGCGAACAGGTCGATATGTCCGGTCATGTCGGCGCGCTGCGTGCCGGGCGCAATCTTCGCCGGCCAACGCATGAAGAGCGGGGTGCGAATACCGCCCTCGAAGAAGGTCGCCTTCCAGCCGCGATACGGTGCATTGAGATGCTCGATGCCATTATACCAGGCGCCGCCATTGTCGCTGGTGAAGATGACGAGTGTATTGTCGTCGATGCCCAGCGCCTTCAGCTTCGCCATCACATCGCCGATGCGCCGGTCGAGCTGCGCGATCATCGCGCCATAGACGCGGGTCTTGTGATCCTTGATCTGCGGCAGCCGGTCATAATCTTCGTTCGTCGCCTGCAACGGCGTGTGCGGCGCATTAAACGCCAGATACATGAAGAAGGGCCGGTTCCGATTCGCCTCGATCGCCGTCATCGCCTCCTTGGCGAAATAGTCGGTCATATGCCCCTCGGGGTGAAAGCGCTTGCTGCCGTTGAAGGTGACGGCATGGCGCAGATTGGCCCAGATGAAGCGATCGATGCGGTCCCATGGCAGCTTCGCATTGACGACATCGGGGTCATCCTCGGCCATGAACATCGCCGCGCCGCCGAGCACCGCGAGGCTCTCGTCAAAGCCCTGCGATTGCGGTTGCAGCGCCTTTGCTTCGCCAAGATGCCATTTGCCAATGTGCAGCGTATGATAGCCCGCCGCCTTCACCGCCTCGGCAATCGTCACCTCGCTCGCCGGGACGCCCATGTCGGGATAGTCGGGAATATCGGGAGTGATCAGATCGCCGTGGAATATCGGCTGCAACGGCCCCACCCCCTCGCCATGCGCCATATTTTCGGCGAACTGGACCGGCACCGCGGTATATTCGAAACCGAAGCGCGTCGGATAGCGCCCGGTCATCATCGCCGCGCGCGACGGCGAACAGGTCGCATTGGCGGCATAGGCGGTGGTGAAATTCAGCCCCTGCCGCGCCAGCGCATCGATATTCGGGGTCTGGACGATCCCGCCCGCGACCCCGCCTCCGTTCAGGCTGATGTCGTTAAAGCCCAGATCGTCGGCGACGATCAGGATGATATTCGGCGGGCGCTTGCCCCCAGGCGGACTGGCGGGCGCCGTCGACGGCCCCTGCTGCCACACCACCGGCCGATTGTCCTGCACCGGATCACGCCAGTCCTGAAGCAGCCCGGGCAGGCGGAATATATTCGCCTGAAAGCCCCAATATCCGCCCGCGGCCAGCGCAGCCACCGCGCCTAGCGCCACCCACCGCTTTTTCATCGCCCCACCCATTCCCACATGGCCAATATTATGGCACTATATGTGTCATTATATTCCGGCCCGCGCAACCGGCTTTGGCGTGGCCATTGACCCCGGCGGAAAACCGGGCCAGCGGGGGGCATATGACAATGGGAGAGCAAAAAACGATCAAGCCCAAGGCGGCCCCCGCGCGGGTCGATGGTCGGCGCGAACGCAGCCGGTCGAGCCACCGCCGCATCGTCGAGGCGATGATGGAGCTGATCGCGGGCGGCGACCTGATGCCCAGCGCCGCGCGCGTCGCCGAAGAGGCGGGCATCGGCCTGCGCACCGTGTTCCGCCATTTCGACGATATGGATTCGCTCTACGGCGAGATATCGGCAACGATCGCCGAGCGCGTGCTGCCGATCGTCACCGCCCCCTATTCGGGCGATGACTGGCGCGCCCATATCCGCGAACTCGCACGGCGCCGCGTCCGCGTGTTCGAGACGATGCTGCCCTTCCGCCTCGCCGCCAACATCAAGCGTTACCAATCACCGTTCCTGATGGGCCAATATGGCCAAGTCATCACGATCGAGCGCGAGCTGGTGCTGCGCCTGCTGCCCGCCCATGTGCTGAGCCATCGCATCACCGCCGAGGCGCTGTGCGCCGCGCTTTCGTTCCAGAACTGGCGTGCGCTGCGCCACGATCAGAGCCTGTCGTCCGAAGAGGCCGGCACGGTGACGGCGCATATGGTCGAGGCGCTGATCGCATCGCTGTCAGTCGAGGCCTGACCGCCTGGGCCGCGTGGACCGATGCGGAGTCAGGAAACGACCGCAAATCGACCTCGCCTCACGCGTCACCCCGGACTTGATCCGGGATCCACCGCAGCGTGGGAGTCATGGCCCCCGGATCAAGTCCGGGGTGACGAAGTGGAAATGGCAGCTAGCGACCGATTGCCGTCGTTAGAAAACTATGAAAGCATACGGCTATGAGAGCCAATATCTCGAACATGCTTGGCATTATGTTGGCACTGATTTCGTGTTCGCCAAGCAAAGCTAATCCAAAAGATAAAAGGGAGGTACCAAATCACGTATTGGACACGCTTCCAGCTCCCCAATGGACTCCATATAGGGAGAAAACGCAGAGCGCAAAATGCACGGGGGTCGACAAAAACGATCAACCGCAGTCTCTAATTCTCGAAGCGCGATGGGTGCCGGATGGCCTAGTTGGCCGAACTGTGCTGTTCGTATTGGAGGATTCGACCGGATTTCTGAAGGCCGGAAATCGGCTCGAAAACGCATTGTCCAGAGGTGACGATCGAAAGTACGGAATGGGAACCTCGGACTGGAACGGTGTTTTCTCTAACCGCGTGGGCGATCGTAACGCTCGCATCGCGATAGCGGAACATGACTATGATTATGCAACCGTTACATATGTGATACGGTCCGGCATTCTGAGCGAAGAAGACAGGCCGAATAGAGGTTCGCTTTCGCTAGTCGGCCGCTGCCGCTTGTTCGTCGAAAATGAACCGCGAAGCTATGAAAACAGGCCTCGGGCCGTCCTACCAAATTGATTGGCGGAACGGCCGCTTTCTACCCCCTATCGGTCGTTCGCTGTCGATCTGGTGGCAATGACCGCCTGCGACCGATAGCTGACGATAGCTGACCTGTTCACGCCTAAAGCAGCCTCCCGATTGCCGCCATAAGATGCGAGATACAGACTGTAGTCGACGGCGATAATCTACATGAGGAGAATGGCATTGCCTCGACTGCCCCTTTGGCAACGACCGACAGGCCAAGCACCGGCGAGCGCGATTAAACCAACTGATCGAACAACGGATGTGAATCCATCGCAAAAGCTCGTTCTCCATAACACAGGAACGGAACCGCTGGAGATCATGGTCGAGATAATTCCCGATCGATACGTCCTTCAGCCGGGTGACGAAATGGTTATCGAGGCTGACCTCAACGGTGCTCCATTTGACATCACACCCTATCACTTGGGCATGCAGATCTATCCTGGTAACGCATTCGATCCACGGGTCACTATAAACGGTATGGTTGCCGAGTCCGATTGGACCACGCCAGCTCCCGACGCCGGTTAGATGGAATATATTGGCATGACCGCTATGCCCATTTTGGCTTCCGCCTCGCATAATCTTTCAAGCTGCCGGTCCGCTTCCCAGCCCATATTCGCCGTTATGCAGGGTTTGAATTTGTCACCGCCGTCCGGGCGCGGCGGCGGCGTAGCCCCCAGACGAGCGCAGCCAACAGCACCGCTATCCCACCAACCCACAGGCCCAGCCGGATCAGGCGCGGCTTGCCCTGCCGCTCGAAGGCGTAGGCGTTGATCTGTTCATCGGCGGTATAGCCCGCGGGCATGTCGAGCACGCCATTCGCTTTCGCATAGGCCCGATAATCGGCCTGCATCGCCGCGAAACGATCGGGCATCGCGGTCGACAAATCCTGCGTTTCGCTGGGATCGCGCCGGATATCATAGAGCCGCCACCGCCCGTCGCCGGTCGGCGCGAGGTTACGCACCAGCTTGTAATCGCCGCGGAACAGCGCGGCGTTGCCCGACAACTCATATCCCAGCGGTTCGTCGCCATGGACGCTGCCCTCGCCGCCGCCAAACATCGGCGCGAGGCTCCGTCCCGCAACCGGCTCGACGCTGCGCCCCTGCCATGTGCCGCCATGGCCGGGCACCCCGGCCAGCTCGATCAACGTTGGCACGATATCGGTGACATGCGCAAAGCCGCTGCTGATCGCGCCGGTGCGGATTTTCGCGCTGCCCGGCCAGGCGATGATCAGCGGAACGCGCAGCCCGCCCTCGGCGGCGCTGAACTTATACCCCGACAGCGGCGACACGGCGGCGCTCGCCCAGCCCGGCCCGATCGCGCTGAAACTGCCGCGACGGCCGATGTTCGCGGTCGCAAGATCATATTCCATGCCGAGGAACAGCCGGTTGCGCAGGCTGTGGAACGGGTTGGTCGGCTCGGCGCCATTGTCCGACAGGAAGACGAAAATCGTATTCTCATAATCGCCGCTGGCTTTCAGCCGCGCAACAAGACGCCCGACTTCACGGTCCATCGCGGTCGCCATGCCACCATAGGCCTGCATCACACGCACCGCCGCCGCTTGCTCGTCGGTATCGAGCTTTTTCCAGTCGGGCGTCGTCGGCATCGTCACCATCGGCGTGCCCGCGGGCATGATGCCCAGCGCCGCCGCGCGTTTCGCCCGCGCGTCGCGCAGCGCCGTCCAGCCGTCCTGATACATCGCCGCATAGCGCGCGATATCGCTGTCGGGCGCCTGCACCGGGATATGGTTCGCCAGGAAATTGATCGACGCGAAGAAGGGCTTGCCGCTTTTGCGGTCCGCGTCGATATAATCGATCATCTTCTGCACGACGAAGCGCGACGAGTAATAATCCTTGGGCAGCGTCGCGGACTTGCCATTTTCGGTCCAGGCGGCGGTGTCGTACATCCCCTCAATCGGCCGCTGTTCGAAATTGTCGGCGCCCGCGTCGGCGAGGCTGAAGGCGCGGTCGTAACCGCGCGCCTCGGGAAGCCGGGTCGGGTCGCTGCCCAAATGCCATTTCCCGGTCAAATAGGTGCGATAGCCCGAAGCGCGGAGCAGTTCGGCGATCGTCACCACGCGGTGGTTCATCACCGTGTCGTAACCCGGCTTGCCGCGATGCGCGTCGGGAATGGTTTCCGGCATATTGCCGAGCCCTGCACGGTGGTTCATCACCCCCGTCTGCAACATAGCACGCGTTGGCGAGCAGGAACCCGAGACATGGAAATTCGAAAAGCGCATCCCGGCATGCGCGAGCGCGTCGATATTCGGCGTCGCGATCTCGGACCCGAAGGCGCCGACGTCGCTGAAACCCCAATCGTCGGCGAGCAGGATGACGATATTGGGGCGCGGCGGCGGCGCGGATGCACGCTGCGCCTGTGCCGGCATCACGGTGAGCAGCAGCACGCCGGAAATGATGATGGCAGTGCGCCCGGGCCCGCGGCCAAGCGGCCAGGCCATCCCCCGATTGAACAAGCGCACTGCCATCACTCCTCCCCCGAGGATATTGGCAGTCCCTATGTCAATATATTCGCGAGGGCAAGAGGCACACGCGCCTATCGCTCGCGATAATCGGGTGCGCGCTTTTCAAGAAAGGCAGTGAGTGCCTCCCAATGATCCTCGGTCGCCGACAGGATCACCTGCTGCCGGTCCTCAATCGCCATCGCCGCATCGAGGCTCTGTGCGTCGATATTGAGGTTCAGCGCCTGCTTCGACAAGCGGAGGCCGTGCGGGCTGGTCGCGAGCATCTCGTCGGCAAGCGCGAGACCGCGGGCCAGCAGCGCATCCTCGTCGACGATCTCACTGATCAATCCGGCGCGAAGCGCCCGCTCGGCGTCGATGAAGCGCCCCGTCAGGATCATCTCGGCGGCAAGGCTCGCGCCGACCAGACGCGGCAGGAAATAGCTCGACGCCATGTCGCAACCGCCAAGACCGATGCGAATATAGGCCGCATTAAGCTTCAGCGACGGCGCGCCGTAACGCACGTCGGATGCGAGCAGCAAGGACAGGCCGCCGCCGCATGCCGCGCCATGGCCAAGCGCGATGATCGGCTGCGGACAGGCGCGCATCTTGCGATAAATATTGCCGATGTGTGTCTGGGTGCGCAGCGTGCGGAGCACCGGAGTTTCGTCGCTCGCGCGGTCCTCGCGAATATCCAGCCCGGCGCAGAAGCCGCGCCCCGCCCCGCGCAGGATGACGACGCGAACCTCGGGACGATCGGCCAGCCCGCCGAAATAGGCGTTGAGCTCGTCGACCAGTCCCTCGTTCAGCGCGTTGAGGCTGTCCGGCCGGTCGAGCGTCGCAATCTCGACCGCGCCGCGCGCCTCGACCCGCAGCATCGTGGTCACAGCGACTGGCCGTCGTCGATGGTGATGACGCTGCCCGTGACACCCTGTGCGGCGTCGGAGCAGAGGAAGAGCAAGGGCGCGTGGAGATCGCTCGGCGGGCGCATGCGCTGGCGGGGGAAGGCGGCGATCATCTTGCTTCCGGCCTCGCCGTCGAACAGCGCCGCAGTCATTTCGGATTCGAAATAGCCCGGCTGGATCACATTGACGCTGATCCCGCGCCGCGCCCATTCGCGCGCCAGCGCTTTGCCGAGGTGGCGCACCGCCGCCTTGGTCGCGCCATAGACCGACGTCGCGGGGAAAATCTTCTCGGCGGTGATCGAGCCGATGATGACAATCCGCCCATGTTCCTTTTCGCGGCTGCCCGCCACATCGAGCCGCCTCGCGCCCTCGGTCACCGTCAGGAACACGCCGCGGACATTGGCGGCGAGCAGGCTGTCGACCTCTTCGACCTCCAAGCCCAGCGCCATTTTCTCGGTCGCGACACCGGCGTTGGCGACGATCGTGTCGATGGTGCCGAAGGCCGCCTCGGCGGCGTCATAGGCGGCCTTGGTCGAAGCTGCGTCAGTGACGTCCATGCTGACCGCGACCGCCTGCCCGCCGGCGGCTTCGATCTCTGCCACTTGCTCGGCCAGCTTGTCGGCGCGGCGCGCGGCTAGAACGACCTTCGCCCCCGATGCAGCGAGTGCTTTCGCAAAACCGGCACCCAGCCCCGACGAAGCGCCAGTCACGAGCGCGACGCGCCCCGTCAGATCAAATTTGGGTCGCTCGGCCATCTGTCTCTCTCCTTCGCTGCTCACGACGCCTTGGCGTCGATTGACGTTTACGTCAACCTGACATGACGAGTCGGGTAACGGTACGGAAAGGGGTTGACGACGATCATTTGTTCACTTAATGTTCTCATCGTGCACACACAACCTTTCCCCCGTTGCAGCTGCCGGGCGCAGCGGACGGGGGATAAAGGTTCCTCCTTCCCCTCGACATTTCCGGCAGGAATCTGCGGAGAGCATTGATCCTCGCGGCAAACGGCGGCAGATATGGTCGAACCATATATGATGGGACAATGGGGGCCTCGACATGACATCATCGTTCGGCACGTCCATGGATCGGCGCTGAGCCTGTGCACGGCGTCGAAGCCTTCGAGCTTGTTCTGGGACTCTTGGTCCTTGTCATCGGACTCCACTGGTTGGCGCTGAAGCTGCGCTGGCCGCCCGCCACCGCGCTTCTCGTCGGCGGCGGCACGCTGGCCTTTGTCCCGGGGCTACCCGCGATTTCGCTCGACCCCGAACTCGCGCTCGTTCTCTTCCTGCCGCCCTTGCTGATGGACGGCGCCTATTACACTGCGCTGGGGCGCTTCCGGCGCCATCTGCCGGGCATCCTGTCGCTCGCCGTCGGCGCCGTGGTCTTCACCACGCTCGTCGTCGGAGTGGTCGTCCACTGGATCATTCCCGAACTGCCATGGGCGGCCTGCTTCGCGCTCGGCGCAATCGTTTCGCCGCCCGATGCCGTATCGGCCCGCGCGGTATTGAAGGGTGTGCACCTGCCCCGCCGGCTCGAAGCCTTGCTGGAGGGCGAAAGCCTGCTCAACGATGCAACCGGGCTCATCCTGTTTCGTTTTGCCGTCGCAGCGACCCTCAGCGGTGTTTTCCATACGGGCGAAGCAGTCCAGAGTTTTGCCTTTGTCGCGGTCGGCGGCGTGATCGTCGGCGCCGCGGTCGCAGCCGGCTGGATATTTCTCGCGAGACGCTTTGGCGACCGGATGCTGGTCATGCTCATCACCCTCCTGCTGTGCTGGGCCGCCTATCTCGCCGGCGAAGCCGTCCATGTTTCGGGGGTCATCGCGACCGTCACCGCCGGGCTCGCCATGGGCTGGTATCAGCATGTGATCCTGTCCGCCGACGTCCGCCTCCGCGCCAATTCGGCGTGGCAGATCATAGTGTTCGTCCTTGAAGCGCTCGTCTTCATCCTGATCGGCTTTTCGCTGCGCGGCGCCATCGAACGGGTTGGCGGGATCGGGGCGATCCCGACTTCATGGATCGAGGTCATCATTGCGGTCGTGCTCACGGTCACCGTCGCCCGATTCGTCTGGATTTTCGCGTCGGAAGCCATCCTCGAAATCGCCCGAAAGGCAGGACTGAAACGCGCCCGTCCGCTCGGATGGCGACAGGCCACGATCCTCGGTTGGGCGGGCATGCGCGGCGTCGTGACGCTGGCGGTTCCGCTGACCCTGCCCATCGACATGCCCGGCCGCGATCTGATGCTGATCTGCGCCTTCGCAGTGATTTTCGCCACCGTTGTTGCGCAGGGATCGAGCCTCGGCGCACTCATCCGCCGGGTCCGGCCGGTCGACACCGACCCGCTGGCAAAAATGGCGATGCCAGCAGCCGAAGCGGCGATGGCACGGGCGCGTATGGCGGTGATCGAGGAGCTCGCTTATTCCCCCGACGGGACGCTCATCCACCCGCAGATGCTGGAAGAACATCGCAAGCGGATGCGCTTCATGGAACGCTATGAGGAAGATGCCGCCGCCGCGATGGACAATCTGCGCCCGCATTTCGACATCTTGCTCAAAGCCATCGCCGCGGGACGCGAAGAATTGATCCGCATCCATCGTGCCGGGTTAATCGAAGACGAAGTGCTCCACGAACTGGAACGCGACCTCGACGTCGAAGAATTGGCGATCACTTTTCAGCGCGGCGACTAGCACCCGCCCATTTTCTTGCACACCGCATGAGAGCGGAAGGCGAAAGCCACCTCGACAAATTACGGCCACCGATAGCGGCTCGGCGGAATGCCAAGCACGCGTTTGAACATGGTGGAGAAATTGCCCGGGCCGTCATAGCCAAGATCATAGGCAATCGACGTGACGGGCTCTCCCGCGGCCAGTTTCGGAAGGGCGGCCGACAGGCAGGCCTGCTGGCGCCATTCGGCGAAACTCATCCCCGTCTCGCGCCGAAAGAGCCGCGTGAAGCTGCGGCGATTAATCCCCATGGCATCCGCCCATTCGTCGATCGTCGCGGCAGCGTTAGGTCGCTCAAGGAAGGCGTGGCATCGCCTTGCAAGCGCAGGGTGCGTCGGGAAGGGAACCGCCAGCGGGATCAACGGCGCAACGTCAATTTCCGCCATCAACAGATGCATAACCAGCCCGTCACGCCCGGCGACGTCATATTCGGGCGGCACATGGGCGGCGGCACCGAGCAATTGGCGAAGCAGCGACGACACGCCGACGACCTGACATTCGGTTCCCCGCCCGGGGCATTCCCCGGGTTCGACGAGAACGCTGCACGTCTGCACCGCGCCCACCATGCGCACCGAATGCGGGGTCCCGCCGGGAATCCAGACCGCACGTTCAGGCGGTGTAACCCACGCGCCTGCCGGCGTACTGACCGCCATCACGCCGGTCGCCGCGTACAGAAACTGGCTGCGACGGTGCCGGTGCAGGGCCAGTTCGAACGAGTCCGGATATTCATGACCGATCGCGATGATCGGCCGGGCCACATGATCGTTTTCGTCGGGATAAAAGTCCATCATGTCCCACTTGCAGAAATGATTGGCTCATACAAGCAAGCGGGAAAGAAACGCCCTTGTTAAAGGCCGACTTCCCCAAAGCCGAAAGATCCGATTGTGACCGATACCACCGCCAACCTGCCCCTCCCGTCCAACATCGCGCCTCCCGCAGCACCGCGTCAGGATGGGCCGAAGCTTGTGGTGCAGATCGTCGGAGCGGTCGCCTTTGCCCATCTTTTGAACGACCTGATCCAGGCCGTGCTCCCGGCGATATATCCGATGCTCAAGGAGAAATATCATCTGAGCTTCGGCCAGATCGGCTGGATCGCCCTCATCTACCAACTCACGGCTTCGCTGCTCCAGCCATGGGTTGGTCTTTATACCGACAAGCGCCCTCTGCCCTATCTGCTGCCGCTGGGCATGATCGTCACGCTGGTTGGCATCGGCGGCCTCGCGATGGCCGACAGCTATTCGGCGCTAATCCTCGCTTCGGCCGTCATTGGCGTCGGATCAGCGACCTTCCACCCGGAGGCCTCGCGTGTCGCGCGCATGGCATCGGGCGGTCGCTTCGGAACCGCCCAGTCGGCCTTTCAGGTCGGCGGCAACACCGGCTCGGCCCTCGGCCCTATTGTCGCGTCGATGATCATCCTGCCCTTCGGGCAGACTGCGGTCGGCTGGCTCGCCTTCGTCGCCATTGCAGCGATATGGGTGCTCTTCGGCGTCACGCGCTGGCGGGTGCGGCACAGCCGGGCGCAGGCCAGCGCGCCCGCCGTCTCCCAGGTTTCGCCGCACAGTCGCCGCGAAATCATTCGCGCTCTGTCGGCAATCGGCATCCTGATGTTCGCAAAATTCATCTACATCGGCGCCTTCACCAACTATTTCACCTTCTACCTCATCGAGCGTTTCGAGCTGACCGCACGCGAGTCCCAATTTTATCTCTTCTGCTTCCTCGCCGCGATCGCAGCCGGAACCTTCGCCGGCGGACCGGTCGGCGATCGCATCGGCCGCAAAGCCGTGATCTGGGTATCCTTTCTCGGCGTCGCGCCCTTTGCGATGATCCTGCCGCACGCCAATCTGTTCTGGACGGCAATCTTCGCCATCTCGATCGGCCTGATCATGTCATCGGCCTTCGCCGCGCTAGTCGTTTATGCGCAGGAACTCGTCCCGGGCCGCGTCGGACTGGTGTCCGGGCTGATGTTCGGCCTGATGTTCGGGATCAGCGGGATCGGCGCGGCCGGGCTCGGCCAGCTTGCGGATCTCTATGGGATCGTCTGGGTGTATAAGCTCTGCGCCTATCTGCCTCTGCTCGGCCTCGCGACGTTCCTGCTGCCGCGCTCCGACGAGCATCGACGAACCATCTGAATAGAGGGGAAGCAAAACGCGCAACCGGGGCGACGCAATAAACGCCTCCCGCGGATTGTTCACATTGCCATATTCGCGCGTCCGGACGGACGGGTCAAAGCTATCCCGCAGTTTCGCCTGATCCGCCGACCGGCCCTCATTCTACTTTGATGACAAAAAGCAGTTAGGTGTCGTCACCCATCCGCAGAGCTGCAATAAACGCCTCCTGCGGAATATTGACGTTGCCATATTCGCGCATCCGCTTTTTGCCCTCTTTCTGCTTTTCCAGCAGCTTTTTCTTGCGGCTCGCGTCACCGCCATAGCATTTGGCGGTCACGTCCTTGCGCAGCGCGGCGATGGTTTCGCGGGCGATCACCTTGCCGCCGATCGCGGCCTGGATCGGGATTTTGAACATGTGGCGCGGAATCAGGTCTTTCAGACGCTCGCACATGCCGCGGCCGCGCGTTTCGGCGGTGCCGCGGTGGACAATCATGCTCAGCGCGTCGACCGGCTCGTTGTTCACCAGGATGCTCATCTTGACGAGATCGCCGGGGCGATGGCCGACCTGGTGATAGTCGAAGGACGCGTAACCGCGGCTGATGCTCTTCAACCGGTCATAGAAATCGAACACGACTTCGTTGAGCGGCAGCTCATAAGTGATTTGCGCGCGACCGCCCACGTAAGTGAGATTCTTCTGGATGCCGCGGCGATCCTGACACAGTTTCAGGATCGGGCCCAGATATTCGTCGGGCACATAAATCACCGCCTCGATCCACGGCTCCTGAATTTCGTCGATGCGGTTCACGTCGGGCATGTCGGCGGGGTTGTGGAGTTCGATCTCCTTCGCCGCCTCATTCTTGGTGTGCCCAAGCTTCAGCTTATATACCACCGACGGCGCGGTGGTGATCAGGTCGAGGTCATATTCGCGGCTCAGCCGCTCCTGAATAATCTCGAGGTGGAGCAGGCCAAGGAATCCGCAGCGGAAGCCGAAGCCCAGTGCGGCCGAGCTTTCCATCTCGAACGAGAAGCTCGCGTCGTTGAGGCGCAGCTTCTGGATCGATTCGCGCAGCTTCTCAAAATCATTCGCGTCGGTCGGGAACATACCGCAGAAAACGACCGGCTGGACTTCCTTGAACCCCTGCAGCGCCTGCGCCGCGGGCTTTTTGGCGTCGGTGACGGTGTCGCCGACGCGCGCCTGCGCGACATCCTTGATCTGTGCAGTGATGAAGCCGATTTCGCCGGGGCCGAGTTCGCCCAGCTGCTCGATCTTGGGCGTGAAGCAGCCGACGCGGTCGATGAGGTGGGTGGTGCCCGCCTGCATGAACTTGATCTGCTGGCCCTTTTTCAGCACGCCATCGATGACGCGGATCAGGATGACGACGCCCAGATAGGGGTCGTACCAGCTGTCGACGAGCATCGCCTTGAGCGGCTCATTCGCGTCGCCCTTCGGCGGCGGAATGCGGGTAACGATCGCTTCCAGCGCTTCCTCAATGCCGATACCGGCCTTGGCGCTGGCGAGCACCGCATTGTCGGCGGGCAGGCCGATGATGTCCTCAATCTCGGCCTTCACCTTGTCGACGTCGGCCGCGGGAAGATCGATCTTGTTGATAACCGGTACGATTTCATGGTCGTGCTCGATCGACTGATAGACGTTCGCAAGCGTCTGCGCCTCAACGCCCTGCGCCGCATCGACCACCAGCAGCGCCCCTTCGCACGCAGCGAGGCTGCGCGACACTTCATAGGCGAAGTCGACGTGACCCGGTGTATCCATCAAATTTAGCTGATAGGTCTCACCATCATGCGCCTTATAGGTGAGGCGCACTGTCTGCGCCTTGATCGTGATCCCGCGCTCCTTCTCGATGTCCATATTATCAAGGACTTGTGCCGACATCTCGCGCGCGGTCAGCCCGCCGGTGAACTGGATCAGCCGGTCGGCCAGCGTCGACTTGCCATGGTCGATGTGCGCGATGATGGAGAAGTTGCGGATATGGGACAAAGCTGTGGTCATGCGCCGCGCACTAGCAGCGGAAAGTCGCGCTGTCAGCAGGGGAAGCTACACCGCCAGCCAACGCCTGCAATCGTCGCGCACGCGCGCATCGCCATCCCCCAAACCACGCTCCAGCACCGCAATGCGCGCATCCCCCCTTTCGAGTGCCGCCAGCGCAGCAATCGCATTCGCCCGCACCCGCGGCACCGGATGCACCCGCGCGAACCGCTCAGCTACATCGCGGCCATTCCCGCTCAGATGCACCGCGCAACGCAGCAGCATTTCGCTCGGGCTCAACGTCGGGCGCCGCGCGATTGTGCCATGATCGAGATCGACAATATATTGATCGCGCCACAGGACATGCTCGCCCTCGTCCATGATATTGAGGCTGACCGACAGGCTTTCCGGCGGGAGCTGACTGTGGACATCCCGGTGGGCGCGATAGAGCATCATTTGCCCCTCTCCGAGTTGGCTTCGCTCGACGAATTTCAGGTTCAAAGGCTCGCCGATGCGGCCGTCGATCGTCTCGGCGTCATAATCATAATAGTCGCTGACATAGCCGGGGCCGAAATAGCCTGCGGTGAGGAAATGGAAATTATGATCGTGCGGCAGTCCATAGGCGAAGGCGGCGGGGCCGCTGCTGGCAAATGCCGCGTCATGGACGGCAGGCCACATATTCGCCCGCAGGAAATGACCGCGCGGGCCGCGGTACAACAGGAAGACCTGCGCCGAATAACGATTGACCTCGAGCTGGTCGCGATAGCTGGCCTTGAGTTCGGCGATGACGCGCTCGGCAAGAAAATCACGGTTGCGCGCGAGGCCGGCGAGCAGCGCAGTGCATTGAGCAATGCTCGCCTCATCCGATAGATCGACGCCGCTTTCGTCGAGGCGCGCGACAACTTCCTCGAGGTCGAGGGCCGGGCCAGGCGGCGGATCGATCAGGCGGGGCATATGCCATTCTCCCGGGCAAGACCTCGGCCATTCATGGACGGAAGAGGCGCATAAAGCGCCAGCGTCGCGGCGGCGGTGCGCCGCACCTCGGGATGCGGGTCGTCCGCCGCCATGCGGACAAGATGCGGCTGCGCGACGGCGGGATCGAGCGCGACCAGTTCGCGTATCGCATTCCAGCGCGCGGCGAAATCCTCACTTTCGCTTTCGGCGGCGAACAGCGGTGCGGCGTCGGTGCGGCCCAGGGTGCGGAGCAGCGTCAACGCCATGCCACGAAAACTGCTGTCGCGGCGCGACGCCGAGACATGGACGAGCCTGCCGCTGGCCGCATCATAGGCGCGGTTCGGCAGCCGCGATGGCGGTTGGACCGCGAGCTCGAGCATCAGCATGTCGGCGTCGCCACCAGCAAAGGAAAGGCATGTGCGCGCGGTGTCGAGCGTGAACACCTCCCCGGCCACGAGCGGGCGCAGGGCAGCGGTTGAGCACGAGCTCGCGGCAGCGGCAGTAAAACCGCCCGCGTCCTCGGCCGCGCTGACTGCGACGTGATGAAAGCGCGCCGTCACACCGCCCGGCACGAGAATATGGGTGAGCGTGCGGCCGGGCACAAAGAGCGGCGCTGGCTCGTCTTTGGCGCCCGCTGCTTCAAATGGCCGCACCAGCAGGGTCAAGCGGATCGGCCCAGCTTCCGCCAGCAACAGCCCGCCGAACGAAGCCCCGCCGACCGGGCGCAACGGCGGACGCGTGAAACAATCAGCCGCCAGCAGGCCCAGCGCCTCGTCCAGCCGTGCACCGAGCCAGCCGACGTCAGCAACCCAAGGCTCCAGCGCCGCGATGGTCTCGTCGGGGGATGCCCGTTCGACTGCCCGCATCGCCGCGAGCACGCCGCCGGGCGCATGATCCCGCGCCATCCAATCTGCACCGAGCGCTGCAGCCGCGGCCCGTATTCGGACGCGGCGATCCTTATCCACGGCGGAAAAATGGTCATGGCGGGACGACGAAATGGTCATCGATCTGTCAAGCGGCGGGAAGCACGGATGCCGGACAAAAAACCGCCCGTGCGCCCCGCCTGCAAGTCAATTGGCAATGATGAGCGCGACGGTGACGGTGGTCTCGAAAGTCGAGATCTTCGGCGCCGTCCATTCGCCCGCAAACGACCCGAACAGGCCGACGGCGGTGTCGAGCAAAGGCAAAGCGTTAATGTCGATCCCGGGCAGGCGCATATTTCTTCCTCCGTTGTCGCGGCGCAACCTGCCGCGATTGAGAGGATGAGGAGGACGCGGGACGCATGCCAGTTAACTTATCGTAATGCAGGGAAGAAATACTCCGGACGGGCAGAAACGCCCTACTTCCCAGCCTTGTCGCTCACCGCCTTGATCACCAGCGCCTTGCCATCCACCAGATAGCGGCGCGCGAGCGCCTGTAGCTCCGCCGGGGTCGCGGCTTCGACCTCGGCGATCCCCTTGCGGCTGCGATCGAGGCGATCGGCCTTGCTCGTCGCCTCGGACACATAATTCAGCCAATAGCTGTTCTCGCGCCGTGACTTGATCATCGATTCGAGCATGGGCCGCCGCGCGCGATCGAGCAGGTCGGCGTCCACCGGCGCGTCGCGCAATTCCCTGGCGATCGCGAAGATCGCGGCGCGCGTCGTCGCCAGATCCTTATAATCGACATTGCTGGTCGCGAGCAGATGGCCATAGCCCGGAAACTCCTCCGACAGGCTGGTGCCCGCGCCGGGGCTGTAGCTTTCGCCTAGCCGTTCGCGCAATTCCTCGGTCAGCTTCAATTGCATGACGCGCGCGAGGAGGCTGAGCCGCATCGTTTCACCCAGATCGCTGTCGTCGCGCGCGGGCCAAAAGACGCGCAACTCGGCCTGATCAGCGGGGCCTTTGTGGATCAGTGTGCGTTCGCTGCGATCGGTCGCATATTCGCGGATGCGCGCGTCGGTGCGCGGATCGAAGTCGGCGCGGCGTTCGGGCAGCGCGCCGAAAGTCGCAGCTATCGCGTCGATCGCCGCCTGTTCGTCGATATCGCCGACGACGCCGACCTCGATCGCGCCATGGTCGAAGCTGTCGGCGATCACCGGTTTGAGCTGCGCCCAGTCGAGCGCCATCAGCTTCTCGAGCGGCGGGGTCTGCGAGCGCGGGTCGTTGTTCGCGAGGATACCGCCAGCATCACGTGCCATCACCGCGGCGGGGGTCGCGTCGTTCGCGGCATATTGCTGCGGCAGCGAGCGGCGGATGAGCGCGAGGCCGTCAGCACGATAACCGGGATGGGTCAGATAGGCCGCCATCAGCTTGGCCTGCAGCGCGAAATCCTCGGACGAAGTCAGAGCCGCGCCGCCAAAAGCATCAGTATCGCTGCCGAAGCTGGAGCTGACCGTCTTGCCGGCGAGAATGGTGCGCAATTCGTCGAGGCTGTGCGCCTCGAGCCCGCCGAGCACCAGCGACCCCGCGAGCGAAACCCGGGTCGGATCGTCGCGCGTAGCGAGCAGATTGCCGCCATCGACGCGAAGCGACAGATAGACGCGGTCCTTCTGGAAATCGGTCTTCTTGATATTGAGCATGACATTATTGGCAAAGCGGATGCGCCGAATGCCCAGATCCTCCACCCGTTCGTCGCTGACGATTTTGCCGGGCGTGCCGAAATCATCATAGGCGAAGGCAACGCTGGCCGACGCATCGGGTGCAGCGACCGCGACCTGCTGCGACGCATTGAGGGCCGCGAGAGCGGCAGGAGTGCCGCCCTCGAGCGGCTTTTTCGCGGTAACATAGGCGAGCGGGGCGCTTAGCCCCTCCATCCGCTTGCGGAAGGCCGCGCCGACGGCATCGGCAGTCAGCGCGGGCGCATTGGCCTCGAACATGGATTGCGAGGTTTCGGGACGAACGACGACGAAATCGCCCTTCGCCGCCTGCACCAGCACATCGGCCATCGTCGCGCTACGCCGCGTCGCCACCCCGGCGACCGCATTTTTGAGCGCGGTGCGGCGATTGGCAAGCTGTTCGTCGATCTCCGCCTGCGTAAAGCCATGCACTATCGCGCGGCGAAACTCCTGCTCGGCAAGCGCCAGCGCCTCGGGCCATGCGCCTTCTTTGGCGACCGCACCTACCGTGACCTGATCGAAGACCTTCCAGCCCGACGCGTCGCTGAGATAGCCGCCGAGGATCGGCGAATCCTCTGCGAGCGCGATTTTCGCGAGACGGCGGCTGACGATCGCTTCGCCGACATCCTCGGCCAGGCTGCGCGCGCGCTTCGTCTTGGTATCGGGCTCGTCGACCCACGGCTTGAATGTGGAGATCGTCACCGCGTCCTGGATCGCGGGATCGATGAACGCATGCGCCGCCTCGGGCCGGGCATAGTCGATCGTGCCGATCTTGGGATCGGCGCCCGCGGGGCCGCGGCCCTTCCAGTCGACAAAGCGCGCCTTGATCTTCGCCTCGATCGCCGCCGGATCGAAATCGCCGACCATCACCAATGTCGCGCGTTCAGGACGGTAGTAACGGTCGTACAGATCGCGGATGCGCGCCGCGGGCGCGGTGCGTATCACCTCTTCGGTGCCGACCGGAATGCGGCTGGCGACCGTCATTCCCTTCATCTGGAAATCCAGCTGGTCGATCAGGCTGCGCAGCTGATAGGTGTCGCGCGCGCGCCGTTCGGACAAGATGATGCCACGTTCGCGGTCAACCGCGGCGGGATCGATCGTCAGCTCGCTCGCGGTTTCGCGCATCAGCATCAAGCCGGTGTCGATCAGATCATCCGACGCATTGGGCAGGTCGAGCTTGTAGAGCGTCTCGTCGAAACCGGTCGAGGCATTTGTGTCGGCGCCGAACGCCAGCCCCTTGCGCTCGAGCAGCTTGATCATCTCGCCCTCGGCAACGCCCTTCGACCCGTTGAACGCCATATGTTCGAGAAAATGGGCGAGCCCGCGCTGGTCATCCGCTTCCGCAAAGCTGCCGACGTCGAAACGCATACGCAGAACGACGCTGTCCTTGGGCGTGCTGTTCTTGAGCAGCGCATATTTCATTCCGTTGGGCAGCACGCCGAAGATGATATTCGGATCGACCGGGATATCGCTCGCGGCAAAATTCCACGCACGTGCGGCAGCGGTCTGCGGATTGACCGCAGCGCTCTCCGTCTGTGGCGGCCGCGGGGTGCGCGCCTGGGCCGGGACGACGAGAGCGATGAGGACGAGGGGCGACAGCGCGACCGAGGCGCGCCGGAAAATCCGGGAGTTCATGGTGACAGATGTGGCCAGCCGCTGCCGCGTGGTCAAGCCATGGTCACGCGATGTGCTGAATGTTCTCGACCGACGACATCATTGGTTCGCGATCGACTGCCTTCGCGGCGTAGAGCGCGCGGTCGGCGACGTCGAACAGCTGGCGCCCCGTCTGGCCGTCGTCAGGCCAGAAGGCGACGCCGATACTGGCACCGACATGGATCGGCTGATCCGCCACGTCATAGGGCGCGGCCATGGCAGCAAGAATATGATCGGCGAGCGCGGTCGCCAGCAGCGGCGATCCCGCGGGCGCCAGAATCGCGAACTCGTCGCCGCCCTGTCGCGCGACCATCGCATGATCGCCGCAAGTACGCCGCAACCGCGCCGCGACTTCACAGAGCAGCGCGTCTCCGACAGCATGGCCGTGACGGTCGTTGACCGGTTTGAAGCCATCGAGGTCGAGCAACGCGATCGCGAAGCGACCGCCCTGCCCTGCGGCCACGACCTCATTGTCGAGCCGCACGTCGAATTCGCGGCGGTTCGCAAGGCCGGTCAGCGGGTCGGTATGCGCCAGCTCGCGCATCTGACGCTGAAGCTGCAACAGGTCGATCAGCTGGCCGTGCTGCTGGATCATCATTCGCATCAAAAACAGGGTCGCGATAACCAGACTGGTCCCCGCGGCAATTTCGGGCGGATTGCCCGACGTCAGCATCAGCAGCGAAATCGGGCCGAGCCCGATCGTCAGGTTGATGAAGGTCGCGAAGCGGATCGACGACAGGCAATAGGCAGTCGCAAGCGACCCCATCGCCATGACCATCGCATAATAGCTGTGGGTTTCGGGCGGTGCGGCGAGCCAGTTAACCACTGTCCAGCTGCTGCACATCAACCCCGTCGTGCCCGACAGCCAGGTCGTTTCCTTTATCATCCGGCGCGCGCGGCGCGGGCTCATGCGCCGCCCCCGGTTGTGCATCAAAAACAGAAAGCCGATGACGCCGATCACCGCAAGAATGACCGGAAAGCCGATGCGGATGATCGGATGCACCGTCGCGACACCACCGTAAATGGCCGTCGGGGTCGTCGCCGCAAGCATCAGGAACAGCATCGGCGTCAGCGTTTCGACGCGATTAGCCCGAAGCACCGCGACATCGTCACGGATTTCGCGTGGAACAGGCGGAAAAAACCGCCGTTTGAATTGTTTAATGACCCCCGACATGACCGCTGGGTAGCAAGTGCTGGTAAAACATCGGTTAAGGACATGAGATACGGTCGGCATTTCCCGCCGATAGAGTATCGATGATCGAATGGCGAAATATTAACCATGTTTGGCGAACATCAATCCGGTTTCATAGTCATTACGGGATTTTTTTCATGTCTTTTGCTTCTCCGGATTTTTCGTCGCCGACCCAGGTGGGCAAATCGCCCCTGCCGTCCACCAGCCCCAGCCTGCCGCAGCAGGACACACCGGCCCAACGGGCGGCGCGGGCGGCGCAGCTAACCGCAGCGCAGGCGGTCTATGTGTGGACGACCGATGTCCCGACGCTACCCGGAGTGCCGCTCGCGACCCACGTGCCGAAAAACGACACGCCGACGATCGCATGGTTCGCGATCCTGATCGGCGTTGGCCTGAGCATCGTGCGCAATGCACTGACCGTGAAGCTCCGCGGGGTCGACAAGGGCGAGCTGACTGTTCCGCGCGCCACTTATCAAACCGCGCTTGCCGAATGCGACGCGATCGAAGCATCGACCGCAAAGATCGCTATCGAACACGGCGCCCACAGCGGCGGCAATATTTTCGAACGCGCCATCGGCGATGTCGAAAATGCGGTCGCGGCGGCCGAACGCGACATGCACGTCACGCAGCTCAAGAGATATCGCGAACGAATCGAGGATCTGATGAAGGTCAGCGAGGCCGAAGCCTTCCAACTGGGCAGCAAGACCCCGCGGAGCATCGAGGCCTATCGCGCGCTGTTCGCCACGTTGCCGGTCCCGGGCATCAGCTATATGTTCCAGGACGACAGCACCTTCGCCCGGCTGCGCGTGCAAGGGCCGAACACGATGCTGATCGCAGCGGTCACGGGGGCCCTGCCCGCCAACTTCCCGCTGAGCGAGGCGAAATATCAGGCGGTGGTGAACGGCGACACCCTGGCGTCCGCGCTCGCCGATGGTCGCCTCTTCATGCTCGACTACCGGCCGCTCGAGATTCTCGACGCCGGCACTTATCATGGGATGGCGAAATATGCATGGCAGCCGATGGCGCTGTTCGCGGTTCCACCAGGCGGATCGTCGCTGGTGCCGGTCGCGATCCAGTGCGGGCAAGAGCCCGCAGACTGCCCGATCTTCACCCCCTCGCCCGCTGCCGACAAGCTATGGGGCTGGGAAATGGCGAAACTGGTCGTGCAGGTCGCCGACGGCAATTATCATGAGTTGTTCGCGCATCTCGCGCGCACGCACCTGGTGATCGAGGCCTTCGCCGTCGCGACGCATCGCCACCTCGCCGAACTCCACCCGATCTGGGCGCTGCTCGTCCCGCATTATGAAGGAACCTTGTTCATCAACGAGGCGGCCGCGACCTCCTTGATCGCCGCCGATGGCCCGATCGACCATATTTTCGCCGGCACGATCGCGTCGAGCCAGCTCGCTGCGGTCGATGCGCGGCTGGCGTTCGATTTCCACGGCAAGATGCTCCCCGCCGACCTCGCGGCGCGCGGCGTCGGAATCGATTCGGCGCTCGCCGACTATCCCTACCGCGACGATGCGCTGCTGGTGTGGAACGCGATCCACGAATGGGCGCGGCAATATATCGATCTCTATTACACCTGCGACGCCGATGTCGCCGGCGACACCGAACTTGCGGCGTGGACGGCGTGCCTCGCGGGCGAAGCGAAGATCAGGGATTTGGGCCCGGTCGCCACGCGCAAGCAGCTGATCGACGTGTGTACGATGGTGATGTTCACCGCGAGCGCACAGCATGCCGCGGTCAACTTCCCGCAAAAAGACATCATGGCCTTCGCTCCCGCCGTCACCGGTGCGGGCTGGCAGGCGGCGCCAACCGGACAGCGCGGGCATGACAAGGCCGGATGGCTTGCGATGATGCCGCCGATGGCACTCGCGCTCGAACAGCTCAACGTGCTCGAACTGCTGGGGTCGGTGCATTACCGCCCGCTCGGAGATTATCGCAGCAACGCTTTCCCCTATCCGACCTGGTTTCAGGACCCGCGCGTGACTGCGAAGGAAGGGCCGCTCGCCTGGTTCCAGGCCGCGCTGGCGGGTGTCGAGACGGAGATCGTCCAGCGCAACGCCGAACGGATGCAGCCTTATCCGTATCTGCAGCCGAGTTTGATCCCGACGAGCATCAATATCTGATGACGCAGAAATGAGAACCCCGGCGAAAGCCGGGGTTCTTTGTTCGTATCCAGTGAAGCCCCGGCTTTCACCGGGTTGAGCCAGCCTCAGCTGCCCTTTTTCTTCCGGTGGCTGTCGAGGTCGAGCACGGCATTCTCGCTGCCTTCGGGCAGCAGGCCGAGGCGACGTGCGACTTCCTGATAGGCTTCGACTTCGCCGCCGAGGTCGCGGCGGAAACGGTCCTTGTCGAGCTTTTCGTTCGTCGTCATGTCCCACAGGCGGCAGCCGTCAGGGCTGATTTCGTCGGCGAGGATGATACGGCTGAATTCGCCGTCATACAGACGCCCGAATTCGAGCTTGAAGTCGACGAGGCGGATACCGACCGCGGCGAACATGCCAGACATGAAGTCGTTGATGCGGATCGCCATGTCCTGAATATCGTGCAGCTCTTCCTGGCTGCACCAGTTGAAGCAGGCGATATGCTCTTCGGCGACCAGCGGATCGCCAAGTGCGTCGTCCTTGTAGCAATATTCGATCAGGGTGCGGGGAAGCTGCGTGCCTTCCTCGATCCCGAGACGCTTCGACAATGTGCCCGCGGCGACGTTGCGCACGATCACTTCAATCGGCACGATTTCGACCTGGCGAATCAGCTGCTCTCGCATGTTGAGGCGGCGGATGAAATGATGCGGTACGCCGATATTGCCGAGCAAGGTGAATACATGCTCGGAAATCCGGTTATTGAGCACGCCCTTGCCGCTAATCGTGCCCTTTTTCTGGGCGTTGAACGCAGTCGCGTCATCCTTGAAATACTGGATCAGCGTCCCCGGTTCGGGGCCTTCGTAAAGGATCTTGGCTTTGCCTTCGTAGATCTGGCGGCGACGGGCCATGGCGTTCAAACTTTCTGTCGGAACCTAAATGAATGACCCCGGCGAAAGCGACTCAGAAAGAGGCGCAGCGCCGGGGCGATGCGCGGGCCTATAGCGCCAAAGGTTGCGCGCGTCACCCGTCACGTCTTTACGTTTACGTCAACTAGAGCTTGCACTTGCGAACGCCGCTTGCGACGGTGCCCGGGAACCCAAGGAGCAGAAACATGAGCTACGACCAGATTCGCCTCGACAAGCACGAAGGCATCGCCCTCCTGACGCTTCACCGGCCCGACCGGATGAACGCCTTCACTACCGAAATGATGCTGGAAATTGTGGCCGCCCTTGACGAATGCGACGCCGACGATGCGGTCCGCGCCGTGATTTTCACCGGATCGGGCGACCGTGCCTATTGCGCCGGAGCGGACCTCGGCCAGGGCGCCGCGACCTTCGATTATGACAAGCGCAGCGACAAGGCGGCGTCGCTGCCCGATGGCACATCGGCAAGCCCGATCGCCGAAAATGGCACGATCGACTGGTCGCACCCGCTGATTCGTGATTCGGGGGGCCGCGTGTCGATGCGCATCTTCGATTGCAAAAAGCCCGTGCTCGGCGCGATCAACGGCGCCGCGGTCGGCATCGGCGCGACGATGACGCTGTCGATGGACGCGCGCCTTGCCAGCGAGACCGCGCGTTATGGCTTTGTCTTTGCGCGCCGCGGCATCGTACCCGAAGCGGCATCGAGCTGGTTCCTGCCGCGCCTCGTCGGCATCCAGAATGCCGTCGACTGGTGCTTTTCGGGGCGCCTGATCGACGCCGCCGAAGCGCATGAGAAAGGCCTCGTCCAGTCGGTGCACAAGCCCGGCGAACTGGTCGATGCCGCGATCGCCAAGGCGCGCGAACTAACCGCCGACAGCGCGCCGGTGTCGGTCGCGCTGACCCGCCATATGCTGTGGCGGATGCTCGGCGCACCCCACCCGATGAGCGCGCACCGCTGGGACAGCCGTGCGATCTTCGCCCGCGGACGCAGCCCCGACGCGGCCGAGGGCGTCACAAGCTTCCTCGAAAAGCGCCCGCCCAATTTCACCGCAAGCGTCGCGAACGACTATCCGTGGTTCGCCGAATTCGAGGACACGCCGCCTTACAGCTAAGCCGCGTCGTACATCCGCCGCCCGCGCGCCGCCGTCATGCTGTGCGAGCTTTTCAGCGCCGGGCCGTGGCGGCGGATCGTTTCGACATGATGCCAGTTGGCGGTGACCCGGTCGCGGGTGAGCACCACGGTCACATAGCCGCGATCTTCGGTATTCGCCCATTGGAGCTGGGGTGAGGACGCCCGCAGCGCAGCGACGCGCACCGCATCCGACACCCCGGCCGTATAGGCCTCAAACCCCGGCGAGGTGACGCTATGGCCGCCGACCTCGATCCCCGCCGGCCGGCCGTCGTGCGCCAGATCAAACGCCCAGGCGTTGTGGCTGTCGCCTGCGAGCATGACGAGGTTGGCGTCGGCGGATTGCGCCGCGCCGAGCAGGCGGCTGCGCGCCGCCGGATAGCCGTCCCAACTGTCCATGTTGAGCGGAAGCCCCGCCTTGGCCGCGAGCTGTGAGACCTCGACGCGGCGCTTCACAAAATCGGGTTGATCGGCGCCGAACCACCCTGCCGATTCGGGCGGGGTGAACAGGCTGCCCGCCAATATCTGCTGCGCGCAGATCTGCCAGCGCGTCCCGGCTTTGGCAGATTGCGCGAACCCGCCGAACAGCCACGCCTCCTGTTCGGTACCGAGCAATTGACGCGCGGGATCGCGATAGCCGGTGTCGGCGAATTGCCGAAGCTTCGCCGCCGCGTCGCCGCCGCCCGCGAGGATGTCACCAAGCTCAAACGGCTTGTCGCGCGCCGTGATGCGCGTTTCGGGCAGGAAAATCGTCGCGAGATCACCGACCTGATACTCACGCCAACGATTGTCCGCGACGGGCATCCATTCGCGATACGCGCGCTCGGCAGCGACGACGCGGTCGGTCCAGCTTCCCTCGCCTTCATTATGATTTTCGGCTCCGCCTTTCCATGTGTCGTTGGCGAATTCATGATCGTCCCACTGCGCAATCATCGGGAACAGCTGGTGCAGGCGTTGCAGGTCGGAATCGCTGCGATAGGCGGCGTAGCGCAGCCGATAATCGGCGAGAGCGACCAGTTCCTGCGTCGGCTGTACGTCGCGACCGGGCACCATATCTTTGAGCGTCGGATAGTCGCCGGCCTTATATTCATAGAGATAATCGCCGGCATGGACGACAAGGTCGATGTCGTTGCGCGCGGCGGCGTGGCCATAGGCGTTGAACCAGCCGAACTGCAGATTCGCGCAGGAGAAAAGCGCGAGCGTGAAGGCGTTCGTCGCCCCGGCGGGAAGCGTGCGGGTGCGCCCGGTGATCGACTTCGTGCCATCGGGCGCAATGAAGCGATAATAGTACCAGCGGCCGGGTTCGAGCCCATCGATCGCGATTTTCGCGATATGATCGCGCGTGCCACTTGCGGTGACAGTGCCGCCGCCCACGATATGCGCGAAGTCGGCGCTTTCAGAAATTTCGGCGGTCAACGCGCTGTCGTTCGCCGCCGCATAGCGCGTCCAGAGCAGGATCGAATTCGCCCCCGGCTCGCCGCTCGCGACGCCATGGGTAAAGCCCTGCGCCATCATCGCGGCGGCAGTCCCGGGCAAGGCCAGCGCGGCGAGGCCTGCCGTACCAACGCCGATCAGCTGGCGCCGGTTCATGTCTCCCCAAAGCGGATGCATCGCCGTTCTCCTCCAGGATCTCCCGGTTTTGTGCGGGGTTCCTTATTATATGCTGCGCTATCCCATGATGCCGAGCGCGAGCAGAAGCAACATGAAGGTAACCACTGAGAACAGGCTGAAAAACAGCAACAACTGGCTGCGCACCAACGCCCCGAACCGCGACGAACGATAGGCCCCGCGCAGCTGGCGATACATGTGGAAAGGCACATAGATGAGCGCCGCGGCGGTCGCGATATCACCGAAAATCGTCAAGTTAAGCAATCGCACGACAACGAACATGAGCAGCATGAAACTGATTGAATAGGTGACGAAGACGAAATGGTCATAAGTGTGAAAGCGCCGGCTGAACGGAAAGAGCAGCCACATGAAAGGCAACGACAGCGGGATCAGCGCCCAGGCGAATTTATAGGCATTGGCCTGTAGCTTGTAGAAAAGCAGCCCAGGATTCGCGATCGCCTTTTCGAGACCATGGTCGATAAAGGCCACGCCGGTGTTGACCTTGGTCCGCGACAGGAAATCGACCCCCGTCATCACCTGCTCGGCGGGATCGTCCAAAACCGGCGGCCCCTTGTCGAGCTCCCGCTTGCTCAGATTGCGCGCGACCCCCAAATGGTCCGCGCTCTTTTGAAGCGTGTCGCGTTCTTCCTGCAATTGCTTGCGCTCGGCGAATGGCAGCTTCGGATCCGACAGGCGCGAATCGATGCGATCGACCTCTTCCTGAAAACCGGCCTTCATCGCATTGGCCTGTGTCTGTTCAGCCGCCGCCTTCTGCACGTCGAGGCCGCCAACAGACCCCACGCCGACCATCGCGAGCACCGCATAGGTCAGAAACACCGCAAACAGGAACAGCGCGAGCGGAGAGATGAAGCTGGCGCGCTCACCGTGGATATAGCGGCGGGTAAGGTCCCCCGGCCGCCAGGTTAGCAGGGGCAGCGTGTTCCAGATCTTGCCTTCGAAATGAAAGATCGCGTGGACCAGATCATGGCCGATCGCGCTGAAGCTGCGATGGATATCGGCCTTTTGTCCGCAGCGATGACAATGCGATCCGACAAGGCTGGTTCCGCAATTTAGGCAGCGCATGCCACCATGCCCACCGCGCGCTGCGCCATGCCCCGGCTCGACCGCAGAACCCGCCAGCCCCGCCGTAATCGCCGCCCCGATGCCTTCGATATCCCCGCTCATATCTCCCTGCCTAATAGCGCAACGGTCGCCGCGCAACGGGACTTTCGCAGCCCGCGCAAAGCATGATAGGGCAGGCACCATGAACGCCGAAACCCTGACCCCGCCGCCGTCCCTGGCCGATGCCGAGACCCTCATTGCCGACATGGGCGCACGCGCGCGCGCCGCGGCGAAACGACTCGCCGTTGCAACCACCGCCAACAAGGCCGCCGCACTCCACGCCGCAGCGCGCCAATTGCGCGCGCAGGCGGCGGTGATCCTCGACGCAAATGCGCGCGACATGGCCGCCGGGCAAAGCACGGGACTGACCGGCGCGATGCTCGACCGGCTGCGGCTCGACCACGCCCGGCTCAGCGGGATGGCCGATGCGGTCGAAGCAGTCGCTGCACTGTCTGACCCGGTCGGCGCGGAAATCGATTGTTCGGTGCGCCCGAACGGGATGGAGCTCAGCCGCGTCCGCGTACCGCTCGGGGTCATCGGAATCATCTATGAAAGCCGCCCCAATGTCACCGCCGACGCGGCGGCGCTTGGGCTGATGTCGGGCAATGCCGTGATCCTGCGCGGCGGCAGCGAGGCAGTACATTCGAACCGTGCGATCCACGCCGCATTCGCGGCGGGACTCGCCGAAACCGGCCTGCCCGCCGACGCGGTGCAGCTGGTACCAACACAGGATCGCGCCGCGGTTGGCGCGCTGCTTCGCGCGCAGGGCCTGATCGACATCATCATCCCGCGCGGCGGCAAAGGCCTTGTCGCGCGTGTGCAGGATGAGGCGCGCGTTCCCGTGCTCGCGCACCTCGACGGCATCAACCATCTTTATATCGACGGCGCCGCCGATCCCGAAAAAGCCGTCGAACTCGCGGTCAATGCCAAGATGCGGCGCACCGGCATCTGCGGCGCGACCGAGACGATCCTGATCGACCGCGCCTATCCCGCCCCTCTCGCGATCATCGACGCGCTGATCGCGGCGCGATGCGAAGTGCGCGGAGACAAGGCGATCATGGCCCTGAGTCCGCATGTCGAACCGGCGTCAGCTGGCGACTGGGACTGTGAATATCTCGACGCCATCGTGTCGATCGCCATGGTCGACGGCCCCACCGGCGCGCTCGTGCACATCGACAAACATTCGAGCCGCCATACCGACGCGATCGTCACTGAAGATGCCCCGACCGCCGAGCGTTTCCTGTCGGAAGTCGACAGCGCAATCGTCATGCACAATGCCTCGACCCAATTCGCCGATGGCGGCGAATTTGGCCTCGGCGCCGAAATCGGCATTGCCACCGGTCGCCTCCACGCCCGCGGCCCCGTGGCACTCGAAGGTCTGACAACATATAAATGGCTGGTACGCGGGACGGGACAGGTCCGGCCCTGACACGCCGAATCCCCACTGGCCTTCTCGGCGGCAGCTTCAACCCCGCGCATGGCGGCCACCGCGCGATCAGCCGGAATGCCATCGGCGCGCTGGGACTCGACGAGTTGTGGTGGCTCGTGTCGCCGGGCAATCCCCTCAAGCCCAAGGCTGGCATGGCACCGCTGCCCGCCCGCGTCGCGTCAGCGCAGCGCATGGCACGGCGCGCACCGATTCGCGCGACGGGAATCGAGGCCAAACTGGGTACGCGCTACACCATCGATACGTTGAAGAAGCTCGTCCGCCGCTATCCCAATCGGCAGTTCATCTGGATCATGGGCGCCGACAATCTGGCCCAATTGCCCCAGTGGCGCGACTGGCGGGGGATCGCGCGATTGATGCCGATTGCGATTATCGCGCGTCCGGGCTATAATGATCGTGCCCATGCAAGACGTGCGATGGGATGGCTGCGACGATTTGTCCGCCCCGCAGACCTGAAAAGTCAATGGACAGACTGGAGACCGCCCGCCCTCGTGTTCCTGCGATTTTCGCCCGATGTGCGATCCGCAACTGCGATACGGCAGGCCGACCCCCGCTGGTTTGAACGCTATGAAGGCCGCGCCTTGCGCGACCCGCTAACGCGTTTGCGCCTGTCGGGACCCACTAGGAAAGGACGCATTTGATCTCCGCCCCCCAGGATGCCGCGCCCGGCGCCGCACCCGCAAACGACAGCGTGGAAGCGCTCCACGCGCTGATCCTACACCAGCTGGACGAGGACCAGGCCCAGGAAACCATTTCCATCCCGCTTGCCGGAAAAAGCAGCATCGCCGATCATATGGTGATCGCGAGCGGCCGGTCGACGCGCCATGTCTCGGCGATCGCCGACAAGCTGGCGCAACGGATCAAGCAGGAAGCGGGCCGTCTGGTTCGCGTCGAAGGGCTGCCCAATGCCGACTGGGTGTTGATCGATGCCGGCGACGTCATCGTCCATCTGTTCCGTCCCGAGGTCCGCAGTTTCTACAACCTCGAACGCATGTGGTCGTTCGGCGACGCGCCGCCGGTCCCCGCAGCAAATTGACGCCTCTGCCCCGCGCAGGCTAGGCGGGGCGTCATGTTGCTTCACATCATCGCGCGCGGGCGTATCGGGCGAGGGCCCGAGGCCGAGCTGGTCGAACGCTATATGAAGCGCGTGACTTGGGCGCAGAAAATTTCCGAGCTTCCGGATACGGGCGGTCGTATGCCCGTCGCAGCGGCGGGCAGCCGCACCGTCTTACTCGATGAGGGCGGCGAGCAGATGAGCTCGCTCGAATTCGCGAAATTGCTGGAAAGCTGGCGCGACGGCGGGGTCCGCGAGGCGCGTTTCTGCCTCGGCGCCGCCGACGGCTTTACGCCCGAGGAACGCGAAGGCGCCGCCAAGGTGATCGCCTTTGGCCGCGCGACCTGGCCGCACCTGATGGCGCGCGCGCTGCTCGCCGAACAATTGTGGCGCGCCACCAGCATCATCGCCGGCCACCCCTATCACCGGGAGGGCCGCCAATGAAGCGCGCCTTCGCCGCGCTGACAATCGCCGCGACCTTCGCCGGCGGCGCGCTGGCATTGGCGCAGAGCGACGTCTTCGACCCCGTCGTGATCGCCGCACGCGAACAACAGCAATTGCTGGCCGCCAAGGAACAATCGGCCGCAGCGATGGCCCGCAGTGCCGCGCTGGAAAAACAGGCGCTGACGGCCATCGACGAAGCCGACCGGCTGAAAAAACGCAGCGCCGCACTCGCCGCGCGCATCCAGTCGGCGGAGGCCGACATCAGCGCCGGCGAAGCACGGGTCGCGCTGGTCCGCCGCCGCCTCTCGGCCCAGCAGGCGCGACTGGAACAGCAGCAGCAGCCGCTGCTCGAACTCACCGCCTCGCTCCAGCAACTCTCGCGCCAGCCGCCGGTCAGCGTCCTCGCGCAGCCTGGATCGCTGACAGACATGGTCCACGCCCGGGCGGTACTCGATGCGGTGATGCCGGTGATCGAACGGCGCACTGCCGGGGTCCGCCGCGAACTCGCCGTGCTGCACGCGACGCGGCAACAGCAAGCCGTGGCGCTGAAGGCCTTGAGCAGCAGCAGAGTCAAGCTAGCCCAGCGACGCGACGCGCTGACACGGCTCGAAAACGAAGGTCGGCTGCGGTCGCGCGAATTGATGAGCAGCGCGCAGCTGGAGGCCGACCGCGCACTGGGTTTGGGGGAAAAGGCACGCGACATTGGCGAACTGATGGAAGAGCTGGAGGCCGATGGCGCGATCCGCGCCGAGCTGGCACAGCTTGCCGGCCCGGCCCCGCGGCCACGCGACCCCACCAGCGCAAACCCCAGCCCAGCCCCGCCCGCCGCCGAAACGGCCGAACTGACGCGCGGTGCCTATCGCCTGCCCGTCGTCGGGCGTATTGTCGCAGGGTTGGGAGAGGTCAATGAAAGCGGCGTGCGTTCGCGCGGGCTGACGATTGCCGCGCGGCCCGGCGGGCAGGTCGTCGCCCCGGCGCCCGGCCGCGTCAGTTTCGCCGGCGACTATCGCGGCTATGGCAAGATCATCATCATCGACCATGGCGGCGGCTGGATATCGCTGATGACCGGAATGATCGGCCTGTCTACAAACGTTGGCGACACACTGGACGCCGGGGCACCAATCGGCCGCGCCGGGTCCGATGACAGCCGGATCACCGTCGAGTTGCGTCGCGCCGGCCACCCGATCGACATCGCCGCAATGCTCGGCTGAAACGGCCCCATCCGGTCGGGACAGCTCGCTTGACCGGCGCATAAATGCGTAGGAGGATGGCGGACCGGGGATTATAAGGCGGGAATATTCTCGCGTGATTGAAAGACGCCCATGACCGAATCGACCAAGATCGCTACCACCCCGAAGCGCCGTTTTGCCCTGTGGCAGGGCGCCGCCGCGCTCAGCACGCTGGCGCTGGTGCCGCTGGCGACGGGCGCGATGGCGAGCGTCGACGCATCGACGCAGGAAGAAATCGCGCGCTTCATGGACGCCTATCTGGAAGTGAAGGCCAATTATGTCGAACCGGTCAGCGACGACAAGCTGATCGAGGGTGCGATCAACGGCATGCTCGCCAGCCTCGACCCGCATTCAGGCTATCTCGACGCGCGCGGCTTTTCGAACCTGCGTACGCAGACCGACGGCGAATACGGCGGCCTCGGCCTCTCGGTGACGATGGAAGACGGCGTGGTCAAAGTGATCGCGCCAACCGCCGACACCCCCGCCGCGAAGGCGGGAATCAAGGCCGGCGACTATATCACCCATATCAACAAGGAACTGATCTTCGGCATGACGCTTGACGAAGCGGTCGAGCAAATGCGCGGCCGTCCGGGAACCAAGATCGATATCACGATCGTCCGCGAAGGCCAGGACAAGCCGATCGAAATGTCGCTGACGCGCGAGATCATCGATCTGAAACCGGTCAAATGGGAAGTAAGGGGCGACGTCGGCGTGCTGACCGTCACCAGCTTCTCCGCCGACGCGACCCGCGACCTCAAGGCTGCGATGCTCGCGACCGAAAAATCGCTGGGCAAGAAACCGCGCGGCTGGATCCTCGATCTGCGCTCCAACCCCGGCGGACTGCTCGACGAGGCCGTCGGGATCAGCGACCTGTTCCTCGAGCGCGGCGAAATCGTGTCGCAGCGCGGCCGAAAGAAGAGCGATATCGAACGCTATTTCGCCGAACCGGGTGACGTTGCGCAAGGGGCGCCCGTGGTTGTACTGATTGATTCGGGTTCGGCCTCGGCCTCCGAAATCGTCGCCGGCGCCTTGCAGGATCAGCATCGTGCGGTGGTGATGGGCGAGCGCAGCTTTGGCAAGGGATCGGTCCAGACAGTGCTGCCGCTCAGCGACACCACCGCACTCCGCCTGACCACCGCGCGCTATTACACCCCGTCGGGCCGCAGCGTGCAGGAAGGCGGGATCGAACCCGACATCCGCGTACCCCAGCTGTCCGACCCCGACTATGCGGCGCGGCCGAAGTTCCGCGAAAGCGACCTGCGCCGCCACCTCGTCAATGAAAAGAAGGTCGACAACGGCCTGCTCGAAAAGGACGAAAAGCCTGATCCGCGCTTCACCGAGACGCCCGAACAGTTGAAGGCCAAGGGGATCGAGGATTATCAGCTGCATTATGCACTGCAGACGATCGGCCGCATCAATCCGGCAACGCCGCGCATGGCGCAGGGCAGCAAGCCCGCCGCTGCCAAGCCGACCCGCAGCAACTAAGGGGCGCCGCCGATGTTGAACTCGCGCCCCGCTGCGCCGCTTGTCGCGCTCGCCGCCCCGCTCTTGCTTTATGGCGGGGCGCTGGTGTCACAATATGGCTTTGGGCTGCACCCGTGCGAGATGTGCTATTGGCAGCGCTGGCCGCACCAGGCAGCCATCGTGCTGGCAGCGCTCGCACTGCTTCTCCGCGGGAATGACCGGGCAATGCGCATACTGACCCTTCTCGCTGCCGTCGCTATCGCGATCAGCGGTGCGATCGGCGTCTTTCACGCCGGGGTCGAATATGGTTTCTGGGAAGGGCTGACGACGTGCAGTACCGGGGCGAGCGGGCCGATCTCGCTGAATGACATCATGGCGGCGCCGATCACCCGCTGCGACGTGCCGCAATGGACATTGGGCGGCGTTTCGCTCGCGGGCTTCAACGCGATCTTCTCATTCGGCGCCACAGCGCTCGTCTTGACCTTGCTGCGCCGCCGGACCACATCGGCGGTATGAATAACAAGCGCACAGCTTCGATGATCCGCGTCGACCAAGCCGGCGAATATGGCGCGACGCGCATCTATGCCGGCCAGCTCGCGGTGATGGGCGATCGCCACCCGATGGCACGCGAAATCGCGCATATGGCCGATCAGGAAGAACGGCACCGCAAATTCTTCGACGATATGATCGCACGGCGCGGGGTGCGCCCGACCGCGCTGCAACCCATGTGGAAAGTCGCGGGCTTTGCGCTGGGCGCGGTGACCGCAGCAATGGGACCGCGCGCCGCGATGGCGTGCACCGCCGCGGTCGAGACCGAAATCGACCGCCACTATCGCGACCAGCTCGACGAACTGGGCGACAGCGACCCCGAACTCGCCGACGCCGTCGCCGATTTCCGCGCCGAGGAACTCGAGCACAAGGAAGCCGCGCTCGCCGCCGGCGCCGAAAGCGCTCCCGGCTATCCGCTGCTAAGCTTTGCGATCCGCGCTGGCTGCCGCGCAGCCATCGCGCTGTCGAAGCGTATCTGATACAGCCCCTGCACCCGTCCGTTCACGCCGGATGCAGGGTCGCAGTGCCAAATGCCCGTGAAATGACAAAGGATGATCCGATGACCCGCCTCCCCTTTCTTGCGCTGATCCTGGCCGGTAGCACCCTCGCCCTGCCCGCCACCGCACAGGATGACGCAGCCGAGGGTGAAAAGATCAACCAGGTCATCGTCTACGGCAACGACAAGTGCGAACAGAGCAGCCCCGACGAAATCGTCGTTTGCAACCGCCTGCCCGAGACCGAGCGCTATCGCGTGCCGCAGATGTTCCGTGGCGGCAGCGTGCTGGACCCGCGCAATCAGGCCTGGGCGAACAAGGTGGTCGCGCTCGAACGCGTCGGCCGTTTTGGCACCGACAGCTGCTCGCCGACCGGACTCGGCGGCTTCACCGGCTGTACCCAGGCGCTGGTCGCGGGCGCGAAGGCCGAACGTCAAGCCGCTGACAAGACCGACTGGCAGGCGATGATCGCCGATGAACGCGCCAAGCGCATCGCCGGCATCGATGCCGCAGCGGATAACGTCGAGGCCGCGGTCGTCGCCGAGGAAAAAGCGCTGCAAGAACGGCAGCGCCGCGCCGCCGAACTCGAAGCACGCGGCGGTGCGCCTGCAGACACCGACGGCGACCCCGACGCCCAGCCGCTGCCGGTCCCGCCCCCACGCTGAGTCGGGGCGGCATCCGCAACGGCATTTCCGAGTCGCCCCGCGAGATTTCTAGCGCCCTCCTGAGTCTGTCCAATAGGGCCCTCCGCCTCCGTTCGGCGCCCGATGTCACCAAAATTGCAGCGTTTTTTTGCAGCCCAACGCGATTTGGTTCCGAATCCGGGGCGAATCGAAGCAAATTTTAACGAATCACGTGCAACCTGTCTTGACTCGGGAGTTTTTGAGGCAAATCGTGGCGTTTCTGGGAATCGCCGGCCTAAGGGGGCTGAATATGGCATCAACATTTGGACCGCGCCTGTGGCGGCGCTCGACCGCGAGTGTGCCTGCGGCACGAAGCCTCGGTCGCCGAATGACGCTGCATGCAGCGACCGCGCTGATCGCTTTCGCCGCGCTGCAAATCTGGTTGGTGTCCAGCGCGATCTCCGCCGGCGCCCCTTCCGCACTGATCATCGTCGCGCTGGTCATCCTGATCGCGCTGGCACTTCCGATCACGCGCTCGGTTGAGCGCCGCTGGTATCACCTCAGCCGCCAAGCGCTGGCAAGTTGGGGACTCCACGCTCGCTTCCGTCGCGACGTCCGCCGTCTGTGGGCCGCGGCGCTGACGCTGCCCTTTCTGTGGGTCAGTGGCGCGATGGCGGCCACCGACGCAATCACCAAGATCGCGGGCTGATCCGGCGCCTCGCCACCGACTTTGATTTTGACGGCTTCGCCTGCGCCGTATAGGGCGCAGAAATGCTGACCGTTTCCGAAGCCCTCGATCGCGCGCAGATGCTGTGCGACGCCGCCGCCAAAGCCGGCGCCGACGCCGCCGACGCGCTTTACTATTGCAACGCCGCCACCTCGGTCTCGATGCGGCTCGGCGCGCTCGAGGATGTCGAGCGGTCGGAGGGGCAGGATATTTCGCTCCGTGTCTTCGTCGGCCAGCGCAGCGCGAGCGTATCGACCGCCGACATGGATGCCGGCGAACTGGCCAAGCTGGTCGAGCGCTGCGTCGCCATGGCGCGCGAAGCCCCCGAAGACCCCTATGCCGGGCTCGCCCCCGAAGCACTGTTGTTCAAGGGCACCGCCCCCGACTTCGATCTCGACGACGGCAGCGAAGCCGATCCCAAGGCGCTGCGCGAAGCCGCACTCGCAGTCGAGGAAGCCGCTCGCGCGGTCTCCGGCGTGACCAACAGCGAAGGCGGCAGCGCGAGCCACAGCCGCACGCGTTTCGCGCTGGTGACCAGCCACGGATTCGCCGGCGGCTATGGGTCGAGCGGCCACAGCCTGTCAGCGAGCGTAATAGCTGGCGAAGGCGCGAACATGCAGCGCGACTATGGCTGGCACAGCGCGCATTATCTGTCCGACCTGGAAAGCGTCGCCGACATCGGCGCGCGCGCGGGGACCCGCGCCGTCGCGCGTCTCAATCCCGGCAAGGCGCCCGTCGGCAAAGTCCCCGTGCTGCTCGATCCGCGCGTCAGCGGCGGCATGATCGGCCATTTGCTCGGCGCGATCGCCGGCCCGGCAATCGCGCGCGGCACCAGCTTTCTGCTCGGCAAGGAAGAACAGGCGCTGTTCGACAGCGACATCATCATCCGCGACGACCCGCACCGCCAACGCGGGCTACGCAGCCGCGCTTTCGACGGCGAAGGCTTGCCGACCGCCGCGCGCGACATTGTCGCCAATGGCAAGATCACCGGCTGGCTGCTCGACACCGCGTCGGCGAAGCAGCTCGGCCTGACGCCCACCGGCCACGCCAGCCGCGGCGGCGGTGCATCGGGTGTCAGCGCGAGCAACCTCCACCTTGCGGCCGGCAGCCAGTCCCCCGCCGAGTTGATGGCAGGCATCAAGGACGGCGTCTATGTCACCGAACTGATCGGTCAGGGCGTCAACATGACCACCGGCGATTACAGCCGCGGCGCGTCGGGCTTTCTGATCAAGGATGGCCAGATTGCCGGGCCGATCGCCGAATTCACCATTGCGGGCAATTTGATCGACATGTTCGCCGCAATCATCCCGGCGAATGATCTGGAATTCCGCCACGGCACTAACGCGCCGACGTTGCGCCTCGACGGCATGACCGTCGCGAGCAGCTAATGCCCGGCCGCAACCTTGAAGCTGTGATCGCCGCGACCCGCGAGGTCGGCGACATGGCGATGGCGCGCTGGCGCGGCGAGGGCAAGGCGGTCAATGTCTGGAACAAGTCGCACGACAATCCTGTCAGCGACGTCGACCTCGCGGTCGATGCGCGGCTGAAAGCCGTACTCGGCGCGATGGTCCCCGAAGCAGGCTGGTTGTCCGAAGAAACCGCCGACAGTGCCGACCGCCTGTCGCGGCGCGCGATGTGGTGCGTCGATCCGATCGACGGCACCCGCGACTTCATCCGCGGTCGCCCCGGCTGGTGCGTGTCGGTCGCGCTGGTCGTCGACGGCGCCCCCGAAATCGGCGTGCTCTATGCACCCGCGCTCGATGAACTTTGGGTCGCACGCCGCGGCCAGGGCGCATTGCTCAACGGTGAGACGCTGCGCGCCAGCCAGCGCACGAGTTTCGACGGGGCGCGCGTTCCCGCCGACAGCCTGCCCAAGATCGACCGTGACCTGGTGATGGTGACCAAGCCGAACAGCATCGCGTTACGCATGGCCCTCGTCGCCGACGACCGGGCCGACCTTGTCGCGACGCTGCGCTGGGGGTTCGAATGGGACGTCGCCGCCGCCGCGCTCATCGCGACCGAGGCAGGCGCCAGCGTCACCGACGCCTTCGGCCAGCCCCTCATCTTCAACACCCCGCGCGCCCAGGCATTCGGGGTCATCACTTGCGCTCCGGGAATCCACCAAGCCGTCGTCGACCGCTTGCGCGACCGCGCCGTCGCGCTTACAGCGCCCTCCTGACCCGCGGATTTGCGCGCTCCAGTCGCCGCAGCGCGCTTGACAATCGGCCCGACTCGCCGTAACGGCAGCCCTATTCCGACATCTTGACCGGACGGCGAAGCGCGCCTGCGCATCGTGGTCCGTTTTTTGCGTTGGAAGTCAGACGCTTTGAGATGGGGCCGTTTGCCAACGGCCCTGTGGAGCAGGAGAAAGTTTACCATGGCACGTATCGCGGGCGTCAATTTGCCCACCAACAAGCGCGTGATCATCGCGCTCACCTACATCCACGGCATCGGTCGCAAGACCGCCGTCGATATCGCCGACAAGCTGGGCATCGATCACACGCGCCGCGTGCAGGACCTGTCCGACGCCGAAGTGCTCCAGATCCGTGAAACACTCGACGCCGACCACACGGTCGAAGGCGATCTTCGCCGCACCGTGGCGATGAACATCAAGCGCCTGATGGACCTCGCCTGCTATCGCGGCCTGCGTCATCGCAAGGGCCTTCCGGTCCGTGGCCAGCGCACGCACACCAATGCGCGCACCCGCAAGGGCAAGGCCAAGGCGATCGCCGGTAAGAAGAAGTAAGGTTTGAGCGCGTCCCCGGCGCGCTTCCTTATTTTTCGCCGGAGGCAAGCCGCAAGGCGCCGTCGGTCAGCTTCAGGAATTCAGGATTTAGGATAGCAACATGGCACGTGAACCGCAGCGCCTTCGTCGGCGCGAACGCAAAAACATCTCGTCGGGCGTCGCCCACGTCAACGCGACCTTCAACAACACGATGATCACCATCACCGACGCACAGGGCAACGCAATTGCCTGGTCGAGCGCCGGCATGATGGGCTTCAAGGGCAGCCGCAAGTCGACTCCCTATGCTGCACAGGTCTGCGCAGAAGACGCCGGCAAGAAGGCCGCCGAACATGGCGTCCGTACGCTGGAAGTCGAAGTCAAGGGCCCGGGTGCCGGTCGTGAATCGGCGCTGCGCGCGCTGCAGGCGGTTGGTTTCCACATCACCTCGATCCGCGATGTGACCCCGATCCCGCACAATGGTGTCCGCCCGGCCAAGCGCCGCCGCGTCTGACGCCTCTTCCGGGCGCGCCCCACCGCCGGGGCGCCGCCCGACCACCTCTCTACGCCGGACCGGTCGGATCACCGTCCCCGCCCGTCCCGCCAAAAGCAAAGGGAAGACCATGACTGTCAATATCCGGAACTGGCAGGAATTGAAGAAGCCCAGCAACCTGGAAATCAAGGCTGGCAGCGACGGCAAGCGCAAAGCGACCTTCGTCGCCGAACCGCTCGAGCGCGGCTTTGGCCTGACGCTGGGCAACGCGCTGCGTCGCGTGCTGCTCTCGTCGCTTCAGGGCGCAGCGATCACGTCGATCAAGATCGAGAACGTCCTGCACGAATTCTCTAGCCTGGCCGGCGTGCGCGAAGACGTCACCGACATCGTCCTGAACGTCAAACAGATCGCGCTCAAGATGGAAGGCGAAGGCCCGAAGCGGCTGCAGCTGTCGGCAACCGGTCCCGCGACCGTCAAGGCCGGTGACATCATGGTGTCGGGCGACATCAAGGTGATGAACCCGAACCACGTCATCTGCCACCTCGACGACGGCGCGACGTTGAACATGGAACTCGTTGCCGACACCGGTAAGGGCTATGTGCCCGCCGTCGCCAACCGTCCCATCGACGCGCCGATCGGCCTGATCCCGATTGATTCGCTCTACTCGCCCGTGCGCCAGGTCGCCTACAAGGTCGACAATGCCCGCATCGGCCAGGAACTGGACTATGACAAGCTGAACCTGACCGTCGAAACCGACGGTACGGTCACCCCGGAAGACGCCGTCGCTTATGCCGCGCGCATCCTCCAGGACCAGCTCCAGGTCTTCGTCCACTTCGAAGAAGCGATGAACGACAGCGGCCTGATCGGCATGGCAGCCCCCTCGGCCGCGAGCGACGAATCGGACGTCAACCAGCTCAACCGCTTCCTTCTCAAGAAGGTCGACGAGCTGGAACTGTCGGTGCGTTCGGCGAACTGCCTCAAGAACGACAACATCATCTACATCGGCGATCTCGTTCAGAAGACCGAAGCCGAAATGCTTCGCACCCCGAACTTCGGCCGCAAGTCCTTGAACGAAATCAAGGAAGTGTTGTCATCGATGGGCCTGCGCCTCGGCATGGACATCCCCGGCTGGCCGCCGGAAAACATCGAAGAAATGGCCAAGAAGCTCGAACAGGAGCTGCTCGGCTGATCTGGCACCCCGGCGTAAGCCGGGGTCCACAACGGGAAAGGGTCGGCCCGTGCATCGACCAGGCTTGGGGTACCTTGAACGGCCCCTCTGACAAACGAAGGAATGGATTATGCGTCATAAAGTTGGTGGCCGGAAGCTTCAGCGCACCAGCGCGCATCGCACCGCGATGTTCCGCAACATGTCGGCCTCGCTCATCAAGCATGAGCAGATTCTGACGACCGTCGCCAAGGCGAAGGAACTGCGTCCCTACGTCGAAAAGCTGGTCACGCTCGCCAAGCGCGGCGGCCTTGCCAATCGCCGTCTGGCGATGGCTCGCCTGATGGACGACAAGCAGCTCGTGAAGCTGTTCGACATTCTGGCCGAGCGTTACAAGGACCGCGCCGGTGGCTACACCCGCGTGATCAAGGCTGGCATCCGCGCCTCGGACGCGGCTTCGATGGCTGTCATCGAATTCGTCGACCGCGATGTCGATGCCAAGGGCCAGGATTCGGGTCCGGTCGATCAGTATGACGAGGATATGGCGGAGGCCTGAGCCTCGCATCCGGCGATACAGGAACAAGGGCGGCATCCGAAAGGATAGCCGCCCTTTTCTTTGCCCAGCCTAGCATCAGGCAGGCAGGTGGCGAGACACCCTGGCCTTCAGAAGCCCGACCAACTCCTCATCCATAAACTCGTATTCATCGGGAATTTCCAGGCAGATGACGCGGACGCCTTTCAAATCCCGGCGATGCCGTCGCTGAAGCTTGTCGCGGTGGGTTCTTTCCATCACAAAAATTATATCCGCCCAGCGGACGATCTCGGAAGTCAGAGGATTTTCGGCGTCGTTATTGGTTCCTGCGGACGCAACTTCGATACCCGGATGACTGGCGAACACCTGCTCTGCCGTGGGACTGCGCAGCTTGTTCTGGCTGCAAATGAACAATACATTTCTCATGCGACCGGCATGGCAGACTTTCGCCTGCTTCGGCAACGGATCGCATTTCAGCTCCGCTCGAACACCACTTGACAGGTGACCCGCCCTATCCGATATTTCTGTTATGACAGAAATTAACGAACATGATTCGAAACTGTCCCCCGCAGCGACCGAGTTCATCCTCCACTGGGGCAGCCTCGGCGGGCAGTGGGGCGTCAACCGGTCGGTGGCGCAGATTCACGCGCTGCTGTTCGTGTCCGACCGCCCGCTCCATGCCGAAGAGATTGCCGAGATGCTGGGCATCGCGCGCTCCAACGTCTCCAATTCGATCAAGGAGCTCCTCGGCTGGCGACTGATCCAGCGGATGCCGATGCTCGGCGACCGGCGCGATCATTTCGCCGCCGAAACCGATATCTGGGAAATGGTGACGCGCATCGCCGCGGGCCGCAAGGCGCGCGAGATCGATCCTGCAGAGGCAGCGCTGAAAGCTTGTGTCGCTCAGGCAGCAGACGATCCAGCGCTCAGCGACGGAGCGAAAGCACGCCTCGCCGACATGCTCGACTTTGTCAGCACGATGAGCCGCTGGCACGACGAGATGCTCAGCGTACCCAAGCCAGCGCTGATGCGGCTGATCAAGCTCGGCGCCGGGGTGACGAAACTGATCAACTGGCGCCCCGGCAAGGCCAGGGACGCGCGGTAGGGGACGGGTGATGCAAGCTATGGCCGAACAGGAATACTGCATCGAAGCCCCCTCCCCCGGCCTTGTGCCAAGCGACGACCACGCCCTCTATGATTATCGCTTTCGCCGCCTCGTCGCGCGCGACGACTGGGACGCGCTGCCCGACGACATCCGCCGCCGCTTCGCCAAGCGGCTGAGCGGGCAGACGGTCGCACTGTACAGCGGCGAAATCGTCTGGACGCGGCTGTCCGCAGCAGGCTGGCTGCTCGCGCAACTCTGTCGCCTGATCGGCGCTCCGCTGCCGCTGAACCGCAGCGGCCCCGCCCCTGCCGCTGTCGCGGTCAGCGAAGATTGCCGGAGCGGCGGACAGATCTGGACGCGCATCTACGGCCGCGCCCGCGCGATGCCGCAGGTGATCCACAGCGCCAAGCAATTCGCTGGCCCGACGGGGCTGGAGGAACATATCGGCGGCGGCTTTGGCATGGCGCTGACGGTGCGGGCCGGAGCGGATGCGCTGACCTTCACCTCCGACCATTATTTCTGGCAGGTCGGACGCATCCGCCTGCGCATTCCCGCATGGATCGCCCCGGGCGTAACGGTCGTGACGCATCATCACCTTGAGCGCGGGCGCTTTGCCTTCAACCTCCGGGTAACGCACCGCTGGCTGGGCGAAGTGCTGAACCAGCATGGCCTGTTTCACGATGCCTGACGCCCAAATCGAAACCCGCGATCATGACGGCCCGATCATCCTGTTCGATGCCGAATGCGTGCTTTGCTCGGCCAACGCGATGTTCATTCTGCGACACGACCCAAACGACCGCTTCAGGCTGGCATCCATGCAAGGAAGGGGCGGGAAGGAGATTTGTCGCCGATACGGCGTGGATCCCAATGACCCGATCAGCATACTGGTCGTCGAAGGCCCCAAAGTCCGGCGCGATAGCGACGCCGTGCTTTTCATCTACGAAAGGCTCGGCTTTCCTTGGCAGCTGGTGACAATTTTCCGGCTTGTTCCGCCGATCCTTCGCGACCGGGTTTACCGTTGGGTCGCGCGCAACCGCTATCGGCTGTTCGGCAGGCGATCGACCTGCTGGGTCGCGCCGCCGGAATATAGCGGGCGCGTCCTTTGATCGCGGGCATGACCCGGCCCACGACACTTATCGAACAGCGAAGGCAATCGGCATAATGAGAATATTGATCCTTGGCGGCTACGGTGTCTTCGGCGGACGTCTGGCCGAACTGCTGTCCGACATTCCTGATATCGAACTCATCATCTGCGGCCGCGACCAGTCGCGCGCAGAGGCTTTTTGTGCCCGATATCAGGGGCAGCCCAATATGCTCCCCCACGCGCTCGATCGACGCGCAATTGCCGAGGGCTTGGACCGCTTCACCCCCGACCTCGTCGTCGATGCGTCGGGGCCGTTTCAGGATTATGGCGCAGACCGATATCAGGTTATTGAAGCCTGCATCGCGTCGGGCGTCGACTATGTCGATTTCGCCGACGCCGCCGACTTCGTCTTTGGCGTGAGCCAATATGACGCGGCGGCAAAGGCGGCGGGCGTGTTCGTCCTTTCGGGCGTCAGCAGCTTTCCGGCGCTGACCGCGGCCGTCCTGCGCGAGATGGCAAAGACCATGGATATCCACGCGGTCGAAGGCGGCATCGCCCCCTCACCCTTTGCCGGGATCGGTCTCAACGTCATGCGCGCGGTCGTTGGCTACGCCGGGGCGCCGGTAAAATTGCGACGCGGCGGCAGGGAGGCCTATGGCACCGGCCTCGCCGAAAGCATGCGGTTCACCGTCGCGGTGCCCGGCCGCCTTCCGCTCCGCAACATCCATTTCTCGCTGGTCGATGTGCCCGATTTACAGGTCATCCCGCCCGAGCATAGGGCGATGACGGATATCTGGATGGGCGCGGGGCCCGTCCCGGAGATATTGCACCGTATCCTGAATCTGTTGGCAAAGGCGCGCGCGACCCTCCACTTGCCGTCGTACCTGCCTTTCTCCCGTCTCTTCTACACCATCCTCAACTGGATGCGCTTTGGCGAACATCGCGGCGGGATGTTCATTCGGGCCCACGGCGTTGCTGAGGGTGTCGCGGTGGAGCGCAGCTGGCATCTTTTGGCCGAGGGCGACGACGGCCCCTACATCCCGTCGATGTCGATCGAAGCCATTATTCGCAAATTGCTGGCAGGGAACCGCCCGGACGCAGGCGCCCGATCGGCGGTCGAGGCGCTGACCCTCGCCGATTATGATGCACTGTTTCAACGCCGCTCCATCCACACGGGCTTTCGGGAGGAGCAGGCCAAAGCCCCGCTCTATCGCCGGATATTGGGGCCTGCGTTCGATCAGTTGCCAGCACGTATCCAGGAACTACATGACAGCACGGCGCCGCGACGATGGCGCGGCCATGCGGACGTCCGGCGCGGAAAGGGGCTGTTCGCCCGTTTCGCGGCCGCGATTTTCGGCTTTCCCAAGGCCGCCTCGCGGGTACCGGTTACGGTCGCCTTCGCACCCGAAAAGGACGCCGAGCGCTGGACCCGCGACTTCGGCGGCGGCATATTCGCATCGGTTCAATCCTGCGGCGCCGGAAAAAACCAGCATCTGCTCGTCGAACGCTTTGGGCCCATGTCCTTCGCAATGGCGCTGGTCGTCGAGGGCGACCGTCTATGCCTCGTGCCACGCCGATGGAGCTTCCTCGGCATCCCCATGCCGCGCTTCCTGTTGCCGACCGGGGCGAGTTTCGAGGCCGAGATCGACGGAAAATTCCAGTTCAATGTCGATATTATCGTCCCGCTGATCGGGCCGATCGTCTCTTATGCCGGCGTGCTCTTCCCCGTCGAATTGACCTGAGAACGCCTTCATCAGGCACCGGCAACCGGCATCGGCCGCGCTGCCGGGACGGAACGACTGCGGCAATTCCCCTTGCCCGCCCTATTCCGATGCTTACATGAGGATGCACGATTATTACTTCCCCAGACGATGAGGATCGCCTTGCCATGTCCCGCAGCCCCCTGTCCGCGCCGCTGGCGCTGGCGCTCCTGATGACGCCGCCAACAACGGCGCAGGCCGCCGACGCGGCCGCGGCATCGGCGCGCGCACCGGGGCTTACCTATCCCGACACCGCGCGCGACAACACGGTCGATCCGCAGTTCGGCGTCGATGTCGCCGATCCCTATCGCTGGCTGGAGGACGACGTCCGCGTCAATCCGAAGGTCGCAGCATGGGTCGCCGATCAGAACAAGATCACCAACGCCTATCTGGCGACGCTGCCCGGCCGCGACACCTTCGCGAAGCGCATGGCCGAACTTTACGACTATGAGCGCTTCGGACTGCCGACCAAGGCGGGGAACCGCTATTTCTACACCCGCAACGACGGGTTGCAGCCGCAGTCGGTGCTCTATGTCCGCGACGGGCTGAAGGGCGAAGGACGGGTGCTGATCGACCCCAATGGCTGGGCGAAGGACGGCGCGACCGCGCTCGCCGAATGGACCACGTCGGAGGATGGCGAGCATCTCCTCTATGCCGTGCAGGACGGCGGTACAGACTGGCGCATCGTCCGGGTGATGGACGTCGCGACGGGCAAGGACCTCGCCGACGAGATTCGTTGGGTCAAGTTCTCCAGCCTCGCCTGGACGAAGGACGGCAGCGGCTTTTATTATTCGCGCTTCCCCGAACCGGCGGAAGGCGCGGCGTTCCAGTCGCTCAACGAAAATCACGCGGTCTATTTCCACAAGCTCGGGACGCCGCAGAGCGCCGATGTGCTGATCCACGCGACGCCCGGCAAGCCCAAGCTCAACAGTAGCGCGGTGGTTACCGACGACGGCAAATATCTGCTCGTCGTCGGATCCGAGGGCACCGACGAACGCTATGGCCTGACGCTCTATCAGACCGGCAAGCCGGGCGCGAAGCCCGTGGTGCTGGTCGATGATTTCGCGAACAACTGGGAATATGTAACCAACGCCGGGACGCTGTTTACCTTCGTCACCAACAAGGATGCGCCGCGCCAGCGCATTGTGTCGATGGATGTCAAAAAGCCCGGCAAACTGACTGAACTGGTCGCCCAGAATGAAGCCACTTTGGTCGGGGCGTCACGCGTCGGTGACCGGATCATCCTCTCCTACCTTGGCGATGCCAAGTCGCAGGCGCGGATCATCGCGCTCGACGGCAAGCCGGTGGCGAACATCAACCTCGCCGACATCGGTTCGGCGGTCGGTTTTGGCGGCAAGGCCAGCGACCCCGAAACCTTCTATGCTTTTTCCAGCTACGCCCAGCCGACGACCATCTACCGCCTCGATACGGTGAGCGGGAAGACCGAGGTTTTCGCGGCGCCCAAGCTGACCTTCGACCCCAAGCAATTCACGGTCGAACAGCGCTTCTACAAATCGAAGGACGGCACCGAAGTGCCGATGTTCGTCGCGATGAAAAAGGGACTCGACCGTAGCAAGGGATCGCCGACAATCCTCTATGGCTATGGCGGCTTCAACGTCTCGATGGTCCCGGGCTTTTCGCCGACCAAGCTCGCCTGGCTCGACAAGGGCGGCGTGCTCGCGATCGCCAATCTGCGCGGCGGCGGCGAATATGGCAAGGCATGGCACGACGGCGGCCGCCTCGCCAACAAGCAGAATGTCTTCGACGATTTCATCGCCGCAGGCGAATATCTGATCGCCGAGGGCATCACCGGCAAGGGCCAGCTCGCGATCGAGGGCGGGTCAAACGGTGGCCTGCTTGTCGGCGCGGTGACCAACCAGCGCCCCGACCTGATCGCTGCGGCGCTACCCGCGGTCGGCGTGATGGACATGCTGCGCTTCGACCGCTTCACCGCCGGACGTTACTGGACCGACGATTATGGGTTTCCTGCAAAGGAGGCGGACTTCCGCAATCTGCTGACCTATTCGCCCTATCATAATATCAAGAGCGGGACGCCCTATCCGGCGGTGCTGGTGACGACCGCCGACACCGATGACCGCGTCGTGCCGGGGCACAGCTTCAAATATGCCGCGCAGCTCCAGCACGCCAATGTCGGCGACAAGCCGCACCTGATCCGTATCGAAACGCGCGCGGGCCACGGGTCGGGCAAGCCGACCGACAAGATCATCGCCGAGGCCGCGGACAAATATGCCTTTGCCGCGAAATGGACCGGGCTGGCGGTCGAATAATGTCCTACGCGCTGTCCTTTTCCGCGACCGATTCCGCAGCACGGTGGGCCGAGGCGGGCGATGCTGCCGCGGCGCTCGTCGCGGGCGAACCCGACGGCATCGCCAATATGGCGAATGTCGCGGCGCTCATCTGGCAGGCGATCCCCGACCTCAACTGGGCGGGCTTTTATCGCTTTGACGGGAGCGAGCTGGTGCTCGGGCCGTTTCAGGGCAAGGCGGCGTGCATCCGCATCGCGCTCGACAAGGGCGTCTGCGGCGCTGCGGCGCGACTGCGAGCCACCCAGCGTGTCGACGACGTCCACGCCTTTCCTGGCCACATCGCCTGCGATGCCGACAGCCGCAGCGAGTTGGTCGTCCCGATCATAGCCGACGACCGACTGATCGGAGTGCTCGATCTCGACAGCCCTACAGCGTCGCGCTTCACCACCGACGACCAGGCGGGGGCCGAACGGCTGATTGCACGCATCGCCGCCGCCCTTGCGTCTGCATCGCCTGCCCCATAATGAAACAGCGTCCCGAAGGTTAATAGATTCGCGATAGATCGGCAAATTTGCTAACAAACTGTTAATTATTCGGTTATCCCGCAACGGCGGCGACCGTCGAAGCAGGGAGTTTGGCATGCGTACCGTTTTGCTTTTGGGAGTGGCCGTGGGGTCACTGTTGCTGGCGGGACGTGCGGGAAGCGCCGAGCTTTCCACGACCACTGCGTCGACCCGCACCGCCGCCGCGAATATGGACACAAACCCGCACCCGACGCTGGATTATGGCGCGCCCGCATCGACCGATGTCCGGGTCTATACAGGCTATCCTGACCGCGTTCCGAGCGAAGCCGACTATCGCCGCGTCGAAGGTTATGAGGCCGAGGGTCGCTGGACCGGCACCTGGACCGGCACTTATGAAGCGCCCGACGGCCGCCGCTATGACGGCAGCTACGAAGGTACGGTCGAACGTCGTGCGGGCACCGGCTATGCGCCGCCGCCGGCCTCCGGGCCGGTTTACGACGGCGCGACTCGCAGCCGATATGCATACGACCCGCGCTATGACGCCGAGATGGAACAACGCTGTGGCCGGGGGGGCACAGCGGGCGGTGCGGTTGTTGGTGGTGTCGTGGGAGGCGTCGCCGGCAACCGCATCGCCGGACACGGCAACCGCACCGCGGGAACGCTCGTGGGCGGCGCACTGGGCGCGATCGCCGGCGGCGCGATTGGCAATGCATCGGACAAACAGCGGTGCGACGATTGGTGGGCGAGCCGCGGGGCCACTTACCAGAACGGCATTTATCAGGGCGGCTATAGCTACGGCTATTACTCGCCGGGGGTCGTCGTCACGACGACCTTCACGCAAGGCGCGCCGCTGGTGACCGAAAGAGTCGAGACCAGCACCCGGACCTATTATGAAAATGTGCCGGTTCGCAAACGCTATGCCGCCAGGAAGAAAGCGGCAACCAGAGCCAAACCACGCTGCGCCTGCTGAACTCACGGAGTTCAGCAGCCTTTTGGCCCCGCCGTCCCGCCTGACGGCGGGGCCTTTGCATTTCGACGGCTCGTCGCGCTTCGGCAACGGTTCAGCGACGCGAAAGCATCGCCAGCCTAGTCCTCATGAATTGCGGGCCGGACCGTCCTTTGCCCATTGCGTGGGGAGTATCCTCGATGCGTCGTTTCACCAGTCTTGCCGCCGCCGCTGCGGTCGTTGTTACATCGGTCGGGTTCAACGCCACGCCCGCTGAGGCGCGTAGCCGCCATGGCGGCTGGGGCAACGGTGGCTGGGGTCATCGCGACCGCGACCGGATCAGCGTCGGCGACGTGCTGGGCGGCCTCCTCGTCATCGGCACCATCGCCGCGATCGCCAGCGCCGCGAGCAAGGACAAACGCGACCGGCCCGACCGCGACGATCGCTATATCCCGCCCTATCGCGACAATGACGATCGGGAGTCCCGCCGCTACGAACCCCGGAATGACAATGATCCGGGTGCAGAGACCGGCGCCTATGGTCGCGGGGCTGCCGACGCCCGCGCCGCCGACGCATGTAGCTGGGCGGTCGAAGGCGAAATGGGCGAAGATGCCCATGTCGACAGCATCACCGGAACCGAGCCGAACAATGGCGGCTGGTACGTCACCGGCACCGCATCGAGGCTCGGCGGCGAAGTGCGCAGCTTTGGCTGCAGCTATCGCAATGGCCGCGTCGTCGACGTGAATTTCGGCTGACACCCCCACTCTCCAAACCTCGCGCAAAGGCCTTTCGCCAGCGATGGCGGAGGGCCTTTTCCTTTTATGAACCCCGGCATAACCAAGGCTGAACCCCAGATAAGCGGCGGGTTCAGCACCGCGTCACGCCATGACCGATAAAAACTCTCCAACAGGCCGCAATCGACGCCGCCTGCTTTTTTAGGAGACCGAACCATGGCACTGCTGACCAGATTATCTTTCACCAAGGCCGCAATTGGTGCGGCCACCATCGGCGCGATGTTGATGAGCGCCACTCCCGCGATGGCGCGCGACCGCGACCGCGACCATGACGGAATTAGCGCGGGCGAGATCATCGCCGGTGCGGTCGTGATCGGCGGCCTCGCCGCGATCCTGTCGAGCGGCGACAATGATCGGTACGATCGCTACAATGATCGCGGCCGCTACGACGACCGGCGTTACGGCAATGGCTATGACTATAACCGTTATGGCAACAGCCGCAGCGCGGTCAGCCAGTGCGTCCGCGCGGTCGAACGCGGCAGCAACCGCTATGGCCGCACCGATGTCACCGAGGTGACGAGCATCGACCGCAAGCGTGACGGCTATAGGGTCAAGGGCCGCGTTGTCGTCCGCGACGGCTACGGGGGCCGTTGGGGTCGTGGCGGCTATTATGACAAGGGCAAGTTCAGCTGCGATATCCGCTATGGCCGCGTCCAGGACGTCCGCTTCTCGGGCCTGCGCTAAGCCGCTGACACCCTGAAGCAAAACAACTTCAGCCCGCCCGTGTTCCGGCACGCGGCGGGCCGCTTGCATCGGCTTCGGGCGAACGCCATGATGCGGCATGATCAAGCACAGCCTGCTCGCCGCCCTCTTGCTCGCCGCCCCGGTTGCGGTGCAAGCCAAGGATGACCCCGCCCCCGCAGCCGACCCCGCGCGGCTGAAAGCCTCGGTCGAGAAACTCGTGTCCTTTGGCACCCGCCATACGCTGTCGTCGGCCACCGATCCCAAACGCGGGATCGGCGCCGCGCGCAACTGGGGCGCCGCCGAATTCGCGCGGATCGCGAAGGATTGCGGCGGCTGCCTGACCGTCAGCCGCATCAGCGACCGCTTCGAAGGCCCGCGCGCGCCCGCCGGCGTCATCGTCGAAAATGTCCTGGCGATCCAGAAAGGCACCGGTGATCCCGCGCATGTCATCATGATCGCCGGTCATATCGACAGCCGCGTCACCGATCCGATGGATTTCACCAGCGACGCTCCCGGCGCCAACGACGACGGATCGGGAACCGCGCTGGTGCTGGAGGCCGCGCGCCTGCTCTCGAAACAAAAACACCGCGCGACGATCGTCTACGCGCTGCTGTCAGGCGAAGAACAGGGATTGTGGGGCGGCAAGCTGCTCGCCAAACATGCCAAGGACCAGAATTGGCAAGTCGCCGCGATGCTCAACAATGACATCGTCGGCGGCACCCATGGCACCGACGGCACGATCGTGGGCAATCGCGTGCGGGTGTTCAGCGAAGGTATTCGCGCGTCGGAGGATCTGGCGGCGCAACTCGTCCGCCGCGGCATCGGCGGCGAAGATGACGGCCCGTCGCGCGCTCTGGCCAAAGCCGCGTTACGTGCCGCCGAACAGGCCCCGGCGATCGGGCTGGAGGTGCTGGCGGTCCGCCGCCCTGACCGCTTTCGCCGCGGCGGCGACCACCTGCCCTCGCTCGAGCTCGGCTATCCGGCGATTCGCTTCACCGTCGGGATCGAGGATTATGACCATCAACATCAGGATTTGCGTACCGAAAATGGCCGCAAATATGGCGACACGGTCGATGAGATGGATTTCCCCTATCTGGCGCGGGTGACCGCACTCAACGTCGCCCTGGTGCGGGAACTTGCCGATGCCCCGCCCGCCCCCGCCAGCGTCAGCATCGACGGCGCGGTCAGCTCGAACACGACGATAAGCTGGTCGGCGGTGAAGGATGCCGCTGCCTATCGCATCCACTGGCGCCGCGCCGACCGCCCCGATTGGACCGACAGCCGGGTTGTACAGGCCGGCGGCGCGACCGAACTCATACTACCCGGCGTGATCGTCGACGATCATTTCTTCGGCGTGTCAGCGATATCGACGGGCGGCGCGGAAAGCATCGTCACCTTTGGCGGGCTGCCCGCGAAATAATAACAAACACGATATATGAAAATTTACCTTCCCCGTTTATGACTGGGTGGGGACCATCATTACCGTCTGGCGTGGGGCGCAGACGGGCAGAGTCGGGTCGCGTCCATGTCGCACAATGAGGCGGATACAGCCTCTAAAATCGCATCAGAAAAGCGCCAGCCGCGTCAGTCGCGTCTGGTGAAGGCGGCGTTCGGCTGCGAGCGTTTCGGCCGCTTCGACATCACCATCCGCAACGTATCGGAAACAGGCATCGGCGGACAGGCGCCGCACGCGCTGCTGATCGGCGAGCGGATGACGGTTTATCTTCCCGGCCATGCCCCGATGATGGGCACGGTACGCTGGGTCGTCGACCGGCGCTTCGGTGTGGAGACGGACGTAAAGATCGAACCCGGCCGCCTGCGTACCGCCAGCGGCGAACAACTCGTCGCCGCCGACAGCAGTCTGGAATTCCAGCTCTTCACCCCGCCCAAGGCCACCACCTGGCGTCCTGGACTGACCATCGCAACCGGGGTACCCGGCCATTTCGGCCGCAAGCGTTAGAGCATTATCTCCATCCTAGCTGCCCCGGGCCCGGCACGGAGTCGCGCTTTTTCGATGTTCAGGCGATGGAGCGCGGAGGTGATATGGGCGCTTATCCGAAAAGGGGTGGTGAACCGCCATTGCCTTCTTTCCTGATCCCGGGTTGGATCGGGAGCCCGATCGGCGCATGGACCCGCGTAACGATCGTCCAAAGTTCAGAGAAGTTCAGCCCTGCGGCGCCCCGATCGGGACCTCGCGGCGTGCTGGACGCGCCCGGCACGCCCCGTCGCAGCCAAACCCGCAGGCCGGGCAGCGACCGCTTTATCCAACCAAATGAAAGAGCCGGATGAAGGCTGGCACAGCCGGATAATGTAGGAAAGGCCTATTTGAGGGCGATGCCCGCAATGGGGTGGGTTTTCGACCGTCAGCTTTTAGGTAACGGAGCAACAAACTTGGCTGAGACTTTACAGCTTGCCGCTTCATTACTGCGGAGCCATTCCTTTCGCTCTCTTTGTAGAACAGCCGTTCCTCTGTCATTCGCGCGCGTTATCACGCCCCCGCCCATGCGTTGCAAGCAGCACCTATCATCGTGTACCTACACCCACCCAGCGCCCCCACAATCGGGGCAGGCAAAGCGTCGATTGCTTCAATAGCGGGTTGATCAAATATCGTTTCAAGAACTGAAGACCTTTGGTGTCTCAGTGCTGCGGCGAGCAAAATTTCGTCTTCCTCGACACTCTGGGCCATGAGCGCTTGGCACGCGCTATAATTGTGGACCTTTTGGCCAAACTCGTTTTGTCCAGATTCTGAAAATGCGTTTCGTCGACGGGTATATTCATCGAGATCGTCCACAACTTGGATATAGTAGGACTCTGCGAACGCGCGCGTTTGGTTTCCGTCCGCCGCTTCGTTCAATCCCATTCCCTGAAAGGTGCCAACTGCGACCGGCACAAGAACACTGCCCAAAAGCAGAGAAGCTACGATGGCAACGCGCGTTCTCATTTCATCACCCCCTGCCGGTACTACAATCAGGCAATCTGTCGTAAGCGTCCGCTTCTGGAAAGCGGGATTAAGACTGCGAACGTCGGCAATCGGTCGTTTCCAGCCATTCGCTACCCCGGACATGATCCGGGGTCCATTTGCGCCGACATCGCCAGCTCTGGATCGAATCCGGCATGACGCGGAACGATGAAGCACCCGCCGCACAAACAGAAACCGGCGCGGATCGCTCCGCGCCGGCCATCCGACAGGATATCAGGAAAATGCGGCGTCAGGCGACGCGGCGCACCTCATTGCCTTCGTCATCGATGTCGCGCAGCACATAGCCGCGCCCCCAGACGGTCTCGATATAATTTTCGCCTTCGCACGCCAGCGCCAGTTTCTTGCGCAGCTTGCAGATGAAGACGTCGATGATCTTGAGTTCGGGTTCGTCCATCCCGCCATAAAGATGGTTCAGGAACATTTCCTTGGTCAGCGTCGTGCCCTTGCGCAGGCTCAGAAGCTCGAGCATCTGATATTCCTTGCCGGTCAGATGGACGCGCGTCGTGTCGACCTCGACCGTCTTGGTGTCGAGATTGACCGCAAGCTTTCCGGTCTTGATGACGCTCTGGCTATGCCCCTTCGAACGGCGGACGACCGCATGGATGCGGGCGATCAACTCGTCGCGGTGAAAGGGCTTGGTGACATAGTCGTCGGCGCCAAAACCGAACGAGCGCACCTTCGAATCCATTTCCGAAACGCCCGACAGAATCAGCACCGGCGTCTGCACCTTGGCGGTGCGAAGCTTTTTCAGCACGTCATAGCCGTGCATGTCGGGCAGGTTCAGGTCGAGCAGAATGATGTCGTAATCATAGAGCTTGCCCAGGTCCAACCCCTCTTCTCCAAGGTCGGTGGAGTAGACGTTGAAGCCTTCGGTCGTGAGCATCGTATCGATCGCTTTGGCGGTCGTCGGCTCGTCCTCGATCAGCAATACACGCATTGGGCGCCCCTTGATTGTTTCCCACGATGATCCCGCAATCCCTCCGCAAGATCATCATGTGATGCCGCCGACGGACCCGCTGTTCGGGACTGCCGGAACATTAACCACGAAACTAATGAAGGGAAAAGGTTAATTTTGATTTAACCGTGGGATTCCTGCGAGTCGCGACCAATCTGCAACAGTATTTCACAGCTGGTGGAGCGCCAGATATTGCTCGTGTGCGCCGGTACATGATCGTTTCAGCACGTCGACCAGATGGTCCGACAGCGCCCGCACACGCGCCGGGCGCAACCGCGATGGCGGCGATAGCAGATGCAGATGCGCCTGCGGCATCGACCAGTCGGTCAGGATCGGCACGACCGCCCCCGACGCCAGTTCCGCCGCGGCGATGAAGTCGGGCAGCACCGCAATTCCCCCGCCCGCGACGACCAGCGGCACCGCGATATCACCATTGTTCGCAAACAATGGCCCCGTTGGCAGCACCGTCGCCTCCTCACCCTTGCGATGGAAATGCAACGGCATCGCACGCTGGCGGTGACCGTATCCGATGAGCCGGTGGCCCGCGAGTTCGAGCGGATGCTTCGGCACCCCGTGCTTTTCGAGATAAGCGGGGCTCGCGATCACCGATGCCGAGACCGGCGCGATCGTCCGCGCGAGCAGACTGGAATCGGCGAGTGGCGCGATGCGCAGCGTCAGGTCGATCCCTTCGGCGACAGGATCGTTGCGCGCATCGCTCAGCAGCACCTCGATCTCAACCGCAGGATGCATCGCCAGAAACACTGCGAGTGGCGGGCCGAGCACCTTGATCCCGAAGCTCATTGGCGCCGCGAGGCGGATCGGTCCCGCCAGATCGACCCGGTCGCCGCGCGCCGCCTCGGTCGCCGCTGTCGCCGCCGCGACCATTGCGCGGGCTTCGCCCAGCAGGCCGGTACCCGCCGTCGATACCGTCACCACCCGCGAGCTTCTGTGAAGAAGCGTGATGCCCAGCGACGCCTCCAGCCGCGTCACCGCTTTCGACACGCTCGCCTTGGACAGGCCAAGCGCGGCGGCGGCCGCTGTAAAGCTGCCGCCATCGGCCACCGCGACGAAACAGGCCCAGCCTTCATAATCGGGAAGCGCCATCAGATTACCTCAAAAATTGAAACGATGATTTTCCATCTATGCTATTTCGGAAACAATCCCAATCGCTATCTTGGCATCAACAAGACGGCGCCGCCGGGCATCATGCCCATGAGCGGACCGATGGAAAGGAACGGCCATGATCGACATTCGCAAATTCGACACGCTGGGCCATGCCAATCATGGCTGGCTCGACGCCCGTCACCATTTCTCCTTCGCCAATTATTATGACGAAGGCCGCATGGGCTGGGGCGCGCTTCGCGTCTGGAACGACGACGCCATCGCAGCGCAGGCAGGTTTTCCCCCGCACCCGCACCGCGACATGGAAATCATCACCTATGTTCGCAGCGGTGCGATCACCCATCGCGACAGCATGGGCAACACCGGCCGTACCGCGGCGGGCGACGTCCAGGTGATGAGCGCCGGCAGCGGCGTGACCCACAGCGAGTTCAACCTCGAGGACGAAGAAACGACGCTGTTCCAGATCTGGATCATGCCCGACCGCGACGGCGGCAATCCCGGCTGGGGCGCACGCCAGTTTCCCCAAGCCGACCGGTCAGGCCAGTTCGTGACGCTGGCGAGCGGGATCGAGGGCGACGACGCTTTGCCGATCCGCGCCGACGCCCGCGTCGCCGCGGCAACTGTGAACGCCGGCGAGAGCGTCTCCTACGACCTCGAAGCCGGACGCCACGCTTACCTCGTTGCCGCCAAGGGCCGCATCCGCGTCAATGGCGCGGAAGCAGATCCCCGCGACGGCATCGCGCTCCGCGATGTCGGCACGATCAAGGTCGAAGCGCTCGACGACGCCGAACTGGTGCTGGTCGACAGCCTCTAACGAAGTCCCCCGGGCCGTCGCCTCCCCCCTCCCTGACGGCGGCCCATCCGGTGCCGCGAGTTCCCCGGCTCGCGGCACCCCCTTTCTCTGAAGTGCAAAAGGAGTATCTGATATGACCCATATTCTTCGCATCGATGCCAGCGCCCGCAACGAGGGCTCGACCACCCGCCCGCTTGCCGATCAACTGGTCAACCACCTTGTCGAGCAAGGCTATGGCGCGACCGTCACCCGCCGCGATCTTCATGCGACGCCGCCCGCGCTGCTCACCGAAAGCTGGATCGGCGCCAATTTCACGGACGAGGCCGCGCGTAGCGACGAACAAAAGACGACGCTTGCCGGATCGGACGAACTGATCGCCGAACTGGAGGCCGCCGACACGATCGTCATCACCGCGCCCATCTATAATTTCGCAATCCCCGCGTCGCTGAAGGCGTGGATCGACCTGATCGCCCGGGCGCGCCGGACCTTCCGCTACACCGAGGCCGGTCCCGAGGGGCTGCTCACGGGCAAGCGCGCTTTCATCGTTTTCGCTTCGGGCGGCGTGCCGCTGGGCAGCGAGGTCGATTTCGCGAGCGGCTATCTGAAGCATGTCCTCGCTTTTGTGGGCATCACCGATGTCACCATCGTCGCCGCCGACGGGCACATGATGGATGGCGAGGCGGTTACCCGCGCGACCTCGGCGATCGAAGAATTGAAGCAAGCCGCATGATATCCGCCGAGCGCCTTCCGAGCCTCTTCCTCTCCCACGGCTCGCCAATGATGGCGCTCGAGCCCAGCCCGGCGCGGGATTTTCTGGCCGGGCTGGGTGCTCTTCTGCCGCGCCCGCAAGCGATCCTTATGGTTTCGGCGCATCATGACGCGGCCTATGAAGGCGGGCGGGCGACGGTCACCGCCTCCCCCGCCCCGCCGACAATCCATGATTTCGGTGGTTTTCCCGACGAACTGTTCGCGATGCGCTATCCGGCGCCGGGCGATCCGGCTCTCGCCGAGCGCATTATCGGCCTGCTCGGCGCGCACGGCCTCCCGGTCACTGCCGACCCCGAGCGCGGCCTCGACCATGGCGCGTGGGTGCCGCTGTCGCTGACTTACCCCGACGCCGACATTCCGGTCGTCCAGCTTTCGATCGCCTCCAACGCATCGCCCGAATGGCATTTTGCGCTAGGTCAGGCGCTCGCGCCGCTCCGCGACGAGGGGGTGCTGGTGATCGGGTCGGGCAGCATCACCCATAATCTGCGCGCGCTCTTCTCGGCGCGCCTGCCGATCGACGCGCCTGCGCCGGCTTGGGTGACGGCGTTCACCGACTGGGTCGCCGAGCATATGACAGCGGGCGCGATCGACGACGTGCTCCACGCGGTCGATCGCGCGCCGCACGGGCACGACAATCATCCGACGATGGAGCATATCTTGCCGCTGTTCGTCGCCATGGGTGCGGGCGGTATGCCGCTCAATTCCCAGCGCCTCCACGCCAGCACAACCTACGGCCTGCTCGCGATGGACGTTTACGCTTTCGGTGCGGATATTGCGCGCCTATAGCGCGCCATGCTCCTTTCAGACCGTGTCCTGTTCCTCGATGGCGAGGCCCTCGTCATCGACAAGCCCGCTGGCCTGCCGGTTGATGCCCCGCGCGACGGCAGCATCAGCCTTGAGAACCATCTCGACCTCTTAAAATTTGGCTTCAAGCGGTGGCCCCTCGCGGTCCACCGGCTCGACCGCGACACCTCAGGTTGCCTGCTCCTCGCGCGCAACCCCAAGGCGCACGGCCGCTTTACCCGCGCGTTCGAAGCCCGCGAGGTCGAGAAGCAATATCTCGCGATCGTCGATGGCGTGGTCGAAGGCGAAGGCGGCACGATCGACCTGCCACTCGCCAAGGTTTCAACCGCCGAAGAGGGCTGGCGCATGGTCGCGGACCCCAAAGGCAAGCCTTCCGTGTCGCATTGGGAAAAGCTCGCCGTCGTCGATGGCCGCAGCCTGCTGCGCTTCCGCCCCGAAACCGGCCGCACCCATCAACTGCGAGTTCACGCGCTCGAAGGGCTCGGCTTTCCGCTTGTCGGCGACCCCGTTTACGGGCGCGGGGGCACCAAAACCCGCACCCTGCTCCACGCCGAACGGCTGGTCGTCAAACGTGACGCCAAGCCGTCGATAATTGCCGAGGCGCCCTTCCCCGACAGCTTTGCAGCTTTGGGCTTTGTCGCACCCGAAGGCGCCGCGCCGACCCGTGGCTGAGCTTCCCGAAAGCGCGATCAGCGAAAAATTTCTCGCCGGGACGGGACCCGGCGGCCAGAATGTCAACAAGGTCGCGACCGCGTGCCAGCTGCGCGTCAACGTCTATGCGCTGGGCCTCGACCCCGAGGCCTATCGGCGGCTGAAGACGCTGGCCGGCAGCCGGATGACGATCGAGGGCGAGTTGATCATCCTCGCGCGCCGCTATCGCACCCAGGAAGCGAACCGCGCCGACGCCCGCGAGCGATTGTCCGCCCTCATCGACGCCGCGCTCGTTCGCCCCGAACGGCGGATCAAGACCAAGCCGAGCAAGGCTGCGAAAGCCCGCCGCGTCGACAGCAAGAAAGCCCGCAGCAGCGTGAAGGCCGGACGCGGGCGGGTGCGCGGAACCGACTAGCGCGGCGATGACCAACCTCTACCGCCTCGACGCACCCGCGAGTGCGATCGCCGCGACATTCGGCGCCGAGGCCGGCGATGACCCGTGGACGGGCGATTATGTCGCCCCCGCACGCCCTGCCCCGATCATCGTCAGCGACGGGCGCGGCGGATCGCGCCGCTACCTGCGCCCGAAGCTGTGGGGCGTCCCGCCCCCACCGCAGGGCGACCGCCCCGTCACCACCGTCCGCAACCTTGAAAGCCCCTTCTGGATCGGCACGCTGCGCCACGCCGAACTGCGCTGCCTCGTCCCCGCGACCGCCTTTGCGCTTTGGTCGGGACCGGCGGGAGCGAAGAAGCAGCGCTGGTTTTCGGTGCCGTCGCAGCCGGTCTTCGCCTTTGCCGGAGTCCTGCGTCAGGGCGAGGATTGGCCGTGCTTCGCCATATTGACCACCGACGCCAACCGGCTGGTCGAACATCATCATCCAGGCGCGATGCCGATGATCCTGCACCCCGAGGATTATGCCCGCTGGCTGTCCGGCGAGTGGCGCGACGCGGTGCGGCTCGCCGCCGCCTATCCCAGCCAGCTGATGACGGTCGGCGACACCCCGCCGGTATAGCGAAATTCACCATATATCTTCACTTCGGGATAACCAACGACCCCCTAAAAGTCCGCGAAACCTGATAATCACTGGGAAGATGGACCGTGCCGGGGACTCGTGCCGCCAACGTCAAAACAGCGCCAGCATGCGGGCGCCGCGCCGAGCGAGCACCGGTGAGCGCGCGCGCGCGGTTTCGCGAGGCGGGGTTCAATCCTTTCGATGTCGAACTGTTCGACCTGTCCTTCACGGGCTTTCGTATGGTCACCTTTGCCCGACCGCAGATCGGCAAGCATATATGGGTGACCCTGCCCGGCCTCCAGTCGCTGGAGGCGATCGTCCGCCGCGCCGACGGCAATGCATATGGCTGTGAGTTCATCTATCCGCTCCACCCGTCGGTGGCGAAGCATCTGCAAGTCAAGCTACGCTGACGGCGGCAAGCCGGGATCAGCCCCCGGGCGTTTCCGATTTCTTGAGAATATGCGCCCACTCGTCAGGACGCACACGTCCGACCGACAGGCGCGACAGGCGGATGAGGTCCATGTCGGCGAGCGCCGGATCGGCCTTGATCGCCGCGAGCGATACCGGATATTTGAGCGGACGGACGGGCGCGACGCGCACCACGACCCAAGGCGACCCTTCATCGGCGGTCGGATCGGGGAAATGCTCCTCGGTGATCTTCATGATCCCGACGCATTCCTTGCCGATATTGCTGTGATAGAACAGCGCCTCATCGCCGACCTTCATCGCCATCATGTTGAGTTTGGCGCTGTGGTTGCGCACCCCGTCCCACATGCCAATGCCCTCGCGCACGAGTTGCTCCCACGGATAGGCGTCGGGTTCGGATTTCATCAGCCAGTAGTTTTTGCTCATTCGCCCCTCTTACCGTCTGCGCCCGGTTTGAAAAGAGCGCGGCCCCTTTCCCTGCATCGCCGACCGTCCTAAATGCGAAGCCATGGACTCGCGGGCCGTGCGCCCGCTGCAAAAATGGATGACATGATGACTGCCGCCGTTCCGATTATTTCGATGTCGCTTCCCGCCGACCGCTTCGCTCAGGACTTTGGCGCCTCGTTCGAACGCTTTGGTTTCGCGATGATCGCCGACCATGGCATCGACCCCGCGCTGATCGACGAAGCGTGGGACAAGGCCAAAGCCTTCTTCGCGCTGCCCGAGGAGGTGAAGCGCGCCTATCATATTCCCGGCGGCGGTGGTGCGCGCGGCTACACCCCGTTCGGTACCGAAATCGCCAAGGGGGCGAAGGAGGTCGACCTCAAGGAATTCTGGCACGTCGGCCGCGACCTGCCGGCCGGGCATCCCCTCGCCGCGCAGCAACCGAACAATGTCTGGCCCGCCGAGGTTGAGGGGTTCCGCACCGCCTATGACAAGCTTTTCGCCGAATTCGACCGCGTCGGCGGCCAGCTGCTCTCGGGCATCGCAACCTATCTCGGCCTCGCCCCCGATTTCTTCGACGACACGATCGCGGACGGCAACAGCGTGATGCGCCTGCTCCATTATCCGCCGGTCGAAGCCCCCGCCAAGGGCATCCGCGCCGAAGCGCATGAGGATATCAACACGATCACCCTGCTGCTTGGCGCCGAAGAGGCGGGGCTCGAGATCCTCGACAAGGACGGCAGCTGGCTTCCCGTCTCTCCGCCCGCCGGCGCGATGGCGGTCAATGTCGGCGACATGCTGCAACGGCTGACCAACAACAAGCTGCCCTCGACCACCCACCGCGTCCGCAATCCCGACGCGGGCCGCGCGAGCGTCGCGCGTTATTCGATGCCCTTTTTCCTGCATTTCCGTTCGGACTATCCGATCGAGACGCTCGAAAGCTGCATCGATGCGGCGCATCCGGACCTTTATCCGGCACCGATCACCGCCGACGAATATTTGCAGCAGCGGCTGCGCGAGATCGGACTCATAAAATAGTTCGAATTGCGCTATTCTGACCGTCTTCTGAGAGGGAGGCGGTCATGTCCTATCAAGGTGAATGCTTCTGCGGCGCGGTGAAGGTCGAGGCATCGGGTGAGCCCGAAGGCATGGGCTATTGCCATTGCCAGTCGTGCCGATCCTGGTCGGGTGGCCCGGTCAATGGCTTCACTCTCTGGAAGCCCGAAAATGTACGCGTTATCGAGGGCGAGGACAGTCTCGCCACCTTCAACAAGACGCCGGGCAGCAGCCGCAAATATTGCAACGCGTGCGGAGGCCATCTGATGACCGACCATCCGGGACTTGGCGTCGTCGACATTTTCTCGGCGACGCTTCCGACGCTGGCCTTCACGCCCGGACTGCACATCAACTATGCCGAAACGGTGCTGCCGATGAAGGACGGACTGCCCAAATTTCGCGATTTCCCCGGAGCCTTTGGCGGGTCCGACGAGCAGATCGCCGAATAGGCGCTAGCGCCCGTCCCAATAATCATATGCCAATTGCTGCTGCTCACGAATAAAGCGCGCCGCCGCAGCCCCCTCCCACGGGCCGTCATAGCCGAGCAGCAACGCGGTGCCGCCGACCCACCAGCCCTGCCCCGGCAGCCGGTCGCTTTCGCGCACCACCAGCACCGCAAGGTCGGGTTCGCCGTCCATCGCGCACAGCCGGTCGACCTCACCCAGCGTCTTGCACACCGCGCGCATCTTGGGCCGGGTAAAGCGGAAACCCAAATCGCCGAGCAGTTCGGAATAGCTGACGCTGCGCCCCTCGCGTGCCGCCTCGATCAATATCGCACGGATGCGCGGCGCGTCACCGAGGGCGCTGACATCCGCCGGGACCGGCGCATCGCCAAGGCCCTCGTCACGCGGCATCGCTAGGCTTCCTGCCCTTCGTCGCTGCCGACGATATCGTCGATCGAACGTGCCGTGCGTTCGGGATATTTGGCCGTACAGTTTTTATAGACGTCGAACACCTTCATCATGTCGGCGCGAAAATCGCCGGTCGGCCAGATCATATGACCCAGCCCACCGGTCTTTTTGCCATAATCCATGAAACCGACGACGATCGGCACCTTCGCAGCCATTGCGATCTGATAGAAGCCGGTGCGCCATTTCTGCGCCTTGCCGCGCGTCCCCTCGGGCGCAACGGTCAGCATGAACTCGCTGCGGCGTGCGAACTCGTCGACCATCTGCTGCACCATATTGCCGCCGCCCCGCTGATCAACCGGAACGCCGCCCATCTGCTTCATGAAGCGCGCGAGCGGCCATTTGAACAGCGACAGCTTGCCCATGAAATGCGCGCGAATGCCAAGGTCGGCAGTCAGGCCGAGGAAATTGACGAAATCCCAATTGCTGGTGTGCGGCGCGGCGATGATGATGAAGCGCCGCGGTTCGGGCACGACCCCCACAGCTTTCCAGCCGCGCATGCGGTACATCAAAAGCAGGAGCCCGCGCACCGCCCGCGCAACCGGCCCCGGCGGATCGTCGTCGACACGCGTCACAAAATCTCCCCTTCCAGACCCGCCGCTTGCGCGAAAGCGCGGCGGTTCGCAAGGGGCCGCGATCGCCGCTTGCGGGCTCTTGCGCTTTCTGCTCCCTTCGCACCCGAAATGGGGAGAGTTTCTTGATGAACGGATTGTCCGCGCTGCTGACGTCGGCGCTGCTGCTGGCCACACCCGCGATTGCTGCCGAAGCGCAGCCGCGCCCCGACCAGCTGGCCTTTCGCGACCTTTACCGCGAACTCGTCGAAACCAACACGACGCTGTCGTCGGGAAGCTGCACACTCGCGGCCGAGCGCATGGCGGCGCGGCTGAAAGCGGCGGGCCTGCCCGACAGCCAGCTCACGCTTTTCGCCACCCCCGAAAATCCCAAAGAAGGCGGGCTCGTCGCCGTCTATCCGGGCACATCGAAGACTGCCAAGCCGATCCTACTCGTAGCGCATATCGACGTCGTCGAGGCGAAACGCGAGGATTGGGAGCGCGACCCGTTCAAGATGGTTGAGGAAAATGGCTATTTCTATGGCCGCGGCACCGCCGACGACAAGGCGCAGGCTGCGGTGTGGGTCGATACGCTGATTCGTTTCCGCAAGGAGGGCTACAGACCCAAGCGCACGGTCAAGATCGCGCTGACCTGCGGTGAGGAAACCAACGGCGCGTTCAACGGGGTCGAATGGCTCGCCGCGAACAAGCGCGATTTGATCGACGCCGAATTTGCGTTGAACGAAGGCGGTGGCGGCGACAGCGACGGCAAGGGCCATGTCATCGGCCAGTCGGTGCAGGTCGGCGAAAAGACCTTCGCCAATTTCCGCCTCGAAACACGCAACCCGGGCGGCCACAGCTCGGCGCCGGTTCCCGCCAATGCGATCTATCAGCTGTCACGCGCGCTCACCAAGATCGACGAATATGATTTTCCGGTCGAAATGACCGACACGACGCGGCGCTTCTTTGCCGAAGCCGGCGCGGCGCGCGGCGACGCGACGGGACAGGCAATGGTTGCGCTCGCGAAAAACCCGGCCGACAAGGCCGCCGAGGCAATCGTCAACAAGGACCCGTTCCTGCACAGCAATTTGCGCACAACTTGCGTTGCGACCTTGCTCGACGGCGGCCACGCCGCCAACGCGCTACCGCAGCGCGCCGGCGCCAATATCAACTGCCGCATCTTTCCCGGTCACAGTATCGAATCGATCAAGGACGAGTTGGGCCGCGTGATCGGCGACGCCGGGGTCACCATCACCCAGTTGCCACCGAAGCGCCCCGCTCCGCCCGCGCCGCCGCTCGATCCCGGGATCATCGGCCCGATGCAGAAGCTGGTCGACATATATTGGCCCGGCCTGAAGGTCATCCCGTCGATGGCCAACGGCTATACCGACGCAACCTTCCTCGGCGCGGTGGGCATCCCGACCTATGGAATCCCCGGCATGTGGGGCGATTCGGACGGCAACGGCGCGCACGGCCTGAACGAACGCATGGAAGTGCGCTCGGTCTATGTCGGGCGCGACTATATGTTCGACCTGGTGAGGGCCTATGCCGACAAGCCTTGACGGGACCTGGCCTTAACCGACGAAAGCGCGCTCGATCACAAAGTCGCCCGGCGCGGCGTTCGATCCTTCCTTGAAGCCGAGCGCCTCGAAGCGCGCCTCGAGGTCGCGGATCATCGCCATGCTGCCGCACATCATGATGCGGTCGATTGCGGGGTCGAACTGCGTCGGGCCGGTGAGCGGATGCCCGAAGAGTGCGCCGCTGTCGATCAGCGCATCGATGCGGCCCGAAGTACGGAACGGCTGACGCGTCACGGTCGGCAGATAATGGAATTGCAGCAACGCCTGATCCTGGACCAGCGGGTCGCCAGCGAGTTGGCTTTCCAGTTCATCGCGGAAAGCGAGGTCGCTGACCTGCCGCACGCAATGAACGAGCTGAATCTGGCTGAAACGCTCATAGATGTCCGGATCGCGAGCGAGGCTGAGGAAGGGAGCAAGGCCCGTGCCGGTGGACAGCAGAAACAACCGCTTGCCCGGCAACAGCGCGTCGGCGACCAATGTCCCCGTCGGCTTGCGGCCGAGATAAACCGGATCGCCGGGCTGGATTTTCTGGAGCCGCGAGGTCAGTGGGCCGTCGGGCACTTTGATGGACAAAAATTCGAGCTCGTCGGAATAGGCGGGACTGGCGATCGAATAGGCGCGCAGCAGCGGGCGTCCCTCGCCCGGCAGGCCGATCATGACAAATTCGCCCGAGCGGAAACGGAACGACGGTGGCCGGGTGATCGTGAAACTGAACAAATGTTCGTTCCAATGGCGCACCGAGCGCACTTCCTCGACGGTCAACGACGCGGAGGGAGCCAATTTGGCTGCGGCAGCGATACGGTCGCTCATCTATTTCAGCTTTCCTGATGTTACATGGTGTCGGCGGACAGATCGAATCGCACCGAAATGTCGCAAGGACAGGGCGGCCCATATCGAATCGCAGCGCCTTTATCTCTTATTGCAAATCATTTGCAATAAACTTATTCTTGGGCATCGCCTAGTTTCAGCGCGGACGCGCAAGTGCCAATCGCAACAGCCCCTTTGCCTTGGGGCTCCAGCCTTGCTATCGCGCGGCGACCATGGCGAGCACGACCGACGATCCCGACAACAATGACCCCGTCCCCGGCATGATCGACACGCCGTTCGGCAGCGCGCTGTCCGAGCGCTATCTCGTCTATGCACTGTCGACGATAACCGCCCGCTCGCTGCCCGATTTGCGCGACGGTTTGAAGCCCGTCCACCGCCGCCTTTTATGGGCGATGCGCGCGATGCGACTCGATCCGAGCCAAGGCTACAAAAAATCGGCGCGCGTCGTCGGCGACGTCATCGGCAAATTCCACCCCCACGGCGACACCGCAGTCTATGACGCGATGGTCCGCCTCGCGCAGGATTTCTCGCTGCGCTACCCGCTCGTCGATGGTCAGGGCAATTTCGGCAATATCGACGGCGATAATGCCGCTGCCTATCGTTACACCGAGGCGCGGCTGACCCGCGTCGCGGTCGACCTGATGCAGGGGCTCGACGAGGGCACGGTCGATTTCCGCCCGACGTACAATGGCGAGGATGAAGAGCCCGAAATCATGCCGGGCCTGTTCCCGAACCTGCTCGCCAATGGTGCGAGCGGGATCGCAGTCGGCATGGCGACGAACATTCCGCCGCACAACGCCGCCGAGGTGATCGGCGCCGCACTGCTGCTGATCGAAAAGCCCGACGCCGAGCTTCCCGAACTGCTCGAGCATGTCAAAGGCCCCGACTTTCCGACCGGCGGGATCGTCGTCGACAGCCCCGAGACGATCGCCCACGCCTATCAAACCGGCCGCGGCGGCTTTCGCGTCCGCGCGCGTTTTTCGACCGGCAAGCAGGACGGCGACTGGGAAGACAGCGGGATCGAAAAACAGGCGGGCGGCACCTGGCAGCTCGTCATCAGCGAAATTCCTTATGGCGTCGCCAAGGGCAAGCTGATCGAACAGATCGCCCAGCTGATTGCTGACAAGAAACTGCCGATACTCGAGGACGTTCGCGACGAGAGCGCCGAGGATCTGCGCATCGTGATCGTGCCCAAGAGCCGCAACGTCGATCCCGACATACTGAAGGAAAGCCTGTATCGGCTGACCGACCTCGAAAGCCGCTTTGCGCTCAACCTCAACGTCCTCGACGCGACGCGCACACCCAAGGTGATGGGGCTGCACCAGTTGCTCACCGAATGGTTGCAGCACCAGATCATTGTTCTTGTCCGCCGCGCCGAGCATCGCATCGCGAAGATCGATGACCGGCTGGAACTGGTCGCTGGTTACATCATCGCCTTTTTGAACCTCGACCGGATCATCGAGATCATCCGCACCGAGGATGAGCCCAAGCCGGTGATGATCGCCGAATTCATCCTGACCGACCGTCAGGCCGAAGCGATTCTGAATATGCGCCTGCGCAGTTTGCGCAAGCTTGAGGAAATGGAGCTCAAGCGCGAGCAGGCCGAGCTGGCCGCCGAGCGCGAGGAGTTGGCGAAGCTGGTCGAGAGCCCGGCGCGACAACGCACGCGGCTGCGCAAGGACCTGGAAAAACTGCGCACCGTCTATGGTCTCGAGACGCTGCTGGGCGCACGGCGAACGACGATTTCCGAAGCCGCACCGGCGCGCGACATTCCGCTCGACGCGATGATCGAGAAGGAACCGGTGACGGTGATCCTGTCGAAACGCGGCTGGATTCGCGCGCAGCGCGGCCATGTCACCCCCGACCAGTGGGCCGAATTCAAGTTCAAGGAAGGCGACGAGCTGCTGTTCGCGGCGCACGCCCAGACCACCGACAAATTGTTGATCGCCGCGAACGACGGGCGCTTTTTCACCATCGGCGCCGACAAGCTGCCCGGCGGGCGGGGCTTTGGCGAGCCGCTACGCCTGATGGTCGATATCGACCCCGAAGCGCGAATCATCGCGATGGTCCCCGCCAGCGCCGATGGCCGCCTGTTGCTCGCATCGACCAGCGGGCACGGCTTCATCGTTCAGATGGGCGAAGTGATCGCCGAGACGCGCAAGGGCCGCAATGTCGTCAACCTGAAACCCAAGGCGCAATTGGCCGTCGTGCGGCCCATCGCGGCGAGCGACGACAGTGTCGCGGTGGTGGGCGAGAATCGCAAACTCGTCGTCTTCCCGATCGCCGAAGTGCCGGTAATGGCGCGCGGCCAGGGCGTGATGCTGCAGCGCTACCGCGACGGCGGCCTGTCCGACGCGACAAGCTTTGCCTTTGCCGAAGGATTGAGCTGGGCGATGGGCGGCGACACCGGCCGGACGCGGACCGAAACCGACCTGATGCCATGGCGCGTCGCGCGCGGCGCAGCGGGCCGAATGCCCCCCACCGGCTTCCCCCGCAACAACCGCTTCGGCTGACCCTGTTTTCATGTAGCCGTAAATAGCTTGTTTACTTGAGCGGCATAGGCTCTTGCCAATGGGGAAAGGCCGCGCAACACCCGCTATTATGCCTATTGATAGAACCGGCGAAGACCGGCCCTTGCTGTTTGTCGGCTGGATCGACGCCCTGCCGGTTCCGGCGGCGCTTATCCGTCCGCTGGCGCGCGGCAATTTTCGTCTTCATGCCAGCAACACCGCATTCGACCGATTGAAGCTGTCGCCTGCCGGGGCTGATGCCCCGATCGAATTGTTGCGCGCGATCGAACGTGCCGCACAATATCCCGACCTTTCCCAGGAATTTTCCTGCCAGCTCGGCGAAGGCGTCGCGGCGCGCGACCTGCGCGGATCGATCGGACCTCTGCCCACCGAAACCGACGATGACGGGCTGTTCCTGCTGACCCTGATCGACCGCACCCAGGAAATGATGACCGAGCGCAACCTGCGCCGCGAACTGGTGTCGGACAGCCTGACCGGCCTTCCCAACCGCGCCGGCTTCGCCGAACTGGTCGAACAACGCGCGCCAGGCGATGGCCCTGCCGATCATGCAATCCTGCTGCTCGACCTTGCGCGGTTCAGCCGCATCAACGAACATATCGGTCCGATGGCGGGCGACGAACTGATCATCACCGTTGCGCGGCGGCTGAAATCGAGCCTGCGCAGCGGCGACATATTGGCGCGCACCGGCGGCGACGAATTCGCAATTTCTTCACGCGTCGCGGGGGGCCGTGCCGATGTGCGCGAAATGGCGCGGCGCATCCGCGGCTGTTTCGACCACCCGTTTCGCATTGGCGAATTGAAAGTCAGCGTCGATTGCGCGCTCGGCTGTGCGATTCAGCCTGCAATTGACACCGCTATCGGAGACCAGATTCGCCATGCGCAGATCGCGCTAAAGCGCGCGAAGCAGACAGACCGTATCGAAATTTACGAGCCCGAAGCCGCGATCCTGTCCGACAATCGTTTCGGACTTGAGACTGCGCTGCGTAACGCGATCGAAGAAGACCGGCTCCACCTCGCCTTTCAGCCGCTGATCGAGCTGGCGTCGGGCCGCGTCGCGGGTTTCGAGGCGCTGGCGCGCTGGGACCATGATGACGGCCATGCCGTCTCGCCCACCGAATTCATCCCGATCGCCGAGGATTCGGGGCTGATCGTCCCGCTCGGCCAATGGGCGATTGCCAAGGCGGCTGCGGTGATCGCCGACTGGGACCGGCAGAATGGCGGCGAGCCGGTCGATTGCTATTTCTCGGTCAATGTCTCCGCAATCCAGCTTGTCCGCGACGACATCGCCGCGGTGGTGCGCAAGGCGCTCGCCGACAATGGCATCGGCGGCGAACGGCTGATGATCGAATTGACCGAAAGTGCGATCATCGGCGACCCCGACCTGGCTATGTCCGTGCTCAGCGAACTCAAGACGCTCGATACCCGCGTCGCGATGGACGATTTCGGCACCGGCTATTCGAACCTCGCCTATTTGCAGCGTCTGCCGCTCGACGTACTCAAGATCGACCGCAGCTTCGTCGAGCATATGGTCGAGGATCGCGACAAGGTCGCCATCGTCCGCACGATCCAGAGCCTGGCCGAAGTGCTGGGGATGAAAACCACCGCCGAGGGCGTCGAAACCGCCGACCAGGCGCGACTATTGTCGGCGCTTGGCTGCGATTTCGGGCAGGGCTTCCTGTTCGCGCGGCCGATGGATAGCACAGCCGCGCTTCAATATTGGCGTCAGTCGCTCACGCGACCAATCATCTGATCGGCAAGCTCTGCCGCGCGCGCGGCATCCGGAAAATCCTCCGCCACCCACGCCGCCTCAACCGCCTTCAGGATACGCGCGACATCGGGCCCCACTGTCACGCCGCGCGCGACGATGTCGCCGCCCTTCAATGGCAGCAACGGAACATCCCAGCCATCGAGCGCATCGACGGCAGCCCGCGCCGATGCCGGATCGCCGGAAAGCAGATGAATGTCGCGCGCACCGTCGGTCCCGATCGCATGGGCAAGTTGCCGCGCCGGGCGTGCGATGTCGGTACGATGCCGGGCGATGGCGGACAGATGTTTCTTCTGTCGCGTCGAAAGCCGCAGCCGGCTCGCCACCTGTTCGGCGATCGCCGGATCGGCGGGAAGCAGCGCCGACAGACGGCGCAGCGGCGCAGGCTCGAGCCCTGCCGCGACCTCGTTCGCGATCAGCTTGTCAAGCGCGGCGGCAAAGCCCCCATCCAGTTCGGGCAGCAGCACTTCGAAGATGCCGTCAGCCGCCATTTGTCCGACGATGCCGCGCGGATCGGACAACGACAATATCTTGAGCAACTCGTCAGCGATGCGTTCGCGCGACAGGCTTTTGAGCGACTGACGGGCCGCGATCACCGCGTCATGGCTGACCGCATCGAGCGCGCCGCGCCCGAAGCGCGCGGCAAAGCGATAAAAGCGAAGGATGCGCAAATGATCCTCGGCAATCCGCGTCGCGGCATCGCCGATAAAGGCGACACGCCCGGCAGCAAGGTCGGCGAGACCGCCGAACCAATCGTCGACCTGGCCGGTTTCGGGATCGGCATAAAGCGCGTTGATCGTGAAATCGCGCCGCGCCGCATCCTCGCGCCAGTCGTCGGCGAAAGCGACCGTCGCACGGCGTCCGTCGGTTTCCACGTCGCGGCGCAGCGTCGTGATTTCATGATGATCGCCGCTCGCGATCGCGGTGACGGTGCCATGCGCGATGCCGGTCGGGATCACCTTGATATCGGCCGCCTCCAGCCGCCGCATCACCTCATCGGGCAACAGCGGGGTCGCCATATCGATGTCGCTCACGCCAAGGCCGAGCAAGGTATCGCGCACCGCCCCGCCGACGACCTTCACTGCGCCGCCATCGGCGGTCAACGCCGCAACGATCCGGCGCAGTCCCGGCCTGGTGCGCCATTCGGCAGGCGGCAGCGCCGTCACCGGTGCCAGCCCGCCGGCATCCGCCGCGCCAGATTGATGATGATTCCCGCCGTCACGCCCCAAATTCGTCGTCCTTGCCAATTCATGTCGTAATAATGCCGGTCGTGGCCCTGAAAATGGGCGTGCTGTTGCACGTAATTTCCAGGGTCGAAGAGGATGTCGAGCGGCACCTCGAACCAGTCCTCGACCTCGTCGGGATTGGGATCGAGCGGCAGGTCGGGCGGAATGACGCCCAACACCGGCGTGATATGATAGCCGCTGCCCGAACGATAGGGTTCGGTCGGACCTGCGATCATCACGTCGCGGCGGTTCAGCCCGATCTCCTCCTCGGCCTCGCGCAGTGCCGCATCGACCGCATCGCGGTCGCCGGGATCGATCTTGCCACCGGGAAAGGCGACCTGCCCCGCATGGCTGCGCAGCCATTGCGGGCGCTGGGTCAGGATGACACCAGGATTGGGGCGGTCGGTAAAGGCGATCAGCACCGCCGCATCGCGGAGTGTGCTGACACCATCGGACAGATAAGCCTCATCCTCGCCGACATCGGGCAGCAGATTGGCGAGCGCGGCGCGCAATTTTTCCGACAGCATCAGACGTCCACCAGCGGAAAATGCGCACCGTTGGACCAGATGGCAGGCGGATCATTCCCCTCGGCGAGTGCGATATCGACAATCTCATAATAGAGCGCGCGGTCGATGCGCGCCTCGAGCCCGTTTCCGGTCGCGCCGCGAACATGGAGGCGCGGGTCGGGATGGTCGGGATCACCCCCGAAGCTGAGCGGGTGCCCGGCGCCCGCCATGACCAGATCGTCGGTGTCGAGACGGAAGATCAGCTTGCGCGCTTGACCTTCGCCCTCGCTTTTCATCTCGACCGCGCGAAAGGCAGTGTCGTCGACCGCGATGCTCAGTTTCTCCGCCGGGGTGACGAGAACATGGCCGCCATTGGCTTCGCGGCGCAATATCGTCGAAAAGAGTTTGACCATCGCCGGGCGGTTGATGCGGCCGCCCTCGTGATACCAGCTGCCGTCGGCGCGAATCTCCATCGCACTGTCGCCGGTACGCTCGGGATGCCACTCATCGACTGGCGGCAACTTGCGCGCCGCGAGCAGCTCGGCGGCCTCGGTCAGCGACAGTTGCGAAAAAGCTTTGGGGAGCGACGGGGCGGGGCTGACCATCCGTCCGACATAGGCGGACGGGCGCGCGGTGCAACCCCCGCGCGGATCAGCGCGGCCCGATCATCCCGGCCGCCATCGGCAGGTCATGCCCGTTCACCGCGCGCGCGAGCAAGCGGCGGCGCTCGAACGGGCCGGGCAGATCCCACGCACCCGTCGCATCGGCGTCGAAGCCGAAGAAGCGGCCATAATATTCGGGGTCGCCGATCATCATCAGCGCGCCGTCGGCTCTGGCTTCTGCGGCCTCCAGCATATGCGCCATCAGCGCGCGGCCATGCCCGCCGCGCTGGACGTCGGGACGCACTGCAACCGGACCGACCATCACCAGCGGCGTCTCGGTGCCATCGGCGTCGCGATGCGCGACCGGCCAGCACTGGATCGTCCCGACCAGCAGGCCGTCCTCGACCAGCGCGAAGCTGAGGTCGGGCACCGCCGCGCTTCCTTCGCGCAGGCGATAGGCGGTGCGACCGAAACGATCGGCACCAAAGGCCGCATCGAGCAAATCCTCGACCGCCTGCACATCTATCTCTGCCAATGGAAGTAACTCGACCAACGCGCACCCTTTCGCTAATGCGGCGGCGCTTTAGGGTCCGGCGTCGGTATTGCAAAGCCGAATGTCGCCCTCGTTCGACAGGATGATCGCGTGACCGACACATTGTGGCTGGAAGTGGACGGGCTGACCGTCCAGGTGCTGACCGGCATTTACTCCGAAGAAACCCATTTACCGCAGCCGCTGCGCATCTCCGTGCGCGCGAAGCTGGCGATGGCCGATCATTATGATCCGACCACGCCGCTCAGCGCGTCGAAAAATTACATGCACCTGAAATTCGCGGCGACCGACGGCATTCCGAAGGATGTCCATTTCGTGCTGATCGAAAGCGTCGCCGACCATATCATCGACACTCTGTTCCTGCAGGACGAAAAGGTCGAGGAGGTCGAGGTCAAGATCGTCAAACTCGCGATCGCCGAGGAAGGCGAACAAATCGGCATCACGATGCGGCGAACCCGGCCGGGTTCGCGCAAGTGACGCAAAAGCTGGCGCTGGTCACGGGCGGGCTGCACCGCGTCGGCGCCGCGATTGCGGCGCGGCTCGCGCACGAAGGCTATGCGCTGGCGCTGCACAAACGGACCGCGGCAGAGGCCGATCCGGTACTTGCCGACGCGCTTGCCGCAACGGGCGCGCCAAGCCACCGCTTCGCCGCCGACCTGTCCAATCCGGCCGAGGTCGATGCGCTGATCCCCTCGGTCGTCGAAAAATTCGGCCGCGCGCCCGATCTGCTCGTCAACAATGCGGCGCTGTTCGGCGAAGGTGAATGGACCGACCTGTCGGCCCACGCACTCGCGGTTATGATGCAGGTCAACCATCATGCCCCGGTGATGCTCGCCAAGGCGCTGGTCGCGGCGAGCGACGGAAACCGTCGCCCTGCGATCGTCAATATCGTCGATCAGCGCGTCGCGCAGCCGGTGCCCGACCAGATTGCCTACAGCCTGTCGAAAGCCGCGCTGTGGCAGGCGACCGCGACGCTGGCGGTGGCTTTCGGGAACAAGGCGCGCGTCAATGCGGTCGCGCCGGGACTGACGATCGCAACCGACGACTATAGCGCGGCGCAGGTCGAACGACTGGCGGTGCGGATGCCGCTCGGCGCGCTGCCGACTCCGGCGCAGATCGCCGATGCCGTCATTTATCTGGCGCGCGCCGAGGCGGTGACGGGACAGACGATCTTCGTCGACGGCGGCGCCCATCTGGCACCGATGGGGCGCGATTTCGTGGCGCTGGATCGGGATTGATCTCCGTCGCCCCCGCAAAGGCGAGGGCGACGATTTCTCAGTAAATATGCACCGCCTTGGTGACGAGATAACCCTCGAGCCCCTCGGGCCCGCTTTCGCTGCCGAAGCCCGATTCCTTGATGCCGCCGAACGGCGCATCGAGCGCCGAGATCAGGAAGCTGTTGATCCCGACCATGCCGCTTTCAATGCCATCGGCGATCCGGTTGATGCGGCGGCCATTCTCGGTGAAGGCGAAGGCGGCGAGGCCATAGGGGAGCCGGTTCGCCTGTTCCAATGCCTCTTCTTCGGTGCCGAAGGGACGGATCAGCGCCATCGGGCCAAAGGGTTCATTGTTCATCGCATCGGCGTCGAGCGGCACGTCGGCGATCGCGGTCGGCTGGAAGAAATAGCCGCCGTCGCCCGCCTCACCGCCCGCGATCACGCGCGCGCCCTTGGCCTTTGCATCGGCAACCATCGCCGCAAGCGCGGGGACGCGGCGCGCGTTGGCGAGCGGCCCCATTTGCGTATCGGCGTCGAGGCCGTTGCCGGTCTTCACCTTCGCCGTCCGCTCGGCAAAGCCCTTCACAAAGGCGTCGTAAATCCCTTCCTGCACATAGAAGCGCGTCGGCGAGATGCATACCTGCCCCGCGTTGCGGAATTTCTGCCACACGACCTTGTCGAGCGTGCTCTCGAGATCGCAATCGTCGAAGATCAGCACCGGGGCATGGCCGCCGAGTTCCATCGTGATCCGCTTCACGCCGTCGGCGGCGAGCTTCATCAGATGCTTGCCGACCGCGGTCGAACCGGTGAAGCTGACCTTGCGGATCACCGGGCTCGCCAGAAGATGGCGGCTTATCATGTCGGGGTCGCCATAGACAAGCTGGACGGCATCGCCCGGCACACCCGCATCGACGATGCAGCGCATGATCGCGCTGGTGCAGCCCGGGGTTTCCTCGGGCGCCTTCGCGATCACGACGCAGCCCGCCGCGAGCGCCGGCGCGATCTTCTTGACCATCAGATTGACCGGGAAATTCCACGGGCTGAAACCTGCGACGGGGCCGACGGGCTGTTTCAGCACCATCGCGCGCTGTCCCGCCGGACGCTGAAGCACGCGGCCGTCGATGCGTTTGCCCTGTTCGGCGAAATAGTCGAACAAACCCGCCGCTGACAGTACTTCGCCGCGCGCTTCGGCGATCGGCTTGCCCTGTTCGAGGGTCAGCAGCGTCGCGATATGGTCGGCGCGCTCGCGGATCAGCCCCGCGACCTTGTGCATCAGCGCCGCGCGTTCGTCGGGGGTCTTGGCGCGCCATGTCGGCCACCCGCGATCCGCCGCCGCGAGCGCCTCGTCGAGGTCGGCCGCGGTCGCCACCGGCAGTTCGGCGATCGTGCCCGCGGTCGCGGGGTTATAAACCGGCCGCCCCTCGCGCCCCTCGCCGCTCCGCCATGCGCCGGCGATGAAAAGTTGCAGGTCGGCGTCATAGGTTGCGGTCATGGGGGGACTTTCGTTCTAGAGCTTCGTCATTGCGCAGCGCCGAAGGCGACGTGGCAATCCAGCGTGGCGCAAACCGCCCTCGATTGCTTCGCTTCGCTCGCAATGATGAAGTGGATATAGTCGCGCTCAGCGATAGTTAAAGCTGATACTAATCCGTTCGCCCTTGCCGCTGTGCGGCATCACTTCGTGGCGCAACCAGCTTTCCCACAGGAAGACACGGCCCGCGGCGGGTTCGGCATAGACGAAGGGCAGCAGGCTTTCGGGCGCGCCGTCGGTGCGGCCCGGCGCTGCCATCAGCATGGCGAGCCGCGGATCCTCGAGCTTCAGCGCGCCCGATCCGGGCGGAACGGCGACATAGAAGGTCCCCGAGACGATGCTGTGCGGGTGGATATGCCCGCTGTGCGTGCCGCCGGGTTTCATGACATTGACCCACAGGCTGTCGAGCTTGAGCGGCTTGGCGAGGTCGAAGTGGCATAGCTTGGCAAAGGCCTTCACTTCCTTGTCGAGCAGCCGCTTCAAATCGTAAAACGCCGGATCGCGCTCGGGCAGGTCGCCGAGGCTCGCGTAGCTCGTATAGCCCTTATAGCCATGCTCGCGGCTCCACCGCCGCCCCGCGCCATCCTCTTCGGCGAACAGACGGCTGCTTTCCTCGAGCTCCTCGAGCAAGGCGGGCGAGCCGATATCGGCTTCGTAGAAATTTGTGGCGAAGAGCGTGCGAACGGGCATGATGGCCGCAAAGCACAGCAAGTGCGCGCACGCAAGGGAGACGAGGATGGCCGAGTTTGAATTGATCGCCGACGGATTGCGTTTCCCCGAGGCGCCGGTGGTGATGGACGACGGCAGCGTCATTCTCGTCGAGATCGAGGCGGGGCGGATCACGCGTTGCTGGCCCGGCGGAAAGAAAGAGGTGATCGCGAGCCCGGGCGGCGGCCCCAACGGCCTCGCCTTCGGCCCCGACGGCAAGCTTTACTGCTGCAACAATGGCGGCTTTCACTATGTCGAATCGAACGGCTATCTGGCACCGCACGGCATCGCGCAGGATTATTCAGGCGGACGGATCGAGCGCATCGACATCGAAACCGGCGTAGTCGAAACTCTCTACAAGTCGGGCGATCATGGCGTGACCTTGCGCGGCCCCAACGACATCGTCTTCGACACCCACGGCGGCTTCTGGTTCACCGACCATGGCAAGATCGATTATGCAGCGCGCAGCCACGACATCGTCGGCATCTTCTATGCCAAGGCCGACGGCAGCTTCATCGAGGAAGTGATTTTCCCGTCGAACAACCCCAATGGCGTCGGCCTGTCACCCGATGGCAGCACGCTCTATGCCGCCGAAACCTACACCTGCCGCCTGATGAAGTTCAACATCACCGCGCCGGGCAAGGTCGCCCCCGACGCCGGCCCCGGAGGCCCCGGCATCCCGCTCTATCGCCCGGCGGGCTATAAATTCTTCGACAGCCTCGCGATGGAGGCATCGGGCAATATCTGCGTCGCGACGATCGGCGAATGCGGGATCAGCATCGTCTCGCCCGCGGGCGAACTGGTCGAATTTGTCGCGACCGACGATATTTTTACGACCAATATTGCCTTTGGCGGGCCCGACCGGCAGGACGCCTATATCACCCTGTCGGGCACCGGCCGGCTGGTGAAGACGCGCTGGGCGCGGCCGGGGCTGCAATTGCAATATTGAGGGAATATGCACGAAGAAACCCACGCCGTTACGCGGATTGGCTGGCTGCGCGCCGCGATCCTCGGCGCCAATGACGGGATCGTATCGACCGCGAGCCTGATCGCGGGCGTTGCGGCGGCGGGCGCGTCCGGGTCATCGATCCTCGTCACCGGCACCGCAGGCCTCGTCGCGGGCGCGATGTCGATGGCGGCGGGCGAATATGTGTCGGTGAGTTCGCAGGGCGACGCCGAAAAATCCGATGTCGAGTTGGAGAAGCGCCACCTCGCGGCCGATCCCGAGTTCGAACTTGAGGAGCTCACGCAGATCTACGAGCAACGCGGGCTCGACCGTGCGCTCGCCGAGCAGGTCGCGGTGCAGCTCACCGAACATAACGCGCTCGACACACATCTGCGCGACGAGCTGGGCATGACCGACGCGATGGCGGCACGGCCGGGACAAGCGGCGGCGGCTTCGGCAGCGAGCTTCGCGATCGGCGCGGCGCTGCCGCTCGCAACCGTACTGCTGTTTCCGGGACCGTCGCTGCCGTGGATTGTTGCGGCCGCGTCGCTCGTTTTCCTCGCCATTCTTGGTGCGCTCGGCGCATGGGCGGGCAATGCGCCGATGGCCCGTCCGGTGCTGCGCGTCACCTTCTGGGGGGCGCTGGCGATGGCGGCGACGATGGCGATCGGGTCGCTGTTCGGCGCCGTCGGCTAGCGTCCTTCGAGCCACTCGCGAAGCGCGACGGCATTGTTCCGCTCTTCGCTCTTCGCGGCATAGAGCAGGGTCACCGGCCCCGCTTTCGCTGCGGCATCGAGGACGAAAAGCGCCGCCTGGACCTCTTCTCCGCCGGTGTCGAGTTCAGCGAAATAGTCGCGGCGGAACGCGTCCCATGCCGCGTCCGAATCGGCCGTTTCGCCATGATAGATTTTACGCAGAGCATCGCTCGGCGACAGCGGCTTCAGCCACGCCGCCAGCGCCGCACGTTCCTTCGACACCCCGCGCGGCCATAACCGGTCGACGAGGAAGCGCGCGCCGTCCACGGCGTCGGCGGGCTCGTGGATGCGCTTGACCGCGATTGTCATATATTGGTCCTCTTCGGCGATTGTCAGTGGCCACCGCTTCTGCAACTGTATCGGCCTTCCCGCGTTCGCGGGCAAGATTCTCGAATGGGAGACAGAGATGAGCGATGCCGCCTGGGCGATCGATATCGATCGCGACGACATCACCCACGCCGTGCTGTTCGCCGAACCCGCCGCGCCGCTCGAACCGGGCCAGATCCGGGTGGCGATCGACAGCTATGCGATGACCGCGAACAACATCACCTATGCGGTGTTCGGCAAACCGTCGGGCCTGTTCGGCAACGATCAGGGCTATTGGGATTTCTTTTCCGGGCGCGGCGAACCGGGGCGATTGCCGGTCTGGGGCTTCGCCACCGTGACCGAAAGCGCCACCGACGGCGTCGCGGTCGGTGACCGCTTCTATGGCTATTATCCGATGGCGAGCCATGCGGTGCTGACGGTCGGCAAGCCGGGGGCCGGCGGCTTCGTCGATGTGACGCCGCGGCGCACCACACTGCCCCCGATTTACAACAATTATCAGCGGCTGGAGGCATTGTCCGACTATCGCGCCGCCGACCATGATTATTGGCCGGTGTTCCGGCCCCTGTTCCTGACCGGCTGGCTGATCGCCGACCAGTTCGAGGACGAAGGCGACTATGGCGCCGGGCAGATTTTGATCGCCAGCGCGTCGAGCAAGACTGCGATCGGGCTGGGCTTCGCGCTGGCGCAACGCGCCGAACGGCCCGAAACGATCGGGCTGACCAGCACCGCCAATGTCGAGGCGCTCGCCGCGCAGGGCATTTACGACCGCGTCATCAGCTATGACCAGATCATGACGCTGAACGCGGCGAATCCCGCCGCACTCGTCGATATGGCGGGCAATGGCGCGGTGACGCGGACGGTGCACAGCCATTTCGGCGACCAGCTCAAAGCCTCGATCATCGTCGGCAAGTCGCATTGGGACGCGCAGGCCGATGCCGAAGGACTGCCCGGCCCCGAACGGCAGGGCTTCTTCGCTCCCGGGCGCAGCCAGAAACGTATCGCCGACTGGGGCGGCGCGGCCTTTGGACAGAAGATCGCCGAGGCGTGGCTGGCGTTCATGGAGGTCGCACCGCGCCTCGCGACCATCGACACGCGCAGCGGCGGCGAGGCCGCGCTCGCCGCCTATCAGGAAATGCTGTCGGGTCAGGCCGACCCCAAAACGGGAATTGTCATCACGCCATGAATTACACCCACGTCATTTTCGACTTCGGTGGCGTCATCACCGCCTCGCCCTTCGAAGCGTTCAACCGGCTGGAGGCGGAACGCGGCTTGCCGCGCGATTTCGTCCGCCGCGTCAACGCCGCCGACCCCGATCACAATGCCTGGGCAAAGTTCGAGCGCGCCGAGATCGACGCCGCGACATTCGACACGCTCTTTGCGGAGGAGGCCCGCACGATGGGCCATGAGCTTGAGGGCGAGGCCGTGCTTGCGGTGCTCGCTGGCGCAGTGCGCCCTGCGATGGTCGCCGCGCTCGATACGCTGAAGGCCAATGGCTTTACGGTCGGCTGCATCACCAACAATGTCCCCTCGGGCAAGGGCGCAGGCATGGCGCGTAGTGAGGAAATGGCGGCCGAAATCGCAGCGATCATGGCGCGCTTCGACCATGTCATCGAATCGAGCAAGGTCGGGGTGCGCAAGCCCGACCCGCGCATCTATCAGATGATGTGCGAAGCGCTGGGCGTCACGCCCGAAGCCTGCATCTATCTCGACGACCTCGGCATCAACTGCAAGCCCGCCGCCGGGCTCGGCATGCACGCGATCAAGGTGACGAGCGGCGAACAGGCGCTTTCCGACCTGTCCGCCGCGCTGGAGATGCCGCTCGTTTAGGCCTTGGGCGGCACCGGTCCGCCCAGACTAATGCGCCAAAAGCAGCGGAAATCCGCTGTTTTTCAGCATGTTTTGCGTCGTGCCGCCAAATAGCGTCTCGCGCAGCCGGCCGTGGCCGAAGGCGCCCATGACGATCAGCCCGGCATCGAGCGAGCGCGCTTCCTGTTCCAGCCGTTCGGCGACCGACGCGGCTCCGCGATCAAGGAGATCGAGTTCGGCGTGGATGCCATGGCGCGACAGGTAACGCAGTGCATCGGTGCCGGGAAAAGCACCGTCCTCCTCAGCGCCCACTGCGGCCAGCACGACCTGACGTCCGCCGCCGAGCAGCGGCAATGCGGCGCGCAGCGCCTGCGCGGCCTGCGCGCTGCCATTCCACGCGACCAGCGCGGGCGCGTCGAAATCGATCGCCTTTGTGGTGCCCGGCAGGGCCAGCACCGGAACCGGCGTCGCCAGCGCGAGGTCGCCGGCGAGCATCGGCGGGCCCTGGCGAAGATCATGTTTCGGACCCGTCAGGCTGACGATGGTCAAGTCGGCCAGCGCCGCCGCGCCTGCCAGGCCGCCGATGATATCACCGTCGGCCATCTCGATCGTCCACGGCACATCTTCCTTGGCGAGGCGGTCGGCCAGCCGGCTTTCGAGCGCGAGATCGTCCGCCTGCGCCTTCGCCAGCGCCTCGGCGGCGAAATAGGTGCCACCAAAAGGATCGAAGCTGACGAACTGCTGGAGCGGCGTCGCGATCATCAGCGTGACATGACCTTCGAAGTGCCGGGCGAGGTCGAGCCCGACCTGATAGCGTCCCTCGGACGCGGCGTCATTGTCGGCGTGGACCAGAATCGAGCGCATATCGGCCTCCTTTGGTTGTCTGATAATAGGCTAATGCACGGAGACGCGCATCAGTTCATTGATCGGCGTCAAAGTCCCCGCGCACCGTCGTCAGGCGCAGCCGGGCAGCCTCGTCAAATATCCGCATCAGCACCGGCTCGGTATCCGCGACGCGCATCGCAACATGGAATTCGACCGGTGCCAGCGCAGGCATGTCGGCCAGTTCGACCAGCGCGCCGCGTGCCATATCGTCGAGCACCATCGGTTCGGGAAATATGCCGACCCCGCCATCAGCCTTGGCGATGTCGATCATCATCCGGGCATTGTTGCACAGGTTCAGCGATTTCTGCGCGATGCGCGAGGCCTGAATCGCATCGCGCATCCGTCCGTGAATCGGCGAATGGCTGGCGAGCGACCACACCGGAACCGGGCCAGTGTCGCCGTCGCCGAACGCCGCTGCGACCGCGGGACTCGCCAGCCAGACGAGCGCGACCGCGCCGATCGGGCTGGTCTTGAGCGCCGGGTGCGCGATCGGTCCGGCCGCGAAAGCCAGATCGGTGCGGCCGGTGAGCAGTTGCTGGATCAGGTTCGCGGTCAGGTCGATCTCGATCTCCAGCCCGACATTCGGCATCTCGGCCTTCAGCCCGGCGACGAAGGGCGGAAGACAACTCGCCGCTGCTATCTCGCCCGCACCGATTCGTACCACCCCGCTCGCCTCGGCGAATCCCCCGCTGCCGAGCAACGCCAATTGCATGTCACGGAGCAACGGATCGCAATCGCGCACCAATTTGCGCCCCGCCGCGGTCAGCGACATGCTGCGCCCGTCGCGGCGGAACAGCTTCGATCCGAGCCGTTGTTCGAGCTCGCGCATCCGCGCCGATACCGCGGGCTGGGTCGTGTTCAGCCGCTCGGCCGCAGCCGAAAATGTCCCGAGCCGATCGATCCACAGCAATGTTTCGAGATGGTAGAGCGAGATACGATTGATAGACATTGTTTATGAATAATCTAAAATTACTAAGATTAGAATTGATGATTTAGATGCGCCACAGTCACCCCCGACAACAGGAGGAGCCCGTTTTATGGCGAACAAACGATATCCCGACGCCGCCGCCGCGCTCGAAGGCCTTCTCTTCGACGGCATGCAGATTTGCGCCGGGGGATTCGGCCTTTGCGGCATCCCCGAACGGCTGATCGACGCGATCCGCGATGCGGGCACCAGGGATCTTACCATCGCCAGCAACAACGCCGGGATCGACGGCGAGGGGCTCGGCAAGCTGCTCCGCACCAAGCAGGTCAAGAAGATGATCAGCTCCTACGTCGGCGAAAACAAGGAATTCGAACGCCAGTATCTGGCGGGCGAGCTCGAGGTCGAATTTTGCCCGCAGGGCACGCTCGCCGAGCGCTGCCGCGCCGGCGGCGCGGGCATTCCGGGCTTCTACACCAAGACCGGCGTCGGCACCGCAGTCGCCGAGGGCAAAGAGATCAAGAATTTCGACGGACAGGATTATATCCTCGAACGCGGAATCTTCGCCGACCTTGCGATCATCAAGGGCTGGAAAGCCGACGAGAGCGGCAATCTGATTTTCCGCAAGACCGCGCGCAACTTCAATCAGCCGATGGCGACCGCGGCGAAAATCTGCGTCGCCGAGGTGGAGGAAATTGTCCCCGTCGGCAGCCTCGACCCCGACTGTATCCATCTGCCCGGCATCTATGTGAAGCGCCTGATTCTCGGCGCGCCTTACGACAAGAAGATCGAGTTCCGCACCGTTCGCCAGAAGGAAGCCGCATAATGGCCCAAGAAATCAAGGGGTGGACCCGCGACGATATGGCGGCGCGCGCCGCGAAGGAACTGCAGGACGGCTATTACGTCAACCTCGGCATCGGCATCCCGACGCTGGTGGCGAACCACATTCCGGCGGGGATGGAAGTCACGCTCCAGTCGGAAAACGGCATGCTGGGCATCGGGCCCTTCCCTTTTGAGGGCGAAGAGGACGCCGACCTGATCAACGCGGGCAAGCAGACGATCAGCGAACTGCCGCAGTCGGCCTATTTCAGTTCTTCCGACAGCTTCGCAATGATCCGCGGCGGGCATATCGACCTCACCGTCCTTGGCGCGATGGAAATTGCCGAGAACGGCGACATCGCCAACTGGATGATCCCGGGCAAGATGATCAAGGGCATGGGCGGCGCGATGGATCTCGTCGCCGGGGTCAAGAAGATCATCGTCGTGATGGAGCATAATGCCAAGGACGGCAGCCCGAAGTTCATTCCGGCATGCACGCTGCCGCTGACCGGTAAGAATGTCGTCGACATGATCATCACCGACCTCGCGGTGTTCAAACGCGACGATCATGACAGCCCGTTCAGGCTGATCGAACTGGCACCCGGCGTGACCGCCGAGGAAGTGGCCGAAAAGACGACCGCAAGTTATAAAGGATTAGGATGAGGCAATAGATTGCGCCAGGGTGGACAGATGAAAAACAAAAGCCGTTCGGGTTTGGCCGCCATGCTGGTCGCGGGACTGGTGATCGGCTTGCCGGTTCCGGGCGCCGGTCTTTCAGCCAAAACGGTGGTGAAAAAGGCTGCGGTAAGGAAGCCGGTCAGGCGCGTTCTTCCTCCTCCAATGCCCGAAGCCCCAATGCTCGTCCGCGACGATCCGGAGACGACACCGCCGCCACCGGTTCCGCTACGACTGCCAAAAGGGTCTCCCGCAATCCTGGTGTCGCCTCCCGCCCACTATCCGATGGGCCTGGCGCCGCCGCCGCCGCCGATTCCGGCGAGCAAGGAGGGACCACAGATCAAGGAATTGGGCACGCTTCAGTTTGCGCCGACCGTTGCCGACGTCGAGGCGGAGGGCTGGACCGGCAGGGAAAATGAAGATGCCGACCTGATGCTCACCGTCCGGCCCGATGGCAGGGTCGAAGATTGTAAAAAGATAGAATTCTCGTCGTCCTTCAGCACCGCAATATGTGCGCTCATCATCAAGTCGGCGCACTTTCAATGGGCCGGCGAAGGCGACCGGCCTCCCTATGGTTATTTGTTCGTATCGACGCAGTGGGACATCTCACCCGATATCGATGCAAAGCTTGACCTGATGCCTGAAGATCAGGGATTGCCGGTCGACATCATGTTGCGACGCGGTAATTTTAACGATGGCTGCAACGTACTGATAAGGGGCATGTCCGCCGATCAGGAGCGCAACTTGTGCGCCAAGGTCAAGCGCACGATCGCAGGTTATGGCGGCAAAGGAACCAACGGCGTCCTGTTCGATCCGGATGATTCGGATGTCAGCGTGTGGCTGCGCCGCCGGCCGGCTGGCGAAGAGCCGACGCTGACCGTCAAATGGAATGCATTCTGGCGTGGCGGTTTTCCCGGGCCGAAATAATGCCGTTGGCGATTGATGGGGAGGCAGTGCTGACCACAATACCACCGAACCCCGGCACCGGCTTGCTGCGATTTGGCGGCTGGTTGTCGGCGGGAGCAGCATTGCTCCACTTGGGCTGCATCTTCGGCGGGGCCGACTGGTATCGTTTCTTCGGCGCGGGCGAGGGCATGGCGCGCGCCGCCGAACGCGGTGACTGGACGCCGACACTGATCACATTGGCGATCGGCGCAATCCTGTTGATCTGGGCGGCTTACGCCTTTTCGGGCGCGGGGCGCTTGCCGCACCTGCCCTTGCTGCGGACGGGGCTGATCGTCATCGCTGCCATCTATCTGCTGCGCGGGCTCATTTTTGTGCCCCTCCATATGTGGCGTCCGCAACATACGGACAGTTTCGCAATCTGGTCCTCGCTGATCGTCTTCATCTACGGCGCGGTTTACGCCTTCGGGACATGCAAGGCCTGGCGCCATCTTGCTCCCTAGATCGCTCCGAGGGTGACGACGGAGGAACTCGCAGCTAAGACGACGATCACATATAAGGTCGCATTCCAAGTCACGGGTCCATGAAGCGCGTTTTACTTGCTCTGATCGCTATCGTCGCGCTGGGTTCGGCGGGCTGGTTTGGTGTTCACGCCCTTGGCGGGAAGCACTCCCTTGCGAGTGTCCTGATCCCGATCAGGGCCGCTGAGAACCTGCCCGATACGCCCGCGGAATGGCGCGGCCGGATCGACTATCGCGCGCTCGACAAGCAATTGTCCGACCTCGCCCAGCGGCCCGAAATGGCGGGGCTGGCGGTGGCAGTCGTCGAAGACGGCGAATTGCGCTTCGTCCGCACCTATGGCGTCGCCGACAGTTCGACCGGAGCGCCGGTCACACTGAATACGCTGTTCCGCTGGGCCTCGGTTTCGAAAACCGCAACCGGTGCAATGGCAGCCGCACTGGCCCATGATGGCACCGTCGATCTGGACCGCCCGGTCGCCGACTGGCGCACATCGCTGCGCTTGCCGGGTGGCGCCGAGACGCGGGTCACGTTCGGCGATCTGCTGGCCCAGCGCAGCGGCCTCACCAAAAATGCCTATGACGAAAAGCTGGAGGAAGGGCAGAGCCCCGCCCTGCTACGCGCGAACCTTGTCGCCGCACCGCTGCAATGCGAACCCGGCACCTGCCACACCTATCAGAACGTCGTCTTTGATACCGCGAGCGAGATATTGGGCAAGGCCGCAAACAAACCCTTTTCCGATGCGGTCGAGGATCGTTTTTTCCTCCCGCTCGGGATGGTCAGCGCGGGTTACGGGATGGAGCGGCTGACGGGCGCCAAAGATTGGGCAAAGCCGCACCGCGGCGCACACGTCCTCCCGGTCAAGGAGGCCTATTGGCGCGTTCCTGCGGCCGCTGGCGTCGAAAGCGATATCGTCGATTTCGCCAAATGGATGCAGGCGATGATGGGCAGCCGCCCCGATGTGCTGTCGCCCGCCGTGTTGCAGCTTGCCCATCGCCCCCGCGTCGGCACGGCGCGGCTTTATGGCGGCGCCTTGCGTCAGGCGATTAGCGATGCGAGCTACGGCCTGGGCTGGCGGAGCTTCACCTATAATGGCCACCGGCTCGAAGGCCATTCGGGCGCAGTTTCGGGCTATCGCGCGACGATGATTTTCGAACCATCCACGCGGACCGGTGTTGTGGCCATGTGGAACAGCGATTGGGGATTTCCATTCCGCATCCCGTTCGCGGCGATCGATAGCTATCATAAGCGCGCGGACGCGCGCTGGCTCGACCTCAGCGAACTGCCCCCGCAGACCGGCGGCGCTGCCGGAGCCAATCCGGTTCCCGCCGATTCGAAGGGGTTCGCTCCCTCGCCCTGAAGTCGGATTGCACGGGGCACGCTTGTCCCCCGACCCTCTGCCTGTGTATGAGGCGCGCGTCCAAGACGGAGAGGAGAATCATCGATGCGCGTACTGCTGACCGGTTCGTCTGGCTGGCTGGGGCGCTATCTCGCTCCGCTGCTCACGGGAAACGGCCATGAGGTCACCGGCCTCGACGTCGTATCCGGAGCGTATACGCAAGTCATCGGAACCGTTGCCGATCGCGCGCTGATCGACCGGACGATGGGCGAGCACGGCATCGAGGCGATCATCCACGGCGGCGCGCTGCACAAGCCCGACATCGTCCGTTATCCGCGGCAAGCCTTTGTCGACGTCAATGTGACGGGCACGCTGAACCTGATCGAGGCCGCGGTCGCGGCGGGCAACGACCGTTTCCTCTTGACCTCCACCACCTCGCTGATGATCCGCGCCGATGTTCGCGCGGGCGCGGGAGACGACGGTGCGTGGTGGATGGACGAGGATTTCGGTCCGATCGAACCCCGCAACATTTACGGCATCACCAAGCTCGCCGCCGAACAGGCGTGCAAGCTGGTCCATCGCGAGCATGGCATATCGGTGGCGATCCTGCGCACCGGCCGCTTCTTTCCCGAGGATGACGACACGCATGCAGTGCCAAGCGGCCCCAACCTCAAAGCCAACGAACTGCTGCACCGCCGCCTGACCGTCGAAGATGCTGCAGCCGCACATCTCGCTGCGCTGGACGCTGCGCCGTCGATCGGCTGCGACACGTTCATCCTCTCCGCCCCGCCGCCTTTCGCGCGCGAGGAAGCCGAGGAACTCGCCCGCGACGCCCGTGCGGTGATCGCGCGCCACCATCCCGATGCCGCCGGAATATATGCCGCGGCCGGCTGGATACTCCCCGAAACGATCGACCGCGTCTATGACCCGTCACACGCCGAGCGCCGCTTCGGCTGGCGCGCCGCGACCGAGTTCGGCAGCGTGCTCGCCGCGCTCCGTGAAGGCACCGAACTGCCCTTCGCGCACGATCCCGATTACACATCCCCCATTGTCGCACAGGAGCAACAGCCATGTATGTGCTGATCACCGCCAATCGCAATTATTCGAGCTGGTCGCTGCGCCCGTGGGTGTTGATGACGGCCCTCGGCATCCCCTTCGACGACCAGATCGAACCTTTCACCAACCCGATCAACTATGATGAATTCCGCAGCTTTTCTCCGACCGGACAGGTGCCCGTGCTGCTTGACGAAGGGCGGACCGTTCACGACTCGCTTGGTATCGCGCTTTACCTCGCCGACCGGCACGAGGGCGTGTGGCCGACCGATCCCGACGCCCGCGCATGGGCGCAGTGCGCGGCCGCGGAAATGCACAGCGGATTTTCAGCCCTGCGCAACGATTGCACGATGAATGTCGGGGTCCGGGTGACGCCCAAGCCGGCCTCCGGTGCGCTCCGGGTCAATGTCGCCCGCATCCGCGAATTGTTCGAAGAGGGTCTGTCGCGGTTCGGCGGCCCCTTCCTCGCGGGCGACCGCTTTACCGCCGTCGATGCCTTCTTTGCCCCCGTGGCCTTTCGTATACGCACCTATGGCCTCGGCGTCGGCGCTGGGCAGGCATGGGTCGACCACATCCTCGCGCATCCGGCGATGGCAGAATGGGAGCGGCAGGCTCTACTTGAGAACTGGCGCGAGGAAAGCCACGAGGCCGAACTGATGGCGGCAGGCCTCATTACGGCAGATTACCGCATCGCCTAGTCGGCGAGCGCCTCACGGACCACCGCAATCCCTGCCTCGCGCTGCGCCTTGAGCTCGGCTTTGAGCTTTGCGGGGTCTCGCGCAAAGACGAAGCCGAAACTGACCCCGCCTTCCTTGCCGATTGTGGCATGGTGGAGTTTGTGCGCTTGCACCAACCGCTTCGCGTAGCCGCGCCTTGGCACCCAGCGGAAATAGCGCTGGTGAACCAACCCGTCGTGCACCAGCGTGTAGATGATGCCATAGAAGAGGACGCCAAGCCCGATCCACGTCCCCGGTTCCCATGCCGCCGCACCCATGATCATCGGGCTGCCGACCACGAACATCGAAATGCTCATCGCGGCGCCGAAGATCGCGAACAGGTCGTTCTTTTCGAGCCGCTTGTCGTGCGGTTCATGATGGTCGCGGTGCCACGCCCAGCCAAAGCCGTGCATGATATATTTGTGACTCGCCCAAGCGACACCCTCCATCGCCCCGACGGTGGCAAGAACGAGCGCGAGGATAGCAAGCGTGGACATGGGAGGATTATAGGCTTGTTGGGTGCCTGAAACCACCTCCCCTCTTTCGTCATGCCGGACTTGATCCGGCATCCATTCCGTCGGCCGCGCATGGCCCCCGGATCAAATCCGGAGTGACGAGACAATAGAGGCAATCTCGCAGATCCCGCGACCGAAAATTGCGTTTTCCTTCGCCACTCGCTTGCAAACTTGTGCGACAGGCTTAAGTGATCCCCATGAACCGCCCCCGCACCCTGTATGAGAAAATCTGGGACGCGCATGTTGTCGAACAGCGCCCCGACGGAACCGCTTTGATCTTCATCGACCGCCATCTGGTCCATGAAGTCACCAGCCCGCAGGCCTTCGCCGGACTACGTGCGAGCGGACGCACGGTGCGGCGCCCCGATCTGACACTCGCGGTCCCCGATCACAATCTGCCGACGACGGCGCGCAAGGATGCAGCAGGCAACAAGCTGCCGATCACCGACACCGAAAGCGCGGCGCAGCTCGCCGCGCTCGAAAAGAACGCGCCCGAATATGGCATCCGCTATATCGACGCCTTCGCGCCCGAACAGGGCATCGTCCATGTCGTCGGCCCCGAACAGGGCTTTTCGCTGCCCGGAACGACGATTGTCTGCGGTGACAGCCACACGGCATGCCACGGCGGCATCGGTGCGCTGGCGTTCGGCATCGGGACGAGCGAGGTCGAGCATGTGCTCGCGACGCAGACGCTGTTGCTCCAGCCAGCGAAGACGATGGAAGTGCGCGTCGAGGGCGAAGTTGGCCCCGGTGTTTCCGCGAAAGACATCATTCTCCACATCACCGGCAGCATCGGCGCCGCGGGCGGCACCGGCCATGTCATCGAATATACCGGCAGCGCGATCCGCAAGCTCAGCGTCGAAGGTCGTCTGACCGTCAGCAATATGGCGATCGAGGGCGGCGCGCGTGCGGGCCTGATCGCCCCCGACGAGACAACCTTCGAGTACCTCAAGGGCCGCCCTTATGCGCCGAAGGGCGCCGATTGGGATGCCGCGGTCGCTTATTGGGAGAGCCTCGCCACCGAGCCGGGCGCGACCTATGACAAGAGTGTCGTGATCAACGCCGCCGATATCGCGCCAAGCGTGACCTGGGGCACCAGCCCCGAGGATGTCGTGCCGATCACCGGCGTCGTTCCCGATCCGGCGAGCTTCGCCGATCCGTCGAAGCAGGCCGCGGCCGCGAAATCGCTGGCCTATATGGGGCTGACCCCAGGCACCCCGATGCGCGAAGTTCCGGTCGAGAATATCTTCATCGGCAGTTGCACCAACAGCCGCATCGAGGATCTGCGCGCCGCCGCCGCGGTGCTCAAGGGCCGCCACAAGGCCGACAATGTCAAATGGGCGATCGTCGTCCCCGGTTCGGGGCTGGTGAAGGCACAAGCCGAGGCGGAGGGGCTCGACCGCATCTTTACCGACGCAGGGCTCGAATGGCGCGAGCCAGGCTGTTCGGCGTGCCTCGCGATGAACCCCGACAAGGTGCCCGCAGGCGAACGCTGCGCCAGCACCAGCAACCGCAATTTCGTCGGGCGCCAGGGCCCGGGTGCGCGCACCCACCTCGTCAGCCCTGCGATGGCGGCGGCGGCGGCGGTGACCGGCAAGCTCACCGACGTGCGGGAGCTGATGGCATGACCCCGATCGAAAAAGTCGAAGGCCGCGCGATCCCGTTCGGGCTTAAAAATGTCGACACCGACGTCATCATCCCGGCACACTGGCTGAAGACGGTCAGCCGCGAGGGCATGGGCCAGGGCGCGTTCGAAAGCCTGCGCGCCGATCCCGACAATCTGTTCGACAGCGCCGAATTCAAAGGCGCGCCGATCCTGATCGCAGGCGATAATTTCGGTTGCGGGTCGAGCCGCGAGCACGCCGCATGGGCGCTTGGCGATCTGGGCATCCGTGTCGTGATCGCACCGAGCTATTCGGACATTTTCTCAGGGAACGCGATCAAGAACGGCATCCTGCCCGTCGTGCTGCCGCAGGCGGCGATCGACCGGCTGATGGAGGTCGCGAAGACCGATCCTGTCCATGTCGACCTCGACACCCAGACGGTGACAACGCCCTTTCAGGACCGATTCACCTTCGAAATCGACCCGTTCCGCAAAATGTGCCTGCTCGGCGGGCTCGACGAGATTTCGCTGACCGAAAAAAGCAACGCAGCGATCAGCGCCTATGAGGCCAAGATCGCCAAAACCCGGTCGTGGCTCCAGCCCGCAGTGGTAGGAAACTAACGATAACAACAAAGAGGAGAAGATGATGAAGGCTCTCTTGTCGACGCAAACCGGCGGCCCCGAAACACTTGAGCTCGGCGAATTGCCGCGGCCGACCGCAGGACCGGGCCAGATCGTCGTCGATGTAAAGGCCTGCGCCGTCAACTATCCCGACGTGTTGATGATCGTGGACAAATATCAGTTCAAGCCGCCCCGGCCCTTCGCGCCCGGCGGCGAAGTTGCCGGCATTGTTGCCGAAGTTGGTGAGGGCGTAACCTCCTTCAAGACCGGCGACCGCGTGATCGCCGCGTGCGGCAACAGCGGCATGGCCGAAGCCGTCGTCGTCGGCGCCGCCAATGCCTATTCCCTGCCCGAAGGCCGCGACTTTGCCGAGGGCGCATCGCTGTTGATGACCTATGGCACCAGCATCCACGCGCTCGACGATCGCGGCCACCTGAAAGAAGGCGAGACCTTGCTCGTCCTCGGGGCATCGGGTGGTGTCGGAATCGCGGCGGTCGAGCTGGGCAAGGCGATGGGCGCGCGCGTCGTCGCGGGCGTGTCGAGCGAAGCCAAGGGAGACATTGCGCGCCAGGCGGGAGCCGACGAAGTGGTTGTTTATGGCCATGCGCCGTTCGACAAGGACGCGTCAAAAGCGCTCGCCGAACAGTTCAAGGCCGCAGTCGGCCGCGATGGCGCGAATGTTATTTATGATGCCGTGGGCGGCGATTATTGCGAACCTGCACTGCGTTCGATCGCCTGGGAGGGCCGCTATCTGGTCGTCGGTTTCCCCGCCGGCATCCCGCGCCTGCCGCTGAACCTGACCTTGCTCAAAAGCTGCGACGTTGCCGGCGTCTTCTGGGGCGCCTTTGCCGCGCGCGAACCCGAGCGCAACCGCGCCAATATCGCTCGGCTGTTCCAGCTGTGGGAACAGGGCAAGATCAGCCCGCGGGTCACCGAGACCTTTGCACTGGCCGATGGCGGCAAGGCGATCGCCAAGCTGGAAGATCGCAGCGCGGTCGGCAAGCTGGTCGTCACCATCTGAAATACCGCCCCGACCCCGTATTGACGGCGGCGCTGCACGATCTGGCAGCGCCGACCGGACGGCTGGAGGTGCGGGTGACGCCGGGCGCAAACCGCGACGCGGTGGCCATTACCGACGGCGTCGTCCAGCTGCGTGTCACCGCGCCGCCCGCCGATGGTGCGGCGAATGAGGCCGTGCTGCGGCTGCTCGCCGCCGCGCTGGGCCGTCCGCCGCGCAACCTGAGTTTGCTGCGCGGCGCGACAGCGCGGATCAAGCTGATCGGGATCGCAGGCTTCGGTTAACGCTTTGGCAGGAGCTCCGCGCTATCAAGGAGCACAGGACTAGCTGGGCCAAGGTTGAAACAATGGCAATTCGCCGTTCCAAACGTGAATATAGTGACGCGAGCATCGCGAATATTTCGCGTACCCGCCGCGCGCAGCTGGTCGCCGAATTCGAGGGCGAGCTCGGCATCGACCACAAAGCCCGCGCCAAGGCGGCCGCCGACGAACGCCGCTGGATCATCATCAAGACGATCATCGTCTGGTCGATTGCGCTGATGTTTTTCAGCATTGCGTGTCAGAGGCTATGGCTGATGAGCCAGAATGCCGAGCATCCCTTCGCCGAGATCAACCCGTTTGAGCATTGGTTCTGACAGGCGCCCCGGCCGAAACCGGAGCGCCCCCGTCTGTCCTGATCAGTAAACGCGCGCCTTCGGCTTGATATACTCAACGTCGTCCGAGAGCGTATATTCGTGGACCGGACGGTAATCGAGCTTCACGCCGCCGCCCTTGCCGCCCCAGCCGTCGAACCAGCTGATCGTGTGCTTCATCCAGTTCGGATCGTCGCGGCTCGGGAAATCCTCGTGCGCGTGGGCGCCGCGGCTTTCCTTGCGGTTGAACGCCGAATGCATCGTCACCGTCGCCTGAGCGATCAGATTGTCGAGTTCGAGCGTCTCGATCAGGTCGGTATTCCAGATCAGACTGCGGTCGGTGACGCCGATATCCTGCATCCGCGCATAGGTCTTCGCGAGCTTTTCCTTGCCTTCGGCCATCAGCTCGTCGGTGCGGAACACCGCGGCGTGGGCCGACATGGCGCGCTGCATCTCGACGCGAACCTCTGCCGTCGGCGAGCCGCCGTTGGCGTGGCGGAAATGGTCGAGACGGCCGAGCGCCAGATCGGCGCTGTCGGTCGGAAGCGGCGCCTGTGCCGCGCCGGGCTTGACGATGTCGCGCAGACGATGCCCCGTCGCGCGGCCGAAGACGACCAGATCGATCAGGCTGTTCGAGCCGAGACGGTTCGCGCCGTGGACCGACACGCACGCCGCTTCGCCGACCGCGAACAGGCCGGGGACGACCGTATCGGGGCCGTCCTTGCCCAAGGTCACGACTTCGCCATGATAGTTACAGGGAATGCCGCCCATATTGTAATGGACCGTCGGCACGACAGGCAGAGGCTGACGCGTCAGGTCGACGCCCGCGAAAATCTTGCCGCTTTCGGTGATGCCGGGCAGGCGCTCCGCCAGCACAGCCGGATCGATATGATCGAGGTGCAGGAAGATATGGTCGCCGTGCGGGCCGACACCGCGGCCTTCGCGGATTTCGAGTGCCATCGAACGCGACACGACGTCGCGCGACGCCAGATCCTTGGCCGACGGGGCATAGCGTTCCATGAAACGCTCGCCCTGACTGTTGGTGAGATAACCGCCTTCGCCGCGCGCGCCCTCGGTGATGAGGACGCCGGCGCCGTAAATACCGGTCGGATGGAACTGGACGAATTCCATGTCCTGCAAAGGCAGGCCGGCGCGCAGCACCATCCCGCCGCCGTCGCCGGTGCAGGTGTGCGCCGAGGTCGCGGTGAAATAGCAGCGACCGTAACCGCCGGTCGCGAGCACGACGGCCTGCGAACGGAAGCGATGGATACTGCCATCCTCGAGGCACATGGCGATCACGCCGCGGCACACACCATTGTCCATGATCAGATCGAGCGCGAAATATTCGACGAAGAAGTCGGCGTCATATTTCAGCGACTGCTGATAGAGCGCATGGAGCATCGCATGGCCGGTGCGGTCGGCGGCGGCGCAAGTGCGCTGCACCGGGGGACCTTCGCCCATATTCTGCATATGGCCGCCGAACGGGCGCTGATAGATGGTGCCGTCCTGATTGCGGCTGAACGGTACACCGGCGTGCTCGAGCTCGTAAACCGCCTGCGGCGCTTCGCGCACCATATATTCGATCGCGTCCTGGTCGCCGAGCCAGTCGGAACCCTTGACGGTATCGTACATATGCCATTGCCAATGGTCGGGGCTGTTGTTGCCGAGGCTGGCGGCGATGCCGCCCTGCGCCGCGACGGTGTGGCTGCGCGTCGGGAACACCTTGGTGATGCAGGCGGTTTTGAGGCCCGCTTCGGCGCTGCCCATCGTGGCGCGCAGGCCCGAACCACCAGCGCCAACGACGACGGTGTCATAAATATGGTCGATAATCTTGTAGGCGTCGCTCATGCCGGCGCTCCCCCGCCAAAGGCGATACGGGCGATCGCGAACAGGCCATAGGCCGCGCCGCCGATCGCGTAGAAATTCAGGACGACCAGCGCAAACAGACGCGCCGCTTCGCCATGGGCATAGTCCTCGATCAACACCGTCAGGCCGAGACGCAAGTGCCAGAAGACGCTGACCACCATCAGCATCAGCGCGAGCGCGACGGTGGGGTTTGCAGCCCAGCGCAGCACTGCGGCATGGTCACCCAGCGGCAAACGGACGAGCGAGACGAAGAGGAAGCCGACGAGCAGGATATTGGCCAGCGCGGTCAGCCGCTGCTGCAACCAATGTTGCGAACCATGGCCCGACGAGCCGAGCCCGCGAACTTTTCCAAGATGCGTTCCGTTGCCCATCAGAGTGCCCCTGCGAGGATATAGAGCCAGGTCGCAGCGGTCGCGAGGACGCCGCTGACCATCACGACAGTCGACCAGAGCTTGTTGGTCTTGAGCTCATAGCCCGCGCCGGTGTCGAGCACCAAATGGCGCAGTCCCGAGAAGAGATGCTGGAAAAAGGCCCAAGTCAAGCCAACCAGCACGATCTTGCCGAGGATGTTGGTAACCTGATGAAAGGCGCCGCCAGCCGGATCGTGCCAGACGCAGGCAAGGAAAGCCGCATAGGCGTCGGGGCCAGCGGCGAGCGCACCGAGCCACCAGAGAAACATGCACGCGCCCACGATGGCGAGCCCGTCACCGCTGACGCGATGGAGGATCGAGACCGTCATGTGCGGCCCCCATTTATACACCTGTAAATGCGGTGCGCGCGGTCGTCCGCTTGTTTCTTTGCCAGCCATATCAGCCCCGTTTTGTGACTCTCATCGGTCGATGGGCGCCGGTTTAGCGCCGTGGCCGCGATATGCAATTGCTTAGGGCACAAATATGCGCCCCGTCGCCATACAAAGGCAGGGGGCGTCATCGACCGGGACCAGGTCCGCGGCGCGCCCTGCCTTCGCAGGGCCGACGCCGGGGATTTCGCGTCTATTTCTTGTCGCGGTTCGCGTAAAGCAGCGCGGCGAGCACCGCAGCCGATCCGATGCCGATACCGGCTGCGGCAGTTTTCCAGCCGCGACCGCGCTTGCCCGCCTTGGCGTCGGCCTCGGCGGCGTCGGCGGCGTCTTTCTGCTGCTGGCGCTCACGCGCGGCGCGCAGCACCTCATTTTCCTCGTGCTCGCCTTCCTGCCCGGGGAGGGGGTCATTTTGGTCGGTCATTATCTGTTCTGCATCCTTTTGTCAGACGAGCGCCTGTTCGACAGGCACATAATCGGTTCCGACCGCTTCCGCCACGGCTTCGAACGTCACCTTACCATTCCAAACGTTCAAACCCTGCGCAAGATGCATGTCGCGTTTCAATGCTTCTTTCCACCCGAGATCGGCGATCCGCAGTGCGTGCGGCAGGGTGACATTGTTGAGCGCATAAGTGCTGGTGCGCGCAACCCCGCCGGGCATGTTGGCAACGGCATAATGGACGATGCCGTCGACCACATAGGTCGGTTCGGCGTGGGTGGTCGCATGGCTGGTTTCGAAACAGCCTCCCTGATCGATCGCAACGTCGACGAGCACCGATCCCGCCTGCATCGTCTTCAGCATGTCGCGGGTGACGAGTTTCGGCGCCTCGGCCCCCGGGATCAGCACCGCGCCGATGACGAGGTCAGCCTCGGCGACGCATTCGGCGAGGTTGGCGCGGTTCGAGAAACGGGTCTTGGCGCGCGCCTCGAAGAAGGTGCCGACGCGTTCGAGGACTTCGGGGTCGCGGTCGAGGATGGTGACGTCGGCGCCGAGGCCCGCCGCCATCTGCGCGGCGTTGAAGCCGACGACGCCGCCGCCGATGATGCACACCTTGCCCGGCGCCACGCCGGGAACGCCGCCGAGCAGCACGCCGCGGCCGCCGTGCGCTTTCTCGAGCGCGGTCGCGCCGGCCTGGATCGACATGCGCCCCGCGACCTGGCTCATCGGTTTGAGCAGCGGCAGACCGCCATGCGGGCTGGTGACGGTTTCATAGGCGATGCACACCGCGCCCGATTTCATCAGGTCGCGCGTCTGGTCGGGATCGGGCGCGAGGTGGAGATAGGTGTAGAGAATCTGGCCTTCGCGCAGCATCGCGCGTTCAGCGGGCTGGGGTTCCTTGACCTTCACCACCATGTCGCATTGCGCGAAAATTTCAGCAGCGGTCGCGACGATTTCGGCGCCCGCCTCGACATAATAACGGTCGTGCGCGCCAATCCCCTCGCCCGCCCCCGTCTGCACCAGGACGCGGTGACCGTGGGCGTGCAGTTCGCGCGCGCTTTCGGGGGTCAGCCCGACCCGATATTCGTGATTTTTGATTTCCTTGGGGGTGCCGATGATCATCTGCCGCTCTCCACGCTGGTTTCACCCGCGACAATAGCCGCGAGGCACACGGGCTGTATAGCGCCGCGTGAAAATTCGCGACGCTGGTTAACGACGCTTTTACTATCGGCGCCGCATAGCTGACCGGTCATTCCGCCGACCAGATGCGGGCACAGACCCGCGCGTCGCAAAAGATCGTCCAGGGGAAACAGGATCATGGTGAAGGAAAATCCGATTCACAGGCAGCAAATCGATCCGGTGCTGATGGCCGATCGTTTCCCCTTTTACGATCTCGACGGACAGCTGGCCGCGAATGCCGCCGAAATTCATGCGATCATCGCCGGACGCGAAGAAGCGATCGGAAAAGCCTATTGGGATGCCTTCAACGCGCTTCCTACCATTGAGCGCCGGGTCGATGGCGAACTGCTCGCCTCCTATGTTCAGGGCAGCTCTCACCACGCCGCCGCAAAATATGCCGACCCGGCCGGGCAAGAGGTCGCAACGATCGCGTGTCAGAACACCCATATGGCGCGCCGCGTGAAAGTGCCGCTTGCGTCGGTCCTGTCGTGCCTCGCCGAAAGCCAGCGGCTGGCGATCGAATATGTCGTCGAAGCCTGCGCGGGCGACGGGCCACGGATCGCGCGGCTGACCAGCACGATCAATCGCCTCTCGATCCTCGAGGTCGATATCATGCAGCGCTACGCCGAAAAACTCGACCGCGCTGCGATTTCGAGCGACCGTCAGGCGCTGGCGGGCGATTTCGACCGCTCGATCGCATCACTGGTGCAGGACAGCGACGGAGTGCGCCAGCAGCTCGCCAAGCAGGCGGCCTCAGCCGACCAGGCGGCGAAGGGCATGATCGCCAAGACCAGCGAAGTCGCTGCGGCATCTGAACAATCAGCAATGGCGATGCGCGAAGCCGCCTCCACCGCCGCAGGGCTGATCCGCGCGATCGAGGATGCACGCAGCGAAGTCGAAGCCTCGGCGAGCGTCGCAACCCGTGCCTCCGAACAGGCCGGCGAGGCCGTCGCCATGTCCGAAACATTGTCGCACCACGCCGAATCGATCGAGTCGATTTTGGGCCTGATCCGCGAAATTGCGGGACAGACCAACCTTCTCGCGCTCAACGCCACGATCGAAGCGGCACGCGCCGGAGATTCGGGGCGCGGTTTTGCCGTCGTCGCGCAGGAGGTAAAGAGCCTCGCCAACGAAACGGCGCGCGCGACCGACGATATCGCGGGCAAGATCACCGCGATCCAGCAGGCGACGCGCGGATCGGTCAGCGCCAACCAGTCGATTCAGGCGACGATCGTCGAGGTTCAGCAGTCGGCGCAGCGCATCCGCGACGCGATGGACGCGCAGGCGCAGACGGTCACCTCGATCACCGCCGCAGTCGACGAAACCGCACTCGCCGCCGATTCCATGTCGTCGACGATCGCCAGCATCCGCAATGATTCGGGCATGGTCGCGGGCGAAATCAGTACGCTGAGCGCCGAGTTCGGCAAAATGGGCCAGCGGCTCCAGTCGCTGGAAAAGGCCGCGAGCGAGTTCAGCCGCCGCGTCGCCTGACGGCGGCTTGGCAAGCCCGCCCCCCCTGCCTAAGGCGGGGGGATGTCCACCAGAATCGCCCTCTTCGCCGCGCTTGCGCTTGCCGGCTGCGCGCCGCAGCCATCCATCGCCTCCCCCGCGCCGACCGGAAAAGCGCTCGCCGCCGCCTGCGAGGGGCGCGACGGCTGGAGCGACGCCGCGCCACCCGCGAAGATTTTCGGCAACGCCTATTATGTTGGCACCTGCGGCATTTCCGCGGTGCTGATCGATGCGCCGGGCGGGCTTGTTCTGATCGATGCAGCGACCGAGGAAGCCGCGCCGGCAATCCTCGCGAATATTCGTACGCTCGGTTTCGATCCCCGGAAAATCAGCGCTCTGCTGGCGAGCCACGAGCATCTCGACCATGTCGGCGGGCTGAAGGCCTTGCAGGACGCGACGGGCGCGCGGGTCTTTGCGCGCCGCGCGGCTGTTGCCGCACTGACCAGCGGCGAACCCGACGCGACCGATCCGCAGCGCGGCGAGATTCCGCCATTCAAGGGGGTGACAGTTTCGGGCGAGCTGCGCGACGGCGAAGCCCTGCCGATCTCCGGCATCAACCTGACGCTCCACGCGACCCCCGGTCACACGCCCGGCGGCACCAGCTGGACGTGGAAAAGCTGCGAAGGCGCCGACTGCCGCACCATCGCCTATGTCGACAGTCTGAGCGCCTTTTCCGCTGACGGTTATCGCTTCACCGACCATCCCGAATATGTTGCGGTGCTGCGCGCGACGCTGGACAAGGTCCCCGCGCTGCCCTGCGACATTTTGATCACCCCGCACCCGGGTGCGAGCAATTTGTTCGCGCGGCTGGCGGGCGATGCGCCGCTCATCGAGCCGACCGCATGCCGTACCTATGCCCAGGCCGCACGCGAACGTCTGGACGCGCGCCTCGCCAAAGAAGTTGAAGCAAAACCATGAGCTGGATCGTCTCGCTCCCCTGCACCCGCGCCGAAGCCGAAGCGCTGAACGACGACATGTCGGCGCTCGACGCGCTGGCGCAGGCGCCGGTCGTGGTGACGCACGAACTCAACGAAGATCGCGACGAGTGGCAGGTCGATGCCTATGTCGACGACAAGCCCGGCGCCGAACTGCTCAAGACGCTGCTATCGCTGGTTGCGAGCGCGAAGGGCAAAAAACCCAAGGTCGAGGAATTGCCCGAAGAGGATTGGGTGACGCTGAGCCAGCAGGGACTCGAGCCCGTGCAGGCGGGGCGTTTCTTCGTCCACACCAGCAGCTATGCCGACCGCGTCCCGCCGGGCAGCACGTCGTTCCTGATCGACGCGAGTCAGGCGTTCGGCACCGGCGGGCACGACACCACTGCGGGCTGCCTCGCGATGCTCGACCAGCTCAAGCACGCCGGCGCGAACCCGCGCAACATCGCCGACATCGGCACCGGCACCGGGCTGCTCGCCTTTGCAGCGATGGCGCTGTGGCGCCAAGCGAAGACGATCGCGTCCGATATCGACCCCGCGAGCATTTTCGTGACGCGCGACAATGCAGGGATCAACGGCGTCCCGCTGGGGCGCGGTGGCGGCGGGCTCGCCCTCGCGGTCGCGCCGGGGACCAACCATCCGTCGATCAAGCATCGCGCGCCTTATGACCTCGTCATCGCGAACATCCTCGCCGGGCCGCTGATCACGCTGGCGCCCGACATCGCCGCGGTCACCGCGCCGGGTGGCCATGCGATCCTCGCCGGGCTGATCGCGCGACAGATGGAGCCGGTGCTCGCCGCCTATCGTGCGCAAGGTTTCCGCCTCGCCGCGCGCGGCGGAAGCGCAGAGTGGCCATGCCTGTTGCTGATCAAGCGCCACCGTTACGGCTGGCGGCGGAAGGAGCGTGCGTACCACCGGGCGAGCCCGTCGGATGCGAGTTTCGGGAGCTGGTGAGGAGTCCTCCTCCTACCGCTTACGGGAGGGGATGATCGCTCAGGCCTTCGCCGTCGCATATTCCTGCGTACCGCGGGTGATCACCGCATCGTCGGGCAGGATATCGGCAATCGCGATAGGCGGCAGCGCGGCGTTGGCGACGTAGAGCGGCGCGAAATCGGTGTTCACTGTGGTGTCGAGAAGCTGATCGAGGCTGTCGATGACGAAATAATTCTGCTGGAAATCGTCGATCCGATAGTCGGTGCGCATCACGCGTGCGAGGTCGAAGCCGATGCGGTTCGGGCTGTCGCTATCGAGCGCGAACAGGCTTTCGGCAAAGGAGGAGACGATCCCCGCGCCATAGATGCGCAGGGCCCCATCTTCGCGGATCAGGCCGAATTCGACGGTATACCAGTAGAGCCGTGCGAGCTGTTTGAGCGCGTCATATTTCAGGCTGCGCAGCCCGCCCTCGCCATAGGCAACCATATAATCGGCAAACACCGGGTCGGCGAGCATCGGGACATGGCCAAACACGTCGTGAAAGACGTCGGGCTCCTCAAGATAGTCGAGCTGATCGGGCGTGCGGATGAAATTGCCCGCAGGGAAGCGGCGGTTCGCCAGATGGTCGAAAAACACCGCGTCGGGGACCAATCCCGGCACCGCGACGACCTGCCACCCCGTCGCCGCCGTCAGCCGCGCATTGAGGTCGCGATAGTCCGGAATCCCCGGCTTTTCGAGCCGCAACACATCGATCCCGCGCAAAAAGGCTTCGGACGCACGGCCCGGCAGCATGTCCGACTGGCGCGCGAAGAGGCGGTCCCACATCGCATGTTCGCCGGCCGAGAAGGCATCCCAATTTTGCGGACAAGTCCAGTCGGACGCAGCACCCGGCGGCGGATTTTGATGGACGTGGGTACCGGGCTTTTTCATGCGCGCGAACCTAGCATAAAATGGTCTCAAGTGAAACTTTACCCATCGAGCGCAATGACCTGTGTTGCCAGCCGGCCAACCTCGGCGCGGTCGTGGCTGACATAGAGAATCGGCAGTTTCAGCGTGTCGCGGATCCGCTCGATCACCGTCATGATATCCTCGCGCCGCGCGGCGTCGAGCGACGACAGCGGCTCGTCCATCAACAGACATTGCGGCGCTCGCAACAAGGCCCGACCGATCGCGACGCGCTGCGCCTCGCCCCCCGACAGGCTGCGCGGCCAACGGTCGAGCAAATGGCCGATGCCGAGGAAATCGACCGCCTCGTCCAAGCCCATCCAGCGATCCGCGGGATCGGCGAGATTGTGGCCGTAGAGCAGATTCGCACGGACGCGGCGATGCGGGAAGAGCCGTCCGTCCTGAAAGACATAGCCGATCCGCCGCGCCTCCGGCGGCAGGTCGACACCGTCGCCGAACAGGGTGCGGTCGCCGATGCGGATATGGCCACGATCAGGCTTGAGCAGTCCGGCGACCATGCCCAGAATGCTCGTCTTGCCGGCACCCGATGGGCCGAACAGCGCGGTCAGCCCTGCCCCGGCGGTGAAGCGCACACCGATGCTTCGGTCGCCCAGCCGGCGCTCGACGTCGATATCAAAGGACATGGCGATCCTGTCCCCGATGGCCGCGCCGCACCAGCCACTCCGACGCGACGAGCGCGGCGAGCGACAGCGCAACCGACAGCAGCGCGAGCCGCGTCACCATCGCCTCACCGCCCGGCACCTGCAGCGCCGAGTAAATGGCGAGCGGCAGGGTGCGCGTTTCGCCCGGAATGTTCGAGACGAAGGTGATCGTCGCGCCAAACTCGCCGATCGAGCGCGCGAAGCCGAGCACCAATGCGGCGAGGATGCCGGGGAGCGCGAGCGGCAGGCTGATCGTCCGGAAGCTGTGCCACGGACTAGCGCCAAGGGTGCGTGCAGCACCCTCGAGCCGCCGGTCAATCGCCTCGATCGACAGCCGCATCGCGCGCACCATCAGCGGCAGTGCCATGATCGCTGCCGCGAGCGCGGCGCCGGTCCAGCGGAACATCAGGCTGACCCCGAACGCACTTTCGAGCCAGCGCCCGACGGGGCCGAACGGGCCAAAGGCGATGAGCAGCAGCCAGCCGGTGACGACGGGCGGCACGACGAGCGGCAGATGAACGAGCCCGTCGAGGAGCACGCGGCCCGGAAAACGTTTGCGCGCAAGCAGCCATGCGAGCGCGAAGGCGATCGGCAAGGTGGCGAGCACCGCGACGCCGCCGACCTTCAGCGACAGCCCGACGATCCCCCATTCCTCGGCTGAGAGCATCAAGGGGCCGAAAAGCCGTGGCGAGCGAAGATCGCGCGCCCCTGCTTCGACAGCAGGAAGGCGCGGAAACCCCCAGCATCCTTGTGCTGCGACGCCTTGAGCAGCGCGACCGGATAGCGGATCGGCGGGTGGCTCGACTCGGGAAAGGTTCCGACAACGCGAACACTGCGCGACGCGCGCGCGTCGGTCGCATAGACGATGCCGAGCGGCGCAGCGCCGCGTTCGACCAGCGCCATCGCCGCCCGGACATTCTCCGCCGGGGCGACCTTCACCGCGACACTGGTCCACACGCCGAGCGCGGTCAACGCCGCCTTCGCATATTTACCCGCAGGCACCGCGTCGGGATCGGCCAGTGCGAGCCGTCCGCCACCGAGCGCCCGCGCCAGCGGAAAGCCGCGCGCGGGGGTCAGTTTCACCGTGCTGCCGGTCGGCGCGATCAGCACCAGCCGATTGCCGAGCAAGGTCGCACGGCTTTTCGCGCGCAGCAGCCCCGCCTTGGCGACCGCATCCATCCAGGGTTCGTCGGCCGACAGGAACAGGTCGGCGGGAGCACCCGCAAGCAACTGCCGCGCGAGCGCCGACGAGGCAGCGAAAGAAATGACCGGTTTCGGATGCCCCTTTGCAGTCCAGGCCTCGGCGGCTTCGGTGAGCGATTCCTGCAGGCTCGCCGCCGCCATCACCAGCGGCCCGCGCTCGGCCGCCATCGCAGCGGGGGTGAGGAGGAGGGCGAACAGGGCGAGAATGAAGCGGATCATTGCCGAGCTATAGAATGGACACCGCTGCGCGCCTAGGCCTTCGCCGCCACCCCCAGCCAGCGCGCCGCGCGCGGGAGGCGCGGTACGACCAGCCGGTCGACGATCCAGAGCAAAATCAGCGACGCCGCGAGCAACGGCAGCACCGCCGCGAGCAGCAGGACGATCGCAGCGACGCCCTTCTTCTTCGCCGGATCGCGCGCGCTGGGCGGGGCGCCGAGCGCATCCTCGGGCTTGCGGCGGCGCCACATCAGGAAACCCGACACCGCCAGCGTCATCAGCATCAGCGCAGTGAGCGCGCCGATCAACTGGCTGACGATCCCGAACAGCGCGCCTTCGTGCCACGCGATGCCGATGCCGACGATCCGGTCGATGACATGCTTGTCGGCAAAGCCGCTGCGCGACACCTCGATCCCGGTCACGACATCATAGCTGACCTTGCGGACCAACGGCCGATTCTGCGTCTGGGTGGTCAGCGTCCAGTTCTTGCCATTGGGCGGACCGAACATGTTCGGCGCGCCCGGCGGCTGGATGATTACCGGCGCAGGCAGTTTTTCGTTCCGCGCGCGCAGCACGATCCGGTCGAGCGCAACGCGCGGTTCGGACGCGGTGGCGGCGGGGCCCGGCATCGCCTTGGCCATCGCCCGATGATCGTGCGCGGCATGGTGGTCGCTCGCTCCACCCTTCCAGTCCTGTGTCCCCGCGACCCAGCCCATTTCCGCACGCACCGCGCGAAAGCCGCTCGCCCAGACGTCGGTCCACGGCAACGCCGTCAGCAGCAGCACGAGTGCGAGGCCCGATACCCAAAAGCCGATGACCGCATGCAGGTCGCGCAGCGCGGTGCGCCCGCCGCGCGACAACCGCGGCCAAACCACCCCCGCCGCCCCGCGCCCGCGCGGCCACCAAAGATACAGCCCGGTCAGGACCATCACGATCGCCCAGCTCGCCGCCAGCTCGACGATGATGCCTCCGGGCCTGCCGATCAGCAGGCTGCCATGAATTCTGGCCAGCCACGCCGAAATGCAATCGTCGGGATTGGCGCTGCCGATCACCTTGCCCTGCGGCGAGACGGCGACATCGCGCATCGCGCCGCCCGGCAGGCCGATATGGACGATGGCGGCATCGCCCGCTGCCTCCGGGATGCGGTAATAGTGAAAGCCCGCGCCCGGGAAAGCGGCGAGCGCGGCCTTCACCTGCGCGTCGGCGTCGACCGCCTGACTCGTCGGCAGCCCGCGCCATGCGCGCTCTTCCCACCGGTCGATCTGCGGCTTGAAAAGATACGCCGCACCGGTGACCGACAGGAGCAGGATGAAGGGGATGACGAACAGACCGGCATAGAAATGCCAGCGCCAGATCGTCCGATAGAGCGGAATCCGGTTGATGTCGGCCATCCCCTGTCCCCTCCGATCAGAAGCGCGCGCGAATGCCGGCCGACACGGCGCGGCGTTCGACGGGGTAATAGATCGCCGAGGTGCCGGTCACCGTGATCGCGGCGCTGATATCGCCGATCGCCTTCTTGCCGGTGATGTTGCGGACATCGACGAAGGCATCAAAACCTTCGGCAATCCGCGCACCACCGGTCACACCGATCAGCGCATAGCCGGGAGTGGTCACCCGGTTGCTATAGTCGGCGAACGGGCCGCTTGGCACCCACTCAAGGTTCGGGGCGATGTGCAGCGCGTCGGTGCCAATGCGGAGTTCGGCGCGGTACACATGCTTCGGCACGACCGGCAGGCGGTTGTCGCCATAGCTGGCGTCGCCGCGGAAGCGGAAGTTGCTGTAGGTGTATACCTGCCGCAGCCGGAGCCAGCCGGTTGCTTCCAGCTCCAGCGCCGCCTCGACGCCCTCGTGCCGCGTGCGGTAGGCGTTGAAGGTCGATGCCGGAATGTCGGGCCCAAGAGCATATTGCAGCATCTCGCCCTTGATGTCGGAGCGGTAGAAGGTCAGGTCCCAGTTGACCGGGCCTTTCGTCCCGCGCGTCCCGATCTCCGCCGTCCATGCGCGCTGTGGGTCGAGCGCGACGAAACTCGCGATTTGGGCGAGTTCGTTGAAGCCGGGGAATTCGACCGAGCGGCTGTAGTTGGCGTAGACTTGAACGTCGGTTGCAGGTTCGAACAACAGCCCGATCTTGGGCGAGAAGGCGTTGAAACTGGCGCGGCCGACCGTGCCCGCCTGCACGGGAGCGGCGGCGTTGAAGTTGATGAGCTGCCTGCGCATGCCGTCGGCGTAGATGCCACCTGCGACGAGCGTGAGGGTTTCGATCGGACGGACGCGCAGCTCGCCATAGAGCGTCGCGGTGCGCGCATCCTGATCGGCGTTGAAGCGGAGCGCGCCGCGCGTGCCCGCGAGATTGACGAAACGCTTCGAGCGGATGTCACCGATGCGCAGCTCGCCGCCCAGCGTAGCCTCGACCCGGTCACCGGCATAGTCGAGGCGAAAATAGCCACCGCGATCGAGGCTTTCCTGATCGATCACCTCGAAGATCGGATGATAGAGCGACTTGGCATTGACGAAGCCGCCGACGTCAAGCTTCACCGCTCCCCAGTCGAAGCTCGTGCGGTTCTGGATGCGCAGCGAATCGACGTCGCGCGCCTGGTTGCCCGCAACGGCGCCCGCATTCGCCATGCGCGGGGTTGTCAGCGCATCGGCCTTCGTCAGCGCACCCGGGATTTGCTGGTCGATGGTGTTGAAGCTGACATAGAGGCGGTTCGATATCGTATCGCCAAGCCGCATCCCGACATTGCCGTGGAAGCGGAAGCTGCGGCGTTTGGCATGATCGCGGTCGCCGTCTGACGTGTCAGCGCTCAGCGCGCCCCACGCATCGACGCGCTCGCCCGCGACGCCCGCCGAAACGAGGCCGCGGACACCGTTGAAGCTGCCGACATCGCCGCGCAGATAGACGCCCCCGGCGGTGCGCCCGGTCGGGGTGACGCCATTGACCGCGCCGCCGAGCGTTCCCGACCCGAAACGCAGCGCATTGGCGCCGCGATAGACTTCGAGATGGTCAAAGAAGATCGGCTCGAGTTCCTGGAAATCGCCATTGTCGTCGGCAAGGTTGATCGGCACACCGTCCTGAAGCAGCGTCAGCCCGCGCATATGGAAACCCCGCGAGAGGCCCGATCCGCGGATTGCGATGCGCACCTCCTGCCCGTAGCGCGGCTGAAGATAGACGCCAGGCGAGAAGGCGAGCGTATCGCGGAGGCTGACGATCGACTTGTCGGCATAATCCTGATGGCTGACGATATCGGCGCCGCCGGGCGTCCGGGCGACGCGCACTTCGGCGGCGTCGGTAATTTCGGGAGCGGTGACGATGATCGTCGAGTCGGCTTCCCCGGCGTGAGACGAAGCCGGGACGAACGAGAGGGCGAGCGCCAGCAAGGGCGCCGCGCGATAGGCGTGCAATGTCATGAATATTCCTTCGGAAGATACAGAATTGGGCCGCACCGCGCGGGTGCGCGAGCGGCCGGTCAGGCTGGATCAGGCGAAGGCGGGTGGTCCGGTACTCGGCGGCAACGGCGAGGCGATGCCCGGCGCATAGCCAAGCGTCGGAACCGGTGCAGGGGTCGGCTCGGCAGCCAGCGGCGCGGCGGGCAGCACCGGCGTTGCGGGGACGATCGGCGCAGCGGCGAGAGCGCCCCATGGGCAATGCTGGTCGCTCGCGGCGATATCATGGTCACCGACCTTTTCGATCGGGATGGTGATCGTGCCGCCGGGGTTGGCCGGGTCCGAACAGACGCGGACGGTGATCGAACCGCTCGCGTCGCTCTCGATCATCCAGCCCGGCGCGACGAGCACGCGTGCGGCGAGCGCAAGCAGCAGCGGCAGCAAAAGCAGGATGCCGGGGCGGCGGAAGGCGGCGAGCAGGCTCACGGGCTGGGCCTTATGCCCGTCGTCACCGACTGACAAGCGGCTATTCGGCCGGGGTTTCGTCGTTCTTCTTGCCGGTGCGCGTCCACGGATAGAGGAACTGGCCCCAATAGTTACGCGGCACATCTTCGGGGATGCCGTAATTTTCGGGCCAGCGATCCTTCGGCAAGTGGAAGGTGCCGAACATCTTGTCGATCCACGGGAAGTGGATCGCGAAATTGACGTCGAACGCCTCGCGTTCCAGCCCGTGGTGCCAATGGTGAAAACGCGGGGTCGCGATCCAGTGGCCGAGCCGGTTGAAATTGCCGCCGACATTGGCGTGAAGCAGCGACGACCAGACATAGACGAAGCCGATATAGGCCTGCATCACCGAAGGCGCGAAGCCGAGGGTGAAGAGCGGCAGCGAGGTGATCGAGCGCAGCAGGATGATCTCGACGAAATGCATCCGCGACCCCGCGAGCCAGTCCATCGACTTGGCGCTGTGGTGCACCGCGTGGAAACCCCAGAGGAAGGGATAGCGGTGGAAGGTGCGATGGAACCAGTATTGCGCCATGTCCGACGCGACGAGGACGATCGCGAACTGGACGAGCCACGGGAGGCTGGCGACCCCGGCGCGGAACGCATCCCAGCTGTTCGTGCTGTCGTTGATGATCGTCGACGGCGCGAGCGCGAGGAAACCAAGCACCTGCACGAACATCGTGCTGACCAGATAATAGAAAAGATCCTCGCGCCATTCGGTGCGGAACAGGCGCTGTTTGCGGCGATGCGGAAAGGCGCGTTCGAGCGGCGCGAACATGAATCCGGTGACGAGCAGATTGACGACGAAGAAATCGAGCCCGAAGAAAATGCCCCAGCTTTGGGTCTCGTCGGGCTGGACATTGGCGCCGCCGATCAAAGTCGCGGCGAGCCCGATCATCAGCGCGGTCGCGCCCAAGGCCTTGCGCGGGCGAAGCAACAGACTGAGCAATGCGAGCGCGTAGCTGGCCAGCAGGATCAGGTGAACGGCGCCGCGGAACCCGCCCCAATTTTTGACGATCGCGAGTTCGGGGGTCGCGAACCAGTCGGGAAAGCGCAGTGCGATGACCATGAAGAAACCGGCGACCGCGAAAAGCAGGCCGAAAAAGCCCGAGAGCCAGCCGCTACCGAAGCGCCGCACCTCGGTATGCGATTCGAGGTCGCGCATGAGTGCGTCCAGATAGTCACGTTTGGCCATGTGGTTCCCCATCCTCTCGATCGTCATGCCGGACTTGATCCGGCATCCACTGCTGCCCCGGCGTCATGGACCCCGGATCAAGTCCGGGGTGACGAGGGTAATAGATCATCTTACCCCGACGTCTGTGATGACGCGCATCATCCTTACTATCCCGCAGCGGCGACGATTTCCGCCCATTCAGCCTCGTCTATCACGCGGATGCCGAGCGCGCTGGCCTGCTTGAGTTTCGATCCCGCTCCCGGCCCCGCGACCAGCAGGTCGGTCTTTGCGCTGACGCTCCCGGCCGCCTTGGCGCCGAGCGCTTCAGCCTGTGCTTTCGCCTCATCGCGGCTCATCGTCTCGAGCTTTCCGGTGAACACCACGGTCATTCCCGACACTTCGCTGGCGCGGGTTTCGACGACATATTGCGGCGGCGAGACTTCGGAAAGAAGATCGTCCCACAGCGCGCGGTTGTGCGGCTCGTGGAAAAAATCGCCGAGCGCCTCTGCGACCGCAGGGCCGATGCCATCGGCGCGGACTTCGAGGATCGCTTTAATCGCTTCCATCTTGCGCGTCATATATTTGCCGTCGGACTCGCCCTCGCCCTGCGGATTCGCGTCGAGCCACGCCTGCATCTCCGCCGCCTTGCCCGGAAGTCGCGCGATATCGCCGAGCCCCTTGAGCAGGTCGCGCGCGGTCACCGCGCCGATGTGGCGGATGCCGAGCCCGAACAGCAGCCGCGCGGCATCGGGCGACCGTTTCGCTTCGACGGCAGCGAAGAGATTGTCGACCGACTTTTCCTTCCACCCCTCGCGCGTCAGCAGTTCGGCGCGGTGGTTCTTCAGGCGGTAGATGTCGGCGGGGCCATTCAACCAGCCCGCCTCGATAAATTCGGCGATGCTCTTTTCGCCCAGTCCCTCGATATCGAGCGCGCCGCGGCTGACAAAATGGCGGAGCCGCTCGAACTTCTGCGCGCCGCAGATGAGCCCGCCGGTGCAGCGCACGTCGACTTCGCCCTCTTCGGCGACCGCTTCGCTGCCGCATACCGGGCAATGATCGGGGAAGATGTAAGGTGCGCGATCCTCGTCACGGGTCAGGTTTTCGACGACCTGCGGGATGACGTCGCCCGCGCGCTGGACGACGACGCGGTCTCCGGGGCGGACGCCAAGGCGGCCGATCTCGTCGCGATTGTGCAAGGTGACGTTCGACACGACGACGCCGCCGACGGTGACGGGGACCAGCCGCCCGACGGGGGTGAGCTTGCCGGTGCGTCCGACCTGAATGTCGATGGCTTCGAGCGTCGTCTGCGCGCGCTCAGCGGGGAATTTATGCGCGATCGCCCAGCGCGGCGCCTTGGCAACGAAGCCCAGCCTTTGCTGCCAGTCGAGCCGGTCGACCTTGTAGACGACGCCGTCGATATCATAGGGCAGCTCGGCGCGCTGACGCTCAATGTCGGCATAATGGGCAAGCACGGCCTCGACATTTTCGAAGCGCCCGAGCAGCGGCGACACGGGGACGCCCCAGCTTTCGATCAGCCGCATCATCTCATATTGCGTCGCGACGGGAACGGCGCTGACTTCGCCCCAGCCATGCGCGAGGAAGCGCAGTGGACGCGCAGCGGTGACGCTGGCGTCCTTCTGGCGCAGCGATCCGGCGGCGGCGTTGCGCGGATTGGCGAACTGGCGGGCCTTTTCGGGATCGTCGGACTCGGCAAGCAGGCGCGCATTGAGCGCAGCGAAGTCGTCCTTCGCCATGTAGATTTCGCCGCGGATTTCGAAGATGTCGGGGATAGTTCCGTTCAATTGTTGCGGAATATCGCCGATCGTCCGCACATTCGGCGTCACATCCTCACCGACACTGCCGTCGCCGCGCGTCGCCGCCTGAACGAGAACACCCTTTTCATAGCGCAGCGAACAGGACAGCCCATCGATCTTGTCCTCGGCGGTCAGCGCAACAGCGGCATCCTCGGCGAGGTTCAGGAAGCGCCGCACCCGCGCCGCGAACTCGGCGACGTCTTCGCCGTTGAACGCATTGTCGAGGCTCATCATCCGCTGGGCGTGGGTGATTTTCGACAAGGGCGACGCCTCGACCGCCGCGCCGACCAGATTGTTCGGGCTGTCGGCGCGAACGAGATGCGGGAAAGCGGCCTCGAGTTCATTGTTGCGACGCACGAGCGCATCATAGTCGGCGTCCGAAATCTCGGGCGCGTCGTCGGCATGATAGCGCTTGTTGTGATGCGCAATCTGTTTCGCCAGCCGCATCAGTTCGTTGGCGGCTTCGGCTTCGGAAATCATCGTCACGTCCATCATATCAATTCTGCGCAGCCACCGGCTTGAATTCCGCCCGCATGCCGAAGCCTGCGATCAGCGGACGGCCTTTGGCGATCGCGGCCTGAACCACGGGGAGCTTGAGCGATGCGGTGTGAGCCGCCTTATCGGTCCAGATTTCGACGATCCACAGTGCGTCGGGGTTCGCGCTATCTTCGCCGACCAGATAGGAGAGGTTGCCCGGCATTTCGCCGGTGCCTTCGGACAGAATCGCCGCGAGCGCAGCGCGCTGGCCCGGCCGGGCGATCATCTGTCCGATCAGGCCATATTCGGGTGTCATTTCTTCCATCTGCGCCTCCAGCGCCTTTAGCTTGCCCATAGGGAGAAACATCGCCGCCATCGCGGTCAGCGCCGCCAGATGCTGGCGCCGGCCCATCATCGCGCCAGCACCAGCACATGCATCTCGCGGCGGATGCGGAAACCCAACGCTTCATAGAGCGCGATTGCGCCCGCATTGTCGGCGTAGCTGTGCAGGAAGGGCTGTTCGCCGCGCAGGGCCATTGCGCGCATGCCATGGCCGATCAGCGCACGGGCGAACCCGCGGCCGCGACAATCAGCCCAGGTCGAGACGCCGCTGACCTCGGCCATCCCCGGCATCAACATGCGCTGCCCCGCCATTGCGAGCAGGCGGCCATTCTCGCGAATCCCGAAGAAGGGGCCGTAAAGATGCGTCTTTGGCCCCCATGGGCCGGGTTTGGCATGTTCGGCGAGCGCGGCCATTTCGGCGGCATCGGCGTCGGTGAGCGCGATGATCCCGGGGTCACCCGGACGCGGCTCGGGCGGCGGGCCCTCGGCGACCATCTGCGCGAGCACTGCACGCTTTATTTCGCGCGCGCCGGGAGGAACCGGCCAGGGCTCGCCCTCGACGATCCACAATTCGCCGTCATCGGGGATGAGCGCTGCAAGTGCCGACTGCGCCTCGGCGCTCCGGTCTGTGGCTGCGCCAAACGGCCCGTAATCGCGATCGATCCGCACCGCGCGCGCGTCACCCTCGGCAATATGTGCTTGCCGACCAGTGAGCATGTTCCAGATCGGGCGGTCGAGGGGGTGCGCATCGCTCACGCCGCGACCTCCAGCAAGCGCTCCGCCTGCGCGCGCGCTTCGTCGGTGACTTCGGCGCCCGACAGCATGCGCGCGATTTCCTCGCGGCGGCCGGCATCGCTGAGTTCGTGGACGCTGGTGCGGGTGACGATGCCCTCGCTCGACTTGGCGATGACGAAATGCGCGGCGCCCTTGGCGGCGACCTGCGGGCTGTGGGTGACCGCGAGCAATTGCTTGCCCGCGCCCGCGAGGCGCGCGAGCCGGTCGCCGATCGCCGACGCCACTGCGCCGCCGACGCCGCGATCGATTTCGTCGAAGATGATCGTGTCGGCCCCGCCCTCTTCGGCGAGGGCGACTTTCAGCGCGAGAATGAAGCGCGACAATTCGCCGCCCGACGCAATTTTGGCGAGCGGCGCGAAGGGCGCGCCGGGGTTTGTCGAAATCAGGAACTCAATGCGATCCATGCCGTCAGCACCCCAGCGTTCGGCGGGCAGCCGCTCGACAAGCGTCTGAAAGCGCGCGGCGTCGAGCTTCAGCGGCACCAGTTCGCCCGCGACTGCGGCGTCGAGGCGCACCGCGGCCTTGGCGCGGAGGTCGGAGAGCGCGGTCGCAGCGTGGGTGTAAGCCGCCGCTGTTTCGGCTACGGCAAGCTCAAGCTTCGCGAGCCCCGCGCTGCCGCCCTCGATCGCGTCGAGTCGTGCCGCGAGTTCGCCCGTCAATTCGGCGAGCGCGTCAGGCTGGACATTGTGCTTGCGCGCCATCGCGCGGAGTTCGAACAATCGGGTCTCGGTCGCTTCGAGCCGCTCGGGGTCATATTCCATCGCGCGCGCGGCCTCGTGGAGCCTCGCCTCGGCCTCGTCAGCCTCGATGATCGCGCGGTCGAGCCCGGCGAGCGCTTCGGCGAGCAACGGGTGGTCGCCTGCCAGCCGGTCGAGCCGCCGCGCCGCGCCGCGCAACTGGGCGGGACCACTGTCGCTGCCCTCGAACGCCGTCATGATCGCACCGAGGTCGCCGGCAATCTTCTCGCCCTTTTGCATCGAAGCGCGCTCTTCGGCGAGTTCTTCCTCTTCGCCGGGCTGCGGGTTCAACGTCTGAAGCTCGGCAACGCAATGCATCAGCCATTCGCGGTCGCGCTCGGCCTCGGCCAATGCGCTGCGCGCCGCCGCCAGCCGCTCCTCGGCACCGCGCCACGCGGCATGGGCGGTGGAAACCCCGGCGGTGTCGGCGCGGGCATAAGTGTCGAGCAGCGCGCGGTGTCCGGCGGGCGCGAGCAGGCCGCGGTCGTCGTGCTGGCCGTGGATTTCGACGAGATAGCTGCCGACTTCGCGGAGCAGCGCCGCCGAACAGGGTTGATCGTTGAGGAAGGCGCGGCTGCCGCCATCGGCTTTCAGCGTGCGGCGGATCAGCAGTGGCTCGCCCGGCTCCTGTGCGACATCATTGTCGGCGAGCAGCACCGCGAGCGAGGTTCCGGCGGCGGGCGGCGCAAAGCTTGCAGTCACCTGCGCCTTGTCGCACCCCTGTCGCACCAGCGCATTGTCGGCGCGCATTCCGAGCGCAAGCCCGAGCGCATCGAGCAGGATCGACTTGCCCGCGCCAGTCTCGCCGGTGAGCACACCCAGCCCGGCCTCGAAATCGAGGTCGAGCCGTTCGATCAGAACGATATTGGCGATGGACAGGGCGGTCAGCACAATTCGCCCCTTACATTAGAACAAAGCGCGAATCCACGCCCTGCAAGATCAGGCGGTCGGCGCGTGCTTCTGCATCAGCTTGTAGGCGCGGTCGTACCATTTGGTGCCCGGATAGTTGGCGCCCAGCACCGCGGCCGATTTTTTCGCCTCTTCGGGAATGCCGAGCGCGAGATAGCATTCGGTCAGGCGATAGAGCGCCTCGGGAGTGTGGCTGGTGGTCTGGAATTTCTGCGTCACTTCGCGGAAACGGATCGACGCGGCGAGCCAGTTCGAGCTGCGCTGATAGAAACGGCCGATCTCCATCTCCTTGCCCGCGAGGTGATCCTGAACCAGGTCGACCTTCAACCGCGCATCGGCGGCATAGCGGCTGTCGGGATAGCGGCGGATCACTTCACCGAGTGCGTTCGACGCCTGCTGGGTGATTTTCTGGTCGCGGGTAACGTCGCTGATCTGCTCATAGTAACTGAGCCCGATCAGATAATAGGCGTAGGGCGCGTCCTTGTTGCCCGGGTGAATCGCGAGGAAACGCTGCGCCGATTCGATCGCCGGGGTATATTCGCGGTCCATATAATAGGAAAAGCTGCTCATCAGCTGCGCGCGGCGCGCCCAGGGCGAATAGGGATGCTGGCGCTCTACCTCGTCGAACAGCGCCGCGGCGATCCGGTAATTGCCCTGATCGAGCCGATCCTGCGCCGCGCGGTACAGCGTGTTGACGTCGCGCGCGACATAACGCGTGTCTTTTTTGACCCCGGCACCACCGCCGCAGGCCGCCAAAAGCGGCGTAATCACAAGAGTGGCGGCGAGCAGGCGCGTCATGGCACGCGAGGAGGAGCGCTGAGTCATGCGGGCGGTATAGACACAGCGCGGATGAACGCAAAATAAATGATCGCGCTTTTCTGAGCTCGGGCGCCGCTCCGCCGGATAATCACGGCGTCATGACGACGCAGCCCTTCGGCGCGTCGGCCGGAGCCGGAACGCGACGCGCCGATTTGATCGTCACCATCGGTGCGAGCATCTGGCCCTTCATCACGCCTTCGCCCAGCGTTTCGGACACCGGGGCGGCATAAATTTTCTCCGCCACCTCGCCGCCCGCGACGATCTCGCCGAACACCGCAAAGCCCGCATTGTCGCCGCCGAGCTTGGGATCGGCATCGAAACTCTTGATTTCGCTAAGCAACAAAAAGAAATCGCTCGTCGCGTCGCCGGGCGCCAGCCGCGCCATCGACAGCGCACCCTTGCAGTTGGTGAGGCCTGTGACGTTGGTCGGCTCGTGCGCGATCGGGGGATAGTTGAGTCGCGGATCCCCGCGATTGCCCGCCTGGATCAGCTGGCTCGCCGGCCCCCAGCTGCGCGTCGAGCGATAAAATTGAAACCCGTCCAGTCGTTTTGCATCGACATAGCGCAGGAAATTTTTCGCGGTGACCGGCGCGCGCTTGTCCTCGAGCCGCACAATCATCGTGCCGAGGTCGGTGGTGAGCGCGACATAGGGCCGCGTGTCGGGCACGCCGGGCACTTCGGGTTTGGGCGGCACAGGCAAGGGCGGCGGGGGTGGCGGCGGCGCAAAGGTCGGCATCGGGTGCATCCGCGGCGGCGGGGCAGGGGCCGGTTGTGCCGCTACGGCGGCGGTCAGGGCGAGCGCGGGCAAGAAGATGGTCAGCATGGCCCGAGCATAAACGAAAAAGACGGACGGTGGCGAGTCCGCACACATCATTCAACCAAGTGGTTGACATTAGCCTGAGACAGCTCATATTTAACCACATGGTTGAACATGATTCGCAAACACTCGATACAATCTTTCACGCGCTCGGCGACGCGACGCGGCGTGCGATGCTGGGCGAACTCGCCGCCGGCGAACGCACGGTCGGCGAGCTGGCCGAGCCCTTCGCCATGTCGCTCGCGGCGGCGTCGAAACATATCAGGGTGCTGGAAAGCGCCGGGCTGATCCGCCGCGACGTGCGCGGGCGAACGCATCATTGCAGCCTCGAGCCGGTGCCGCTGGCGAGCGCCGACCAGTGGCTCGGCATGTATCGCCGCTTCTGGACCAACCGCCTCGACACCCTCGAACAGCTGCTCCGCGCCGAGGATGCCGCCACCCATACCCCGAAGACGCCCCTTCCCCCGAAAAAAGGAGAATGACGATGAGCACGTCCCTGGCCCACGACAATTACGGCCTGTTGACCGAACCCGCGACGCTGACGATCGAGCGCCTGCTTCCCGGCCCGATCGCCCGCATCTGGTCCTATCTCACCGACGGCGAGCTGCGCCGCCAGTGGCTCGCCGCAGGCGCGATGGAAGAAAAGGTCGGCGCGCCGGTCGACTTCGTATGGCGCAACGACGAACTGACCGACCCTCCGGGCGCGCGCCCCGAAGGCTTTGGCGATGAGCATCGCATGACGAGCGAGATCACCGCAATCGACGCCCCGCGCCTGCTGTCGATCAGCTGGGGCAGCACCGGCGGCGTCACCTTCACACTCGCAGAAAAGGGCGATGAGGTTTTGCTGACGATCATCCACCGGCGCGTCGAGGACCACGGCGTACTTCTCAATGTCAGCGCGGGCTGGCATGCCCATGTCGATGTGCTGGAAGCCAGGCTGCGCGGCACGACGCCAATGCCGCACTGGGACAATTTTGCGCAGTTACGCAGCGTCTATGCCGAGCGGCTGTTCGACTGAGCGTGCCGGTATCGGATTGCGGAGGGGCCGCGAGAGCGGTCCCTTCCTTGTGTCAGGAAACGACCGGCAGGCGACATCCATATGTCGTCACCCCGGACTTGATCCGGAATCTATGGCAGTCCTCGCCTTCTGGACTCCTGATCAAGTCCGGGGTGACGCGGGTTCAAGGATAGTGACTGCTTCCCACCCTGTAGCTTCCGGTCACGGCGATCCCGGTCGCCATGCGTACAGCAGAGCGCTGCAACGTAATCCGGCCATTGAATTTGTACGCGCAAAGCCTATGTCAGGATTGCGGGCCGGGCCCCTCTGACGATCGCATCGATCGTGATGTCGGACCGCATCGAGGATACTCGATGTTGGCTCGACCTATATGCTTCCCAAGCCACATCGGTACCTCGGTTGGATCACAACCCGGAGTCTATGTGATGTCGCATTTATTTTTCGCCTCTGCCTATGGGCAGAAACCCGGCAATCGGTTTGGGCCGGCCAGCGGGAGGGCCGCGCGATGACCGGTCCCGCTGTGGGCATGCCCTGCCCCGTCTGCAAAGTGCCGCTGTCGATGAGCGACCGGCAAGGCGTCGAGATCGACTATTGCCCGCAATGCCGCGGCGTGTGGCTCGATCGCGGCGAACTCGACAAGATCATCGAGCGCAGCGTGGCCGCCGAACCGGCGCCAGCACCATCCGCCCCGCCCCCGCCGCAGCAGCCCTATCCGCAAGCCGCACCGCCCCCACCCTGGGGTCATGGACACCAGGGACATCACAAGGGATATCCCAAGCGCCGGAAATCCTTTCTGGAAGAGCTGTTCGACTAGCATAGCGGACGGGACCGGCTTGGCCGGTCCCGTCCTGCGGCGCCTTTGCCGCCCTTCCCGCAGAGCATAAAAAAGGGGCCGCTTTCGCGGCCCCTTTCTTTTATCCGATGTCGGAAGACTTAGTCCTTCAGGAAATCAGGCACATGGCCCTGATCTTCCGGACCCTCGTTGCGCTCGCGACGCGGACCGCGGTCGGCACCGCCGTCACGGCGCGGGCCACGGTCACGACCGCCACCGCCGCCACGCGGGCCGCGATCGCCACGGTCGCCGCCTTCACGGCGGGGGCCACGATCGCCGCGCGGTTCGCGGGCTTCACGCGGCGGGCGCGTGTCTTCCAGCTCTTCGCCGGTTTCCTGATTGACGACGCGCATCGACAGGCGAACCTTGCCGCGCTGGTCGATCTCGAGGACCTTGACCTTGACTTCCTGGCCTTCGCTCAGGACGTCGGCGACCTTTTCGACGCGCTCGTTGGCGATTTCGCTGACGTGGACGAGACCGTCCTTGCCGCCCATGAAATTCACGAACGCACCGAAATCGACGAGGTTGACGACCTTGCCGTCATAGATCTTGCCGACTTCGGCTTCCTCGACGATGCCCGAAATCCACGCGCGCGCGGCTTCGATCTGGGCCGGATCGCTCGACGAGATCTTGATCAGGCCTTCGTCGTCGATGTCGACCTTGGCGCCAGTGGTCGCGACGATCTCGCGGATCACCTTGCCGCCGGTGCCGATGATGTCGCGGATCTTCGACTTGTCGATCTGCATCGTTTCGATACGCGGGGCATAGTCCGACAGCTCGGTGCGGGCTTCGCCCAGCGCCTTCGCCATTTCGCCGAGGATGTGCGCGCGGCCTTCCTTGGCCTGGGTCAGAGCGGCTTCGAAGATCTCGCGCGTGATGCCCGCGATCTTGATGTCCATCTGCATCGTGGTGATGCCTTCGGACGTACCAGCCACCTTGAAATCCATGTCACCGAGGTGATCTTCGTCACCCAGGATGTCCGACAGGATCGCATAATCCTTGCCTTCGAGGATCAGGCCCATCGCGATACCCGAAACCGGACGCTTCAACGGAACGCCGGCGTCCATCATGGCAAGCGAACCGCCACAAACCGACGCCATCGACGACGAGCCGTTCGACTCGGTGATGTCGCTGGTGATGCGGATCGTGTAGGGGAACTCGTCCTTGGTCGGCAGCACGGGGTGCAGCGCACGCCATGCCAGCTTGCCATGACCGACTTCGCGGCGGCCTGGCGCGCCAAAGCGGCCGACTTCACCGACCGAATAGGGCGGGAAGTTATAGTGCAGCATGAAGTTCTGGTACGACAGGCCGTTCAGACCATCGATCATCTGCTCGCTGTCCTTGGTACCCAAGGTGCAGGTTGCGATGGTCTGGGTCTCGCCGCGCGTGAACAGCGCCGAACCATGCGAACGCGGCAGGAAGTGCGTTTCGGCAACAATCTGGCGAATCTGCGTGGTGGTGCGACCGTCGATGCGCTTGCCGTCCTTGAGGATGGCGCCGCGAACGATTTCGGCTTCGAGCTTCTTCATCAGCTTGGACGCGGCCAGCTGATCCTGCGGAGCGGCGTCGGCGAAAGCGTCCTTGGCCTTCGCGCGCGCTTCGTTGAGCGCGTTCGAACGCGCCGACTTGTCGGTCAGCTTGTAAGCGGCGGCAATATCCTTGCCGATCAGCTTCTTCAGCTTGTCCTTGGCGGCGGTCAGATCGGCCTGTTCGGCCATCGCCCAAGGCTCCTTCGCAGCCTGCTCAGCAAGCTTCACGATCGCCTTGACGACTTCCTTACACGCGTCATGCGCGAACAGGACGGCGCCGAGCATGACCTCTTCCGACAGCTCATTGGCTTCGGATTCGACCATCATCACCGCGTCGTATGTAGCAGCAACAACGAGGTCGAGATCGCCTTCGGCAACCTGCGCATCGGTCGGGTTGAGGATATATTCGCCGTCGATATAGCCGACGCGTGCCGCGCCGATCGGGCCCATGAAGGGAACGCCCGAAATCGTCATCGCGGCCGACGCGGCGACGAGCGCCAGAATGTCGGGCTCGTTATGGCCGTCATAGCTCAGAACCTGGGCAATGGCGTTGATTTCGTTGTAGAAACCTTCGGGGAACAGCGGGCGGATCGGGCGATCGATCAGGCGGGAAACCAGCGTTTCCTTTTCGGTCGCGCCGCGTTCACGCTTGAAGAAGCCGCCCGGAATGCGTCCGGCGGCCGAATATTTTTCCTGATAATGGACGGTGAGCGGGAAGAAGTCCTGCCCCTCCTTGACCTTCTTGGCGGCGGTGACGGCGCACAGGACAACCGTTTCGCCCAGCGTCGCCATCACGGCGCCGTCGGCCTGACGGGCAACCTTGCCCGTTTCGAGGGTCAGCGTTTCACCGCCCCACTCGATCGATACTTTTTTCACGTCAAACATGAGATTTCCTTCGCCCGCCGGGCCCTATGCCGGGCGGGGCCTCTAGTTCCGGGTAATCCGACCCGGGGCGGTGCGGGGCGTCTGTCTGCCCCAATGGCGGTCCCGCCGAATGCGGGAGAGCCCGTTTGGCGCCGCCATTTGCGGACGCCAATATGACAGCGGCCCCGGAAATCCGGGGCCGCCGAAAATTTCTTACTTACGAAGACCCAGCTTCGCGATGAGAGCCTGATAACGGCCCTCGTCCTTCTTCTTGAGATAGTCGAGCAAGCTGCGACGCTTGTTGACCATCATCAGGAGGCCGCGGCGGCTGTGGTTGTCCTTGTGGTGTGCCTTGAAATGATCGGTCAGGGTGTTGATACGATCGGTCAGGATTGCAACCTGGACTTCCGGCGAACCGGTATCGCCCTTTGCGCGGGCATTGTCGTTGATGACTTCGGTTTTGCGCTCGGCAGTAATCGACATATATTTTTTCCTTCGAACATCCTGATCTAAAGATTGAAGCCGCGCACGACCTTCAGCGTTCCCGCCAAAGCCTCGATCAGGGCGATGGGACGCATATCGCTGTCCCGTCCCCAATAGAGCCCGTCATCCGTGCTACCCCCGGTCCAGACGCGACCCTGACGGATCGCCCCTGCCGCTTCCGGGGAAAGGTTCAGAGCCGGGATGTCGACCAGCCCTGCCTCAAGCGGCAGAATGATTTCTGATTGGGCGGCGCCTTGGCCGAAAGCGTTCAATTTGTCCAGCGAAATCGCCTGTTCAAGCGCGAACGGGCCCGCTTTGGTGCGGCGCAGCATCGTCACATGGCCGACGCTGCCGACCGCATGGGCGATGTCGCGCGCGAGGCTGCGGATATAGGTACCTTTGGAGACATGGGCGGTGAGGGTGATGGATTCGAGCGGCCCCTCCCCTGCTTCGTCACCCCGAACTTGATCCGGGGTCCATTCTTCCGGCGCCGATATGGATGCCGGATCAAGTCCGGCATGACAAAGAGAGTGGATCGTCACCGCCCGCGGCTTCATCTCGACCACCTCGCCCTTGCGCGCCAGGTCATAGGCGCGCTGGCCGTCGATCTTGATCGCCGAAAAAGCGGGCGGTACCTGTTCGATCGGTCCGGTGAAGCGCGGCAGCACCGCCGCGACTTCGGCCAGCGTCGGCCGCACATCGCTCGTCGCGACGACCTCGCCCTCGGCATCGAGTCCGTCGGTCTGCACGCCGAACTGAATGGTAAAATCATAGGTCTTGCTTGCGTCGAGCATCCGCCCGCAGAGCTTGGTCGCCTCTCCGAGCGCGATCGGCAGCACGCCGGACGCGAGCGGATCGAGCGTGCCACCATGGCCAACCTTAACCTTGCCCAGCCCCGCCTCGCGGCACACGCGCTTGACCGCGCCGACCGCTTGCGTCGAGCCGAGCCCCAGGGGTTTATCGAGAATGATCCAGCCGTTCATGCCGCGCCGCTAGAGCATTTTCAGTCCGGGTGAAACCGGACGGTTCGCAAAATGCGGGAACAGACGCTCCGCATCGACGCGACTTGTCAATTTTGCGTGGGCGCCTTGGCGGCTTCGGCGGCCTTGCGCGCTGCCGCCTTGTCTTTCTTGGACGGCGGCGGGGCCGAGGTGACGAAGGAGCTTAGCTGACAGCGCTCACCACGCACGACGATCGACGCAAAGCGGTCGAGCCGCGAGATGCCGCGGGTATCGACCCCGATCACCTGCGCAAAATCGAGATCGCGGCAGAAGCCGGCGAAGGTGCCATAATACCAGTCGCCGCGGCGATCCTGGATCCAGATGCCGCGGTCGCGGTCGGCGCGCCAGTTGCGGATCGAGCTGTCGCTCGGAAAGACGATGCTCGATTCGACGCCGAGCGCACGCTCAGCCTTGGTGTCCTGGGGAGCGGATGCGGTGGCGGCGGCGCCGAGGGGAAGCAGCGCGGCCGCAAGCAGGATGGAAAGTGTCTTTTTCATGCCACTATCCTTAGCAACGCAGGGCTTAACCGGCTCTGACCCCCTTGTTAGGCGCCGTTCATCTACGCCGCAATCCATTCACCGACGAGCAGCGACCAGAGCCCGGTGTCGCGGGTATAGCCGGTCCAGGTGATGCGCTCCGAACGCAGCACGCCCTCCTTCGTACAGCCAAGCTTCGCGACCGCCGCCTGACTCCGCTTGTTGCGCTCATCGATGCGGAATTCGATGCGGCGGATGCCGACATCGAACGCATGGTCGATCATCAGGCGCTTCACACGTCCGTTGAAGCCGGTGCCGCGATGATCGGGGTGGATGAAGCTGTTGCCGATCTCGACTGTCTGCGCCGACGCGTCGGGACGCAGCCAGGCGGTCATGCCGACGAGCGTATCACCGTCCATGATCGCATAGGGCATTCGGCCGCCCTTTCCGGTCAGCACATCGAAGCTCGCGTCGAAATGATCGGGGTCGAAACTCGACGAATAGATCGCCCAGACGTCAGCATCGGCAGCGCAAACGGCGCCGAGCGGCGCGCGGTGCGCCTCGGTCAGCTTGACGAGTTTCAAATCGCCGTCGGCGAGTTCGGCATAAAGACGGTCAAGCATCGAGCAGTCCCCCGGCGGCCTCGCGCCGTTTTTGCATGAAGTGGCGGCGGCACATTGCGACATAGCGGTCATTGCCACCAATCTCGGTCTGCGCACCCGCGACCACCGCGCGCCCCCGTTCATCGACGCGGAGATTCATCGTCGCCTTGCGCCCGCATTCGCATACCGCCTTCAGCTCGACAAGCGCGTCGGCGATGCCGAGCAGCGCCGCCGATCCCGGAAAAAGCTCGGCCGAAAAATCGGTACGCAGGCCATAGCAGAGCACAGGGATGCCCGCCTCGTCGGCGAGCCGCGCAAGGCCGAGCACTTGCTCGCGCGTCAGGAATTGCGCTTCGTCGACCAGCACGCAGGCGAGCGGGCGTTCGGCATGTTCGGCATTCACAGCGGCCCACAGATCGCTGTCGGGATCGAATTTATGCGCCTCGGCGATCAGCCCGATGCGGCTCGTCACCTGTCCCGCACCATAACGGTCGTCGAGCGCGGCGGTCCACAGCATCGTTTCCATGCCGCGCTCGCGATAGTTGAAATCCGCCTGCAACAGCGTCGTCGATTTGCCCGCATTCATGCTGGCGTAGTAGAAATAGAGCTTGGCCATGGGGACGGCGATAACCTGTCCAGACAATCTCGTCACCCCGGACTTGATCCGGGGTGACGAAGAGAGGGGAGCCGGCTTGACTCGTTCTCTGCCCCTGTCATGCTGCCCCCAACAGAAGCAGCACAAATAGTGGGGAGAGCTGCCATATGCGCTTGATGCCGGTGAGCGACGCGATGTTCCTCGTGGGGGAGAGCCGCGAAATGCCGATGCATATCGGCGGCATCAACCTCTACACCCTGCCCGACGATGTCGATGAGACCGATTGGCTCAACGAACAGCTCGCGCTGCTGCGGCAATCGGAAGGCCTCAGGCGCCCGTTCAGCGAGGTGCTGAAACTGACCCCATTCGGCCAATATGGCCCGATCCGCCTAGAACCCGACCGCGACATCGACATGCATTACCACGTCCGGGCCGCGGCGCTGCCCAAGCCCGGGCGCTATCGCGAGATGTTCGAGCTCGCCTCGCGCCTCCATTCGGGCCTGCTCGACCGCACCCGGCCCTTGTGGGAAATCACGTTGATCTCGGGCTTGCCCAATCGGCAGATCGCGACTTTCAAAAAAGTGCACCACGCCCTGATGGACGGCGCGGCAAGCATCCATTTCTATAATTCGATGCTGTCCCCCGACCCAAAGGAACGGCGCACCTGTTCGCCGCTCTCGGTCGAGGCGTATGAAGCCTATAAGCGTCAATTCCCCATGGCGAAAAAGCCGCCGCGCCCCAGCCTGACCGACATCAAGGCGATCGGCGATTTCCTGAAGGAGCAATGGGGAAACAGCGTCGGGGTGACCAAGGCACTGAACCAGTATGTCGCGGCGATGTTCGGCATCGGTGGCGACGGGCTGACCACACCCTTCAGCGGCGTACCGCGCACCAGTTTCAACCGCAACATCACCGGCGCGCGCCGCTTCGTCGCGCAAAGCTGGTCGCTCGAGCGCGTCCGCGCGATGGGCAAGGCCTATGACGGGACGATCAACGATGCGGTGCTCGGCATGTGTGCGGGGGCGATGCGCAAATATCTGCAATCGCTGAACGAATTGCCCGACAAGCCGCTCAAGGCCATGGCTCCGGTCTCGATCCGTCCCAAGGGCGATGTCGATTCGGGCAATTCGGTTGCATCGGTCACCGCCAATCTTGCGACCCATATCGACGACCCGGCCGAGCGTATGGCGACGATCCAGGCGTCGATGAATTCGGCAAAGGCCCAGTTGCGCGCGATGACCGCGGGGCAGATTCAGCTCTACACCGCGATCACCAGCTTCCCGATGATGCTGACCGCACTGACGCGCACCGCGGACCGCTTTCCCGCTTACTCAGTGACGATTTCGAATGTGCCGGGACCGCGCGAGCAAATGTACTGGAACGGCGCCCGCCTCGACGGCATGTATCCCGCGAGCATCCCGGTCGACGGCATGGCGATGAACATCACCCAGGTGTCGAACAACAAGAATATCGATTTCGGCATCACCGCCTGCAGGCGAAGCGTGCCGCATGCGCAGCGGATGATCGATTATCTGGAGGAAGCGCTGGTCGAACTGGAGCAAGCCGCGGGGATCAAGAAATAAGCGCCGCCCCTGCGAAGGCGGGGGCGAGGGCAATTATTCGTCGCCGTCGCGTTCACCCAAATCACGTGCGACCTTCGGGTCGCGCAGCAGCTTGTCGATGTGGCTCGCCTCGTCAAAGCTTTCGTCCGACAGGAATTTCAGCTTCGCGGCATATTTCATCGTCATTTTTTCGGCGACGCTCTTTTGCAACCAGGCAGTGTTGGTGCGCAGCGCCTTCAGCACCGCTTCCTCTTCCTTGCCGAGCAGCGACTTCACGAACACCGTCGCGTGGCGCAGATCCGATGACATACGCACTTCGGTAACGCTGACCGGATGCTTGACCAGAAGATCGTCGTGCACGTCGCCGCGCGCGAGGATTTCGGACAGGATATGACGCACCTGTTCGCCGACGCGCAGCGCGCGGACCGTGGGGCCCTTTTCATTTTCGGTTTTCATCGGGCGTCCTTTGCCTCTTCGTCCAGTTTTGCGACGATCCGTGCGATCGAGCGCATGTTGCGCGCGGTGCCTTTGTGGCCAAGGCGCTTTTCGATCCACGCACCGGTCAGCTTGCTGTCGGCCACCCCGTCGCCAAAATCGATGAATAGCGCACGATCGCCCAGCGCCAGCTTTTCATTGCCGCGCCCTTTGTGATCGGCAACCAGCGTGTCGAATTGCGCCTGCGTCGGTTGGCCGTCGAGAAACATCGTGTGGACGAATTTGTCCTCATTCGTTCCCGCGAACGGATTGTCGGCAATCGCGGCAGCGAGTTCGTCACGGCTGCGCACCAGGGCGGCGGTGGCCATGTCGAAACGCTCGTCGACCATCAGCGTCAATTTCTCTTCGAGCCCGCGCGTCGGCCGTTCGTCATGGTCGAACAGGACGTTGCCGCTCGCAACGACGGTCTCGACCGAGGTGAAATCCTCGGCCTCGAACGCCGCGCGCAGATCGGCCATCTTCAGCCGGTTTCCACCGACATTGATGCTGCCGAACAATGCCACATAGCGAGCCATGCAGGCGCCTCCTGACCCGCGCGGAGCGGACGCCTTTTATAGCGTCCGGTCGCGCAGTTCGACTTCGAAGACTTCGAGGTTGTCGCCCGCCTTGATGTCGTTGGTATCCGACAGCACGACACCGCATTCGAGACCGGCGCGCACTTCGGCGACATCGTCCTTGAAACGACGCAGCGAGGCGATGGTCGTCGCCGAGACGATGACATCGGCACGCGTGAGACGCGCATGGAGTCCCTTGCGGATGACACCTTCGAGCACGAGCAGGCCTGCGGCCTTGTCGCGCTTGCCGGCGGGGAAGACATCCTTGACTTCGGCGCGACCGACGACGGTTTCGATCCGTTCGGGGCCCAGCTCGCCGGCCATTTCCTTCCGGATTTCATCGGTCAGGTGATAGATGACGTCATGATACATGAAGCGCACTTTTTCACGCTTCGCGATATCGCGCGCCTTGGGGTTCGGACGGACGTTGAAGCCGATGATCGGCGCATTGGTCGCCGCCGCCAGCGTCACATCGCTCTCGGTGATCGCACCGGCGCCCGACTGGAGCACGCGGACGCGGATCTCGTCGGTCGACAGCTTGTTCAGCGCATTGACGATCGCTTCGACCGACCCCTGCACATCGCCCTTGATGATCACCGGGAACTGGATGACGTTCGCCTTGTCGGCGAGCGCCTCGAACATGCCTTCGAGGCTGACCGGCGCCTGCACGGTGCGCTTCTTGAGCGCCTCGCCATGACGATAGGCCGCAACTTCGCGGGCGCGGGCTTCGTTCTCGACGACCGTGAGCGTATCGCCCGCCATCGGAACGCCGCCCAGACCGAGCACTTCGACCGGCATCGATGGCGTGGCCGATTTGATCTGCTTGCCCTGATCATCGACGAGCGCGCGGACGCGGCCGCTTTCGGCACCGCAGACGAAGATGTCGCCGACCTTGAGCGTACCACGGCGGACGAGGATCGTCGCGACGGGGCCGCGGCCCTTGTCGAGCTTGGCCTCGATCACCGTGCCTTCGGCGGCGCGGTCGGGATTGGCCTTGAGCTCCATGATCTCGGCCTGCATCGCGATCGCTTCGAGCAGCTTGTCGAGACCGGTCTTTTTCAGCGCCGAGACTTCGACATTCTGGACGTCACCGCCCATTTCCTCGACCACCAGTTCATGTTCGAGCAGGCGTTCGCGGACGCGCTGCGGATTGGCGCCTTCCTTGTCGACCTTGTTGATCGCCACGATGATCGGCACGCCAGCCGCTTTCGCATGCTTGATCGCTTCGATCGACTGCGGCTTCAACCCGTCGTCGGCCGCGACCACCAGGATGACGATGTCGGTGACATTGGCACCGCGCTGACGCATCTCGGTAAAGGCTTCGTGGCCCGGAGTATCGAGGAAGGTGACGATGCTGCCATCGGGGGTTTTCACCTGATAGGCGCCGATATGCTGGGTGATGCCACCGGCCTCACCCGCAACGACATTGGCGCCGCGGAGCGCATCGAGCAGCGATGTCTTGCCGTGATCGACGTGACCCATGATCGTGACGACCGGGGCACGCGGCTTCAGATGCTCGGCATCGTCGACGTCCTCGTCGTGACGGATGTCGACGTCGCCTTCGCTCACGCGCTTGATCTCATGACCGAATTCGGTGACGAGCAGTTCGGCGGTGTCCTGATCGATCGTATCGACGCTACTGGCCGGGCTGCCCATTTTGAACAGCGCCTTAGTCAGGTCGGTGACCTTTTCGGCCATACGGTTGGCGAGATCCTGCACCGTGATGCTTTCAGGCACGACGACTTCGCGGACCTGCTTCTCGCGCGGGCCCGACGAAGCGGTGTGCGAACGCTTTTCCTTCTCGCGGGCGCGCTTCAACGCCGCGAGGCTGCGTGCACGTGCACCCTCGTCCTCGTTAAGCGCGCGCGTGACGGTCAGCTTGCCCGACTGGCGACGGCTGTCGCCACCACGGGTTGCCTTCGGCTCGGGGCGCTTGGGTTCGGGGCGCGGCGGCGCAGCAACGGGCGTGAAGCGGCGCGGCGCAGGCGCGGCGCTGGTCGTGGCACGCGGTGCGGGAGTGGAGGCAGGAGCCGCCGCAGCAGGCGCAGCAGCCGTTTCCGCCTTGACGACGGGAGCCGGCGCAGCGGCGGCCACGGGTTCGGCGGCGGGCGCAGCCGCAGCCGGCTCCGGCGCAGCGGCAGGTGCTGGCGCTGTCTTTTCGGCGGCGCGTGCCTTTTCTTCCTCAAGGGCACGGGCGCGCGCAGCTTCTTCGCGGCGGCGCGTTTCCTCGAGCGCGTTCATGCGCGATTCCTCGGCCTCGCGCAGCAACTGAACCTGGCGCTCCTGGCGCGACATCAGGCTGTTCGCTTCGCTGACGCGCGGCGCTGCAGCCGGCCTCGGCGGCGGCGGCGGAGCTACGGGAGCGGCAGCGACCGGTGCGGGCGCAGGAGCGGCGGGCGCCGGAGCCACCTCAACCTCTTCCATTTCGGGCGCGGCGGTTTCGCCGGGACGGCCGAGCACACGGCGACGCTTCACCTCGACCACCACCGTGTTGCGGCGGCCATGGCTGAATTGCTGTTGCACCTGGCCGGATTCGACCGTCCGCTTCAGCCCCAGCGGCTTGCGGGTCAGCGTCGGCTTGTCCTGTTCGTCACTCATCGAAAACCATCATTCCTTCAAAACGCGTCCGAAGCGGCGGTGCCAGCTGGCGCCGTCCCAATTTCTTCCTCGCCGGCGGGCGGCGGAGTCTGCGGATCGGAATCGCGGTTGGACGCGTCCCTACTCCATCCTGTGAAAAACTGCCAGCGGCTCAAATGCGCAAGCACACGGGCCGCGGCGCGGGCGTCGGTCAACGCCAGATGCACCGCATTCTCGCGCCCTAATGCCATAGATAGGGTGCCGCGGTCCACCGGCAAGACCAGACCCTCGCGGCCGGAGCCTTCGGCATCCTCGCCGACGCGCCATGCCTGCGCCAATTTCTTGCGCCCGTCCTCGCCTGCATCATTGGCATGAAGGAGCAGGCGAACCTGTCCCTTGCGCGCCGCCTGCTCGATGCGCTCGTTGCCGCTGATCAACGTACCGGAGCGTGCCTCGAGCCCCAGCCGGTCGAGCGTCGCGCGCATTAACTGCGCCTCGATCCGCGCGCCCAGGTCATCGGGAATGACCATGATATTTTCGTGCAAGGCGCGGGCGAGCCCGCCTTTCAGCTTGCCCTTTGCCTGCGCGGCTTCGAGTTCGGCGCGCGGCACGCCGATCCACGCGCCGCGTCCGGGCGCCTTGCCATGCACATCGGGCGCGATCTGACCATCGGGGCCCAGCGCCAGACGCACGAGCTGGCCCGCCGGCGCAACTTCGCCGGACAGCACACAGCGCCGCTCGGGCACATGTTGGCCGCGCCGACCAGCGCGGTCTGGTTCGCTCAGCTGATCATTGTGCGGGGTCCGCATCGGCGGCCTCCCCGGCTTGCGGCGCAGCTTCCTCAGCCGGTTCGTCGTCGAACCAGTGAGCGCGCGCCGCCATGATGATCTCGTTGCCCTGCTCTTCGCTCAGGCCATATTCGCCCAGAACGCCGCCCCGATCCTCTGCGCGCTCGGCGCGTTCACCGCGCGGCGGACCGCGGCGGTTGTCGGTGCGCTTCTTGGCGATAAGCTCGTCGGTCGCGAGATCGGCGAGGTCGTCGAGCGTCTTGATCCCGGCCTTGCCAAGGATGACAAGCATCGCCTCGGTCAGGTGCGGAATTTCGGCCAGCGCATCTTCGACGCCCAGTTCGCGGCGTTCGGCGCGCGCGGCTTCTTCACGGCGCTCGAGCCCTTCGGCGGCGCGGCTTTGCAGTTCCTGCGCCAGTTCCTCGTCGAAGCCTTCGATGCTCGCGAGTTCGTCGATGCCGACATAAGCGACTTCTTCGAGTTCGCCGAAGCCTTCGGCGACGAGCAGCTGGGCGAGGGTTTCGTCGACGTCGAGTTCTTCCTGGAACATCGACGAACGCTCGACGAATTCGCGCTGGCGCTTTTCGCTGGCGTCGGCCTCGGTCATGATGTCGATCTGGCTGCCGGTCAGCTGACTGGCAAGACGGACATTCTGGCCGCGACGGCCGATCGCGAGCGACAGCTGGTCGTCGGGAACGACGACTTCGATGCGGCTGTCATCTTCGTCGATGACGACGCGCTGGACCGTTGCCGGCTGAAGCGCGTTGACGACGAAAGTCGCGGTATCTTCCGACCAGGGGATGATGTCGATCTTTTCGCCCTGCATTTCCTGGACGACCGCCTGAACGCGGCTGCCCTTCATGCCGACGCAGGCGCCGACGGGATCGATGCTGCTGTCATAGCTGATGACGCCGATCTTGGCGCGCGAACCCGGGTCGCGGGCAGCAGCCTTGATCTCGATGATGCCGTCGTAGATTTCGGGCACTTCCTGCGCGAACAGCTTCTTCATGAAGTCCGGGTGCGCGCGGCTCAGGAAAATCTGCGGACCGCGGGTTTCGCTGCGCACCGACAGGATAAGCGCACGGACGCGATCACCGACGCGCATCAATTCGCGCGGGATCTGCTGGTCACGGCGGATCACACCTTCGGCGCGGCCAAGGTTGACGACGATGTGGCCGAATTCGACCGACTTCACCACGCCGGTGATGATTTCGCCGGCGCGATCCTTGAACTCCGCATATTGGCGCTCGCGGTCGGCTTCGCGGACCTTCTGGAAGATCACCTGCTTTGCCGACTGGGCGTCGATGCGGCCGAGATCAACCGCGGGCAGCGGATCAACGATGAAGTCGCCGATCTTGGCGTCCTTCTGCAGCTTCTGACCAGCGGCCAGGTCGACCTGCTTGAAATAATCCTCGACCTGCTCGACCACCTCGACGACGCGCCACAGGCGCAGGTCGCCGGTCTGGACGTCGAGCTTGGCGCGAATGTCATTTTCGGCGCCGTAACGGGCGCGCGCGGCGCGCTGGATCGCTTCTTCGATCGCCTCGATGACGATCGCCTTGTCGATCATCTTCTCGCTGGCGACGCTGTTGGCAATCGCCAGCAGTTCGGCGCGGTTGGCAGAAATGGCAGTGGCCATCAGTCCTGTCCTTCTTCTTCCAGTTCATCGGCGCCGTCGCTCGACAGCGGGATGGTTGCGGCAATTAATTTGTCGGTGAGAACGAGCTTTGCGGTGTCGATCGCGTCGAAAGGCAATTTATGCTCGACCCCTTGCGTATCCTGTATCGTCACGACATCGTCCTCGATGCCGATCAAAATGCCACTGAAGCGCTGGCGCCCGTCGCGCTTTTCTTTAAGCGCGATCTTGGCCTCATGCCCCGCCCAGTCGGCGAAGTCGGTGCGGCGCGTCAGCGGGCGGTCGATGCCGGGCGACGACACTTCCAGCCGGTACGCCTGCTCGATCGGGTCCTTGCCCGCTTCCTCGAGCGCGTCGAGCTGGGCCGAGATGCGGCGCGACAGGTCGGCGCAATCCTCGATCGTCAGCTGGCGCGTCGCGGGACGCTCGGCCATCACCTGCAGCGTCGGGTCGCTCTCGCCGCCGAAAAAGGCGACGCGCACGAGCGCAAGGCCCATCGCCTCGGCTTCGGGTGCGATGATCGCATTCAGGACGTCGAGATTGGCCAATATATTATCCCAAAAACCATGATCGAGAAGCCATGCAGGAATAGCCGCCGCGGCCCGCGGCCCCGACGTCCCAACTGGCTAACCATGTCAAGAAGTAGGCGGCATATAGGCCGGGGCGCGTGAGTCGGCAAGGGGGAATGCGGATTTGCCTCCGCCCGTCGGGACAGAATTGCCCCGACATATTTTATAGGATAGGGGGGTATCCTATGTCGCATACACACGCCAACAAGAGCCAGCTTCTCGCACGCACCCGGCGGATCGCCGGACAGATGGCAGCGATCGAGCGCGCGATCGCCGACGACGCGGGATGCGCGATCATATTGCACCAAGTCGCGGGGGTGCGCGGCGCGGTGCTCGGACTGATGGACGAACTCGTCGAAGACCATATGCGCGAACATGTCGTCGCCCCCGCCCTGACCGACGCCGAGCGCGCGCAAGGCGCCGACGAACTGCTCGCGGCAATCCGCCGTTATGCGAAATAGGGCCAACACGAATGTCATTCGATGACGAGGTTGAGGCGCTGACCCACGACCATATGTTTCTGGGCGCCCGGCACGACGAAAATGCGCGGCGGACATTGTGGGTCGTCGCGCTGACCGCGGCGATGATGGTCGGCGAAATCGTCGCAGGCATCGCCTTCAACTCGATGGCGCTGCTCGCCGACGGCTTTCACATGGCGACCCATGCCGGCGCGCTCGGCATTGCCGCCATCGCCTACGCCTATGCAAAACGCCACGCGCATGGCGGACGCTATAGCTTCGGCACGGGCAAGGTCGGCGATCTTGCCGGCTTCGCATCGGCGCTCATCCTCGGGCTGGTTGCGCTCGGCATCGCCTTCGAATCGGTCCTGCGCCTTGTCGACCCGAGCCCGGTCGCCTTTACCGAGGCAACGATCATCGCCGCCATCGGGCTGGCGGTGAACCTCGCCAGCATCGTCCTGCTCGGCGGGCACGGGCATCATCACGGCCATCATCACGATCATGACCACGCCGATCACCACCACGGCGACGACAATAATATGCGTTCGGCCTATATGCATGTCATCGCCGACGCCTTTACGTCGCTTCTCGCGATCGCCGCATTGCTCGGCGGCCGCTATCTTGGCTGGGCCTGGCTTGACCCGGCGATGGGCCTTGTCGGCGCGGTGGTTATCGCCGCCTGGGCATGGTCGCTGATGCGCGACACGGCATCGGTCCTGCTCGACGCCACCGACACCGGGCTCGAGTCCGAGATAAGGCAATTGGTCGAAAGCCCCGGCGACGCCCATATCGTCGACCTGCATGTCTGGCGCCTCGGCCCGGCAGCGCATGGCGCGATCATCGGCGTCACCGGCGCCGACCGCGACACCATCCGGCAGCGCGTCCGGCCGGTGCATGAAATTGCGCACCTCACCATCGATGTGCGGCAACCCTCGATCCGGAGCTAGCCGCCGCGACGCAACCAGCGCTTCGCCGCGAGCGCGACAAAGCCGGCGAGCAGCCCCCAGAAGGCCGAACCCAGACCAAAGGCCGCGAGCCCCGATCCGGTGGCGAGGAAAGTCAGGATTGCGGCATCGCGTTCGTCGACGCGCGACAGCATCGTGTCGATCGCGCCGACCAGCGCCGGGATCAGCGCGACACCGGTCAGCCCCGCAATCACTTCGGGCGGCAGCGCAAGGAACAGGCGCACGAGTGCGGGAGAGAAGAGCGCAAGGAGAAGATACAAGCCCGCATAGATCATCCCGACCACCCAGCGCCGTGCGTGATCGGGATGCGCATCCTCATTGGTGCAGATCGCGGCGGTGATCGCGGCGAGGTTGACCGCATGGGCGCCGAAGGGCGCCATCAGCATCGACATCACCCCTGTCCCAACAATCAATTTGCCCGCAGGCGGCACATAGCCCGCAGTCCTGAGCACGACGATCCCGGGAAGATTCTGCGACACCAGTGTCACGAGGAACAGCGGCACCCCGACGCTGAGAATCGCGTGCGCATCGAACTGCGGCCAGACCGGAAGCAGCGCGCCGAAAACCGGCCCCGACGGAAGATACGCCCCATCGCCGCGCGCCAGTGTGAGCAGGAATCCGGCACCGAGCACCAATAGCAGCGCATAAAGCGGCACCCGCTGCCGCGCGATCACGAACACCCCGACGAGCAGCGCGACGAGCGCGGGGTCGCCGGTGCCGACACGGAAGAGCCCAAGACAAAAGGGCAGCAGCACCCCCGCGAGCATCGCTGACGCAACCGACGCGGGAATCCTCCCGGCGATTCGGCCCAGCACGGGAATCGCACCAAGCCCAAGCATCAGCAACGCTGCGGCGAGAAAACAGCCGACGGCGACCGGCCACGGCAGGCCAGGGACCGTCGCGGCGAGCAACGCGGCGCCCGGCGTCGACCAAGCAAGCACCACCGGGATGCGCAGCCGCAGCGACATCAGCGCGCCCGCGACCGCGATGCCGAGGCACAGCGCGGTCACCGCGCTCCCGGTTTGCTCGACCGAGGCGCCGAGCGTCCGCATCGCCTGCACGACCAGCGCGATCGTCCCGCCGAATCCGACCAACGCCGCGATCAGCGCGGACGACCAGGCATTGACGGGAGGCGATCGAAGCATCGCCATCCCCCTAGCCATGTGGTAGATGACGGGATAGCCCCGCCGTCGCCATAACTGCCATAGCACCACACATCTCCCGCGCGCCCGGGCCAATGCCGGGCGCTCACCGGTAAATATTCGCACGAGAAGCCGGGCCGATTCGTCCGAATTCGCAACGAACCTTGACTTTTCGGCAAAATAACGCCAAGTTACTCGTGCTAACGTCGCCTGCGACGGAAATTTGATGCCTCCAGGCTGATCCTTCCCTTCACACGCTACCAGCTCCGCCGGTGCTTTTGCCGGTGGATACCCCTGTTTTCGTGAAAGGAAACATCCATGCCCATCGGCACCGTAAAATTCTTCAACTCGGACAAAGGCTATGGTTTCATCGCCAATGAGGACGGCTCGGGCGACAGCTTCGTGCACATCACCGCCGTCGAGCGCGCCGGTATGGCGACGCTGAACAAGGACCAGCGCGTTTCGTACGAACTGGAAACCGACCAGCGCGGCAAGACTTCGGCTGTCAATCTTCAGCCGGCCTGATCTTGGCCAAAGAAGAAATTATAACCTTCGATGGTGTGATTGACGAAATCCTGCCCGACGCCCGTTTTGGTGTCGTGCTGGAAAATGGTCATCGCATCATCGCCTATACCGCCGGCCGGATGCGACGCTTTCGCATCCGGTCGGTCGTGGGCGACGCGGTTCGCGTCGAAATGACCCCCTATGACCTGACCAAGGGTCGCGTGATCTATCGTGAACGCGGCGCAGGGGCCCCTGTCGGCGCGCAGCGCAAGCGCCGCTGACCAACAACAAAACAAGACGTAAAATTACAGGAAAACATGATTCATCAATACCAGGACTATCCGCAAAATTCCGCGGGCCGGCCGGCCCCTATGGCGACAACCGCCAAGCCGGCCCGGCGATCGCCGACCCTCTCGCGCCGCGAGCTGCAACGCCTGATCGCCCATATGATCGACTGAACGCCACACGGCGTTCGGTGTAACCCCAAAGGAGCAAGGCCGTGTCGACCACCAGCGACTATTATCTGGCGCAAGCCGCCAAATGCGCTACCGACGCGGCCGCTTCGTCCCTGGTTCAGGTACGCGATCGCAGCCTGCGCGCCGAACAGGCGTGGCTGTCGATGGCCGACCGGCTGATCCGCACCGAAGAGGCCCGCGCCGAAAAGGAAAAAAAGGCGGCCGCCGCCGGCGAATAACGCCGGACCGCGGCCGACCTCAAAGCTCCGGCACTCCGCTCCGCGCCCCTCTGCGGGCGTATCAAATTCCCGTTTCTCGATGCCCGCATCCAAGCCCGACCAAGGCTATGGACGCTCTTGCTGCCCGGGACATTCGCTGCCCCGGCACCTCCTTTGCGAAAGGGAGCGCTATTACCGCCCGCACCGACCGGCCCCTCAACGACGAACAAATGAAATCAGCTATACTGTGATCCGATTCGGATATTCTGCGCCGGAAATATTCGAAGACTATTGCACCGTCGGCGATCGATACACTAGTTGTGGCCGCATCCCGCTCGCGATTCCCATGTAACTTGATGTTAATCCGCGTTCTTTATCGTCGTCGCGGACATTCGGAAGGCGAGAATAAAGACGATGCGAACTCCGAAAATCAGCGTCGTCATGTCGGTGTACAACAACGCCCCCTATCTCGCGAAATCGATCGAGAGCATCCTGGACCAGACATGCGGCGATTTTGAATTCATCATTATCGACGATGGCTCGACCGACGGTTCGGGCGCGATCATCGACGGCTATGCCGCCCGCGACGCACGGGTGCGCGCGGTGCATCAGGAAAACCGGGGGACCATCGCCGCAGCCACCCGCGGGCTGGAACTGGCGCAGGCCGAACTGATCGCGCGCATGGATGGCGACGATATTGCCGATCCTGTCCGATTCGAAAAACAGGTCGCCTTTCTGGATGCCCATGACGATGTCGGCGCGCTGGGAACGTGGATTTGGGTGATCGACGAAGACGACGCCCCCCGCTTGCCCGGCGGAGACCCCGCAACCGACCCGGCGGTGATCGCCGAATCGCTGCGACACAGTAGCCCGATCATGAATCCGACCGCGATGATGCGCAAATCGGTGGCCAACCGGATCGGCGGGTATCGCCCGGCGTATCGGCATTGCGAAGATTATGACTATTGGCTGCGCTTTTCGGAACAAGCGAAGCTCGCCAACCTGCCCGAACGTCTGCTCCTCTATCGCTATTATGGCGGGCAGGTCAGCCAGAAGCACGCGACCACCCAACTGGTTGGCACCGTCATCGCCTATGCCGCCCATCAGGAGCGTATTGCGGGACGCAGCGACCCAACCGAAGGCCTGACCGAAATGCCCCGTGTCGACGCGCTTCCCGGCTTGTTCGGTCGCGACGACCTGCCCCGCCTCGCTCGCGAATTCGTGCTGCCACAGATCGAATATCGCCCCGACGCTTTTCAAAATGGCGGCACGGAATTGCTGGTCGAAGCACTACGCCAGCGCGAGGTGACCGACCTTCCCCGCACGATGAAGGTCGCGGCGCGACTGCTGCGCGCGGGACAATATGGCAATGCAGTCCGAATCGCCAAAGCGGCGATATTAGGGTAAGGGGCGGCAACCCGGCCATGAAACCCGAACTGAACCTCACCGCCCGCGCGACGTGGCGCGACCCGGTGCCGGAAAAGCCTGCGGGGCCGGGGCGCAATTTCTGGGCGGCGCTGGCGGCTGCGGTGGTCGTCGCCTGCCTTGCGTTCCTGCTGTCGAGCGGGCAGCTGCGTACGCCCGCCGGTTTCGGCCCATATAGCGTCAGCGTTCCGGTCGCCTTCAAACCCTATGACCCCGCACGCTGGGCGATCATGAATGCCGAGGATTATGCGGCAGCATTGAAAATCGACCCGACGCTGCCCGATCCGAACAGCGTCGGTTATGGCGATGCTGCCGCATTGCCGCCGACCGATCCCGCCCTGCTGCGCGACGAGGCCTTTGTTGGCCCGCCGGCCAAAAGCTACGCCTTCCGCGGGGTCACCGCGCTCGACCGCGAGCGCGCCCATTATTGTCTGACTGCCGCCATTTATTACGAAGCCGCATCCGAAAGCGACGACGGGATGCGCGGGGTCGCGCAGACGATCATAAACCGCGTTCGCCACCCGAGCTTCCCCAACACCGTGTGCGGAGTAGTCTTTCAGGGGTCGCAGCGTGCGGGCGTGTGCCAATTCACCTTCAGTTGCGACGGCGCGATGGCGCGAGCTCCGAGCAAGCCCAACTGGCTGCGCGCGAGCCGCATCGCGTCGGCAGCGCTGGGCGGATATGTCTTTCCCAAAGTCGGGCTGGCCACTCATTATCACACGCAGGCGATCTGGCCGCGCTGGGGCAAGAGCCTGGTGATGACCAACATCGTCGGCGCGCATATCTTCCACCGCTGGCGCGGTCGCTGGGGCATGCCCGACGCGTTTCGCGCGCCCTATCTGGGCCGCGAGCCGGTTCCCGGCCCCTATCTGCCGGTCGCACAGCAAGTCGCGATCCTGCGCGGCGGTGCGGTCGCGCCCACCGGCCTGTTACCAGACGGCAGCGGCGCACTAGCGGCACCTCTCCCGAATATCGCTGCCGCACCGACACCGGGCGCGGTGGCGCAGCAGAACGCCGCGCCAATTGTCTCCGCCCCCGCCGCGCCGTCCAACACCTATAACGACCCACGGCTGGGCCAGTCGGGCCAGGTCCGTGAGGAATTCAGCAAGAGCGGGGAGTGGATTCGCTAGGGCGAACGGCCTAGGCTGCACCTTCACCGGCAAGGAGGCTTTCCATGGGACATGTGAAGGGTATCGGCGGGTTGTTTTTCCGGGCGCGCGACCCTGATGCGCTGAATAGCTGGTATCGCGAACGGCTGGGCATTGGCGCCGGCTGCAACGCCGACGACAGCGGCCCGATCGACGAATGGGCATGGAATGTCAGCGCGGGGCCGGTGGTCTTCGCGCCGTTCAAGGCCGACACCGACTATTTCGCCGCTGACCGCCAATTTATGATCAACCTGCGCGTCGATGACCTCGACGCGGTGCTCGCGCCTTTTCATGCCGCGGGCGACGTTGTGATCACCAAGCCCGAATGGAATGACCCGGCGATCGGTCGCTTCGCCCGGGTCCACGACCCCGAAGGCAATCCCATCGAACTTTGGGAGCCGCCAAAAGCCACCTCCGTCTGATCGTCACCCCGACGCGGGCCTGGTCTCGACGATGATGGACCGCGCAGCGTGGAAATCCCGGCTTTCGCCGGGACGACAGGAAGCTACCGCCCCTGACTGCGCCAGCGCTTGACGACACGCTCCAGCATCTCGGGTTCGCCGCCGGTTTCGCGCCACAGCCTGGAGAAGAGCGGATCGCTCGACGCCGGGCGCTTGTCCTCGTCCAGCGTGTCGAGATAGATGCGCATAGGGATCGACACACCCTCGCCGCAAACGATGCATTCGCGGTTGCGCAGCGCCGGGATCGAATCGATGAAACCGCGCGCACCCTCGGGCATCGCCGCCTTCACGAAATGCTGGTCGCGTTCGTTGTTGAGACGCATCGAAATGATCGTGCCGCACTGCGACAACACGCCTTCGGCAAGGTCCGACGGACGCTGGGTGATCAGCCCCAGTGACACGCCATATTTACGGCCTTCCTTGGCGATCCGCTCGAGAACCTTGCGGACGGCCTGCCCTTGGCCGACGTCTTTTGCCGGAATATAGCGGTGCGCTTCCTCGCACACGAGCAGGATCGGGCGCTGCGGCTCGCCGCGCGACCAGATTGCATAGTCGAAGGTCAGGCGCGAGAGTACCGCGACGACGACCGACGTAATATCGCTCGGCACCCCCGACACGTCGATGATCGAAATCGGCCGGCCGTCGGACGGCAGGCGGAAAATCTTGCCGATGAAAGCCGACATGGTGTCGGCGACGAGCATCCCCGAAAACATGAAACCATAGCGCGGATCGGCGCGCATTTCTTCTATCTTGCCCTTGATCCGCATGAAGGGCGCGCTGGACGTCGCCTTGTCGAGCTTGCCCATTTCATTCTGCAGGATGTTGAGCAGGTCGGAGAGAAGATAGGGAATCGGCGAATCGACCGTCAGCTTCGACATCCCCTCGGCAAGCCGGTTCCTTTGCCGCGCCTGGAGCAGACATTTGGCGAGCACGTCGCAATCGCTCTGCCGGTCGCGGCCTTCGCTGGTGATGAAAACCTCGCAATGTTCCTCGAAGTTCATCAGCCAATAGGGCATCGCCAGATTGTCGACATCGAACAAGGCGCCGATCCCCTTGAACGCCGCCGAATATTCACCGTGCGGATCGATCATCACGATATGACCCTGCGGCGCGAGCTCGCAAATCTTGTGCAGGATCAGCGCAGCGCTGGTCGACTTGCCCGTACCGGTCGAGCCGAGCAGCGCAAAATGCTTGCCGAGCATCGCATCGATATAGAGCGAGCCGCGAATATCCTTGGTCGGATAGACGGTGCCGATTTCGACATGCGCCCGCTCGTCCGCGGCGTAAATCTGCTTCAGGTCGGCACCGGTCGCGGCATAAACCTGGCTGCCGGGCACCGGAAAGCGCGTGACGCCGCGACGGAAATTGTGAATGCGACCGGTGATCTTCTCTTCGTCGCCTTCGCCGAGGAAGTCGATCGACGCAAGGACCAGCCCTTGCCCCTTTTCATGAAGCTGCTGGTCGCGGATGCTGCCGAGCAACCATATGTTGCCGACGCGGACCTTGACCTGCGCGCCGACCTGGCCCGCCATCGCCACTGCGGGGTCGCTTGAGGTCGTCAGGGCAGCGATCGCCGCCGAATCGAGAAGCAGGCGCGACGCCGAACCGGAAATGTCGATCACTTCACCGATCAGCAGATCGTCGCGGTGATGGGTGGTCGCGGCCGCGACGGGCGCGGCGGTGCCGCCGCCCGCCAGCCGAACATGCTGCGCCGCCGTCATATCCCCGGAGCCGAAGCCGCCGCTCTGCATGTCCATAATTCGCCCCGCCTGTTGATTGTCCAAGGTCCGTTATCGCAGCACAGGGTAAACAAAGCGCTTATGATAGCGCGTAGGCGGGTTCAGCGGCGGCGGAAAATCGCCGATGCGCCGACGCCGAGAAGCAGCGACAGCGCGACAGCGCTCAGGCCATAAAGAAAGCCATGCTGCTCCGCCGCGAGCGCCACGAAACGTTCGAAGCCGGCCTTGCGAATCTGGACATCGCGCGACGCGACGGCGAGCACGCGGCCCCGGCTGATCAAATAGGTTTCGGCACGATAGGTGCCGACGGGCACCCGCGCCGGCACCGGGATGCGGGCGCGATAGAGCACGCCTTCGCTAATCTCGACCGCCGCCGGATTTTCGTAGAAGAGACCAAGGCGGGTATAGAGATCGATCAGCCCGGCCTCGAAACGCTGAAGCTTTTTCGCTTCCGAAAAACCGGTCGGCGACATCGACAGGTTGTTGAGCCCGAGTTCGAAGATCGCAGCGGTGCGTTCGTCGACCAGCTTGTCGATCGGGCGCGACGATCCGATAGCATAAAAACCCGGTGAGGTACGCAAGCGCAGGCTGTTGGCATTGACCCAGATGCCCGCGACGCGCCGCTTTTCGCGGAGGATAACGGGCCGCACCGGCCCCTTCAGCACGACAACGATATCGGCACGGTCATCAGGCAACCGCTGGCCAGGATAGAGGATCGCGCCGAACAGCAGCAACTCCTCGCCGGTAAAGCTGTACTGGATGTCGATCGCGCGGCTAGACACGTCGGGCACCAGACGCGGGTCAACCGCCTGCGCCGCGCCAACAGGCAGCAGCAGGAGTGCCGCGAGCCACAAAAGCAAGGCGCCCCCACGGGTCATTGCACGGTGTAAATTTCAGCGGGGCGGATGAAGAGACCAACCGCCATCTGCAGCGCCACCAGCAGGACGATCGCCGCCAGTGCGAGCCGCAAATATTCGGGCCGTATCTTTTGCGCGAAGCGCGCGCCAACCTGCGCGCCGGTGACGCTGCCGAGCAGCAACAGCCCGGCCAGCACGATATCGACCGCACCGGTGGTCATCGCATGGACCATCGTCGTCGCGATCGTCACGAACAATATCTGGAACAACGACGTGCCAACGACCACCTGCGTGCCCATGCCGAGGAGATAGATCATCGCCGGGACCATGATGAAACCGCCGCCGACCCCCAGCAACATGGTGAGGATGCCGACCACGACGCCGAGCATCAGCGGAGCGAGCGGGGAAATATACAGGCCCGAGCGATAGAAGCGCCAGCGCATCGGAAGATTGGCGACCATCGGATGGTGGCGCCGCTTGCGCGCCGGCGCGGGCATACCCGCTCTTGCCAGGCGTAGCGCGCCCACTGCCTCGCGTCCCATGATCGTCCCGACCGAGCCAAGCAGCCCGACATAAAGAATGGCAATGACCGTATCGATCTGGCCCCAGGCGGTGAGCAATTCGAACAATCCGGCGCCAAGCACCGAACCGACCAGACCACCCGCGACGAGTACGCCGCCCATGCGCAGATCGACGCCGCCGCGTTCGAGATGCGCCATCGCACCCGACACGCTCGCACCCGTGACCTGCGTCGCCGCCGACGCCGCCGCAACCGTGGGCGGGATGCCGTAAAAGATCAGCAGCGGGGTGGTCAAAAAGCCGCCGCCGACGCCGAACATCCCCGACAGGAAGCCGACCCCGCCGCCCAGCAGAACGATGACCAGGGCATTGACCGACAGATTCGCGACAGGAAGGTAAAGATCCATGGGCCCCGGTTGACCTATATGGCCCCAGGACGGGGCCGTTGGCGACGACCCTAGACCATTTTTTCGGGTCGGGGAATCGGCTGTAGCGCCGAAATTTCAGTGCATTTCAGAAGTCGGCGGCCAAGGTTAGCGCCACCCCGCTTTCGGGGGCTGCGTCGCCCGCGATGCGTTGCCGCCAGTCGAGCGCGATCCGGCTGCCTTCGCCGACGTGCGGAAGGCGCAGCGTCAGGCGCGGCCCCACATCGATACGCGCCGCTCCCGGCTGCACCGCCCCCGCCGCGAGGCCGCCAAGCCGCAGCCGCGCATCCTCGTCAGACCCCAACCGACGGTCGATCACCACCGCACCGTCGGCAAAGCCGTCGCGCTGCCGCCCGCCGACCACGCCCGCCTGGCCATAAGCGTCGAGCCGAAAGTCACCGGCCAGCGTCACTCCGCTGACCCCGCCGGTCACCATCCCGGCGATCGCGGTGCGTCCTTCGCTCCCCACGGCCAGCCGCTGCTCGACCGCAACATCGACCGGCCATCGCCGTACAGGGGCAAAAGCGATTCCCAGCGCCAATTCGCGCTGCTGTGGACGCTGCAACGCCACGGTCGCCCGGCCATATCCGCGAAGCCGGCCCGTTTCCCCGAAACCATAAGCGATCCGCAGGCCGCCCTGGCTGGCGCCAAGCTGGCTCGCCGCCGCAATGCCACCCGGCGTCGCCGAGGATATATCCCGCGCATAGAGCCAGCCGCCGAGCGACCAGCCCGCCATCTGCCGTCGCATCCAATAAGGCTGGCCATGCCCCGGCGCCGCGCTTGCCACCGACGGCAACCCCATGCCCCCCGCCACCTGCGGCACGGCGCGAGCGCTACCGCCGCCGACCATCATCACCGACAGATAACGCGCCGCGAGGGCGAAGCGAAGCTTGTGACGACCATCGCCCAGGCTGCTGCCGCCCCCGACAACCGCCGCGATGCCCCTGCCATCCACCAAAGGGACAAGCCGCGAGAACGAGCGGCGCGGCGCCGCCGGTCGCGGCACAGCACGGGCCAGGGGCCGGCCCACCCGCAGCTCCGGCCCGCGCCCTGGCGGGGTCATCGCAAATGGCGGCGATGCCCAGGGTGTCCGGATGGCGGCGGGCAGCATCGGCGGCGCCGGATTCCAGACCACCATGATCCGCAAGACCACCCAGCCACCAAGGCACAGCGCCAGAAAGCGGAGCGCCGGCGCTGCATGCCGCGAACGCTGCACCGAAACATGGGCTATCATCGCGTCCGCACCCGCATCGTCACAGGCTCATGGACGCCATCACCTTCCAGATGCGCGGTTTTGTCCCAAACGACCTGACCCGAACGCAGCATCTGATAATAAAGTGCCACGGCGCGACGCGCCGCGAGAATTGCAATGACATTGGCGACAAAGGCGCGCGGCAGCGCCATCGTCGCCTGCCGCCAGCCATACCATCGCGCAGTAAAATGGCCGCGCATCCCCAGCCGCCACATCAGCAGCGCCGCGTCGAGCACAAGCAGCAGGCGCATACCCTCGCCGATCTCCGGCGTCTGCCAGCCGATCAGACCATGGCCCGCCCAGCCCAGCGAGGTGAGCAGAAACCCGGCATAAGCGGCGAGAAGCACCACCGCCGCGAGCGGCGCCCGGCGGTCGCGCCACAACATCCAGCGCGCAAGCCAGGAGCGGTGGCCGGCACCGCCAGTCGATCCGTGGCCCGTCGTCAGCCAGCCGAGATGATCCCATCCGGCCAGTGCGATGCCTGCGATCCAGCGCGATTTCTGCCGAACCGCTGCGTCGACGTCACCGGGGAACGTACCGCGCGACACGATGCGATCGCCCGCGCTGCCCACCACATCGACGAAGCATGCACGCAGACCATAAGCGCCGATCAGCATGCCGACCTCATAGTCCTCGGTGAGACTATCGGCGCGAAACGGCTGTCCGCCGCGCTCGATCGCGAGCAGCGCCAGCGCGCTGCGCGTCAGCGCGCAACCGACCCCGGCCGACGGAATCGGCACGCCAAGTTCGGACCGCAGCATTAGTTCCTTGCTATGCGCCTCGGCAAATTCATCGCCATAGTGGCCGCCGATCCATTCGGCCCCGCTTCCAATGAACGGCACCACGGGAATCTGCACCATCGCATGATCGACGAGCATGCGGCGATAAAGCGCCAGTTCCTCGGCGTGGACATAATCCTCTGCATCATGGAGGACGACCGCGGCAAAACGCATCGCTTCGGCGCGCTCGTCCGCTCCCAACGCCGCCCACATGCGGTTCAGATTATCGCCCTTGGTGGTCGGGCCATCGCCCGCGCCGATGACGAGGCGCAGCCGCGGATCGCGCGCGACCAGCGGCGACACCGCGAACAGCGTCGCCGCATCATTCGGATAGCATCCGACATAGAGGCGAAAATCCTCGCCATCCCAGGCCGTAAGGGTGCGGCGCAGCATCGCCGGCAGCACGCGAGCCTCATCCCATGCCGGAACGAATATCGCGATGCGGCCGTCGAGCTGCGCGTGCTCGCGATGGAGGCGTGGCGTGGCGCGGCGGCGGGTCAGCATCCATCGAATATCGAAGAACAGATCGTCGAGGCCGATCAGCAATATGCCGACCGATGCGAAGAGCATCAGTTCATAGCCGGCGCCCAGCACCAGCCATTCCAGCCACGCAGTCGATCGATCCACCCTGCCAGTCCGCCCCACAACGGCTTTGCGCCATCCGATGTGAACAAAACCTAGCGACGAGTATCTATTTGTAAAGCGTGACGGCTGTGGGTCTGCGCGCTAGGAAGGCCCGCGCAAACCCCATCCAAAAGCAGGTGCTTTTCGCTCTATGCCTCCCAAATCCCCATCCGGTTCGGCTTTGCGCGACTTTCTTGAAAGCGAAAGCGCTGGCGGAATGTTGCTGATTTTCGCAGCCATATTGGCGATGATCGTCGCCAATTCGGCGTGGGGCGACACTTACAGCCATTTCATCCACGCGGTGACCGGGCCGGTGCTCACCGACAAGCTGGGGCCGATGACCGTCCATCTGTGGATCAACGACGGGCTGATGGCGGTATTTTTCCTGCTCGTCGGGCTGGAGATCAAGCGCGAGTTCGTCGACGGCCGCCTCGCAAGCTGGGACCGGCGGCGGCTGCCGTTCATCGCCGCCGCAGCGGGCATGGCGGTGCCGGCAGCGCTTTATATGTTCTTTGCCGGCGGCACACCGGGTCTCGCGCAGGGCTGGGCGATCCCCGCCGCGACCGACATCGCTTTTGCGATCGGGGTGCTCGCCTTGCTCGGCAAGCGGGCGCCGACGTCGCTCAAGCTATTCCTCGTCACCGTCGCGATCGTTGACGACATGGGCGCGGTGGCGATCATCGCACTCTTCTACACCGCCAAGCTCAACTTTGTCGCACTCGCCGCGGCGGCAGCAATCCTCGCCGTCATGACGCTCTGCAACCGTTCGGGCGTGCGTCACCTCGCCATCTATCTGCTGCTGTTCGTGCTGCTCTGGTACGCCATGCTGCTGTCGGGGGTCCATGCAACGATCGCAGGTGTGCTCGCGGCGATGACCATCCCCTTCGACCGTACCCCGGGCGCACCCGACAGCGTGACCTCACCGCTCCACCGGCTTGAACACGGGCTGCACCCCTGGGTCGCTTTTGCCATCGTGCCGCTGTTCGGCTTCGCCAACGCCGGGGTCGATATGTCGGGACTGACCGTCGACCAGATCCTCGCGCCGCTGCCGATCGGCATCGCGGCAGGCCTGTTCATCGGCAAGCAGATCGGCATCTTCGGCAGCGTCTGGCTTAGTGTCAAACTCGGCATCGCCGGCCGGCTGCGCGGTGCGACCTGGTTACAGGTCTATGGCGTGTCCCTGCTCTGCGGCATTGGTTTCACGATGAGCCTGTTCATCGGCGGCCTCGCCTTCCCCGGCGATCCGTTGCTGATCGAAGAGGCGAAGATCGGCACGCTGATGGGCTCGCTCGTCGCCGCACTGGTCGGTTTTGCGGTGCTGCGCTTTGCCCCGCCCCATCCCGATCACGACGCGACCGAGGCGGCATCGGATGCCGAGATTGCCGACGATGGCGATGTCCGCGACACGTCCGAAGCCCCGGTGGCGGTGTGATACGCGGATCGCTGATCCTGTTGCCGATGGCGGTTGCCGCCCTGTCAGGCTGCGCCGCAACCGACAGCCTGCGCCCGGCGGGAACCACGCAGGTTCCAGCGGTCGCGGTACGGCACACGCCCGCATCGGCAGAGCCGATGAACGCGATCGCCACCGACTATCTCTCGCTCAGTCTCGAAATCGGGACGCATGAAGCGGGCTATATCGACGCCTATTATGGCCCCGCGGAGCTGCGCGCCGCAGCCGAGGCGAACCCCCGCGACAAGCCCGCACTGCTCGCCGCGACGCGCGCACTGATGGCCCGGCTCGATACCGCCGCGCGGCGGCTCTCCGATCCGCTCGACCGCCGCCGCGCGACCTTCCTGCGCGCGCAATTGCGCGCCGCCGAAACGCGGCTGATGATGATGCAGGGCACGCGCTTCACCTTTGCCGACGAAGCCGAGCGGCTGTTCGGGGTGCGCCCGGTGCTGAAACCGCTCGCCAGCTATGACGGCGAGCTGGCGAAAATCGCGGCGCTGGTTCCCGGCGACGGACCGCTCGCGGCGCGGGTCGAGGCCTGGCTCGACGGCTTCACCATCCCCAAGGACCGGCTGCAGAAAACCTTCGATGCCGCGATCGCGCGCTGCCGGGGGCGCAGCATGGCGCATATCGCGATGCCCGACGGCGAGAGTTTTCGATTAGAGTTCGTCACGGGCAAAAGCTGGAGCGGCTATAATTATTATGAGGGCGGCTATCACAGCCTGATACAGGTCAACACAGACTTGCCGATCCGCCTGTCGCGCGCGCTCGATCTGGGCTGCCACGAAGGGTATCCGGGCCACCACCTCCTCAACATGAAGCTCGAGGAGAAGCTGGTGAAGGGACGCGGCTGGGCCGAGTTTAGCGTCTATCCGCTCTACAGCCCGCAGAGCCTGATTGCCGAGGGCAGCGCCAATTACGGGATCGACCTTGCCTTTCCCGAAGCAAACAGGGCCGAAACCGAGCGCGATATATTGATGCCGATCGCCGAAATCACGGTGCCCGCCGACGATCGCTATTGGCAGCTTTTGAAAGCGATCGACCGCGCATCGGGCGCACGACTGACGATCGCCCAGCAATATCTCGACGGCCAGATCGATCGCCCGACCGCGGTCGCGCTAACGCAGAAATATCTGCTCGTCTCACCCGCGCGCGCCGAGCAGTCCGTCAGCTTCACCGACCAGTATCGCAGCTATGTGATCAATTACGGGCTCGGCGAAGCGATGGTCCGCGGCTATATCGAGCGCGGCAAACCGACCCGCGAGGAAATGTGGCACCGCATGGCGAAGATCATCAGCGAACCCACTTTGCCTTCGGATTTGTCCGCACGATAAGGCACCGGCAGCGCGGGGCGAACCCGCGCTGCGCCCGGGACGTTTACTCCGCCGCCATGGCCATTTCGACGCGCTGCGGGCCGCGGATGACACCGCCGGGGGTCGGCCCCTGCATTTCGCCATCCTTGAAGGTCACGACCCCCGATTTCACCGTCGCGACATAACCGTCGGCCTTTTGCAGCAGGCGCTTGCCGCCCGCAGGCAGATCGAACGCCAGCCACGGCTTGCCGAGCTTGATCGCATCCATGTCGATGACATTGAGGTCGGCGAGATAGCCCGGTGCGAGTACGCCGCGATCCTCGAGCCCGTAAAGGATCGCGGTGTCGCGGCACTGGCGCTTGATCGCATGTTCGAGCCCGATGCGGTTGCCGTTGCGGTCGCGGACCCAATGCTGGAGCATGAAGGTCGGCGAGGCGGCGTCGCAGATCGTCCCGCAATGCGCGCCGCCGTCGGACAGACTGTTCACCGTGTCATCGGCGGCCTGCAAATCCTCGAGGAAATTGAGGTTGCCGTCGCGGTAGTTGAGGATCGGGAAATAGATGAAGCCCTTGCCGTCGTCCTTCATGAGGAGGTCATAGGCATATTCGGACGGCGAAACACCCGCCACGGCGGCGCGCGCCATGATGCTTTCGTCCATCTTGGGCTCATAGTTGAAATCGGGGTCCATCTCGAAATGCACCGGCCAGCCCAAGGCGACGACTTTGAGGAAGTCGATGATGTCGCTTTCGGGCCAGATATTTTCCTCTTCGATCATCCGCGCCTTGAATGCGGGATCGCGGAGCTTCGCGAGCTGCTGATCCCACGGCAGGTCGATGATCTCGTTCCATGCGGGTTTGAAACGGAAGGGATGCACCGTCCCCTGCCACGCCATGATGATGCCGTTGCCGCGCAGCGCGATCTGCGCGACGATATTCGCGCCGGTCGCATTCTGCTTCCGCATTTCGGAGATTTGTTCCTCAAGAGGCAATTCCTTGGCGATCGACTGGAGCGCGGCGAAGGTCACCGGCAGTCCGGTTTCGCGGCTGAGGTCGCCCATCCACTGAAACTCGTTCCACTCGCGCTTCATGTCGCTCGCCATTTCGAACACGCCATAACCGACGCGGCCCATCGCGCGGCCGATCGCAATCAGCTCTTCGGCGGTCGCGGTGGTGCCGGGAACGAGTTCGCCGTCGATCGATTTGTGGAGCACGGTGCGGCTGGTCGAAAAGCCGAGCGCGCCGGCGCGCACGCCTTCCTCGACAATCCGCGACATTTCGGCGATGTCTTCGTCGGTCGGAATAGCGCCGGGCTTTTCACGGTCGCCGAGCACATAGGCGCGCACGGCGCCATGCGGGACGTGGCAGGCGACATCGACGGTGCGCGGCAATTTCTCCAGCGCATCCATATATTCGGGGAAGGTTTCCCAATCCCACGACATGCCCTCGGCAAGCGCGGTGCCCGGAATATCCTCGACGCCTTCCATCAGCGAAATCAGCCATTCGTGACGGTCGGGCTTGGCGGGGGCGAAGCCGACGCCACAATTGCCCATCACGACGGTGGTGACCCCGTGCCAGCTCGACGGCGCCATTTCCTGATCCCACGTCGCCTGACCGTCATAATGGGTGTGGACGTCGACGAAACCGGGGGTGACGATCTTGCCGCCTGCGTCGATTTCCTTGGCGCCGGCGGCGAGATTTTCGCCCACCGCGACGATGCGATCGCCATCGACCGCGACGTCAGCAACAAAGGCATTTCCGCCCGTTCCGTCGACGATCGTGCCGCCGCGAATCACCAGATCATACATGTCCGCTCTCCCATTTTTTAGTTTCACCCGAAAACCTATCATCAAAATCGCGATATGCAAATCTGCGCGCGACTCTCGCCGGGAAGCGCTATGATGGCGCGATAAAAGCCAAGGGAGTCGATGCCATGATCCGCCCGCTTACCTCCACCCTCCTGCTCGCCACCCTGCTCGCCATCACCGCGACCCCGCTCGCCGCGAAGCAGGCCAAAGCCCCCGACTATAGCGCCGCGCTCGCCGATCCGGCGCGCCCCGCGGCCGACCGGACACGCGACGCCGCGCGCAAGCCCGCCGAACTGCTCGCCTTTGCCGAGGTCGCCCCCGGCAAACAGGTCGGCGATTTCGTGATGGGCGGCGGCTATGTCACCCGCCTGCTCGCCGCCGCGGTCGGCCCCAAGGGCCGCGTCTATGCCTTTCAGCCTGCCGAATTCATCGGCTTCAAGAAGCAATATGGCGACGATCAGGCTGCGGTCGATGCCGCCTATGCCAATGTCGATGCGGTGAATGGTCCGTTCGCTGCGCCAGCCTTTCCGGCGCCGCTCGACACGATCATCACGGTACAGAATTTCCACGACCTGTACCTCAAACCCTTCCCCGAGGGGACGGGCGACAAGACGAGCGCGGCGTTGTTCGCGGCATTGAAGCCCGGCGGGACATTGGTCGTCGTCGATCACAGCGCCGCCGACGGCAGCGGCACGAGCCTGTCCGACAGCCTCCACCGCATCGACAAGGCGGCGGTCGTCGCCGTGCTCACCAAAGCGGGCTTCAAGCTTGAAGCATCGAGCGATCTCTATAAACGCAGCGACGACCCGCGCACCGCGAACGTGTTCGACGACGCCATTCGCGGCAAGACCGACCAGTTCGCACTGCGCTTCCGCAAACCGAAATAGGGACCAACATGGCCGACGATGATTATGTCTATGACGAAGCAAGCGGCGAGTGGATGTCGGCCGGCGATATCGCCGCGCGCGATGCCGCCGCAGCGGCGGGCCCCGAAGTGCGCGACGCGGTCGGAAATTTGCTCGCCGACGGCGACTCGGTCGCGCTGATCAAGGATTTGACCGTGAAGGGCGCCGGCCAGACGTTGAAGGTCGGCACGGTGATCAAATCGATCCGCCTGACCGGCGACGCGCAGGAAATCGACTGCCGCCACGAAGGCATCAAGGGGCTGGTCCTGCGCGCGGAATTTGTGCGGAAGCGGTAAGAACCACCTTATCTTCCCTGTCGCGAAGCGATGGGGAGGGGGCAGCGCGAAGCGCTGACGGAGGGGCTTTGGCGCTGGCGTCGCGGCCCCTCCACCACCGCTTCGCGGCGGTCCCCCTCCCCACGGCTACGCCGCAGGGAGGATCTTGAGATTAGCCCAACGTCCCTTTGCGCGGCCCCAGATACCCAAACAGATACGCCCCAACCTTACGCATCTGAATCTCTTCCGCCCCCTCGGTGATGCGGTAACGGCGGTGGTGGCGGTAGATATGCTCGAACGGCTTGTGGCGCGAATAGCCGATGCCGCCATGGACCTGCATCGCGCGATCGGCGGCTTCGCAGCACAGCCGGTTCGCCCAATAATTGCACATGCTGACCTTGTCGGACAGATTATGCTCGACCTCCTTGTGCGGCATATTGTCCATGTCCCACGCGGTCTTGCGGATCAGCAGGCGCAGCATTTCGGCCTGCGTCGCGAGCTCGACGAGCGGGAACTGGATCGCCTGATTCTTCGCCAGCGCCTCGCCGAACGGCTTGCGCTCGCGGGCGTAACGCACGCTTTCCTCGATGCAGAAAACCGCCGCGCCCAGCGATGACGCCGCCTGGCGGATTCGGTTCTGGTGGACGAAGCTCTGCGCGATCGACAGCCCGCCATCGACCGGGCCGAGCCGCGCGCTGTCCGGAACCCAGACATCGGTGAAGGTCATGCGTGGATGATCGGTCGGCATGTTGAAGGTCCACATATATTCGTCGACCGTCATCCCCGGCGTCCCGGTGGGGACGAGCAGGCACGAAATCCCCTTCGCATCACCGTCCTTGCCGCTGGTGCGGCAGAAGGTCGCGCAGTGGGTCGCGACGTGCATGCCGGTGATCCACATCTTGCGCCCGTTGATCAGCCAGCCGTCGACGCCGTCGCGAGTCTCGCGCACCGCGCGGGTTTCCATATGCGTCGCGTCCGACCCGTGATCGGGCTCGGTGAGGCCAAATGCGGTGCGGCGCTTGCCCTCGAACCCGCCGAGGATGAATTCCTGCTTCTGCTCCTCGCTCGTCGCGAATTGTTCGAACATCTCGACAAAGGGGAAATTGCCGACGATGCTATGTTCGTTCTGAAGGTCGTTGTGGAGCCCGAGACCCTTGGCAGCGAAATGCTCGCGGATCACTGCCATCCACAGGTTCGATCCGTCCTTGCCGCCATATTTCTTCGGCGCCGAGAAACGCCAGTGGCCCGCGGCGTCGGCCTTGCGCGTCGCCTGTTTCAGCAACTGCTCCCAATCGTGGCGCGGCAGGCCCTGATTGTCCCAGTCAGTGCGCGCATGTTCGCGGCGGTGGTCGAAGAAGCGGATATTGTCGTCGGCGTCCTCCAACGGTTGAATTTCGGCCGCGATGAACGCGTCGAGCTCATCGAGATAGGCCTGAAGGCCCGCAGGCATCGCAAAATCCATGTGTCTCTCTCCCGTGTTTTCTTATTCGCCCCACGCATCGCGGGCGCGCGCGAGCGCGGCATATTTGGGGCTGTCGATCGTGCATTTGTCGAGCGCGGCACGGCGCAGCTTCGCGAGCAGGCCCGGTTCGGCGAGCGTCGTGGTGCCCGACAAGAATGCCTCGGCGAGCGCCTTGTCCTCGGCGCGCACCCCGGCATCGAGATCGCGCATGATGATCCCGAGCGCGTTCATCGCGACCGCGACCTCGAACTTCGCATGGCCTTCGGCACGCGGCTTGATCGTGTCACCCAGCCAGTCGCGCACCGCCTGCACCATTTCGGCATTGGTCGGCTCGCCGACCGGCGCCGGAGTTGCGGGCGGCGACGGCGGCAGCCCGCGGGCGCGTTCGGCCGCAGGCGCCTCATCCTCGAGCAGCAACAGCAGATCGAGTTCCTGTTCGGCGGTCCGCCGCCCGATCACCACACGCTCGACCGTCGCGTCGGCGCCGCTGCGCCACGCCTGTCCCATCTGCAAGCAGCCGAGCGCCCACCACAGGGTGCGATAGACAAGCCAGAAGTGGAAGCGGTCACGGTCGACGGGCACGCCGCCCGCGGCTTCATAGGCAGCGAAATAATCATCGAGGCTGCCGATGCCGAACGCGGGCTTGTCGAGCTGCCCGAAACGCCACACGGTCATGCAGCCGAACGCCAGATCCTCATGCGCGTCGCCGCGATGCGCAAGTTCCCAGTCGAGCACGGCCGCCAGGCCATCAGCGTCGACCATGATATTGCCCATGCGATAATCGCTATGGACGAGCACCGGTTCGACCGGCGCGGGCAGATGATCCTCGCACCATTTGATCGCGAGCGCGATAGCCGGGCGGTCGCCGCCATAGGTCAGGAAACGCCTTTTGAGTTCGGCCAGCGCTTCGGCGGTGTCCATCAGCGGGATCGCCGCCGGGATGACATCGGCCGACAGCGCATGGATGCGCGCCAGTTCGCGACCGAGATCGGCGATCAGCGAAGGCGGCGGGTTGGCGAGAATTTTCGCCGGGCTGACCTCGGCGATCACGCGCCGCATCACATAGCCGGTACCCATGCCGTCATCATCGCCCAGCACCCCGACCACTTCGGGCGCCTTCACTCCGCCGGCGTGCGCCGCCATCACCAGCGCCGCCTCGTCGACATGGGCAAAGGGCCGGTCGGCCATATATTCGGCCGAGGGCGCACGGCGCAGGACAAAGGCGACGTCCGCCCACTCGAACGCCCAGCTTTCCATATTGGCGCCGCCCGACAGGCGCGCGAGGCCCGAAAGCAGGCCGGGTCCAATGGTGCGGGTCATGAAGGCGGGCAGGAGATCGTTCAGTTCGGCCATTTACTTACCTTGCTAAGTATTTTGCTCTACCGCAAGGCCAATCGGCTTTCGGTGTGACGCCTTCGCACCACGATGCGCTATATGCGGAAACGCACACGATTCAGATAATAGGAAACCACGGGCTTACCCGTCGCATCGAGCGCCGGCTCAAATTCGGCGCGGCGCATGATTCCGTTGCACACCGCCTCGTCAAACTCGACCGGCCGCGTCGATTGCTGGATATGGCAGCTGGCGGGCTTGCCCGCCGCATCGACAATCAGGCGAAAATTGACAAGGCCCTGATAGCCGCGCGCGCGCATCTCGGGCGGATAGTCGCTGTTATTCAACCATTGTTCCGGCTCGCCCACCGGAGTCGCCCGGCGCGACAAATTCTGATGCGCTGCGACATCAATTTTCCATCCGCGCAGCAGGTCGTCGGTACAGGCCGCCAGCGCCTGTTCCGCCGCCATCATCGAACCCGTTTCCAGATGGATCGCCTGCTTGCCGGCGATACGCAACTCGAGAAAACGGATCGCGGCGTAAAGCGCCGGATCAATATCTGGCTGTTTGAGCGATTTTCCTGCATTCTCCCGGGCGGCACGGGCCGGATCGTACCCCGTGATCCACAAATCGCCGTCGACGATCAGCGCCGCATTTCCATTGTCGAGCGATCCGGTCGTGAAGCCCTTTTCGAACGCGGGGTCGTTGGGGCCGAAACGAAGGGTGATCCGGCGTGTTTCGCTGCGGACTTTCACCGGCTGACCGGTAAGCGTCATGCCGACCTTGGGGCCCGGCTGAAAGCGGTCGAAGACGAGAACGACCTCTTCATTGCCGGTTCCGAAAGACCGCGCCAGGCGGCAACTGTCGTCGGCATAATTGATGTGCCAGTCAGACGAAGGGGACAACCGCAAGGGTTCGCCCGCATATACCGGCATCGTCATGGCCGCCGCTGCGGCAAGCCCGGCAAGAGCAGCACAACGATGCATCATAATCCTCTCCCACAACCCTCTTCTTCGGAGGCACCGAACTTATAGGCTGGAATCGGAAAGGCAATCTCAGCCGATGGCACCGTAGGACACATAATCCCCGGCATGGGCATTGGACCGGCGAAAGCTGGTAAAACTCATGCTCGCCGACAGGTCGAGGGCTTCGACCTGATGCCACCAGCCGACGGGCAGGAAGATCGCTTCGCCGGGGCCGATTACCGCCTCCAGCACCGGCGGTGTGTCGGCGTCACCCACCCCGGCGGGCAGCGCTTCATTGCCCCAGTCGGAAAAGCAATGAAGGCGGTTCTTCATCCGCGAAAAAGCCCAGGGCGGCGCCATGCGCACCCGCTTGCGGCCCATCACCTGAACGAGCAGATTGTTGGTCAGGTCATGATGCCAGGGCGTCAGCGTGCCGCGTGGCCCCAGCCAGAAAAAGCCGTCGCGCGCGCCGCGATCGTCGAGCAAATCGATCGGCGCCAGATCGTCCCACAAGAACCCGAGCGCCGCGGCGTTGGTCCCGCTGTTATAGGCGGTCAGGTAAATATCATTGCTCGCCTCATACTTGCGAAGCCAGTCGATCAGTTCGGCGAAGCGGATCAGGCGGCGGTGATCGTCCTTCGCCAGTTCATAATCGGGGTCATGCGTCCGCTCGACCTGCGCCTCGACCACGGCGTCGCCACCGGCGGCCGCGAAATGGTCGAGCGACCAGCACTGGAGCGCGGGCCAATGATCTATCAGTCCGACGAGCTTCGCCGGCCGGTTCGCTTCATAATGATGGCGATAGAAATGATCGGGATCGGGGCGCTCCAGCGTGTCGAGCGCAAAGCCGCCATCGGCCTCAAAAGCCAGCCGCTGTTGATTGGCGAGCAGCCAGCCCTGCTTCGCCATCCGCGCTGCCTGCCGTCGCAGCGCCGCCGCCAGCGGATCCTTCGCCAGCCGCTCGATCTCGTATTTCGCCGACGCCACCGAGACGCCCGCCGCGACCAGCCGCGTGCGAAGGGCAGCGTCATCTTCGCCTTTCGCCAATCCCTCGGCGATCAGGCCGCGCTTGTCCGTCTGCGCCATGGGATGGGTCTCCTCACCGTCTTCCGCGATGCGCGGTGGTGGGCGATGCTCAAGCCCATGTCGATGACAATTTGGTGACGGCCAGAATCGACAAAGCGGCCGCAGGCATCGCCCACGACCGCTTTGTTATTATCACCCTGCCCGGCATAAACCGGACGGATCGCGGATCAGATCTTGCCGGTCAACTCGGGAACGGCATTGAACAGATCGGCGACGAGGCCGAAGTCGGCGACCTGGAAGATCGGGGCGTCTTCATCCTTGTTGATCGCGACGATCGTTTTCGAATCCTTCATGCCCGCGAGATGCTGGATCGCACCCGAAATGCCGATGGCGAAGTAAACTTCCGGGGCGACGATCTTGCCGGTCTGGCCGACTTGATAATCGTTGGGGACATAGCCCGCATCGACCGCTGCGCGCGATGCACCGAGCGCGGCGTTCAGCTTGTCCGCGAGCGGAACGATCACTTCCTGATATTTCTCGGATGAGCCCAGCGCGCGGCCACCCGACACGATGATCTTGGCCGAGGTCAGCTCGGGACGATCCTGCTTCGCGATTTCGGCGCCGACGAAGCTCGAGATGCCGGCATCGCTGCCTGCACCCACGGCTTCGACCGCCCCCGAACCGCCCGAAGTCGCGGCCTTTTCGAACGCGGTGCCGCGCACGGTCAGGACCAGCTTGGCATCCGACGATTCGACAGTCGCAATCGCGTTGCCGGCATAGATCGGGCGGGTGAAGGTCTTGGGACCTTCAACCGACAGGATTTCCGAAATCTGCATGACATCGAGCAGCGCGGCGACGCGCGGCGCGATGTTCTTGCCGGTCGTCGTCGCGGGCGCGAGGAAGGCGTCATGCGATGCCATCAGTCCGGCGACGAGCGGCGCGACATTTTCGGGCAGATTGTGAGCGAAGGCGGCGTTATCGGCGACATGCACCTTGCCGACCCCGGCGATGCCGGCGGCTTCCTTGGCGACCGCATCGACGCCCGAACCGGCGACGAGCAGATGGACTTCACCGAGCTTCGACGCGGCGGTGACCACCGCGAGCGTGGCGTCCTTGACGGCCTTGCCGTCATGTTCGACCCAAACGAGCGTTTTCATGAGTGCACTCCCATCGCCTTCAACTTGGCAACCAGTTCATCGACATCGGCGACCTTCACGCCGGCCGAACGAACCGGCGGCTCGCTGACCTTGATCGTCTTGACGCGCGGTGCGGTGTCGACGCCATAATCGGCGGGGGTCTTGTTATCGAGCGGCTTCGACTTCGCCTTCATGATGTTCGGCAGCGAAGCATAGCGCGGCTCGTTCAGACGAAGGTCGGTGGTGACGATCGCCGGAAGCTTGAGCTTCACCGTTTCAAGACCGCCGTCGACTTCGCGGGTCACGCTGACATGATCGCCATCGACGTTCACAGCGCTGGCGAAAGTGCCCTGCGCCCAGCCGGTGAGGGCTGCGAGCATCTGGCCGGTCTGGTTGTTGTCGCCGTCGATCGCCTGCTTGCCAAGGATCACGAGACCCGGCTGTTCGGCTTCGGCAATCGCTTTGAAGATTTTCGCGAGCGCCAGCGGTTCGACGTCATCGTCGGTCTGGACGAGGATCGCGCGGTCGGCGCCCATCGCGAGCGCGGTACGAAGCGTTTCCTGCGCCTTTGCCGGGCCGACGGACACGGCGACGACTTCGGTCGCGACGCCCTTTTCGCGGAGGCGAATCGCCTCTTCGATCCCGATCTCGTCGAACGGGTTCATCGACATTTTGACATTGGCGAGGTCAACGCCGGTACCGTCGGATTTGACCCGCGGCTTCACGTTATAATCGAGCACCCGCTTTACGGGGACGAGGATTTTCATGGCTTCAAAAGCTCCTCTCGAGAAATTGTGCACCGCGTCATAATTGCGGTTTACGTAAACGTCAACCTCACCCCTCCCCCCTCATGGCGGGGAGGGGCTGGCGAGGTGTCAGGCCGCCTTGGCGACCTCTGCGACGATCTTCTTCGCCGCGTCGCCCAGGTCGTTGGCCGCCACGATCGGCAGGCCCGAGTTAGCAAGGATATCCTTGCCTTCCTGGACGTTCGTGCCTTCGAGGCGGACGACGAGCGGAACCGACAGGTTCACTTCCTTCGCTGCGGCGACGATGCCGTCCGCGATGATGTCGCACTTCATGATACCGCCGAAGATGTTGACGAGGATGCCCTCGACCGCCGGATCCTTCAGGATGATCTTGAACGCCGCGGTGACCTTTTCCTTGGTCGCGCCGCCGCCAACATCGAGGAAGTTGGCCGGGAAGGCGCCGTGCAGCTTGATGATGTCCATCGTCGCCATTGCGAGGCCCGCGCCATTGACCATGCAGCCGATGTTGCCGTCGAGCTTGATGTAAGCAAGGTCATATTCCGACGCTTCGACCTCGGCCGGATCTTCTTCGGTCAGGTCGCGCAGCTCGGCGATATCCTTGTGGCGGAACATCGCATTGCCATCGAAGCCGACCTTGGCGTCGAGCACCAGCAGTTCGTCGCCGTTCGCACCTTCGCAGACGGCGAGCGGGTTGATTTCGATCTGCTCGGCATCGGTAGCGAGGAACGCGTTGTAGAGGCCCGCAAGGATCTTCGCGGCCTGCTTGGCGAGATCGCCCGACAACTCGAGCGCCGCGGCGACGCTGCGGCCGTGGTGCGGCTGCAGACCTGTAGCGGGATCGATAACGATCGTGTGGATTTTTTCGGGCGTGTTGTGCGCGACGGTTTCAATGTCCATCCCGCCTTCGGTCGAAGCGACGACCGCGATGCGGCTGGTGGCGCGGTCGACGAGCAAAGCGAGGTAGAATTCCTGCTTAATGTCGGCGCCGTCGGTGATGTACAGGCGGTTGACCTGTTTGCCGGCATCGCCGGTCTGGATCGTCACCAGCGTGTTGCCGAGCATGTCCTTGGCGTGCGCTTCGACTTCTTCGAGCGTCTTCGCCAGGCGAACGCCGCCCTTCGCATCAGCAGCCAGTTCCTTGAACTTGCCCTTGCCGCGGCCGCCGGCGTGGATCTGCGATTTGACGACATAAAGCGGCCCGGGGAGCTGCTTCGCCGCCGCAACGGCTTCCTCGACGCTCATCGCGGCGATGCCTTTGGGAATAGCGACGCCAAATTTTGCGAGCAGTTCTTTCGCCTGATATTCGTGAATGTTCATGAGGTCTGCCGGGCCTTTCGAGTCTGGGGCGGGGAGAATTGGCGCCGCCTAAGCACAAGTTTGGCGGCAAGGCTACCCCTACGGCGCCCAGTTTATCTTGTGCGCCGACAAGCCGGACCCGATGCGCCCGGCGTTTCTTTCACGATGCTGAAACAGGGTGCGGCAACCGGCCGCGTGCAAACGCGACCTAGTTGAACGCGCAGACCGCGGCCGAGCTGATCGTCACCGTCAGTATCTCGGGGTCCCTGAGCGCCCGAATCTTGCGCGTGAACTGGGTCAGCGTCAGATTGTCGACGCGCTTGTCCTTCAGGCTGGCCAGCGATCCGATGCGGCGCAGCTGGGTCAGCGACAGCCGGTCGACCATGCGTTCGGCCATGCATGCAGCGATCGGTTGCGACAGACCGGCATCGACCAGCCCGGTGCGCAGCCGCGCCTCGGGAGTCGCGCAGGCGGCGAGCGCGAGCGGCAGGGTCAGCAAGGGAAGAGCGGCCCATTTCATATTGCGATTCTACCTTCCGTGATATTCGGCAACTGCGCCCGAAACCGCCTGCATCAACGCCATGCGGGCGGGAATGGGCGAGGTCGTGCTGCCGAGCATTACCACGATGGCATAGCGGGTTCCATCGGGCGCGGTCGCGATACCGATATCGTTATAACCGGCCGTCATCCCTTTGAAATCCTGACCAGTTCCGGTCTTGTGGAGGAATTGCCAGCCGGGGGGAAGGCCAGCCTTCAGCCGCCGCGGACCGCTCCGGGTGCGGCTCATCACACCGAGCAGATATTCGCTCGATTCGGGCGACAACAACGTACCGCGCGCAAGCCGGGTCAGCGCGCTGGCGATCGCCGCCGGGCTCGCGCCATCGACCGGATTCGCGAGATAGGCATCCATCGCAGCCTTGCGCTTCGCTTCGGGCAACGCGGCGCGCGCGGCCTCGAAGGCGCGGCCAACCGAATAGCTTTGCTGCCAGCTCAGCCCCGCCGTGCCGCTTTGCAACAAGCGCTCGCCGGGACCAAAGCGAATCGACCCCAGATCCTTTTTCGCGATGAAACGCCGCACCGCTTCGGGGCCGCCCGCCGTGCGCAGCAGGCTGTCGTTCGCGGTGTTATCGCTGTGGGTGATTGCTGTTTCGATAAGATCGCGAACGCTCATCGTCACCGACCCTTCGGTCCGGACGCGCGCTGCAAGCGGCTGGTGAAACAAGGTCAGATCCTGCGGACCGATGCGCACCGGTTGGTCGAGGCGAATCCGCCCCTGATCGACCGCATCGAGTATGGTCAATGTGACCCACAGTTTCGACACGCTTTGTTGCGGAAACAAATCGTCGCCGCGCTGGTCGAAAGCCCATTCGCCGTCGATGCGCTGGACGGCGATTCCGGTCTTGCCGGGAAAAGCCTTCCAAAGCTGGGTGATGCGATCGCTGAGTCCCGCAGGCGGGCGACGAAAACCGGGATCCGTCGTTCCACGCGGCGCAGGAGCGGCAGAACGCACCGGCTGTCCGATGGGGACCGAAACCGATCCGCCCGGCCCGCGCGTCACCGGAGGCGAGGGCGCCTGGCGCGGCGTCTCGCGGGACTTGGGCACGATCGCGGCGCCGCTAACGCAACCTGCGAGCACAACGGCGCTCACCATCATCGCAAGCGACGGCTTGCCGGAAAACCTGATCTTCATTCAAACCCCGCGGCTGCGACCGTCATCTCTTATCCCCACCCAATCGGCGAAGCCATTCGTCCCGCACACGGCCAAGGGGAGCCAGCGATTTGCGGTGAATGATTCCTCTGTCGCGACCAGTGGCGGAACCCGCCCGTTCAGGGCGCGGGCGTGGCCCTTATCCGCGCCGGATAAAGCCGCTTCAGCGCCGCGAGCTTCGGCGCATCCCAGCGCAATATATAGCCGTTCGACGGGTTGCGGCGCATGAAATCCTGATGCCCCGCTTCGGCCGGATAGAAACGCTTGTAGCTTTCGATCGGCACAACGACGGGTTTGGCGAAATATTTGCCCTTGCCGATCTGCGCCAGATAGGCGGTCGCAACCTGGCGCTGGACCGCGTCCATCGGAACGATCGCGGCGCGATATTGCGGCCCGGCATCGGGGCCCTGACGGTTTTTGAGCGTGGGGTCCGCGACCACCGAAAACAGGATGCGGAGCAAAGTGCCATAGCTGACCTGGCTTGGGTCATAGATAATCCGCACCGCCTCGGCATGGCCCGACGCGCCATCATGCGTCAGCTCATAGCGCGCGGTCGCGGCGCTGCCGCCATGATAGCCCGATTCGACCGAGATCACGCCTTTGACGTTCGAGAACACGCCCTCGACGCCCCAGAAGCATCCGCCCGCGAGGATCGCGGTGGCGCGCTTGACATTGACGGCAGGATCAACAGCCGCTGCGGGAAGCTGAACAGCACCCTCCGCCTGCGCCGATGTGCATTGGGCGACGATCGCGCCGACAAGCAGCGCCGCGAAGGCGCGAGAGAAAAAATGGCGACGCCGCGCCGTCACAGCGCCAGCGAAAGCGCCGGATGCTGGAATACGACAATCAGACCGCCGATGGCAAAGCCAGCGAGCATCATCAGGAACCAGTCGGAGCGGAGCGTGGCAAGCATGGGGAGAGCCCTTTTTTCTGTCTTCCGGTTTTGCGGCCAAGGCCGCCCTGTTCACACCCACGATATGGCACACCCCAACCAGCCGCGCAGTGATGTCCATCACCCTAGGCATCGAGGCTTACTATACGGTGAACCGGGCGCTTAGCCGTCGTTCATGTCTGAAAATGGGAACCCTCGACGCGATTACAAGACCGGTCGGTACAGAATTATGTCGCGCGACGAATTTTTTTTCGCCCCGGCGAAAAGGGCACAAAACCTGCCCTTCGCCGGGATCTCCAATTTTATGCCAGCGCGGCGCACGCCTGCTGGATGCGTACGCAAGCTTCCTTGAGCACCGCTTCCGACGTCGCGTAGGAAACACGGAACGCCGGCGACAAGCCAAAGGCGCCGCCGTGAACCGCGGCAACGCGCGCCGAGTCGAGGAAATAGTCGATCAGCGCTTCGTCGCTGTCGATCAGCTTTCCGTCGGGGGTCTTCTTGCCCATGCAGCCGCTCGCGTCGGGATAGACATAGAAAGCGCCGTCGGGGGTTGGGCAGTTCAGGCCCGGTGCGTCGTTGAGCATCGCGACGACCATGTCGCGGCGCTTCTTGAACGCCGCGTTGCGGTCGTCGAGGAATTGCTGCGGTCCGCCGAGCGCGGCAGCGGCGGCGGCCTGCGCGATCGAGCAGGGGTTCGACGTCGACTGCGACTGGAGCTTGCCCATCGCCTTGATGATCCATGCGGGGCCGCCCGCATAGCCGATACGCCAGCCCGTCATCGCATAGGCCTTCGAACAGCCGTTCACGGTCAGAATGCGGTCGATCAGGTCGGGGCAGCGCTGCGCCAGCGTCGAGAAGGCGAAATCGGCGTACCAGACATGCTCGTACATATCGTCGACCATCACCATTACATGCGGGTGACGGCGGACGACTTCGCCGATCGCGTCGAGTTCCTGCGGCGAATAGGCGGCACCCGACGGGTTCGACGGCGAGTTGAACATGATCCAGCGTGTCTTCGGCGTGATCGCCGCGTCGAGCTGCGCCGGGGTGATCTTGTAGTTCTGTGCCGCGGTGCCTTCGATGATCACTGGCGTGCCGCCGCAGAAAGCGACGATGTCGGGGTAGCTGACCCAATAGGGCGCGGGGATGATCACCTCGTCGCCCGAATCGACCGTCGCCACCAGCGCGTTGAACAGAGTATGCTTGCCGCCAACGTTGACCGAGATCTGGTCGAGACCGAAGTCGAGGCCATTGTCGCGGCGGAACTTGCCGCGGATCGCGTCCTTCAGCGCCACCGTGCCATCGACCAGCGTATATTTGGTCTGACCGTTGCGGATCGCCTCGATCGCCGCTTCCTTGACGAAATCGGGAGTGTCGAAATCGGGCTCGCCGGCGCTCAGCCCAATGACATCGACGCCGTCCGCTTTCAGCTTGGTCACGCGCGCGGTCATCGCGAGCGTTGCCGAAGGCTGGATACGACCGAGTGCGGCCGAGACATGGGGCTTGAAAGTCGACATGGCGAAGCGTCCTTGCGAGAGGGCGGGTGACAGGAAATTGGCAGAAAATTGCGCGCGGCCGCGCCTATCGCGTCCTACCCGATTAGGCAAGGGATGCGGTAGACAATTTACGAATGCGAAGCGATTTCCGCGCGATGAGAGCCCGTGCTGCTTTGGCAGAAGAAGCTGTGTAGTCCTGCGAAGGCCGGAGTCCATACTTCGGCCTGTGTCGCGTCGAACCGGCAGGAGATGGATCGCGTTGGGCGGCGCGCGACTCCCGCCGCCCTTCGCAGGGACACGCGCACTTCAACCAAAGGTGACCGGCGCTCCGGATTCCCGGGCTAGAATTCGATGATGATCCGAACCCTGTCGGCGCTGATGCCGATGGCGCGCGCGATCTGTTCGCGGCTGCGGTCGATCAGCTCCTGCGGCTCCCGCATCCCCTCGGGCACAACGTCGTCGAACTGGTCAGCGGTCTGCTCGGGCGCAGCGCCATCGAGCAGGTCGGAGGCCTGGACGCCGAGAATTGCGGCGAGCTTCGCCATGCCGCCACGCTTGGGGAGCGCGCGACCATTTTCCCAACTCGAGACCGACGGTGTGCTGACGCCCATGCGTTCGGCGATCTCGGCCTGGTTGAGCCCGGCCCTGGTGCGGAGCCCCTGCAAGCGGACGCCGAAGGCTTCGTCGATCACCGCTGCCGCGTCATCTTCGTCGATGCCGGGTGCCGGATCGATGGCGGGCGCAGGGGCAAGGGCGCTCTTGAGTTCCACGGCGCTCAGCGTTGCCGGTGAGACAGGGCCCTCAAACTGGCATCCGAAAAACCGTCCGCTTGCCCAGATAACGACCGCGGTTATGTCGCCGGCATGCGGAAGCTCAATGTCGATTCGGTCGCCGGCGGCCAGTTTGATGTCACTTTCGAGCAGCAGGCCCGTTCCCGAGATATTGTGAATCTGGACCTCGATGGCGGTGCCATCTTGCTGCGAGCCCCGGGCGAGAAGGCTAAGTTTTCGACGCGCTTCGTGACGTTTGTCGGCGCGGGGCGCCGATGGCAGAAAATGTCCGAAAATAGGCACAGGCGACTGTTGGAGTTTGCTGGTTAAAAGAAGGTTAGCAGCAGCACCGAAAGTTGGCATGTCGGCACAAAATACGCGGATGCCGGCTCCCTCGGTGAAAGCGGCTGCAGATCGTCGTGGGAGTCCGTACTCGCGGGACCGGTCGCGCCAGCGCGTACCGAGTCTAAGCGTCCTCGATCAACCGCGCCGGGATCAGCCCGCGCAGCGAATTGCCGATGAAAAACCCCTCGCCCAGATCCGCAAGGCGCAGGTGTGATTCGACTGCGCGCCCCTTGTCGATCAACTCCGCGCGCAGCACCCCGGGGAGCAGCCCGAGCGACAGCGGCGGGGTGAGAAGGAGACCATCGCGCTCGACGAAAATATTGCTCCAGCTGCCCTCGGTTACAAAGCCCGGCTCGTCGACGAAGACGATCTCGGCCGCGCCGCTTTCGCGGCGCGCGCCATCATAAGCGGCGCGCTGGCTGGTCTTGTGCGCGAGGCGATAATCATCCGCCGCCATCGGCGCGGGGCTGACGGCAACCGGCACCGGCAGTTCGGCAAGCCGCGGCAGCGGCGACACCTCGACCGCGAGCGCCCCCGACGGCGCAAGCCGCATCCGCACCCGCGCCGCCCCGCGCAGGCGGAAGGTCGCCGATTGCAAGCTGTTGCGCGCACCATGGCGGTCGAAACGAAAACCCAGCGCGGCGGCGCTTGCGGTCAGCCGCGCCAAATGCCCCTCGAGGCGCAGGACGCCATCGACCGGATCGAAATACATTGTTTCGAGTAGGTCGAAATTTTCGCCCGCTGCGCTCACAAATTCCCCTTTGGCCAGACATTCGCGCCATTCCTCGGCGGGCACGCTGTCGGCGACGATTCCAGACCCCAGACCCAGCGTGGCGGACAAGCGCCCATCCTGCAAGTCATTGGAATGCGGAAATACCAATGTCCGAATCGCGACGTTGAACGCCGCATCACCCCCCGGCTCGATGAAGCCGATCGATCCCGTATACAGTCCGCGCGGCCCTTCTTCCAGCGTGTCGATAATCTCCATCGCGCGGACCTTGGGCGCGCCGGTGATCGACCCGCACGGAAAGGCAGCGCGCAGCACATCGACCGCGCCGACGCCGTCCGGCAGCCGTGCGCTGACGTCGGACACCAGCTGATGGATCGTCGGAAAGCTTTCGACCCGAAACAGGTCGGGCACCGCGACCGACCCCGGCACCGCGACGCGCGACAGGTCATTGCGAATGAGGTCGACGATCATCAGATTTTCGGCCCGCTGCTTGGGGTCTTCGGCCAGCTCGCGCGCAGCGCGGGCGTCAGCCCCGGAATCCTGCCGCCGCGCTGCGGTCCCCTTCATCGGCCGCGCCATCGCCTGGCCGCCCTTCAGCGCGAAGAAGAGTTCGGGCGACAACGACGCGATCGCCTGCGCGCCCGTCCAGATGAAGCCGCCATAGCCCGCACACGCCGTCCGCCGCAGCCGCGCATAGGCAGCAAGCGGATTGCCCAGCACCGGCACATCGGCGCGAAAGGTCAGGTTCGCCTGATAAATGTCGCCGGCGCGGATCAGCCCGAGCACCCGTTCGACCGCCGCTTCATAGTCCGCGCGTTCGACCCGCGGCTTGACGCCGCCGATCCACGCACCCGCCGGATCGGGGAGCAGGTCGGCTACCGCATCGGCCTCGATCCGCTCGACCCGCTCAAACAGTCCGAACCAGCCGAGCGGCGCGTCGCCGGCCTCTTCATCAACCATCCCTCGCCACGCGGGGCCGAGCGCCTTGCCCGCTTCATAGGCCAGATAGCCAGCGGCATAGAGACCGCGCGACTGCGCCATCTCCAGCGCGTCGAGCAGCGCAGGAACCTCGGCTATGGTCGGGGCACTCAGCACCTCGACCGGATCGCGAAACAGACGCGCCGGCACTGCACCGTCCGACCGTGCGTCGTCGAGCAGGACAAAGGGTCGGCAGCCCGTTTTCACGACAGGAATCGAAAGCGCCCCAATCATCGGCTTGTCACAATGATCCCGCCCAAGGAGCCCGGTCAGCGCTCGCGACGGACACGAATGGAAGGGCGCCCTTCGAGACTGAGAAAATAGGTTCCGAGCGAGGCCGCCTTGATCCGGATCTTCTGCCCCGGGCGCGGCGCCAGCGGCATGCGCTTGTTGTCGATCTGCACCCAGACCGATCCGTCGGCCATCGCGATGCGATAGCCGCCGTCGCTGGTGCCGGAAGCCGACTCAACGCTGGTTTCGACGCTCTGGACCGCCTCCTCCTCGTCGCCGCCTCCAAACAGGCCCAAATCGGGCAGGTCGAATCCGAACAGGCCGCGACGCGTCTTCTTGATCGTTTCCTTGTCGGCAAAAGAAATTTCGCGCTGGGTGTCGGCCGTCTGCAGCTCGCCGACCTCCCGATCGAAACAGGTCAGACGTGCGGCAGCATCGGCAATATCGCGGCAGTCATAGAGCTGCTGAATCTGTGCCGGACGTGGCGGAGGCGCCTTATCCTTGGCGGATGCCGGCATGGCGGCGGCGTACGCGACAATGGCAAATGGCGCGAAGATCCGCAGTGACAGGTGCAGCACGGCAATCCCCCTGAAAATGGCTCCGGCCCTTGCCTAGACGCCGCAGCGATACGCTGCAAGCACCCCCGATTGCACAGATCGCTTACTTACCTTAGTGTCAGGAGCTTGCCCCTGTTTCAAAAGGACATAGTGCGCCGATGAACACGCCTTACGACTGGTCGACTGACTACCATCATCCGACGGACTGGGACCAGTTGTTCGCGCCGCTATCGCTGCCCGACATGCTTGCGGCCAGTGTCGCGCGCCGAGGCGATACGCCGATGCTCGATTTTCTCGGGCGGCAATTTGGCTATGCCGAAGTCGCGCGCGGCGTCGCACGCGTCGCACGCGGTCTGCAGCAGCGCGGTATCGGCAAGGGCAGCCGTGTCGGCCTGTTCCTGCCCAATGTGCCCCATTATGTCGCCGCCTATTATGGCGCGCTCGCCGCCGGGGCAACCGTGGTCAATTTCTCGCCGCTCTATACCGTCGCCGAACTCGAGGCGCAGGTCGAGGATTCGGGCACCGACACTTTGTTCACGGTCAGCGCGACGGCGCTGCTGCCCACCGCGCTCAAGGTGCTCGACGGGTCGAGCCTGCGGCAACTCGTCGTCGGATCGGTCGCGGGCGGCCTGCCTGCCGCCAAGTCGGTCCTGTACCGCCTGTTCAAGCGCGACGAAGTTGCGGCGCTCCCCGACGATCCGCGCGTGATCCGCTTCTCGACCCTGATCGACAATGACGGACTGCCCGCCCCGGTGCCGATCGACGCGGAAAAGGACATCGCCCTCATCCAGTATACCGGCGGCACCACCGGCACGCCGAAGGGTGCAATGCTGACCCATCAGAATCTGACCGCCAATGCACGGCAAGTGAATGCGATCGATCCCGATCATGAGGCGGGTGACCGCATCCTCGGCGCGCTGCCCTTCTTCCATGTCTTCGCCAACACCTGCGTGCTCAACCGTACCATATTGAATGGCGGGATGATCGCGATGCTGCCGCGCTTCGACGCCAAGCAGGCGCTGCAGGCGATCACGCGCACCAAAACGACCGCCCTGCCCGGCGTCCCGACAATGTATCAGGCACTGCTCGACCATCCCGATCTTGCCAGGACCGATTTTTCCAGCCTGCGCATCTGCATTTCGGGTGGCGCACCGATGCCCGCCGAGCTGCGCGAGAAATTCGTGGCGGCGACGGGGGCTTCGCTCGTCGAGGGCTATGGCCTCACCGAAAGTTCGGGGGTCGTCTCGACCAACCCCTATGAAGGCCCGGTCAAACCCGGCACGATCGGCCAGCCGCTTCCCGCAACACACCTTCGCCTCGTCGACAAGGAAGATCCGTCGCGCGACGCCCCCGCGGGCGAGCCCGGCGAGCTGGTGGTCAAGGGGCCACAAATCATGCAGGGTTACTGGAACCAGCCCGGCGCCGACGCCGACAGCTTCACCGCCGACGGCTGGCTGCGCACCGGTGACGTCGCGGTGATTGACGACGACAAATATGTCCGCATCGTCGACCGGTTGAAGGACATGATCGCAGTCGGCGGTTTCAAAGTATACCCCAGCGTGATCGAGGCGCATCTCTACGAACATCCGGCGGTCAAGGAAGCGATCGTCCTCGGCGTCCCCGACGCTTATCGCGGCGAAGCGCCCAAGGCGTTCGTGACGCTGGAGGATGGTTTTAACATCTCGGGCGAAGCGCTCGCCGCGTGGCTCAATCCGCAACTCGGCAAGCATGAACGGGTGAGCGCGGTCGAGGTGCGGCTGAATCTGCCCAAGACGATGATCGGCAAGCTGGATCGCAAGGCATTGCGGGCGGAGGAAGGCGCGTAACAGTCACGCTGCCTGCGCGGGAGTGAAGAGATCGATGTTGTCCAGACACGCCCCTACCCCCGCGCCTTCATGATCGCCTTGTTGCGCGCCTCCAGCGTGCGAAAGGCCGAAAAGACGCTCAGCCTTTCATCAGCCCGCCCGTCTTGGCCGAGCAACCAGAGCTGCTGATAAAACCAGTAGATGCCGGCAAAGCCGTCGATCGCCTTGACCAGCTGAAACCGCTTCAAAAAGCTCAGCCAGGCGGGCAGCAGCCCGCGATCATCTTCATAACGCGGCAATTGCTCCGCCCCTTCGAGCAAGTGCTTCGGCGCATCGGTCATCAGACACATCGGCCGGCCAAGTCCGATCACATCGGTCGCCCCACCCACGAGCGCCTGCTCCATCGCGGCACGCGTCCGAAAGCCGCCAGTGACCATCAACGGCACCGTCCCGCGCGCCTGCATCCCCAGTGCGAAATCGACGAAATAGGCCTCGCGCGCCAAGGTCGAGGGCGCGACATTTTGCACCGCGCTTTCCTCCATCCCCTCGATGCCCAGCAATTTGGGCTGCTCGTAGCTACCGCCCGAAATCTCGATCAGGTCGACGCTCGCTGCCTCCAGCCAACCGGCGACCGTCAAACTATCCTCAAAGGCGAAACCGCCTTTCTGGAAATCGGCGCTGTTGAGCTTGACCGAGACCGGAAATCCGGGTCCGACGGCCGCGCGGATCGCGGCGATCACCTCCAGCAACAACCGCGCCCGATTTTCCAGGCTGCCGCCATAATTGTCAGTCCGACGGTTGGAGAGCGGACTGAGAAACTGCGACATCAGATAGCCGTGCGCGGCGTGGACCTGCACCCCGGTGAAACCCGCATCCTGACACGCCCTGGCCGCGACCGCCCAGCGCTGCACCAGATCGGCGATCTCGCCCAAGGTCAGCGGCTCGGGCTGGCCGAACTGTCCGCCGGGCAAAGCCAGTTTGATGTCGGACGCCGATTTGGGATGGCGGTTGACGATCGCCGGCGTCTGCCGCCCACTGTGGCTGATCTGCGCCCAGAAATGATTGCCACCGCGCGTCGCGGCCTTGGCCCAGCGGGTCAGCGCCGCCATCATCTCCGCATCGGGCGCGCGGTCGATCACGACATTGCCGGGGCGCTCGAGATGATCGCGGTCGATGACCAGATTGCCGCCGATCAGCAGCCCCGCCCCGCCGTCGGACCATAGTCCATAAAGCCGATCGAGCGCCGCGGTCGGCCGCCCCTCGGGAGTCGCCATCCCCTCGGTCATCGCCGCCTTGGCGATCCGGTTCGGCAAGATCGCGCCGCATGGCAGCGTCAGCGGTTCGGCCAGACCGGTCATCATACCACTCTCCAATGATTTTATTCTGAAACCCACCCTGCCCCGCCCGCCCGATTGGCGAAAGCGATGATTTGCGCCATGAGACGTTGTAACCTTGGTCATGTTATGCCATATCAATCGCCATTGTCGTTGAACGGAGAATCGGGTGACCCAAGTCGCCAGCCATGCCCCTGTCATGACGCGCCTCGGCGCGGTGGTTCGGGCTGCGCGCGATTCGCGGCCGCTGACCGCGCTCAGCGGTGACCAATTGGCGATGGGCCTGTCGGGCCTGTGTCTTGTCCATTGCCTCGCAACAACGATCTTCTTCGCCTCGATCGCGTCGGTCGGCGGCGTGTTCCTCGAAAATCATCTGTTCCACGAGATCGGCCTGATCGTTGCGATCGGCTTTGCGCTCATCACCCTCGTCTCGGGTGTGCTCACTCATGGCTATATGATGCCCTTCGCGGTCGGCAGCTTCGGGCTCGGCATGATGGCGGGCGCGCTGTCCCGGCCGCACGACGGCAGCGAAGTGCTCGCCACAATGATCGGCGTTGCCGTCGTTGCACTCGGCCACGACCTCAACCGCCGCGCGCGACACTGACGGCATAGCCGGAACGGGCCGTCCGCTCCTTGCGGGCGCCCCCCAAACAGCCTACATTGAACGAACAGTCAGCGCGGAATTATCCGCGCAAGGGATACGCCAATGGGCAAGCATGATCATCCGCACGTCGAGGCCAGCGGCGCCTCGCTCGCCAAGGCCGCGCAAACCGCGCTCGAGAGCGCGGGCGAAGCGTGGACCGACATGCGCGCGCAAATTTTCGACGCCGTCGCCGAAATCGGCAAGCCCGCAAGCGCCTATGAAATCGCCGACATCGTCTCGCAGAAACGCGGCAAGCGCGTTGCGCCGAACAGCGTTTACCGCATCCTCGACCTGTTCGTCGCGAACAACCTCGTACGCCGGGTCGAGAGCGCCAACGCCTTTGTCGCCAACAGCCACCCCGGCTGCCTCCACGACTGCATCTTCCTGATTTGTGACAGCTGCGGCAGCGCGGTGCATGTCGACAATGATGCCCTATCGGGCGGCGTCCGCGCCGCGGCCGAGGCAACGGGCTTTGCCGCCGAACGCCCGGTGATCGAAGTGCGCGGCAAATGCGCCGAGTGCCAATAGGCTAAGCCCCCCGGCTCGCCCCGCGGCGCGCGCCTTTCCCGCTAGGCTCTGGACCATCGCCCTGCCCCGGGTCTAGGGAGGCGGCGAATCCGAACCACGGACAAAAGGGCTGCACCCATGAATACTGTCATCATCCGCGAAGACGACCTGATCGAGACCATCGCCGACGCGCTCCAGTACATCAGCTATTTCCACCCGATGGACTATATCCGCGCGCTGGGCGCCGCCTATGAACGCGAAGTCTCGCCCGCCGCGAAGGACGCGATGGCGCAGATTCTGTCGAACAGCCGCATGTGCGCCGAGGGGCATCGCCCAATCTGCCAGGACACCGGCATCGTCACCGTGTTCATCAAATGGGGCATGGACTGCCGCCTCGACAGCCCGCGCAGCCTACAACAGGTCGTCGATGAGGGTGTCCGCAAAGCCTATCTCCACCCCGAAAACAAGCTGCGCGCCTCGATCCTCGCCGACCCGGCGTTCAGCCGCGTGAACACCAAGGACAACACCCCGTCGGTGCTCAACGTCGAAATGGTCCCCGGCGCGAAGGTCCATATCGACGTCGCGGCCAAGGGCGGCGGCAGCGAGAACAAGTCGAAGTTCAAGATGATGAACCCGTCGGATTCGATCGTCGACTGGGTACTCGAAATGGTCCCGCAAATGGGCGCTGGCTGGTGCCCGCCAGGCATGCTCGGCATCGGCATCGGCGGCACCGCCGAAAAGGCGATGCTGCTCGCCAAGCAGTCGCTGATGGACCCGATCGACATGACCGAGCTGCTCGCGCGCGGGCCGTCGTCGCCGACCGAGGAGCTCCGCATCGAGCTCTATGAAAAGGTCAACGCACTCGGCATCGGCGCGCAGGGGCTCGGCGGCCTCGCCACCGTGCTCGACATCAAGATCGCCGACTGGCCGACGCATGCGGCGTCGAAGCCCGTCGCGATGATCCCGAACTGCGCCGCGACACGCCACGCCCACGTCACCCTCGACGGCAGCGGCCCTGCGTTCCTCGAAGCGCCGAAGCTTGCCGATTATCCCGAAATCGACTGGAAGCCCGACCAGGCGGCGATCCGCGTCGATCTCGACAATCTCACCTCCGACGTCGTCGCCAGCTGGAAACAGGGCGACCGCCTGCTGCTCAACGGCAAGATGCTCACCGGCCGCGACGCCGCGCACAAGCGCATCGCCGACATGCTGGCCAAGGGCGAACAGCTTCCCGTCGAGTTCAAGGGCCGCGTGATTTACTACGTCGGCCCGGTCGATCCCGTCGGCGAGGAAATCGTCGGCCCCGCTGGCCCCACCACCGCGACGCGCATGGACAAGTTCATGGACATGATGCTCGATCAGGGTCTGCTCGCCTGCGTCGGCAAGGCCGAGCGCGGCCCCGCCGCGACGCAGGCGATCGCCAAGCACAAGAGCGCCTATATGATGGCGGTCGGCGGCGCGGCCTATCTCGTCGCGCGCGCGATCAAGGGCAGCAAGGTCGTCGGTTTCGCCGATCTCGGCATGGAAGCAATTTACGAATTCGAGGTCCACGACTTCCCCGTCACCGTCGCGGTCGACAGCGAAGGCCAGAATGTCCACGTCAACGCACCCGCGCTGTGGCAAAAGCGGATCAAGGACGAAGGGTTGCTGGAGAAGGCATAAGGACCGAGAACGCACACGCGTTCAGGTTTGATCCGGGGGAGGGACATCATGATCAAAATGGGGAAAGGCGCATTCGCCCTTGCCGCTTGCGTAGCGATGCTCAGCGTTTCGGCTCCGGCACAGGCGGGAGATGCTTTCGCCGACATGATCGCAGGCAAGTCCGCAATGAAAGGCAAGAAGCTCGAAAAGGCGATCGAGAAAGCCGACGCTCACCCGCTTGGCAGCGAACAAAATCCCGTGCGCGCGGCGATGCCGCAAGGACAGCGCGCCTATCTTGCGCAGCTTCGCTGCGCCGATGGGAAAGCACCGAAATTTGACCGCATTGGCAATATGGGGATCGGGACATTCGGCAATATCGTCGATGCCTATAGCCTGAGCTGCGAGGGCAGCACCCCGGAAACCAGTACGGTCTATATGGACATGTATCACGCCGGTTACCGCGAGGCGCGAACCGTGCCGGGCTTCACCCTGGCCGAGCCCGAATAGCGGCGGGCGGGTCATCCATGATGGCCCGCCTCGTCTTTAAAACCCGTACACCAAAGTAAAGCGCGTCAGCGTATCGACATTCTCGACCCCCGCCGGCGGGTGCGAAGCGATTTCAGCCGAATAGGCGATGCGCGCCGACAATCCGCCGGTCAGCTTTGCGTTGAGCGCGGTCAGCGAACTGGTCGAGGTGTTGCTTTCGCCGACGATCGTCGACGCCGTCTGCGTCAGGCGCAAGGTCGGCGACAATTGCCAGCCGAAGTCGACCCCGGCGAGCCCGGAGATTTCGCTATCCCGGCCAGTCCGGACGAAGTCAGTCTGTCGCCACGCCGGGCCTGCCTTCAGGTTCAGCGACATCTGCTTGCTGTCGATCACCTTGTAACCGAGCCCGCCCGACGCGTTCCAGCGCGCGGTATAGCCGAGCATCCGGTCGCGCTCCCAGCGCCCGAGGCCAAAGGCAAAGGCGCGGTCGCTGACTTTCACTTGCGGCTCATATTCGACAAGATAGCGCTCCAGCGTCGTCCGGCCACTCGTGCGCTGATAGTCGGCCTGCGCGCGCATCCGCTGGCTCCAGTCGATCCCCTTGCGCGCCAAAGCGATGCCCACATTGAAGCCGGTCGATTTGTTGTTACCACCACTGTGCGAGGCGCCGACCTGCCCCTCACCCTTCCAGTTCTGCCAGAATTTGGCCTGTGCCAGCCGGGCGCGTTCAGCGGCCGCGGCCTCGTCCTTCAACCGCTTTCGCTCGGCGCGATAATCGGCGAGCAATATGTCGATTTCGGCGACATCCTCGGGACTCGCCGTTTTGGCGAGCTTTCCTACCGCTTCCACATCGCTATCCTTGCCGCTGGCGATCGCGGCGTCGAGCATGACACGCACCGGATCGGGCGGCGGGATCACCGGCACTTCGATGAGCGGAGGAAGTCCGCGCTCGTAAACGCCGAGCAACAGGTCGATTTCGATCTGGTCGGCCGGATTGGTCAGCTTTGCCAGCTCGGCAACCGTTTCCACATCGGCGGCGTTGCCGCGCGCCATCGCGGCATCAAGCATCGCGCGAACCGGAGGGGCAAGCTGGGCGTGAACCGGATGGGCAACGCCAAACAGCAGGCCAAGCGCCGCAAGGCGTGGGAGAGCGGTCATCGAAGAGATCCTTCTTTGGGGGAGGGTCCGGGTGTCGTTCGATCAACGAGGCGTTGGCCGGGGCCTTGCCTCGTCGCCCTATAACCCTAAAGCCACTGGCATTTCCACCCCGCCTGCTCCATTTGCAGACCTATGTGGATCGCGATCATCGCCATTTTCTGCGCCGGCATCGGCAATTTCGCAATGCACCGCGCCTTCATGGAAAGCGACGATCCGCTGGTGCAGCAGATGGTCAAACCGCTCGCCGACAAGATCGGACCGCACGCCACCTATATTTTCGAATTCATGCTGCTCGTCGGCGCCATGGCAATCGCGACCCGCAACTGGTTCACCGCGCTGCTGCTCTACGGCCTCTACACGATCTTCAACGCAATGGCGTTCAGCTGGATCATGCAACGGCCACAGTAGTTACTGCCATGCCGGTCCGCTGATCGGCAATCCCTGATTTTTGAGCCGATCGAGCACCCCGTCCTTCTCGGCGAGGACACGCAAGGGGACAACCGCCAGCGTCACTCCGGGCTGCGCAGCGGCACCCTGAATCGCACCGGTCCAGCTTTGGCGCAGCTCCGGCCCAAAGCCATCATTCGTCCACGGCCAGCAGCGCCCAAGCGCTTCCTCGAGCGGACTGGCCATCACCGCGGGCACGTCAAACCCGGTCCACGCCCGGCCGCGCTCGATCACAATGTCACCCCCCGCCTCGGTCGCCGCCATCGCCGCCTCAAGGCATGGAATATGCGTTTCGGGCGCCGCCGCGAACAGATTGTCGAGCATATCCTCGCCGCGCACTTCGCCGACGGGCTGGGTCGGAATTTTCGACTGCCGTGCCGCCTTGCGCACGACGTCGGACGCGTCGTCAGCGGTATCCTTGTTGAAGGAAAGGCGCTTCGACAAAAGATCGAACGCCGTCATCAGGAAATTCTGCCGCGCATAGTCCTGCCCGAAACGGCTCTCGAGCGCGCGCAACCGCTTCATCTGGGCCGCGTTCAGATAATCCGCCGCGACACGCCCCTTCGGCAATTTGGTGAACCCGCCGCCCTTGAAGATCAGTCGCAAAATATCGCCGGGCGACACTTTCGCCCTGGTCCCCAGAATGACGCGCTGCGCGCGGTCGGTCGCGCCTTCCAGCCGCTCGGGACGCCACGGCGTCGCTTTCGGAACCTCGGCGATTTCGCCGACCAATATGACCACGCCGGCGGATGTCTGGATCGTCCACATCGGCGCGCCCGAACGCCGCGCGGTTACGACGATCTCGTCACTGGCATCGTCGGCCGCGGGCGTATCCGTCGCCAAGGCAGTGTGCGGCGCCATCATCGCGACCCCGGCTGCAAGCGGGATAGCCATCAGCCACCGCATGCTGCGCATCACGCGACCCCGTGATACCACCACACACCGTCGCGATCTTCCTTGCGCACCCGACCCTCGACCTCGAGCCGCTTGAGATGCGCGAGCGCCTCGCCGGTCGCGAGCCCCTGATTATGTTCGCCGATCGGGCGATTGAACAGCAAGGGGAAGCTGTCGACCGCGCGCATCGGCGCCTTCGCGATCGATTCGGCCAGATTATAAAGCCGCATCCGGTGCTCGTCGCGCAACGCCATCAGACGGACGTGCAAACCCTTGAACGGCTCGCCATGCGCCGGGCAGACAATCAGGTCTGATGGCAGGACGCGAAGCAATTTGTCGATCGAGTCGAGCCATTCGCCCAGCGGATCGGCGTCGGGTTCGGTGATATTGACCGACACGTTCGAGCTGATCCGCGGCAACACCTGATCGCCCGACACCAGCACGCCCTCGCGCTCGTTCCACAGGCACGCATGTTCGGGGCTGTGCCCCGACCCGGTGACAACGCGCCACTGATGTGCCCCCATGTCGACGACGTCGCCATCCTTCATCCGCACGTAGGAACGCGGCAGTGGATAGACCATCATGCCGAAACGGCCCCAGCCTTCACTTTTCTGGCGCTCGATAGCTGCATCGTCCCAGCCCGCGGCACGCGATTGCACCAGCACCTCGTCCGGCACCGTCTCGCTGGTGTCGGCAACGATCGCCCGCGCGGTCAGCATTTCGCCGCGCGTCATCCACAGCTTCACGCCGAGCTTTTTCGCAATCCAGCCGGCAAGGCCGATATGGTCAGGGTGCAAATGCGTGCCGACGACGCGGGTGATCCGCACGTCCTTCAGCGCGCCTGCGTAGAGCGCCTTCCATTCGTCCGAACACATGGTGAGACAGATGCCGGTATCCACGATCGCGACACCCTCACCATCCGCGTCGGCATCGTCGAGCAGCCAGCTGTTGATATGGCCAAGCGACCCTGGCATCGGGATGCGCGCCCAGCTGATGCCCGGCGCGATACGGATCGTCTCGCCCGTCGCCGGCGCGGCTTCGCCCCACGGATAGGTCAACCCGGCGTGGCTCGTCGCGGTAAAGCTGTCGTCCTGCGTCAGCGAGGCATCCGGCGAGCCGCTGGCCGCCGGGATATGATCCTCATCCTGCCCTGACGCCACCCGTCAGACCGCCGTTTCGTCGTTGCCGGCGGCTTCGCTGGCTTCTTCGGCAGCGCGCGCTTCATTGGCGGCGGTGCGTTCGGCGCGCAGCTCTTCGAGCAGCGCTTCGCGGTCGCCCTCGAAGCGGCTGTCCTCGGGGGCCTTGATGCCCGCCTTCTTCGCCGCTTTCGACACCAGCGCGTCAAGCTCGCGCTGCGAGCAAAGACCCAAAGTCACCGGATCCTTGGCGACGATGTTCGAGCTGTTCCAGTGGCTACGGTCGCGGATCGCGGCGATCGTGTTGCGCGTGGTGCCGATCAGCTTGCCGATCGCGCCATCCGACACTTCGGGATGGTTCTTCAGGATCCAGGCGATGCCGTCGGGTTTGTCCTGGCGCTTGCTGACCGGGGTATAGCGCGGACCGCGGGTACGGCGGATCGTGTCCTGCGCCTGCTTGGTCATCTTGAGCTTGTACTCGGGGTCGTTCTGACCCTTTTCAATCTCTTCCATCGACAGCTCATGCGCGCGCACCGGATCGCGTCCGGTATATTTGGTCGCTGCGGTCTCGTCGGCGATCGCCTGCACTTCGAGGATATGGATGCCGCAATAGTCGGCGATCTGGACGAAGGTGAGGCCGGTGTTGTCGACCAGCCAGGCGGCGGTCGCATGCGGCATCAACGGGGTGGCATCGGCATTGGCCATGACAAAAAGTCTCCAAGCGGAAATAATAAGGGCCGCCCCTCGCGGGGCGGCCATTCGGCGGTCGGTGTAGACCCGTTTTCTGCGGCGGGCAAGTCGTGGATTTCGGCCACCTGACGGGCACGCCGCCACTCCTGGCGCACGATAGAACTGGCAAAGCAATTGCGAAGTCTTGATAAGAGACGCGGATGACGCCCTTCCATAAACTTCAGACCGCGTTTTTGCTGCTATTATTTCCCACGGCGGCATGGGGTATTGTGATCCGGCACGACGTTGCCGACGCACAATATCGGGTAACGGCGGACAGCTATCCGCAACTCGCCGACTTGCCGGGCGAAGGGCACGGCGTACTGATCGCCCGCAACTGGATCGTCACCGCAGCGCATGCGGTGAGCTGGCAGCACGAACCGATCGACAGCCTCATGCTCGATGGGCGATCGCGCCGGATTGCGCGGATCATTGTGCATCCCGGATACCAAAGGCCGCCGTCCGAATTGGCCACCGGTGACGCCGCGCCACTGATGGGCTTTCTTTTTCGTCAGGACGACATCGCGCTGATCGAACTCGCCGAACCAGTCGACGATGTTGTGCCCGCCGCGCTGCTGGACGACCGGCGGGTGCACGGCCGGGTCGCCCTCATCATCGGGCACGGCGCGACCGGTGACGGCCTTCGCGGGCAGGCAGCCGATGCCCCGCACCGCACGGCCTTGCGCCGGGGCTATAACCGGGTTGCTCGCGATGAAGGCCGCTGGCTGACGTACCGTTTCGATCGCGGCCGGCGGGCGTTGCCGCTGGAAGCCATGCTGGGCAATGGCGACAGCGGCGGCCCACTGCTGATCGAGGATGCGGGTGCCTGGAAACTGGCGGGTCTCGCCTCCTGGAAATCATGGAAAGGTGATCTTTCGACCTTCCGCGGCGGCGTCTACGGTCAGGAAAGCCATTATGTCCGCCTCGCCCATTATCGCGACTGGATTCGCGCCAATCTGGCCGCCGACGCGACCGAGTGACAGCCGTCACATGACCCGAACCCCAGCTGGCTTAAGAGCGTGCGGCACGGCGCCCCTTGCGGTCGCGTCGCTTCGCTGATGACAATAAACCAATATATTCTGTATGTTGGTCCGAAACAGAGGAACCGGACTTCCATGTCAAATCGTCGACACCGCTTTCTGGCGCTAATCCTTGCCGCCCCCCTGCTGACCGTCGCGCCGATGGCCGTCGCGCAGGACCAGCCGCCGGCCACGCTCGACGCCGATCAGCAGAAAATGCTCGACCTGATCAACAAGGGCATGGATTTCGACCGCACCGGCAAATCGCGCGATGCCGAGGCGGTGTATCGCCGCTGGATCGACGAAGCGACCAAACGCTACGGCGCCGACGGCCTGCTCACCAGCCTCGGCTATCGCCTCATCGCCGGCAATCTGGAAGATCAGGGCCGGGCAAAAGAGGCCGAACCCTATTGGCGCCACCTGCTCGACATCAACAAGGCAGTGCTCGGCGACAGCGATGACGAGACGCTGACCGCGACCATCGCCCTCTCCTCCAACTTCATCAAGCAGGGCCGCCCCGCCGAAGCGCTGCCGCTGCGCCGCGCGATCCTCGCGACCCGCATCGCCCAGCGCGGCGAGCGCGATCCCAAGACGATCATCGCGACGAGCAACCTCGCATCGGTGCTGACCGAGATCGGCGACTATAAGGAAGCCGAAGCGCTCTATCGCAAGACGCTCGAGACCAGCCGCGCGGTCAATGGCGAGGGGCATAGCGAAACCGCATCGGCCTATGGCAATCTCGCCGTCGTGCTGCGCAGCCTCGGACGCTTTGACGAAGCCGCACCGATGCTCGAAAAGGCGCGCGAGATCGACACCGCGCTCACCGGCCCCGACAGCGCGAATGTCGCGCTGCGCCATTATAACAGCGCGGTGAATTTCGGCGACATGGGCCGCTTGGCCGATGCCAAGGCCGCCGCCGAAAAGGCGCTGACTATCTGGCGCACAGCCAAGGGCGACGACAGCATCGAAGCAGCGCAGGGCTATACCGCCGTCGGTTACAGCCTGATGGCCGAAGGCCGCTTCGCCGACGCCGACGCCGCCTATCGCAAGGCGCTCGACATAAGGGTCAAGCGGCTCGGCGACGCGCATCCCGCAACCGGTGAAGCCTATAATAATCTCGCACTCAACATGGACAAACAGGGTCGCCCGCCCAGCACGATCGAACCGATGCTGCGCAAGGCGCTCGACATCACCCGGTCAACGATCGGCGAAGGCAGCGAACGCGCCGCGACCCTTTATGCCAATGTCGCGCATAATCTGAATTCGCAGGGCCGTTACACCGAGGCCGATTCGATGTACCGCCGCGCGCTCGACATTCAGAAGGGCGTCGCGGGCACCGACCACCCCTCTTACGCTTCCATGATGATCAACCTCGCGCTCAACATGCGCGACAATGGCCATCCCGAACAGGCCGAGCCGCTGATGCGTCAGGCGCTCGAAATTTTCCGCGCCAAATTCGGCGAGAATAATCCCGAAACCGCCTGGGCCTATACCAGCCTGTCGTCGACCCTCGGCGCACTCGGCCGCCATGCCGAAAGCGCCGATATGGCGGCCAAGGCACTCGAAATCCGCCGCCGCCTGCTCGGCGAGGATCATCCGCTGACCGCCATCGCCTATAATATCGTCGGCGCGGCGCTGACCCGCGGCGGCAATGGCGACAAGGCAGCTGAACCCTATTACCGCCAGTCGCTCGCGATCCTCCAGCGCAGCGTCGGCGAAGCCCATATCGACACCGCGCGCGCATATGACAGCCTCGCCTCGAACCTCCAGCGGCAAGGCAAGGCCGCCGAGGCCGAAGCGGCGGCCACGAAGGCGGTCGCGATCTTGCGCCGCATGACCGATCAGGCGGCGGCGGGCGGCAATGCGGTGACGCTGTCGGCGCTCGACCGCCAGCAGGCGAACCCCGACCGCGGTATTTTCACCACCTATATGAACGCCGCCTTCGCGCTGATGAGCGATACACCGGACGCCGCCGGACAATCAGCGCTCCAGAACCGCGCCTTCCTCGCGGCACAGGACGCGATCAGCTCGGCCTCGGGCCGGGCGGTGCTGCAAACCGCCGCGCGCACCGCCGCCAAGACCCCCGAAATGGCCGAAGCCGTGCGGCAGGAACAGAATCTCGCCGCCAGAGCGAATATGCTCGACAAGAATCTGCTCCGCGCCCTCGGCGAGCGCAATCCGGTCGAGGCGACGCGGCTGCGCGGCGACCTCGACAGCGTCCAGGCGCAGCTCGCCGACGTCAGCGCGCTGATCGACAAAAAATATCCCTCGTACCGCCAGCTCGTGTCGCCACGCCCGATCGGCCTCGCCGAAGCGCAGGCGGCGCTCCGTCCCGGCGAAGCGCTGCTCTTGATGACCGAGGCGGCGAACACCTTCCACCTCTTCGTCGTCACCCCGACCGCGGTAGGATGGAGCCGCCCGAACCGCGAGGTCGACGAAATATTGGGGCAGATTTCGAACCTGCGCTGCGATGTCGATTTCGCGACCTGCACGGCGGCGCGCAAGGCCGAGCTCGATGCGATGCCGATGACCGCAAAGGAAATGGACGGCCGCCGCCGCTTCGACCTCAACGCGTCGCACGATCTCTACAAGGCGGTGATGCAGCCGATCGAACCGCTGCTGAAGGATACCACCCGGCTCTTCGTCACCAGCTCGGGCAAACTTGGCGACCTGCCGCTCGCGATGCTGTCGGCGTCGCCGCTGCCCGAGGGGGCCGACCTCGCCGATCCCGACACGCTGGCGCGCGCCGCGTGGCTCGCCGACCGCTATGCCTTCACCAGCCTGCCGTCGGTCGCCGCGCTCACCCTGCCCCGCGAGCCGCGCAAGGCGCGCCGCGACAAAAGCTTTCGCGGCTATGGCGCGCCGGTACTGCTCGGCGGCGACACCGGGTCGCGCGCCGCGGTCGGCATCGGCGTGTTCGACGGCGTATCGGCGTCGGGAACCCCGCTCGCCGATCCCGAGGCGCTGCGCAAACTCGCGCCGCTCCCCGGCACCAGGGTCGAACTCGCGGCGATGGCCGACCTGTTCGGCGCCCGCCAGACCAGCCTGACCCTCGCCGGTGGCGCGACCGAGGCGGCGCTGCGACAGGATGCATCGCTGGCGACGAGCAACATCATCGCGATCGCGACCCACGGCCTGCTCCCCGACCCGACGCTCGGGCTCAGCGAGCCGGGGCTTGTGCTCACCCCGCCCACCGCGCCCAGCGACATGGACGACGGCCTGCTCACCGCGACCGAAGCCGCCCGGCTGTCACTCACGGCCGATTGGGTGATCCTGTCGGCCTGCAACACCGCCTCGGCCGAAGGGTCGGGCGGCGGCGACAGCCTCTCGGCGCTCGCACGCGGTTTCCTCTATGCCGGCGCCGACGCGCTGCTCGCGAGCCACTGGCGTGTGTCGGACGAAGCGACCGCGGTTCTTACCGTCGAAACCCTGCTCGCGCGGCAAGCGAACCCCGACATGACCCGCGCGCAGGCGCTGCAACTGGGGATGCAGGCGGTGCGCAGCGGCAAGCGCGCCGACGGCAGCGCGGTCAAGGGCTGGAAAGCCGACTGGTCGCACCCCGCCGCCTGGGCCGCCTTCACCAATATTTCGAACCGCGACGACTGATCAGGCTTTCAAGCCGCTCCGTCATTCCCGCCTTCGCGGGAATGACGGAAAAGAGAGTTCGCTTAAGCCGTCAGCAGCACGATCTTTCCGACATGTTCGCCCGCCTGCATCCGCGCATGCGCGGCGCCGGCCTCGGCGAGCGGGAAGCTCTGGTCCATCGCGGGCTTCCACGCGCCCTCGATCAGCCGCGGCCAGACGGTGCGGTGAATCTCGTCAGCCAACGCCGCCTTGAAATCGACATCGCGCGCGCGCAGCGTCGAACCGGTCAGCGTCAGGCGGCGAAGCATCACCTCGGCGATATTCAGCTCGACCTTCATGCCGCGCTGGAAGGCGATGGTGACATGACGCCCATTGTCGGCGAGGCAGGCAATGTTGCGCGGCAGATAATCGCCGCCAACCATGTCGAGCACCGCATGGACGCCCTTGCCGCCCGTAAATGCCTTGACCGCCTCGACATAATCCTCGGTCGAATAATCGATCGCCAGATCCGCACCGAGCGCCCGCGCCGCATCGCATTTCTCCGCGCTGCCGCACGTCACAATGATCCGGATGTCGAACAATTTGCACAGGCCGATCGCGGTCGTCCCGATGCCGCTGGTCCCGCCATGGACGAGCACGGTTTCGCCGTCGCGCACCCAGGCGCGCTCGAACAGATTGTGCCATACGGTGAACAGCGTCTCGGGCAGCGCCGCCGCCTCAGCCATCGAAAACCCCTTGGGCACCGGCAGGCAGCTTCCCTCCGGCGCGACGCAATATTCGGCATAGCCGCCGCCTGCAACGAGCGCGCACATCGCCTGCCCCAGCAATTCGGGATCGCCCCCCGGCCCGACCGCGACGATCGTCCCCGCGACCTCCAGCCCCGGCAGGTCCGATGCCCCCGGCGGCGGCGGATAATGACCCATGCGCTGCAACACATCGGGGCGGTTCACCCCGGCGGCAGCGACGCGGATCAACACCTCGCCCGGTCCCGGCTGCGGCACCGGCCGCTCGACAGGTTGCAACACCTCGGGCCCGCCGGGTTCGCTGATTGCGATGGCGGTCATATTCACTGGCAAGCTGGTCACGCTTAAAAATCCCCCACTGGTCGTCTCGTCCCCATGGCCCGCCTTATTGACAGTGCAGCGACACGGGTCAACAGTCGCGCGCTTTCAGGGACCAGCGAGAGAGGACACGCCATGGACGATGACGACCTTCCCCGCCGCCGCGACGATATTCTCGCGGCACTGATCAAACAGCCGCTCGATCCTTTGTCGGTCGACGAACTGGGCGAGCGTATCGAAACGCTCGAGGCCGAGATCGAACGCGTCAAGGCGCACCGCGCCGCTGCGACAAGCCACAAGGCGATCGCCGAGTCGCTGTTCAAAAAGAGCTAGCGCCGGAGTTTCCGGCTCGGTCGATGCGGACGGACAGGCGACGCACGAGCCAAAGGACGCCCCCATCCTTCGCCACCCCGGGCTTGACCCGGGGTCCCGCTTGCGCGGGGAAAAGCTGGCCCCCGGGTCGAGCCCCGGGGTGACGGTGCCAGATACAGCAACACTCATGCTCTAACTGGCACCTTGTGCCATTTTCCTGATATTACAGCAGCATGCCATCAAGTCAACAATCGTTGACATATACCACCCTCCCATCCTAATCTGGGCGCATCACCGAACGCGGCCTCCCCCGATACCCGCGCCACCCCCACCCCAAAAAGGAGACCAAAGATGCACGCCGCCGAACAGACCGAAGCGCTGGAACTCCACCGCACGCTGGACTTCATCGGACTGCGCGCCCACGCCGCGACCGTCGGCCTGATCCAGCTTTGCGAGGAACTGATGGCGGTCGGAATCATCGACGGCGCCGCGATCCAGCGCATCAAGGATGCGATCCACATGGAAATCAGCGTGACGCGCAGCCGGATGACCGGTCACGACAGCTTCGACCACACGCTGCGGACCCGGCTCGACGCGATTTTCCCGCAGGCGGCTGAAGGCGAACCCAAGACCAGGGTCGGCTCGCTCGACGACCTGGCACAGGCACTCGAAGGCGGCGCGGGCATCTGACGCCCGCTTTTCCCATCCGCATCTTGCCAAGCAGTGAAACTCGGCCAAGGAAGGCGGCATGGATTTCGACGATCAACTCCGCCGCTATTTCGGCACCGCCGATCTGGCCGCCATCCACCCCGAAGCCCACGCCGCGGGCACCGAACGCATGCGCGTCGACTTCGGGCTGGAAACCAACCCCGGTCGCCGCTTCGCTTTGTGGGCGCTGATGTACATGCTCGGCGTCGCGCCCGATCTGGACGTTGCGTTCAAGGATGAAGGTGAGCGCAACACGGCGCGTGATTTCATGGATATGGTGGATCGCGCGCAGGAGGGCTGATCCGGAACGTCAGAAATGGGCCGGTTGCGATGCGCAAAAGGCCGCAAACCCGGGGTGAGCAAAGCCCACCCCGTGCATATTAGAGGCCGTCGAGGCCTTTGCTGACCAGAATATTCACCGCAACGCGGCGATTCTGCGCCTTGCCTTCGGGGGTGCTATTGTCAGCTGCCGGGTCGGCTTCAGCCATCCCGGTCGGAGTCAGCATACGATAGGGCTTCCAGCCGCAGGCCTGCTGAAGATGATTGACGACGCGGCTCGCCCGCTTTTCGCTCAGCGTCTGGTTGAGTTCCTGGCTTCCCGTGGAATCGGTGTAGCCGACGACCAGCAGCAGGGCGTTATCCATCCCCTCGGCCTGGTTTGCCGCGGCACAGAGATCGGCCTGCGCCTGAGAAGACAGCACGGCCTTGCCCGTGTCGAAGTTCACGTTGGTCGTGCCTTTGACATTATACTGGTCGATATCGCCCACGCGGCTGCGCAGCGCCTCAGTTGCTGCGGTCTGTTCGGCAAAGCGCTGGTTGGTGCCGGTGTGGATCATCGACGCGGTCCGCAGGTCTTTATTCTTGAGGTCAACCTGGCTCGCCACCAGACCGCCGTCCCACTGCAATGTGTCGACGGTAACGGGCAGACCGTTGAGCAGCGAACTCGCTGCCAGCTTGTCGCGATTGAGGCCAAGGAACCCGCCGCTGCTCTTGATCTTCGTGTAGTCGGCGATCGCGATGGCGGTGTTGTTGCCGTCGGCGGTGGTGACCTGCATCCGGCCGTCGCTACGCGCCGAGATGATGCCTTCGACCTTGGGGCCCTTGGTCATCTGTTCGGGCGAAGGCAAGGTACCAACGACGGTTGCCATGACTTCGCCATCGTCCTGCGACTGCGCAGCGGCCACGCCGACCGTCGCTGTCCCGGCCAACATGGCCAGCAGCAACAAGATTTTTGGACTTTTGGAAACGCGACCCATACCCTACTCCTTGAATTTCAATTGGATCAGTCGGGCGCGCGTGCTCAGGCGCCCCGTTCTGAGGCCCAAAATACTCCCGGGCAGGCCCGAAAGTTGCGCAGGTCGTCGGGTGCTTTGCACGGCCAGTCGATAAGATGGCGTCGCCACCGCGGGGCGACGGTTACTGGCTATGGCCGCGCCGCGCCGCAGCGGACCTTCCCTATCGTGATCCCGGACTTGATCCGGGGCCCATCGCCACCATAGCCTTCTGGACCCCGGATCAAGTCCGGGGCGACAACGCAAATTGAGGCACTTTCGCCCAAATCCCCAATGTCCCGTTAACCACGTTGAAACCCCCGTCATCGTAATTTCACAAAGCCATCCGCTTTTCCCTTGCAGGGCGGCGGCGGCATCGCCACCTTGTGTTCCTAGGGGCCGCCTCTCTCCCCCGGCGGGCCTCGCAAGGAGAAAAGTCCATGCCGTCTTTTTCGGAGAGCCTCGAAAAGACCCTGCACAATGCGTTGAAAGCCGCATCGGAGCGTCACCACGAATATGCGACGCTCGAGCATCTGCTCTACGCGCTGATCGACGACGACCACGCGGCCGAGGTGATGCGCGCCTGCGGCGTCGCGCTCGACGACCTGCAATCGGCGGTCGTCCATTATCTCGACACCGAACTCGACAGCCTGAAGGTCGAGGGGCACAGCGACCCGTCGCCGACCAGCGGATTCCAGCGCGTCGTTCAGCGCGCGATCCTGCACGTCCAGTCGTCGGGCAAGGATGAAGTGACGGGTGCCAACGTCCTCGTCGCATTGTTCTCGGAGCGCGAATCCTACGCCGTCTATTTCCTTCAGCAGCAGGATCTGACGCGCCTCGACGCGGTTTCCTACCTCAGCCACGGCGTCGGCAAGGGTGGCAAACCCTCGCCGCAGGCCGAACCCGAGGAGAAGGAGGAGACGAAGGACAAGGACAGCGGCGGCAAGAACAAGAAAGAGACCGCGCTCGACCAGTTCACCGTCAACCTCAATGAAAAGGCCAAGGTCGGCAAGGTCGACCCGCTGATCGGCCGCCATGCCGAGGTCGATCGCACGATCCAGATCCTGTGCCGCCGGTCGAAGAACAACCCGCTCTATGTCGGCGATCCCGGCGTCGGCAAAACCGCGATCGCCGAAGGCCTTGCGCGCAAGATCATCGAGGGCGACGTGCCAGAAGTGCTGCTGCCCGCGGTCATCTATTCGCTCGACATGGGCGCGCTGCTCGCCGGCACGCGTTATCGCGGCGATTTCGAGGAGCGGCTGAAACAGGTCGTCACCGAACTCGAAGGCCTGCCGCACGCGATCCTGTTCATCGACGAAATCCACACCGTCATCGGTGCCGGCGCAACGAGCGGCGGCGCGATGGATGCGTCGAACCTGCTCAAGCCGGCGCTGTCAGGCGGCGTGATCCGCTGCATCGGCTCGACGACGTACAAGGAATTCCGCAACCATTTCGAAAAGGACCGCGCACTTCTCCGCCGGTTCCAGAAGATCGACGTGGTCGAACCGACGCTCGAGGATACCAAGAAGATCCTCGCGGGTCTGCGCAGCGCGTTCGAGGCGCATCACCAGGTGCGCTACACTCCCGACGCGATCAACGCCGCGGTCGAACTCAGCGCGCGTTACATCAACGACCGCAAATTGCCCGACAAGGCGATCGACGTGATCGACGAGGTCGGCGCGATGCAGATGCTCGTCGCCCCGTCGAAGCGCAAAAAGACGATCACCGCCAAGGAGATCGAGGCCGTGATCGCGACGATGGCGCGCATCCCGCCCAAATCGGTGTCGAGCGACGACAAGGCGACGCTCGCCAGCCTCGAGACCGATCTCAAGCGCGTCGTCTTCGGCCAGAACACCGCGATCGAGGTACTGTCGTCGGCGATCAAGCTCTCCCGTGCGGGGCTGCGCGATCCCGAAAAGCCGATCGGCAACTATCTGTTCAGCGGCCCCACCGGCGTCGGCAAGACCGAGGTTGCAAAGCAGCTCGCGTCGATCATGGGCATCCCGCTCCAGCGCTTCGACATGTCCGAATATATGGAGCGCCATTCGGTCAGCCGCCTGATCGGTGCGCCTCCGGGCTATGTCGGCTATGATCAGGGCGGTCTGCTCACCGATGCGATCGACCAGAACCCGCATTGCGTGCTGCTGCTCGACGAAATCGAAAAGGCGCATCCCGACCTGTTCAACATCCTGCTGCAGGTCATGGATCACGGCCGCCTGACCGATCACCACGGCAAGACGGTCGACTTCCGCAACGTCATCCTGATCATGACGACCAATGCGGGCGCCAGCGACATGGCGCGTGAGTCGATCGGCTTCGGCGCATCGACGCGCGAGGATGTGCAGGAAGAAGCGGTGAAGAATCTCTTCACCCCCGAATTCCGCAACCGCCTCGATGCGATCGTGCCCTTCGGCTATCTGCCGCCAGAAGTCGTCGCGCGCGTCGTCGACAAGTTCATCCTTGAGCTTGAACTCCAGCTCGCCGACCGCAACGTCCACATCCAGCTTGATGAGGCGGCGCGCGAATGGCTGACCGGCAAGGGCTATGACAAGCTCTATGGCGCGCGTCCGATGGGCCGCCTGATCCAGGAAAAGATCAAGCAGCCGCTCGCCGAGGAGCTCCTCTTCGGCAAGCTCGTCCACGGCGGCGAGGTCAAGGTGAAGATGAAGACCGGCGACGACGCCCATGTCGGCAACCCATTGGCCTTCGAAATCACCCCCGCCCCGCCCAAGGCGGCCAGGGTAAAGGCACCCAAGGCCGACAAGTCGAAGAAGGCGGCAGAGTAAAAGGTGACGGGGCGGCCAAGGGCCGCCCCTCGCTTTTTCAACCCTCAGCCGCTATATGGGTCCAATGTACGACTATATATCCGTGACGACCGCCGACGCGGCCAGCCCCTCCCCCGTGCGCGACGGCACGATCAAGCTCCATGACGAAGCGGGCTTTGCCGGCATGCGCAAAGCGGGCCGGTTGTCGGCCGAAATCCTCGACGCGCTGGTTCCCTTCGTCCAGCCCGGCGTGACCACCGCCCAAATCGACGACCTTGTCCGCCAGATGATGCTCGACGGCGGCGGCATCCCCGCGACCTTGGGCTATCGCGGCTTCACCCACAGCTGCTGCACCAGCATCAACCATGTCGTCTGCCACGGCATCCCCGATGACAAGCCGGTGCGCGATGGCGATATCGTCAACATCGACGTGACGACGATCATCGACGGCTGGCACGGAGATACCAGCCGCATGTATCTGGTCGGCGACGTACCGATCAAGGCGAAGCGCCTCGTCGACATTACTTATGAATGCCTGATGCTCGGCATCGAGCAGGCGAAGCCCGGCAACCGCATGGGCGACGTCGCGCATGCGATCCAGCAGCACGCCGAAAAGCATCGTTATTCGGTCGTCCGCGATTTCTGCGGCCATGGTCTGGGACAGATGTTCCACGACGCCCCCGAAGTCGTCCACGCCGGCCGCCCCGGCACCGGGCCAGAACTCAAACCCGGCATGTTCTTCACGATCGAGCCGATGATCAACACCGGCAAATATGCGGTGAAGATGCTCAATGACGGCTGGACCGCGGTGACCCGCGACCGTTCGCTTTCGGCGCAGTTCGAACACAGCATCGGTATCACCGAAACCGGCTGCGAGATTTTCACCGCCAGCCCGACGGGCCTGAACGCGCCGCCTTGGAACTGAGCGGCACCGTTTTGATTTCGTCATCCCGGACTTGATCCGGGATCCATGACTTCCAAAGCAATGCCGGCCTTCGTGGACCCCGGATCAAGTCCGGGGTAACGAAAGGGATACCCCCTCCGCCCACCCCCCACTTTACCCCTTGCACCTCCGTGCCTTCGGGCGCAGTCTTGACGTTAACGTCAAGCATAGGCGTCGAAACGGGAGAGCATGGAATGGCGAAACGGGTCTTTTCGGCTGCGCTGCTGGGCAGCGCGCTACTGGCATTGGCGGCATGCAACGCATCGAAGAATGAAAGCGCCTCGGGCGGATCGCTCGACGCCGCCGAGAAAGCCACCGAGACCCTGCTCAAGACCGGCGGCAATGGCGATAACTGGGGCGCGATCGGCTACAGCTATGACGAACAACGCTTCAGCCCGCTGACCGATATCAACGACACGAATGTCGGCCAGCTCGGCCTCGCCTGGTCCGCCGATCTCGACGACGCGCGTGGACAGGAAGCGACCCCGGTGGTCGTCGATGGCGTGATGTATGTCACCCACGCCTGGTCGAAGGTCAGCGCATGGGACGCCGCGACGGGCAAAGAGCTGTGGAAATTTGACCCCAAGGTTCCGGGCGAGCGCGCGGTTTCGGCCTGCTGCGACGTCGTCAACCGCGGCGTTGCCGTCTGGGGCGACAAGCTCTTCGTCGGCGCCCTCGACGGCCGCCTGATCGCGCTCGACAAAAAGACCGGGAAAGAACTCTGGTCGACGCAGACCTTCGACACGTCGAAACCCTACACCATCACCGGCGCGCCGCGCGTCGTGAAGGACATGGTGCTGATCGGCAATGGCGGCGCCGAATTCGGCGTCCGCGGCTATGTCACCGCTTACGACGCCGACACCGGCAAGGAGCGCTGGCGCTTCTACACTGCGCCCAACCCGACCAAGGCGAAGGACGGCGCAGCGTCCGACGACATTTTCGCGACCAAGGGCAATGCAACATGGTCCGACAAGGGCGAGTGGCAAACCTCGGGCGGCGGCGGCACCGTTTGGGACGCAATCGTCTACGACAAGGATCTCGACCAGATTTATCTCGGCGTCGGCAACGGCAATCCGTGGAACCATGGCACCCGCTCGAATGGCGAGGGCGACAACTGGTTCCTCTCGTCGATCGTCGCGCTCGACGCCTCAACCGGCAAATATGTCTGGCATTATCAGGAAACCCCGGCCGAAACCTGGGATTATACAGCGACCCAGCCGATCATCCTCGCCGAGCAGGCGGTGAACGGCACCCCGACCAAAGTGCTTTACCACGCGCCGAAGAACGGCTTTTTCTTCACGATCAACCGCAGCAACGGCAAGCTGATCGACGCCAAACCCTTTGTCGACGGGATCAACTGGGCGACAGGTTATGACATGACGACCGGCCGCCCGATCGAAAATCCCGACGCGCGTTTCTACAAGACCGGCAAGCCCTTCATCGCCGTCCCCGGCGCGCTCGGCGCGCACAATTGGCACCCGATGAGCTACAACCCCAAAACCGGGCTCGTTTACATCCCCGCGCAGCAGATCCCGCAGGGCTATCTCGCCGACATGGACGAGCTCGACAAACGCAAGGTGCTCGGCTTCAACGTCGGCACCTCGCTCAACAAGACGATGCTGCCCGACGACCAAAAGGCGTTCCGCGCTGCAATCGCCGCGACCACCGGGCGGCTCGTCGCCTTCGATCCGCGCACCGGCAAGGTCGCATGGGGGGTCGACTATCCCGCCGCATGGAATGGCGGCACGATGACCACCGCGGGCAATCTGGTGTTCCAGGGCACCAGCACCGGCCGCTTCCGCGCCTATGCCGCCGACACCGGCAAGCAATTGCTCGACCTCGACATGCAGTCGGGGATCGTCAGCGCGCCGTCGACCTTCCGTGTCGGCGGAGTGCAATATGTCGCCTTCATGACCAGCAAGGGCGGCGCCTTCCCGCTCGTCGCCGGGATTGCAGGCGGGGTGACGCGCAAGGTTCCGAACATCCCGCGCCTCGTCGTGCTCAAGATTGGCGGCACCGCAAAGCTCCCCGCGCCACCGGCAACGACGACGCTCGCCTGGGCGCCGCCGCCAATGACCGCCAAGCCGGCCGAGGTCGCCGAGGGCAAGGCGCATTTCGGCCGATATTGCCAAGTCTGCCACGGCGACAGCGCAATCGGCAACGGCTTCACCCCTGACCTGCGCGTCTCGGGCACCCTCGCCAACGCCGATGCGTGGAAGAGCGTGATCATCGACGGCGCGCTCAAGGACCGCGGCATGGTGAGCTTTGCGCGCGTGCTCACCCCGCAGGATGCCGAGGCGATCCGCGCCTATGTCATCGAGCGGTCGAACTGGACCAAGACCAACCTGCCCGACGCATCGGCACCGATGGGGCGCTGATCCTCTAAAGCCTCTCCCCGGTGGGGTGGGGCTTTGGATATATTGCCGCTTTTTTAGGCAGCCATTTCACACCGCTGCCTACCCCTTGGGCAGCACCGCCAGTCCCCGCAAAAAATTGTCCCGAAAGCGCGCGATTCGCCAATTGGCACGGCTCTTGATTGGTGCAAGATGGCGGGACACCGCGGCGACTCAAGAGCCAAGACCGGACCAGGCGCGCCTGATCCGGCTTTGACTGCGAGCAGCGGAGGAAGGCCCAAAGGGGGATTGAAGTGAAGAAGATTGAGGCGATCATCAAGCCGTTCAAGCTCGACGAGGTCAAGGAAGCGCTGCACGAAGTCGGCGTCAGCGGCATCACCGTCACCGAAGCCAAGGGCTTCGGGCGGCAAAAGGGCCACACCGAGTTGTATCGCGGCGCTGAATATGTCGTCGACTTCCTGCCCAAGGTGAAGCTGGAAGTCGTCGTCGAGGACTCGATGGCCGAACGCGTCGTCGAAGCGATCGCGGCGGCGGCACAAACCGGCCGCATCGGCGACGGCAAGATTTTCGTCAGCCACATCGAATCCGCGCTGCGCATCCGTACCGGCGAACGCAACGAAGACGCGCTTTAAGACACCCCGCAACAACAGGTTCAACCCAACCCGGCCCGCCGGGCGACTATCGCAAGAAGGAAGCTTAGATCATGGCTACGAAGCCCAAGGATATCATCGCACGGATCAAGGAAAATGACATCGAGTGGGTCGATCTGCGCTTCACCGATCCCAAGGGCAAATGGCATCACCTGACGATGGTCGCCTCGGTCCTCGGCGAGGATGAACTGGAAGACGGTCTGATGTTTGACGGCTCGTCGATCGAAGGCTGGAAAGCGATCAACGAAAGCGACATGATCCTGAAGCCCGATCTCGACGCGGTCTATGACGACCCCTTCTCGGCGACCCCGATGCTGATCATCGTCTGCGATATCGTCGAACCCGCGACCGGCGAAGGCTATTCGCGCGATCCGCGCACCACCGCAAAGCGCGCCGAAGCCTATGTCGGCACCACCGGCATTGGCGACACCGTCTATGTCGGCCCCGAAGCCGAATTCTTCATGTTCGACGATGTCCGCTTCGAAACCGGCTATAACAAGTCGGGCTTTGAAATCGACGACATCGAACTGCCGACGAACAGCGGCCGCGCTTACGAAGGCGGCAATATGGGCCACCGTCCGCGCATCAAGGGCGGCTATTTCCCGGTCGCGCCGGTCGACAGCGCCGTCGACATCCGCGCCGAAATGGTCTCGACCATGCTCGAACTCGGCCTGCCGTGCGACAAGCATCACCATGAAGTCGCCGCCGCGCAGCACGAACTCGGCCTGACCTTCGGCACGCTTACCGAAACTGCCGACCGCATGCAGGTCTATAAATATGTCGTGCATCAGGTCGCCCATGCTTACGGCAAGACCGCAACCTTCATGCCGAAGCCGATCAAGGACGATAACGGCAGCGGCATGCACACCCACATCTCGATCTGGGAAAAGGGCAAGCCGCTCTTCGCCGGCAATGGCTATGCCGGGCTTTCGGATATGTGCCTCTATTTCATCGGCGGCGTGATCAAGCATGCCAAGGCGCTCAACGCCTTCACCAACCCGTCGACGAACAGCTACAAGCGCCTCGTCCCGGGTTTCGAAGCCCCGGTTCTGCTCGCCTATTCGAGCCGTAACCGTTCGGCTTCGTGCCGCATTCCCTATGGTGCGGGCGCCAAGGCGAAGCGCGTCGAATTCCGCTTCCCCGACGCGATGGCCAACCCCTATCTCTGCTATTCGGCACTGCTGATGGCGGGCCTCGACGGCATCCAGAACAAAATCCACCCCGGCGACGCGATGGACAAGAATCTGTACGACCTGCCGCCGGAAGAGCTGAAGGAAGTCCCGACCGTTTGCGGAAGCCTCCGCGAAGCGCTCGACAGCCTGCTCGCCGACCACGACTTCCTGCTCAAGGGCGACGTCTTCTCGAAGGATCAGATCGAAGCCTATGTCGAGCTGAAGTGGGACGAAGTTCATCGCTTCGAACAGACCCCCAGCCCGGTCGAATTCGAGATGTACTACAGCGCCTGATCCCCAAGGATCAGCGACGCGAAGAGAGGCGTCCGGTTCGGGGGAACCGGGCGCCCTTTTTTTGCCTGCTTATCCGCCAGATGGCAGGTTGCGGCCCCTCGCCGCTGGTGGCAGGGTGACGTACGGCGCCCGGGAGAGGGTTCGGCCGCGAAAGGCAGTTCCCAATGAAGAAGCGTGTCTCTTTTGCCCCCGCCCCCCTATTGCTGGCCCCCCTGTTGTTGGCGTCATGTGGCGGCGGGGGAAGCGGCACGCCACCAGCGCAAAACTCGCTACCGGTCTTCACATCGGCCCAAACCGCCTCGATGATCGAGAACGGGACCGCGGCCTATCAGGCCGCCGCGAGCGATGCCGACGCCAACACCCTCGTCTTTTCGATCGAAGGCGGCGCCGATGCCGGGCTGTTTGCGATCACCCCCGCCGGCGCGCTGCGCTTCAACGCCGCGCCGGATTATGACCTTCCGGGCGATGCCGATGGCGACAATATCTATAATGTCCGGATCAGCGTCAGCGACGGCAGGGCCACGGCCACGCAGGCGGTCAATATCACCGTTACCAACAGCCGCGAGGGCATCGCGGTGGCGCGCGTCGGCGCCGGGTTCGATCAGCCAACCTTCGTTCTCGGCATTCCGGGCAGCAGCGATGTCTATGTGCTGGAAAAGGCTGGCAAGGTCTTTCGCCTGACCCCGGCAACCGGCGCGAAGACCCTGCTCTTCACGATCGGCAATCTGTCGACCGACGGCGAGCGCGGATTGCTCGGCATGGCGCTGTTGCCCCACCCGGCGGACTCCGGCCACTTCATGATTTACTGCACCAATGCCGCGGGCGATATCGAGATTCGCCTGTATAAATTTCCCGCCGCCGGATCCCCTTTGACGCAACCGGGCCTCCTTCGAATCCCCCATCCGGGAGCGAGCAATCACAATGGCGGTGCGATGGCCTTCGGCCCCGACGGCTTTCTCTATGTCGGGGTGGGCGACGGCGGCGGCACGGGCGATCCCGGCAACAATGCCCAGAACCCCAATTCGCAGCTCGGCAAGATATTACGGATAAACGTGGTCACCGATCCCTACGCCGGTGCCTCGGTTCCCTCGGGGAATATTTTTCTGCAGCCCGCGCTCGGCAATCCCTATTTCGGCGGCGGCGGCGATCGTTATGTCTATGCACTCGGGCTGCGCAATCCGTTCCGCATCTCGTTCAACGGCTCGACGCTCGTGATCGCCGACGTGGGTCAAGGCGCCGTCGAAGAGGTCAATCTGGCCACGACGGCGCAACCGGGCCTCAATTTCGGCTGGCGTTTCAAGGAGGGCACGCAGCCCTATACCGGCACCGCGCCCGGCGGCTTGACCGACCCGGTCGCCGAATATGGTCATGGCAGCGGCCCCCGACAGGGCAATTCGATCACCGGCGGCTATGTGTATCGCGGGCCGGTGACGTCGCTCGTCGGCCAATATGTCTTCGCCGATTTTATTTCAGGCAATATCTGGTCTGTGCCCTTCGCCAGCCTCGTCCCCGGCCAGACGCTCGCCTCGTCGCGCTTCGCGCGGCGGAACGAGGATTTCGCGCCCGACGCCGGAACGCTGAGCTCGATCGCCTCCTTCGGGGAGGACAGCGCGGGCAACCTCTTCCTCATCAGCATCGGCGGCGACATCTTCATGGTCCGCCCCGGCTGACCGCTTGCCCCCGCGCACGCCACGCGCCACAAGGGAGACGTCCAGAGGAGTCTCCCCATGAAATCGTTGCCGCTTGCCGCTCTCGTCGCTCTTCAGCTTGCCCTCGCGCCCACTGCGCAGGCAAAGCTCAGCAAAGCCGAAAGCGGGATGGCGAAAACGGTCGCGGCCGAACAGGGACGCTCGGTCGCGCTGCTCGAACGACTCGTCAATCAGAACAGCGGCACGCTCAACCTCGAAGGGGTCGAGAAGGTCGGGCAGATGATGCGCGCCGAGCTCGAACCGCTGGGCTTTGCGGTGACATGGAAACCGGCACCTGAAACGAAGCGCGCCGGGCATCTGATCGCGACGCATGTCGGCAAACCCGATGCGAAGCGCCTGCTCCTGATCGCTCACCTCGACACGGTGTTCGAACCCGACTCGCCCTTCCAGAAATTCACCCGCAAGGGCGATATGGGCGAAGGCCCCGGCGCGGGCGACGACAAGGGCGGGATGGTCGTGATCGTCGCGGCGCTCCGCGCAATGCAGGCGGCGGGAACGCTCAAGGACGCCAATATCGAAATCCATATGACCGGCGACGAAGAAGACGCCGGCGAGCCCACCGACCTGTCGCGCGCCGACCTGATCGCCGCAGGAAAACGCAGCGACGTCGCGCTCGATTTCGAGGGGCTGGTGCGCGACAATGGCGCCGACATGGGATCGATCGCGCGGCGCAGCAGCGAAAGCTGGACCGTCACCGCCACGGGAAAAACCGGCCACAGCTCGGGCATTTTCAGCGCGGAAGCGGGCGACGGTGCCATCTATGAACTCGCGCGTATCCTCTATCGTTTCCGCACCGAACTTCCCGAACCCAATCTGACTTTCAACGTCGGGCTGATCGCGGGCGGCGAGAGCGCCAGCGTCGATGCCGGCGGAATTCGCGCCGTCGCGACCGGAAAGACCAACATCATCGCGCCGACCGCGATCGCGCGCGGCGACCTGCGCACCCTGTCGGTCGAACAGGCGAACCGGGTGAAGGCCAAAATGGCGGCGATCGTCGCCGACCATGCGCCTGCCACGGGGGCGACACTGGGCTTCGATCCGGTCGGCTATCCGGCGATGGCGCCGACCGGGGGGAACAAGGCGCTGCTCGTGAAGCTCAACGGTGTGAACCGCGACCTGGGCCTTGCCGAAATGGCACCGCTCGATCCGCTGAAGCGCGGCGCGGGCGACATCAGCTTCGTCGCCGTCGATGTCGACGGGCTCGCCGGACTCGGCCCCTGGTCGACCGGCGATCATGCACCGGGCGAAGCCGTCGACATCCCCAGCATCGCGCGTCAGGCAACCCGCGCTGCCATATTGATGTCACGCCTCGCTGCTGAAAAGCGCTAAGCCGTCACCTTTCACAGTTGGCCTTCCTTGATTCATCCGCCACAGTGATTAGGTAGCAATCCGAGACGTAAAATTACCGCCGATTGGGAGACAAACGATGAGCAATACCGAACAGCATCTGAAACAAAATTACATCGGCGGCCAATGGGTCGACAGCAAGGGCGGCAAACCGCACGACGTCATCAACCCCGCGACCGAAGAAGCGGCCTCGACGATCATCCTCGGCACTGCAGCCGACGTCGACGACGCTGTTGCAGCGGCGAAGGAGGCCTTCAAGACCTTCTCGCAGACCACGCGCGAAGAACGCCTCGCGCTGCTGAACCGCATCGTCGAGGAATATAAGAAGCGCGGCGCCGATCTCGCCAAGTCGATGGCGGCCGAAATGGGTGCGCCCGTCAGCTTCGCCGGGACCGCACAGGTCGGCGCCGGCATCGGCGGCTTCCTCGGCACCATTGCGGCACTGCAGGATTTCTCCTTCACCGAAAAATATCACGCCGGCATCCTCGCCTATGAACCGATCGGCGTCGTCGGCATGATCACCCCGTGGAACTGGCCGCTCAACCAGATCGCGCTCAAGGTCGCCCCCGCGCTCGCCGCGGGCAACTGTATGATCCTGAAGCCGTCGGAAGAATGCCCCGGCAACGCGACGATCTTCGCCGAAATCCTCGACGCCGCAGGCGTGCCCCCGGGCGTGTTCAACCTCGTTCAGGGCGACGGCCCGGTCGTCGGCAATGCGATCTCGTCGCATCCGGGCATTGAAATGGTGAGCTTCACCGGCTCGACCCGCGCCGGCATCCTCGTCGCCAAAGCCGCGGCCGACACCGTCAAGCGCGTCCATCAGGAACTCGGCGGAAAGTCGCCGAACATCGTCCTGCCCGACGCCGATTTCGCCGCCGTGCTGCCCCCGACGGTGCAGGGCGTGCTCGTCAACACCGGCCAGAGCTGCATCGCGCCGACCCGCATCCTCGTCCAGAAGGACCGCGAAGCCGAAGCCGTCGGCGTCATCAAGGCGATGTTCGACGGCACGCAGGTCGGCGATCCGATGGCCGAAGGCGGCCATATCGGCCCCGTCGTCAACAAGGCCCAATATGACAAGATCCAGGGCCTGATCCAGTCGGCGATCGATGAAGGTGCAACGCTCGAAACCGGCGGCACCGGCCTGCCCGCGAACGTCAACCGCGGCTATTTCATCAAGCCGACGGTCTTCTCGGGCGTCACCCGCTCCATGCGCATCGCCAATGAAGAAGTCTTTGGCCCCGTCGCGACGGTCATGGCCTATGACACGCTCGACGAGGCGGTCGATATCGCCAACGACACCGAATATGGCCTGTCTGCGGTGATCTCGGGCGACCCCGCCAAGGCCGCCGCCATCGCGCCGAAGCTGCGCGCCGGCATGGTCGCGGTCAACGCGTGGGGCCCCGGCCCGGGCGCGGCGTTCGGCGGTTACAAGGCGTCGGGCAACGGCCGCGAAGGCGGTCTGCTCGGGCTCAAGGATTTCATGGAAGTGAAATCGATCAGCGGCATCCCGGCGTAAGCCCTTGATCCTCCCTGTGGCGAAGCCATGGGGAGGATCAAGCCAATGCTCTCACGGCCCCTCCCGCTCGCGGGAGGGGTTTTGCGTTGAGCGCCCCCGTCGCACCCGCTATGCGCAGCGCATCATGACCAGCACCCGCTCCCCGCTCGCGCCCGCAACCTTCCCCACCCTCCCCGACATCGCCGGGGTGACGCGCCGCGTCGCGCGCGCGCAATACAAGAATTGGGACCGCTGCGACCTCACTTATATCGAGCTGACACCCGGCACGACCGCCGCGGGCGTGTTCACCCGCAACATCTGCTGCTCGTCCGAAGTCGAACTTGGCCGCGAACAGGTCAAGGGCGGTATCAGCCGCGCGCTGATCGTCAACGCCGGCAACAGCAACGCTTTCACCGGCTATCGCGGCCGCGAGGCGGTCGAACAGATTATGGCGCAGGTCGCCGATCACCTCGGCTGCGCGCAATCGGAAGTCTTCGTCAGTTCGACCGGCGTCATCGGAGTGCCCTTGCCCAAGGACAAGGCCCGCGCCGGGGTCGCCGCCGCACTCACCGCACAGCCCTGCTCATGGGAAGCCGCCGCCGAAACCATCTGCACCACTGACACTTTCGCCAAAGGATCGGCCGCGAGCGCAATCGTCGGCGATCGCACCGTGCAGGTCGCGGGGATCGTCAAAGGGTCCGGCATGATCGCCCCCGACATGGCGACGATGCTCGGCTATATCTTCACCGACGCCGCGGTCGCCCCCGCGCTGCTGCAGGAGATGCTGAGCGAGGCGACCGGCGGGACGTTCAACAGCATCACCGTCGACAGCGACACGTCCACAAGCGACACCGTGCTACTCTTCGCCACCGGGCAGGCGGGCAACGCCCCGCTCGTCACCCGCGACGACCCCGGCGCCGACGCGCTGTACGCGGCGATCCGCGCCGTCTCGCTCGACCTCGCGCAACAGGTGGTGCGCGACGGCGAAGGCGCGTCGAAATTCATCGAAATTCAGGTGACCGGCGCGGTCAGCGACGACAGCGCCAAGCGCGTCGCGCTCGCCATCGCCAATTCACCGCTGGTGAAAACTGCGATCGCGGGCGAGGATGCGAACTGGGGCCGCGTCGTGATGGCGGTGGGCAAGGCCGGCGAACCCGCCGACCGCGACAAGCTCGCGATCCGCTTCGGCGATCATTGGGTGGCAAAGGACGGCTTGCCGGTCGACGGCTATGATGAGGCACCGGTCGCAGCGCACCTCAAAGGCCTCGAAATCCGCGTCGGCGCGGATCTGGGGCTGGGCGAAGGCCGCGCCACGGTCTGGACGTGCGACCTGACCCACGGGTACATCAGCATCAACGCCGATTACCGGAGCTAAGGCTCCCATAGAAAACCGCTCGCATCGAGCGAAGTCGAGATGCCCATCAATATGGCACAAGGCCGACAGGTGTCTCAACTTCGCTCGACACGAACGGGCTAAAATGTCGCTTAAAGCGCGCCTTCCAGCCAGCCCTTGAGCGCACTCTTCGGCGCCGCGCCAACCTTGGTGTCGGCGACTTCGCCATTTTTGAACAGGATCATCGTCGGAATACCGCGCACCCCATATTTGGCGGGGGCGTTCGGATGATCGTCGATGTTCAGCTTGGCGATCACGACTTTCTCGCCGAGTTCGTCAGCGATTTCCTCGAGCGACGGACCGATCATCTTGCACGGACCGCACCATTCGGCCCAGAAATCGACGAGAACGGGGGTGTCGCTGTCGAGCACATCGGCCTGAAAGCTGTCGTCGCTGATCGCCTTGGTACCCATAATCTGTCTCCTGAGAATGTCTTGTTGGCTACCAAACTAAGGCGTCGGCGGCTCCGGCTCAAGGCCCGCGGCCACCAAATTCGCCTTCGCCGCCGCCAAGCCCGGCTTGTGCGGCGCCAAAACCGCTGCATCGAGCGCAATCAACTGCGGCCCCGCGGTATAGAGCAACGCTGCCTCGATCCGCTTCCCCGGGAAAATCACCCCCAGCGCATCGCGATAGGCCGCCATCTGGCGCAGATAGGCGGGCGCGACCTCGGCGGCGCTGGCGGGAACATGCCGCCCGGTCTTGTAATCGATCAGCGTCACCGCGTCGTCGGTGACGCAAAGCCGGTCGACGATCCCCGCGACGACCACGCCGTCACCGACCACCGCCGACAGCGGCACTTCGGCGAGCGAGCCGGGACCGAACAGCGCGGCATGCGCGGGGTCATCCAGCACCGCCAGCACTTCGCCGACCATCGCGGCGCGCCCCGCTGGATTCAGCTCGGGCGCCTGTGCCGTCAGCCAGCGCAGCGCGGCGGCCTCGCGGTTGGCAGCCGCCACCGGCGGTAACCGCTCGAACAACGCATGGAGCAGCAATCCGCGCGCCACCGCCGCGACGCGGTCGCGGCCCTGCGGCGGGGTCGCGACATCATCGTCGCCCAGCGCCGACGGCGCGAGCGGGCGCGGCGGGCGCGCTTCTTCGGGGGCGGGCTTCAGCGCCCAGTCGGGGATCACCAACGGCGCCACTGTAGCCGCGGCCTTGCCCTCCGACGCCCGCGCCCATTTCTTCGCATTGACCGCGTGGACGCGCTTCGTCCCCCATTGGGGTCCGGCGTCCTGCCAGTCGCAGCCCATATCGGCCATCACCGCATCGACCGCACCATGCCAGCTACCCTCGGCCACGCTCAGATCTTCGGTCTTGGTGATGCCGGTGACCACCAGCAATTCCTCGGCGCGGGTCATCGCGACGTAGAGCAGCCGCCAATGCTCCTCAATCTCGGCGCGCGCCTTGGCGTCGTGCGCCTCGGCGATCCGGCCGTGCCGCTCGTCCTTGCCCAGCCCGAACACCGGCAATTTGTCCCAGCCCGCCAGCGGCAGGTCGAACTTCGTCTGGCGCGGTTTCGGATCGTCGGTTGCGTCGGCGAGGATAACGATCGGCGCCTGCAACCCCTTCGATCCGTGCACCGTCATCACCCGCACGACATCGCTACGCGCCTCGGTCTGGCGCTTGATGTCGGCGGTGCTCGCCGCGATGCGGGTAAGAAAACCGAGTAGCGACGCGACCTCCAGCCGCTCGAAGCTCAGCGCCTGATTGAGCAGCTCGTCGATCGGGTCGCGCGCTTCCTTGCCGAGCCGCGCCATCAGCTTGCGCCGCCCGCCGATCGGGCCCGACAGGATCGTCTCGAGGAAACGGAAGGGCGTGGTGAAATCGGCCATCGACAGCAGGCTGCGCAGCGCAACCATCGTGTCGGCGGGCACCTCTTCCTCGCGGTCGCGCAGATTCTGCCACAGCGATTTTTTCTTCCGCTCATGGGCGAGCCGGAACAGATCATCCTGGCTCCAGCCGATCAGCGGCGACACGAGCAGCGCAGCGAGATTCAGATCGTCGAGCGGCTGGACGGCAAAGCGCATCGCCGCGAGCAGATCCTGCACGCCGAGCGGCTGGGTCAGCGCAAAGCGATCGACCCCGGCGACGGGGACATGCAGTGATTGCAGCCGCGCGACGATCCGCGCCGCAAGATCGCGGCGGCGGCGCACGAGGATCATGATGTCGCCCGGCGCGACGCTGCGCCCGTCCTTGCCGTTCGCAATCCAGTCCTGCACCTCGTCGGCGATCGCGCGCGACAGGCGAAGGCTCGCGGGATCGCTGGCGGCAGCCAGCGGCTCGCCCGGCCCGCTGTCGCCTTCCTCCCCCGCGTCGGCCTCGGCGTCCTCGTCTTCCGCAGCGCCGCCGATCGCCTTGCCCACCGGCAGCGGTTGCCACAGCTCGACCCGCCCCGGATGCTCGCTCTTGAACGGCAGGTGCGGCGGTTCGTCGGAGGCGAGCCCCATCAGTTCGGCCGCCCCCGCTTCGACCCACGCATCGACGACGTCGAGCACCGCGGGGCTCGATCGATAATTGGTGACGAGATCGACTTCCTCGAACGGCCGCCCGCCCGCCAGCGCTTTCTCGCCAAAGCGGATACGCGCCGCCTCGAACGCCGCGGGTTCGGTGCCCTGAAAGCCGAAGATCGCCTGCTTGCGGTCACCGACAGTGAACATCGTGCGGTTGCGATCGTCCTTGGCGCCCTGCCCGGCGAAAAACTCCTCGGCGAGCGCGGCGACGATCGCCCATTGCCGTGTGTTGGTGTCCTGCGCCTCGTCGACCAAAATATGGTCGGTGCGCTGGTCGAGCTTGAAGCGCACCCATTCGCCGAAATCGCCGGCGCGCAGCAGATGCCCCGCGATGCTGATCAGATCGTCAAAATCGGCCAGCCCGCCCTCGCGCTTCGCCAGCGCATAAGCCTCGGCAAAGCGGCTGCCCAAATCCCACGCCGCGGCCAGATCGTCGGCGACGCGCATCGCAGCGGTGGTCGCGATCAGCTCGTCGGCGACCGCGACAATCCGTTCGGCGGCGCTCAGACAGCCGTGCATCTTGCCCGTCTCTTTGGCGAAGTCGGCGCGCATGTCGCCGGTGCCCGTGACGAAGCAGCCGCGCAGCGCCGCAAGCAGCACACCCTGTGCAGCGGGGGCCGCGCCAAGCCATTCCGCCATCAGGTCGGCACGCGCATCGCCGGTCTTGGTGCCCCATGCGCGTCCGCTCACCGCGACTGCGCCAATGTCGGCGGCGGCAATCGCACCGCGCACCAGTTCGGCTTCCAGCCACGCCGCCACATCGCCCTCCGGCAGCTTCAGCGCCGCGCGCACATCGTGGCGCTTCGGCGCCAGCCGCGGCGCGTCGGGCGCCGAAAAGGCACTGGCGCAGCGGTTCAGAAACGCCAGCGCAGCATCCTGCCCGATGCGCAGCGACAGCATCGCCGCGACCACACGCATCGCATCGCCATCGTCGCCCGCATGGCTGAGCAGCGCGCCGAGCACCTCGCGCTGCAACGTCCCCGCCGCGCTATCCTCCAGCGCGCGGAACCCGGGCAAGATCTTTGCTTCCAGCGGGAAGCTTGCGAGCAAGGTCTGGCAGAAACTGTGGATCGTCTGCACCCGGATCGCCCCGCCCGGACTGTCGATCACCGTCGCGAACAACGACCGCGCGCGATCGAGAATTTCGGGCGTGTCCCAGTCGGCCCCCAGCGCCTGCAAGTCGAGCCGCAAATCGCCATCGTCCATCCGCACCCACAGCGCGAGGCGCTCGTGGATACGATGCGCCATTTCGGCCGCCCCCGCCTTGGTGAAGGTGATGCACAGGATCGCTTCAGGCGACACGCCATCGAGCATCAGCCGCAGCACCCGCGCCGACAGCACCTGCGTCTTGCCCGTCCCCGCCGACGCGCCGAGCCAGACATGATCGTCGGGCCGCGCCGCCGCCTGCTGGCCCTCGTCGAGCCGCTTGAGCAATTTGTCGGGGTCGATCATTCCGCGCGCCCGTTATTATCGCCATCGCCGCGCCCGAACCATTCGTCGCGCCGCATCAGCTGATCGAAGTCGGTGTAGCGCCGCCCCGCCTCGCCGGGGGCAAAGGCCTCGCTTCCGAGCAGAAAGCGCGCGGTCAGATCCGCAAGGGCTTCACCCGCGCGGTCGATTGCTTCTTCGGCGCTCTTGAGCTTGCGGCGCCCGCCATGCGTCGGCGCAATCTTGCCGCCGACACCCTTGGCGCGGTCGCGCTTGAGGCTCCAATATTCGAGGCCCGTGACATCGGCGCCATCGACTCCCTCGACCGCGCCCGCCGCCGCGAGCATCCCGAGCAGGCCGAGCTGATTGTCGAGCCCTTCGGCGGCAGCATTGCCGCTCGGCGCCGCGCCGCTCTTGTAATCGACGATCGCAAGGCTGCCGTCGGAAAGCTGGTCGATGCGGTCGGCATTGCCGTGCAGCTTGATCCCGCCAACCTGCATTTCACCGCGAACTTCGCTCGCGACCGGCCAGCGCTCTTCGCGCGCCTGCCACACCGTCTCGGCGGCCCAGCGCAGCGACGGGACGATGCGCGGCAACCAGAAGGCGCGCGCGAGTGCGTCGAGTGCCGGGTCTTCGGAAAGCGCCGCCAATTCGCTCTCCAGCGCCGCCGGGGTCAGCCCGGCGTCCTGCCAATCCTCGAGCAATTTGTGGACGCGCGTCCCGAACCATTTGGCATCGGGGCCGCTGGCCAGGGGATCAAGTTCACTGAGCCGCAAAATCTTCGCGGCGTAAAAAGCATAGGGATCGCGCGCGAGCTGATCGACCCCGGTGACACTGATGCTGTCGGGCCGCGCCGCCGCCGGCGGGCACGGCTGCGGCTTGTCGACAGGGGCATTGTCGCCCGGCGGCACGTCGAGCGCCGCCGCGAACGCGGTCACGCTGACACCATCGAGCATCACTTCGGGAAGCTCGCCCGCGAGCGCGGTCAGCCGCAGCCAGAAGCGCGACGCGACGACCGGGTCGCCGCCGCTGCGCTGCGCGCGCGTGACGACAATATTGCGCCCCGCAAGCGCCCCCGCGAAATCATGCGCCGCCATCCCCTGCTGACGCTCGGGCGCCGCGAGGCCGAGCATGCGGCGGATACCGGGGGCCAGCCACGGGTCGGGCGCCTGCTGCTGCGGCCAGCGCCCCTCGTTGAGCCCGCCAAGGATCATATGGTCGGCGCGCTGCAATCGCGCTTCGAGCAGACCCCAGATGAACAGCCGCGGGTGCCCGCCATAGGGCGGCCGCACACTCTCGCCGCCGAGCAGGTCGGCGAGCATCGCGGGAAATTCGGTGGGTGCAACCAGCGCGGGCCCCGCCCCATCGGCGAGCGTCCAGCGATCGAACAATTCGGACAGTGCACGCCCGGCGGGTCCGGTCCACACCGCATCGCCGGTCAGCCAGCCAAGCGCAGCCTCCAGCGCTGCGAGCAGCGTCGCGGGCGGCGTCGGGGCAGAGAAAGGCGCGAGCGCGGCCTCCAGCGCCGCCGCCATCTCGCTCCACCAATCGGCGATCGCGCGCGCTTCGCTATGGCGGCGCAGTTCCGGGTCGGCCGCAAGCATCGCGATGCGCGCGCTGACCCCAGCCCATCCGGGAGTGAGGCCCGGCTCGCGCAAAATCAGATCGAGGCGCCGAACCTGGTCGAGCCACACCAGCCGCGCGTCGCCCTTGCGCACCAACGGGTGGCCGAGCAGCGCGATCAGCCGCACCGGATCAAATTGGGCCGCAAGTTCGGCGAGCAGCAACAGCAGCGCGCCCGGCGGCGACTGTGCCAGCGCCTGCCCTGCGCTGTCGTCGACCGCTATACCCCAGCGCGCAAGCGCCGCCGCGACGCGCTCGGCGAGTATGCGGTCAGGGGTAACAAGCGCCGCGGTCTCGCCCTCCTTCTCCAGCGCGGCGCGCATCATCAGCGCGATCCCCTGCGCCTCCTGCCCGTCGTCGGCAAACACCGCGCCGCGGATTCCGGCGACGCCTTCGCTCACATCGCCCGCCGCCTGCCAGCGCGCGGTGTAGGCGGCGGGGGCGAAGAGCAGCGAGAGAAAAGGCGCGCGGGCGTCGGGGCCGTCGAACGGCGATGCCGCGTCCCAATCGCTCACTTCGGCGCGCGCGACGCCCATCCGGCCGAGCAGCAATTTCAGATGATATTGCGGATGCGTCTCCAGCGGCCGCGCCTGCGGCGCATCGGGACTCCGCTCGGTCGGCCCCAACGCTTCCCACTCGGGCTCGGCCATGCCGAGGTCGAGCCCCGGCAGCACGACCAGCCCGCGCGGGCAATCGGCGACCGTGCGCAACAAGCGCGCGATTGCGGGCGCTGCGGTGGTGATCCCTGCCGCGACCAGAAAATGCGGCGGCGGCGCGCTTCGCCAGCCCGTGCTCACCCGGTCGAGCAGGCGATTGCGCCGGTCGGCGCGGTCGATCATCCGGGCTTTTGCCAGCAGCCCCGGCCAATGATCGACGAGCAGCCGCAGACGCACCAGCGACGCTTGCCAATGGCTCGCAAACTCGCCGAGATCGAGGTCGACGAGCGCCTTCGCCGTCACCTCTTCATAATGAAGCTGGTCGATTACCCGCCCCAACCCCTCAGCCAGCTGAAATGCCGCCGCGCCAGTGATCGCCGCTTCGCCCGACGGCGAATGGCGCTCGATCAGTTCGGCGAGCATCAAGCGGCGGCGCAGCGGGTCGATCGCCGGCGGGATCGGTTCGGCGGCGTCGATCGCATCGAGCGCCAGCGCGACATTTTCATCAAGGTCGGCGTCGCCTATCACCGCGAGCCGCGGCATCAGCAAGCCGTCCCCCCCCGCACGCACGAACGCCGCCTGCACCGCGCTGCGTGCGCGGTTGCTGGGAAGCAGGATCATCCCGTCGGCGAGCCCCAAGGCGCCGTCGGCAAAGCGCGCGATCAGCCCGGATGCAAGTGCGTCGGCAAAGGCCCGCTGAACCGGGATCGAGAAGAGGGTAGGCTTGGCGTCACCCACCAGAAAGTGCCGCCTCGGTCGGCGCAATCGCCGCCGGGGTGCCGACATCGAACCATTGCCCCATGTGCGCAACGCCGAACAGGCGTCCCGCCGCAATCGCGCGGTCCCACAGGATGTTCGTCGAAAACGCCCCCTCGGGCGCGTCGTCGAGCAGGCGCGGCGAGATCAGCTGGATACCAGTATAGACGAAGGGCGCGATCCGCCCGGCCTTGCGCCGCGACAGCTGGCCATTGGGGTCCATATGGAAATCGCCTTTGCCCGCATGGCCCGTGGCGCTCGCCTGACGGATCACCAACAGCAGTGCGTCCATACGGTCGCCCTCCCAATGGCGCGCGAGATGCTGGATGCTGTCCTCTGGCCCGTCAGTCCAGATATTGTCGCTGTTGACGATCAGGATCGGGTCGCCGCTCAGCTGCGGCAGCGCCTTGACCATCCCGCCACCGGTTTCGAGCAATTGCGCACGCTCGTCAGAAATCGCGATGCTGAACGGCCATGCCCGACCTGCCAGATGCGCCTCAAGCGCGTCGGCCAGATAATGGACATTGACCACGACATGCTCGACCCCCGCTGCGGCAATCCGGTCGAGGCTGTGGTCGATCAGCGGCTTGCCCGCGACGCGCACCAGCGGCTTGGGCCGCGTCGCGGTCAACGGACGCATCCGCTTGCCGATCCCCGCCGCCATTACCATCGCGCTCTCGATTTTCGCAGTCATGCTCCCGCCCGCTCCCACGCCGCCGCGCGCTTGTCAGGGGAAACATTCGCATCGAACCACGCGCGCACCGGCGCCAGTGCGGGATGCGTAAGGTCGCGTTCTAGCAGCCCCCACATGCGCGGTTGAAAGCTTTTGTAATGCGGCTTGTCGTCGCGCTTCCACAGCCGGACGAAGACCCCCAAAATACGCGTGTTGCGCTGTGCCGCGAGCGCCCAATAGGCAGCTTCGATGTCACGTCCGGTCGCGGCTTTGTAGCGCGCGAGCATCGCCGTCTCGACCGCCGGGCTCACATCGCGGCGCGCATCCTCGAGCACCGAGGCAAGGTCATAAGCAGGGTGGCCGACCAGAGCGTCCTGAAAATCGAGCAGGCCATAATGGGCGATCCCCTGTTGGCCCGCGACCAGCATGATATTTTCGGCATGATAGTCGCGCAGCACGGTGACACGCGGCAGGCCGTCGGCATCGACGGGCGCGAGCACCGCGGCCCAAGCGGCGCGAAACGCGTCGCGGTCAACCTCCAGGCCGAACGCGGGGCAATACCAGTCGGTGAACAGCATCACCTCGTCGAGCCATTGCTCGATCCCGTGAACCGGAAGTCCGATCATCGGGGGCCGCGCATGGAGATGGACCAAAAGGTCGGTCACGCCGGTATAATAGTCCGTCTCGGCGTGCGGATTTTCGTCGACCGTCTCGCGCAGCCGGACGTCGCCGAAATCCTCGATCAGCAGCAACCCCTGCGCAAGGTCGCGCGCGAGGATCGTCGGGGCGTTGAGCCCGCTTTCGCACAGCCATTCGGCGACCGCGATGAAGGGACGTGGATCCTCGTGTGGCGGCGGCGCATCCATCAACACCGCACGCCGGTCGCCATCGACGACGCGAAAATAACGGCGAAACGACGCATCGCCGGCGAGCGGCAAAATCCGGGCATCGCCCCAGCCATGCGCGGCGAGAAAGGCGGGCGCATGGGCGGGCGGAATCATCAAAGCGGCCATCGCGCTTCCCAAGCGGGCGGCACGGACGCTGTCAAGACGCGCGCGCTGCCGTTGCCCGAAATCCTGAGATCGAGCGTGCCGGGCCAGCCGCCATCGCCCAGCCGCTCCGGCCATTCAATGAGCAACGCGCCGTCGTAGAGATAGTCGTCGAGACCAAGTTCGATCAGTTCGCCCACATCCTCGATCCGATACAGATCGACATGCGCGACCGGCAAATCGACCTCGGGCGGCGCATAGGGCTGGACGATCGCAAAGGTCGGGCTCGGCGCCTCGCCCGCGAGGCCCCGCGCCTTCAGCATCGCGCGCGCCAGCGTTGTCTTGCCCGCACCGAGATCGCCCGACAGCGCAACAACGTCACCGGGCCTGAGCGCCGCACCGATCGCTGCGCCGATGCGTCCGGCTTCGTCGAGCGTGTAATCGAGCGTGTAATTTGTCATGCGCCGCGCGGCAGGCTGACCCGCACCATCGTGCCCTGCCCCTTTTCGCTCATCACTTCCATCGTCCCGCCATGCGCCGCGACCAGCTGGCGCGCGAGCGCTAGGCCGATGCCCCCGCTCGTCGTGCCCGCTTGCTGCCCCTGGGTCACCGCGGCGACCGCTTCGGGCATGCCGGGGCCATTGTCGGACACGACGATCTCGATGCGCTTCGCATCACCCTCGGCATGAAGCAACACGCGGCCGCCGCTGCGCCGGGTCGGCGATGTAAAGCGGATCGCATTGTCGAGTAGCCCGGCGACGAGGCGCGACAGCCGCGGCGCATCGCCTTCGATGCTGCCGAGATCGCCCGACAGATTGCCGACCAGTTCAACCTTCTCGGCTTTGGCAAGCGCCTTCGCATCGCCGAGCGCCTTGTCGAGCAGTTTCCACACATCGACTGGCGCGCGCTCGATCGCAAGCGTTCCTGCCTCACCCTGCGCCAGGTCGAGCACATTGTCGATCTGGCGCCCGAGCACCCCGACCGAATCCATGATCGCATCGACATAGACCTGCTGTTGTTCGGCGAGCTTGCCGACATAGCCCGCCTGCAACATCTCGCCAAACCCGCCGATCGAAGTGAGCGGTGTGCGCAGTTCATAACTCATCCGCGACAGGAAGGCGGTCTTGACCTTGTCGGCCGCCTCCAACGCCTCATTGCGTTCGCGCAGCGCGCTTTCCATCCGCCGGCTGTCGCTGACGTCGAGCATGATCAGCAGCGCATTGCCGTCGGGCAGCGGGATCGATGCGAAATCGAAATGGCGTCCGTCGGCGAAACGCACCTCGCCGACGCGCTGGGAGCGTTCGAGCGTCGCGGCGCGGATCACCTCCTGGACGATGCTGATCTGGTTGGGCTTCGCCAGCCGGTCGGCGAGCCCACCCATCAGCACATCGACGCGCGGATGCGCCGCCAAAGTTCCTTCATCAACGCCCCACAGGCGCCGGAAACGCTGGTTCCAAAGATGCAGCCGCCCATCAGGCGCGAACACCGCGATCGCCTCGAACAAATTGTCGAAGGTCGCTGTGCGTACGCGCAGCAGCGTGTCGCGGGTCGAGGCGAGTTGGACCTGCTCGGTGCGATCCTCGGCGATCAGCAGCAACCCGCCGTCGGGGGTCGGCTGCGCGACGACGCGCAAATGCGTCCCGTCGCGCAACAGCCAATCCTCTTCGGCGGCGTCGGCGCGCGCGAACCAGTCGACATGCGCCTGCCGCCACATCGGATAATCGCGCACTTCCGGCGTCCGCCCGCCCTCGCGCCACGCATCGAGCAGGCGCGCGAAGGGCGGCGCTTCGGCGATGACGTCAACTTCCAGCGCAAACAGGCGGCGGAAGGGCTGGTTGGCGAAGTCCAGCCCTTGATCGGGTCCGAATTGCGCAACCGCCGCCGACAGTCGGTCGAGCAGGTCGCGCTGAGTATCGGCAAAACGGCGATGCGCGCCGCGCTCGCTCTCCAGCTCCTGAATGTCGATGGCATAGCCCGCGATCCCGATCGTCCGGCCGCCTTCGGGCGCGAGCGGAATATCGACGACGCGCATGATCCGCCGCTCGCCCTCAATCGTCACCGGGATGGTGCGCGTCTGCGCGGCGCCGTCGATGCGTGCCTGCTCGGCAGCTTCGGCGGCGCTGATCCCGGCGATCGGTTCGCACAGTTCAATCCCCTCGCCGATCACCGCCGTCGCGCTCGCTGCTTCGACCGCGCGGACATAGGCGCCGTTGACCAGCGCCAGTTGCAGGCCGGTGTCGCGGAACCACATCGGGAAGGGCGCGGCCTCGATCAGCCCCGACAGAGCCTCAAACGCCGCCATCGCTTCGTCCCGCTCAGCCTGCGCCCGCGCCAGCGCCTGCTGACCGTCGGTCGCATCGCTGAGCCAGAGCAACACGCTTCCTGGCCCGCCAACGGCTTGCGGCGCGGCGGCGCCGTGGATGACGATCGTGCGTGCGCTGCCTTGCGGCCGGATGCTCAGCGCGAAAGGTTTGGCACCGCGCTGAGCGCCGATGATCGCCTGGCGCAACGCATCATGCCCCGCCGGATCGAATCCGGTGTCGATCCCGCGCAATTCATCGAAGTCCCGCGGACCACGCTCGAGCCCCAGCCAGCGGCCCAGCCGCTCGCTTGCCTCGATCCGCCAGTCGCCGCGAACGATCACCGGCAGTTGCGGCGATGCCTCGACCAGGCTCGCAAGCCGCTCGCTCTGCCCGGCGACAAAGGCCGAGCGGCGCTGCATCGCAATGCCGCGGCCGACCGCCCATAACCCGGCGAGCAGCCAAAGTGCGGCAAACAGGCCGATCACAAAAAGCAGGGTCGGGGAAAGCCCGTCGCTCATCCCGCAAATTTTCCCAATTTATCCGACGTCGGCCCTGCTCGCATAACGGTCAGCCCTAGAGGCGATGGAGTAAGGTTTCAATCGCATGTCATCGCGGGTCGCCGCAACTCGCCCCGGAATTGCGCGCGACCATGGATTAAGGGGTTCGCGAAGAGACGCAACGGCCGATCACGAGGCTTCGATTTTGCGAACGATCCCGTGGCCGATACAAAAGAGGGCGGCAAAAGCCGCCCTCTTTCTTTCTCTGCGTCCTTTGCACCTCCCGGCGGATCTTTCCGACCCGCCTGAAAGTGCCTGCGCGGATCAATAACGATAATGATCGGGCTTGAACGGGCCTTCGACCGGCACGCCGATATAGTCGGCCTGCTTTTGGGTCAGCTTCGACAGCTTCACGCCCAGCTTTTCGAGGTGCAGCGCCGCAACCTTTTCGTCGAGATGCTTGGGCAGGACGTAAACGTCATTGCCGTAATTCTCGCCCTTGGTGAACAGTTCGATCTGCGCCAGCACCTGATTGGTGAAGCTCGACGACATCACGAACGACGGGTGGCCGGTGGCGCAGCCGAGGTTCACGAGGCGGCCCTTGGCGAGCACGATGATCTGCTTGCCGTCCGGGAATTCGACGAGGTCGGTGCCCGGCTTGACTTCGGTCCACTTGTAGTTGGCGAGCGCCGCAATCTGGATCTCGCTGTCGAAGTGGCCGATGTTGCAGACGATCGCCATCGGCTTCATCGCCGCCATATGCTCGGCGGTGATGACGTCGGCGTTGCCGGTCGCGGTGCAGAAGATGTCGGCGCGCTGGACGGCTTCGTCCATCGTCACGACCTCAAAGCCCTCCATCGCCGCCTGCAGCGCGCAGATCGGATCGATTTCGGTGACGAGAACGCGGGCACCGCCGTTACGGAGCGACTGGGCAGAGCCCTTGCCAACGTCGCCGAAACCGGCGACCGCGGCGACCTTGCCGGCCAGCATCACGTCGGTGGCGCGACGGATCGCGTCGACCAGCGATTCCTTGCAGCCATAGAGATTGTCGAACTTCGACTTGGTGACGCTGTCGTTGACGTTGATCGCGGGGAAAGGCAGTTCGCCCTTCTTGGCGATTTCATACAGACGATGGACGCCGGTTGTGGTTTCTTCGGACACGCCCTTCAGCGCCTTGACGGTCTTGGTCAGATAGCCGGGGTTTTCCGCGACAAACGCCTTGAGCGCGCGCTGGAATTCGACTTCTTCTTCATTCTCGGGTGCCGGCAGTTCGGCGCCGGCCTCGATCTTCGCGCCCCACAGCGCGAACATGGTGGCGTCGCCGCCGTCGTCGAGGATGATGTTCGAAACCGTGTCGCCCCAGCTAAAGATGCGGCCGACATAGTCCCAATAATCGGCGAGGCTTTCGCCCTTCACCGCGAACACCGGAATACCCTGCGCGGCGATCGCGGCGGCGGCATGATCCTGGGTCGAGAAGATGTTGCACGTCGCCCAGCGAACTTCAGCGCCCAGCGCGACCAGCGTTTCGATCAGCACCGCAGTCTGGATTGTCATGTGCAGCGAACCGGTGATGCGCGCACCCTTCAGCGGCTGCGACGCGCCAAACTCGGTGCGCAGCGCCATCAGGCCCGGCATTTCGGTTTCGGCGATGTTGATTTCCTTGCGCCCGAAATCGGCAAGCGCGATGTCGGCAATCACATAATCACGGGCGTCGGCGGCGAGAGTGGCCACGGCTAGTCTCCTGTAGGCGAGTTCGGCCGCAGGCGAGCGGCCACGAAATTATGTTGCGCGCCCTAGCCGAAAGAGGGCCTCAGATCAAATATAAACTTTTCTTTATATCGCAAATCCGGAGCGATTGGACGACGCCAAATCCTCCCTGTCGCGAAGCGATGGGGAGGGGGACCGCCGCGAAGCGGCGGTGGAGGGGCTGCAACATCAGCGCCAAAGCCCCTCCGTCAGCCACCTACGGCAACTGCCACCTCCCATGCCTGCGGCACAGGGAGGATCAAGGGTCGCACAGACGCGAATCACCCACCGCAAAATCGCGCGGGTCCGCAAAATAATTTTCAGCGGGCGTAATTGTGACAGCCGCGCGCGTCGCCGCGCGGCCAAGCGTCACAATCGCCAAGATTCTGAAAATCCTGACTTATAATGCGCCATGCGATCAGCATAATCGCCTATTGTGACAACTATGTTACAAACCCCCGAAAAGATTGACTTTTTTAACGGAGAGGAAGAAAATCGACCCAAGTTTTCGGGGAGATACCAAGATGAAAAAAATATTGCTGGCCACGATCGCCCTTGCCTTTGCAGGCCCTGTTGCAGCGCAATCGATCGTCGTCGTGACCGCGCCGCAGGCCAATGAAACCGTCCTGCCGGTCGCCTATGCCGAGCTCAAGGCCGGCGACAATCGCGGCGCGATCTCCAAGCTGACCGGCGAAACCACCCTCGATGCACGCGATCCGTCACGGCTGATCAATCTTGGCACCGCTTATGCCCGCCTCGGCCGCACCGCCGACGCCGCCGCCGCCTATGACGCCGCGATTTCCAGCCCGATCCGCTATGATCTCGAACTCGCCAGCGGCCGCTATATGGATTCGCGCTGGGCGGCGCGCACCGCGCTCGCCAATCTTTCGCAAGGTCGCCCGCTGCTCGCGCTCGCGCGCTAAGCCTCGCCGCCCTTGGTTGTCAGCAAGCGGGCGTCCACTCCCGCTTCGGCAAACGCCGCCTGCCAGCGCTCGGCAGGCGGCGTGTCAAACAACAGGGTGTCGCTGCCCGGCGTGACGTGCCAGCCATGGTGGACCAATTCGCCCTCCAGCTGCCCCGGCGACCAGCCGGCATAGCCCAGCGCGACCAGCCAGTGCGACGGGCCGCGCCCTTCGGCGATCGCGCGTAAAATATCGTGCGAACTCGACACCATCCAGCGCCCCGACACCTGCACCGCATCCTTCCCGCCCCAGTCGCGGCTGTGCAGCACGAAACCGCGCGACGGCTCGACCGGACCGCCCAGAAACACCGGCTGTTCGAGCGGATCGTCGTCGTGGGCAATGTCCAACTGATCGAGCACCGCGCCGACGGTCATGCCGCGGATCGGGTCGGCAATGCCGATCCCCATCGCGCCCTCCTCGTCATGGCTGATCATCGCGACCACCGCATGTTCGAAGCGGGGATCTCCAATTCCGGGTAGTGCGAGCAGCAATTGCCCGGTGAACCATGGGGGCGCCTTATCCATTGCGCCACCATGCCCCCGCACGGCTTTCGGGTCCAGCTTTTCGATCAATTTTCCGCCTCCGCTTGACTCCGGCGGCGCCCCACCCAATGTCTGCCGCGACAAGATCCCCTCAACAAAAGGATGCCGACGATGACGATCCAGACCGGAGACAAATTGCCCGAAACCAAGCTGGTGAAGGTGACCGAAAACGGCCCTGAACAGGTCAGCACCGCCGATTATTTCAAGGGCCGCAAGGTCGCGCTCTTCTCGGTTCCCGGCGCCTTCACCCCGACCTGCTCGGCCAAGCATCTGCCGGGCTTCGTCGACAAGGCCGCCGAACTTAAGGCCAAGGGCGTCGACGAAATCGTCTGCACCGCGGTCAACGACGCCTTCGTCATGGGCGCGTGGGGCAAGAATGCCAACGCCGGTGATGCGGTGACCATGCTCGCCGACGGCAATGGCGACTTCGCGCAAGCGGTCGGCCTGACGATGGACGGCAAGGCGTTCGGCATGGGCCAGCGCGGCCAGCGTTTCTCGATGATCGTCAACGACGGCGTCGTCGAACAGCTCAACATCGAAGCCCCCGGCGAATTCAAGGTGTCAAGCGCGGATCACATGCTCGAACAGCTGTAAGAACGGAACGATCCTCCCTGTCGCGAAGCGATGGGGAGGATCATTTCCCCACTCTTCCCATCTGTCATATTTTCATGCAAGAACGTCGCGATGACATCCTCATCGCAAAACCCCGACCCCGCAGCCCTCGTCGAAGGCGTGATCGCCGAACTGCAAACAAAGTTCCGCGCTTCGGTCGCCGCGCTCAAGTCCGCCATCGCCGCCTATGTCCGCGACGGCACACTACCGCCGGCCGACGCCGCTGCAACCGGATTGTTCGACTACCCCGCACTGCGCCTCGTCACGACCGGCGAGCGTCGCGAGGGGCAGGTTGGCCATAATCTCGCCTTCGGTCGCTTCGAGCGCGCGGGCGAGTTCGTCACGACCGTTACCCGTCCCGACCTGTTCGCCGATTATCTGCGCGACCAGCTCAATCTGCTGGTGCGTCACTATGAAGTCGAATTGTCGGTGACGCGCACCGGGCAGCAAATCCCCTTCCCCTATGTTCTCGATGCCAGTGATGGGTCGGACATGGGCGGGATCACCCCGCTCGAACTCGCGCGTCACTTCCCGACCACCGAGCTCGCTGATATCGGCGACGAACTCGCCGACGGCCTGTTCGGGCTCGACCCGGCGAAGCCGCAGGCGCTCGCGCTGTTCGATGCGCTGCGCACCGATTTCAGCCTCGCGCGCCTGCGCCATTACACCGGCACCGCGCCCGAGCATTTTCAGCGCTATATATTGTTCACCAACTATCATCGCTATGTCGACGAATTCGTCGCCTGGGCGGGCGCTCAGGTAGGCCAGGGCCGCTACACCGCGCTCGCAGGCGCTGCCGGCCTCTATGTCGACCAGCCGGGTGTCAACGCGAGCGCGCTCGTCGCCGACAGCGCGTGGCGGCGACATCAGATGCCCGCCTATCATTTGATCGCGCCCGACGGCGCGGGCATCACCCTTGTCAACATCGGGGTCGGCCCGTCGAACGCCAAAACGATCTGCGACCATCTCGCGGTGCTCCGCCCCGAGGCATGGCTGATGATCGGCCATTGCGGCGGCCTTCGTCCCAGCCAGCGCATCGGCGATTATGTCCTCGCCCACGCTTACCTCCGCGATGACCATATCCTCGATGCCGTGCTGCCGATCGAGATTCCGATCCCGGCAATCGCCGAAGTCCAGCTCGCGCTCGCCAGCGCCGCCGAGGCCGTGTCGGGCGCCAGCGGTGCCGACCTGAAAAAACGTATGCGCACCGGCACCGTCGTCACCACCGACGATCGCAATTGGGAGCTCCGCTACACCGACAGCGCACTGCGCTTCTCGCAGTCACGCGCGATCGGCATCGACATGGAATCGGCGACGATCGCGGCGCAAGGCTATCGCTTTCGCGTCCCCTATGGCACTTTGCTCTGCGTCAGCGACAAGCCGCTCCACGGCGAACTCAAGCTGCCCGGACAGGCGAACCGCTTCTACGAAGAAGCGATCGCTTCCCACCTCCAGATCGGCATCAAGGCCTGCGAGAGTCTGCGCGACGAGGGGGCGAAGCTACACAGCCGGAAACTGCGCGCGTTCAACGAGCCGCCGTTCCGCTGAGAGGAATCCGCTTGGGCTTCGCTTGCGACGGCTAGCGGGCCCGAATGCCGGCGGCTCATGGCCTGCGCGAAATCCGTGTCGTGAACCAAATGCACCCGAAGAGGAGAGCCAAAATCACGGCGGGCGCGGCTGCATGGGAATATTCGCCATGGAGCAAGAGGGTCACAAAGGCGGAGCCCATTATCAGGCACCCCAGCCCCGAACCGATGAGCCTTGTTGCCGGGCGGGCGATGAGGATGGCGACGACGAGTTCCAGCGCGCCCGTTACATAGTGAAACCAGTCCGGGTAACCCCAACGTGCATAATCCGCCTGCACATTATCAGGGGGGAAGATGTTTCCGATGCTCCCCACGGCGAAAAAGATTACCAATGCCCAGACAGTGACGGGCTTGAGGATTTTCGGGATATTCATTGCAGTGCGCATGTCGGCTCCATCATTGGACGGAACAGGGTTGCTCCATCGGACCGACATGGCGCATACAACCTCAACAAATGTTGAGGTCAAGAGGAAAGTCGATGCAGCCGGGTCGGACGCTCACCGTCGGGGAAGTCGCGCGGCGAAGCGGGGTCGCGATCTCCACAGTTCACTTCTATGAGAGGCAGGGCCTGATCGCGAGCTGGCGGACGCAAGGCAATCAGCGACGATATGATCGCGCGATACTGCGCAGGATCGCGATCATTCGTGTTGCCCAAAAGGCGGGCATACATCTCAAGGCGATGAAGGATTTCCTCGAAACGATCCCGGCAGGGTCAACGCTAAACGCGGACGACTGGCGCCGCCTCACGCTCTCGTGGCAGTCGATGATCGAGGAACGGATCGAGGCTTTGCAGCAGCTTCGCGATGAACTCGGGAGTTGCATCGGATGCGGCTGCCTTTCCCTGACCGATTGCCCGCTTCGAAATACTGACGACCGCTTGGGCAGGGAAGGCCCCGGGGCACGCCTGCTGATACGATAGCAGAGGTGCTGCGCACGCGACGAACCGTCAACCCCAAAAGCCGTAGCCCAAATTACAGGCCCGCCGACCGCACCTCAAACATACATGCCCTCGCGCAAGTTGATACCATGCTCAAGCCATGCCTTGAGCGCGCACAGCATCTGCGCCCAGCCCTGACAATTGCCGTAGCTCGCCTTGAGTGCACCCTGATTTTCGCGCCAGCCTTCCTCGGCGATCTCGACGAGCGTCCGGCCGTCGTCGAGCCCCTTGAAGCTCATCGTCACCTTGGTGCGATAATCGCTGTCGGTCATTTCACCGCCCTCGACATTGGGAGGCTCGCCTTCGCTCGCCTGCCACTCAAGGACGATCCGCTCATCCTTCACCACCTCGGTCACATAGACCGGAAAGGCCCCCGGAAAATCGGCGAAGTCCCATGTCACCGTCGCGCCGGTCTCCAGTCGCCCTTCGGCGCCGCCGGTGGTGAAATATTCGGACAAGGTCTTTGGATCCGCGACCGCTTCGAACACTTCGGCCACCGGCTTCGCGATCCGCGCCGCAACCCTGAATTTCAGTTCCATGATCCATTCTCCGCTTGAGTCGCAGCGATTTTATGTTATAAATTTACAACATGTCAATCCACGAAGAATATGACCGCGTTTTCAAAGCTCTGGCGTCGCACATCCGCCGCCAGATGCTCGACACGCTCAAGGATCAACCAATGACCACCGGCGCATTGTGCGCGAGCTTTGAACAAATCGACCGCTGCACCGTCATGCAGCATCTGAAAGTATTGGAAGATGCCGGGCTGGTGATCGCCGAACGCCGCGGGCGCGAACGCTGGAACCACCTCAACGCCATGCCGATCCACGATATTCACGAACGCTGGATCGGCCCGCACGCCGCCGCGGCGAGCGCCAAACTCGCGCGCTTCAAACAATCGGTCGAGGCCCAATGAAAATGGCCGGGAAGTTCCCTCCCCGGCCATCCAATCTTCGTCCAAACCATCAGGCTCACCAGCCCTGCGGCTTGCCCTTATTCTGTTCGTCGAGCCACGCTTTCAACGGCGCGAAATAATCGGCCATCGCCTTGCCCGACATCTCACGGTTGCCGGTGAAGGCCTCCAGCGCGTCGGGCCAGGGCTTCGACGCCCCCATTTCGAGCATCGCGTTCAGCTTCGCGCCGACCTCCTTATTGCCATAGAAGGAGCAGCGGTGGAGCGGCCCGGTCCAGCCCGCCTGCTTGCACGCAGCTTCATAAAACTGGAACTGCAGCACGCGCGCGAGGAAATAGCGGGTGTAGGGCGTGTTCCCCGGAATATGATATTTCGCACCCGCGTCGAACGCATTGGCGGGGCGCTCGGCCGGGGGGGTGATGCCCTGATATTGCAGACGCAGTTGGGTCCATGCCGTGTTGTAATCGGCGGGCTTGATTGTCCCGTCGAAGACGCCCCAGCGCCAGCGATCGACGAGCAGGCCGAAGGGCAGGAAGGCGACCTTGTCCATCGCCTGACGCAGCAGCAGCCCGATATCCTTGTCGGCGCTCGGCACCTTCGCCTTGTCGAGCAGGTTGATGTCGACCAGATATTGCGGGGTGATCGACAGCGCGACGAAATCGCCGATCGCTTCGTGGAAGCCGTCGTTGGCACCGTTCAGATAGAGGAACGGCTGTTTATTATAGGCGCGCTGGTAATAATTATGGCCCAGTTCGTGGTGGATCGTGGTGAAGTCGTCGGCATTCACCTTGATGCACATTTTGATGCGGATATCGTCCTTATTGTCGATATCCCACGCCGAAGCATGGCAGACGACCTCGCGATCGGCGGGCTTGGTGAACAGGCTGCGCTTCCAGAACGTGTCGGGCAGCGGCGCCATGCCGAGCGACGAATAGAAATTCTCACCTGCCTTGACCATGTCGAGCGGCCCCTGCCCCTTGGCTTTCAGGAGGTCGCCGACGTCATAGCCCAGATCGCCAGATCCCTTCGGCGCGACGAGCGGGTAGATATTGCCCCATTCCTGCGCCCACATATTGCCGAGCAGGTCGGCGCGGATCGCTCCATTCTTGGGCTGCACCGCATCGCCATATTTCTCGTTCAGTTTCCAGCGGACATAGGTGTGGAGCGCGATGTAGAGCGGCTTCACTTCCTGCCACAAGCGCTCGGTCGTCCTGGCGAAATCCTCCGGCGACATGTCATAGCCCGACCGCCACATCGCACCCGTGTTGGCAAAACCCAGTTCCTTTGCGCCGGCATTGGCGATGCCGACCAGCTTGGCATAATCATCCTTCATCGGCGCGCCGACATTGTCGTGCCAGCTCGTCCACATCTCGGCGAGTTCGGCGGGCGTGCGCGCGACATTGCCCATCTCCTCCTCGATGTCGGAACCCGAAATTTCCTTGCCGTTCAGCGTGCCGCGACCCTTGCCATATTGCGACTGCAGGTCGGTCGCGATCTGGTTGAGCTCGGTCGCTGCGCCAGGGGTGGTCGGCGCGGCCAGCACCAGCCCGTTACGCAAAATGTCGAGCTTGCGCCTCGTGTCCGCGCTCAGCCCCGCAATGCCGGCATATTTGGCGGCCTCAAGCGCATATTGGACTGATTTTTCGGTGCCGACCGCGTTGATCCGCGCTGCCATCGCGTCGGTATCTTCGGTCAAATAGGTGCTGTTGACCCAGTTCACCTGGCTCGCCTCGACCGTATAACCGAACAAATCCTTTTCGGCCGCAGCGATGAACGCATCGGCATCGGCGGCGGTCGGCGCCGCGGCCTTGGTCGCGGCGGGCGCGTCCTTCTTTTTCTCGGCGGCGACGGCGGGGCCGGCGAGCGCAAGCGCCGTCGCAAGCGACAGGCACGAAATCATCGTCTTCATGGGTACGTCCTCTGGCATATTGTTTGCGCTCTTGGGCGCGATGACAGCCAATCTGGACTGCACCCGCGGTCCGGTCAAGCGGTCAGAAAGGCCGCAATCGCTTCGCCCAATTCGGGCTGGGTGACGCTCGACATATGCGTGCCGGGGATCGTCGCGAGCCGTGCATCGGCGAGCGCCGCGACCAGTTCGGGCGCCGATCCATTGTCCTGATCCTGCTCGCCGCACACGACGAGCACCGGCATGGTCAGCGCGGCCAATGCTTCGGGCGGCGTATCGGTGAAGCTGTCGAGCAAATGCCCCGCCGCGATGCGATCGACCTTCATGGTCTTCATAAACTGGATCGAAAGCCAGGTATCGTCCCCGCGCTTCGCGCTTTCATATTCTGCGATGACACGTTTGAAAAATTGCCCGCGCTTCGCCCAGCCGGCAAGCCCCGCCAACCCCATGCCGCCGAGGATCAACCGCCGCGGCTTCACCCCTGCTACAACAGCGCGCACGCTTGTCCGCGCGCCGAGCGAAAAGCCGCCGAGATCGAAATCGGTCAGCCCCAAATGCGTGATGAGATCCTCCAGATCCCGGACCAGTACGTCGGGGGGATAAAATTCCTCCTCATGCGGCGCCTCACTGTCGCCATGGATACGCAGGTCGGGCATGATCACGCGATAGCCCTCGGCCGCGATCCGCGCCGCGGTGCCGAATTTGATCCAGTTGACCTCGGCGCTCGAGAACAGGCCGTGGAGCAACAGCAATGGCCGCCCTTCACCCCGTTCGCGCCAAGCAAGGCGGACGCCGTCGCGTGCCTCGAAAAATTGCACGTCGCTCATCGCGGCCTCAGACCCTTTTGTTCCATGCGCCACTTCGCCATCTCGATCCGGTCCTGTCCGAAAAAGGGTTCGCCCTCGAACACCAAGGTCGGCACCCCCCAATGGCCCGCGATTTCGAGCGCAACCTGGTTCGCGGCGACCTCGGTATCGAGCGTCGCGGCGTCGCTTAGCGCCTCGGCGTCGAGTTCGGCAAGTTCGAGCCCCGCGCGGCGCGCCGCATCCGCGAGATGGTCGCCCAGATGCCAGTCCTGCGCCCCGCCCCAGATCAACTGCCCGACCTCATGCGCAAATGCCAAACCCTTGCCGCGACGCGATGCCGCCTGACCCAGCCGGGTGAGGCGATAAATATAGGGCTGTTCGGCCGCAATTTCGCGCGTCATCACATTCTGGACGATCGGGTCGGGCCGCGGCGGACCAAAAGGAATGCCGTGGAACTGTGCCACGCGGATCATGTCGCGCATCGTATGGCTCAGCCAGTTGGGGTGATTGCGTTCGAAGAAATCAGGCTGGCGGATCGCCAGCGGATACACCGGACGCAGGTTGATTGACACGTCATGGCTCGCCGCCAGCGCGCGATAGCGGCCAATCGCAAGATAGGAATAGGGCGAGCGAAAGGACCAGAAAAGGTCGGCGGAGAGACTCATGACACTGCCCATGCCAAAAACCTGGGTGGCAGTGCAAGCTTCGTCAGGGAGATTGGCACCATGTCGAATCATTTCGCAGGTGCAGCAAATTTCGAATTGAACATAGTAGCAGTTGCTATTATAACGCATGCCATGAGTGAAACGATCGGCTTCCTGCTCAATGATACCGCGCGCCTGTACCGACGCGCCTTCAACGCGCGCACCCGCGACAGCGGCGTCACCGCGCTGCAATGGCGGCTGATCACCTATCTCCGCCGTCACGAGGGTATTCGCCAGGGCCCGCTCGCAGAATTGATCGAGGTCGAGCCAATCACCCTGTCGCGAATGATCGACCGGTTGGCCGAGGCCGGGCTGGTCGAACGCCGCGCCGATCCGGCCGACCGCCGTGCATGGCGCCTCCATCTGACGTCACGCTCAGGCGAATTGCTGAATGGCGTTCGCCAGATCGCCGAAACGCTCACCGACGAAGCCGTCGAGGGGTTGAGCGAGGCGGAGCACAATCAGTTGGTCGCGCTCGTCGAGCGCGTCCGTTCCAACCTGTCCCGCCGCGAGTGCGTGAAAGAAGATCAATGACCGACCCTGTCGCCCCCACCCGCCCCAAGGCCGATGCACAACCGGAGCCCGCGACAATCGCCCGACCCGACCCCGTGCCTGTACGCACCGAACCCGGGACGAAGGACAAGGACGCACCCAAGTGGCGCACACGCCTGCTGATGTTCGGCGTTCCGCTGGCACTCGTCGCAGCGGGCGGCTGGTACTGGCTGACCAGCGGCGGGTCGGTTTCAACCGACAATGCCTATGTTCAGATGGACAAGGTATCGGTCGCCGCCGAAGTCAACGGACGGATTACCGAGGTCGCGGTCCGCGATGGCCAGCAGGTCGCAGCCGGGCAACTCCTCTTCCGTATCGACGGCGAGCCCTATGCCCTGACCGTCGCGCAGGCGACGGCGGCGATCGACGCGGCTCAGGTCGAGGTCGGCAATTTGTCGGCGAGCGCCGCAACATCTACGGTCGACATCGCGGCGGCACGCGAAGATGTCGCCTTTGCCCAGGTCAATTTCGAACGCCAGGCTGCGCTGATGGAGAAGGGATTCACCACCAAGGCCGCCTATGACGCGTCGCGCCACGCGGTGATGCAGGCGCGTGAGCGCGTCCGTCAGACCGAGGCCGCGGCGGCGGAAGCGCGGACCAAGCTCGCAGCCGGCCCCTCGAGCGGGATCAATCCGCAGGTCGAAGCGGCGCGCGTCCAGCGATCGCAGGCCGAGGTCAATCTGGGGCGCACCGAAGTCCGCGCGCCCAGCGCCGGGCGGGTCGCGCAGTCGGACCGGCTGCAACTCGGCCAGATGATGGCTGCGGGCCTGCCCGCGGTCACGCTGGTCGATACCGGACATCCGTGGGTCGAGGCCAATTTCAAGGAAACCGACCTGGCCGAGATGCGCGTCGGCCAACGCGCCGAAATCCGCTTCGACGCCTATCCGGGGCTCAAGATACGCGGCCATGTGCTGACGATCGGCGCCGGTACGGGCAGCGAGTTTTCAGTGCTGCCAGCGCAAAATGCCACCGGCAACTGGGTCAAGGTGACGCAGCGCGTGCCGGTACGCGTCGCTTTTGACGAAAAGCCTGCGCGTGACATGATTGCCGGCCTGTCGGCCGACGTCACAATCTTTACGAAATAAGCGGATGCCGGGTATCACCCACCCCCGGGCGCAGGCCGGGAAGCGCTAGCCATGGCAAGCAGCGCCCTTCCCCGTCGATCGCGCACCAAAGCTCTCGCGATCGATGACAGCATCCCTTTGTACCAGCAGGTCCGCCATCGCGGTCTGCTGACCGTGGCGGTGATGGGCGCGTCGGTGATGCAGATCCTCGACACCACGATCGCCAACGTCGCCATCCCGCACATGCAATCCTCGCTCGGCGCGACGAGCGAGACGGTGAACTGGGTACTGACCAGCTATATCATCGCCAGCGCGGTCGCGATGCCGATAACCGGCTGGCTCGCCGACCGCGTCGGCCGTCGCCACTTGTTCCTCGCCGCTGTTTTCGGCTTCATTATCGCCTCGATGGCGTGCGGCGCGGCGCGCTCGCTCGAAGCGATGGTCGCGTTCCGGTTCCTTCAGGGCATCTGTGCGGCCTTCATCGGCCCGCTCAGCCAGTCGGTGATGCTCGACATCAATCCGCCCGAACGCCAGGCCCGCGCCATGTCGATCTGGGGCATGGGCATCATGATCGGCCCGATCCTTGGCCCCATCTTCGGCGGCTGGCTGACCGAATCGGTCAATTGGCGCTGGGTCTTCTACGTCAATCTGCCGGTTGGCATCTTCACGTTGGCCATGATGTGGGCGCTGCTTCCCGCGACCGGAACCAAAAACCGCAAGTTCGACCTTTTCGGATTTTCGATGCTGGCGCTCGGGCTCGCCGCGCTCCAGCTGATGCTCGACCGCGGCGCACACGAGGATTGGTTCCAGAGCATCGAAATCTGGATCGAGCTTGGCGTCGCCGTGTCCTGCCTGTGGATGTTCATCATCCACATGTTCACCGCGCGCGCACCGCTGTTCAGCCGCACGATGCTGGCGGACCGCAACCTCGTCACCGCGATGGGATTCATGATCGTCATCGGCGTCGTGATGTTCGCATCGATGGCGCTGCTGCCGCCGATGCTGCAACGCCTGTTCGGTTGGCCGGTGATCGACACGGGCTGGGTGCTTGCGGTGCGCGGTGTCGGCATCCTGCTCAGCATGGCGATCGCCGGGCGGCTGCTGGGCAAGATCGATGCCCGCTGGCTGGTCGGCTCTGGCCTTGTCATCGCATCCTATTCGCTCTGGCAGATGAGCCACTGGTCGCTCGAAATGGGGATGAAACCGGTGGTCATCAGCGGGCTGGTGCAAGGCATCGGCATGGGACTGATCTTCATCCCGCTCAACACCCTGGCCTTCGCCACCATCCCCCCCCAATATCGCACCGACGGGTCGAGCCTGCTCAACCTGTTCCGCAGCATCGGTGCCTCGGTCGGCATTTCGATCGTCACGACCCTGCTCGGGTCGAACACCCAGACAAGCCATCAGGATCTGGTGTCGCATATCACCAACAGTTCGTTCAGTCTGATCGACCCGTCGACCGCCGACCGCTTCGGTGTCGCGGGCGACGTGCTGATGGCGATGGTCAATGCCGAGATCAACAGGCAGGCGGCCATGATCGCCTATCTCGACAATTTCTGGGTGATGATGTGGGTCACGCTGGCATCGGTACCACTGGTGATTTTGCTCAGGCCGCCCAAACCCGGTGCGGCACCGGCGTCGGCGGCCGACATGGGGCATTGACGGCTCAGCGCGACCGGCGCTCCATCACGAAACGCATGAACTCCATCGGATCGGGGCTTTCGTCGAATGTCGGCACGCCGTCCGCAATCACGATCCAGCGGCGCTTCCGCTTCACCCAGATATGCGCAAAAGGCTCAAGCTCCGACGGATCGTCAAGCGTGCCCGCGCGCACGATCGTCATTTCGGGGTAGACGGTGTTCGCATTGCACACGCGGCTGAAACATTCGGGGCAATGCTGGTTGGTCGTGATGCCGCCAGATGGACGCTGAGTCGAATAACTCACGCTCCGTCCCTCGAGCGTCAGCGCATCGGTCGACGCGATAATCTGGTCGGCGAAGGCACTCGCGGTCGATTTCTGGCAATCGAGGCAGTGGCAGCAATAGTTGAGCAGCGGCCCGTCCTGCTCGAAGCGATAGCGCAATTGCCCGCAGCGGCAGCCACCGGTGATCATGATCGCCTCCGTGTCAGAACCATCGCCATTATGGCACCCAATGTCGCGAGCGCCATATCCTTTTGCGCATCCCAGATATCGCCCTGTTGCCCGTTATAGCGGTCGGCGGTCTCGCCCGCCGCGGCAATGGTCAGCAGCCATTCGAAGATCTCGTACAGCGCCGATATGGCGAGCACCCAGCCGAGCACCGCCAGCGCCGCACCGCGACTACCGAGCCCGCCCCAGCGCCGCACGACCTCGGCGACCGGGATCACCGACAGCGCACCAAAGGCAAAATGGACGAGCCGGTCATAATGGTTGCGGCTCCAACCGAAGAGGTCGGACACGCTCGTCCCGGTCAGCGCCCGCGCCCAGTCGTCATAGGGGACATTGCTGTAGGCATAGCGCCCGCCCAGCGTGTGGAGCGCCATGAAAGCGACGATGCACGCGACCGACGCGGTCGACAGCGGCCAGCGGCGCAGCAGCCAGGGCGAAGCGACGATCAGCAGCATCGTCGGCAGATGCTGGAGCAACGCGACCTCGGGATAGGGCTGCTCGATCTGCGCGAGCAGCAGCAATATGAGGAGCAGGCCCGTCAGGCGCTTCTGCACTTCGGGACGCACCGGCACAGCCTTCATCAATCGAAACCCGTTCCGGACAAAACGTCGGAAAACTGCGCAACTTCATTCTGAAATGCACAAAAAGGGCGTGAGAAATATGACCGCATCATGCCGGAAGCGCTAGCCCAGCGGAATATTGTAGGACAGCGATTTTCGAAGCGTCACCAGCGCAGCGACATGCACGACAACCCCGCGTCGATATGCGCGATCTGATCGGTGGGCAGCGGGCGAACCGCGACGCCGCGCGCGCCAAGCAGCGCATGCGTCGCGCGCCAGCGGTCGCCGACAAGCACCGTGTCGCGGATACGCAGAAGATTGGCGGCCCCCTCTTCGCCGGGCGGCGTTGTCACCACCTCCAGCCCCGCAAATTCGGGACAGGCCGCAAGCGCAGGGACGGCGAGGATCGTGCGATCGTCGATCAGCCCGCAGCCGGTCTTGAAGTGAAGTACGCCGGGCGGGGTTTCGGCGATCTCGGCACGGATACCGAGCGTGCCGAGCAGCTCCGCGAGTTCTTCGGCGCCGGTGCGATCGGTGCGAGCCGAGAGGCCAATGATCACGCGATCGGCGAGGCGCAGCACGTCGCCGCCGTCGGCATAGCCGGGACCAGCCATTTCGAGGAGGCGCGGGTGAAGCTCCGCGAGGGGAGCTCGAATATGCGCAACCTCGCCCGCCCGCGTCGGCGCGCCGGGGCGGAGCAGGATCGCGCCCTCGGGAAAAGTCAGCGCGACATCTTCGGTGAACAGCGCGTCGGGAAAGTCATCGAGCGGCGGCAGGACGTCGACCGTCAGGCCGAGATCGCGCAGCGCCGCGACATAGGCGGCATGCTCGGCGACGAGGCCGGTAAAATCGGGATCAGGGCCGCCATCGGCGCGGATGCCCTTGACCGCAGAAGGCGCGGGCGCGCGGCAGAGCGCGTGGGTGAAGGCGCAGGGGCTGGTCATGCCCCATCCCTACCCGTTCGCATCCCGAAGTCGAGATGCGAACGGAGTGAGGTTCGGGCTCAGCCCTTCTTCAGGTGGCGGCGGCCGAGCAGTTCGGCGATCTGCACTGCGTTTAGCGCCGCGCCCTTGCGCAGATTATCGCTGACGCACCACAGGTTCAGGCCATTTTCGACCGTCGGGTCCTCGCGGACGCGGCTGACGAAGGTCGCGAAGTCACCCACGCATTCGACGGGGGTGATGTAACCGCCATCTTCGCGCTTGTCGTGGAGGACGACGCCGGGAGCTTCGCGCAGGATGCGCTGCGCATCCTCGGCCGACAATTCACGCTCCATCTCGATGTTGATCGCTTCCGAATGGCCGACAAAGACGGGGACGCGGACGCAGGTCGCGGTGACCTTGATCTTCGGATCGAGGATCTTCTTGGTCTCGACGACCATCTTCCACTCTTCCTTGGTCGAACCATCGTCGAGGAAGCTGTCGATGTGCGGGATGACGTTGAAGGCGATCTGCTTGGTGAACTTCTGGACATCCTTTTCGTCGCCGACGAAAATCTGGCGCGTCTGGTTCCACAGCTCGTCCATGCCCGCCTTGCCCGCGCCCGAAACCGACTGATAGGTTGAGACGACAACGCGCGTGATCTTGGCGGCATCGTGGAGCGGCTTCAACGCGACGACCATCTGCGCGGTCGAGCAGTTCGGATTGGCGATGATGTTGCGCTTCGTATAGCCGTCGATCGCGTCGGGGTTCACCTCGGGCACGATCAGCGGCACGTCGGGGTCCATGCGATAGAGCGACGAGTTGTCGATCACGACGCAGCCCGCAGCAGCAGCCTTCGGCGCGTGGATCGCAGTCGCTTCGCTGCCGATCGCGAAAATCGCCATGTCCCAGCCAGCCCAGTCGAAATTATCGATATTCTGGCATTTGGCGGTGCGGCCGGTGTCACCGATTTCGATATCAAGTCCCTGGCTGCGCGACGAGGCGACAACCGCCAGTTCGTCGATCGGGAATTCGCGCTCGGCGAGAATGGCGAGCACTTCGCGCCCGACATTGCCCGTGGCCCCGGCGACAACGATACGATAACCCATTTACTCACTCCTCAGCGTAGAAACCGTGATTGAAAAACGAAGATCAGACCTTCCAGCGAAAATGGCCGGTCAGCCTGTGGTCGAACAGCGCATCCTCTTCGCGCGCTCCCGCCCCGATATTGTGGATGACGAGCGGCACGCCCGCGGCACTTTTGCGGTCGGACACGATGCCGGTGTGCGGGAGGCGCCCGCCAACCAGCGAGGTAAAAACATCGCCCGGGCGCCAGTCGGCGGCATCGGTTGTGACGGCCAGCGCCGCGCCCTGACGCTTCCAGTAGGCCGCGAGATTGGGCACGCGCCGGTGGTCGATATTGCGGTCGGGGCGGCGCAGCCCCCAGTTTTTCGGATAGGCCCCGAAGTTGGCGCGCATGTCGGCATTTACAAGGGCCTGAAGGTCGGCGCCCATCGCATCGCGATAGGCGCGGATCAGGACATCGGTGCACACGCCCTTGGCGCGGTCGACGTCGCCGCCCGGAAAGGACAGCACACTATAAGCAGGATCATAGGCTCGCGTGACACCGACCTGCCGCCGCGCCGCCGCGACCAGTCGCTGCGCGTCGGTCGCAGCCATCGCCGTGCCCGACATGCCAAACGCCAGCGCGGCGCCAATGAAGGCGCGCCGTGTCGGCTGAAATGGCACTCGCTGCTGCATGATTTGCTTTGCCCATAAAAAACGACCGGCTCTGCCTGTTGGCGGAACCGGTCGTTTTGGAAAGCTGTTTCGGCTTTGGGGGAGAGTAGCTCTCCTTAGCCTTCGCTCTTGGCTTCCGACCGGTTGTCGCGGCGCTCCGCAATACGTGCCGATTTACCAGTGCGTCCACGCAGATAGTAAAGCTTCGCACGACGGACAGCGCCCTTACGGACGACGGTAATCGAATCGATGTTTGGCGAGTAAAGCGGAAAAACGCGCTCGACACCTTCGCCGAACGACATTTTGCGCACGGTGAAGTTGGAGCCCATGCCCTTGTTCGAACGTGCGATGCACACGCCTTCGAAATTCTGCACGCGGGTGCGTTCGCCTTCAACGACCTTCACGCCGACCTTCAGCGTATCGCCGGGACGGAACGTCGGGATCGTCTTGCCAGCCTTGGCGATTTCTTCGGCTTCGATCGTCTGGATGAGGTTCATGTCCTCTAGTCCTTTTCTTTTCGCCGCGCGCCAGAGGCAGGTCGGGCCCGAGCATCGATATGACGCTCCCAAAGGTCCGGCCTGCGTAACCGTGTATGATCTTCCGCCTGTTGTTTCCGCCAGGCTGCGATCTTCGCATGATCCCCCGATCGCAGCACTTCGGGGATCGTGCGCCCTTCCCACATAGCGGGCCGGGTATAGTGCGGATATTCGAGCAAACCGTTTTCGAACGATTCGTCGTCACCGCTAGAAGCCGCGCCCATTACGCCGGGAAGCAAGCGAATGCAAGCGTCGAGCAGCAACAGCGCCCCCATCTCGCCGCCCGACAGGATGATGTCGCCCATCGAGACCTGTTCGATATCGCGCGCCTCGAAAATGCGTTCGTCGAATCCCTCGAAGCGCCCGCACAGGATGATCGCGCCAGGACCGGCAGAAAGATCGCGTACGCGGGCCTGCGTGACCGGCGTGCCGCGCGGCGTCATCGCGAGGATCGGCAGGTCGGGATTCGCCGCGGAGGCATGATCGATCGCGCTCGCCAGCACATCGGCCTTCAGCACCATCCCTGCGCCGCCGCCAGCAGGTGTATCGTCAACGGTGCGGTGCCTGTCGGTCGCAAAGTCGCGAATCTGCACCGGCGCGCAGGCCCATGTCCCGCTTTCGAGCGCACGGCCCGCCATGCTGTGCCCCAGCGGACCAGGGAACATGTCGGGGTAAAGGGTGAGCGGGACGGCGGTGAAGGTCATGGCAGCGGCGTCCATAGCGCCTCGGGGAGCAAGTGGCGATCCTTCTCCATTTCGGCGTGCAACCATTCGCGGAAGCGCTCGATCTTGCGCACCCCGACGCGGTTCTCGCGGTGGACGAGATAGTGCGCCGTCCCCGGCTGGTAGAGCGTCTCGAAGGGCTGAACCAGTCGCCCGGCATCGAGCTCGGCCCGCCAGAGCAACGGCGTCATCAGCGCAATGCCGTATCCGTTCTGCACTGCGCTCGCCTCCTGTAGCTGGCTATCGAGTTCGATGCCGCGGCGTTGTTGCGGCGGGACGGTGCCAACGCCCGCGGCGGCGAACCAGCCCGCCCACCAAGGGTCGTTGGGCGCCAGCCGGTCGACACGGAGCAGGTCGGCGGGCGCCTCGATGCGGTTCACCTCCAGAAACGCGGGCGCGCAGATCGGTGTGATATGGCTGCGGTAGAGAAAGTCGGTGCGCAGGCCGGGCCAGAACCCGCGGCCCACGCGGATCGCGACGTCGACGTTGGTGGCGTCGAAATCGACCAGTTCGTTGTTCAGCAACATGCGCACGGCAAGGTCAGGATAGGCAAGCTGGAAGCCGCCTATGCGCGCGCTGAGCCAGGTGCCGCCAAAGGTCGTCATCGCGCTGATCGTCAGCACATCGGCCTCGTCGCTGCCGAGCGCGGCGAAAGCATCGCCCATCGAGGCAAAGGCGTTGCTGATCGCGGGAAGCAGACGCTGTCCGGTTTCGGATAGCCGAACGCGGCCCTTTTCGCGCACGAAGAGCGCGCGGCCGAGCCGATCCTCCAATTGGCGAATCTGATAACTGACCGCCGCCTGCGTCAGCCCCAGCTCCTCGGCTGCGCGCGAGAAATTCTGCAGTCGACCGGCGGCTTCAAAGGTTCGTACGGCGGCAAGGGGCGGGAGTCTGGCCATACGACCTTATAAGTCAGGCTTATAATATGGTCTACGGCTTTTGTTGGCAGCGCAGCGCATGGACAGGCATATTCTCCTCATCAAGCGAAAGGAGATGAACGATGAAAGACGAGCAGTTCATGCGCGCCTGGAATGAAGGTCATGACCATTTCAGCGCCGACATCACCCGCGGGCTCAAATGGCTCGCGACCCCCTTCCGGCACCTCGGCGAATGGATCGCAGTGCCGAGCGCCCCGGGCGAGGACAGCGCCTTCACCCGCGTCGCGGCGCGCTGCGGCGTGGCGCCCCGGCGGGCGCGATAAAGATACCCTGCCCCCCCAAGGTCCAGGGCGAAAACGGGGTGAAGCCGTCCCCCGCAAAGGCTTCACCCCGTAAACGCTAAGGCGTTTCGGGCGGCACGACGCGGAGCCGTAGCGCCTGGATCGTGGCGGGCGTCGTCGGTGCGAGCAGCAGCACCCCGTCGAGCTTGCCCTTCTCGCAATCGAGGCGGAAGGAAGTCGACATCGCACCCGTCAGCGCAAGCGGTTCGGCATTCGGGCACGCGCCCACTTCGGCCTTCAGCTTCGCAAACTCCGCTGCCCAGTTTTCGGCCGAGCGGTCGAGCAGGAAGTTCATCGCGAGCTTGCCCCTGAGCGCGCCAAGGTTGCCCGCCGCATAAGCCTCCCTTGCCACCGCGAACAACTCCGAAACCGCAGGCGACACCGGCATGGCGCGTGCATCGAGCAACCCGGCCCTGTCCATCGCAACCGCCGCATCCCATGCCGGCGCCGACGGGCCAGCATAGGTGCGGTTCGCCAGCGCAAACACCCCGACGCCATGGTCGGGCATCAGCATCACATGGCTGCCGTATCCCGGATAGCCACCGCCATGCGCGAGCGTCAGACCAAGGTCGCAATCCTGTGCGACACGCCAGCCCATGCCATAGGCGGCGGCTTGCTTGCACGCGGTCGCGCCGCTGGCGCCGATGCGGTTCGCCACCGCCACGAAATTGAGCCCCTGCGCCATTTCGCGCACTGTCGCGCGCTTGACCGGGCCATTGTCGACATCGTCGCGCGGCGGCCACGCCGAGAGCAGGAAGGCGACCCATTTGGCATAGTCGTTGGCGCTTACCTGCAACCCGCCCATGCTGTTGAACGCGCCGTCGATCATCTCGGGCTCTGCCGACCAACGCTCATTCTCCCAGCGATAGCCGAGCGCGTAGCGCGCCTTGGGCGCGTTCGGCGCATCAAAGCCGCTGCTCGTCATGCCGAGCGGGGTCAGGATCCTCTTTTGAACATAGGCGGTGTAGGCCATGCCCGATGCGTTGGCGACGATCCGGCCGAGCAGCGCATAGCCGAAGTTCGAATATTCATGCTGGCTCTGGGGCACGCGGCTGAACGGCACGCCCGCCGCGATCATCCGCGTAAAATCCTCTTGCGGCAGCACCTGTTGCCGGTCGCCCCACGGATCGTCGGTAACGAGACCGCCGACATGCTGGAGAAGATCGCGGACCCGTATGCGCGGACTGTCCCTGGTCGGATAGGTCCAGCCCTTCATCTCGGGAACATATTGTTCGGCAAGATCGTCGAGGCGCAGCCTGCCCTCGTCGCGCAGGTTCAGGATCGACAGCGCGGTGAAGGCCTTGGTCATCGAGGCGATGCGGAACAGGCTGTCGGCGGTGACCGGACGTTTAGCGGTCAGGTCTTGAACGCCGCCCCCCTTCACATAAGCGAGCTTGCCGTCCTTGACGACGCCATAGACCATGCCTGGCACATGCGCGTCGGCCTGATATTTCGCGAACAGCGCATCAATTTCGGGGGTGAGTTGGTCGAGGGTCTTCGGCGCGCCATCCTGCGCCAAGGCCGGAAGCGGTGCCGCGAGCACCAATGCAAAGGCCAATCCCGATTTCCAGCGCATATCATTCCCCTGTGACGACAGGGGGCGACGCTATCAGCGCGGTCAGGCCTCGGCAACAAAGGCGGCGTTGATCACCACCTGCTCGCCCCATTCGGGAACGGCGCTGGCATTCATCGGCACCATGAAACGCTTGCCGTTGGGTCGCTGAATTTCGAGGATGTCGCCAGCGCCGAAATTGTCGATCGCGACGACCTCGCCCACCGCTTCGCCATCGGTCGAGACGCAAGCAAGGCCGAGCAAATCGTGGTGATAATATTCGCCCTCGCCGAGCGGCGGCAGCGCCGAACGCGGGACGGTCAGCAGAGTGCCGCGAAGCGCCTCGGCGGCGCTGCGGTCGGTGACTTCGGCGAAGGTCGCGACGGCGCCCTGATTCGCCGGGCGCACCGATTTCAACGTCAAGCGCCGGTCGCCCGCGTCGAATGTGGAAAAGGCGCGGAGAGACTCCGCGCCTTCACCGAATAATTTGAGACGCACCTCGCCCCGCACCCCGTGCGCGCCAGCAATGGCAGCCAGAGTGACGGGGCGCGATGCGAGGGCCAAGGCGCTTAGCCCTCGGCCTTTTCTTCGCCAGCTTCAGCCGCCGGAGCTTCTTCAGCAACGGGGCCGCCTTCGGCAACTTCCTCGGCGATTGCGGTCGCGTCGGCAGGGGTTGCTTCGGCCGGAACTTCGTCAGCCACCGCTTCGGCAACGGCTTCGGTGGTTTCTTCGCTCTTCACCGAACCGGTTGCGTCCGATTCAGCGGCCTCAGGAGCAGCAGCTTCTTCAGCGGCAGGTGCTTCTTCAGCAACAACTTCGGGTTCCGGCGCCGGAGCCGCAGCAGCAGCGGCTGCAGCTTCTGCCGCGTCAGCAATCTTCTGCGCCTTTTCTTCAGCGCGTTCCTTGGCCTTTTCGCCCGGGACTGCCTTGTTCGGGTTGTTGCGCACGGCGCGTTCCTTGACACCAGCGGCGTCGAGGAAGCGGGCGACGCGGTCGCTCGGCTGCGCGCCGACGCTCAGCCAATGCTTCGCACGGTCCGCGTCGAGCTTGATGCGCTCGGGATTATCCTTGGCGAGCAGCGGGTTGTAGCTGCCGATACGCTCAATGAAGCGGCCGTCACGCGGAGCGCGCGAATCGGCAACGACGATCTTGTAGTAAGGGCGCTTCTTGGAGCCGCCGCGCGAAAGGCGAATAGAGGTAGCCATGATATTGTCCTTCAGGTTTGAAATTTAGTATTTGGTCGAATTATTTCTTTTTATTCATCAGGCTGGCGAGTTCGGGAGGAATTCCTCCACCACCACCAAGGCCGGGAAGCCCGCCAAGGCCGCCGGCACCGCCGCCGCCCATTCCGGGAATGCCGCCGCCCTTGCCGAACAGCGCGCCGAGCCCCTTGAGCCCGCCCATTTTGCGGATCTTCTTCATCGCGCCGGCCATTTCCTGATGCATCTTCAGCACCCGGTTGACCTGTTGCACCGTCGTGCCCGAACCATTGGCGATGCGGATCTTGCGCTTCGCGGTCAGAATTTCGGGCTTCGCGCGCTCTTTGGGAGTCATCGACCCCATGATCGCGTCGAAATGGATGAGCATCTTGTCGTCGGCACCGCCCTGCGCCATCGCGACCTGCGCCTTTTTCATGCCGGGGATCATCCCCGCCAGCGCGCCGAGGCCGCCCATGCGGCGCATCTGATTGAGCTGGGTGCGCAGATCGTTGAGGTCGAAGAGGCCCTTCGCCATCTTCGCCGCCATCGCCTCGGCCTCTTCAGCCTGGATCGTTTCGGCGGCACGTTCGACGAGGCTGACGACGTCGCCCATACCGAGGATGCGGCCCGCGATGCGCGACGGCTGGAAGAGCTCGAGCCCGTCGAGCTTTTCGCCCGTGCCCGCGAACTTGATCGGCTTGCCGGTGACCGCGCGCATCGACAGCGCGGCACCTCCGCGCGCGTCGCCATCCATGCGGGTGAGGACAACGCCGGTCAGCGGGACCTGATCGGTGAAGCGCTGCGCGACCTGCACCGCGTCCTGCCCGGTCAGACTGTCGACGACGAGCAGGGTTTCGGCCGGATTGGCGGTCCGGGACACCGCCTGCATCTCGTCCATCAACTGCTGGTCGACGTGGAGGCGACCGGCGGTGTCGAGCATCAGGACATCATAGCCCTGAAGCTTGGCCGCCTGCATAGCGCGCTGTGCAATTTCGACCGGCTGCTGCCCCGCAACGATCGGCAGCGTCGCGACGTCGATCTGCGCGCCGAGGACGGCGAGCTGTTCCTGCGCGGCGGGGCGATTGACGTCGAGCGACGCCATCAGCACCTTCTTGCGCTCTTTTTCCTTGAGCCGCTTCGCGATCTTCGCGGTGGTGGTGGTCTTGCCCGAGCCCTGGAGACCGACCATCATGATGACGGCGGGGGGCGCGACGTTCAGATCGAGCTCGGCGGTTTCGGAGCCGAGCATTTCGGTCAGCGCGTCGCTGACGATCTTGACCACCTGCTGCCCCGGGGTAACCGAGCGCAGGACATTGTGGCCGATCGCAAGTTCGGTGACCTGATCGACGAAGCTGCGCACGACGGGCAGCGCGACGTCGGCCTCGAGCAGCGCGATTCGGACCTCGCGCATCGCAGCGCGCACGTCAGCCTCGGTCAGCGCGCCGCGGCCGCGGAGCTTCCCGAAAACATCGCCCAGGCGGGTGCTCAGACTGTCGAACATGGCGCCTTCAAATCCCTTCCTCGCCTCGCAACGCAAAAGACGCCGGTGAGCGAAACCTCGCCAACCAGCGTTATCCGTGGACAGAGTTTTTCCGTCGCGGAGTCGATATGCCCGGACGCAATATGTGCCCGGACGCCGGCTCCCTACACAAAAGCGCACGCAAAGGCAAGGTGTGCCAGCGGCCCTCTGCTTAACGCAAATTTCATCGCTTCGCGTCCAAAAGGCACGCGAGTGTGGGGAAATACTTATGTCAGCAGCGACGACCGAGCCGAAGCCATATGATCGCAGCGAGGGCGCCAAACGCGATGTCATCGCGGGTGGAGTCGTCATTGCGGCGATTCTGTTGTTCGTCGGCACCGGCAGCAAGGTTATGCAGGCCGTGGTCGGCACGCTCATCGGCATCGGCGGCGGCCCCGACAAGGTACTTTCGGCCGCGCTGCTCCTCAACATCGCGCTGATCCTGTTCGGCTGGCGCCGCTACAAGGATCTGAACCGCGAAATCCGCGAGCGCACCGAGGCCGAACAGCGTGCCCGCTATCTGGCCGACACCGACCCCCTGACCGGCTTTCTCAATCGTCGCGCGCTGCTTGCCAGAGGGCAGCGGCTGATCGCCGGCGCGGTCGCCGAGAAGCGCCACGTCGCGCTCTTCCTGCTCGACCTCGACCATTTCAAGACGGTCAACGACATTCACGGCCACGCCGCAGGCGACCGCGTGCTGCACGTCGCGGCCGAGCGCATCTCCGCCATCCTGCCGCCCAGCGCGACCATGGCACGGTTGGGTGGCGACGAATTTGTCGCGATGTTGCCGTTCGAACCCGCAGCACGGCCCGACATCGACGCGCTCGCGACGCAGCTTGTCGCCGCGCTCGAGGATTCGGTCGCGCATGAAGCGCAGCAGATTCGTATCGGCGCGTCGCTCGGCATTTCGCTGGCGACCGACGCGAGCGCGGTGATGGAAACGATGGTCCGCCAGGCCGACATCGCCATGTATCACTGCAAGGACAAAGGACGGAACCGCTACTGCTGGTTCGAACATGGGATGGAAATGGCGGTACAGGTGCGCAACCAGATCGAGACCGGCATTCGCGAAGGCATGCCGCGCGGCGAATTCATCCCCCATTTCGAACCGCAGGTCGATATCGCCAGCGGGCGATTGGTGGGCTTCGAAATGCTGATGCGCTGGGAATCACCCGAATATGGGATGATCCCGCCCGAACGCTTCATCCCGATCGCCGAGGAAAGCGGGCTGATCGGCGAATTGTCATTGCAGGTGATCAAGGAGGCGATGGAAGCCGCCAAGACCTGGGACCCGTCGATCATGCTGGCGGTCAACATCTCGCCGCAGCAGCTGAAAGACCCCTGGTTCAGCCAGAAACTGACCAAATTGCTCGTCGAAACGGGCTTCCCGGCCAGCCAGCTCGAGGTCGAGATCACCGAAAGCTCACTGTTCGAAAATCTGCCGCTTGTCCGTTCGATCGTCACCAGCCTGAAAAATCAGGGCGTCTCGCTCAGCCTCGACGATTTCGGCACCGGCTACAGTTCGCTGTCGCACCTGCGCGCGCTCCCCTTCGACCGGATCAAGATCGATCGCAGCTTCGTCGCGGCAATGCGCGGCAGCCCCGACGCGCTGGCGATCGTCGTCGCCATCGTCCGCCTCGGCGAAAGCCTGTCGATGCCGATCACCGCCGAGGGGGTCGAGGATGAAGCGACCGCGATCGAACTGACGCGGCTCGGCTGCGCCAAAGGCCAGGGCTGGCACTATGGCCGCGCGATGTCGGCGACCGACACCGCGCGCCTGCTCGCCGATCGCGACCTGCTGCGCGCACCATTGCTGCCCGAGGGCGGCGCACCGGCGCCCGACACCGAACCGCTGCGCAAGTCGGCCTGACCGCCACCCGCATCGCTAGACTTCGCGGGCCTGCGCCCTTACATGCGCGGCTATGGCAGATCGCTTCACCAAGATGCACGGGCTGGGCAACGACTTTGTCGTGATCGACGCACGCCTGACACCCGTCGAGATGACCCCGGCGCGCGCGCATGCGATCGCCGACCGCCGCCACGGCATCGGATGCGACCAGCTGGTCCTGCTCGAACCTTCGACCAGCGCCGATGTGAAGATGCGCATCTTCAACGCCGACGGCGGTGAGGTCGAGGCGTGCGGCAATGCGACCCGCTGCGTCGCGACGCTGATCGGCAAGCCTGCAGTGATCGAAACATTGGGCGGCATGCTGCGCGTGACGCCAGCCGACGGCGGTGCCGAAGTGACGCTGGGCGAACCCGTTTTCGACTGGGAGCATATCCCGCTCGCGATGCCGATGGACACGCGCGACATGCCTGTCGCGTGGGACGAGCTGGAACATGGCGCCGCGGTCAATGTCGGCAATCCGCATATCATCTTCTTCGTACCCGAAGCCGACGCCGTCGCGCTCGACGAACTCGGCCCCCGGATCGAAACCGACCCGCTGTTTCCCGAACGGGTGAATGTGAACGTCGCCAGCCTCGACGGCCCCGACCGGCTGCAGCTGCGCGTGTGGGAGCGCGGCGTCGGGCTGACCCAGGCATGCGGCACCGGCGCCTGCGCCACTGCGGTCGCGGCGATTCGCGCCGGCCTTGTGCAATCGCCGGTGACCATCGCGCTGCCCGGGGGCGACCTGATCATCCGCTGGGCCAATGGCGAACCGATCATCATGAGCGGTGCCGCGACCCGCGTCTTTGAGGGCGAGACCGATTGGGCGCAGTTCGGATGAGCGCTGCCGTCACGGGCCAGGTCGAGGTCGTCAATTTCGGATGCCGGTTGAACATCGCCGAGGGCGAAGCGGTGCGTAGCGCTGCGATGCAGGCTGGTGCGCGCGACACAATCATCTTCAACAGCTGCGCGGTCACCGACGAAGCCGTGCGACAGGCACGGCAGGCGGTGCGGCGAAGCCTGCGCGAACGCCCTGATGCGACGGTGGTCGTCACGGGCTGCGCGGCGGAGCTCGAAGCCGAACGCTTTGCCGGGCTTGGCGCGCGCGTGGTCCGGAATGACGCCAAGGGGTTCGCCGCGAGCTATGGCGACGGGCCCGCAGCACCGACCGGCCCGCGGCCTTACGCCCCCGCCCTTTCCGGCGCCGACCATGCCCGCGCCTTCCTCGGCGTCCAGACCGGCTGCTCGCACAGCTGCACCTTTTGCGCGACGGTGATGGCGCGCGGGACGGCGCGGTCGGCAACGGTTGACGCCATCCTCGGCGCCGCGCGCACCGCCCTGACGCGCGGTCAGCGCGAGATCATTCTGACCGGAGTCGACCTCGCCAGCTATGGCGACGACAGCGGCACTACGCTTGCCGCACTCGTCGAGGCGCTGCTCGCGCTGCCCGGCCTCGACCGGCTGCGCCTCTCGTCGCTCGACCCCGACCGCATCGACGATGCGCTGTTCGCACTCCTGACCCAGGAAGCGCGGGTGATGCCGCATGTCCATCTGTCGCTTCAGGCAGGCGACGATATGGTGCTGAAACGCATGAAGCGCCGCCACAGCCGTGCCGACGCGGTCGCGCTGGCCCAGCGGCTCAAGACCGCCCGCCCCCAAATTGCGATCGGGGCCGACCTGATCGCCGGCTTTCCCACCGAGGATGACTGCATGTTCGCCAATTCGCTGGCGCTGATCGACGATTGCGACATCGTCTTTGGCCATATCTTTCCTTACAGCCCGCGCGCCGGGACGCCCGCCGCGCGGATGCCGCAAGTCGGCCGCGCGATATCGCGCGACCGCGCTGCGCAACTACGCGAAGCCAATACGCGCCGCCGCCACGCCTGGCTCGACGCCCAGGCGGGAACGACAGCGAGTATGCTGGTCGAGCGCGACGGCCTGACCGGCCATGCCGAGAATTTTGCGCCCCTCGCGCTGACCACCCCCGCCGAGCCCGGCTGCGTCGTTCGCGTGCAACTGACGGCGCGCGACGGCGACCGTATGATCGCTGCCAAAATCCACAAGGACATCGCGGCATGAGCGGGACAAGCTGGAGCGAACGGCTCTTCGGCGGCCTGAAGCGCACGTCGGAACGGCTGGGCGAAAATCTGGCGGGGCTGACCGGGAAGTCGCGGCTCGACGATGACGATCTCGACCGCATCGAGGAAGCGCTGATCACCGCGGACCTTGGCCCCGCAATGGCCGGGCGTATCCGCGACCGGCTGGCGGCACGGCGCGATGCCGTCGCGAGCGGCGTGGAAGAATTGCGCAAGATCGTCGCCGAGGAGATCGCAACCGTCCTTCGCCCCGTCGCCGAACCGCTCGAGATCGACGCCTTCCCCCGCCCGCAGGTCATTTTGGTGATCGGGGTCAACGGGTCGGGCAAGACCACCACCATCGCCAAGCTCGCGCATCTGTTCCAGGAACAGGATTATGGCGTGATGCTCGTCGCGGGCGACACCTTCCGCGCCGCCGCCATCGGCCAGCTCAAGGTCTGGGCCGAACGGCTGGGCGTGCCGATCATGGCGGGGCCCGAGGGCGGCGATTCGGCGGGCATCGTGTTCGATGCGGTCAAACAGGCAACCGCGACCGGAATCGACGTGCTGATCGTCGACACCGCCGGGCGCCTCCAGAACAAGCGCGAACTGATGGACGAGCTTGCCAAGATCAAGCGCGTCCTCGGCCGCCTTAACCCTGCAGCGCCGCACGATGTCGTGCTGGTGCTCGACGCGACGACCGGACAGAATGCGCTGTCGCAGATCGACGTGTTCCGTGAGGTCGCCGGGGTGACGGGGCTGGTGATGACCAAGCTCGACGGCACCGCGCGCGGCGGCGTCCTCGTCGCCGCAGCCGAACGCCACGCGCTGCCGATCCACGCGATCGGCATCGGCGAAACCATCGACGACCTTCGCCCCTTCGACGCCGACGAAATCGCCGCGATCATTGCAGGAAACATCCGATGAGCGAACCGCTCGACACACTCGATAAATTTGAACAGCTTCCGGGCGGCCCCGAACTCGTCCCCGCGCCGCCGCCCGCCAAACATGGCTGGCTGAATTTCGCGATCGATTTCGGGCCGCTGCTCGTCTTCTTCCTCACCTATAAATTCACCTCGGGCGGCCAGGGTGCGTTCGCCGCGACCACCGGCGCGATCAAAGCCACCGTTGCCTTCATGATCGCGATCGTCGTCGCCATGGCGGTGTCGAAGTGGAAGCTTGGCAAGATTTCGCCGATGCTGTGGCTGTCGGGCGTTCTCGTCATCGGCTTTGGCGCGCTGACCATCTGGTTCCACGACGAACGCTTCATCGTGATGAAGCCGACGATCATTTACGCCGCCTTCGCCATCCTGCTACTCGGCGGCTGGTGGTTCGGGAAACCGATGCTCAAATATCTGCTGCAATCGGCACTCGAGGGCGTCACCGAGCGCGGCTGGCTATTGCTGTCGCGCAACTGGGGGCTGTTCTTTGCCGCGCTCGGCATCGCCAATCACATCATGTATGTGATGATCCAGCGCGGCGATTTCAGCTTCGACACCTGGCTGACGGTCAAGGTGTGGGGTATCACCGCCCTCTCCTTCATCTTCACCCTCACCCAGCTTCCCGTGATGATGAAGAACGGCCTCGCGCTGCCCGAAGATCCCGCGGCCGACAAGCAAGGTTGAGCCATCCCCCCGACGCTGGCATAGCAGGCGTCATCGGCACCGGGTCGCATCCCATGCCGGATCACAAAGGGGGAACTGCAATGGACAAATTTTTCGGAAATCTGCACGCCGTGCTGGGCGCGGGACTGGTGCTCGCGATCATCCTGATGCTGTGCCTCAACGGCCAGAATTTCGAAGATGGCGTCGCCGCCGGCAACGCGATCATGCGCTGGCTGCACACCTTCTTCGGCGTACTGTGGATCGGCCTGCTTTATTATTTCAACTTCGTCCAGATCCCGACGATGCCGAAAATCCCGGCCGAACTGAAACCCGCAGTGGGCAAGCACATCGCGCCGGCCGCGCTTTTCTGGTTCCGCTGGGCAGCGCTGATCACCGTGCTGCTGGGCCTCGCGATCGCCGGCCACGCCAAATATCTGGCGCCCGCGCTGGGGCTGCAAGATCCCTATAAGCTGATCGGCGTCGGCATGTGGCTGGGGCTGATCATGGCGTTCAACGTCTGGTTCGTGATCTGGCCGAACCAGAAGAAGGCGCTGGGCATCGTCGAAGCCGATGATGCGACCAAGGCGAAGGCCGCCAAGACCGCGATGATCTTTTCGCGGACCAACACCCTGCTGTCGATCCCGATGCTCTATGCGATGGTGAACTTCAGCTAAGCTGGCCCAAGGCCAAAAGAAAAGGCGCTCCGGGAAACCGGGGCGCCTTTTCCTTGCCCCCTCCCGCAAGCGGAAGGGGATATCAACTCAGCCGTCAATAGCCGCCTTATGCATCCGGCCGTTCAGCACATAATGCGCCACGCCAACCTGCATCCCCGCGGCCTGCGCATCGTCGATCTCGCGCACGCGGCGCGCGGGCGATCCGGCCCACAGTTCGCGGGTCGGAATCTCCTTGTTCTCGGTGAGCAACGCGCCCGCCGCGAGCATCGCGTCGCTGCCGATCCGGCACCCGTTCATCACCGTCGCCTTCAGCCCGACAAAGGCGCGGTCGTCGAGCACGCAGCCGTGCACCATCGCGAGATGGCCGATCAGCACATCTTCGCCGATGATCGTCGGAAAGCCTTCGGGGCGGTGCGGCATCGGACCGTCGCAATGGACGACGCTGCCGTCCTGGATATTCGACCGCGCCCCGACGACGATCCGGCTGACGTCGGCGCGCAGCACGCAATTATACCAGATGCTGACATCGGGGCCGATCACGACATCGCCGATGATCCGGCACCCCGGCGCGATGAAGGCGCTGGGGTCAATCTGCGGCGTCTTGCCGTTGATGCTGATGATGCTGACGTCGTGATAGGTCATTCGCGATCCCCAATGATATTGCCCCAGTACAGGATAGGCAGGGTCGAGGCATAGTCGTCGGTCCAGCGCTCGAAATGCGCCCGCCCTTCCAGCGGCACCCAGACACCCTGTTCCTGCGAATCCTTGCGCGGCCTGATGCCGCCGGTCAACGCGTCCATGCGCTGCGGCGTCGCGGTCAGCGCGACCCAGTTCGACCCGGTGAGGTCACTGAAATCGTCGCCGGTCGGCGATGGGTCAATGCGGATCGCCGCGCTCCAGCCGCGCGCCTTCGCCTCGGCCGCGAGCACGGGTTCGAGGTCGAAAAAGCGGTTGGAGATATGGATCAGCAATATGCCGCCCGGTTTCAGCGCCCGCGCATAGATGCCGATCGCTTCCTTCGTCAGCAAATGGAGCGGAATGGCGTCGGATGAAAAGGCATCGATGACGAGAATATCGAAACGCCCCTGCGGCTGGTTTGCAACCTGCAGCCGCGCGTCGCCGAGGATGATCGGCGTGTCGCCGGCGCATTCAGACAGGAAAGTGAATTTCGCCGGATCGCGCGCGATATCGACCATCACCGGATCAATCTCGAAAATCGTCCATTTCTGCCCGGGCTTGCGGTAGCAGGCGAGTGTCCCCGCCCCCAGTCCGACGATACCGACCGCCGCATCGGGCCCGGCCAGCGCCTCGGCTTTGTCGAGGGTCAACCCGACCCCCGACTGATGGCCGTAATAGGTCGTCGGCTCCAGCTGCTTCCCGGCCTCGGTGCGCTGCAATCCATGCAGCGTCGTCCCGTGCGCGAGCCGCCGCTGGTGGTGCCCGGGATCGTCAGTGACCGTATAGACGCCGAAATAGCTGCGGACGCGCATGCCGCTAAAGCTTTCCTGCACCGTATCCCAGCCGCCGACACCAAGCATCAGCAGCGCGAAAACCGGTACAAAGGCCCAACGCCAGCCGATGACCAGCAAGCCGATTGCGAAAATGACGATTCCCCACCACTTCACATCGGCCACCACCCCGGTCCAGCCGTCGATCATTTTCCAGCACGCAAAGGCAGCCACCGCGACGAGCAGCGCCGCCGCCCAGCGCGCCGTCTGTGGCTTCAACCCCAGCCACTGGTCCCACGGGAAGAGTGCCGGCAATGGCAGCAGCATCGCCGACCCCAAAACGAGCAGCGGATGTTCGTACACCCAGTCAAAGACCAGCGGCGCAAACAGCGCGGCGAACAGCCCGCCGAGAACCCCGCCCGCCGACATGATGAGGTAAAAAAGCGTCAGATACCGGGGGGCCGGCCGCAGATGGTAAAGATAGCCGTGCAGCGCGGTCGCGACGAGGAACAGCATCGCAAGGCTGGCAAGCGCGATCATCATCGATCCGCCGCCCGAACTCAGCAGCGACAGGCCTCCCACCGACAACAGTCCGGCCGGCGCAACGACGGTGATGGTCTGGACCAGCCGGTCCATGGTTGAAAAGGCAATCACGAAGCTCAGCAAATACAGGCCGAGCGGCAGCACCCAAAGCAGCGGCATCGCGACGATATCGGTGGTGAGATGCGTCGTCGTCGACAGCATCAGCCCCGAGGGCACAGCAGCGATCAGCAGCCAGTGAATCTGGCGCCGCAGCGTCGGGCGCGCCTCGCCGTCCGCTACCGCCTCGGCGCCGGCAGCCTCCCCTCCGGCCCGCCAGCGCGCCGCCGCGCTGATCCCGACCAGAACGACCAGCAACGCATAGCCCGCGGTCCAGCCCCAGCTTTGCGCCGCGAGCGGCAGCGCCGGTTCGACGAGTGCAGGATAGCTGATCAACCCGGCAAAGCTGCCGAGGTTCGACGCCGCATAAAGAATGTAGGGATCGCCCGCGCGCGCGTCGGCGGCGAACCACCGCTGCATCAGCGGCGCCTGCGCCGCGACGACAAAAAAGACCGGGCCGATCGACGCGATCAGGAGCAGCGGCACCCACAAAGCCTCTTGCCCCGGTGCGGGCGGCGCGATGTTGGCGATGCCGATCGGCAGCCACAGCGCCGCAGCGACGAGCAGCGCAACGTGGATCCCCGCCTGGCGCCGTATCTGAAAACGCCCGAGCCAATGGGCATAGGCATAGCCGCCGAGCAGCAGCGCCTGATAGACCAGCATCGCGCTGTTCCACACCGCGGGCGCGCCGCCCAGTTTGGGCAGCACCATCCGCGCCACCATCGGCTGGACGAGGAAAAGCAGGAAGCTGCCGACGAGGATCGTCAGGACGAACAGCCAGCGGCGCGGCGAAGCAGAAGCGGTCATGCGGTTTCCCATGCCAAGCGTGATAAGGAATAGGTTACGTGCGGGCGCAGCGGATCGCCCTCGGCAAGCTTCGGATGATCGAAGTCGAGCTCTGCGCGATACTGCATGCCGAGCCGCTCCATCACTGCGCGGCTGCGGACATTGTCCTGCCAGGTGATCGCCCGGATTTCCTCGTCGGGCAGGTTCGCGAAAACCCACGCGGCCGCACCGCGCGCCGCCTCGCTGGCGAAGCCCGCGCCCCAGCAGTCGCGCGCCAGCCGCCAGCCGATCTCGACCTTGTCCGCGACAGGTGCCATGTCGCCGCGAATCACCCCGCACCAGCCGATCAGCCGCGCGTCGCTCTGGCGTTCGAGTGCCCAGAAGCAATGGCCATGCTCGGCCTCATGCCCGCGCATCCACGCGATCCGCGCGGCGGTTGCTTCCATATCGAGCGGCGGACCGAGGGTCGCCATGACCTCCGGGTCGCTGCAGATCGCCTGAAAAGGCGCAACATCGTCGTCGCGCCACGATCGCATGGCCAGCCGTTCAGTCCTGATCATCCGGCGAGAAGTCGAGCCGCGTGGAGCGCATGATAGCTCAGTACGCCCGACGCTCCGGCCCTGCGAAAAGCGAGCAGGGTTTCGAGGACGAGCGCGTCGCGGTCGCCCGCGCCCGCCGCCGCTGCGGCCTCGATCATCGCATATTCGCCCGACACCTGATAGGCATAGACGGGCACCGCGAAATTCGCCTTCACCGCGGCGACGATGTCGAGATAGGGCAGGCCCGGCTTCACCATCACGCTGTCGGCACCTTCAGCCAGATCCTGCGCAACTTCGCGCAGCGCCTCTTCGGCGTTGGCGGGGTCCATCTGATAGGTTTTCTTGTCGCCCTTGAGCAGCCCGCGCGAGCCGACGGCATCGCGGAACGGGCCATAAAAGGCCGAGGCATATTTGGCGGCATAGCTCATGATCTGGACATGGCCGAAGCCTTCGGCCTCCAGCGCCTGCCGAATCGCACCGATGCGGCCGTCCATCATGTCGCTGGGCGCGATGATGTCAGCCCCTGCCCGCGCCTGATTGAGCGCCTGCCCGACCAGCACCGCGACCGTCTCGTCGTTGAGGACATAACCCGCATCGTCGATCAGCCCGTCCTGCCCGTGGCTGGTATAGGGGTCGAGCGCGACGTCGGTGAGAACGCCGATATCGTCGCCCAGCGCATCCTTGATCGCGGCGACCGCACGGCACATCAGATTATCGGGGTTGAGCGCCTCGGCGCCGTCAGGGCTGCGCCGGTCGGGCTCAGTATAGGGAAAGAGCGCGAGGCAGGGAATTCCAGCCGCAACGGCGTCCTTCGCACGATCGACGATCCGGTCGACCGACCAGCGCGACACGCCGGGCAGGCTGGCGATCGGCTCCTCGGTCCCCGAACCGGGACAGACGAACAGCGGCCAGATCAGGTTCGCGGGCGAAAGCTGGGTTTCGCGCACCATCGCGCGGCTCCAGCCGGTACGACGGGTGCGGCGGAGGCGCAGGTCGGGGAAAGCGGCATGAGTCATGCGGCGTGCATAGCCGCGCTGGGCTGTGGGGCAAATGGATATTGGCAGTTCGCACTGCCCGTCTCTGGCCGCTTGCATCGAGCAAGCGGCACTTGAGAACCGCTGGACAACAGGATCAAATCCCGCCGTCCGCCCTCTTCGATGCGACGTGGGCGAGCGAACCCAGCTTCGGCCCCTCAATCTGTTTTGGCGCAATCGGCGTCAGGGCCGCACCGGGGGCGATCGCGGTCAGCGACCGGATGCGCGCCCGGAAAGCCGCCAGATCCTTGCCCTCCAGCGCCGCGCGGGTGACGAAGGTCACCGACGCGGGGTTCACCGCATGGCCGTTGCGATAGAGTTCGTAGTGAAGATGCGGCCCGGTCGAGAGCCCCGTCGAACCAATATAGCCGATGACCTGCCCGCGGCTGACGCGTTGCCCCGGGCGCACCGCGATGCGGCTCATATGACCATAGCCGGTGCCCAGACCATTGCCGTGGTTGAGCTTTACATAATTGCCGAATCCGCCGTGACGCCCGGCGATCGTCACCACGCCATCGGTCACCGCATAGATGGGCGAACCATAACCGCCGCCGAAATCCATCCCACTGTGCATGCGGCGATACCCCAGGATCGGGTGGCGCCGCATACCGAAGGTCGAGGTGACACGCCCGTTGCTCGGCCGCGCCATACCGCCGCGCTGCTCGCCGACGCCCGATGCCTCGAACCACTGGCTGCGGCCGTCCTTCTGCCATTCGAGCATCGACAATTTGGTCTGCCCACCGCGAATCAGGCCGGCATAAAGCAGTTTGCCCGTTTCGCTCTCGCCGGTTTCGGCGCGGCGATGATCGACGATGATGTCATATTCGTCTTGCGCGCGGATATCGCGACCGACCGAAATCTGCTGACCGATAATGCGCAGATAGGACTGGATCGCCTGCGGCGGCGCCCCGGCGGCGCGTGCCGAGCGATACAGGCTGTCGCCGACGCGACCGCGAATCCGCAGCGGCGTCGCATCGACCGCGATCGGGATGCGCCGCATCACCAGTCGCCCGTCCACTCGCTCCATCTCTATCCGCAAGTCGAAGCGCGCGCGCATCGCCAGCGCGTCGACCGGGCGCGGCATCGTACGCGCAGGCCGGCGGCCAAGGATCAGGTCGATGCGCGTTCCGGGTGCGATATCGGCAAGCGGCACCGCCCCCGACACTTGCACCGCCAGTGCCTGCGCTTCGGTTCCGCCGACCCCCGAACGTTCGAGCAGGCGCGCGAAACTGTCCCCACTGCCCAGCGTGGCGGTGAGTTCGATCTGCGGCCGTTCGGGGGTCTGGGTGAGCGGACGCACCGCGTCGGTCGCCGCCATGTGCCGCCCGGTGTCGCCGCCGAGCGCCAGCGGCACGATCATCTGCGCGCGCGCTTCGTTGAAGTCGGCCGTGTCGAGTGCGGGCGCGCCGCCGACTTCGATCGGCTGGATGCCCGGAAAGGTCGCGATCGCCGTTCCGCAGAGCAGGGTTAATGTCGCCAGCCCCCGCCACCAGGTCGCCGACCCGATATGATCGCCAAGGTCGGGAACGAGATCGAGCTGCGCCAGCCGCTCGCGCCACACCGGCCCGGGTTCCGCGCCAGCGCCAGCGCCAGCGCGACCCAGCGGAATCGCCTGCGACATGGCGAGCGCGGCCGTATTGCCGGACATTCCCGCAATGGGTTCGTGACGCTGGAACAAAAAGTGCGACCCCCATTCGACGACCAACCCCCTCGCGAGCGCCGCCGATGATGTTTCCGTGGCAATCTCTGTAAACAAAGGCCGTTAAAGTCAATTTAACGCGCCCCAAGGGATTTGGCCTTGCGGCAAGCCGTGTCGGCGTCGGGCCATGACGTGCCCGGTGGCCAGAAAATTCGCATTTCCGCCGCCATTGGGCGATCCCCTGTTGCGCGCCGCCGCCGGCCATGCCAGCGTAGCGGGCAAGACAATGCCACCTCCCTCATCCCATCCGGTCAAGGCTGTCCTTGGCCCCACGAACACCGGCAAAACCCATTTGGCGGTCGAGCGTCTGACCGCTCACAGCAGCGGCATGATCGGCTTTCCGCTGCGCCTGCTGGCGCGCGAAATTTACGACCGTGTCGTCGCGATCAAAGGCCCGGCCGAGGTCGCACTCATCACCGGCGAAGAACGCATCATGCCGGCGCAGGCGCGCTATCTGCTCGGCACGATGGAAGCGTTGCCGATCGAACGCGACGTCGCTTTCGTCGGCATCGACGAGGCACAATTGGGCGCCGACCCCGAACGCGGCCATGTCTTCACCGACCGGCTGCTGCGCGCGCGCGGCCGCGAGGAAACGATGATCCTCGGCTCCGCCAGCATCAAGGGACTGGTGCGCAAACTGGTGCCAGAGGCCGACATCGTCACCCGCCCGCGCTTTTCGACCCTGAGCTATGCGGGGTCTTCGAAGCTGTCTCGGCTCCCCAAACGCTCCGCCATCGTCGCCTTTTCGGCCGAGGAAGTTTACGCGATCGCCGAAATGCTGCGCCGCTTCTCGGGCGGCGCAGCGGTGGTGATGGGGGCGCTCAGCCCAAAGACGCGCAATTCGCAGGTTGCAATGTTCGAGGCAGGCGAGGTCGACTATCTCGTCGCCACCGACGCGATCGGCATGGGACTCAACCTCGACGTCCAGCATGTCGCCTTCGCGAGCCTGCAGAAATTCGACGGGCGGCGGCTGCGGCGGTTGACCATTTCGGAAATGGCACAGATCGCCGGGCGTGCCGGGCGGCATCAGCAGGACGGCAGCTTCGGCACCGTCGGCCTGCCGCAGGGCGGCTTCACGCCTGAGGAAATTGCCGCGATCGAGGGGCATCATTTCCCGCCGCTCGCCAGCCTGTTCTGGCGCAATCCGACCCCGGGCTTCGGCTCGCTCGACCAATTGCTGTCCGACCTCGCCCGGCCTCCGACCGATCCCGTGCTGCGCCCGGCGCCCGAGGCGGTCGACATCGCCGTGCTCAAACATCTGGCGGGCGACCTCGAAGTCCGCGCGCGCGGTGGCGATTTCGACGCTGTCCAGCGTCTCTGGGACGTGTGCGGCCTTCCCGATTTCGAACAATTGGGCGCCGAACATCACAGCCGCACCGTGCTGAAGCTGTGGCAATGGCGCACCAACGGCGACGGGATGATCGATCCCGACTGGTATGCGCGCAAACTCGCGAGGCTGAACGACGTCGAGGGCGATATCGACCAGCTCGCGAGCCGCATCGCCGCGGTCCGCACGCTCTGCTTCATCGCCCAGCGCGGCGACTGGATCGCGGGCGCTGCGGGCTGGACCGAGCAGACGCAGGATCTCGAATCGCGGCTGTCCGACGCATTGCACGCCGCGCTCGCACAGCGCTTCGTTGACCGCCGCCTCGCGCTGCTGCTTCGCGATGCCGGGCAACGCCACGCCGCGCTGCCGGTCGCGGTCGCCGCCGACGGCACCGTTGCGGTCGATGGCGAACCGATCGGAACGCTCAAGGGCTTTCAGTTCAAGGTCGACCCGGTGGCGCGCGCGAGCGATCACAAGATGCTGCTCGCCGCCGCCGAAAAGCATCTGCGCGCCGAACTCGCGCGGCGCGCGACGGCGTTGGCGGAAGGCGACGGCAATGCGCTGGCGCTGGTCAGCGACGCCGGCGCGACGCCGCGCCTCGCGTGGCACGGCCATGTTGTGGCGTCGCTCGGCCGTGGACCTACGCTGGTCCAACCGGCGATCCTGATCGACCCGTCGCTGCGCCGGCTCGAACCCCAGCAGGTGCAGGCGATTGCCGAACGATTGCAGCAATTTGTCGCACAGCAGCTCGCTCGCCACGCCGGACCGCTCGCCGCGATGGGCGAAGCGGCAGGCGATCTTTTCACCCCGCCGCGCGTCCGCGCACTGCTCGCCGCGCTGGTCGATGGCAGCGGGCTCGTCGCGCGCGCCGCGGTCGAAGAACAGCTCGCGGCGATGGCGGTCGAAGAACGTCCGCAGCTTCGCAAGCTTGGACTCACCATAGGCTCGCTCGACATCTTCCACCCGCAGTTGCTCAAACCCGAAGCGGTGCGCTGGCGCGCCGCGCTGATCGCGGCACAGCAAGGCGGCACGATCGCTGCGCTGCCACCGCACGGCGCGGTGTGGCAAAAGGAGGGCGCGGGAATCGCCCTCGGCATCGCGGGGTTCCGCCGCTGCGGCGCCGGATGGCTGCGTATCGACATGGCGGAGAAACTGGCGCGCCAGGCGCACGCCGCGCGGTTGCAGGCGGCCGCCCCGCCGTCCGCTCCGATAGCCGGCGCCGACCCGCATCATGACCATGAGTCGGACCTGCCGGAAGAAAGCGAAGACGGCCTCCCCGTCGCCGCTCCGCCGGGCTTTGCGATCGATCCCGCGCTCGCGACCTCGCTCGGCCTCGACACCGAGGCGCGCCGCTCACTGCTGCAGAGCTTCGGCTTCCGCACCATCGGCGAACCCGCGCTCGAACGCTGGCGCTGGTCGGGACTCAAGAGCGCCGAGAAGCGCCCGCGCCGCAAACACGCCCATAAAAATGGCGGAAATGCCAAGGCAGGAACGCCCGGCGTCCATAGCCATGCGGTGCGGCCGCCCGTAAAGCGGGGCAAAGGATCGGGACCCAAATCGGACCGGCCTGTACCACGCCCGCCGGAACGCGACCGCCCGCCGCGCCGTGGCCCGTCGCCGAACAGTCCGTTCGCCGGGCTTGCCGCGCTCCTCGCGGGCGCGCGCGAGGATTAATGGCCAGCCCGGGCGCCGCGGGAAGCATCCGGCTCGACAAGCTGCTCTGGTATCTGCGTTTCGCGCGCTCGCGCGGCATCGCCCAGGCGATCGTCGCCGCGGGGCATATCCGCCTCGACGGACGACGCGTCACGCGCTCGTCGTGCGCGGTCCATGTCGGACAGACGCTCGTGCTGCCGGTCGGCGAACATATCGAGGTGGTGCGCCTGCTCGCGCTGCCAATGCGCCGCGGCCCGCCCGGCGAAGCGCAGGCATGCTACGCCCGTCTTGACGCGAACGCTCCCGCTACTGTCACTTCCGCTATCAGCAGCCCAGAAAATGCTGTGCCGCAAAAGCGTGGGCAGCATCCTATGCATTGAGAGTGATTCGCAACTGTCGCTAAGCGTTGACGCGTCGCCGCCGCGCGGCATAGGAGGCGAAGAATCGCAATTTCGGGTGGCCTGGGGGCCGCCAACCAAGGGAGCCTATACCCATGACCTATGTCGTCACCGATGCCTGTGTCCGGTGCAAATATATGGATTGTGTCGAGGTTTGCCCCGTCGACTGTTTCTATGAGGGCGAGAATATGCTCGTCATCAATCCCAACGAATGCATCGATTGCGGCGTTTGCGAGCCCGAGTGCCCGGCCGAGGCAATTTTGCCCGACACCGAAAGCGGTCTCGAGAAATGGCTGGAAGTGAACACCAAGTTCAGCGCCGAATGGCCGAACATCACGGTGAAAAAGGACAGCCCCGCCGACGCCGACGAATATAAGGGCGTCGAGAACAAGTTCGAGACGCTGTTCTCGCCCGAACCTGGCGAGGGCGACTGATACAAAATGGGGCGGGACTTTCCCGCCCCTTCTTTTTTGCCCCCTTGAAACCGTTCCGGTTGGCGACGATGTAGGATGGCGGAGGGGCCAGCCAGCCGGTTCTCGGCGCGGCGCTCCAATAATGAAGGACGAATACCCGATGATCGATCCGCTGAGTGCGCTGGTACCCGTAGTCGTCGAACAGACGAGCCGCGGCGAACGCAGCTTTGACATTTTCTCCCGCCTGCTGCGCGAGCGGATCATCTTTGTCACCGGCGAGGTCGAGGACCAGATGGCCTCGCTGATCACCGCCCAGCTGCTGTTCCTCGAATCGGAGAATCCGAAGAAGGACATCTGGATGTACATCAACTCGCCGGGCGGAGTCGTCACCGCGGGCATGGCGATTCACGACACGATGCAATATATTCGTCCGCGCGTCGGCACGGTGTGCATCGGCCAGGCAGCGTCGATGGGCAGCTTCCTGCTCGCCGCAGGCGAACCCGGCATGCGCGTCGCATTGACCAACGCGCGCGTGATGGTGCACCAGCCCTCGGGCGGCGCGCGCGGCATGGCGTCGGACATCGAAATCCAGGCGCGCGAGATTCTCCGCATCCGCAAGCGGATGAACGATCTCTATGTCAAATATACCGGCAAGTCGCTGAAAGAGATTGAAAAGGCGATGGACCGCGACACCTTCCTCGAGGCCGACGAAGCCAAGGAATTCGGCATCGTCGACCAGGTCTATGACCGCCGCCCGGCAGCGACCGATGGCGATGCCCCCAAGGACGTCAGCGAAGGCCCGACGCCCTGATATTTCTGCCCGGCAAGGGGACGGCAATCGCGTTTCTTGACGCCATATTTACCGTCCTCTGCCAGGCAGACATTGTCCCCGTGTCACCCAATTGCCATATTGTAATTGGGTGACCGCGGGCTAGGATGAACGCGGCAGCGCCCTTTTGGCGCCCGCCAGAGGAATATATATGACGAAACTAAGCGGCTCGGACAGCAAGAGCACCCTTTACTGCTCCTTCTGCGGCAAGTCGCAGCACGAAGTCCGCAAGCTGATTGCCGGGCCGACCGTGTTCATCTGTGACGAATGCGTTGAACTGTGCAACGACATCATCCGCGAAGAGATCAAGGGCGGAATCGCCGCACGCAAGGATGGCGCGGTGCCCACGCCGCTGGAGATCTGCCAGCATCTCGACGCCTATGTGATCGGCCAGAATGTCGCCAAGCGCGTGCTGTCGGTCGCGGTGCACAATCACTACAAGCGCCTCGCCAACAGCGGCCGCGGTGATGACGTCGAACTGGCGAAATCGAACATCCTGCTCGTCGGCCCGACCGGCAGCGGCAAGACCCTGCTCGCGCAGACGCTCGCGCGCTTCCTCGACGTGCCCTTCACCATGGCCGACGCAACGACGCTGACCGAAGCCGGCTATGTCGGCGAGGATGTCGAGAATATCATTCTCAAGCTGCTGCAATCGTCCGACTATAATGTCGAAAAGGCGCAGCGCGGCATCGTCTATATCGACGAAATCGACAAGATCAGCCGCAAGGCCGAAAATCCGTCGATCACCCGCGACGTGTCGGGCGAAGGCGTGCAGCAGGCGCTGCTCAAGCTGATGGAAGGCACGACCGCGAGCGTTCCGCCGCAGGGCGGGCGCAAGCATCCGCAGCAGGAATTCCTCCAGGTCGACACGACGAACATCCTGTTCATCGCGGGCGGTGCATTCAGCGGCCTCGAAAAGATCATCGGCGACCGCCTGCAGGGCAAATCGATCGGCTTCGGCGCGCATGTCGCCGGCCCCGACGAGCGCCGCATGGGCGAAGTGCTGAAGAATATTGAGCCCGAAGATCTGCTGAAATTCGGCCTGATCCCGGAATTCGTCGGCCGCCTGCCGGTCATCGCGACGCTCGAGGATCTCGACATCGACGCGCTGGTCAAGATTTTGGGCGAGCCGAAGAACGCGCTGGTGAAGCAGTATCGCAAGCTGTTCGATCTCGAAGAGGTCGTGCTGACCTTCACCGACGATGCGCTGGTCGCGGTCGCCAAAAAGGCGATCGAACGCAAAACCGGCGCGCGCGGACTGCGCTCGATCGTCGAAGCGATCCTGCTCGACACCATGTTCGACCTGCCCGACCTCACCGATGTCGTCGAGATCGTCGTCGACAAGGATGTCGTCGAAGGCCGCAAGGATCCGGTGCGCGTTTACGCCGACAAGGCGAAGGAAGCGGCCGGCGACGCCGCCTGAATCGAGTCGCGCCAGCGGCGCGGCTCCTTTCATTATGTTGCATTGCAGCAACAGTTGCGGGAAAAAACGCATCGTGGCCTGTGGATAACTCCCGGGCCGCGACGCAAATTCGCGCTTTCCCGGCGCCTGGCTGACTGCACGCCCCCTCGCGGCTTGCACTGTCACATTTGCTGTCACAATCGTGCCACATGCGGGCGTCAGGGGCGCTCGCAGGTCAAGCGCGCCCCATTTGCCGCGCCTGCCAGACGCTAAAAATAGGGGACATCCTGACATGAAACTTCGTTATTCGATCGCCGCTAGCCTGATGGCTATCAGCGTCGCGACCGTCATCGCGGCACCAGCCCAGGCACAGCAGATCACCACCGGCATCCAGGGCCAGGTCAAGGACGACAGCGGCGCCGCAATCGGCGGCGCGACCGTCGTCGTCACCGACACCCGCACGGGCGCTGCGCGCACCATCACCACGGGCACCGACGGCCGCTTCACGACGACCGGCCTCACCACGGGAGGTCCGTACACGATCGCCGTCAACGCCGACAGCTTTGAAGGTCAGACGATCCAGGACGTCTATACCTCGCTGCAGGGCAACACCGAACTCACCTTCGCGCTTGCATCAGGCGGCGGCGAAATCGTCGTCACCGGTTCGCGCGTCAAGGTCACCCAGCTCGAAGTCGGCCCCGGCACCAGCTTCGCGGGCGAAACCCTCATCGCCGCGCCGTCGTTCAATCGCGACGTCCGCGATATCATCCGCTTCGATCCGCGCGTCAGCCTCGACCGCGACGACGGCGGTTCGGGCCAGGATCGCGTTTCGTGCCTCGGCGGCAATGATCGCGGCAACTCCTTCACCGTCGACGGCATCAGCCAGGGCGATATCTACGGCCTGAACGACACCGGCTTCTCGTCGCGCAGCTCGACCCCGATCCCCTATGATGCGGTTCGCGAAACGCAGGTGCAGTTCGCGCCGTTCGACGTCGACTATGGCCAGTTCACCGGTTGCGCGATCAACGTCGTGACCAAGTCGGGCACCAATGATTATCATTTCGGCGGCTTCTTCGAATATACCGATGCGGGCCTGCGCGGCAAAAACGTCGCCGGGCGCCCGGTCGTCTCGATCAAGCCCGACAAGCGCTGGGGCGGCTATTTCAGCGGCCCGATCATCAAGGACCGCCTGTTCATCTATGGCGCCTATGAGCATCAGGAAGCCGGCCAGTCGCAGGACGAAGGCCCCAATGGCGGGGACTTCACCACCGAAACGCCCGGCGTTTCCGTGGCGCAGTTCAACGAGATCACCCAGGTCTTGCGCGACGTTTACAAGATCGATTCGGGTCCGCTCGTGACCAATCGTCCGTTCACCAACGATCGCTATTTCGTCCGCGCCGACTTGCAGATCAACGACCAGCACCGTCTGGAAGCGACCTATCAGCGGCTGGAAGAAAGCACCGTTCGCGCGGACGATCTGGCGACCACTGGTCAATTTGCCAACACCATCGTCGGCCTGAACACCTTCTACAAGAGCGGCACCAAATCGAACTATTATTCGGGCCGCCTCTATTCGCAGTGGAACGACAACCTCTCGACCGAATTGCGCTATTCGCGTTCGGAAGTACGCGATTTGCAGGATCCGTTCGGCGGCGGCGAAGCCCAGTCGGCCAACCCGATCCCGCGCATCGTCGTCGGCATCCGCAACGCCGTCGGCACCCCTGATGGCGCGGTGGAAGTCGGCCCCGGCTTCTCGCGTTCGGCCAACGACCTGCGAACCACCGTCGATCAATATCGTGCGGTGGCCAAACTCGATGCCGGCAACCACAAGTTCAAGATCGGGTTCGAGTGGAACCATGCGAACCTGTTCAACCTGTTCGTTCAGAATGCGACCAGTACGCTGAACTTCCGCAGCATCGCCGACCTGCGCGCCGGCCTGCTGTCGCCGGGCACCGGCAACAACAACACGACCAACACGCCGAGCAACGTCGTCAGCGGCGCGGTCGAGGGCGCCTTCGGCAACTTCTCGTCGACCGGCAACATCAACGACGCTGCCGCAGCCTTCAAACGCGACCTTTATTCGGTCTACGCGCAGGATGATTGGGAAATCACCGACAGCCTGAGCGCCGTGATCGGCGTGCGCGCCGACTGGTACGACGGCGGCGCGCCGAAGCATAATCCGGAATTTTTCCGGCGCTATGGCATGACCAACGCGATCGGTTTCAGCAACCTGCCGCCGGTGGTCCTGCCGCGTCTCGCCATGACATACGACATGAAGGATTTTGCGGTCTTCTCGCGGGCCCAGATTCGCGGCGGCGTCGGCATCTTCTCGGGCGGCGATCCGCTCGTCTGGTTCGGCAATGCATTCCAGAACGACGGTCGCGGTTTCTCGCAGGGCACCAGCCAGTCGGCCAATTGCCCGACCGGACAGATCAGCGTTCTGACCAACGGCCAGTTCACCGGCGTTCCCAAATGTATCGCTGCCGACGGCATCGCCAGTGCAGCGGCGGGGCTGGGCGATACCCAGTCGGTCAATCCGAACATCAAGTCGCCGACCGTGCTCCGCGCGAATATCGGCTTCTCGTCGGAACTGAACTTTGCCGACAGCGGCTTCTTCAGCGGCTGGAACGTCAACCTCGACTATATCTACAGCAAGTTCCGCAACCCCTATACGCTCGTCGATCTGTCGGCGTCGCCGGCTGTGGCAACCTGGCTCACCGCCGGGGGCGGTACGGCCGGACCGGCGATCGGCCTGAACGGTTACACGATCGATGGCCGCCCGATCTACCGGTCGCTTGATCCCAACGTCGTCGGCTGCACGGCCAAGCTCACCGGCCAGAACCCGGGTCCGGTGTACAGCAATGTCAACGCCGTTTGCTTCAACACCCAGCGCGACGACGAGCTCCAGCTGACCAACGGCCCTGGCTACACCAGCCAGATCGCATCGTTCATCCTGTCGAAGAACTTCGACCGCGGCCTGTTCACCGAAAACGGCTCGACCTTCTTCAGCATCGGCTATGCCTATACCGACGCGCACGACCGCCGGAACATGTACAATTCGACCGCAGGGTCGAACTATGACAACACCGCCGCGTTCGATCGTCAGAACCCCGCCGAATCGCGTGGCTTCTTCTCGAGCAAGCATAACATCACCGCACAGCTGAATTTCCGCGAAGAATTCTTCAACGACCTCAGCACCCGCCTTGGGATCAGCTTCGTCGGCCGCTCGGGCCGTCCGTACAGCCTGACCTTCTCGGGCGGTTCGGTGTTCGGCGACAGCGTGTCGGGGTCAGACAATGCGCTGATCTATCTGCCCAAGGGCCTCAATCCGGTCGATCCCAACGTATCGCCCGAATCGACGATCACGGCCGACCAGATGAAGAGCCTGGTCGATTTCACCAACTCGCTCGGCTGCGCCAAGAAATATATCGGTCGCTCGATCCCGCGCAACACCTGCTCGAACGACTGGTTCTTTGATATCGATCTGTCCCTCTCGCAGGAAATCCCGGGTCCGGGCCGCTTGTTCGGCAAGAATGACAAGATCAAGCTCTATGCCACGATGGACAATTTCCTGAACTTCCTCGATCGGGACTGGAACGTCCAGCGTCGCCGCGACTTCGCCGGACGTCAGGATCTTGCCACGGTCAGCAATATCGATGCCCAGGGCCGCTACATCTTCACCAGCGTCAGCGGCGTGGGAACGTTCAATTCTGACAACCAGATCAACGTCAGCTCGTCGGTGTGGCGTCTGAAGGTTGGCGTATCGTACGACTTCTGATCGAACGGCAGTTGCAACAGAAAAGGGCGCGGGAAACAATTCCCGCGCCCTTTTTCATACCCGATGGAAATATATCAGCGGAGCGCCCGTCGCTGACCGGAATCAGTCCGCAGCGATACGCCGCGCAGTCTCTTGCACCAGCGCTATCATGTTGGGCACGCCCTGCGTGCGGTTCGACGATAGCTGGCGCGTGAGCTCAAAGGGCGCGAGCGCACCCGCGACGTCCATGTCCGCCACTTCGGCCGCAGGCTTGTCCTGCACCGCCGAAAGCACCAGCGCGACGATCCCCTTGGTGATCGCGGCATTGCTGTCGGCAAGGAAGTGGAGCGCGCCATCGTCGCGCGGAACGGGATAGACCCAGACGCTCGCCGAACAGCCGCGCACCAATGTGGCGTCGGTCTTGAGCGCGTCGGGCATCGGCTCGAGCGTGCGGCCAAGTTCGATCAGCAGGCGATAACGATCGTCGCCGTCGAGAAAGTCATATTCGTCGAAAATGTCGGAGAGGCTGCGCATGCGATGCGCACTGGCAGAAACCGCGCCGGGGCGAAAGGGGCAAGACGCCCGTCCCCTGCATGGTCATTGCGCGCGGAGTGAAGCAATCCGGGGCGGAGCAAGGCGGCCCCGAATTGCTTCACTGCGCACGCAACAACCGCGGCAAAGGGTCAAAGATCGACCCCTGCGGCAATCGCCTCGAGCTTGCGAAGCCGTTCCTTGAGGTCGGCGATCTCGATCCGCGACCCGGCGTGCGGGACGGCGGGGTCGTGTTGGGCGCTATGCCCCGCGGCGAGTTCCTCGCGCTTCAGCTGGATCCAGTCACGCCAGCCGCGCAGCGCGACCAGGCTCATGATCGTCAGCGCGATCAGCGCGACGGCGGCGGGGACAAGGCTGGTCGCAAGATCGGAAGTGATGGCGGCCATGGTTCGGCTCCTTCTTCGTCACATATCAGGGGACAGAGCGGTCGCGCAGCTTTTCGATTTCTTCATCGAGGCTGGCGGCGCGGTTGTGGTCGGTGGCAATGCGTTCGAGCACCTGGATGCGTTCCTTCAGCGCGCGGATTTCGGCCTGCAGCGCCCTGGTTTCTCCATTGTCCTGAGCGACCAGATAGTCGCCGCCCTTGGGATCGCGGCGGATGCCGTGCTTCGCGCGGACAATGCTGCCGATCGTCACGATCAGAACGATGCCGACAACCATTTCAAATGGGCCCATGGGGAAGATCCTTTCCGTATGTCTTGTTCTAGTTGAGCGGCGCGTCGCGCAGCTTTTCGATTTCGTCGGCAACGTCGATACCGCGGTCGGTCACGATCCGCTCGAGAACGCGAACCCGCGTTTCCAACCGTTCGGTCTGCGCCGCATATTGGGCGGCTTTCTCGGCGGTCATTTCCGACTGTTTTTCGATCATCTTCTGCTGATGCTTCGACCAGAAGATAAAACCGGCGAGGAGGAAGGGCGCCAGCGGGATCAGGATCCAGATTTCGTCACCCATGATCATATTTCCTTAGTTGGACGGACGCCGCAGCGCCTCGATCTCGTGGCTCAGCCGGCCGGCTTCGTCGGTGACGATGCGCTCGACCACCGCGAGGCGGTCCTTCACCGAACCCAGTTCGGCGCGCAGCTGGGCATTTTCCTGGCTGATCAGCTTGACGCGTTCCATCGCCTCGTCGCTGGTCTTGGGATAGACCGCCTTGCCCCAGCTATTCTCGAGCGGATAGCCGTGCTTGATCCGCAACCAGGTGGTGAATATCCATCCGCCGACACCAAGGACGCCGATGATGGCGATGATCGGTGCGACAGAATTCAGAAATTCGAGATTCATTATATTGTCCCTCTCAGCGCAGCCGGTCGATCTGGCCGGCGAGTTGCGCCGCTTGGCCGTGGGTGTCAGTAACGATGCGTTCGAGTACCGAAATCCGATCCTCCAGCCGGCCGATTTTGTCTGCCAGCTTGGCATTGTCGTCGGTCAGCAGCGCGATTTTTCGATCAGCGTCGGCGTCGGTTCGATGAACCGTGCCGCCCCATTCATTTTCGACCGGATAACCATGCTTTGCGCGGATCCATGTCGTGAACATCCAGCCGCCGATCGACAGTGCGATGATCGCGATCACAAAGGTAGGACCACCCCAGCTCATCTTCTTTCTCCCTGTTGCCCTTCAACCGTCCTCGGTCCGTCGGCGCCCGATTACCGAAGCGCGTCGATTTCGTCGGCGAGGCGGCGGTTGTGGCTGGTGTAATATTGTTCGATGTCGGCGAGCCGGCGGTCGATGTCGCGGAAGCGCGACTTGATGTCGCGGGTCGACGCGGTCGGGTTCGATCGCACACCCTGCCAGAATTTCGCTTCCTCGTTCGATCCGTAAAGGGCGAACGGCTTGGGCGTGGCCATCCAGGCGACAATCACATAAGCGATCAGCGTCCAGGGGAAACCGCCCATCAGGGTGAGGAGGACGGCGCCGACGCGGACCCAGAGGACATCGACACCACTATAGTCCGCGATTCCCGAGCACACGCCGCGCCATTTGGCGTTTTGTTTGTCGAGGTAGAATTTTGTGCGGCTGGCAGACATCTCAGTTCCTCCTGGTCGTATTTTCAAGTCGCGCCAGGTCTTCATCGCTACGCACCGCGGGGCGGAAGTCGGGATGGTCGGCGCTGATGATGCGTTCGACAGTATGTAGACGATTCTCGAGCCGGCGAGCCGTATCGTAAAGTTCGTCGAGCAGCTGTTCATCTTCTCCGGTCAGCGTCTTGGCCTGTTTCCACTTGGTGATGTAGTGGAGGATCAGCCAGGGCAGACCGAGGAAGAGTGTCCCGATGACGATCGGGATGATGATGATTTCTTCCATCGGCCCCGTCCCTTACTTCTTGGCCTGCGCAGCTTTCAGCGCGGCGAGTTCGTCGGCGACCTGGTCGGCGGCCTGCAGCTCGGCGATTTCCTCATCGAGCGACTTTTTATAGCCGAGGCCCAGCGCATCGGCGCGGCCTTCGGCCTCATCGACGCGGCGTTCGAGGATCTCGAAGCGCGAGAAGGCATCTTCGACGCGGTCGCCATTGGTCATTTCGCGCAGCTTGTAGCGGTTTTCGGCGCTTTCAAGCCGGGTGACGACGCTCGACTGGCGCGTGCGCGCTTCCGAAAGCTTCTTCTGCAGCTTGGCAATATCGCCTTCATAACCCGCCAGCGTTTCGTCGAGCACCGCGATTTCGGATTTCAGACGCGCGGCCATGTCGCCAGCCTTCTGCTTTTCGACGAGCGCGGCGGTGGCGAGGTCTTCGCGGTCCTTCGACAGCGCGAGTTCGGCCTTTTCCTTCCAGCTGTCCTGCAGGCTTTCCAGCTTGGCGATATGACGGCGCATTTCCTTCTGGTCCGCAATCGTGCGGGCGGCGGAGGCGCGAACTTCGACAAGCGTTTCGTTCATCTCGAAGATGATCTGACGGATCATCTTCTCCGGGTCTTCGGCCCGATCAAGCAGGTCGGTGACATTGGCGGCGATGATGTCGCGGGTTCGTGAAAAAATACCCATTTGAAAACTCCTGTCGAAAATCTTGAGACCTGTTGTCTGTTATTGAAAGGCTGGTGCCGGGGCGGGGCAAGGGGGGAGAGAGCCCCGGCACCAGTTCCGGTCAGGCCAAGGGACTGACCGCCGGGGAGGTGGCAGCATCGACCAGCGTAGCGGCGGGCGCGCCGGTGAGGCTGGTGGCGATTTGCGGCTGCTCGATCACGCCGACGAGGATGGCCAGCGCTCCCGCCGCGCTGAGCGCGAAACTGGTGGCCTGGGCAAACATCACTGACATGGTCGAACCTTCCTCTGCTGCGCCGGCACGGTGTGCGCCGGTTCGACGAATACTATGCAGGAGCTGTGCCAATTGCCAAGCAGCCCGGAAAAGCGCCAATTGGGAGCGATGAACAAGCCCTCAGCCGCATTTCTCTTGCCAATCAGCGGGAAAATTTGCCAATGATTGGGAATGGAGCGCGAAACGCAATTTATCGGCCAGTCGGCCACCTTCCAGGACGCGGTCGACCGCGCCAGTCAGGCCGCGGCGCTCGATCGTCCGGTGCTGGTGATCGGCGAACGCGGGACGGGCAAGGAATTGATCGCCGAGCGCCTCCATCGCCTGTCGACGCGCTGGGACCGCCCCTATGTCATCCTGAATTGCGCAGCGATGCCCGAGACGTTGATCGAATCGGAATTGTTCGGCCACGAAGCCGGCGCCTTTACCGGCGCGACGCGTACCCGCGCCGGCCGCTTCGAAGAAGCCGACGGCGGCACGCTGTTTCTCGACGAGCTCGCCACCATGTCGATGGGCGCACAGGAACGCCTGCTGCGCGCGGTCGAATATGGCGAGGTGACGCGCGTTGGCTCCTCACGCCCGATTCGCGTCGACGTCCGCATTGTCGCCGCGACCAACGAACATCTGCCCGCACTGGTCGACGCCAACCGCTTTCGCGCCGACTTGCTCGATCGCCTCTCGTTCGAAGTGATCACCCTGCCCCCGCTGCGCGCGCGCGAAGGCGACATCGAAGTGCTCGCCACCTATTTCGGCCAGCGCATGGCGGCAGTGCTCGGCTGGGACGAATGGCCGGGCTTTGGCCCGCGCGCGCTCGCGGCGATGGAGGGCCATGACTGGCCGGGCAATGTCCGCGAACTCCGGAACGTCATCGAACGCGCCATCTATCGCTGGGCCGACCCCGAACGGCCAGTCGACGCACTGAGCTTCGACCCTTTCGAAAGCCCGTGGCGCCCCGCTGCGCGCACCCCTCTGCCCAAAGTGGAAGACAGTGCACCACCGCCCCGGGCACCCGATTCGATCACGAGTCCGGCGGCGCCCCCATCGTCCGGCACCGTCAGCGACCTGCGCGCCGCGGTCGATGCCTATGAACGGCAGATATTGTCCGAGACCATGGCGCGCTGCCGCTTCAACCAGAAGGTCGCGGCCGAGGCATTGGGGTTAAGCTATGACCAGATTCGCCACGCGCTGAAAAAGCACGGGCTGAATCAGTAGTCGTCGCCGTCGCGGGGGCGCAGGACGCGCCTACCGCCCCGGCAACTGCGCATTCAGCGAATCGAGCACGGCATCCTGCGCCGAGGCCATATCGGCCAACCGGTCGCGCAACGCGTAAATATCGGGAAGCCCGTCGATCGCCTCATCGACGCTGCGCTCGATATAGAGGCGGTCGATGTCGGCGAGCGCCCCCGTCAGCGGCGCGCGCGCGGCGGTCAGGCGAGAGATCGCCTGTTGGGCAACGACCCAGCGCTCGCTGCCAACCGGCGCTCCGGCGGCAGCGGAAACTGTTGATGCGGTCGAATTGCGTTCGGCGGCAAAGGCTTGCTGCGCGCTCGCTGCATCCGATTCCCAGCGAGCGAGTCGCCCGGCGAGATCGGCGGGAAGCGGACCCGGCGGCGCCACGACCACTGCGGGCGGCGCAACATCGAATCGCCCTTCGACCGGCCGCTTGGCAAGCGATGGCGCATCGCCTCCCTGTGCGGCGGCACACCCCGACAGCATCGGAGTCGTCGCCAGGATCAGTGGACCCAAAAGAAAAACGCGTTTCATCGCCGTCTCTGATATGGGGGGGCGAGCAAGGCAGCAAGTGCCGAATCGGCGATGCGCGCGATAATCCGCCGCGCAGCGGGCTTTTGGACAAAAAGCACGGGATTTGGCGGTTGACAGCAACGGCATGGCTCGCTAGTGGCGCTGACTTTCCCGCATGCCGGAAAAATCGCCAGCTTCGGCGGGTGACTGGTGCGCGGGTGACTTAGTTTTTTGATTGGATGGAAGACCATGTTCGCAATCGTGCGCACGGGCGGCAAGCAATATCGCGTCGCCGCTGGAGACAAAATCGCCGTCGAGAAGATCGAAGGCGAAGCTGGCGATACCGTGTCGCTGGGCGACATTCTGCTGGCCGGTGACGGCGGCGAAGTGAAGGACGCGAACGGTCTGACCGTTTCGGCCGAGATCATCGCACAGACGCGCGGCGAAAAGGTCATCGTCTTCAAGAAGCGTCGTCGGCACAACTACCGTCGTCGCAACGGCCATCGCCAGTCGCTGACGCTGCTGCGTATCCTCGCTGTCGGTGATGCCAAGAAGGCCGCGCCGAAAAAGGAAGCCGCACCGAAGGCTGAAGCTGCTCCGGCTGCCGAAGCCGCTGCCAAGCCCGCTGCCAAAAAAGCAGCCCCCAAGAAGGAAGCCTGAGCGCGGTAACGCAGCTCGGCCCAGATTTAAGGAGCATCCCTCATGGCACATAAAAAAGCAGGCGGTTCATCGCGCAACGGTCGCGACTCAGCCGGCCGTCGCCTTGGCGTGAAAAAGTTCGGCGGTCAGGAAGTGATCGGCGGCAACATCATTATTCGCCAGCGCGGCACGCGCGTCTATCCGGGCGTCAACGTCGGCATGGGCAAGGATCATACGCTCTTCGCAACCGCCGAAGGCCGCGTCCGATTCCACGACGGCAAGCTTGGCCGTAAATATGTATCGGTCGATATGATGGCCGCTGCCGCCGAATAAGGACGATCGCTGACGGGTCGTCCTGCCAAGGGATGACCCGGAGCTGTCCTTTCCGCCACAAGCGGAAACCAGGTTCGAAAAGAGGGAGACGGGTCACCCCCGGACTCCCTTTTTTCTTGCCTGAAATCCGCACACTAGCGGTCAGGCGTGAAAATCGGGCCTTCCATCTCCCTCCACATCGATTGTCGTCAAAGCGTCACCATCTGGCGCCAGGGCGACAGGCAAATGGGAGTGACAAGATGTTTGCGCGTACCGAAAGACTGTTGCTGCGGCCCGGCTGGCAGGAAGATGCGCCCGCGCTGGCGCAGGCCATCGGCGAGGAAAGCGTTGTCCGCAATCTCGCGACCGCGCCCTGGCCCTATGGCGAGACCGAGGCCCAGGAGTTTCTGGGCAAGCCGATTGATCCGGCGCAGCCGCGCTTCCTGATCTTCGCCCGCACCGGCGGCGCCCCGCGCCTTGTCGGCGGCTGCGGCATTTCGCCGGACCCCGAAGGGGCGCTCGAGATGGGTTACTGGATCGCGCGGCCCTATTGGGGCCTTGGCTTCGCAACCGAGGCAGGGCGCCAGCTCATCCGCATCGCCCGCGCCATGCATATGCCCCGGCTTGCCGCGGGCCATTTCACCGACAATCCGGCGTCGGGCGCGGTGCTGCGCAAGCTCGGCTTTCGCCCTACCGGGCGCATCGCCCAGCGCTACAGCGTCGCGCGAGGCGGCCTGTTCGACTGTGCCTTGTTCGAAGAAGGCGCCGGTGACGCCGATGGCTCTGTCACCCCGATGCGAACCCGCATCGGGGTGGACGAGGATTTTCGTCAGGAACTCCGCCTGATGGCTGCCTGACCTTGGCCCCTCCCGCTCGCGAGAGGGGCCAGGCAGCCTAACCCCGGAGCTTGTTCGCCATACCCATGATGTCGTCGAGCGGATTGCCGTCGCCATCGAGGTCGAGCATGTTGGCAAGCCCCCCCAGGCCGCCGGACGCCGAAGGCGCCGCACCGCCGCCCAGCGCGCCGCCGAGCACATTGCCGAGCATTCCGCCGAGACCGCCGCCCGATCCGCCACCGCCAAGCGCACCGCCGATCAGGTCGCCAAGCCCGCCGCCGCCCGACTGGCCGCCGCTCTGCTTGGCCATATAGCCCGCCGCCATCATCGCGAGTATCGGCAGCATCTGCTTGAGCAGACTGCTGTCGATCCCGGTCTGGGCCGCCGCCTGTCCGGCGACAGTACGGCTGACATCCTTCGATCCGAAAATCTGGCCGAGCACGTCATTGCCCTGATCGACCGGGGTCGGTTGCGACCCCAGCACCGAATCGAGCAAGCCGCCGCCGCCGAGCTGGCCGAGCAGCCCGCCGAGGCCCTCGATCCCGCCGCCCTGCGCCTGTTTCTTGAATCCGCCGAGGATCGCGGGGAGCAGCGCGTCGGCGCCCGCTTTCGCGATCGAGGGGGACACGCCAAGTTCTTTCGCCATCGATTCGATGCCGCCCGCCTGGGCCAGGATGTCGGTCAGATTCATTTGCTCATCTCCCTCTCCGGCGCGGATCGAACCGCGCCGATGCGGCGTTAGTATAACAGCGCGCGGGCGAAGGACGAGATGTTCATTTTACTGTCATTTGGCTGTGCGTAACTTTAGCATGCAGCGATGCGACTCCCCATCCCGGGGGCCGCGACGCAACCTGATGGGAGCAAGTTCATGGGCATTTTCAGCAGTATCAAGGACGCTATCTTCGGCAAGAAAGCCGTGGCAGCAGAGCCCGCCGCACCGTCCGCGTCGGCAAACGCCGTCGGATCCGCACTCGACGCCGCAACAAGCGCCATGGCCGCTGCCCCTGCTGCCCCGGCGACGATCAGCGAAGTCGATGTCGTCGCGATCCTGTCGGCACAGGCCGCCAACGCCGGCCAGCCGCTCAACTGGGACAGCTCGATCGTCGACCTGATGAAGCTGGTCGGCATCGACCCCAGCCTCGACAACCGCAAACTGCTTGCCGAGGAACTTGGCTATACCGGCGAACGCAACGGCAGCGCCGAAATGAACATCTGGCTGCACAAGGCCGTGATGCGCGAACTCGCCGCCAATGGCGGCAGCGTGCCCGCTGCCCTCACCGACTGACGGATCGCGATAATTTTCGACATGGGGCGGGAGGGCATACGCTTTCCCGCCCCTTTTCATTGACCACTGCGTGCCTCCGCTCCAGACAGGTTTCATACGAAACAAAGTCGCCAAGGGAGCGCTCACGTGCACGACAGTCTTTCCACCCCCTTCAGCCGCCGCCAGACCCTCGCCACGCTCGGCGCCAGCACCGCCGGTCTGGCGCTGTCCGCGCCGTCATGGGCGGCCCCGGCCCCCGCGACATCGAGCGCCGACGCGCTGCTCGCGTCGGTCGCCGATAACCTCCTCTCCCATTCGCCCGAGGGCGCGACCTCGCTCGGCATCGACACCGGCGCCCGCGCCGCAATGCGCGCGAAGCTCGGCGATCGTTCGGCCGCCGGGGTTCAGGCGCTCGCCGCCACGTTGAAAGCCGACGTCGCGCGCGTCCGCGCCGTCGATACCAAGGGCCTCGACCACAAGACGCGCACCAGCCTCGCGGTTGTCGAAAGCGCCTATGGCGTCGCGCTCGACGGCTTTGCCCTGCCCTATGGCGACGTGGCGGTCGGTGGCTGGCGCAACACGCCCTATGTCGTGATCCAGAATGTCGGCGCCTATCTCGACGTGCCCAAATTCCTCGACAGCGACCATCCGGTCAAAAATGCCGCCGATGCCGAAGCCTATCTCTCGCGGCTCAACGCTTATCCCGCTGCGCTCGACGGCGAGACCGACCGGCTGAAGGCCGCGGGCGGACAGGGTCTGATCGCGCCCGCCTTCCTGATCGACAAGGCGGTCAAGCAGATGGAGGCAAGCCTTGCCGACGCCCGGCAGGGTGGCGGCCTCGTCGAAAGCCTCGCCAAGCGCACGCGCGAGGGCAAAATCGCGGGCAATTGGGGCCCGCGCGCCCAAACGATCACCCGCGGCGCCGTCGTCCCCGCGCTCGAACGCCAGCTCGCCGAGCTGAAGGCGCAGCGCAGCAAGGCGACGATGGACGCCGGCATGTGGGCACGTCCGGGCGGCGACGAGTGGTATGCCTGGGCGCTGCGCGCCTCGACGACGACGCGCATGACCCCCGAAGAGGTCCACCAGATGGGCCGCAATGAACTCGCCGAACTTCATGGCCGGATGGACCCGATCCTCAGGAAACTTGGCTATACGCAGGGCTCGGTCGGCGACCGGATGAATGCACTCGCCAAGGATCCGGCGTATAAATTCCCCGACAATGATGCCGGACGCGCCGAAATCGTCGCCTATATCCAGACATGGCTCGGCAAGATCCGCGCGCAGTTGCCGCATGCCTTTCGCACGCTGATGAAGGGCAATGTCGAGGTCAAGCGCCTGCCGCTCGCCGAAGAACCCGGCGCGCCCGCGGCCTATGGCGGCGCGGGCTCGATCGACGGCTCGGTCCCCGGCAAGATGTGGATCAACCTGCGCACCACCGAATTGCACAGCAAATATTCGCTGCCCGACCTGACGATGCACGAGGCGATACCCGGCCATGCCTGGCAGGGCGAATATGCGAACCAGATGCCGCTGATCCGTTCGATGCTGGCGTTCAACGCCTATAGTGAAGGCTGGGGCCTTTATGCCGAACAGCTTGCCGACGAACTGGGCCTCTATGATGATTTCGAGGTCGGGCGTCTCGGCTATCTCCAGTCAATCGCCTTCCGCGCCTGCCGCCTTGTCGTCGACACCGGCATCCACGCCAAACGCTGGACGCGCGAAGAAGGCGTGCGCTTTTTCGTCGAGCAAAATGGTTCGAACCCGCTCGAGGTCGCGAGCGAAGTCGATCGTTATTGCAGCTGGGCGGGACAGGCGTGCGGCTACAAGGTCGGTCACAGCGAGATCAACCGCCAGCGTGGACTGGCGCAGGCAGCGCTGGGCGCGAAATATGACCTGCGCGATTTCAACAATGTCGTGGTCGAAGGCGGCAATGTACCGCTCGACGTGCTGGCGAAGAATGTCGACGCCTATATCGCGGGGGCGAAGGCCTGAGGGAGTCTCACTCGCCCTTCTCGCCATCCCGGGGCAAGCCCGGGATGGCGAATCAATCCGTTTCGTCCCCGACTGTCATTGCCCCCGGCTCACCCGGGGGGCCGCTATTTCTTGCCGAACAGCGATCCGGCGATGCCGCCCAGGTCGTTGAGCGGGTTGCCGTCGCCGTCGCGGTCGAGCGCGCCGAGTATCCCCGAGGCGCCATCCTCCCGGAGCATCGTCGCAAAGCGACCGAGCGAGCCTTCACCGCCGATCTGACCGACAATTTCCTGCAGCTTTTCGAGCGGCAGCCCGGTCGCTGCGGCGGCCCCCTCGGCGGTATCGCCCTGCATCGGGTGATGCTTGGCGAGCGCGGCGATGGCCGATTCGACATGTTCGGGCGACAGACCGACCTTCGCGGCGAGGTTCGTCACCGTGTCATTCCCCGAAATCTGGCCAAGAATATTGTCCAATATGCTCATGTCATGCGCTCCTTGTGGAAGAACCCGGCGCGAGACTATCACGCCGAAGGCAACGGCGCGAGGTCCGGTGAGACAAATCCCCGCCGCGCAGCCACCGAGAACAGAAGGTCGCGGCTGTAGAAACGCAGCGGCCAGTCGCGACGGCCGACGTCGGACAGCAACATCGCGTTGACACGCGCGGTCAGGCCCGTCTCGCCAGTCTCCGACAGAAAAAGCCGCACCCCCGCGACATAGGCGCGGGTAATGCTGTCGTGATAGCCCTGGGTATCATCATTGACCCCGCCGACGCTCGTATTGAAGCGGCGGATGATGCCGCCAATCTCGGCGTCGACATCGACGTCGGGACGCTCGCTGAGCAGCCAGAGGCAAGCGCCCAGATGCGCCTCATGCGTCCAGGCTTCGCGCGGCAGGGCGCAGGCGAGCAGCCCTTCGCCGATCGCGCGGATGTCATCGTCGCGGGCAAACAGGCGCGGTGTATAGTCGGTGGTCATCTCGTCCGGTCCTTCCGGGTGATCTTGCCACCCGGAAGGACCGGGCGGAATTATGCTGCGACGGCCGCCTGCGGGGCAGCCTGACGAACGCCTTCGTCGACATGCTCGGCAAATTGCGCGAAATTGTCGATGAATTGCTGCACCAAAGTTTGCGCGGTGCGGTCATAGGCGGCCTTGTCGGCCCAGGCTTCGCGCGGATCGAGGATCGCGCTGTCGACGCCGGCCACAGCGACCGGATATTCGAAGCCGAAATTCGGATCCTTGCGGAATTCGGCATCGTTCAGGCTGCCGTCGAGCGCGGCGTTGAGCAGCGCGCGTGTTGCCTTGATCGGCATGCGGCTGATCCCGTCCATCGTCGCCATGCCGCCGGTCCAGCCGGTGTTGACGAGCCAGCACTGGACGCCGCCCTTGGCGATACGTTCTTTCAGCAGATTGCCGTACACCGACGGATGGCGCGGCATGAAGGGCGCGCCGAAGCAGGTCGAGAAGGTTGCCTCGGGCTCGGTCACGCCGATTTCGGTCCCGGCAACGCGTGCGGTATAGCCCGACAGGAAGTGATACATCGCCTGTTCGGGGGTCAGCTTGGCGATCGGAGGCAGCACGCCATAGGCATCGGCGGTCAGCATGATCACCGTCTTGGGCACCGGCCCCATATTCTCGGTCGATGCGTTGGGGATGAAGTCGATCGGATACGAACCGCGGCTATTCTCGGCGAGGCTGTTGTCGTCGAAGTCGAGCTCGCGGGTCGCGGGATCGATCACGACATTTTCGAGCACCGTGCCGAAGCGCTTGGTGGTCGCGAAAATCTCGGGCTCGGCTTCGGGCGAGAGGCGGATCATCTTGGCGTAGCAGCCGCCCTCGAAGTTGAAGACCGCGGTGTCCGACCAGCCATGCTCGTCATCGCCGATCAGCGTGCGCGACGCGTCGGCCGACAGCGTCGTCTTGCCGGTGCCCGACAGGCCAAAGAAGACCGCGGTGTCGCCGTTCGCGCCGATGTTCGCCGAACAGTGCATCGGCATCACGCCGTCGACGGGGAGCAGATAGTTGAGGATGCCGAACACCGACTTCTTCATCTCGCCCGCATAGGCGGTGCCGCCGATCAGCACGAGCTTTTCGGAGAAGTTGACCGCGACGACGGTTTCGGTGCGCGAGCCATGTTTTGCCGGATCGGCGCGGAAGCTCGGCAGGTCGATGATCGTATATTCGGTCGCGAACGCCGCCAGCTCTTCCTCGGTCGGGCGAACGAGCAAGGTGCGGATGAACTGGCTGTGCCACGCAAATTCGGTGACGACCTGGACGCTGACGCGATGTTCGGGCTGCGAGCCGCCGAACAGCTGCTGGCGATAGATCCGCGGGCGTTCGGCAAGGTGCGCGAAGAAATCGGCCTTGAGCGCGGCAAAATGTTCGGGGGTCATCGGGACATTGGTCTTGCCCCACCAGATGGTGTCGGCGGTTTCGGCGTCCTGGACGATGAACTTGTCCTTGGCCGACCGGCCGGTGTGCTTGCCGGTTTCGACGACGAGCGGGCCATCCTTGGCGAGCAGGCCTTCGCCGTGACGGATCGCATCTTCGACGAGCTGCGCGGTGCCCCAGTTTTCGGCAACCTCGGCCCGGGTTTCCACTGCCGCGTCACCGATCAAAATGCGAGTCATAGCCTTGCCTTTCCCTAGGCGTCCGGGCCCCTTTGCATAGGTATGCGGATGATCCCGAACACATGGGGAGGCCCGCATTTCCATGGGTGCCGACGTGACGCCGATTCTGTGAATTGGCTGTCGCGTTAGCGAGGATGACCCAAGAGGTCAAAAGATTAAAGCACCCTTACGGGCCGCCCGTGCACGGATATCGGCGGTCGGTCGACCGGTACAATCGCGCATCCTTGCGCGGTTGTTTCAGGGGAAAAATGCCCTCCTCCGTCACGCGGTTGTCGCTGCGCGCCGGATCGGCTAATCACTGCAAAATACCGCCAACGGAAAGAGCATGACGGCAACCATCGCACTGGTCGACGACGACCGCAACATCCTGCAATCGTTGTCGATCGCGCTCCAGGCCGAGGGGTTCGTGACGCGCGTCTATTCGGACGGCGAAGCCGCGCTCAAGCCGCTGCTCGACAATCCGCCCGACCTTGCTGTCTTCGACGTCAAAATGCCGCGAATGGACGGGCTCGAGCTGCTGCGCCGGTTGCGCGAGAAGAGCCAGCTTCCGGTCATTTTTCTGACCAGCAAGGATGACGAGATCGACGAGGCGCTCGGCCTCGCGATGGGCGCCGACGATTATATCGCCAAGCCCTTCTCGCAGCGGCTGGTGATCGCACGCATCCGCGCGATCCTGCGCCGCGTCGAACTCAACAAGAATCTGCCGAGCGAAGATGACGAACCCGTCGCCGAACCAATCACCCGCGGCCGGCTGCAAATGGATCCGGCGCGCCACAAGGTTGCCTGGGACGGGAAAGACGTCACCTTGACCGTCACCGAATTCCTCATCCTCGAAACGCTCGCGTCGCGCCCCGGCATCGTGCGCAGCCGCAACCAGTTGATGGACGCTGCCTATCAGGACGATGTCTATATCGACGACCGTACGATCGACAGCCATATCAAGCGCCTGCGCCGCAAGTTCCGCGAGGTAGACCCCGAATTCGATGCGATCGCTACCCTCTATGGCGCGGGCTACCGCTTTGCCGACGATGCGTGACGCGAAAAAGCCCGAAGGCAGTATCGCCGAGCAGGAGGAATCGCCGCTCGTCTGGTCGTCGCGCTGGTCGCTGACGACGCGCATTCTCGCGGTCAATATTCTCGCGGTCGCCATGCTCGCGGGCGGCTTTTATTATCTCGATACATATCGCAGCCGGCTGGTCGATACGCGCATCGAGGTGATGAAGGACCAGCTGGCGATGCTCGACGCCGCGCTCGAGGCAGCGAGGCCCGACCAGCGGCAGCGGCTGGTCGATGAGTTCGCAACCGCGACCGAATCGCGGCTGCGCTTTTATGATTCCGGCGGCAAGCGCAGCTTCGACAGCTTCGAAGCCGGACCGCAGACCTACACATTGCGCGACCCCGACCTGCAGGCCTGGCAACGCGACGCCGCGCGCGCGATGGACCGCGGCATCGACTGGATCGTCGGCGCGCCAAGCTATCCCGATTTTCACGAACCCGCGATCGATACCGCCGCCGCCTGGCCCGAAGTCGTCGAGGCGCAGCGGAGCGGCGATGTGGCGATCCGTTTTCGCTATGCCCCCGAACGCACCCCGCTTTTGAGCGCCGCACGCGTCGTCGATCTCGAAACGCCGCAAACGGTGCTGATGACGCTGAACGCGCGCGACATCACGCGCACCGTGCGCGCCGAACGCTTCCGCCTCGCGATCGTCGTGTCGGTGGTGCTGATGACCTCGGTCCTCCTCTCGCTCTTCCTCGCGCGCACCATCGTCCGTCCGCTGCGCCGGCTTGCGCGCGCTGCGGTGCGTGTGCGGCTGGGTCGCGCCCGCGAAGTTGTCGTTCCCCGACTGCCCAGCCGCCGCGACGAGATCGGCACCCTCGCCCGCGCGCTTTCGGACATGACGCAAGCGCTTCGCGAGCGCATCGACGCCGGCGAGCATTTCGCCGCCGATGTGACGCACGAGCTCAAAAACCCGATCGCCTCGGTGCGTTCGGCGATCGAAGGGCTGGGCCGCGTCCAGACCGGCGAACAACGCGCGCAATTGCTGGCGATCGCCGACGAAGATGTCCGCCGGCTCGACCGGCTGGTCAGCGACATCAGCGAGGCGAGCCGCGTCGACGCGCAATTGTCGCGCACCCTGTTCGAACCCGTCGACGTCGGGATGATGATCGAATCGATGCTCGCCGGCCGCGCCGCGCGCGCCGACCAGCGGCCGGGCCAGCCGCGCATCGCCTTCGCCCGCCCGCGCAAGGACACCACGACGGTGATGGGCGACGGCCACCGGCTCGAACGCGCGATCGACAATGTCATCGACAATGCGATCAGCTTTTCTCCCGAAAACGGGCTCGTCTGCATCGCCGCGACCCGGCTGGGCGATGAGGTGCATATCCGCATCGACGATGACGGACCCGGGATCGACCCCGATCAACGCGATGCCATTTTTCGCCGCTTCCATAGCGAACGCCCCGACGGCGAAGCCTTCGGCCGCCACAGCGGCCTCGGGCTCGCCATCGCGCGGACGATCATCGAGGGGCATGCGGGAACGATCGCCGCGCGCGACCGGGAGGACGGCAAACGTGGCGCCAGCCTGCTCATCACCCTGCCCGCGCGTCCGGCGCGCGAAAACCATACCGAAACGGGATAGCCACGCCCGGTATCCGCCTTGCGGCCCTGCAGCAGCACCGGTAAGCCTGCGCGATGTTTCCCAGCCGGACCCAGCCCCAGATCGTCAATGTCCATGCCAGTTGCGTCGCGGCCGGCAGCCGCGGCATTTTGCTGCTCGGCCTGTCGGGTCAGGGCAAGTCGGATCTCGCGCTACGGCTGATCGATCGCGGCGCGCGGCTCGTTGCCGACGATCGCTGCGACATCTGGTTCGACCGGAACCAGCTGTGGTGCCGCCCGCCCGCGGCTCTTGCCGGCAAACTGGAAGTGCGCGGGATCGGCATCGTCGAACAACCCTGGACCGCGCCCGTTCCGCTCGCGCTCGCGGTGCGGCTGACCGAACGCTACGAACGCATGCCGCCGGCGGGGCAGGTGGAAATGGTCGCGGAGCACGCGCTCCATGCTATCCAGCTATCCGCCTTTGAAGCATCGGCGCCTATCAAGATATTGCTCGCGCTCGACCATTTGGCGCTCCACCCATGACCAACCATCCCGAACCCCGCCTCCTGCTCGTCACCGGCCTTTCGGGCGCGGGCAAATCGACCGTGCTGAAGGTGCTCGAGGATCTGGGGTGGGAGGTTGTCGACAATCTCCCGCTCGCGCTGCTCGACGCGCTGATCGACGCCCCGGTCAAAAGCAGCGAGGCAGGGCGACCGCTCGCGGTGGGGATCGACAGCCGCAGCCGCGGCTTCAAGCCCGCAGCGCTGGTGCGACAGATCAAGGCGCTGCGCGATGCCGGCGGGCGCGACGTGCAGACGTTGTTCCTCGACTGCGCCGGCGCCGAACTCGAACGGCGCTTTTCCGAAACCCGCCGCCGCCACCCGCTCGCCGAGGATCGTCCCGCCGCCGACGGCATCGCGCGCGAGCGCGAGATGATGGAGCCGCTGCGTCGCTGGGCCGAACATGTCATCGACAGCACCAACTACAGCAGCAACGATCTGCAACAGGAGGTCCGCCAGCGCTTCGGCGACAGCAGCCACGACGAACCCGCCCTCAATATATTGAGCTTTGGCTTCGCGCGCGGCTTGCCGCGCAACGCCGATCTGGTGTTCGACATGCGATATCTGCGCAATCCGCATTGGGATAGCGCATTGCGCCCGGGCACCGGGCTCGACGCCGATGTCGCGGCCTATATCGTCGCCGACCCCGCCTATGAGGCGACGGTGGCGCAGATTGAGGCGCTGATCCTCGCCTTGCTGCCGCGCTACCGCGCCGAGGGCAAAAGCTATGTCACCATCGCGTTCGGCTGCACCGGCGGCCGTCACCGTTCGGTTCATGTCGCCGACCGCGTCACCCGGACGCTCCGCGCCGCGGGCCATCGCCCGACACTCACCCACCGCAACCTTGACTCTGCCCCGCAAGATGGGCTTGAGGGCAAGCCCCCGCCCGCATCTCCCGCGTCCGGCGACGAACAAGCATAAGGGTCCCGCTTTTCATGCCCACCGATAAAGCCTTGCCGCTCCTGGGAATGGTCCTGGTCACCCACGGCCGACTCGCCGAGGAGATGGTGACCGCAATGGAGCATGTCGTCGGTCCGCAGCGCGCGATCGCGACGGTCTGCATCGGCCCCAACGACAATATGGAAATGCGCCGCCGCGAAATCGCCGATGCGCTGCGCAAGGTCGATGAAGGCCGCGGTGTGATCATGCTGACTGACCTGTTCGGCGGAACGCCGTCGAATCTCGCGATCAGCCTGCTCGAAACAGGTCGGACCGAAGTGATCGCCGGGGTCAATCTGCCGATGCTGATCCGTCTCGAAAGCGCGCGCAAGACGATGGAGCTTCGCCCCGCGGTGATCGCCGCAAAGGAAGCCGGACAAAAATATATTTCCGTCGCATCGGAAATGCTGGGGGTGGGTTCATGAGCGAAATTTCGGAAACGGTTGAAATCACCAACCAGCGCGGGCTCCACGCGCGTGCCAGCGCAAAATTCGTCACCTTCGTCAGCCGCCTGCCTGAAACGGTGAGCGTCGAGGTCGAACGCAATGGTTCGCGCGTCAACGGCACGTCTATCATGGGGCTGATGATGCTCGGCGCCGCAAAGGGCGATTCGATCACCATTTATACGAAGGGCGACGGCGCCGATGCCGCGCTGCTCAAGCTCGTCGGGCTGGTCAAGGACAGCTTCGGCGAGGATTGACCGCATGACCGGTCGTCGTACCCCGATTGAAAGTCTGTCGAACCCGCTGATCAAGCGGATGCGGCTGCTCCGCGAGAAACGCCATCGCCGCGCCGAAGGCCTGTTCCTCGCCGAGGGGCTGCGCATCGCAACCGAAGCCCGGGAGGCGGGCACCCTCCCGCAATGGCTGTTCCTCGGCCCCGATGGCGACGCGCACCCGCTCGCCGCCGCGCTCGCCGCCGACACGCTGAAAGCGGGCGGCGAGGTGATCGACACGACGGGGGCAATCCTCTCCAAATTATCGGGCAAGGATAATCCGCAAACCGTCGTCGGCATCTATGCCGAACCCGAAACCAGCCTTGCCGATCTCGACCGCAGCGCATCACCGATCTGGCTTGTCGCCGAACGGCTGCGCGATCCGGGCAATCTCGGCACGATGCTGCGCACCGGCGATGCGGTCGGCGCGGGCGGGCTGATTCTGCTCGACGAAAGCACCGATCCCTATGCCGTCGAGGCGGTGCGCGCGAGCATGGGCGCGATCTTCACGCAAAAGCTGGTCGTCACACGCTGGGAGGAATTCCTCCCCTGGCTGCGGCAGGGACCCGGCCAGCTCGTCGCGACGTGGCTCGGCGGCGACACCCAGGATTATCAGGCGGTGCGCTATGACGCGCCGACCTTCATCCTCACCGGCAATGAATCGCAGGGCATGCCCGCCGAATATGCCGCCGCCGCCGACGTGCGCGTAAAAATGCCGATGATGGGCAAGGCCGACAGCCTCAATGCTGCGGTCGCCACGGCGGTAATGGCCTATGAGGTGCTGAACCAGCAGCGAAGCTGAACGGGCGCCTGCAATATCGTTCAGCATGCCGCCATTCGCATGCTATTATCCGGCCGGCTTTCCCGTTCGCATTGCGCGAGGTTCGTGGATTCCCGGTCTCGCACGATGACGACAGGTATCCCGCCTCCGCCCGGCACGAACGGAGGTGCCCAGGAGTATCCAATGTCAAAAACCCTTCCCCTGCTTGCCCTTGCTGCCACTCTTGCGGGCTGCGCGGCCGGAGCGCCGCCACAAGGCCCCGGTGGACCGCCCGCGACCGCCTATATGGCACTCGGCACCGAGCCCGGCTGGACGCTCGAGATTACCCCGGGCCGGCTGAACTATGCCGGCGATTATGGCGAGACGAAGATCATTGTGCCGAACCCCGGTGCGAAGCCATCCTTCAATGGCGAACGTTATGTCACGCCGCGCCTGACGGTCGACGTCACCCGCACGGCGTGCAGCGACGGGATGAGCGATCGGCGCTACGCCGATACGGTGACCGTCACGGCCGACGGCAAGACGGTGAAGGGCTGCGGTGGCGCGATCCTGCCGCCCGATACGCTGGCGGGGTCGAACTGGACCTTCGTGTCGATCGGCGGAGTGGCGGTGACGTCCGACCGTCCGACCTCGCTGCAATTCGACGGCGAACGGCTCAGCGGCAGCGCAGGCTGCAACCGCTTCGGCGGCGGCTATGCCGTCAAGGACGGCGTATTGACCGCGGGTCAGCTCGCAGCGACGCTGATGGCCTGTCCCGGCCCCGGCATGGAGCAGGAGCGCGCCTTTTCCGACCTGATGTCCGCCCCTGCGGGTATCAGCTTCCCGTCGGACGGCACGATGGTGCTGACCGGAAAAAACGGCAAGACCGCCGTACTCAAACGGGTGATCTGACCATCACGGCCCCTGCAATAGCAGGGGCCGAACCCTATTCCCCCGCGTCGTTGACCGCCGCCGGCGCCGCCGCCAGCTTGGCGAGCGGGCGCGCCGATTGCTCGGCGACGGGCAGCACGGGAATCTCCTTGTCGCCGGTTTCGATATCGAGGCTTTCGAAACGCCGCGCCTGCGTCAGCACCTGCGATTCGAAACTGCCAACAAAGCTGTTATACGCCCCCGTCGCCTGATCGAGATTCTTCCCGACGCGCGCGATGTGAGCCCCCATCGTGCTCATACGCGCATAAAGCTCCTTACCCAGCGCCGCGATTTCGCGCGCCTGATTGGCAAGTTTTTCCTGCCGCCACACCGCCGCCACGGTGCGCGCGATCGCGATCAAATTGGTCGGGGTCGCGAGCAGCACCTTGCGCTCGAACGCATAGTCCCAAAGCCCCGGATCCTGATCGAGCGCGGCAGCGAGGAAATGTTCGCCGGGGACGAACATCACGACGAAATCGGGAGTGTCGTCGAACTGGTTCCAATAGGCTTTGGCACCCAGCGTGTTCACATGCGCCTTCATCGCCGCGGCATGCGCGGCAAGATGCGAGACCTTCTCGCGTTCGTCGACCGCGCCGAATGCATCCTGATAGGCGTTGAGCGACACCTTGGCGTCGATCACGAGATTCTGCCCGCCCGGAACGCGCACCACGACGTCGGGACGCAGTCGCCCGCCGTCACCGTCGGTCACGCTCACCTCGGTCTGGAAATCGGCATGTTCTGAGAGGCCGCAGCTTTCGAGCACGTTGCGCAATTGCTGCTCGCCCCAGCGCCCGCGCGCCTTGGGCGCGTTGCGCAGCGCGTTGACCAGCTTCGCCGCCTCGCTTGACACCCGCTCGGTGCCCTCGCGCATCGCCGCAATCTGGCCATGCAGCAGCCCGAAAGCGTCGCGCCGCTCGGCCTCGACCTTCGCCACCGCCAGTTCATATTTTTCGAGCCTGTCGTGGACCGGATGGAGCAACGCCTTCAAATTCTGCCCCGCGGTCGCCTCGCTCTCCTTGAAGCGCGCTTCCGCACGATCGAGAAACGCCTTTTGCGCGCCGTCGAGCATCACCTGCCCGACCTCGCGAAACTGCGTGGTGAGCGCCGCTTGCGCGTCCTTGAGTTGCGCGATCTGCGCATCATGCGCTTCGTCACGCGCGCGCTGCTCGCTCAGCAGCGAGGCCAACTGGATATCGGCGCGCTTGCGCGCCTCGGCCTCGGCGGCAAGGTCGGCGACCGCGCTCCGGAACCGTTCGGCAAATCCGTCGCGTTCGGCCTTGAGCCCGCCCGACTGGCGGCCGGCAGCGAGCCAGCCGATGACCGCTCCCAGAAATAGGGCAACGAAAGCGATGATGAGCAACATGATATCCATGCATGGAACATAGAATGAACACCGCTCGCTTGGCTAGTCGCTAATTGCCCAATGTCATGCCGCACTTTGCAGCTTATGCTCACCCTCGATCCGGTATAAGGACCATATCGATATGACAATGCGGGGCCTTCAACGATGCTTGCTCGCGCTGGTCGCGGCGATGCTGTTCGTCGCCGGTCCCGGCGGGCCCTTTTGCATGGAGGCGGTCGCCGCGCAGCCCGAAGCCATGGCGACGACCGACTGTGGCCACCCCGCACCGGCCGGGAAAAAGACGCCGCCGCCCCACCCGCATTGTGTCGCCCCGTGCATCGCGATCAATGGCGCCGCTGCGACGCTGGCGCCGCGCGTGCACGAAGACATGCCACTCGCCGCGCCCGACGGGCGCACCCTCCACGGCGTTCATCCTGCCCCCGGTTTCGAACCTCCACGACGATAGAAGGCTCTGTTTCCAGTTTCTGTCTTTCAAGGAGTTTTACAATGAAAACCATCATGTTCGGGCTGGCCATCGCGCTGGCCGCCCCCGTCAGCGCCTTCGCCGCAGAAGCCCCGACCAGGGACTGCTGCTGCAAGGAGATGAAGGAGGATTGCGCCTGTTGCGACAAAATGGGCAAAAAGGGTGAAGAACACCCCGAGCACAAAGACATGCAACATTGATCATCCGGTCGGGGGGCGCCTGGTCGCCTCCCGGCCTTTTACCGGCGCAACACCGAAGCGCCGGCCCCCTTCCTGTCAGACTTGGTGCTCCGGCCCGAATGGCAGCACCGCCCGATACGCCTCCACCCCCGGCGCGCCGCCGACGATCATGCCCTGCGTCAGCAGCCAGTAGTGGCGGACAATCTCGGCCTGCTGCTCCAGCCCGTAGCGTTCGAGCCGCCAGCCAGGCTTGAGGCTGTAGTGATAGGTCGCGAACGGGTGGCGCATCAGCACCAGATACCAGCGGCCGCGCGTCTGCGCCTGCCAGACATGAACCATCTCGTGGATGAACAGCCCTTGCAATCGCTGCGACGCCGCGCCGAAATCGTCGCAATAGAGGTCGCCGTGCGGGTTGAAATGCAGGCTGCCCATCGGCGCCATGACGATGTGCCGCGGCTGGAAGAAAATCCATTTATGGTGGCAGATGCGTACCCGGTCATAGGCGATCGCGTCGCCGAACACCGGGCGCGCGAGCGCGATTTCGCCCGGAGTCAGGGGACGCGACGGTCGCCGCACTTATTTCTTGGCCGCGTCCGGGGCTGCCTTGCCGGCGTCGGCATGGTTCATCGCGCCATGATCCATTCCGCCATCGGTGACCGCGGCCCCCTCGGCCGGCTTGATCACCATGTCGAACAGGATGCGCTCGTTATTGTTGTTGGTGAAGACGAACGCCATCGGCAGCTTGCCCGCGCGCACGGCGGCGCCGTTGATGCCCCAGATCATCAAATGCTTGCCGCCCTGCGCAAACCGCAGCTCGCCCTTTGCGGGAACGTCGGCGCTGGCAAGCGGCTTCATCGTCATCATGCCGTTTTCCTTGACGCTTTCGTGCATCTCGACCCGCTGTGCGAGGTCGGCGGTCACCGCCATCAGTTTCACCGGGCGCGGCCCGCCGGTGACCCGGAAATAGCCGACCGCCGGCCGGTCGGGGGTCGCCCCCATCACGATATGGCCGCTGACGACGTTGAGCTCCGGTCCCTTGCCCAGATTTTCCCCGCAAGCCGTCAGGGTGAGCGCGGCGGTGGCGGCGGCAAGGATGGCAAAGGGTTTCATTTTGGGAGGACTCCGTAAAAGCGCATGAATTCCCCTCCTCGATAAGCCCTCAAAACCCTTGTGCCAAGGATAAGCGCACCTATATCGCCCCCAGAAACCCAACATACGGCGTGCCTGTTTAGGGCGCCGGGAAGCAACAAGGACGAGTGAAATATGGCCAAAGTGATCGGGATCGACCTCGGCACCACCAACAGCTGCGTGGCGGTGATGGAAGGCGGCAAGCCCAAGGTTATCGAAAATGTCGAAGGCACGCGCACGACGCCGTCGATCGTCGCCTTCGCCAAGGACGGCGAACGGCTGATCGGTCAGCCGGCAAAGCGCCAGGCTGTGACCAACCCCGAAAACACGGTATTTGCGGTGAAGCGCCTGATCGGCCGCCGCTTCGACGATCCCATGACCAAGAAGGATATGGAACTCGTCCCCTACAGCATCACCAAGGGCAGCAACGGCGACGCATGGGTCAAGGCCGGCGGCGAAGATTATTCGCCGTCGCAGATCAGCGCGTTCATCCTTCAGAAGATGAAGGAAACCGCCGAAGCCTATCTGGGTGAAAAGGTCGAGCAGGCGGTGATCACCGTTCCCGCTTACTTCAACGACGCCCAGCGCCAGGCGACCAAGGACGCCGGCCGCATCGCCGGCCTCGAGGTGCTGCGCATCATCAACGAGCCGACCGCAGCCGCGCTCGCCTATGGCCTCGACAAGACCGAGAACAAGACGATCGCGGTCTATGACCTTGGCGGCGGCACCTTCGACATCTCGATCCTCGAAGTTGGCGACGGCGTGTTCGAGGTAAAGTCGACCAACGGCGACACCTTCCTCGGCGGTGAAGATTTCGACTCGACGATCGTCCAGTATCTCGCCGACGGCTTCAAGAAAGACGAAGGCATTGATCTTCGCGGCGACAAGCTCGCGCTCCAGCGCCTGAAGGAAGCCGCCGAAAAGGCGAAGATCGAGCTGTCGACCGCCGCGACGACCGAGGTCAACCTGCCCTTCATCACCGCCGACGCCAGCGGACCGAAGCATCTGGTCAAGACGATCACCCGCGCAGATCTGGAAAAGCTGGTCGAAAATCTCGTCAAGCGCACCCTCGAGCCGTGCAAGAAGGCGATCAAGGACGCCGGCGTTTCGGCGAGCGAAATCGACGAAGTCGTGCTCGTCGGCGGCATGACCCGCATGCCGCGCGTGCGCGAAGTCGTGAAGGATTTCTTCGGCAAGGAACCGCACACCGGTGTGAACCCTGACGAAGTCGTCGCGATCGGCGCCGCAATCCAGGCGGGCGTTCTGCAGGGCGACGTCAAGGACGTGCTGCTGCTCGACGTCACCCCGCTGTCGCTCGGCATCGAGACGCTCGGCGGCGTGTTCACGCGCATGATCGATCGCAACACAACGATCCCGACCAAAAAGTCGCAGGTTTACTCGACGGCTGACGACAATCAGTCGGCAGTGACGATCCGCGTGTTTCAGGGCGAGCGTGAAATGGCCGCCGACAACAAGGCGCTCGGCCAGTTCGACCTCGTCGGCATTCCGCCCGCTCCGCGCGGCGTGCCGCAGATCGAAGTGACCTTCGACATCGACGCCAACGGCATCGTGTCGGTCCACGCCAAGGACAAGGGCACCGGCAAGGAACAGCAGATCAAGATCCAGGCATCGGGCGGCCTGTCGGACTCCGACATCGACCAGATGGTCAAGGATGCCGAACAGTTCGCCGAAGAGGACAAGGCACGCCGCGAAGCGGCCGAGGCGAAGAACAACGCCGAAAGCCTCGTCCACTCGACCGAGCGCCAGATCATCGAACATGGCGACAAGATCGACGCGAGCCTGAAGGCCGAAATCGAAGCCGCGATCGCCGAAACCAAGACCGCGATCGAGGGCGGCGATGCCGCAGCGATGACCGAAAAGTCGCAGGCCCTCGCACAGGTCGCGATGAAGCTCGGCCAGGCGATCTACGAGAAGGAACAGCAGGCGGCCGCGTCCCCCGGCGCCGATGCTGAAGAAGCGAAGAGCGACGAAGACGTCGTCGACGCCGAATTCTCCGAAGTCGAAGACGACAAGAAATAATCACGAAACTCTCCCCGTCGCGCCGGGCCGGCGCGACGGGGCAGAGGGGACCTGTTGACCTATGTCACTCGACATTGATTATTACGAACTGCTCGAAGTCGAACGCACCGCCAACGAAGCGGCGCTGAAGGCCAGCTATCGCAAGCTCGCGATGAAGTATCACCCCGACAAAAATCCGGGGTGCGACGACAGCGAAGCGCGCTTCAAGGCGATCAGCGAGGCCTATGACTGCCTGAAAGATCCGCAAAAGCGTGCCGCCTATGACCGTTTCGGCAAGGATGGCGTGCGCGGCGCGAATGGTGGCGGCGGCAACGCCGATTTCGGCGACATCGGCGATATTTTCGAATCGATTTTCGGTTCGGCGTTCGGCGGCGGCCGCCAGCAACGCGGCCCCGCGCGCGGCGCGGACCTGCGCTATGACATGGAAATCAAACTCGAGGACGCCTTCGCCGGCTGCACCCGCGAGATTCAGGTCGATGTCGCCGCGCGCTGCGACAGTTGCGACGGTTCGGGCGCCAAGCCCGGCACCCGCACAAACCGCTGCGGAACCTGCGCCGGCCACGGCAAGGTGCGCGCGCAGCAGGGCTTTTTCATGGTCGAACGCACCTGTCCCGCCTGTCAGGGCGCGGGCGAGGTGATCGCCGATCCGTGCAACAGCTGCCACGGCGAAGGCCGTGTCGACCGGCGCAAGACGCTGACCGTGAACATTCCCGCCGGCGTCGACGAAGGTACGCGCATCCGTCTGTCGGGCGAAGGCGAATCGGGTGCGCGCGGCGCCGCGCCGGGCGACCTTTATATTTTCCTCCACATGGCGCAGCACAAGGTGTTCGAACGCGAGGGCACGACGCTGTTCACCCGCGCGACGATCAGCTTCACCACCGCGGCGCTCGGCGGCGACATCGCCATTCCGGGGCTCGACGGCGAGAAGCATGACATCAACATCCCGGCGGGCATCCAGTCGGGCAAGCAGCTGCGCAAGCGCGGCGCGGGCATGCCGGTCCTGAATGGCCGCGGCCACGGCGACCTCGTCGTCCAGGTCGACGTCGAAACCCCGACGAAGCTCAGCGCGCGCCAGAAGGAGCTGCTCGCCGAGTTTCGCGAAACCGAAACCGGCGACGAATGCCCCGCCAGTCAGGGCTTTTTCGGCCGCATCAAGGAAATGTGGGACGATCTGACCGATTGATCCCACCCGGCACCGCCGACATCCGATAGTGTCATTCCCGCAAAAGCGGGAACCCGGGAGTGGAGTCAGCCGGCGCGCGCTCCGGGTCCCCGCTTTCGCGGGGATGGCAAAGATAATTAGCCAATCTCGCCCCTGAGCTCGTCGATCAGTGCCTTCACCTTGGGCAACCGCCCTTCCTCTTCATCCAGTATTGCGTGGAAAGCGCGTCGCTTGATCGCGGCCAGCGCATCGGCGGGCATCGCAGCGTCGCCGGTCACGCTGCTCGCGACAATATCGATCAGCCGGTCGGCACCGTGGAGCCGCCCCCACAAATAGTCATTCTCGCGGTACGCGCGGCTGAAAAAGGCGCCGAAGCTGTTGAACTCGATCCCCTTCAGCATCGCGCCCGCGCCGCCGGTACGGATCGCGGTCGCGTCCGACGGCGAAATGCGGTCGATCTTGATCGGGTCGAACTCGTCGAACCCTTCGCCCTGCAGCAGTGGCAGCGTCGCAATGTCGTAAAAGGGGTAACCCAGATAGGCGAGCAGCATCACCCGCCGGTCGTCCTTCGGCAGCGCGGCAAGCGCCGCCGCGATCAGCGCATCGGCGTCGCGATCGACCGTGGTCAGGTCGCGCCGCGCCGCGATCGCGTCGATCCAATGCCCCGGCCCGGCGTCGGCGGGCACATCGAGGTCGGCGAGCCACGCATCACCCTCGCGCTCCAGATACAGACCGAGCGCGGTGAAGATCGCCCCGCGCATTTCCTCGCATGCCAGGTCGCGCTCGGCGCGACGCGCCTCGACCGACGCATCGAGTTCGCGTGCCAGAAAGCGCAATCGGCGAATGCGAAAGCCCATGTCGTGGGTACGAAAAAAGGCGACCGCATCGCCGCTCGCGCCGGCGCCCCGCTTGCCCGAAATCCGGTCGAGCCCGCGCGCGCGGACCTCCTCCCACAGCGCCCGCCGCCGGTTGGCGAAATGCACCGGGCCTTCCGCAGGTGCCAGCCGGTCGATCACCGCGACCAGCTCCTCGACGACCGCCGAGAGTTTCAGATGGCCATAGGGTGCGTAAGCAAACCCCGCGCGCAGCGAGGCCTGATCCTGTGCCTTGGCGCGCCATTTATCGAGCCGCGCCGGGGTCGGGGTGTCGAGGAAGAAAGTGCTGCCGAACAGCGCCGCGACCTGTTCCTCGACCTCGACCTTCATCGCATCGACGATATGCTGCATCCGCCGGATACGCCGCGACATGCCGCCGATCGCCTCGACATTGTCGCGGATCGGCTGTTCGCGCGGAATTTCGGACAAGGCGCCGAGGATCGTCGACAGGAAACCGGGTAGCCGCGCAGGCTCACCCTCGGCGGCCGCCCCGGGCTTGCCGAAACTGATCGAGCGGAAATCGGGCTTGGGGTCGATATAGACGAAGCGCCGGTCGATCTCGCGCCGCGCCGGGCGCTGTTTCAGCGCCGCGATCGCCGGGCGGAAGGGCGCGTTGGCGAGGACCGATCCGTCGATCAGCACCCGGTCGGCGGGGTCGGCCTCGCCGCCCGCGGGAAGCTGCACGCGGATGAAATCGTCGCGGCCCTGCCAGTCGATCCCGCGTTTTTCCAGCACACCGTCGAGTTCGCGCAGCGTGAAGGGCGGAAAGGCGCCCGGAAAACTCGCGGTCGCGCGCGCCGCTGCGGCCAGCCCCGGTACGTCGCTCAGCTGCTTGCCGCTTCGCCCATTCTGCCGGAAATGCATCACCAGCCGATGCTCCTGCTCGGTGACGCGCGGCGGGCTGTTGAGCGCGAGCGGCGCGCTATGCCCCGCGAAATCGGTAACCGAGACAAACAGGTCCACCGGCTGCCCCGCAGGCACCAGCACCGGCCCCTTCGGCCCCGCCTCCATCGCATCAAACGCGTCGAGCAGCAGGTTGCAAAAGGTCGCACCGCCGAACGGCGGCTCGAACCAGCGCGCGCGGACGAAGCGCGAGAGCTTGGCGCGCACCTCGTCCTGCGCGCCCTCTCCGACGGTGCGGTCGATGACATTGCCGCGCTTCTTCATCGCCCAGCCGGCGATCGGCACCGCCCAGAATTTGGTCGCCGCCGACAGCGGCCGCGCATCGGGGTCGAGCAGGCTGTCGACATCGGCGTCATCGAGCCACAGGTCGGTGAGCGGGTCGAGCGACTGGCCGGTCGCCAGCGCACGGGCGAGGAAAATGCCATTGATCCCGCCCGCGCTCGCGCCCGCGACAATGTCGGCCATCACGCGCAGCCGCACATTGCTGTGCGCCGCAATCGCCGCGAGCAATTCGCCATAGACCGCGCCCGATCCCGTCGGTACCGCGCCGTCGTGCCAGGCGCGCGAGGCCGCGGCCAGACGCCACGCCTCCTTGGTGATGCCGTGCATATAGACGGCCAGGCTGATACCGCCGTAGCAAATCAGGGCGAAGCGCAGTTCCTTTTCCCGCATCGGCAATATGATAGCGCGATTTGCCGGGTGTGGCGAATTTTCCACACCGCTCCGGCAAAGCAAAGCCGGCTCTCCCATGCCAGGCTTTTCCCTTGCTTCTGCAAATCTCTCGCATTAGCGGCCGCTCCGGACAGGAGTTAAGAATGATTCGCAAATTCGTCGCCGCCGCACTGGTTACTACCGCGCTGTCCTCCCCCGCCTTTGCGCAGGACACAGCGCCCGTCGACGAAGGCGCGAACGGCGAGGCGACGATCGTCGTCACTGCGGCGCGCACCATCTTGCCGCCCAACGCGCTGCCGCTGACGATCGACATCATCGACAAGGACACGCTCGATCAGCAGATCGCGATGTCGGGGTCAGTCACCGACGCGGTCGCAAACCTGACCCCCAGCTTCTCGCCGACGCGCCAGAAACTGTCGGGCTCGGGCGAAACGCTGCGCGGCCGCTCGCCGCTCTATGCAATCAACGGCATCCCGCAATCGACCCCGATGCGCGACGGCAGCCGTGACGGCTTCACTATCGACGGCTTTTTCGTCGACCGTGTCGAACTGATCTACGGCTCGAACGCGCTGCAGGGCATCGGCGGCACCGGCGGGATCGTCAATCAGGTCACGGTTGGCGCGCCGAAAGACGAAGGCATCGGTGGCCGCGTGCTGCTGCAAGGCACCGCGGACAATGATTTCTCCAAAGCCGGAATGGGCGGAAAGATTGCCGGTCTTGTCCAGTATAAGGCGGGCCGCTTCGACGCGACCGTGGGCGCTGCGTATGACATTCGCGGCGTCTTTTCCGATGCCAAGGGGCGCCCGATCGGGCTCAACCTGACGCAGGGAGAGACGCAGGATAGCAAAACCCTCTCACTGTTCGCGCGCCTTGGATATGAATTGTCATCGACAGCACGGCTCGACCTGATCGCCAGCCGTTTCGAACTGAAGGGCGATGGCGACTATGTCGCGGTCGCCGGCAACCGGCTGACCGGTCTGCCTACAAGTGCCAAGCGCGGCACCCCGCCGGGCGAATCGGCCGCGAGCCGCACCGAAAGCATCGCGCTGTCGCTGACCGATACCGACCTTGGCGGCGGCAATTTCGTCGGCCAGATATTCTTCAACCGCAGCCGCGACACCTTCGGCGGCGAAATCCTGACGCAAGCAACCTTTCAGGATCCCAAGCTGGCCCCTGTCGGCACCTTGTTCGACCAGTCGCAGAATCGCAGCCGCAAGCTCGGCGCCAAATTCAGCTATGAACGCGCGGTGCCCGGATTTGAGGATCTGACCATGACGATCGGCTTTGACGCGCTCGTCGACAAGACCGAGCAGGCGCTGATCGCGACCGGCCGCGTCTGGGTACCGTCAAGCGATTTCCGCAGCCTCGCGCCCTTCGGTCAGGCCAATCTCAAACTGTTCGACGGCATTGTCCGCGTCGCCGGCGGCGTGCGCTGGGAAAATGTCCAGATCAAGATCGACGATTTCCATACGCTCGCGTCGACCACCTTTGTCGCCTGCCCCAACCCGCCGGCCGTGCAGCCGGTGCCCTGCGGCGTGGCGAGCTATGGCGGCGTCGATGTCGGGGGCGGCAAGCCCAAGTTCGACGATCTGCTGATCAACGGCGGCGTGATCGTCGAGCCTTGGGCCGGCATCCGCGCCTATGCGAGCTATGCCGAGGGCTTCACCGTCCCCGACATCGGCCGTATCACCCGCGCGGTGAAGGATCCCGGCATCGACATCGACAATTTCCTCGATATCTCCCCCGTCGTGTCGAACAACCGCGAGATCGGATTTGAAGTCAAGCGCGGCCCCGTCGATGCCAGCGCCGCCTATTTCTGGTCGTCGAGCGACAAGGGCCAGTTGCTGGTGACGGGCGCCGACCGCAATTTCGACGTTCAGCGCCTGCGCGTTGAAATTCAGGGGCTCGAAGTCAATCTGGGCGTCCAGACGCCGATCGACGGGCTCAAGCTCAATATCGGCTATGCCCATCTCAACGGCCGGTTCGACAGCGATGTTGTGCCCGACGGCAAGGTCGACAGCGATCTCGACGGCGTCAACATCTCGCCCGACCGGCTCAACCTTGCGGCGAGCTATGCCAGCGGCCCCTTTTCGGCGCGCGTGCAGACACAGGTCTATTTCAAGCGCCGCTTCGACGGCAAGGCGCGTGCCGCCGACGATGCCGCGGGTCGGCCCAACCTGCTCGGCGACAATGATTTCGGCGGCTATACGCTGACCGACGCCTATGCCCGCTACCAGACCGGCATCGGCGGCATCAGCCTGTCGGTCCAGAATCTGTTCAACAAGCAATATATCGACTATTCGAGCGACACCCGCCTGCCGAAGGATCCGCTGTCCTTCTTCGCGGGGCGCGGGCGCACCTTCACCCTCGGCTGGGATTACAGGTTCTAGGGATGAAAACGCTCGACACGCTCCATCGCTGGATCGGCGGCCTGATCGGCCTCATCCTCGCGCTGCTCGGCCTGTCGGGCGCGATCCTTGTTCACAAGGAAGAATGGATCGGCCTGCCCCACGCGGCCGATCCATTGCGCAGCGACCTCAGCGTGATCACCGCGACGACCGAGAGACTGATGGCATTGCCCGGCGATCCGCAGGGCATCATCTACGCAAGCCCGCGCCTCGGGCTGCACCAGCTGCGCTTCGACGAGGGCGCGGGTCTTTATGCCAGCCAGTCGGGCGAGGTGGTTTCGCGCTGGGCGAGCCAGTGGGAGCGCCCCGAAATCTGGCTGTTCGATTTCCACCACCATCTGTTCACCGGCGATTTCGGCGAATGGGTGTCAGGGATCGCGGGCCTCTGCGCACTCTTCTTCATCATCTCGGGCGCGATCCTGTGGTGGCGCACGCGGCGGACCTTCAAACTCCGCCTGTGGCCCAAGCGAATGAGCCGCCCCGCAATCGTCATGCAGCACCGCGACCTCGGCATCGTCGTCGCGCCGCTATTGCTGCTGTCGGTCGTCACCGGGACGATGATGCTCTTCCGCCCCTTCGCCGCGATCATCGTCGCGCCCTTCGGCTCGGTTGCCGAAACGGCAAAGGCGCTCGAGCCACCCAAATACAAGGGCGGCCCGCTCGCCGTAAAACCCGATTATCGCGCGATGCTCACCGAGGCGCGACAGCGCTTCCCCGGCGCCGAATTCCGCATCCTCAGCCTGCCGCGCAAGCCCGGCGACCCGATCATGCTGCGCATGAAGCAACAGGCCGAGTGGCTCCCCAACGGCCGCTCGACGCTCTGGTTCGACGCCGCGACGGGCAAATTGCTCGGTTCCCGCGACGCGCTCGCGATGGCACCGGGGGCGCAAGCGTTCAACATCGCCTATCCGCTCCATGCCGGAAAGGTCGGCGGGCTGTCCTATCGCCTGCTGCTCACCGTGTCGGGGCTTGCGATGGCGCTACTCGGCAGCCTCACCGTCTGGACCTTCTGGTTCCGCCGGCCGAAGCCCGTGAAGCGGCCGGTTAAGAAAGCGGCGCTGGCCACAAACTAACCACCATCGTCACCCCGGACTTGATCCGGGGTCCAGCTACCCTTTGCCCTGCCACACAAGAAGCGGGATGCCGGATCAAGTCCGGCATGACGAAGGAATAGAGTCCCGGCCGCATCCACGGCGCTTTCCTATTTTGCCGGGCAACCTATATCCTGCCCCACCCATGACCCGCGCCCGCGTCCTCCTCTTGACCGCCGCCCTCGGCCCGCTCGACTATCGCGTCCCCCGCGAAAGCGAAGCCCCGCTCGGCAGCGTCGTCGTCGCGCCGCTCGGCCCGCGGCGGCTCGGCGGCGTGGTGTGGGAGGATGAAAGCTTCGGCGCCCCCGAACCCGTCGGCGACAACCGCCTGCGCAATCTTTACGAAATCGTCGCGGTGCCACCGATTCAGGCGCCGCTCCGCCGCCTCATCGAATGGACGAGCGACTATTATCTCGCCGCGCCCGGCTCGGTGCTGCGCATGGTCCTCCCCGGGGTCGCCTTTGCCGACGCGCGCCGCCCGATCGTCGAATATCGCGCCACCGGCGAGGTTCCCGCAAGGATGACGCCGCAACGCACCGTGGCGCTCGAGGCAATTGGCGAGCGCCAAGGCATGGTGCGCGAGCTCGCCGCGCTCGCCGAGGTGAGCGAGGCGGTGATTCGCGGCCTCGTCCAGACCGGCGCGCTCGAAGCCATCTCGGTCTCCGCCGACGCGCCCTACCCCGAACCCGATCCCGCCTTCGCCCCGCCCGACCTCTCCGATGAACAGACCGCCGCCGCCGCGCAGCTCAAAGCCGCGGTCGCCGCCGAGAAATTCGAGACGCTGCTGCTCGACGGCGTCACCGGATCGGGCAAGACCGAAGTCTATATGGAGGCGATCGCTGCGGCGCTCGACGCGGGCAAGCAGGCGCTGGTGTTGCTCCCCGAAATCGCGCTCACCGAACCGATGCTCACGCGCTTCGCCGCGCGCTTCGGCTGCGAGCCTGTGGGCTGGCACAGTGGCCTCCGCTCGGCCGAACGCCGCCGCGCGTGGCACGCGATTGCCAGCGGCGACGCCCGCATCGTCATCGGCGCCCGCTCGGCGCTCTTCCTCCCTTATGCCCGGCTCGGTGTGATCGTCGTCGATGAAGCGCATGAGACGAGCTTCAAGCAGGAGGATGGCGTCCATTATCACGCGCGCGATGTCGCGGTGATGCGCGGCCATTTCGAGGGGCTACCGGTCGTCCTCGCCAGCGCGACGCCCGCACTCGAAAGCCTCGCACAGGTCGAATCGGGGCGTTATCGCCACATCCAGCTACCCGCGCGCTTCGGCGGCGCAACCCTGCCGGACCTCGCGGCGATCGACATGCGGGTCAACCCGCCCGATCGTGGCCGCTGGCTCGCCCCGCCGCTCGTCGACGCGCTCGCCGACCGGCTGACCAAGGGCGAGCAGAGCCTGCTCTTCCTCAACCGCCGCGGCTTCGCGCCGCTGACGCTGTGCCGCACCTGCGGCCACCGTATCCAGTGCCCGAACTGTACCGCATGGATGGTCGAGCACCGCCTCGTCCACCGCCTCGCCTGCCATCATTGCGGCCATGTCATGCCGCCGCCACGGCTCTGCCCCGAATGTAAGGATGAGGACAGCCTCGTCGCCTGCGGCCCCGGGGTCGAGCGCGTCGCCGACGAAGTCACCCTGCGCTTCCCCGAGGCGCGCGTCGCGATCGTCACCTCCGACACGCTCTGGTCGCCTGCGAAAGCCGCCGAATTCGTCGACAATGTCGAGGGCGGGCTGGTCGACATCATCATCGGGACGCAGCTCGTCACCAAAGGCTATCATTTCCCCAACCTCACCCTCGTCGGGGTGGTCGACGCCGACCTCGGCCTCGACGGCGGCGACCTGCGCGCATCCGAACGCACCTTCCAGCAGATCGCGCAGGTCGCGGGGCGCGCGGGGCGCGGGGTCAAGCCCGGCGAGGTGCTGATCCAGACCCGCGTCCCCGACGCGCCCGTCATGGCGGCGCTCGTCGCCAACGACCGTGACGGTTTCTATTCGGCCGAGGCCGCAGCGCGCAAACATGCCGGGGCACCGCCCTATGGCCGCTTCGCCGCGCTCGTCATCTCGTCCGAAGATATCGAGGTCGCGCGGGGCGTCGCCAAGCGATTGGGCGACAAGGCGCCGGTCGCCGAGGGTCTCGCCGTCTATGGCCCCGCCCCCGCCCCGCTCGCGATGCTCCGCGGCCGCCACCGCTTCCGTCTGCTGCTCCACGCCCCGCGCAGCTTCGACCTGCAGGGTACGATTCGCGACTGGGTCGGCCAGATCGACTGGCCTTCGAAAGCGCGGCTCGCGATCGACATCGATCCTTACAGCTTCGTCTGACCCTCAATAATCGGGTTCGGCCCCACCGAAGACCTGCCGCGCCTGTGCGGTCAGCCACCCCATCGCGGCGGCCCACGACTGATGGCCATGGCTGATCCGTGCGACGCCGAGGGCTGCAAGTTCCTTGTGGGTCGGGCCGCCCTTGCCGCGCAAGATATTCACCGGCAGCGGTGATCTCTCGCAGATCGCGCCGATGCATTCGGGGTCGAGCAGGAAGGGCACGAACAGCGACCCAGCCCCCGCATCGGCATAGACGCGCGCGCGTTCGAGCGTCGCCGCGACCAGCGCGTCGCCATCCTTCGCCGCATCGGCGCCGCGAAACACATCGCAGCGCGCGTTGACGAAAATGCCGGTATCAGCCGCAGCGCGATAGCGCGCGCCGGCCTCGGCGACCGGCAGCAGCTCGTCGGCTCCGGGCAGCCGGTCCTCCATGTTGATCCCCGCTGCGCCCGCATCTTTCGCCCGGCCGACCGACACGCCGACCGCCACCGGATCGGCGCCATAACCCGATTCCATATCGATCGTGACCGGCAGGTCGGTGACCGACAATATGCGTGCGAGATTTTCGAACACATCCTCGAGCGGGAAATCCTCGCCATCGGCGCGGCCCTGCGCGCCCGCGACGCCATAACTGCCGGTCGCGATCGCCTTCGCGCCCGCCGTGGCAACGGCCTTGGCGCTCCCCGCATCCCAGATATTGACGAGGATCAGCGGGTCGCCGGGGACGTGCAGAGCGCGGAAGGCGGCAATTTTGTCAGTCATGCGGAAACTCCATCTTCTCAGTTCGGGGATCGGTTCGTCAAAAATCGTCGAGGCGCGGCTGGCCGGGAGCGCCCTCGCGGCGCAGCAGTTCGTCCTTGATCGGCAGACCATAGGCATAGCCGCCCAGGGATCCATCGCTGCGCACGACACGGTGGCACGGGATCAACACCGCGACATTGTTCGCGCCATTGGCGCTCCCCGCCGCGCGAACCGCCTTGGGCTTGCCGACCGCCGCGGCAATGTCGGAATAGCTGCGCGTTTCGCCCGCAGGAATTTTGCGCAGCTCGCGCCACACCGCTTCCTGAAAGGCGGTGCCTTTCACGTCGATCGGGATATGATCGAAACCGCCCGTCGGCGCTTCGACCGCCTCGACGACCTGCCCGAGCAACGCCGTGAACGCATCGCCGCCCTCAACCAGTTCGGCCGCCGGAAAGCGTTCTTCGAGCGCCTCGCGCCCTTCGGCGAAGCTCAGCCGGCACACGCCCTTTGTCGTCGCGGCGACCAGCATCTCGCCCAGGCTGGTCGGCACGACCGCCCAGTGGATCGTCGCCCCCTTGCCGCCATTGACCCACGCCGAAGCCGTCATTCCCATCCGTCCCTCCATATTCTCATAGAAACGCGACGGCCCCGAAAAGCCCGCGTCATAAATCGCGTCGGTTACCCGATTGCCATCGCTCAAGGCCTGCCGCGCGCGTTCCTCGCGCAGCGCGCGGGCATAGGCGGCGGGCGACAGCCCGGTGTGACGCGTGAAGACACGCTGGAAATGCGTCGGCGAATAGCCGGTGCGCTTCGCGAGATCGGCGAGCGCGAGGGGTTCCTCGCTCTGCTTGATCGCCTTGATCGCCGCGAGCACCGCGCCTTCGTCGCGCGCAACATCATCGGGCAGGCAGCGCTTGCACGGCCGCAGCCCGGTCGCGCACGCCGCCGCGCCATCGGCGAAGAAGCGGACATTGTCGCGGTGCGGATGGCGTGCGGCGCAGCTCGGCCGGCAATAAATGCCCGTTGTCAGCACTCCGGTCACGAAGCGCCCGTCGAGCGCGCGGTCGCGGCGCAGCACCGCCGCCCAGCGCGCGTCGTCGTTCATCAGGTCGCTGCTCATGCCGCATCCCTTTCGATCCGCGCCGCGAAACAGCCATAGGCGGCGTTATGGGCATCGATATAGTGGGTGGCGTCGTCGGCGAACAGGTCACGGATCGCGCTATCGGCCTCGCCCGGTCCCGCAAGCCGCGCAGTTTGCAGCATCCCGCCTTGGTCAAAAGCCCGCAGTGCGAACGATCGGCCTTCGAACACCGGCGGCAGTTCGTCGCGCCAGGTCGCCGCGGCCACACCCGGCCGCACATAAATCGCATAGGCGCTGCGATAGGGCGTCGCGACATCATGGCTGGTGTGATGGAGCAGGATCAGTTCCTCACCCATGCGCGCATCCTCGAGGCTGATGCGGCAGGGAAAGCCGCGGTCGGAGGTCGCGGTGACGCGCCGCGCGTTGCGGTCGGCAAGTTCGGCGTCGTCCATCGCGAACATGGGCTTGAAGGGATCGGGGCTGAGCCCGTGGATCAAATAGGTCATTGGATCTTCCTTTCTTTCGGCGTTGGACGTGCAATGCCACGGTGCGATCCGGACCGCGTCCCGATGCTTGCGTTCAAAGTGGCAACCCCTTAGTGTGTTGCTGTATTATATCATTGACTCACCAACGCCCCTCCGCCATTCTGCCGCGCATACCGGAGGGTTGGCCATGGCATCCATCGACGCAGCAATCGCACCCGCAAGAACCGCGCGCCGAACCGACTGGCTGGGGCGCTCCGCAACCTTCTGCTATCTCGCGATCGCGGCCGGGCAGCTGCTCTTCATCGCCTTCATCCTGCTGTTCTATTACCCCCCGACGCTGACCGGAAATTTCGCCGCGTGGAACGACAAGCCGCTAATCACCGGCTTCGTCGCAGGCGATACTGCGGGCAATCTCTTCTTCGCGGCGCATGTGCTGATGGCCGCCATCATCACCTTCGGCGGGCTGGTGCAGTTGCTTCCCGTCATCCGCAATCGCTGGCCCGCGCTGCATCGCTGGAACGGCCGGCTCTATTTGCTCTGCGCGCTCGCGCTCGCACTCGGCGGGCTCTGGATGACATGGGGGCGCGGAACGTGGCTCGCGCTGGGCGGCGCGATTGGCATCACGCTCGATGCACTGCTGATCATGGGTTTCGGCGCTATGGCATTTGGTGCGGCCCGCGCGCGGCGCTTCGTCGATCATCGCCGCTGGGCGATCCGGCTGTTCGCGGTCGCCAGCGCGGTCTGGTTCATGCGCGTCGGCTATATGGCCTGGGGCCTCGCGACCGGCGGCGCGGGGATCGGCGAGGCGATGGACGGTCCGTTCGACCTGTTTCTCGCTTTCGCCAATTCGCTGCTCCCGCTCGCGGTCGCCGAAATCTATCTGCGCACGGGAGCGCGGGGAACACCCGCGGCGAGGAACGGCGTCGCAGCGCTTCTCGTCCTCAGCGGCCTCGTCATCCTCGCCGGCAGCGCCGGGGCGTGGATGGTGATGTGGGGCCCCTATATCTAGCGCGGCTTGCCTTCGCGCGGCGCGAGTCTAGGGTGCCCCCCATGACCCGCATCCTCCTCTTCCTCGCCGCCCTCTTCACCCTCGCCCAGCCGGCACGCGCTGCCGACGATATCAGCGCGGTGTCGCGCAGCGTCGTTCGCGTCGTCACCGTCGCGATGGTCGATGGCGAGGTGGTAGGCTTCGGCCATGGCAGCGGGATCGCGATTTCGCCGACGCGGATCGTCACCAACGCGCATGTCGTCGAATCGGCGGTCAAATATCCCGGCAATGTCGCGCTGGGAGTCGTCCCGTCGGAAGGTCAGAAAAGCTTTGCGGCCAAGCTGATCGCGATTGACGTCGCGCGCGACCTCGCGCTGATCGAGATCAGCGGCGCGCGGCTTCCCGCAGCGACCGTCTATACCGGCCCGCTCGAATCGGGCACTGACGTCGTCGCGCTCGGATATCCGGGCAATGTCGATCTTGCGACCGCGCGCAGCGCCAACGACTATATCACCCCGCGCAGCCCGGTGCGCAGCGAGGGCAATTTGTCGAACACGCAAGCCGTCGACGGCGTCGCAATGCTCGTCCACACCGCGAAAATCTCGCGCGGCAATTCGGGCGGCCCGCTCGTCGACCAATGCGGCCGCATCGTCGGCATCAACTCGGCGATCACCCGCGCCGACGACGGCGATTCGCCCTTCGCCTTCGCCATTTCGACGCGCGAGCTCGCGCGCTTCCTCGCCGACGCCGGGCAGGAATATGCCAGCATCGGCACCGCATGCCTGTCGCTGGCGGAAGCCGACGCGCGCGACCGCGCCGTGCTCGACGCCGCCGCGCGCGCCGAGGCCGAGGCCAATAATGCCAAGGCGGCGGCGACCAGGCTCGACCATGAACTCAAGCAGGCGCGCGCCGCGAAAGAAGCGCTCGCCGCGCGCGAAAATCGCATCGCCCTCGCCGGCGTGCTGTTCGTCATCGGCGCGCTCGCTGCAGGCGCGGGCCTGCTCTTCTACAGCCAGAAGAATATCCGCAATGCGAAGATCGCGGGCGGCGCGGGGACGGTGCTGATGCTCGCCGCCGCGATCCTCTTCATCACCCGCCCCGATGTCCTCGCCGCGACGACCGACGAGCCCGCGGCGCCCGGCACCGCCACGGCGCCGAAACTCGCCGAGGGCCGCTTCCTCTGCACCATCCGCCCCGACCGCAGCCGGATCACCGTGTCGGCGACCACCGACGTTCCGGTGACGATCAGCGGCGGCGGCTGCGTCAACGACCGCACCCAATATGCGCAGGGGTCCGACGGCCGCTGGCAACGCATCCTCGTGCCCAATGACGAAGCCACCGTCACCATCGCCTCGATCGACCAGGCGGCCGAGGAATATCGCGTCGACCGCTATCTGCTCGACGCCGACACGATGACGAAGGCGCGCGAAATTCGCGCCGGCGTGACGCTGAAAAGCTGCACCGCCAATGCGGACGAACTCGCCGGGCTGGCAACCCAGCAGGACGCGATCCGCAGCGCGCTTCCCGCGGCGCCGAACGAGCGGCTGGTCTATCGCTGCCAGCCGATAGCGAAGGGCGCGGCTAGCGCAGGCCCAGCGACTCGCTGATGCGCGCAGCCGCTTCGCCGGGGTTCATCGCCCCGGTATCAATGGTGATCGCGGCCGGCAGCGGGGGATAGGCAAAGGCCCCCCGCGCTTCGAGCTCGCGAAGCAACGCCACCGAGGATAATTTGCCGCTCGCCTGCCGCGCCGCCGCCTCGATTCGCGCCTCGACCAGTCCGGGCGCACAGGCCAGCGCGACGAAATCGACTCGCCCGCCCGCTTCCTCGACAGCGGCGACAGCACGGTCGGGAAAATCGGGGGCGACACTCGCCTCGGGGTGAAAGGTGAAGACCAGCGAGCGACCCTCGGACGCCGCCGCCCGAAACACGTCGAGCCACATCGCCTCGCGCAGCGCGACGAACGCCGGGCTACCGAACGGGAACACCGCCAGCAGCGCATCGACGACCAGATGATTGTGGAACAGCGACAGGCCGGTCAGGCCGGTGAGTTCGCGCGCGACGGTCAGCTTCCCGCTCGCCGCGGGGCCGTGAATGAAGACCAGCCTCATCCCCCGCACGCCTTGAACAGCATCAGCGTGCGTTCGCGGGCGAGCGATTCGCTCGGTTCGTGATAATCCTTGCGCCGGTCGCTGTTGAAACCATGCCCCGCTTCATAGACGAAAATCTGCGCCGTCGGGTGGTCGCGGGCAATCAGCGCCTCGACGCCCTCCATCGGGATGCCGCCGTCGAATCGCCCGAAATGGGCGATCGCCGCGCATTGCGGCGCCTGATCGGCGAACTGCGTCGGCACCAGACTGCCATAATAGGATGACGCCGCCGCCAGATCGGGGCTGATCTGCGCCATCCGCCACGCGACCGATCCACCATAGCAATAGCCGGTGATGAACACCGGCCCTTTCGCCTTCAGCGCGTCGATGCACGTCTGCGCATCCTTCAGACTCTGCTCGAACGGATGCAGCTCGCGCGCCAGCTGCACCGCGCGCTCGAACTGCGGCCCCGAATAATCGCTTTCGAATCCGGGATGCTCGCGGTCGAACAATGCGGGCGACAGCACTTCATAACCGTCAGCGGCATATTCGTCGCACAGCTCGCGAATGTGGCCGGTGACCCCGAAAATCTCCTGCACCAGCACCAGCCCGCCACGGCGCTCGCCGTCGGGTCGGGCGTGATAGACCGCGACCTCGGCGCCGTCGTTCATCATCATCCGGATCATCTCGCCCATCGCTCACCCTCTGTCGTTTGCGTTCACATTTTTTGCCCGGACCGTCCCTATCGTACGAAGACCCAAAAGCAATCGCCGCCCCGCCTTGCATTGCAGCAAAATCGTTGCTAGGCGCGCCGCGACTTCGCTGCGGGGGATATTTCCGAATATCCGCATAAACCCGCGCGGCCCATCCCCCTCGGGATCGTAGCAAAAGGACTTTCACGCGTGGAGAATTCCGGCGGCATTCAGGGCAACATCACGGCGGGCCTCGCGGGCCGTTATGCGGTCGCTTTGTTCGATCTGGCTCGCGAATCGAACGCGATCGACGCGGCGGCCAAAAGCCTCGCGACGCTCCGTGCCGGTCTCGCCGAATCGGCTGATCTTTCGGCGCTGGTCGCCAGCCCGGTCGTCAGCCGCGGCGACGCCGCAAACGCCATCGGCGCCGTCGCCAAGGCGATGAAGCTCGATTCGCTGACCGCGAAATTCCTCGGCGTCCTCGCCGAGAATCGCCGCCTCGCCGATCTGCCCAGGATGATCGACGCATTCGATGCGATCGTGGCAGACCATCGCGGCGAAGTGACCGCCAAGGTCACCAGCGCGCATCCGCTTTCGGCCGCCCAGCTCAAAGAGCTGACGGCCAACCTCAAGACCCGTGTCGGCCGCGATGTCAGCATCGCCACGACCGTCGACCCCGCCATCCTCGGCGGCCTCGTCGTCCAGCTGGGCAGCCAGCTGATCGACGGCAGCATCCGTACCCGTCTCAATAGCTTCGCACAGGCGATGAAAGGCTAAACCATGGAAATCCGCGCCGCTGAAATCAGCAAGGTCATTAAGGACCAGATCGCCAATTTCGGGACCGATGCAACGGTCAGCGAAATCGGTCAGGTTCTGTCGGTCGGCGACGGCATCGCCCGCGTCCACGGCCTCGACAATGTTCAGGCCGGTGAAATGGTCGAATTCGCCAACGGCGTACAGGGCATGGCCCTGAACCTCGAAGCCGACAACGTCGGCGTCGTGATCTTCGGCTCGGACGCCGAGATCAAGGAAGGCGACACCGTCAAGCGCACCGGCACGATCGTTGACGTTCCCGTCGGCAAGGGCCTGCTCGGCCGCGTCGTCGACGGCCTCGGCAACCCGATCGATGGCAAGGGCCCGATCAAGGCCGACAAGCGCATGCGCGTCGAAGTCAAGGCGCCGGGCATCATCCCGCGCACCTCGGTTCACGAACCCGTCCAGACCGGCCTCAAGGCACTCGACGCGCTCGTCCCCGTCGGCCGCGGCCAGCGCGAACTGATCATCGGCGATCGCCAGACCGGCAAGACCGCCGTCGCGATCGACACCTTCATCAACCAGAAGGCCGCCAACGCAGGCGACGACGAATCGAAGAAGCTGTATTGCATCTACGTCGCCGTCGGCCAGAAGCGCTCGACCGTCGCGCAGATCGTCCGCCAGCTCGAAGAAAATGGCGCGATGGAATATTCGATCGTCGTCGCCGCGACCGCGTCGGAGCCCGCTCCGCTGCAGTTCCTTGCACCCTACACCGGCTGCACGATGGGCGAATTCTTCCGCGACAACGGCATGCACGCCGTGATCGTGTATGACGATCTCTCGAAACAGGCCGTCGCTTACCGTCAGATGTCGCTGCTGTTGCGCCGTCCGCCGGGCCGCGAAGCCTATCCGGGCGACGTTTTCTATCTCCACAGCCGCCTGCTCGAGCGTTCGGCCAAGATGAACGCCGACAATGGTTCGGGCTCGCTCACCGCGCTGCCGATCATCGAAACCCAGGCCGGCGACGTTTCGGCGTACATCCCGACCAACGTGATTTCGATCACCGACGGCCAGATCTTCCTTGAAACCAACCTGTTCAACGCGGGCATCCGTCCGGCGATCAACGTCGGCCTGTCGGTGAGCCGCGTTGGCTCGGCCGCGCAGACCAAGGCGATGAAGAAGGTGTCGGGCTCGATCAAGCTCGAGCTCGCGCAGTATCGCGAAATGGAAGCCTTCGCGCAGTTCGGTTCGGATCTTGATGCGTCGACGCAGAAGCTGCTCAACCGTGGTGCGCGCCTGACCCAGCTGCTGAAGCAGGCGCAGTTCCAGCCGATGCCGTTCGAAGAGCAGACTGCGTCGATCTTCGCTGGTACCAACGGCTATCTCGACAATGTCGCAACGACCGACGTGAACCGCTACGAACAGGCGATGCTCGCCTATCTGCGCAGCGATCATGCCGATGTGCTGAAGGCGATCCGCGACACCAAGGATCTTGGCGACGACGCCAAGAAGGGCCTTGTTGCCGCGCTCACCGCTTTCGCCAAGATTTTCGCGTAAAACTGGCCCCCGGCGCAAGCCGGGGTCCACCAAGATCCCGGCCTCGCGCCGGGATACAAGGATAGGGCTTCATGGCCAATCTGAAGGAACTTAAAGGCCGGATCGGCTCGGTCAAATCGACCCAGAAGATCACCAAGGCCAAGAAAATGGTTGCGGCGGCGAAACTGCGCAAGGCGCAGGCGGCTGCCGAAGCCGCGCGCCCTTATGCGACGCGTCTCGAAGGCGTGGTCGCCAGCCTGGCGTCGAAGGTCGGCGGGTCGGACAGCGCGCCGAAGCTGCTCGCCGGCACCGGCAAGAGCGACACGCATCTGCTCGTCGTGCTCAACAGCGACCGCGGCCTCGCCGGCGCGTTCAACTCGAACATCGTCAAGGCGGCGCGCGACAAGGCGCTCGAACTGCAGGCACAGGGCAAGAAGGTTCTCTTCTTCCTCGTCGGCCGCAAGGGTCGCCCGGTCATCGCGCGCCTGTTCGCTGGCCAGATCACCGAGCATTATGAAACCACCGGCATCCGCGACATCGGCTTCGACCAGGCGCACGATATCTCGACGCAGGTGATGGACCTGTATGAAGCCGGCGCGTTCGATGTCGCGCATCTCTTCTATTCGAAGTTCCGCTCGGCGCTGCTTCAGGAAGCGACCGGCCAGCAGCTGATCCCGGTTCCCGCACCCGTCGATGTTCCGGCATCGAGCGGCGCGGCGGTCGAATATGAACCCGACGAGGAAGCGATCCTTGCCGATCTGCTTCCGCGCAACATCACCATCCAGATCTTCAAGGGCATCCTTGAAAACGCCGCGTCCGAACAGGGCGCGTCGATGACTGCGATGGACAATGCGACGCGCAACGCGGGCGATCTGATCAACAAGCTGACCATCATCTACAACCGCACCCGTCAGGCGGCGATCACCACCGAACTCATCGAAATCATCGCGGGCGCCGAAGCGCTCTAACTGATCAACCCAAGGAAGAAGCTCATGGCAACCGCACCCGCCCCTGAAAAGAAGGCTCCCGCCAAGAAAGCAGCTGCGCCCAAGAAGGACGCAGCGCCCAAGGCCGCCAGCACCGGCACCGCAACGGGCCGCATCGCGCAGGTCATCGGCGCCGTCGTCGACGTCCAGTTCACCGGCACCCTGCCCGCGATTCTGAACGCGCTGGAAACCAGCAACAACGGCAACCGCCTCGTTCTCGAAGTCGCGCAGCACCTCGGCGAAAACACCGTCCGCACGATCGCTATGGACGCGACCGACGGCCTGACCCGTGGCCAGCCCGTGACCGACACCGGCGCGCAGATTTCGGTGCCCGTCGGCCCGCAGACGCTCGGCCGCATTCTCAACGTCATCGGCGAGCCGATCGACGAACGTGGTCCGGTCAATGCTGCCAGCCGCGCACCGATTCACGCCAAGGCTCCTGAATTCGTCGACCAGTCGACCGAAAGCAGCATCCTCGTCACCGGCATCAAGGTCATCGATCTGATCGCGCCTTACGCAAAGGGCGGCAAGATTGGCCTGTTCGGCGGCGCCGGCGTTGGCAAGACGGTTCTTATTCAGGAACTGATCAACAACATCGCGAAGGGCCATGGCGGCACCTCGGTTTTCGCAGGCGTCGGTGAACGCACCCGCGAAGGCAACGATCTCTACCACGAGTTCCTCGACGCCGGCGTTATCGCCAAGGACGCCGACGGCAACCCGACCCCCGAAGGTTCGAAGGTTGCGCTCGTATTCGGCCAGATGAACGAACCCCCGGGCGCGCGCGCTCGCGTCGCCCTCTCGGGTCTGACGATCGCCGAATATTTCCGCGATGTCGAAGGCCAGGACGTGCTCTTCTTCGTCGACAACATCTTCCGCTTCACCCAGGCGGGTTCGGAAGTGTCGGCACTGCTCGGCCGTATTCCGTCGGCCGTGGGCTATCAGCCGACCCTGTCGACCGACATGGGCGCGCTGCAGGAACGCATCACCTCGACCAACAAGGGTTCGATTACGTCGGTTCAGGCCATCTACGTTCCCGCAGATGACCTTACCGATCCGGCGCCTGCTACGTCGTTCGCCCACCTTGATGCGACCACCACGCTCAACCGTGCGATTTCGGAACTCGGCATCTATCCGGCGGTCGATCCGCTCGATTCGACCAGCCGCGTTCTGACCGCCGCGATCGTCGGCCAGGAGCATTATGAAACGGCTCGCCGCGTTCAGGAAACGCTGCAGAAGTACAAGTCGCTTCAGGACATCATCGCCATTCTCGGCATGGACGAGCTTTCGGAAGAAGATAAGCTGGTCGTGGCCCGCGCGCGCAAGATCCAGAAGTTCCTGTCGCAGCCGTTCCACGTCGCCGAAGTCTTCACCAACATCCCCGGCAAGTTCGTCGCGGTCGAAGACACGGTGAAGTCGTTCAAGGCCGTGGTCGATGGCGAATATGACCATCTTCCCGAAGCGGCCTTCTACATGGTCGGCGGCATCGACGAAGCGATCGCCAAGGCTGCGAAGCTCGCCGAAGACGCATAAACCTACCGAACCCCTCCCTTTCGGGGGAGGGGGTTGAGGACAAGAAAATGGCTCTGAAGTTCGAACTCGTCACCCCTGCCCGCCTCGAGCGGACCGCCGACGTCCATATGGTCACCGTGCCGGGGGCCGAAGGCGACTTCTCGGTGCTCGAAGGCCATGCGCCCTTCATGGCGACGCTGCGCAACGGCCCGCTGACGATTTACGCCACCGCGGGCGCCGCGCCCGAGGTGATCGAAGTCGAAGGCGGCTTTGCCGAAGTCAACGAGAGCGGCCTGACCGTTCTCGCCGAGCATATCGCCGGCTGACGGCTTTCCGTCCCGGAACTCAAAAAAGCCCGCGTCCAGCCGGACGCGGGCTTTTTTGTGTGCGCCGCAATTGCCGCCCGCCATTAGGACAATATCAAAGTTTCCCATTTATTCACCCTGTCGGATGGGGGTGCGGCAGCCGTGGTTGCCGGATGCCCCCGAGTCGAAAGCAGGATGAGATAATGAGCGCATTCGGACGTCGCCCCGGCACCGCTGGCCGCCCCGCCTTTGGCGTCGCGAAGCCTATGCAGTCGGGGCCCGGCGTGCCCGGCGGCACCCAGTTTCCCGCGATCGACACACCGCCCGCGCCCGAAGCCTATTCGGGGCCTATGACCCCCGAAATGGAGGCGATGGAGCGGCTGAACCAGCGCTCGACCGCCGAGGCGATGGAACCCGAAAAGGCGCAAGGTTTCGAAGCGAGCGTCCACAAGATCAAGGAACAGGTGCTGCCGCGCCTGCTCGAACGCGTCGATCCGGAGGCCGCAGCGACGCTGAGCAAGGACGAATTGACCGAGGAATTTCGCCCGATCATCCTCGAAGTGCTCGCCGAACTGCGCATCACGCTCAACCGCCGCGAGCAGTTCGCGCTCGAAAAGGTGCTCGTCGACGAATTGCTCGGCTTCGGTCCGCTCGAGGAACTGCTCCAGGACCCCGACATCACCGACATCATGGTCAACGGCCCGTACCAGACCTATGTCGAGCGCAAGGGCCAGCTGGTCATCGCGCCGATCCAGTTCCGCGACGAACAGCATCTGTTCCAGATCGCCCAGCGCATCTGCAACATGGTCGGCCGCCGCGTCGATCAGACCACCCCGCTCGCCGACGCCCGCCTCAAGGACGGCAGCCGCGTCAACGTCATCGTCCCGCCGCTGAGCCTGCGCGGCACCGCCATCTCGATTCGAAAATTCTCCGCCAAGCCGATCACACTCGACATGCTGTTCCAGTGGGGCGCGATGAGCCAGAAAATGTGCACCGCGCTGAAGATCGCGGGCGCCAGCCGCTTCAACATCGTCATCTCGGGCGGTACGGGTTCGGGCAAGACGACGATGCTCAACGCCTTGTCGAAGATGATCGACCCCGGCGAGCGCGTGCTGACCATCGAAGACGCCGCCGAACTGCGTCTGCAACAGCCACACTGGCTGCCGCTCGAAACGCGCCCCGCAAACCTCGAGGGAAATGGCGCGATCCACATGGGCGATCTCGTCAAGAACGCGCTGCGTATGCGCCCCGACCGCATCATCATGGGCGAGGTCCGCGGCAGCGAGTGTTTCGACCTTCTCGCCGCGATGAACACCGGTCACGACGGGTCGATGTGCACGCTTCACAGCAACTCGCCCCGCGAATGCCTCGGCCGTATGGAAAATATGGTCCTGATGGGCGACATCAAGATTCCGAAGGAAGCGATCTCCAAGCAGATCGCCGATTCGGTCGACATGATCATCCAGATCAAACGCCTGCGCGATGGTTCGCGCCGCGTCACCAACGTGACCGAAGTGATCGGGATGGAAGGCGACGTCATCGTCACCCAGGAACTCTTCAAGTTCGAATATCTGGACGAGGACAAGGACGGCAAGATCGTCGGCGAATATCGCGCGATGGGCCTGCGCCCCTATACGCTCGAAAAGGCGCGCCAGTACGGCTTCGACCAACCCTATCTCGAGGCGTGCCTCTAAGCCTTTCGCGCGTCAGCGACCACTCAGCCAGAACGCTGCCGCGAACAGCGCGATGGCGGCCGATGCCAGTGCCACCTCGCGCCACGGCATGAAACCGACCTTGTCGACATCGCGGCGATGGCGGCGGCGCCAGTCCGCAAACTCGGCAACCCCGAACAGCACGGCAGCGCCGATACTCACCGACAGCATGGATACTTGCATTGACGCGCATCCCTACGCAAACAGGGGCTCTTCCGAGATCAGAAAAGAGAGAGGTGCCCATATGCGTCCCCTGTTGCTAGTTGCAAGTGCCGCCATCGCCATCGCGGCACCCGCCGCCGCGATGGGCGATGACAGCCACGCCGGCCATCATGCCCCCAAAGAACATGATGCGATCGCCGCCGCGGTCGCCGCACCGACCCGCACCCCCGCCAATCTCGCCCGCGACACCTGGCGACACCCTGCCCAGACCCTCGCCTTTTTCGGCGTAAAGCCCGGCAACACCGTCGTCGAACTCTGGCCCGGCGGCGGCTGGTACACCGAAATCCTTGCCCCGCTGACAAAGGCCGGCGGCGGCACCCTCTATGCCGCGGCACCATGGGAACGCGGCCTGAATCGCGTCAAGGAATGGCAGGGCGCCAAACCCGACGTCTATGGCGCGGTCAAGCTCGCCGAATTTCCGAATGCCGGCGCCAATCTCAAAGTCCCCGACGGCAGCGCCGATGTCGTGCTGACCTTCCGCAACGTCCACAACTGGCGTTTCGGCGGCAGCGACAACACCGCCAACGCCTTCAAGCAGATCTTTGCGATGCTGAAACCCGGCGGTACGCTCGGCGTCGTCGAACATCGGCTGAACGAAGGTGACGATGCGGCCAAGGAAGAAAAATCGGGCTATATGAAGGAAAGCTCGATCATCGCCTTTGCCGAGGCGGCGGGTTTCAAGCTCGCCGGGCGCAGTGAAATCAACGCCAACCCCCGCGACACCAAGGATTATGAAAAGGGCGTGTGGACGCTACCCCCCTCGCTGACCGAAGGCGACAAGGACCGTGCAAAATATGTGGCCATCGGCGAATCGGACCGCATGACGCTGAAATTCGTAAAGCCCGCCAGCTGAAACCGTTTGAAGCCATAGACCCTGCGCTGCTGCTCAGCGCCTATGCGCAGGGGCTGTTTCCGATGGCCGACGGGGCGGATGACCCGTCGGTCCATTGGGTCGAACCGCGGCTGCGCGCGATCCTGCCGCTCGACGGCTTTCGCCTGTCGCGCAGCCTGAAGAAAGTCATCGTCTCGGATCGCTTTCGCGTCACCACCGACACCGTCTTTGCCGAGATGGTCGCGCTCTGCGCCGAACCCGCCGATGACCGGCCGACGACGTGGATCAACCCCGTCATCAAGGCGAGCTACGACCGGCTGTTCCGCCTCGGCCACGCGCACAGCATCGAATGCTGGCACGGCGACGATCTGGTCGGCGGGCTCTACGGCGTGTCACTCGGGCGCGCCTTTTTCGGTGAATCGATGGTCAGCCGGGCACGCGATGCGTCGAAGGTTGCGCTCGCGCATCTTGTCGCACGGTTGCGCGCAGGCGGGTGGCAGCTGCTCGATTGCCAGTTCATCACGCCGCATCTCGCCAGCCTGGGGGCGATCGAAATCCCCCAGCGCGACTATCTGAAACGGCTTTATTCGGTGCTGTCGGGCACCGATGGCGCGGGTGCGGCGCTCGGCGCGGGCACCGGCGGCGGCGCAGCGGCCGGGGTCCCTTCGCCGCCGTTCGTCGCGGGCGACTGGGGTGCACTTGACGTCTTGGGCGCCGACGATGCCGCCTTGGGCGTGGAGCGCGCAACGGGATCGCCGCCCGGATATGTCATCGCACAGCTTTTGACGAACACGTCATAGATCGGGTGCTCGATCACATTGCGTTCGGGGCGCTCCTTGAACAGCCAGCCCGAAAAGACGCGATACCATTTGTCGTCGCGCTGATCCTGGACGGTCAACTGAATGAAGGCGCCGGTTTCGGGCGGATCTTCCCACGGTGCGGTCTGTTCGCACGCGCGCAGCCGGACGATCACGCGATCGACGCGCGCCGATTCGCCGGGCTTCATCTCGAGGTCGCGGACCAGTCCGTTGCGCTTGTTCAGCAGGCCCAGCACCGCGACGCGCTCGGTCATCGGGGTCGCCCCCTCGATCCCGCCGACTTCCTGCGGGACATTTCGGGATTTCGCGATCTGCGGCGTCTTGTCGCTGCCACCCGATTTCGCTGCAGGCGAACGGTCGCAGGCTGCCAGCGTCGCGGCCGCCAGAACGGCCAATCCGACGGTCGCGGTCAGCCTCGACACGGCGCTCACTCGGCGCCGGGCCGCCAGGCCTCATAATCGCCGGTCGCCGCGGCGCGGCGGCCGCCACGCTCGAGCGCGCCCGCGGGACGATAGGCGCCCGTGCTGCCGGTCAGATTCGGGGTCGGTGCCTGCTCCCACGCGCGCGGCGCGGGCAGCATGTCGGACGGCAGTTCGTCGAACGTGCGATGCAGCCAGCCGTGCCATTCGGGGGGAACGCGGCTCGCGTCGTTCGCTCCGTTGTAGATCACCCAGCGGCGGTCGCCCTTGCGCGCGCGAAAATAGCGGTTGCCGAGGCCATCCTCGCCCACTTTTTCGCCGGTGCGCCAGCTGTTCAACAATGTGCCGACGGTCGCGCCGTCCCACCAGGTGAAAATCTTGCCCAAAATGCTCATGGCCGTGGCGTTTACAGGCAAGCCACCACGCTTCGCAAGCGCCAAACCACGTGCGCGCGCTGTTTCACGCGCGCTTCAACGCGCTTTCCACGTCACGACAGCATCCTCATCAATGCCAAGCCGCGCGGCAGTGCCTCCAGCGAGCTCCAGCACCGCCCCCACCTCGCCGCCGCTGGCGACCGGTTCGAGCGATTCGGGGATGGTATTTTCTGCGATACGATCGATGCTGCCATCGGCGCGGACGAAGATCATATCGAGGGGAATCAGCGTGTTCTTCATCCAGAAGCTCGCGAATCGCGGCTTGGCGAAAGGAAAGATCATGCCGCCGTCGGCGGGCAGGGTGGTGCGGAACATCAATCCCCGCTGCTGCTCGGCTTCGGTGCGCGCGACCTCGACGTTGAATATATGAACGGCATCGCCGTCACGGATCGTCAGCGCGACCGTCGAGGGCCCTTCGGCCTCCTGGCTGCACGCCGCCAGCGTAATCACTGCGGCCAGCGCCACCATCATCGCACGCATCGGCACTCCTTCCGCCCGACTGGAAAAGCCCGCCTAATCGAACGCCCCGCCATCGTCCAGCGCCGCCAGCGCGTCATCATCTCCCGGCGCAATCGCGAGGATACGCCGCGCAAGGGCCAGCGAATGGCCGGCGCGGGCAAATGCCGCGACCTGCCGCTCATGCTGCGCCGGATCGTCGATTGCGCGGACGCCAAAAGGACCGAATCGCCGCCGCCGGGCAAAGCCGATCGCGGCGCCCGTCGCGGCGCCTTCCGCCGTTTCGACGGCCTCACCCGAATCCTCGGCCGCGATGCCGTCGACCCACAGTTGCGCCTTCACCCGCCGTACCCCCAAACCGCGCCGCGTCATCGCGGCGCCGCGCATGGCGGCATATTGGCGGTCATTCAGGAACCCCAGCCCCTCCATCCGCAGCGTCACCGCCTCGGCCACGATAAACGGATCATTTTCGCCAACCCATTCCGATTCGCGGATTTTCCGGGTCAGATAGCGCGCCAATTTGGCTTTCGACGTCGCGAATCGCGCGACATAGGCAAGCGCCAGTTCGTCGAGCCGCGCTGCGTCGAGTGACCTCCTGGACCGGTCGGATGGAGCGTGGCGGTTGGCCATATGCCATGTTTATGCCATAGTCAGGCCCGATTGAGAACGATCAGCGCCGCCATATCGGGTCATTAGAGCCCGAAAAAAGGCGATTTTGTTCCAACAACCGGGGATCGCGCAAACAAACATGACGCAGAAAGATGACATGCTTGTTGCTGTGCGCCCCGCTTTCCGGGACCGAGCACCCAATATGACCGATAACATCACCATGGCCGAGGAGCTTGCCCCGACGCCGACCCTTTGCGCACAGCCGCGCCGCTTTTCCGATTTCGCCACCGTGGGCGAAGCACTCGACTACGCCGCCAATGGTACGCGCGGGCTCAATTTCCACGACCCGCGCGGGAAACTGGTACGCCCCTATCCGTACAGCGAACTCAAGGCCGATGCGCTCGAAGCCGCATGGCGCCTGATCGCCGCCGGGGTGAAGCCCGGCGACCGCATCGCGCTGATCGCCGAAACCGGCGCCGAATTCGCCGCGCTCTTTTTCGGCACCATCTATGCCGGCGCGTGGCCGGTGCCGCTGCCGCTGCCGACCAGCTTTGGCGGGCGCGACTCCTATGTCGGGCAATTGGTCGTCCAGCTGTCCAGCTGCGATCCCACGATGCTCTTCTTCCCGCCCGAAATCGCCGCGATGGCAGTCGAGGCGGCAGAGAAGGAAGGCGTCGCTCCAATGGACTGGAGCGAATTTTCCGCCCGTCCCGCGCCGGTCGCAGAGCTTCCCGCGCAGCAGTCGAATGAGACCTGCTATCTTCAGTACAGCAGCGGCTCGACCCGCTTCCCGCACGGTGTCGCCGTCACCCACGCCGCACTGCTCAACAATCTCGCCGCGCACAGCCATGGGATGGAAGTGCGCGACAGCGACCGCTGCATTTCATGGCTGCCATGGTATCACGACATGGGCCTCGTCGGCTGCCTGCTCTCGCCGGTCGCCAACCAGGTGTCGGTCGATTATCTGAAGACCGAGGATTTCGCCCGTCGCCCGCTCGCCTGGCTCGACCTCATCAGCCGCAATCAGGGCACGACGCTCAGCTATTCGCCGACCTTCGGCTATGATATTTGCGCGCGCCGCGTGTCGAGCCAGACGCATGTCGCCGACCGTTTCGACCTGTCGCGCTGGCGCGTCGCCGGCAATGGCGCCGACATGATCCGCCCCGACGTGATGCAAAGCTTCGTCGACGCCTTCGCCGACGCCGGCTTCTGTGCCAGCGCCTTCCTGCCGAGCTATGGCCTTGCCGAAGCGACCCTCGCGGTCAGCATCATGCCCCCGGGCGAAGGCATTGTCGTCGAACTGGTCGAGGAAACCGAGCTGTCGGGCGCCGCCAACGACGCCGATCGCCCCACCCGCTATCGCGCCATCGTCAATTGCGGCCGCGCCGCGCGCGACATGGTGATCGAAGTGCGCGACGAAGCCGGCAATGCGCTGCCCGACCAGACCGTCGGCAAAGTGTGGTGCACCGGCCCGTCGCTGATGACCGGCTATTTTCGTGACCCCGAATCGACCGCCGCCTGCCTGATCGACGGCTGGCTGGATACCGGCGATATGGGGTATTTGTCGGATGGTTACATCTATATCGTCGGCCGCGCCAAAGACATGATCATCATCAACGGCAAGAATCACTGGCCGCAGGATATCGAATGGGCGGTCGAACAATTGCCCGGCTTCAAGTCGGGCGACATCGCGGCCTTTGCGATCACCGCGCCGGGGGGTGAGGAAACCCCCGCGGTGCTCGTCCAGTGCCGGACCAGCGACGATGCCGAACGCGCCGCGCTGCGCGAGACGATTCGCGATCGCGTCCGCGCGATCACGGGCATGAACTGCCTGATCGAACTGATTCCGCCGCGCACCCTGCCGCGTACCAGTTCCGGCAAGCTCAGCCGGTCGAAAGCGCGCGCGCAATATCTCGCCGGGGAAATCCAGCCCTTCGCCATCGCAGCCTGAAAGGGCGGATTTTGTCCCGTTGAGGGACAAAGAAACTGCACCGGGCCCATGCCGTGGTTACTTTCAGGTAACCCACCCCCGCTAAGCTGGCGTGGTGAAAAGCCTGACTGACCAATTGGCTGCCGACGAGATTCCCGCGCGGACCCTGCTGGGGCTGGGCCCACGCGGCGAGGATCTCGGCAAACTCCGCCAGCTTCAACTCGCGCCGCTTCGCGACAAGGGAAAGTTGCGCGTGTCTATGGGCATCGCGCTGGCGCTGGTCGCCGGCTGCACGATGGCGGTTCGCCTGCCCCTGACCATCGCCGGCGGCTGGGCCGCGATGGCGATGCTCTTCGCGCTTTGGTCGCATATCCGCTTCCGTACGCTGCCGTTCGGCGATCCCAAGCTGGCGGGCGTCGCCGAACTTCGGCAGTGCAATCGCCACGCGCTTTATGGCGCGGCCCTGTGGAGCGTGACCTTCTGGCTGCCCGGGCTCGCGCCGCCGCTCGACCATGTCCTGTCGATGTGGACGATCGCGCTGCTCGTGATGCTGATGCTCGCCATGGTGGCGCACAGCATCCCGCTGACCTGCAGCCTGTTCATCGCGCCGGTCAGCCTGTCGGCCGCCATCGCACTGGTGCGCGCAGGCGCACCGCAGCTGGCGGGGATCGCGCTGATCGCCGGACTGCTGCTCTGCGCCTTTTGCGTCCGCTTTGCCCAGACCCATATCCGGTTCCGCCGCGCCGAGGAAACGCTGCACGAAAAGACCGAAACGGTCAGCCTGCTGCTCCGCGAGTTCGAAGAAACCTCGGCCGACTGGCTGTGGCAGACCGACAACGCCCGCCGCCTCGTCCATGTGTCACCGCGCCTCGCTTTTGCGCTGGGCGCGAGCGCCGAAGCGCTGGAGGGCACCCCGCTGCTTCAGGCATTGTCGGGGGACGCATGGGAAAGCGGCAATTTCCCCAAGGCGCTGCACGCGATGGCCGAGCGGATGAAGCGCCGCGAAAGCTTCTCCAACCTGACCGTCCCGGTGACGATCGGCGGCAAGCCCCGCTGGTGGGAATTGTCGGCCTCGCCGCGCCTCGACGAAGACGGCAAGTTCCTCGGCTTTCGCGGCGTCGGCTCGGACGTCACCGAACAACATGCGACCGCCGAACAAATCGCCCGCATGGCGCGCTTCGACAATCTCACCGGCCTGCCCAATCGCCTCAGCCTGAACGAGGATCTCGCCCGCGCGCTGACCCATGCGCTCGAGGCCAAATCGCGCTGCGCGATGCTGATGATCGATCTCGACCGGTTCAAGGCGGTCAATGATACACTGGGGCACCCCGTCGGCGACAAATTGCTCGCGCAGGTCGCGGCGCGGCTCAAGGGCATACTGGACCGCGGCATGACCTGCGGCCGGCTCGGCGGCGACGAATTCGCAGTCATCCTCCACAATGTTCCGTCGGCCACTGCCGCCGAGGATCTCGCCAAACGGATCATCGCCACGATCAGCCGGCCCTATGTCGTCGACAATCACCAATTGTTCGTCGGCGCCAGCATCGGATATGCGATCGGTCCGCAGGACGGCGCGACGGTCGAAACACTGACCCGCAATGCCGACCTCGCGCTCTACAAATCCAAGGATCGCGGCGGCAATGTCGCCGCCGGCTATGTCGCGTCGCTGCACGCCCAGGCCGAGGAACGGCGGGTGATGGAACAGGAATTGCGCGGCGCGCTCGAACGCGGCGAATTCGAACTTCATTATCAGCCGGTCGTCACCGCCGCCGACGGGACGCTCAACGGCTTCGAGGCGCTGATCCGCTGGCGCAACCAGAAGCTCGGTAATGTGTCGCCGGGCCGCTTCATCCCGCTGGCCGAGGATGCGCGCCTGATCTCGCCGATCGGCGAATGGGTGCTGCGCACCGCCTGTCACGAAGCGATGCGCTGGCCGTCGAACCTCAAGGTCGCGATCAACGTGTCGGCCGACCAGCTCACCGATCCCAATTTCGCCTCGGTCGTCGTGTCGGCGCTGGCGCAAAGCGGACTTCCCCCTCAAAGGCTGGAGATTGAAGTCACCGAAAGCGTCTTCCTTCGCGACGGCGGCGGCGCAGCGCAATTGCTTGACCAGCTGATCGGGCTCGGCATCCGCCTCAGCCTCGACGATTTCGGCACCGGCTATTCGTCGCTCGGCTATCTTCGGAAAACGCAATTTTCGACAATCAAGGTCGATCGCAGCTTCGTCGTCGGCGCGGCAAAGGGCAGCATCGAATCGATCGCGATCATCCGCGCCGTCGTCGCGCTGGCCGACAGCCTCGGCATGTCGACCACGGCGGAGGGTGCCGAAACCGAACTTGAGGTCGACACGATCCGCGCGATGGGGTGCAGCAATATCCAGGGCTATTATTATGGCCGCCCGATGCCCGCCGCCGATGTGCTGACGCTATTCAACCGGCCCGCCTCGCTGGCGATTGCCGCAGCCTGAGGCGACAAGTCGAGCGGCGGACTGAGCGACGGGCGCGACGAACTGAAAAGATTAACAAAAGCTTCCGCCGTCCACCGCAGGATGGATGCAACTCACCGCTAGACGGGTGGTGGAATGGAACCACCGTGGCAAAGACGCTCCAACGCTTGAAGACAAGCCAAAGGGGTCGCAATCCATGTCCAATCGTCGTTTTCTGGGTGCCGCTGTCGCGTCCGTGATGATGCTCGCCGGCATGTTGACCAGCGCCCCTGCCATCGCCCGCGACTATCTGCAGTGCGTTCCCTTTGCCCGCGCCGAATCGGGTGTCGAAATTCAGGGCAATGCAAAGACCTGGTGGCCGCAGGCCGCGGGTACCTACGAACGCGGCGAAGAGCCCCGCCAGGGCGCCGTCATGGCCTTTGCCGGCACGCGCGGCATGCCGTACGGCCATGTCGCCGTGGTCAAGAAAATCGTCAGCGACCGCGAAATCCTGATCGACCATGCCAACTGGTCGCCGATCAACGGCCGCCGCGGCCAGATCGAACGCAATGTCCGCGTCGTCGATGTCAGCGACAATGGCGACTGGAGCATGGTCCGCGTATGGTACGCGCCGATCGGCGACCTTGGCCTGCGCGCCAACCCGGTGCAGGGCTTCATCTACGCTGACGGCGGCCAGCGCGAAACAGCCCCCCAGCGCCGCGCGTTCGAAGAGCCTAATTGGGCGAAGAACAACTGGAAGCCCGGCAACGGCCTCGAAATCGTCGTCGCATCGCTCGGCGGCTAAGCCGAACCCGAGACCCCGTCATTGCAGAAGCTGCGCGCCGCTTGCGGCGTGCCGTTGCCTCTTGTGGAGCAAGGCGCCGCCCGGGAAACAGGGCGCGACAAAGACAGGCCGGGACCATCCCCGCCACCCGATCACCGGCAAGAACGAGACGGCGCCCCCTGCCCGGCATGGCCACGGCAAGCGACGCGAAATCGACTTCAACGCGGCAGAATGACAGGAATGTGGCCCACCCCTCCCGCATGCAGGAGGGGCAGGAAGAAGGTCAGACCTCGCCGGTGCCTTCGCTGCCTTCGCCCTCGGCGGCGGCATCTTCGAACCAGGCTTCGACCGGGCCCGACAGCTTGATCGTCATCGGCTGGCCAAAGCGGTCTTTCGACTTGCCCGCAGCGACGCGGATCCAGCCTTCCGAGATCGAATATTCCTCGACGTCGGTGCGTTCCTGACCCTTGAAACGGATGCCGATGCCACGCTGCAGCACATCCATGTTGAAATGGGGCGAACGCGGGTTGGTCGACAGATGGTCGGGAGGGGTGTCGGTCATCTCAAAAAATCTCCAATGGCTGCCGCGCGGCTAGGCGAGCGCCCCCCCGAAATCAAGCGTCACGCGGTCGCGCCCAACCGCTGCGCCGCACCGGAAGATGCCAAAGCCCCGCAAGTGTACCAAATAGAACCAATTTGGCAGTATTTTCACTGTGCCAAAATGGATCAGCAGAGGAGCCTCCAAGTCCAATAAGAAGCACTTCAGAGACAAAATATATCAAATATCGAAATTTTTACTTAGCAAAAATACTAGAGATAATAATGATTTGATGGTTAAATTGCGCGGACTCCGACTGTTAACCACCTAATTAGCGGGAACTTTCATTCGTTTCCGCTATTCTGCGACTCAGGGACCAATTCCCTGCGAAGGAGATGCCTCATGCGTTCGTCACGTCTCGAGTTTCGTCCTGCCCACCTCATCCTCATCCCGGCATGCCTCGCGCTCGCCGCCTGCGAATCGTCAGGCAGCTATCGCGTCGGCAGCGTCGGCACTGGCGGAGCCACTGGCGCTGCCGGCCCGCAGGGCGCGGCTGGCCCGACCGGTCCAGCGGGCCCTGCCGGCGCCACCGGTGCGACCGGCGCCACTGGTGCAACCGGCGCGACCGGGGGTAGCCTGGCCCTCGGCAATGCTGGCGCGCTCGCCGTCGGCGGGCTAGTCGGCCCCGGCGGTGTCGCCGGCACCGGACTGCTCGCCAACACCGGCGACCGGGCTAGCGTCAATCCGGTGATCGGCGGGGTGCTCGTCAAGACGGGCGGCCTCGTCAATGTCGTCGCCGACAAGGGCCTGTTGCTGGCCAACGCCATCGACAGCAAATTGCCCGGCAGCACCAACCTTGTCGGCACCGTCGTCGGCGTTGTCAAAAGCACCGGTGTCGCGCTTGTCCAGACCGGCAATGGCCAGCAATATCTGGTCGATGGCCTTGCCGCTGCACCCGGCCAGCTGATCACCGCAACGATCGGCAAGGCAACCGCGATTGGGTCGCCCGGCGCGTCGCCGTTGATCGGCGCGAGCCTGCTGTCGCCCACACAGACCGGCGGATCGCTACTCACCGTCGGCGTCGGTTCCGGCGGCCAGCTGGTAACCGTGCAACCCGGAAGTGGCGGAAATCTGCTCGGCGCAATCGCGACGCCTGCCGGCGGCGCGACGGGCAATCCGGTCGCGCTGGTCGGATCGACCGTTACTGCGGTGACGGGAACGCTCGCTCAGGTCGCGGGCGGCGCCACCGGCGGCGGAACCGGCGGTAACGCCGTGACCGGCCTCGTCGGGGGTGTCCTCGGAGGCGGCGGCACCGGCGGAACGGGCGGCAATGCCGTCACGGGCCTCGTCACAGGCGTTACCGGCACTGTCGGCGGCGTGCTGGGCGGCGGCGGAACTGACGGCAATGCCCTCACCGGCACCGTTGCAGGCGTTACCGGCACCGTCGGCGGCCTGCTCGGCGGCCTGAAGCCAAAGGGCGGCAACTGAGCCGCTCGCTGCGCAGTCTGCGCAGCGCCTGGACCGCGGCGGCGACAGGAGCCTTGCTCCTTCCCGCCGCGGCCTCGGCAGCGCAGCCGGCCGCCACCCCGCTCGACGGACGGCCGCCGCTTTCACCTTCCGACAACCGCCGCGATCCGCTGCCCGATCCCGAAACCGCGAATCTCTCGCTCGGCAAGGTCGAACTCGGCGCGCGCAGCGATATCATCATCCGCGAGATTCGCTTCGTCGGCGCCGGCGTTCCCGCCAATGTCGCGCGCGCCGCGCAGCGCTTTGTCGGCAAGCCCGCATCATCGGACAATCTGGCCCGCCTCGCCGGCGTAATGACGCGCGCCTACAGCCGGTCGAGCGTCGCGCTCTTCACCCTCGTCATCCCCGAACAGGATTTGTCGGAGGGTGTCGTCACCGTCGCCTCGGCCGAAGGTCATGTCGGCGCGGTCACGCTGAGCGGCGAACGCGACAGCGGCCCGGCGGCGCTGATCGCAAAAATGGCCGGAACATTACCCGGGCAGCGCCCGCTGCCGCGCGCACGCTTCGAACGCGTGCTCGGCAATATCGGCGATATTCCCGGGGTCACCGTCACCCCGACCCTCGCCCTCTCCGGCGAACCCGGCGCGGTCGCGCTCGACCTCGCGGTCGACGCCAAAAAGCCGACCGTGGGCCTGGGTTTCACCACCCGAACCAGCCGTTTCGTCAATGACGGAATTGTCGAGGCGAACGCCCGCGGTTCCAGCTTGCTGCGCAGCGGCGACGAAACGCGGCTGACCGGCGCCGCGGCGCTCAACTTCAAATCCCTGCTCTATCTCGCAGCCAGTCATTCGACCCCGATAGGGATCGGCGGGACCCGTGCGGAAATTTCCGGCGCGGCACTGCGGACCCGCCCGGCGGGGCTCGCCGTCAACGGCGAGGCATGGAGCGGAGGCGTCGGCATCACCCATCCGGTCATCCGCGCGACGCGTCGCAACCTGACCTTCGCGGCGCGGCTCGATTATCTCGATTCGCGCAACGCGCTGTTCGGATCGACGATCGCCGCCGAAAAAACCTGGACCGCCAGCAGCAGCCTCGCCTTCCGGTTCAGCGAGGACCGCACCGTGCTGGGCGCGCGCATCAGCGCGTCCCAGGGCCTCGGTTTCGCGGGGGCGCGGGTCGATCCCGACGTCGGCGAGGAAGATTTTCTCTATGCCGATGGAGGGCTCGAGGCGAACCAGGCCGTCGGCAAGGTCGCGGTCATCCGCGTCGCCGCGACCGGGCGATGGACGCGCGATCGCGTTCCGGCAGCGCAGCGTTTCAGCGTCGGCGGCGCCACCTTCGGTCGCGCCTTCGACGACGGGCTCGTCAACGGCGACCGCGGCGTCGCAGGCTTCACCGAACTCGCACTGCGCCCCTTGCGCAACGGCAAGCTCGCAAAAAGCGAAATCTATGGCTTCGCCGACTATGCCGATGTGACGCTGCTCGCGCGTCCGGGGGCGCCGCAAACCGGCTTTCAGCTCGGCAGCTGGGGTGGCGGCGTACGCCTCGCCTATGCCGAATATGCCAATATCGGGGTCGAGGTCGCCGACGCGTGGAAACAGCCGGTGCCGGGTTTCGATCAGGGCTGGCGGGTGGCGCTCAGCTGGAAATTGTCGCTCCGGCCCTGACCGTTCGCGGCGACCAGCGCGGCTTCGGCGACCCCGAGGCGCTCGACCGCGGGATAAAGATCCTCATTCTCGCGCTCGATCCGTATCGCAAGCAGGTCGAGCACGAGGCGGGTCTCGCGGCAAAAGCCTGGCCAATCGGCAGCGACCATATCCTCGGTCCATTTGCCGTCATAAACCTCGAAATCCCCGGCAATATCACCCACTTCCGCGACGAATTCGCATGCCATCCGGATCAGCGCCGCGTCGCCGCTCGCCTTCAGCCGCGGATAGAGCACCCAATCCTCGCATTTCAGGTGGCGCACCAGCGTATCGCGCAGCATCCCGCGTACCGAACAAAGCTCGGTCGGTCGCGGCGGGAGCGGCTGATCGATCAGGTCCATCAATATGCGGGACAAGGTGGCCAGTGCATCATGTTCGGCACGCAGCCGACGCATTTCATGTCCGATAGACATAGAGGTCCCCCGCTTCGAGTGGCCCCCGGATATTAGGTTAGTGGCGGATGATGAAAAGAGGGTAAAATCGCGGTCGTCGCCGGATTGGCAGCAATCGTGCGCGGCAGGATCAGCCGGACCGCGAGGCCGCCCAGACGGCTATCCGCCAGCACCAGATCGCCGCCCATCGCACGGGCTGTCTTGTGCGCTGTCGCCAGCCCCAATCCCGCGCCACCTGCGCAGCTTCCCCGCGCGCTATCAAGGCGGCGGAACGGCAACAGGGCCTCGATCCGCCGGCCGGGGGCAATACCGGGCCCGTCATCCTCGACCGTCACGACAATATGATCCGCCCCAGCGTCGCCGAGCGTCAGTTCGATATGTCCGGCATGGCGGCGCGCATTGTCGATCAGATTGCCAAGGATCCGCTTGATCGCCAGCGGCCGCGCGGTAACGAGACACGCGTCGGGACCATGGCAGACGATGTCGTCGCCCATATCGGCGGCGCTGTCGGCGAGGGTCGCGACGAGCGCGGCGATGTCGATCAACCGCGCCTGTTCATCCTCGCCGCTGCGCACATAGTCGAGCGTCGCCTCGATGAAATGCTCCATCTCGCTCAGGTCGGCGGCGATCGCATCCTGCGTTTCGCGGTCCGCGATCATCGAGGCACGCAGGCGCAGGCGCTGGATCGGCGTGCGCAAATCATGCGAGACTGCGACCAGCGCCTGCGTCTGATCCTCCAGCGCCTGGAATAGCCGCGCCTGCATCGCGGCAAAGGCGGTGGCGACGCGTTGCACTTCGGGCGGACCTTCGGCCTTGAATGCCCCGACCACGCGCATCCCCGTGGCGTCGGCCGCCGCGGCGAGCGTGCGCAGCGGGCGCACCAGCCGGTGGATCATCCACAAGGCGACGCCGAGCACCCCTGCCATCAACAGCATATGGAGAAGCGCAACCATCGCCGGACGCGGCGGCGCGCCCAGATAGGGGCTGACACGAAAGCTGATATACGACCCGTCGGCCAGCCGCAGCGCGCCGACAAGATCGCGCGCACCCGCCTCCGCCGACGGCATCAGCGTCAGCCGCAATTCGCGCGTCGCCAGCGCCGGTTTCGCATCGACCAGTCGCGCGCGCATCGCCGCGAGCTGGTCGAACGCCCGGCTGAAATCGGTAATCACCGTCCGCGGCACCCAGTTGAGCGCGACGCCGTCACCCGCCAGATCGTGCATCAGCCGTTCGCGGTCCCTGGGCGGGTTCGCGAGCGCCACGCGCTCCCCCTCGACCAGCCGCGCGGCGATCCGCTCGACCTGCCCGGCCGGGACCAGCTCGCGCTCCTGCCAGCGGTGCAGCGCGACATTGCCCAGAAATTCCAGCGCAACGGCGCAGACCAGCACCAGCGCGATCCGCCCGACCATACCCAGCCGAAGCATTTTCATGCTCAGGCGACGGTCACATCGGCAGCGAACATATAGCCGACCCCGCGCACGGTGCGGATCAGCGGGCGCGACTTGCGGCCGTCGCCCAGCTTGCGGCGCAGGCGGCTGATCAGCACGTCGACGCTGCGGTCGGTCGCCGACCCGACGCGGCTGCGCGCCAGTTCGAGCAGGCGGTCGCGCCCGATCATCCGCTGTGGATAGCGCAGCAAGGCGAGCAGCAATTCATGCTCGGCGGCGGTCAGATCGACCTCGGCTCCCGACGGCGCGATCAGTTCGCGACGCCGCGCATGATAATTCCAGCCCGCGAAATCGAAACGTTCGGGCGCCGGAATGTCGAGCGGGACATGGACGTCATGCGCCCGCCGCAGCACCGCGCGCACCCGCGCCAGCACTTCGGACCGCCCGAACGGCTTGGCGATATAGTCGTCCGCCCCCAGATCGAGCCCCGCGACCCGGTCGCTTTCCTGCCCGCGCGCGCTGATCATGATGATCGGCACGCGGCTGCGCGCCCGGATCGTCCGGCACAGGTCGAGCCCGTTCTCGCCAGGCAGCATGATGTCGAGCAGGATCAGGTCGATCTTTCGCTCGCCCAGCGTGGCGGCGAGTTCGGCGCCGTCGGCCGCCCCCGTCACGTCATAACCGCATTCGCGCAGGATGCGCGCGAGCAAGGTCCGCACCCCGGCATCGTCGTCGACCACGACGATATGATGCGGGATCGCCGGCGCGCGCAGCACCTCCCCCGACATCGTCCGATCGATAACCGCCGTTTGTAACAAAGCATTGCTCCTCGCGGCGCACGCCGCATTCGCCGTTGACCCGGCCCGCCATAGCCAGCAGGCGCGCTTCCGAAACTGAGCTGCTAATTATTCTCAATATCGGAGAAATTCAATGGTCCCCTCATTCGCCCGCCCGGCGCGCTTCGGATACGCCGTCTGCGCCCTCGCGATCGCCACCGCGCTCGCCGCGCCCGCATCGGCCGACGAAGCCGCTGCACCCGGCAGCGACATCGTGGTCACCGCCGCGGGCTATGAGCAGAAGATTACCGACGCGCCCGCCAGCATCACCGTGGTCACCGCCGAGGAGTTGCGCCAGCGCCCCTATATCACGCTGATCGACGCGGTTCGCGACATCGAGGGTGTCGACGTCGGCGAGACCTCCGACAAGACGGGACAGCGGACGATCAGCATCCGCGGCATGGGGTCCGACTATACGCTCATCATGATCGACGGCCGGCGCCAGAACAACCATGGCGACATCTATCCGAACAGCTTCGGCGGCAACCAGTTCAACCACATTCCGCCGCTCGACACGATCGAGCGTATCGAGGTCATTCGCGGCCCCGCCTCGACCCTCTATGGCGCCGACGCGCTGGGCGGCGTGATCAACATCATCACCAAAAAGATACTCGATCGCTGGACCGGGTCGGCAACCTTCGGCCGCAGCATCCAGGAAGATTCCGACTTCGGCGACGACATGACCTTCGACGCCGCCGTCAGCGGCCCCGTGGTGCCGGGACTCATCGGCGTCAAACTGCGTGGGTCCTATTACAAGCGCTACCCGTCGGAACCCGATTTCGCGCCGGTCGTCGATCCCGCCGGCGTCTCGCACGTCCGCGGCCTCGGCTTTGGCGGCGGCGGCAAGACCGTGCAGAATACCAACCGCAGCTATGGCGGCTCGATCATTTTCACGCCCTCGCCCGACCACAGCTTCACCTTCGACATCGATTATTCGAAGCAGGTTTATGACAACACCCCGATCGTCGATCCCGCCACCGGCGTGATCACCTATCCGCTCGGCACGCTCGACGGCATCGAAAGCATCTGGCGCGCGAGCGGCGGCGTGGTGCAGCCGCGCGTCGGCTATACCGAAAATCAGGTCTTCGACCGGCTGAGCTGGGCCGCGACCCACCACGGCGACTGGGGCTTTGCGCGCAGCTTCCTGTCGTTTGCCTATATCGAGACGAACAACAAGGGCCGCACCATGCCCTTCTCGGTCGCCGAACGACAGCTCCTGCAACAGATGTTCAGCGGAACGGGCGCCTATGCCGGCATGCCGGCCGCCGCACGCCGCGCGCTCGCCGCACAGACTTTCCTGCCGCGCCCGCTCCGCAAACTCGAAAGCGCGCAATATACGCTCGACGGCCGCATCGACATTCCGGTCGAAGATCTCGCCGGCCGCCACAATTTCGTGATCGGCGGCCAGTATATCGATGGCACGCTCGACGACGGCGTGTTCGGGCTCGAAGCCGCGGTCGGCGGCATCAAGGCGGTGCAGGACCACAAGATCTGGTCGCTGTTCGCCGAGGACAACTGGACGCCGTTCGAGGGCTTTTCGATCACCGGCGGCGTCCGTTACGACGATCACAACCTGTTCGGCGGCCACTTCAGCCCGCGCCTTTACGCCAATTACAGCATCACCCCGACCCTGACGGTCAAGGGCGGCGTCAGCACGGGATACAAGACCCCCAAGACCACCGATCTTTACGACGGCATTCGCGGCTTCGGCGGGCAGGGCACCAGCCCCTTCATCGGCAACCCCGACCTGAAGCCCGAGACCAGCGTCAACAGCGAGGTCGCGCTCTACTGGAACCCGACCGCCGCCAGCGGCATCAACGTCACCCTGTTCCACAACAAGTTCAAGGACAAGATCGACACGACGCTCGTCCGGCCGTGCGCCGTCACCAACTTCGTGCGGCCCTGCGCCAATCTTGGCGATTACTGGACGGTCCTCGGGCTCGGCAGCTCGATCAGCATCCCGTTCAACATCGACAAGGCGCGGATCAAGGGCGCCGAAGTCGCCGGCCGCTACGAATTTTTCGACGGCCTCTCGATCCGCGCCAACTATACCTACACCGACAGCAAGCAGTTGACCGGCACGTCGAAGGGCCAGCCGCTTACCCAGTCGGCAAAGCATATGGCCAATGCGACCATCGACTGGGAACCGCTCGACGGCCTGACGGCGCAGCTTTCGGCCGAGCATCGCTCGCGGCGCTATCGCGGCGTCGCGACCGGCGGCGACCATCTCTATTACAAGAGCTACACCGTGGTGAACTTCGGCGCGCAATATCGCCTCAACGACCATCTGACGCTCAGCGGCCGGGTCAACAATCTGCTCGATCAGGATTTCCGCGCCTATGACGTCGACTTCGGCGATCCGGTGAACGGCGCCTACACCCCGACCTACATCGATCATTACAACAACAAGGACAAGGCGCGCAGCTATTGGGTCAGCGTCAACGCACGCTTCTGATCCGGTCAGGGGCCGGGGCTTTACGCTCCGGCCCCCTGGTCGTCCTTCGCGGCGCGCCGGCGCGGCGGCCGCTTCTTCACTTCCGCTATGGCATCGGGCGCCCCGCCACGGGACGCCATAACGCCCGCCGGCACCGCCGGCACCGCCTCGCCGCGCGCCTCGGCCGCCTCGATCCATTCGCGCCAGACTTCGGGAATCTCGGCCCCCGCCTGCAACCAGCCCGCCTCGCCCGCGATCCGAAGCCCCGGCACGTCATCGGCCGGCCCCTCGCCGAGTTGCAGCGGCCCAAGATAGGGCGAATCCGTCTCGCCTAGCCGCACCAGCGGCGCCGCGACGTCGTCGACCTGCGCCGCGATGCCCGCACCCCCGCCCGCCTCGACCGCCGCGTCGATCTCGCGCTGCCGCGCCGCGAGCGCCAGCAGAGCCGCGTCGATCTCTGCCGTCGCTTGTGCGTCGAGCGCCACCCCGTTGAACCCCTCCAGCACCCCCGCCGCGCCGTCCTGCCGCGCGCCCGGACCCGCGCCGCCCGTTCCGCCGTCGCCCATGCCGCCATCGCCATGGATCACCGTCCGCACCGTCGTCGTCGATGCCTCGGCCGCCGCCGCCGCGCCACCCTCTCCGCCGCCGCTCACCGCCCCCGCGCGGGTCGAGAAATAGTTGATCGTCGTGCGTTTGCCGCTCGCATCCTGCCCGTAGTGGCGCAGGCAGAACATCAGCAGCGCATCATTGTGCCGCCGCCGGAACCCCATCAGCTTGCCCGCGACGAACACCGGCTCCAGATAGCCGTCGATCGCGCGTTCGAACGCCACATCCTTCAACCGCGCCAGCCCGAAATCGAGCGCCGCCTCCCACGCCCGCCGGAAGCTCTCCGCGCCGGGCGCGCGCCGCAGCGTATAGCAGTTCGTCTGCGCCATATTGACCATCGCGGCGGCGCGGCTGACCGACCCCGTATCGGCGAGCGCAGCGATAAACGCCCGCTGCCGCTCGGGCGTCCACCCGTCGTGCCGGAACTTGCGCGGCACCGGCTCGAATTCGGGAAGCGGCGCCCGCCCCTCCGGCGCCACGGGTATCCGGTTCTGCATATCCTGCCTTCCTGCCAGTCTCGAGCGAAGTCGAGAGCCCAAACCGGGCAGGATATGTCAGACGGGAATTTTGTAGGAAAGCACTTTGTTCATGCTTTGTTTCAAATACAGCACCCGCCTAGCTGCAGGTCATCACGCGACATTTGGCGAAAGCCCAATGTTCCACGTTTCCACCGCCAAAAGACGTTGCATAAATGCCTCGGCGGTTCCCAATTTCAAAATGCTGCGCGGAAGATCACTTTCGCCCACGACCGCATGCGAAACATACTCGTGCCAGCAATGGTCGGCATCGGTTGGAACGCCTGCACTCCACCGATACAGTTTATCGTAGAGTGGCGGCAGTCCGATCTGCTCAGCAATAAAATACGTGCCCTCTTCCAGCTTCCTAAGCGCCGGAACCCAACGCTCCGCGCCTGCTGAACCTTCGAGAGCAACGCTTCCAAATGATTTGTAGTTGTCAGCATCTCGATAGAGATACTCGAACACCGTCCAAGCCATCGACCGCCCCAATTCTCGGCCAGTTCAGCCTTTAAAACAGGTTCGCCGATGATAGTCTAAAAACTGAGGGTGCGGCCAAAGATCAGTCCGTTTCGGAAGCAGTATTTTCCGATCAGCAGGGAACAGACGCAAAGCGGATTCTGGAACCCGCCCCTTCGCGATCAGGAGTCCATAGTTATCATCGATGGCCAAAAGCCCTTTGTCGAACATCCAATGGACCGTGCCCGACAAAGCAATGCCGTTCCGTACACTATCTGAACCATTGTCAGTGACAGGGCGTATGTGCGCGGCCTGCACCTCGGAACGACCACCATCGATAATAATCTTAATCCCCGTCGCGGCGCAGGTATCGGCATATGCGGATTTGACAGCCGCAGAAAACGCTCGATCCCGAAACGGACGGGAGACTAGCTGCTCCACGATCCGGCGCTCGACTTCCATCGGCTCATCATCAAAGGCCGGCAGAGAGTTAGCATCTGCTCCTATCAGCATCGGCTCCTCTTCGATGTCAGGTGCGGAGCGAACACGTGGTTCAAGCCCAATCACATGACCAAAGGCAGATCGCCAGATCAGGTCATACTCGGAATCCGGAAGTACTCGGACAGCTCGGCCGAATGCCCCCTTGTTGGTCGATCCATCCTCTTTGCGCAGTGCCGCTTCATAGTATTGACCGTTTTCACGAAAGGGAACCGGACGGGCAAATGGCAGATACCCTGAGACTTCGGCGTAAAAATGGTCGGCCAGTTCGGGATCAGGAATAATGCGGTCAACACGGGCTGTTGCAAAATACGCCTGTCGTCCGCCACGGCTAGACTCATCACCCGTCGATCGACGCGGCTCATAATACACAATCCAATCACCGACAGCTTGCTCGGCTTGAGCGAGATATGTCCGGGGGAAGTGATAACGCACCTCCGGGCTGTCTTTATAGGTCGGTGAAACCTTGGTGATGAAAATCGCTTTGCCCATACTATTGAGGCGAGCCTAATTCGCTCCGAGTTGAGGAACAAGCCGCAAATATTTTTATAGCGCAAGCGGTCGAAGCCGAAGGCTTCATAAGCTGGTATGATGCCCGCCGAAAGCATCCGACGCGGTCGGAGTATCGGCTCTATTACCCGGGCAATGACGTCACGGCCAAAATGGAAGAAGGCGACGCCCTTTTCCTTGCCCGACGCGAGGGCGGGGATTGCCTGGTCATCGCCACGCCCGGCGACAGCACGATGTACAACCAGCTGCTCTGGCTGTTCGGGATCGACATCCAGTCCGGGTTCCGGTTCAGCTTTCAGCCCGTCGGCGGCGCTGCCGATGCCGAACTGGACCTTGCCGCGCGCTTCATTCTGGAAACGCTCGACATCGACCCCGGCGATCCCGACAGGGCGACGATCGATGATCTGATCGAGCCGTTCGGCCTGACGATGCCCAAGACCAGAATCCTTTCCGAACTTGCCCGCCACTCGCTGGGCCTCGTCGACGTGCGGGACGCGCCCGATGCCGCCTTGATGGCGTGGATGGAACGCGAGGATCAGCTGTTCCGGCGGCTGGAGCGAAAGATTGTGGCCGAACGTCTTCGCGCCGGTTTTCAGACGCCCGATGGCGAACAGGATGTCGACGGCTTCATCGGTTTTTCGCTGGGCGTCCAGAACCGGCGCAAATCGCGCGCGGGGCTGGCGCTCGAAAGCCATATCGAGGCGCTGCTGATCGCGTTCGGGATCGCATATGATCGCGGCGCGGTGACCGAGAACGGAAACAAGCCCGACTTCCTGTTTCCCGGCGCCGCCGCCTATCGCGACCCCGATTTTCCCGCTTCGGGGCTTACGATGCTCGGGGCCAAATCGACTTTGAAAGAACGCTGGCGGCAGGTTCTGTCGGAAGCCGAACGCATCGGGACCAAGCATCTGCTGACGCTGGAGCCCGGCATTTCCGAAAAGCAGACCGCCGAAATGCAGGCAAAACATCTGCAACTGGTCATTCCGGCCGGACTGCACGCGACCTACAGGCCACAGCAACGCGCGTGGCTCATGGACGTGTCGGGTCTGATCGGGCTGGTTCAGGCGCGGCGGCGCTAGGCCTTACGCCGCTTCCAGTCGCAACAGATAGACATGCTCGCCGTCGAGCACCGTATCGCCATGCTGGTTGGTCACGCTCGCACGCATCGTGACGAGGCCGGTCGTGCGCTGCGGCTGAGCCCGGTGATTTCGAGGAGCGGGTAAAGCGTATCGCCGGGAAAGACGCTTTTCAGGATACGCGCACGGACCTCGATCATGCCGATCAGCGCGGTGCCGATCTCGTGCGGAAAGGTACCCGCACCGGCGGCGGTGAAGCAGAGGGTCTGCAAGCCATGCGCCAGCGGCCCCGGAAGCCCGAGCGTGCGGCAATATTCGGCGTCGTAATGGATCGGATGATTGTCGAGGCTCACCGCCTGAAAGGCCGCGAAATTCGCGTCGCCGATCGTCCGCGACGGAAGCGGATACAGGTCGCCGACGCACAGGTCGGCGAAGCCCTTGGCAGGCACCAGCCGGTGCCGCGCGTAAATATCCGGCAGCTTGGGCGTAGCGGTCACGGCGGCGGCGCGGCGGCGGAAACGGGCGCCGGCACCATGCCAAGCGCGGCGGAATCGATCGCCTCGACGGTCGAGGCCAGCGGATAAAGCTCGCCATCCTCGCGCTCGATCCGCTCGGCCAGCGCGCCCAAAATGCCCCTGGTCGCGGCGCAATAGCCCGGCCAGTCGGCGGCGATCGCATCGGGCAGCCATTGGCGGCTATAGGCGCTGAACGCTTCGGAAATATGGCCCATTTCGTCGGCGAAATTCTGCGCCGTGGCGGCCAGTTGCCGATCGTCGCTGGCGAGCATCGAGGGGTATAAAACCCAATCCTCGCGCTTCAGATGGGCGATCAGCTGGTTGCGCAACCGGGTGCGTGCGCCGTGAAAATCGTCGAGCGCCGCGCGATCGGTCGGAAAAGCGCCGTTCAGATAGCCTCCAAGCGTCGTTGCCAGGGCCAGCAGCCGGCTATGCTCGGTCGTCAGTCGTTCGATTTCCGCACGCATCGTCATCGCCGCACCCTCCATCGCTGATGAGTATCGGCGTATCGCAGTCATGTGAAGAAAAGTTGAATTTCGCGGGCAGACAGAACCGCGCATTAAAAAGGCGCCAGGGTCGAAACCCTGGCGCCTTTTGTTTAGGCCGCTTTCTTCCGCGACGCTTTCTTGCGCTCGTTCGGGTCGAGGATCGCCTTACGAATGCGGATATTCTTCGGGGTCACTTCGACCATTTCATCATCGTCGATATAGGCGATCGCCTGTTCCAGCGTCATGCGGCGCGGCGGGGTGAGGCGGATCGCGTCATCCTTGCCGGTCGAGCGGAAGTTGGTGAGCTGCTTCGACTTCATCGGGTTGACTTCGAGGTCGTCGGGCTTCGCATTCTCGCCAATGATCATCCCTTCGTACAGCGCCTCACCGGGCGAGACGAACAGGATACCGCGCTCTTCGAGCGGGCCGAGGGCATAAGCGACGGCTTCGCCATTGCCGTTCGAGATCAGGACGCCGTTCTTGCGGCCTTCGATCGGACCTTTGTGCGGGCCGTACTTCTCGAACAGGCGGTTCATGATCCCGGTGCCGCGCGTGTCGGACAGGAATTCGCCATGATAGCCGATCAGGCCGCGCGACGGACCGCTGAAGGTGATGCGGGTCTTGCCGCCGCCCGACGGACGCATGTCGGTCAGGTCGGCCTTGCGGATCTGCATCTTCTCGACAACCGTGCCGCTATGTTCGTCGTCGACGTCGATGACGACGGTTTCATACGGCTCGGTGCGCTTGCCATTTTCGTCTTCGCCGAACAGCACGCGCGGGCGGCTGATCCCGAGTTCAAAGCCTTCGCGGCGCATCGTTTCGATGAGCACGCCGAGCTGAAGCTCGCCGCGGCCCGCGACATCGAAGCTGTCCTTGTCGGCGCTTTCGGTGATGCGGATCGCAACATTGGTTTCGGCTTCGCGCATCAGGCGGTCGCGGATCATGCGGCTCGTGACCTTGCTGCCCTCGCGGCCCGCCATCGGCGAATCGTTCACGGCAAAACGCATCGACAGCGTCGGCGGATCGATCGGCTGCGCGGCGATCGGTTCGCTGACGGTCGTGTCAGCGATGGTGTTCGCAACGGTCGCCTGCGCGAGGCCCGCGATCGCGACGATGTCGCCCGCGCGGGCTTCTTCGACGGGAACGCGCTCGAGCCCACGGAATGCCAGCAGCTTCGACGCGCGGCCGGTTTCGATAATCTTGCCATCCATGTCGATCGCATGGATCGGCTGGTTGACCTTGATCGAACCCGACTGGACACGGCCGGTCAGGATACGCCCGATGAAATTGTCGCGGTCGAGCAACGTCGCAAGGAAGGTGAAGGGACCATCTACATCGAGGCCCGGCGTCGGGACGTGGCTGACGATCGTCTTGAACAGCGGCTCAAGCGTGCCTTCGCGCGCGTCGGGGCTGTCCGAGGCGTAGCCGCCGCGACCCGAGGCATAAAGGATCGGGAAGTCGAGTTGTTCGTCATTAGCTTCGAGCGCAAGGAAAAGCTCAAACACTTCGTCGAGCACTTCAGCGGCGCGCGCGTCGCTGCGATCGATCTTGTTGACGACGACGATCGGCTTGAGGCCAAGCGCCAGCGCCTTGCCGGTCACGAACTTGGTCTGCGGCATCGGGCCTTCGGCCGAATCGACGAGCAGGATAACGCCGTCGACCATCGACAGGATGCGTTCGACTTCGCCGCCGAAATCGGCGTGACCCGGGGTGTCGACGATGTTGATGCGGGTGGTGTTTTCACCCTCGCCCCATTCGACGCTGGTGCATTTCGCGAGGATGGTGATCCCGCGTTCTTTTTCCAGATCGCCCGAATCCATCGAGCGTTCTTCGACGCGCTGGTTGTCGCGGAAGGTGCCCGACTGGCGGAAAAGCTGATCGACGAGGGTGGTCTTGCCATGATCGACGTGCGCGATGATGGCGATATTGCGCAAAGACATGCGGATGTGGCCTTGATGAAGGGGGCAGCACGCAGGGCGCCGCGAAACGCCGCGCCCCTAACAGAAGCGGTGCTGCGCCGCAACAAAATTGCCGGGCTCGCACAATTTGTCAACTTTGCGCACATCGCTTAAGGCAACCCATCACAAATTTCAATAATTATTGAAACTTTAGAAATGAAGGCGTATCCATGCGCCATGGATATTTCCCCTGATTCCCCAGCGCCCTCCCTATCTGCGCCGTTCCGGCTCTCCCCGCTTGCGCAGGCGTTTGTCCTGCATTTCGGCGAGATGGGGAGCCGCTGGGGGATCAACCGCACCGTCGGACAGATTTACGCGATGCTCTTCCTCGCCGAAGCGCCGCGCCACGCCGAGGAAATCAGCGAGGCCCTCACCCTCTCGCGCGGCAGCGTGTCGATGGGGCTGAAGGAACTCGCCAGCTGGAACCTCGTCCAGCTGCGCCACCTGCCCGGCGACCGGCGCGACTATTATGAGACCCCGCGCGACGTGTGGGCGATCTTCCGTACGCTGGTCGAAGAACGCAAGAAGCGCGAAATCGACCCGACGTTGTCGATGCTGCGCGGGCTGCTGATCGAACCCGCGCACGACGCCGCCGACCAACATGCGCAAGAACGCATCGCGGCGATGCACGAACAGATCGAATTGCTGACCGACTGGTACGCCGAAATGCGGCGGCTCGACAATGAACGGCTGCTCCAGCTTTTGCGTTTGGGATCGCATGTGGTAAAGGCATTGGAGTTCAAGGACCGCATACTTGGGCGTGGCGGTGCCCAGGGAGACAGCGACTTGCTGTCGGACAGGGGACGGTAGAAATGGACGCGATTGATCCGTTGATGCTCGCGCGCATTCAGTTTGCGGCCAATATCAGTTTTCATATTTTGTTTCCGACGATCACCATCGCGCTCGGCTGGGCGTTGCTGGGGTTCAAGCTCGCCTATAATCGCACTGGCAACGACGCCTGGATGGACGCCTATCGCCTGTGGGTGAAGATTTTCGCGCTCAGCTTTGCAATGGGCGTCGTCTCGGGCATCACGATGAGCTTCCAGTTCGGCACCAATTGGCCGGGCTATATGGAACGCGTGGGCAATGTTGCGGGGCCGCTGCTTGCCTATGAGGTACTGACCGCCTTCTTCCTCGAAGCCGTCTTCCTCGGCATCATGCTCTTCGGTTTTCGCCGCGTCCCCAATTGGGTCCACACCATGGCGACCTGCCTCGTCGCGGGCGGCACGACCTTGTCGGCCTTCTGGATCATCGCGCTCAACAGCTGGATGCAGACCCCCGCGGGTTTCGAGCTGCGCGACGGTATCGTCCATGCGACCGACTGGTGGGCAATCATCTTCAACCCGTCGATGCCGTACCGGCTGATGCACATGCTTCTCGCCTCGGCGCTCACCGTCTCCTTCCTGATCGCCGGGATGAGTGCCTGGCGCTGGCTCAAGGACGGCGGCGGCGAAGGCGTGCGCCGCACCTTGAAGGCCGCCGTCTATGCCGCGGCGCTGCTGATCCCGGTGCAGATTTTCGTCGGCGACATGCACGGGCTGAACACCCTCGAGCATCAGCCGCAGAAGGTTGCGGCGATGGAGGCGAACTGGGAAACGCGCAGCCATGTCCCGCTCGTCCTCTTCGCAATCCCCGACGAAAAAGCGCGCACCAACCATCTGGAAATCGCCGTCCCCTCGGGCGCCAGCCTGATCCTGAAGCATGAGGCGGCGGGGGTCGTCCCCGGACTCAATGACTATGTCGGCAATCATCCGCCGGTCGGGCCGCTGTTCTGGGGTTTCCGCATTATGGTCGGGATCGGGATGCTGATGCTGCTGACATCATGGGCCGCAAGCTGGACGATCGGGCGACGCGGGGTCGACGCGCTGCCGCGCTGGCTCGCCCGCGCGCTGGTCGCGATGACCTTCTCGGGCTGGCTCGCAACGCTCGCGGGCTGGTATGTCACTGAAATCGGCCGCCAGCCGTGGCTCGTCACCGGCGTCCTCAAGACCGCCGATGCGGTCGGGCCGATCGGCGCGGGAATGGTCGCCAGCTCGCTCGCGCTCTACCTCACCGTCTACGCCATACTGCTCGCCGCCTATATCGCGGTGCTGTACCGCCTCGCCAGGCTCGGCAAGGCGGCCCCTGAGGTCAAGCCGATGTTCCCGCTGCCCGGCGGCGGCGAAGGCCCGGCCGAAGCGCTGGAGGTAAAGTCATGACCCCCTTCTTCGACGCCTGGTGGCTGCCCGTGATCTTTGCCGGGCTGATGGGCCTGTCGATCCTGCTCTATGTCATCCTCGACGGCTATGATCTGGGCGTCGGGATGCTGACGCGGCTGGAGAAGGACGAGAATCGCGACCTGATGGTCGCCTCGATCGGTCCCTTTTGGGATGCCAATGAAACCTGGCTGGTACTCGGCATCGGCTTGCTGCTCGTCGCCTTTCCGGTCGCGCACGGGCTGATCCTGACCCAGCTTTACCTGCCCGTCGTGCTGATGCTCGTCGCGCTGATCCTGCGCGGCGTATCCTTCGAATTCCGTGCCAAGGCGCCCCCCGAGCAGAAGCATCGCTGGGACAGCGCCTTTTTCTATGGCTCGCTGATCACCGCGCTCTGTCAGGGCTATATGCTCGGTGCCTATGTTCTGGGGTTCGACCAGAGCCTCGCCTCGGTGCTCTTCTGCCTGCTCGCCGCACTTGGCCTTGTCGCGGGCTATCTCTTCGTCGGCGCGTGCTGGCTGATCTACAAGGTCGAGGGCGAGCTGCAAAAGCGCGCGGTGCGCTGGGCCGAGGTCACGCTCTGGCTGACCGCGCTCGCGATGGCGATCATCTCGATCGCGACCCCGCTCTTGTCGGAGCGCATCTTCGAGCGCTGGTTCCGCCTGCCCGAGATTATCGCGCTGCTGCCGATCCCGATCGCCGCCGCGACCCTGTTCATCGGCCTCGCCATCTTCCTGCGCCGCCCGCTGCGCGCGAAGGACGAGCTATCATGGGTCCCGCTCGCGACCGCGGGCGTGCTGTTCGCGCTGGGTTTCGTGGGCATCGCATACAGCTTTTACCCCTATCTGATCGCTGATCGGCTCGACATCTGGCAGGCGGCGGCGAGCCCGGAATCGCTGATGATCATTTTGGCGGGCGCGGTGTTCGTGTTGCCCGTGATTCTGGGTTATTCGATCCTCGCGCACTGGATCTTCCGGGGGAAGGCGACGCATCTCAGCTATGATTGACGTGGATTACGGGTGATGGCCCGTATGTCCGTTCCCCGGCGAAAGCCGGGGCCCATGATGTCACAAAACGGACGTCGCTTGGTGGCGCTTTTGCCTCCTGCCCCTCGTCAGCAAGCGAACTGGGTCACAGCATCGCGACCAGCCGCTCGACCTCCGCCGCCGCCAGCCGCGCCGCGCGTACCAGATTGGCGTGGAAATCATCGCCGCTGTCGCCGTTTGCTTCGTCGGTCACCGCCTTGATCGCGGCCCAGGGCTTGCCCAGCCGCGCCGCGACCTGCGCGACCGCGCCGACCTCCATGTCGACCAGCGTCGCGCCGAGATGATTCGCGAGATCGGCGGCGGCATCGGGGCAGGCGACGAAGCTGTCGCCGCTCGCGATGCGCGCGTGCGATAGGCCAAGGCCGGGGTCGGGCATGGCGGTGAAATGCGCCTCGCCCGGCTCACCGATCGGCCATTCGCCAGCGCGATAGCGGCGGAACAGGCCGGGTTGAACTGCGCCATAGTCATGCTGCACCGCCTCGGCGATCCAGTATGCTCCCGGCGCGGCGCCAAGTGCGCCGCAGGTACCGGTCATCAGCAACATGTCGGCGTCGGCGCCCAGCATGCCTGCGCATAAGGCGGCGTTGACCTTGCCGAGGCCGCAGGTGGCGATGGTGAGATTGTGGCTGTGGATGGCGATACGGCGGGCCGCGCAGCGGTCGGCGTCGGACACGCCGGTGCCGGGGAACAGGGCGCCGGATTCTTCGGGGAGCGCGGCGAGGATAAGGATATTGGCCATGGTGGCGGTTTACCCGACTTGGCGGATTAGCCAATCCTCCCCATCGCTGCGCGACAGGGAGGATCGATGCGCTTGCCAACCGCCCCGCATCCCGTCATCGCTCTCCCAATGCTGTCCCGTATCTTCCCCGACCGTTTCGTCCCCGTGCTGCTCGCGACGATCCTGCTCGCAAGCTTGCTCCCGGTGCGCGGCGCCGCGGTACCGATCGCGCAGGGGCTGTCGACCGCGGCGATCGTCTTTCTCTTTTTTCTCAATGGTGTGCGCCTGCCGCGCGACGAAGTACTGCATGGCATTCGCAACTGGAAATTGCAGGGCGGCGCGCTGACCTTTTGCTTCGGCGCGATGGCGCTGCTTGGGCTGGCGGCACAGGCGGCGACCGCTCCGCTGCTCCCCGCGACGCTCGCGCTCGGCTTTCTCTTTCTCGGTATTCTTCCCTCGACCGTCCAGTCGGCGACCGCCGCGAGCAGCCTTGCCGGCGGCAATGTGGCGGCCAGCGTCGTCGCGGCGGCGCTGCTCAATCTCAGCGGGGTGATCGTCTCCCCGCTGCTCTTCGCCGCGCTCGCGGGCAGCGCGGGCGAGATCAGCGGCGCGGGCGCGCTGCGCATCGTCGCGATCCTGCTGCTACCCTTCATCGTCGGCCAGCTGGTGCAGCGCTGGCTGCGGCCGTGGGTGCTCGCGCATCGCGGGCTCGCGACCTTCATGGATCGCAGCGCGATCGCGATCGCGGTCTATGTCGCCTTTTCGGCGGCAGTGGTCGCGGGAATATGGGATTTGCTCGACGGGCGCGAGATTGGCATCGTCATTGGCGTCGTCGCGATTTTGCTCGCGCTGTCCTTTGGTGGAGCATGGCTTTTCGGGGCGCTGCTGCGCCTCCAGCGCCCCGACCGCATCACCCTGCTATTTTCGGGCGCGCAGAAAAGCATCGCGGTCGGCGCTCCGCTCGCCGCGACGCTGTTTCCGCCCGCGGTTGCCGGCATGGTGCTGGTCCCGATCCTCGTCTATCATATGGCGCAATTGATCCTGTCGGCATGGATCGCACCAGTGTTGAATCGTACAACGCGGGTGTAGTGGTTGAATAACACAGGGCCGCATGCCATATAGGGTGCGGCATCGGGGTGGAAGGAAGACGAATGAGCGAAGCAACTGCAACCGCAACGGTGACCGACGAGCTGAAGCTGACCCCGCCCGATCCGGTGCCGGCGGTCTCGCCCGAAAAGGCCGCCGGGCTTGTCCCGCTGTCGGGCGAGCAGAAATCGAAGCTCGAAGAACGCGTCGACGGCTTCATCGACGATCTGGTCGCGCAGGACGTCAACTCCCCCGCCTTCGGCCAGAAGGTCGACCAGATCACCAATATGGGCCGCAAGGAAATGCTGGAGGCGGCGAACCAGTCGAACCGTTTCCTCGACCGTCCGATCAAGGCGATGGACCGCGACACCGACATTGGCCAGAATCTGATTGAACTGCGCAACACCGTCGAGCGGCTCGATCCGTCGGCGAATGGCAAATTCCTCACCAAGCGCGGCTTTTTCGACAAGATCCTCGGCAACAAGGTCGGCAATTATTTCGCGCAGTACCGCAGCGCGCAGACGCATATCGGCGGCATCCTGACCGCGCTTGCCAATGGCAAGGACGAGCTGTTGATGGACAATGCCGCCATCGACGTCGAACGCCGCAAGCTGTGGGAAGCGATGGGCAAGCTGGAGCAGATGGTCCACATCGCGGGCACGCTCGACGCGAAACTCGAAGCCAAGGCGAACGAACTCGACGGTGTCGACCCGGCGAAGGCGAAAGTGCTGCGCGAAAATGCGCTCTTCTATGCGCGCCAGCGGACGCAGGATCTGCTCACGCAAATGGCGGTGACGGTGCAGGGCTATCTCGCGCTCGACCTCGTCAAAAAGAATAATGTCGAGCTGGTGAAGGGGGTCGAACGCGCCTCGACCACCACCGTCGGCGCGCTGAAGACCGCGATCACCGTCGCGCAGGCAATGACCAATCAAAAGCTGGTGCTCGAACAGATCACGGCGCTCAACACGACGACCGCGAACATCATCGACGGCACGTCGAAGATGCTCAAGGACAACACCGCGCGCATCCACGAGCAGGCCGCATCGAGCACTATCCCGATGGAAACGCTGCAGCGCGCCTTCCAGAATATCTATGACACGATGGACGCGATCGACACCTTCAAGCTGAAGGCGCTCGACAGCATGAAGACCACCGTCAACACGCTCGAGGGCGAAGTCGCGAAGTCGAAGGGCTATATCGCGCGCGCCGAGGGCGCATCACAGGCGCAGGCGAGCGTCGGCGGCGCCGACAGTCCGCTCGCGTCGCTCGAGGGCTAAGGCACACATGACAATGAGCGAAGTCGACAAGATCCGGCTTTCGGCGGCATCGGCGATCGAACGGTCGCGCGAGCGCCGGCGCCCGATCGGGACGAAGAGCGTCGCGCTGCGCCGCCAGCATGTCTTCAGGAAGCTCGGGCGGATGCTTGTCGCGGGGGGCGTGGTGCTCGTCGGGGCCGCGCTGTTCGGGACGCTGATCCAGCCGCTCGGTTTCCTCGGCCTGCTCGCACTGATCGTGCTCTTGATCGGGGTTGGAGTGTTGTTCGGCAAATGGCCGCCCTTCCCCGAGCCGCGCCAGGCAGATCTGCCGAAGGCCGATCTGAAACAGCTCGCGGGGCGCACCGAAATCTGGCTCGAGGCGCAGCGCCCGATGCTTCCTGCACCCGCCAAAACGCTGGTCGACGGCATCGGGGTCCAGCTCGACCTGCTCGCGCCGCAGCTCCAGACGCTCGACGCATCAAGCCCGGCGGCGGCAAATATCCGCAAGCTGGTGGGCGAGGATCTCCCCGAACTGGTTGCGGGCTATCAGCGCATTCCGGCGGGGCTGCGCAAGGAAGCGCATGCCGGGCGCACCCCCGACGAAACGCTCGTCGGCGGGCTGAAGATGCTCGAAAGCGAGATCGGCAATGCCGCGCGCAGCCTCGCCGCGGGCGACCTCGACAAGCTCGCGACGCGCGAACGCTATCTCCAGCTCAAATATCAGGGCATCGACGGCGAGGACACGCCGGGCGCCTAAAGCCCCTCGCCGCCCATCCAGTGGGCATTGACCAGCCGCCGCGCAAGCGCGCTCACCTGGATACGGATGTCGGGGACTGCGACCACTTCCCACAGGTCGCCGCGCGTCATCGGGCCGATGGCAAGGATATGCTCGGACACGCGGCCCTTTGCATCGATGACGTGGCTGTCGCGGTCAATGTCGAGCCCCAGCCGCAACGCGTCGGGGCGAATCCGGCCTGCCGATAGCATGTGGCGAACAAGCGGGTCGGACGAGCGAAGCAAATCGCCCTGCGGCCCGGTGCAATTGATCATCCGCGCCGCGCGCGTCGTTTCCATCCCCTCCTCCCCGCGCGGACGCCATGATATGGCGAGTCCGTCGCGCTCGACGGCCACATCCGCGATCTTGCCCGCGCGAAAGCTCAACTGCCCCGATGCGACAAGCGCGTCGATCCGGTCGGCAACGTCGGGCGCCAACCGGTGGCGATGGACGTCCCAGAAAGGGCGGAGGTGACGCAGGAAGCGGGCGCGCTTTCCGGCATCGGCCGACGCCCACATCATCTGGGTGATCGGGCGGATCGAATCGACGACGAGCCGCCAGTCGCGGTCCCGCGCTTCGCCGCGCGCCCAGCCCACGAGTTCGGACAGTTCGGGCGCGGGCTTCGCGAGCACCGGGCGCGGCGCGGGCAATCCGTCGAGATGGCGATGCGGACGGAGGCCCCGGCGCGACAGCGCGGTGATCGGGCCAGTGAAGCCGCGCGACGCCAGACGCAGGATGACATCGATCGCCGTGAGCCCGGTGCCGACGACCAGCAACGGCGCATCGCGCGGCAGCCCCTCGTCGAAGTCCGCGGCCCACGGATCACCGATATAGCGGTGCGCAGGCAGCCCCGCGCCCGCGATGGCGGGCGGATCGTGCGGCGGCAGATTGCCGATCGCGAGCACCGCGCGGTCGGCCTCGATCAGCCCGCCATTGACGAGCCCCAGCGTGACCTGCCCACGCTTTTCCTCGATATCGAGCACTTCGTCATCGACCAGCTTCAGCCGGCGGCCGTGGCGCTCCATCGCGGCGGCCAGCGTTTCGCGCAAATAGCGGCCATAGGTCGCGCGGGTGACGAAGGCGTTGCCGCACCCCAGCCCGCGCGCCTCCAGCCATTGGCAGAAATGGTCGGGACGGTCAGCAAAGGCGCTCATATTCGCTGCGCGCACATTCAGAAAATGCGCCGAATCCGAGCTGCTATAGGCGACCCCGCCGCCCATGCGATGCCGGTCGCGCTCGATCAGCAGCACTTCGACATCGGCCTGCTCGACAAGGTTGATCGCGAGCAATGTTCCCGAAAAACCCGCGCCGACGATCGCAACGCGGGTCGCGGTGCGCAAGCGTGGGCGGGGGTGGTGCAGTTCGGTCCCGACGAAATTCACCGGCGCACCACATCGCCCGCGACGGTGACGCGTTCGAGCAGGCGGTGCGCGGGCCAATAGTCGCCGACGGCATAATGCTGGGTCGAGCGATTGTCCCAGATGCCGATCGCATTGGGCGTCCAGCGAAAGCGCACTTGATATTCGGGCACCTTGATGCGGTCGAACAGCAGCTTTAGCAGGCTATCGCTTTCATCCTCCTCCAGCCCGATAATGCGGCTGGTGAAGGTGTAATTGACGTAGAGGATCTTTTCGCCCGTTTCGGGATGGGTGCGGACGACCGGATGGCGCACCGGCGGGAAGTCGCGCGCGAGCTGCGCGCGCTTTTCCTCGGTCACGCGGCCGCCGAAGCTGCGCACGATATCATGTTCGGCTTCCAGCCCCTCGATCCGGTCCTTCACCGCTTGCGGCAGGCCGGCATAAGCGGCGGCAGTGTCAGCCCATAATGTGTCGCCGCCCAGCGGCGGCAGCGCGCGCGCGCGCAGGATCGACGCGACCGACGGCCGCTCGCGGAAGGTCACATCGGTGTGCCATTTATTATAGGCTTGGAAGGGCGCGAGCGTTTCGGCGGAAAGCTGGACGCCCTCGACGCCTTCGATCCGCAGCACTTCGGGATAGCCCGGAACATGCGGGATCACCGGATGGCCTTCGATCTCGCCAAAGAATTGCCCGAGCCGGACATGGCTTTCATAGCTGATGTCCTGGTCACGAAAAAAGAGCACCTTGAACTCGAGCCACGCGGCGCGGAGCAGGTCGCCTTCTTCGGACGACAGCGGCCGGTCGAGGTCGAGCCCACCAATTTCGGCGCCAAGCGTCGGGGTCGAAGGCAGAATCGCAATGCCGAGCGAACGGGCGGCGTCGAACAGGTCGGGGATATGGGCCTGGCTGGCCATGGGCACTCTCCTCTTGTCGAAAATGGGACATCGGCCCGGTCGACTCGTGTACGTCCCGATCGCTCGAACAATAACTCAATCAATTTAATTGACAAGAGTGCCGCGCCCAGATGAGCGAAAGCCGCGACTGACCGCACCTGCGCAACGCGGAAAAACCGCAAGGGCGGGACCATTCCCTTGCCCATAGTGATCGGTTAAGCCCTTGCCGATATTCTTGAAACAGCTCCCGCCGCGACGATGCCGCAGGCGGCATCTCGAACAGGTCGGGCGGTGATCGGCATGCAGCGGCGAACCATATTGATCCTGGCCGCATGCCTCGCAATCTGCGCAGGCATCGCGCCGCTCCTTGCCATCGCCTATCTGTCCCAGACGCGCGCAACACAGGCCGAGCAGCAGCACCTGGCCGAATATGCGCAATGGACATTGAGGCGCGCCAACATCACGCTGGCCGAGGCAGAGGATGCCTTGCGGCAGCTGAAGGGCGCGCACGGTTGTACGCCCGCGCATATCGCCCGGATGCGACGGCTGACGATCGATGCCCGTTCGGTCGACGAGATCGGTCATTATCAGGACGGACGATTGGTGTGCACCAGTTGGGGCCCGGTTCAGGGTGTGATTCCCCAGAGCACACCCCATGAGCGGCTGGCCAACGGGCTGGGCCTCTATTTGCACGTCAAGCCCCGGATCACCCGGGGCGGCGAAATGCTGGTGCTGAGCGATGGGACGCATAACACGCTGATCCAGCCGCAGCGCATGGTCGACGTGCTGCTCGACAGCCATATGACCGTCGGTGTCGCGACCGGGCAGGGACGGCTGATCGCGTTGTCGGGCAAGGCCGATCCGCGCCTCGTCGAACAACTGACCCGAACTGCGGAGAGCGGGATGGACGAGCGGCACCTGTTCGCTGCGGCGAAGACGCCTGATTTTATCGCTTTTGCGATCAGCGACCGGGCGGCGATTCAGGACCATCTCGGTCACGAACTGCGGCTGCTCATTCCCATCGGGCTGTTCGTGTCAGCCATTCTGGTTGGGGTGGTTGCCTGGGTTTCGCGTGACCGGCTTTCGCCGCAAAAAGAGCTGGCACGCGCGATCCGGCGGCGCGAGTTCGTGGTGCATTATCAGCCGATCATCGAACTTTCGACCGGGCTATGCGTCGGCGCCGAGGCGCTCATCCGGTGGCGCGGACCCGACGGCAAGTGGATCGCCCCCGAAGATTTTCTGTCGCTCGCCGAAGAAACCGGCCTCATCGCCGGCATCACCGACCTGTTGATCGAACGTGTCGTCGAGGATCTAACGCAAATGCTGACCGCAGAACGATCGGTTCATATCGCGATCAATATTGCAGCCAGCGACATGGAAAGCGGACGCTTCCTGCCGGTTCTGAAAGCCGCGCTGGCGCGATCCGGAGTCGCGCCGCCGCAAATCTGGCTGGAGGCGACCGAGCGGGGTTTCATGGACACCGAAGCGGCGCGCCGGACGATCGAGGCGGCGCGCGCGGAGGGGCATATGGTCGCAGTCGATGATTTCGGGACGGGCTATTCCAGCCTTTCACTGCTCGAAACCCTGCCGCTCGACGCGCTCAAGATCGACCGTAGCTTCGTCGCCGCGATCGGCAAGGATACCGCGACCAGCATCGTGACGCCGCACATCATCGACATGGCGCACAGCCTGCAATTCAACATCGTCGCCGAGGGGGTCGAGACTGCCGAGCAGGAAGAATATCTGCGCAAGGCCGGGGTCGAATTCGTCCAGGGCTGGCTCTACGCCAAGGCGCTGCCAGCGGATGCCTTCGTCGCCTATTATCGCAAGCGCAACGGCGGGAGAGTCTCGCCCTTTCTGAAGTTCCAGCAATAGTGCGAGCGGGGCATGGCCCCGCTCGCACCGTGCCGGTCAGAAGCGCATGCGGAGGCCTGCGGTGCCCTTGAGGTTATAGCCCGCGCCAAAGTCGGCGAGCGCGGTGTCGCCGGCGACCTCGGTGTAGAGGGTGAAACGACCGCCGCCCCAGCTGTAGCTACCGCCGAGGCCGAGTTCGCCCGACAGGCGCTGAACGCGGTTGTCGATGGCGGTGTCCGACACAAGGACGCGAGCGCCGTCCAGCCATTCATAGGCGAGGTTGATCGTCGCATAGACATGGGTGCTCCGCCCCTCACCAGTCGCGCCCCAGCTTTGCTGATGGTCGAGCGACAGGCCCCAGCGCGTCTTCAGGCTGTCACCCTTGTCCGCCGACACCGCCGCAGCAGCCGGATCGGCGAAGCTGTCGAAGCCGACATGTGCGTAGGTCATCTGGACCTGCGGCGTGACGGTCAGGTTGCCGCCGATTTGCGAGCGCTTGCCCAGTTCGACGCTGAACGCGTGGCCCTTGCCCTTGTTGCCTTCGACCAGCGCGCCGAGGATGTCGGATTGGAGGTCGCTGTCGAACCAGCTGAGCTTCGCCTGACCATCGACGTAGAAGCCCTGCGGCCCGTACCAGCTCAGCGTCGCGCCGATGCCATAGCCCTTGGTGTCGATCGACCCCTTGCCGAAGATCGAGGCGACCGCAGTGTCGGCGGTGCCATAATGGGCATTGATCCCGCCGACGAGTGCCGCGCCGTCGCCGCGCTCGGCGAGGGTCATATCGGCGCCCATCTGCGCCTGCCAGCCGTCGGTCTTCCGATCGGCGCCGCTGGTCGAGAAGGCAGCTTCGGGACGCAAGCGCTGCGATTCGAAGCGGCCCCAGATGCCCGAGCCATCCGTGCCCGGCGACCCCGCCCATGAGCGATTGCCGACACGCTGTTGCAGCGTCGGCAGGCCGTTCAGCGCCTGCAGGGCGCCGACATAGGCTTCATAGACCGGAACGCCGGGCTGATAGAGCGGCACCTCGGGATCGATCGGGTTGAGCAACGCCGAACGCAGATACCAGTCGCCGTCCTGCGGGGTGGCGACGCCGTTCTTGTAGAGGCGATAGCCATAGGCGCCAACGACCACCGCCTGTTCGCCGTCGAACAGATAGTCGCCGTCGAGCGCGAAGCTGCCGTTCGACGCGCCCGCGACATCGACGATCTTGATGCCCTCGACGGTCTGTGCACCCGCGCCGCCGCGGTTGGTCACACGAACGATGGTGCTGCCCGAGGTCGCACCGCCGACGACGAGGCGGTCGGACGCCGAGCGATCGCCGCCGAGCTCGACCTCGATCTCCAGCACCCCGCCGCGGCCTTCATAATCGCCGGTGACGGTGAGCGTACCGATGCTGCTGCCCGGCGCGACGACGCCGCTGTTGACGAGGCTGCCGACCCGGCCGCCGCCCTCGAGCCGCGCACCCGAGGCGACGCTTACCGCGCCGCCGAGGCTGCCCTGCACCGCGAGTGTCCCCGCCGCGACATGGGTCGCACCGCCGAAGCCGTCGTTGTTGCCGGTGACGAGCAGGCTGCCCGCCCCCGCCTTGGTGAGCGTCCCCGCGCCGGCGAACTGGCCACCGAAAGTGAAGCGCGTGTCGGCCGCGACCGCGATCGTGCCGGGGCCCGCGACCGCGATCTCGCGGTTGCTCGTCAGGTCGGCGCTCGTCCCCAGCGTGCCGCCGTCGAGCGTCACCTTGCCCGCCGCGGCGCCAAGACCCGCATCGCTGGCGATCTGGACCGTGCCGCCGGTGATCCGCGTACCGCCGGTGTAGCTGTTTGTGCCACCGAGGATCAGCGTCCCTGCGTCAGTCTTCCCCAGCTCGGCCGAACCACCGAGCGCCGCGTTGATCGTCGCCTTGAAGCCCGCGCCGAGGGCGCTGCCGTCGCCGACACGGATCACCGCCTGCGGCACACCCAGCGCGATGGCGTCGCCGGTGATGACATAGCCGTCCGCCGCGAACTGCATCCCCGCGACCGACACCGCGCCGAGCGCGTTGTCGACGGTGACCGTCCCCGCCGTGCCGCCGAACACCGCAAAGGCGCCGTCCGAATAGGCCGCGTTCACCGCCCCCGAAGCTTCGGTCCAATGGTCGTTGCCGGCGCTGTTCTGCCAGACGCCGTCGCCACCATTCACCGCGCCATTGTTCTTCGGACCCGCCGCGCCGTCCCAGAAGCTCAGCGTCAGCCCCGCCGAATTGACGAGATTGACCTGGCCGCCGATCGACGTCTGGACATCGACATTGGCGCCCGCAGGCAGCGTGCCGAGTTCGAGACCATTGTTGGTCAGCGCGCCGCCATAGTTGAACAGGCGATAGACACCGACGTCGAACGCGCCGCCCGCCGGCACCGCAACATCGATCGTGCCGTCGAGGACGAGGTTGCCGCCGACATGGATCAGATCGTTGAGCGCGCCGCCCGCGACCCCGGCTTCGCCGAGCTCGAAGGCGAGACGCGAGCCGCCCGCGAGCGACAGATGGCCGCCGATCGTCAGCGTGCCCACGCTGCCAGCGCCGGGCGCCAGCGTCGCGCCACTGCCAATCGTGACATTGCCGCCGATGATACCCGTCCCGCCCAGCGTCGCGCCCGAGGCGACGTTCGTCGCGCCCGTCGCGCCGGCATAGTCGCCATTGACGAAGAGCGTCCCCGCCGCGACCGTCGTGCCGCCGGAATGGCTTCCCGTCCCGCCGAGGATCAGCGTCCCCGCCCCGGCCTTGGTGAGAGCGCCGGCACCACCAAGCGATCCGGTGAGGCTCAGCGTCGCACCCGCATCGGTGATGAAGCTGCCGCCGCCGGTCAGGTCGACCTGACGCGCCGAAACGAAGCTCGCCGTCGTGTGGAGCGTGCCGCCGTCAAAGCCGAGCCCACCGTTCGCATCGCCGAGATTGGCGTCGCTCGCGATGCGCAAGGTGCCGCCGTCAATCCGCGTGCCGCCGGTATAGCTGTTGGTGCCGGTGAGGACGAGCGTTCCGGCGTCGCTCTTCACCAGCTTCGCCGAACCCGCAATCCCGGCGCCGATCGTCGCGATATAGGCTGCGCCGCCCGCGGTACCGTCGCCGACGCGCACCACCGCCTCCGGACCGCTGAGGCTCAGTGCTCCGCCTATAATCCGGTAGCCGTCGGCCGCGAACTGGAGCCCCGAAGCGCCGATCGTGCCAAGGCTGTTGTCGATCGTGACGGTTCCTGCGGTGCCCGAGAAGATGGCGAAGCTGCCATCGTCATAGCCCGCGTTCACCGCGCCGGTCGCATCGGCCCAATTGTCGTTGCCGCTGCTGTTCTGCCAGACGCCGTCGCCACCGTTGACCGCGCCGTTATGCTTGGGTCCGGCAGCCCCGTCCCAATAGCTCAGCACCGCACCGCCGGTGTTGATCAGATTGACCTGGCCTGCGACCGAGGTCTGCACGAACGCATCGGCGCTCGACGGCTGACCACCGATGGTGAGCCCGTTGTCGGTGAGTGTCCCGCCATAATTGGCGACGCGATAGAGGCCGATGCCGAAGCTGCCGCCCGGGGTAACCGCAATGTCGATCGTGCCGTCGAGCACAAGGTCGCCGCCGACATTGACCAGATCGTTGAGCGGGCTGCCGACATTGTTCGCTGCGCCGAAATCATAGGCAAGCTTCGCGGTCGATCCGAGCGCGAGGTTGCCGTTGATCGTCAGCACGCCTGCACCGCCCGCACCCGCAGCCAGCGTCGCACCGTTGGCGACGACAACACTGCCGCCGATGGTACCGGTTCCGCCGAGCGTCGCGCCCGACGCAACGCTGGTGAGCCCTGTCGCGCCCAACTGGTCGCCGTTGACCAGCAAACTGCCCGCCGCAACGTTGGTCGCGCCGGTATAGCTGTTGCCGCCGGTGAGAATCAGGGTACCCGTGCCGGTCTGATTAACCGCGCCGCTGCCGCTGATCGTCCCCGCGAAGGTCAGATCATTTGAGCGGTTGAACGTCAGCGTTCCGTTATTGACGACATTGCCAGTGATTCCGCCGGTCGTACCGCCATCGCCCAACTGCAACGTGCCGCCGGCAATCGTCGTGCCGCCGCCATAGCTGTTGTTCGCGGTCAATATGGTCGTGCCGGTGCCGATCTGCTGAACCGCACCGCTGCCGCTGATCATGCCCGCGAAGCTCACTCCATTCGAGCGGTTGAACGCCAGCGTCCCGTTATTGACGACGTCGCCGGTGCTCTCGCCGGTGGAGCCGCCATTGCCGAGCTGAAGCAGGCCGGCATCGATGATGGTGCCGCCCGCATAGAGATTGTCGCCCGTCAGGATGAGCGAACCCGCACCATTTTTGGTCAGCGGGCCGGTGCCGGAGATGACCCCGCCGAGGGTCAGCGTCGTACCGCCATCGGTGCGGAAAGCGCTCGCCACGGCGATGGTGATCGCGCGGTTCGAGGCCATATCCGCCGTCGTGTGGAGCGTGCCTCCGTCGAGGCTCAGGCGGCCCGCCACGGCACCCAGATTGGCGTCGCGCGCGATGCGCAGCGTGCCGCCATTGACCGCCGTGCCGCCGGCATAGCTGTTGGTCCCGGTAAGGATCAGCGTCCCGCTGTCGGTCTTCACCAGCCCTGCCGAGCCCGCAAGCACCGCATCGATCGTCGCATTATAGCCCACGCCCGCTGCGCTGCTGTCACCGACCTGCACGATCGCGCTGGTTCCGGTCAGCGTCAGCATGTCGCCGGCGATGACATAGCCGTCGCTCGCGAATTGCATGCCCGAAGCAAGGACATTGCCCGCGCTATTGTCGACCGTGACCGTCCCGGCAGCCGCCGAGAAAATCGCGAAGCTGTCCTGCGCATAATCGGCGTTGATCGTGCCGCCGGCGTCGGTCCAGTTGTTCGCACCGCCCGCAATGCGCCACACGCCGTCGCCGCCATTGACCGCACCATTGTTCTTGGGACCGGTCGTACCGTCCCAGAAGCTGAGCGCGAAACCAAGGCTGTTGACCAGATTGACCTGTCCCGCGATCGCCGTCTGCACCGCTACCTGGCTACCCGCCGGCATCGTCCCGAGGGCGAGCCCGTTGTCGGTGAGCGACCCGCCATAGTTGAATATGCGGTAGATGCCGGGACCGAAGCTGCCCCCCGCCGGGACGGTCACATTGATCGTCCCGTCGAGCACGAGGTCGCCGCCGACATTGACGAGGTCGTTGAGCGCCCCGCCCGCGACATGGGCCTGCCCGAACGCGTAATCGAGGATCGTGCCGCCCGCGAGCGACAGATTGCCATTGATCGTCAGCGTGCCGACGCTCTCGCCGGGCGCAAGGATGGCGCCGCCCTGCATCGCGACGCTGCCGCCGATGATTCCGGTGCCGCCGAGTGTGGCGCCCGAAAACACCGTCGTCAGGCCCGTCGCGGCCGACTGGTCACCGTTGACGATCAGAGTGCCGGCATTCACCAGCGTCGCGCCGGCGTAGCTGTTCGCACCCGTCAGCTTCAGCGTGCCCTGCCCCGTCTTGGTCAAGCCGCCCAGCCCGGCGAAACGCGGCGCGATGCCGATATCATGGCCGTCGGTGTCGATGACGCCGCCGTTCAAAGCCAGCGTCAGGTCACGCGCGCCGAAACCGACGAAGAAATTGTCGTTGTCGGCGGTGGCCCGCAGCAGGCCGCCGTCCATCAAGAAGTTCACCGTTCCGTCGCCCGCGCCGATCTGGCTCGTTTCGAGGATACCGCGGCTGCCCGGCGTGCCAAGCAGGGTCACGCTTGCACTCGACCCTGCGGCAGCGCCAAGCGAGAAACCGTCCCCGGCTCGCACGCGCCCGCCGTCGTCGATCGTCAGCGACCCCGAACCGACGTTGCCGACGGTCATGGTGAAATCCGTCACCAGCCAGTTGGAACCGGTGCCGGTCACGGTGACACTACCGGTGCCGTTGGCGCCAATATAGCCCTGATTGCTGGTGACGCTGGCGCCATTTTCGATTCGCATCGTCCCGGTGCCGAAGCTGCCGACAGTCAGTTGCTGGGTGTTGACCCATGACGAGCCCGGGCCCGTGACGACGACGTCGCCCAGCGCAGAACCACCGACGAGCCCGTCGTTGCTCGCGACCATCGCGCCATCTTCGATCCGCAGCGTCCCGCTGCCGGACCCGCCGATGTTGATCCGCCCGCTGTTTTCCCACGAGGAGCCCGCGCCAGTCACCAGCACCTGACCCACGCCAGCGGCATCGAGACCGACAGTGCCCGAGCCGCTGACAACCTTGCCGCCATCGGCGATGTTCAGCGTGCCCGATCCGTTGTAAGCGACGATCAGATCGGCGTTGTTCGTCCAGGTTGAAGCGGCGCCATTGGCGCCACGGCCAGACACGGTGACGATACCCTGCGCACCGATATTCGAGCCGATATAGCCTGATTCATTGCGAACCTGCCCGCCGGCCGTGATGTTCAGCGCGCCGGTACCGAATTCGCCGACCGAAATGTCTCGCGCACCGGTCAAGGTCGAGCCATTGCCATTGGCATCCTGTCCCGAGACCGTAACAGTGCCCTGGCTGTCCACGTCGTCACCAACATAGATGAAGTCGTCGGCGCGTACCTTGCCGCCATCGAGGATGTTCAGCCTGCCGGCCCCGCGTTCGCCGACACGAAGGTTGCCGGTGCTGGTCCAGGTCGAGGCATTGCCGCCGCCATCGGTGCCGATGACGGTGACAATGGCCTGTTCGTCGCTCTCGCGGCCGATCACCCCTTCGGCATTGCTCAGCGTGCCGCCGTCGGCTAGCCGCAGCTCCCCGCCCCGGACATAGGTTTCGCCAACGAAACTGCTCGCCCCGGTCAGCACCAGCGTGCCGAGATCGGATTTGATCAGGCTGCCGACGCCGGTCAGGTTCGAGGCGATCGTCGCGGTATAGGCCGCGCCGCCCGCGGTCCCGTCGCCGACGCGGATGATCGATTCCGGCGCGACAAGCGCCAGGTCGGCACCCGAAATGATATAGCCGTCGCTCGCGAACTGCATGCCCGAAGCGGTGACCGCACCGAGCGAGTTGTCGACCGTGACCGTGCCCCCGAGACCGGAGAAGACCGCGAAGGCATCGTCGGTAAACGGCGCGTTGGCGGAACCGTCATATTCGGTCCAGTTGTCGTTGCCGACGATGTTCTGCCACAGGCCGTCGCCGCCGGTGATCGCCCCGTCGTTCTTCGCCCCGTTGACGCCATCCCAGAAGCGCATGGTGAGCCCGGTCGTGTTGACCAGATTGACCTGGTTCGCGACCGAGGTCTGGACATAATAGGCGGGGTCGACGTTGAGCCCGTTGTTGGTCAGCGACCCCGCATAGTTGATGACGCGATAGACACCCGGATCGAAGCTGCCCCCCGGGCTCACCGTCACGTTGAGCGTGCCGTCGAGGGTCAGATTGCCGCCGACATTGATCAGATCATTATACGCGCCGCCGACGACATTGGCCTGCCCGAAGCTATAATCGAGATTGGCGTTGAAAGAGGTGAAGAGATCTCCGTTGATCGTCAGCGTTCCCGGCGCCTCGCCGAGATCGCCGGGCGCGATACGCCCGAAGACCTCCACGGCGCCGCCGATCACACCGCGACCGCCCAGCGCGCCGCCCGCCATGACGCTGATCCGCCCGGTCGCCGCCGACTGGTTGCCGTTGACGATAATCATGCCGCCATTGATATGGGTCTGGCCCGAATGGGCATTGTCGGCGGTCAGGATCGTCGTGCCTCGGCTGGAATAGACCTCGCCCGCGCCCGACATCCGCGTCGAAAAGACATAATCACTGTCGATATGATTGAAATTGACCGCATTGGTGGCCGCCGCGAAGCTGAGTTCCGCTGCGTCCAGAACACCTGCGCGCTTACCGACCGGAAGCGATTGGAAGTCACCGATATAGAGCACGGCATTGCCGGGCCCCATCGCCAGCGTCCCGCCGCCGACCCGGACCACGCCGCCATCGCCGATGGTGATCGTGCCCCGGCTGTTTCCTGCAGTGGAGTTTGTGATGGCGAGCGCCCCGCTCGTTTCAAAACGCGATCCCGCGCCCGTGACGAGCAGGTCCATCGAGGGATTGGTCAAGCCGATACCGGCGTCAAAACCGATCACCCCCGAAGCCGCGGTCACGACCCCGCCATCGGCGATCGTGACCATGCCCCGGCGGGCGTTGAATGCGCCGGTGACATTCCATTCGGATCCGGGACCCGAAACCGTGACAATCGCCCGGCTGTTCGTCGCCAACTGGCCGCCGACCAGCGCGCTGGCGGACGTTGTCATCTTGCCACCGCCCAAGATGTTGACCATCGCGGTGCCGATCCGCCCGAGCGTCCCGTTTCCGCCCACGGTTACCGTCGAGCCCGCACCGAGGATATTGAGCGTTCCGGTGCCATTATTCCCGCTCGCCATGTCCAGATTGGCGAAGGATGCCGACCCGCCGTTGCGTACGGTCAGCATGCCGCTGCTGTTCGCGGTAGACCCGATGACGGAAGCAAGCGGTCCGGTGACCAGCCGCGAGTCCGTCCCGTCGATGATCATCTCGCCGCCGCCGCCAACGCTCAGGTTCGACGTCGCGTTGATCTGACCGCCCGATTGCAACAACAACCTGCCAGCATTGACGTTGGTCGCGCCCGTGTAGCTGCTGATGCCGGTCATCGCCAGCGTCCCCGCGCCGACCTGCGTCAGCTGTCCGCTACCCGAAATCGCCCCGCCATATGCGATATCGTTCGAACGGTAGAAGACCAGCGCAGCATTGTTCACGATATCGCCGACGATGCTGCCGGTCGTGGTCGACGCCCCGATCTGGAGCGTGCCCGCGCTGATCGTTGTGCCGCCGGTATAGCTGTTGTCGCCGGTCAATATGACCAGCCCGCCCGCCTTGGTCAGGCTTCCGGCGCCGTCGATGACGCCGCTCATGACCAGTCCGAAGCCGGGCTGGACCGATAGCGTCGCCGCACCGGTCAGCGTGACCGCGCGGTTGCTGTTGACCCCCGCCGCGGCGTGCAGCGTGCCGTTCTTGATTATGATCCCGCCCGCCGCATCGCCCAGATTGAGGTCGCTCGAGATGCTGAGCGTGCCTTCGTCGATCAGCGTACCGCCGGTATAGCTGTTGATGCCGTTCAGCACGAGCGTGCCGCGATCGGTTTTGGCGAGTTGGCTCGCACCCGTGAGGCTGCTGTCGATCGTCGCGGTGAATCCTGCGCCCAGCGCGGTGCCGTCGCCGACGCGGATCACCGACTGCGGGCCAACGAAGGTCAGCGGATCGCCGTTGATCCGATAGCCATTGCTCGCGAACTGCATCCCCAGCGCGCTGACTGCGCCCAGGCTGTTATCGACCGTGACAGTGCCCATGGCACCCGAGAAGATCGCATAGGTGCCGTTGGCATAGGCCGCATTGACCCCGCCCGCCGCGTCGGTCCAGTTGTTGTCGACGCCGCCAACGTGCCAGCTGCCGCTGCCGCCATCGACCTGGCCGTTGAGCTTTGGCCCGGCGCTGCCGTCCCAGAAGCTGAGCGCGAGACCGGTGGAATTGACGAGATTGACCTGTCCCGCGACCGACGTCTGGACCGCGACGTCGCTTCCCGCCGGCATCGCGCCGAGCGTCAGGCCATTGTCGATCAGGCTGCCGCCATAGCTGAACACGCGATAGACGCCGGCATCAAAGGCACCCGCCGTCGGCACGGTCACGTTGATCGTCCCGTCGAGGACCAGATTGCCGCCGACTTCGATCAAATCGTTCAACGGCCCGCCGACGACATTGGCCTGGCCGAATTCATAATTGAGGATCGAACCACCCGACAGCGCGAGATTGCCCGCGATCGTCAGCGTGCCGGGGCTGTTGCCCGGATTGAGGTTGCCGCCATTGGCGACGAAGACATCGCCGCCGATCGTCCCGCTGCCGCCCAGCGTCGCGCCATTGTTGACGGTCGTCAGGCCGGTGGCCGCCGATTGATTCCCGTTGATCAGCAGCGTCCCCGCCTCGACCGTCGTCGCGCCGCCATAGCTGTTGTCAGCGGTCAGCGTCAGCGTCCCCGCGCCCAGCTTGCGCAGCGCGCCGGTGCCCGAAATCATGCCGTCGAAGCCCAGCGCGTTCGACCGGTTGAACGCGAGCGTGCCATTGTTGGCGACGTCGCCGAGGATGCTGCCCACCGCGCCGCTATTGCCGATCTGCAGCGTCCCCGCGCTGATCCTCGTGCCGCCGGTATAGCTGTGGTCGGCGGTCAGGGTGGTCGTCCCGCCGCCGATCTGCCGCACTTCGCCGGTGCCCGAGATCTGCCCGGCGAAGACATAGGCGTTGTTGCGGTTGAAGGTGAAGATACCGTCGTTGGCGACATCGCCGACGAGGCTGCCCGTCGCCCCGCCATTGCCCAGTTGCAACGTCCCCGCCGAAACCGTCGTGCCGCCGGTATAGAGGTTGGTGCCGGTCAGGATCGTCGTGCCGCTGCCCGCCTGACGGACCGATCCGGTGCCGACGATCGCGCCGGCATAGGCCCAGCTGTCGCTGCGGTTGAAACCGAGCGCGCCGAAATTGTTGATCGTCGCGCTGGCGACCGAACCCGTCGTGCCGCCGTTGCCGATGAACAGCGTACCGGCGTTGATGTTGGTCGCCCCGCTATAGCTGTTGTTGCCGGTGAGCACCCAGGTGCCGCTGTCATTCTTGGCCAAAATGGTGACGCCGGTCCCGGCGTTACCGATCGATCCCGCCAGCGTGTTGTTGTCGGCGTTGGTGCCGCCGAGTGCGATCGTGCGCGCGAGGTTGTTGCCCTGCAGCGTCACCGCCCCGGTGTCGGTGAAGACGGCCGCGCCGGTCCCCGACGATTCGATGAAGGTCACCCCCGACGACAGGGTGAACAGGCGGTTGGTGGTGTCGCCGGCGCCGGTATAGCGCAGCGTCGATCCGTTGCCGATGATCAGGTTGGACGCCGCGGCCGACGATGCGCCGATGCTGCTGGCGAGTCCGCCATTGGCGAGCTTGTCGACGCCCAGCACGCCGCCACTGATTGTGGTCGCCCCGGTATAATTGCTGTTCGGATTGGTCAATATCCACGTACCGACGCCGGTCTTGACGAGCGAAGTCAGCCCGCTGCCATTGTTGGTGAGTCCGGCCGCGAGAATATTGTTGCCGATGTTCGTCCCGGTCAGCGTCAGCGTCTGTGCGGTATTGGGGCTGGTAAAGGTCAGCGGACCACTGGCGGTGAAATTGATCGCGCCGGTGCCCGAGGCGTCGAGACCGTTACCGCCCGACGCCCCCAGCATGAACTGCCGGTTCGTGCTGTCACCCGTGCCCGCATAGCGCAGCGTGCCTCCGTTCAGAACGAGATTGCTGGCGGCCGCACTCGATGTTCCCATCGAGCTGGCCAGCCCGCCATCGACAAGGCAGCTGACAGCAAGAATACCGCCGTTGATCGTGGTGGTGCCGCTATAGTCGCTGTCGCAACCCGTCAGCTTCTGCGTCCCGGTGCCATTTTTGATCAGGTTGCCCGCGCCGCTGATGAAGCCGCCGAAATAGGAGGTCGCCGAATTGTTGCCGGCCGTGATCGTCAGCGTGGCGCCGTTCAGATTGACGGTGCCGCCGACAGGACCACCCAGTTCCAGATAGCTGACGCTGGTATTATAACCGGCAAGATCGAGGACCGCACCCGCGACATTGCTCAGGAGCATCGGCCCCGCAGCCCCGAAGGCCTGCGCGGAGCCCGCCCTCAACGTGCCGCTGCCGACCCGCGTCGGACCGGTATAGGTGTTGGTACCGGAAAGGACCAGCGTGCCCGCGCCATCCTTGAGCAGCGCCCCGCCGCCGCCGATCGCGCCCTGAAACTCGAGCGTGGTCGCTGCACTGGAGACATTGAGGGTACCATTGCCGGTCAGCGTGAAACCGCGGTTGGTTGTTGCGCTTGCCCCCGAATAGGTAAGGGAGCCGCCGCCAAAAACCAGATTGGCCGAAGCCGCGCCCGATGCACCAATGCTGCTCGCGACCCCGCCATTGGCGATACAATCGATAGCCAGCGGCCCCAGGATCGTCGTTACACCGGTGTAATCGCTGGTGCAGCCGAGCAATGACTGCGTGGGGCCACCTCCACCCGAGACGGCGCCGCGCGTGAACCCGCCCGTGCCGGTGATCCGTCCGGAGAAGACGCCCGAGCCGCCCGTGGTGGTCAGCGTGTTCGATCCCAGCCTGACGACGCCCGCGCTGACGAGCATCCCGGCGGTGATGTTGAACCCGCCCAGCTCGACCGTTCCGGCCGAATTGACCGCCAATTGGCTGGATGCCGCGCCAAAGGCGGTGGCGGATCCCGCGCGCAGTGTGCCGCGACTGACGGTGGTGCCGCCGGAATAGGTGTTGGCACCGCTCAGCACCAATATGCCGTCGCCTTCCTTGCCGAAGATTCCCGCGCCTATGACGTTGCCGCCGATGGTCAGCGTTGTGCCGGCCTGCGAGACATCAATCGAGCCGGACGAGTTCGCGAGCGTGAAGCCGCGATCGATGGCGACCGTGCCGCCCGTATATTGCAGGCGGCCGCCATTGCGCAGGATCAGATTGGCCGAATCGGCGCTCGCTGCGCCGATTCCGCTCGCGACGCCACCATTGGCCAATGCGCTGACCGACAGCCTGCCGTTCGCCACGTCGGTCACCCCGACATAATTGTTCGCAGCGTTCGCGAGGGTCAGCGTGCCGATCCCGGTCTTGATGAAGCCCGCCTGATCGGAACTCGTCACCAGACCGGTGAAGGTCAGGTTCGCCGCGCCCTGCGTGACGTCGATCGTCCGCGACGCGCCGCCGTCAACGAGCGTAAGGCCACGATCGGTGGTGCCGGTGGTGCCGGTATATTGCAGAGTGCCCGCCTCGATCACGAGGTTCGACGCATTGGCCGTCGAGGCGCCGATGCCGCTCGCGATGCCGCCATTGGCGATGCTGTTAAAGCGCAGCGTCCCCCCGGCGAGGGTCGTCGCGCCGGTGTAGCTGTTCGCCCCGCTCAGCGCCAAAATGCCCGCGCCGCCCTTTGAGAGCGCGGTGCCCACGCCATTGTCGACGATCGACGATGCGATGGTGAAAACCCCGCCGCCATTGTGCTGAACACCGAGAGTTCCGCCATTGGCGCCGCCGGTCAGCGAACCGCCGGTGATGGTCTGGTTGCTGGTCCCCGTGCTCGGCGCGATGATGATCGTGCCATCGACGCCCAATATATTCCCCGCACCGACGTTCACCGTCGAACCGGCGTTGGCGGAATAGCGAAGCCCACCGAGCTGGACGTCACCGCCAAGCGTGCCGAAAAAGGGCGTGTTCGCCGCATTCCCGCTGTCGCTGATGATATCGTTGTTCGCCCAGGTGCCGGCGTCGTCCTTGTTGCTGTAATCGGTATCGTCGAACGCCATGATCACGCCGCCGGTGACCTTGGCATAGTCGGACCCGTTGATCGTGGCCCATCCACCGAGCAGGCCGTCGGCATTGGCCGTGGTGATCGCGCCGCCGCCCGGCAGGATGAAATTGACGAGTCCGCCGCTGCGGCTGATCGCGCCGAGGTTGAGGTTGACGGTGCCGCCCACGCCATTGGTCGCGCGGATGATGTTGCTGCCCGCGCCCACCGTCACGCCGCTGAAGCTCTGGCTGTTCGTCTCGCCCGCTGCGCCGATCACATCGAGCGTGCCGCCCGTCAGGATCAGCGGCGACGATGCCGCGATGATATCATTGATCGGGCCGCCGGCGCCCGAGAAGTCGAGCGCGAGCTTGCCGCCGCCGATTGTCGTAGCGCCCGCATAGACGCTTGCCCCGGTCAGCGTCAGCGTCCCGGCGCCCGCCTTGCGCAGCCCGCCGTTGCCGGTGATGCTGCCGGCATAGCTTTGGCTGCCCACCCCGTCGACCGTCAGCGTCGCGCCGCCCAGGGCTACCGCGCCGCCGGTTCCAGTGAGCGACGGCGCGGTCAGATCATATCCCGCGAGGTCGAGCGTGCCGCCGTTGACGATCAGGCCCTTGGTGGCACCGAAGGCCGAGGCATGGCCGGCACGCAGCACGCCCGCATCGACGATGACATTGCCCGTGAAGCTGTTGGCGCCGCTGAGCACCCAGGTGCCGCTGCCGTTTCCGGCCACATTGCCCGCGCCGGCGATCACACCGGAGAAGATATTCGTGCCCACAAAAAAGCTGCCGCCGAGTGTCAGCGTATCGATCGCACCGCCGGGAGCAAAGACAACTGCGCCACTCAGATCGAGCGCGCCGACACCATCGTTGCGGATGTTCGCAATGCCGTTGATCGCCCAGTCGCGGTTGGTCCCGCCGCCGCTGCCGCGATAGCTGAGGACACCGCCAGCGGCCATCGAGATGGCTCCCGTCCCCGCGCCCAGCGAGCTGACCATGCCCTTGTCGGCGAGAACCATGGCAACGACCGTGACCTCGCTGATCCCGGCAGCGCCGGTGAAGCTGTTGGCGTGGCCAAGCATGATCGTCCGGGCAGCATCGCCGCTGAATCCATAATAACCACCGCTGAGCGTGCCCAGCAATTCGATGTCGGCCGTTTCCGCAAAGAAAGTGGCGCCACCCGACACATCGCCGGTGATCGAAAGCGTTCCCGTGCCGCGGTTGCGGATATTCGCGGTCGTTCCGATGATCCGCCAATTGCGGTTGGAACTGTCGCCGTCGCCCAGATAGATGACATTGTCCGAATATTGGCTGCTCTGGTCGAAGATGATCGTGCCATCGAGGACCGTGACGGGAGCGCCGAGCGAACTCGCCTCGCCGAGATTGCCGATCGAGGTGAAATAGCTGTTGGCGATACCGTTGATGCCGTTGAAGGTCGTGCTGCCGGTATAGGTGCTGTCGTCATTGCTCATCACGACGCCGTTACCCACCGACACCCGGCCGTTGCCCGTGACAAGCGCCGAGCCGGCCCCGCTGCCCTCGAGGATCAATCTGCCGCCGTCGCCAATCTGCACCGCGCGGCTTGTGCTCGCGCCCGCGATTGACAACCGGGCCGTTGAGCCCGCCGCCGTGAAGATATTGTTGCCGGCGCCCCCCAGAGCGGCATCACTGCTGGCGTAAATGCTGCCGCCGGTGATGTTGATATCGCCGGTGAAGACGTTCGCTGCGGTGAGCACCAGATGCCCGGCGCCGGTCTTGGTCAGCCCGGACGAACCGGCGATCACCGAATGGATCGTGTTATTTCCGCTGTGGTTCGTCGCAATGGTCGATGCCGCCCCGCCAAGCGTCAGCTGCTGCCCCGAGAGGATATAACCCGCGCTGCTGAAAGTGATATTGCCGACCGTGATCGGTACCCCCAATGTCACGGTGCCGGCGGTGCCGCCGAAGATCGCATTGTCGAGCGCGCCATTGTCCCAGGGACGATCATAGGGTCCGCTGACCCCGTCGGTGCCGGGGCTCCAGGTGAGACTTTCGAGGTTCCAGGTCCCGGTACCGCCCGATCCGACCGCTGTGACATTGGCATCCCAGTTGCGATCTTCGGCATGGGCCGCCGACGAAAAGCCGCAGACCAGAACCGCCGCAAGAGATGCCCCCGAAAGCAGGCGGCTCGAAAGCCCCTGCGTGCCGCGATTGCCTTGGGCGAGCTTCATCGAATTGGTCATGATATGTCTTTCAGGCGCAAGGGGGCGCAAATCCGCGCGCGCGGATGAGGCAGATCGAGGGAATTTCGTTAAGGTCGCGGCGGCGCGATTTTAATCGCGACGGCGATCGGGAAGCCGGACCCGGTTCGCATGGCCGCCATGGTGCCATCGTCGATACCAGCTCATTCGACCTCCCCTAGGCTGCCCCGCAAAGCCTCCGGCAGGAAGCTGGAGACCTTGATCCGGTCGCCGCCGACGACGACTACCCCGGAAATATGCAGCGGCTCCGCCAACGCGGCTGCGCGTGCGGACGGAATATGTCCTATGTATTATCAATTAGTTACGCGGGGGAAGTGAAATCATCGCATGTCACGGTGTCAACCGCACGCAACCTTGGGGTAACAAGCCCCGAAGCCTTGGACAGGGAAACGCGTGGAGCGCGGCGCCCCACGCCATTTCAGCGCGCGGTCACGCGCACCGGGCCCGAACGCTCTTCGACGACGCGGCGCACATCGTCGCGCAACCCCAGCCAAAAGGCAACTTCCGCGACGATGAACAGCGGCCCGACTGCAAGCCCCATCACATCATCGACGAACGCCGGTTTGCGCCCCTCATAATAATGGCCGACGAACTGAATGATCCATCCAGCCAGGAACAACCCGAGCCCCCATCCCAGCCACACGGTCGTCGATTCTGCCGCAAGCGCCTGCCCAACAAGCGCGCTGAGCGCGAGCAGCGCAGTCATCACGGCGCCGAAACGCAAGTCGAGCCGCAAATAGAAAAGAGCACCTGCAATCGCGACCAGAACTGCCGGCGATAATGGCCAGTCGAACAGGATCAAAGACGGACGCGACAATAATATCGCGACCGCGACGACGATCATGGGAATCCCGATCACATGGGTAACAATATTGCGCGAATCGCGGTGATAAGCGGCATATTGGGCAAGATGGTCCACGAGCGATTTCATCGATACTCTCCTCATCCTGCCGTTCATATCATCGCCATCGTATCTGAACAGATTGTTTTTCAATCGGCGTCGAGGCGATCATTTCGGCGAGGCGGAAGATTACTTATGCTGTCACACGAAGCAACATTGCACGGGATGCGCGCGGGACACGAATGACTGAAATTCGCGAGCAGCGCATGATCGATCATCGGTTGGGGATGGCTGGATGCCCCCGATCGACATTTCACGATTAGGCGCCGGACAGCGACCGGATATTCCCCGGCCCGGTCGCTGAAGCGGCACTCTCACACACAGTGCCCGATGCGGTTGCCAAAGCCTGTAAACAGACCAAGCTCCTCGATATGCGGCGAGTGCTGCCTGATCATTGGAGTGATTTCCTATTGGAGCCTCCACGACCTCCGGCTGGTCAATATTTGGAAGTCGGCCCATCTGCGATGGCCGCATCTGTGGCCGGACCTGGCCGATTGCGGTCAGGCCGCTTTTGGTTGACGGCGGCTAAAAGCCGTCGCTGTTTGCTTCAGAAAGAGGCAACAGGTCAGTGCCCCCAACGCGGAATGCGTTCCCCTCAAGCATGCGTTCGGGGCTGACCGGCATCAGCTACCTGGCTATTCCCGAGTGCCTCAGGAGGGCGTGCCTTTCGGGACCTCTGGAAGTTGTTCACGCTCCAGTTTCATGGTCCTGGTCTTCGCATCGAGGGCAGCGACCACGTCGGCGGTCAGGTCGTTCGCAAAATTCCCGCCGAGGACAGCCCCGCGATCGAACAGCAGCCCGCATTTATGCTCGGCATAGACTTTTGCGATCAGCGGCTGTGCTTCGTCGGCGACGCGCACCAGCGCCTTGGCGCGGGTCGCCTCGATCTCGCGACTGCCATGCGCCGCCTGACGCTGAAGCTCCTGCCAGCGTGTCGCCAGAGCATCGCGCCGTTGCTGCGTCTTCGCATCCTGAGCCAGCCCTGCGAGCGCCTTGGCTTCGGCTTCGATCGGCACGCGCTGCTGATCCACATCGGCTTGGGCGGCGCGCGTCATTTCCGCAATTTGCGCCGACACGGACTTGCCCACCGCCGCATTGGCGAACACCGCCTCTCGCGACAGCAGGCAGACGCCTGCAATCGCCGGGCCGCCAAACGCCGGCGCAGGAACGGCCTGCTGCGCAGCCACGGGCGCGGACGCGGAGGAGGACAACGCCATCAGGGCGATCATCGCAGCATGCATCATATTTTTCCGGGCCATTTCAAGCATCCTCTGTTTCGGCGATGGCTTCCGCCAGGTCCATATTTTCCTCGGCGCGAGCCAGAAGATTTGCGAAGCGATCGAGCGACAGGAAATGGAAATGGATCAGCGCGAGCCAGCCTTTGCGATGCCACTCGAGCACCAGTTCGTCAGAAAGCGCATCGAACTTCGCCCGATCGACGATCCTGAATCCGCGAAGCAACAATGCCCGCCCCGAATTCAGCCGCGCGTCGGCGTGTTGATCGACGAGCAGATCTTGCGCAAGGAGCGCCTCGACGAAGGCGTCGGTCTGAATATGCGCGCCGTGGAAATCGCGGCAGAAGGTCAGGACATTATTGACGAGCCCGGTCGGTTTTCCGTCCAGAAAAAGCGCCTCGCCTTCGTCATTCGAGGCAAAATGCGGCGCGGCCCTGTCGATCGCAAGGACGAAACTGTCCTGCGACCGGTCGACGAAAACAAACGGATAGCGGCGAGCATAGGCCGGCACATAACAGCCCGGCGCCCAGGTATCGCCGTCGACGAAGCTGTTGCTGCGGTCGAGGCCGAGGATCGCAACGGGAAAGCCGTCACCGGCCGCGAAGACGATCGGATAGTGGCACATCGCGGCGCCGAATTCGATGATCGTCAGCGGGACGGCGTTGCTGCTTTGCGCAAAGCCATAGCCTCCGGGGCGAAGCCGCAGGTCGGCATGCTGCGCAGCCGTGAGCAACTCGGGCTGCCGGTAAAAGAGCGGAAATCGGGTTTCATTATTCTCGGTCATGTCGAAGCTGTCCGTCAGGAAAGGAGAGAGGAGGAGAAGAGAAGCAGACTTGGCAGGCTTGTGTCCGCTATCGGCCGGGAAGGGCGCCCCCTCCCTCCCGGCCCGCCGCCGATCAGTTGCGGTCGACCGGGCAGCGATTGGTTGCGGTTTCGACGCAGTCGTCGGTGCCGAAGCTGACAACCGATCCCGTCAGGATCGTCTGGCGAACCGTGCGCAGCTTTTCGACTTCGGCCGCCATGTCGAAGGCCTTGTCGAGCGCCTCATCCTCCGCCGACTGGGCAAAGTTTTCGAGATTGAGCGGGCCGACCGCGCCTTCCTCGGTCGTCAGGTCGACGTTGGTCTCCCCGCCCACGGTGATGTTGTCGAGCCCGCGGATTTCAACCGCCCCGACGAACAGGTCACGCGACGCCCGGATGCCCGCATCGCCGGCGTTGACGATGCCGTTGAAAGCATAGAGATCGACGTCGCCGCCCTGCTTGCCGTCGACCTGGTCGAGCGTGGCGATACCCGCGCCGTTGGGCAGGCCCGAAAGCTGGACCTTGGTCTGCCCCCATGCGTCGATCGGGAAGGCGACCGGCGGAACCGAAAGCGACGTCTTGCGGCCGCGCCCGGCGTCGATATTGCCGTAAGACGACCAGATCAGGATATCGCCATCGTCGGCGGTCATCGTCCGGCTCTGGTTCACGATATAGTCGCCATAGGTGACCACATTGACCCCGCCGCCGCGCTGGGTGACGATCCCCGCCGCACCCGGATTGGTGTTCGAGATCGCAAGGCTCGCGAGCTGGATCGAACCGCCCGGAGTCAGAAGATCGACGTCCCCACCGCCCTCACCGCGGATCTGGCTGACCATCATCTCGATATTGCCGGTCCAGCGATGTTCGCCTGCGGCCAGCGCCTCGCCCGGCTTGCGCTGCGCGCCCGGGAAGAGGCGGCCGACAGCATCATAACCGCGCGTCGGGTCGCCCTGACGGGCATAGCGGCCGTCGGTTTCGGGCGAGCGGCCCACAGCCTCACGCCCGGCGGTTTTGAGCTCCGCGTTGAGGATGCGAACCGCGAGCGGCTTCTGGAGGACGGGGTCAAGCGCCTTGAAGGCCGCAAGCGCCTTGGCATATTCGGCCGGGTCGATCGCTGCGACCAGCTTGCCGCGCGTGATCGGCCGGCTACCGCTGACCTTGTCGAACGCTTCGACCGGGATCAATTCTTTCCCCGCCAGCTGGCGCATATAGTTGACAAGTTCGATCGCATAGACGGTCGTCCGCGTCTTGCCGTCGGCGAGGACGACGTCGGTCGAGACCGTCAGCCCCGCGCGGTCGCCCTCGACGAAATATTGGCGAAGCCAGACAGGCGCGTCGCCCACATTCTTCGGGTCGAGATAATAGTCGAAGAAGGCCTGATATTCGGGTTCCTGGTCGATCCCGGCCAGTACGCTGATGCTGCCTCCGCTGAGCGGCGCTGCGGTCGGGATGCTGCTATACGCCTCCCGCGCGCGAATGCCCGCCCCTTCGGTGCGTCCCATCCAGATTTCGTCGCCGGCCTGTACCCACAGGCGCCCCGGACCATAAAGCACGGCATCGGGCAGATAGATGGAACCGCCCGCCTCGATCACCGGAACGTCGCTGCCGTCGTGTGTGATGAAGGTGATATCGCCCATGCGGATGTCACCGCCCGCCTTCAGTCGCGTTTCATGCCCGAAGGTGAAGGTGCCGCCATGCATGCCATTGCCCGGCTCATAGTCGTAATTGCCCTCGTTCCAGCCGATCATGTCGCCCTGCGCGGCATAGATGCGGCTGTAGCTGGAGGAGCCGCTATGGACATTCGGGCCATCGATGCCAAAGCCCGGCCCGGCCTGGTTGAACACCCAGTTCCCCGTCAGCGGATCGCGCGTGATGCCCGATTGGAACAGTCCGGCATCGAAGTAGCCGCCGCCCGCGTTGATTGCGCGCGGGACCCAAAGCGGATCGGCATAGCCGATGGTGAAGCCGGCGCCGTCATAGCTGCCCGCAAGGCGGAACTGGACATTTTTCTGGGCAAGGATATCGAGCCGGGTGTCCGGCCACATATCGACCATGACGCGGCTGCCGCCCTTTTCCTTCATCCCGAAGTTGATCGAGCCTGCGGTTGCCACGAACGCCGCCTGACTGGGCAGCACATTCACTCCGCCGTGGGCGCCCGATTGGGTACGATAGTTGATATCGCCGCCCAGCGATGTCACGCGGAGGCTGGTGTCACGGGTATAGCCGAGCCAGCCCGGTTGGGGGCTGCCGCTACCATAGCGTCCTCCCAGCCACATCGGCAGGCGTGTCACGCCGAGCATCGAGGAGACGCCGCGCAGGTTGACGTCGCCGCCCGCCTGCAAGCTGAGCTGCGCATCATCGATGGCGAGTTGCAGATAGGCGGCATTGTCGAATGACAGGCCGATGCCGGTCGTTTGATCGGTGGCGATCACGCTGCCCGCGACGTCGATGGCAGCGCGCCCCTTGCCGACCTGAACAAGGCCGCCCTTCATATTCTGCCCCACGTTCATAACCAGATCACCGCCGCCCGACAGATGGACCGTCTTGGTCGGCATATCCACCGTGCCGCCGGAGACACGCAACCAGGCGGGCAACGCGACGACCAGATTGTCGACATCGCCGCCGCTAGTGATACTGACGTCGCCGCCGCCCAGCGCGCCGATCCCCTGGGTGAAGCGATCCGCGAGAAGCGAAAGCGCCGTCTGCCCGGTCCGATCGGCCTGAAATTGCGCATATTCGGCGTTGAAGAGCGCGTCGGGGTCCTTCCCCGCATATCCGGAACCGAACAGCGAGGTCGCCGGTGTCGCGCCGCTCGCCGCCATCCAGCGGTAATTTTCAAGGATCGTGCCCGCGCCGGTAATTGCGCCGCCAACGTTCACACGGACATCGCCGCCCTTGGTCATATAGGAACGGTGCGCGACGATCCCGGGTGTGTTGTTGCCTTCAAAACCGATATGCGTCTTGTCGGTGAAGTTGGCGAGCGGCGCGTCCTCGATACCAACGGTGTAGATCGCGCCATTCACCATCTCGACCTGCTTCGTGTCGCCGAAGTCGAACGTGCTTTCGTCAGCGATATAGCGCCCGTCGGCAAGGAAAAGAGCGACGTCGCCGGTGCCGCCGACCACAACGCGGACCTCCAGATCGCCGAGGCCGGCGATCGAAACGGGCAGGCGCTGTTGAACCGGCGCGCTCGGGTCGTTCGACTGGTTGGAGGCGACCTCCCAAACAAGGTCGCTGCCGAGATAGGTCTTGCCGGCAATGACGACTTCACCGGGGAAGCTGGTGTCGGCGGTCAGCGTCACGTCGGCGGTCAGCACGGTGTTCGCGGTCAGCACGCTGCCGTCGGGCATTTCGGTTCCCGCGGGCAGTTTCGTCCCCTTGCGCAGCACCGTTCCCGCCGGAAGTTCCGGATAGATGGTACGCTGGGTGCCGTCGCGCGAGGCATAGCGGGTGGGTTTCAGGATCGTGCCGTCGGCGACCGGTGTGCCCGCCGGAACGGTGATCCGGGTCGCGGGATCGGAGTTGTTCCAGCTGCCCTGATATCCGATCAGCGAGGCCTTTTCATAAGTCAGGTCACCGCTGGCCGCGACATTGATGTCGCCCGTGCCGGTGCGCACCAGTCCGCCCACCTCGATCGCGCCGCCGCTGCCGGTCTGCGTCGACAGCACGTTGGTCTGAGCGAAATCGGCGCCTGCGACGAGATTATAGCTCCAACTGTCGTCGTTGGTGAAATCGGACGCCGGGGTAGCGGGCAGCGGCGCCGAACCCGGCGTCCAGCCATAGGGGAGATCGGGCGTGATCGTGTCGGGCGTCGCCCGGCTATCGACGAAACCGTCGGACAGGTTTGCGTTGATCGTCAGATCACCGCCGGCACGCAGGGTCAGCACCCCGCCCTTTCCGTCGAAGCGCGCATTCTTGAAGTTCCAGTTGTGAACGAGGTCCATATCGCCTTCGGAGCGCAGTTCGATACCCGGGACGAGCTGGAACGCCGCATTGCCGGTCTGGCCAAGCCGCGTGCGGATTCCGGTGCCATTGCCATCCATGAAGGCCGTTGCATCGGCGATGACCTGTTGCTGCAGCGCGGTGTCGATCTCGGCCTTGTGGCCGTTCGTCGCATTGCCGTCGGCGTCGCCCAGATCATAGACGCGGAAAGCCTCGAGCTGCGTGTCGCCGCCCGAAACATTGGCCTGCCAGCGCGCGACCGCGACGTCGTTGCCGGTCTGCGCCGCGCGCAGCCGGACCTTGCCGCCCTGCCCGCCGCCCTTGCCAGCCACATTGATCGTGGCGTTGCCCACGTCGATATTGCCGCCGACGGCGACCTGCAGATCGACCGAACCGCCACGCTGGCCAGCGCCCTTGGCGCCGACATCGAGGCGAGCGCCATCGGCGATCGTCAGATCGCCGCCCGAGGCGAGCAGGATCGTCCCGCCCTTTGCGCTGTCGCTGCCTATGATCGCGTCGCCCGCGACCCTGATGTCGCCGTTACCGGTGACGATGCGCAACGCATCGACCCGCGTTGTGCCGTTGAGAAGGACGTCGCCATCGAGAATGGCAAAATCGCGGCTGCGCGAGAAGCCCCAGCCGTTGAGTCGGCCGTTGAGACCCCCGAAATCATCAAGCGTCGACGTGGTCAGCGCAAAGCGGCCGGCGCGATAGCCGCCCGCGACATCGGCCTTCAGCGCACCGCCGAGCACGACGACACCGCGCCCTGCCGACAGCGCGACCGCGCCGGCATCGCCGCCCGCCGAACCGCCCGACACGTTCAGGAGCGAGCCCGCTTCCACCAGCGTATCGCCCTTAACCGATGTCAGCTGGATGCTGCCGCCGGGCAGGAAACCCTGGACTTCGAAGAAGGAGACGTCGGCCCCGCCGACGTCGATCCGGGCGCCCGATGCCAGCCGGACATCGCCCTCGCTCGCGGTCGCCCGCACCGTGCCCGAGCCTGCCCGGATCGCGGCATCGACCAATATGTCGGTCCCGCGGAAATCGAGGAGCGCGCCCGCCGAGGCGAAAGCGGGAAGCGCTGCCGTGCTGCCGTTTCCGCGCAACTCGACCGCTTTCGCTGCGGTGACCACATGCCCCGCGCCGCTCTCGCCCGTAATCTCGGCGGCGCGGACTGTGAGTGCACCGTCGAAACGGCTTTCGCCGAGGCCGGCGAAGATCATCCGCTGTTTGGCATCCATCGTGACGGCGTCGAACGCGAAGTCGATCTTGCCTTCGCCCATCACGATGTTGGTGCCGCCAAGCGCCAGCGTACCGCCGTTGCCAGTGGCATCGATGGCCGCGGCGTCGCTGTTGCGAAGTTCGAGCATACCGGCGGTGATGTTCACCTTGCCCGGGGTTTCGCCGCGAGCGACGAAGGCCGCACCGTCGAGCACTGCGGAACCCTTCAGATTGAGCGCGACATCGCCATAGAAATCGATGCTCGAATAGCTTTTGAGCGTCAGCTTGTCAGCCATGGTGAGCCCCGCCAGCGTCGCGCCCGTAAAGACCAGACCGTCGGTACCCTGCGGCACCGCACCGAGACTGACGAGCCCCGCCGCGGCGGTGATCGCGTTCGCCTTGATGACCGCGCCGTTGCCGACAATCGTATTTTCGGTCGAATCGAGCAGGACCGAATCCGTCGCCTCCAGCACCGCCCCGGCTTCGACGATCATGTCGCCTGCCACGCTCTGCACATTCTGGCGCGAAACGGTGATGTCGCCGAGGTTCGAGACGCGCAGGAAGGCGCCGCCGCGATCTTCCGCCCCAGCAACCAGTTTGCCCTGTTGATCGAACATCGCCGGCATGCTCGGCGCGATCGCGATATTCGCTGCATCGGCACCGTCGCCCTGCGCGCGGACCACTGCACCGCCTTCGACGCGCACGCTCTGGTTCGCGGCGAACAGCAGTTCGGTGCCAGTCAAGGCGTTGGCCGCGTTCGTGCGGATCACGACATTTTCAGCGCCAACGCTCTTTTCCGCCGATCGAACCTCATCGGCAGATTCGCGTATGGTCTGGCCGGTGACGATTTCGAGGCCGCCCTGTCCCTGACGGCGGATGCCGCCGATCAGGAGGCTTTCGGCGATATTCGAAATCTTGTTCGGATCGAGCACCAGATAGCCGGCGAGGTCGCTGACGTCGGTGCCCGGTGCGGCGATAACGATATTGTCCGAGGTAATGTCGACGACCCCGCCGCGCGCACCCTTCACGCCCTTGGCGCCGCCCGCGAGGATGGTGCCGTCGAGTTCAAGCTTGCTGTTGGCGGCGAGCGTCAGGAAGCCGCCATCGACCGGCAGGCGCGGATCGGCGTTATAGGGATTGCCCGACCGCAGCAGCCCTTCGAGGAAGCGCTCGCTGGAGAAGAAGCTGTTGCCATAGGTTTCGAAAAATTCGGACCGTTTGCGAACATCGCTGCCGCTGGTCAGACGCCAGGTCGACAGTGTCTGGTCGGTGATGCCCGTCCCCGCCACGCCGCGGCGCCCGAGCACGAGGAAACTGTCGTCGGCCGCCTTGCGCGCTCCGGTCGTCGCCGGCGAAGCGCCCGCGACCGAGATCAGATAGCCGCCGGGGGTCAGCGCATATTCGGCCGGCAGCAGCGTGTACCAACCCGCCGGATTGCCGTCGAAGGCGGCGAGCCATACCGACGAACCGAGCGGCAGATTGCCCGGCGTACCGCCAGCATCGACGATGTCGCTCGACATGCCCGGATTGTAGAGCGGATCGATCGGCGCGATGATGTCGTTCCCGTAAGCCGGGACGATCGCATAATTGCCCGGCGCGTCGAGGATATTCGTCTGGCCCATTGGCCCCGCCACGAATTCGAGGCCCAGCACGTCGCCGCTGCCCGACACGTCGATCGTCGCGCCTTCCTGCACGTCGATGACGTCGCCGCTCAGCGACACGCGCTTTTCGGGCGGCGTCGACAATTCGGTGGGGCCATTGGCCTCTGCCGACGTCGGGGCATACCAGCTCTGGCCGTCATAGGTGTAGCCGTAGAGGATGGTGCGGCCATCTGCGGCGGTCGAGGTGACGCTGCCCGGAAGCAGCGCGACGCTGCCCGGGACGAAGCTTTCGGCGCCCGTCTCGTCGGTCACCTTATAGCCCGCTGCCGTCAGGCGGATTTCGCCAAACGGCGCGCGCAATGTGCCCGCCTGCTCGATCTTTGGCGCTTCGAGCACCAGCAAACCGCCGGCCGACAGCGGCGCCGCGCGCCGGCCAGCCTGCTCGACGCGAATGCTCTGGCCGGCCTCGAAGCGGAGGACGCCGTCGGTGGTCGGATAGATCTGCGCCGCGCGCAGGACGAGGTCGCCCGTCGTATAGACGCCCGGCGTCGTCGCGCCATCCTCCGGGACCGGCTGTCCGGCCAAGAGCCCGTAGCCGCCGCGCATGTCGCCCTTGGCTGCGATGACGACCTTATCGAACCCGCCGACTTCGAACTTGCCGGCGATCTCCACCGTCTCGCCCGAGATGGTCAGCGTCCCGGCGCCGGCCTCCTTCGGCGTAAAGCCCAAGGCGCCGCCAGCCGTCAGATAGACGTTGCGGCTGCTGAACGACATGTTCTGCGCGCCGTTGAACCCGCCCGCGACCGTCAGCACGCGCTGGCTCGAAATATCGACCGCCTGGTTCGATTCCAGCTTGCCGGCGATCGACAGTGTATCGAAGCGCTTCATGTCGCGCATGATGTTCGCGCCGACCGTAGCGCGCGAGCCGCGGACGAGTTCGGCCGGACGCTGGACGTTGCCGATCGCGGTGAGCAGGAAGGTCATCGCGCGGTCGAACCCGGCCATGTCGGCCGGCTCGTATCCCGCGGGAAATTCGTAGCGGCTGGGAGGTGGAACATTGGGGGCGACGGTCAGGTCGGGATCGAGCACGAGCGCTCCGTCGATGTCCGACGGATCATTCATGACAAGCGGGCTGAGAACCGTACGCACGAATTCGGTGAATTCGGCGACGCTGGTAATCTGGACATCCTCGATGTCGCCGGGCCCGAAGCCGAGCTGGGTTTCAAGCCAGCTGTAGTTGTTCGCGAAAAGGTCGCGCAGGCTGACCGGATTCTCCGGCGTCGGTTGGAGAGAAATGGACCATTGCAGGTTGTCGAGGATCGTTTGCAGACCCGTCTTTCCGGTCGACCAGTCGGTTTGTCCGGGCAGCAGCAAATTGCCATCGCGGCCTCCGCCGATGCTGAGCTTGCCGCCATAATTATACGCACTGCCCGCTTCGCCGCGCAGGTTGCCGAGCAGATAGCCACCATCAGCGACCAGATCGATCGCGCCGGCATCGCTGCCGATCACCTCGTTCACCTTGACCACGGCATAGCGGCCCGGCTGAAGGATCGAGAGCATCCCGTTGCTGCCCGACACGTCGATCGTCGCACCGGCGTCCATGACCACATGGGCGCCGCGCACCGAGACCGCACCGCCATCGACGATCCGCCCGTCGTACCAGAAGCCGCGGCCGTCGGCGCCGCCCGGCACCTTCACCGTCTGCGCGATGCCGGTGGCATCGAGCAGCGAGCCGTTGCCCAGGTGGATCTTCGATGCGGCTGTACCGCCAACCGAGATCGAACCGCCGTGGGCGCGAAGCGTGCCGTCGATCCGGATCTGTGCTGAATCGATCAAAATCTTGCCGAGCGGGTCGACTTCAACCAGTGCGCCCGCCTTGATCGTCACGGCATTGCCCAGCAGCTGCAATGTCCCGCCCTGACGAAGGTGCGGCGGCAGGAGCGCAAGGTCGGTCACATCACGAAGGTCGGTGCCGGTCGCAACATCATAGGCCCGGCCGCGGAATTGCATGTTGCGCGTCTGGAACAACAGGTTGGCGCCCGACGCGATCGTCAGCGTATCGGCGCCAAGCATCAGGCTGCCGACCCCCATGTCGCGGAACAGCGTCTCGTCAATATATTCGGCGTCGCCGGCTGAACCGCCGACAGGCCCGACGACCACGTCGCCCGAGGCGAGCAGCGCCAGCTTGCCGCCGCCGCCAAGCCCGCCGAGGTCGATGTCGGCAAAATCGAGGGTCTGGCCGACGGTCTGACCACCGCCGCCAAGCTCGATCGTGCCGCCCTTGCCTTCGACAAGGCGGAAATCGCCTTCCTTGAAGCGGGTAACATTCCCCTGACCCTGGCCATATTGTCCGGGCGCCACACGCTGATACCAACCGCCGCCGCCCGCATCGAGCGTGATGTCACCGGTCAGCTTCGCGCCAAGCAGGCTGATCGTCCCACCGTTGACATAACCCCGAACCGCATTGGCGGGCGCGTCGACATCGTTGATCCACGGCGCCGCGACCGAGAGCAGGACATCACTGCCGATCGTCATTCCATTGCCCGCGCCAAGCGCAATCTTGCCCGACGGCGTGATGATCGAGACATTGTCGCCAACGCGGCCGACGCCGTTTTCGCTGCTGGTCGAGAAACTGCCGCCAGGAGCGAGACGGATCGAGACCCCCGGGTTGATCGTCTGTGTCTGATGGCCGCTGCCATAGCCAAACACGACATCGCCCATGCCCGAGAAGAAATCATCCTCGACATAAGAAACCCAGCGCGGCTGGCCATTTTCATAGATGCCCTTGGACATCCAGAGCGGCTGGCTTTCGTCATAGCTTTGATCGCCATAGCGGGTACCGACCGCGAACGGATCGAGCAGCATCGGATCGCTCTCGAGGAACGGGCCGTTGGTCTCGGTCTCCGTCCACAGCGTGCCGGTGAACGCCTTTTCGTCCGCGACGATGAAGCTGTAGGTCGATGACCAGGGCCCATATTCGGGCCCGCCGCGGTGGAGGGCCGCCGAACCCGCCTTGGGCATGCCAATTGTGCGAATGAGGTTTGCACCGACGGCACCGGCGGGAACGCGCGGTGCGCGGATCTGGCCCAGTGCCGCCATCAACTGGCGGTCGCCCGCGACGACGTCGCCGCGCAGCTTGCCGAACAGGCGCGAACTGCCCGACAGCAACTCGACCGAGCCCGCATCGGCGCCCTCGACATAGCCCTTCTCGAGCCGCGTCGCCTTGCTCAGCCCGACGTAACGAAGATTGGGGTCGGCATCGGCGATATTGTGAAAGCGGCCGAAACTGTCCTGCAGGCGCGTGACCGTCACTTCGGCATCGGTATATTTGGTACTGCCGCCCGACATGTCGATTACTGCGCCATTTTCGACGATGGCGAATTCGGATGCGCGGATGCGCACGCTTCCGCCCCCGACAGACATTTGTTCGGCGGTACGCTGTTCACCGGCCAGGGCGCCGGTCCAGTCGACGATCGCCGCGCCGGTGCGGCGATCGACATAGACGGTCTCACCGACCAAAATGCCGTCGCGCTGCTTGGGCGATGCCGACACTTCGTTCGACCGGACATCAACCGCGAAGATATTGTCGGCGACGCTGCGCTCGACATCGCGAAGCCCGGACACGTCGATGCGCGCGCCCGATTTCATGACGAAGCTGCCTTTGTCCCCGCGGCCCTCCATCATAGAGCCGTCGGTGGATCCGGGGCTGCTGCCGCCGCGTTCGCCAACACCGCTGGGGCTGGCGTGGATCACGACCTCGCCGCTGCGCGAGATCACGCTGGAATTTTCCTCCAGCACGATATCCTGGCCCGCGATCAGGACGCGCCCCTTGGCGAAGCTGTCGGCGGCAAGCCCTGTGATGCTGGAGCGATCGGGGGTGATGCTGGTGATGCTGTCTTTGCCCAGCGTTACCTTGCCCGCAAAATAGTTGCCGCCGACAGAATAGTCGCTGAGCATGAAGCCGTGGCTGGCCTGCAGCACGATCGTGCCGTTGCGCTGGCGGACGCCGTTGGTGACGCGGATCGCGCCCGATTGATCGACGTTGGCGCCGACCATCGTCACCGCGCCGCGATCGGCCAGGATTTCACCCCTGTTCGCGGCGGTCATGCCGACCTCGCCCGCGCGTTGCAGATAGTCCGCCTCCCACAGCAGCCGCGCTTCGGGGCGGCAGCAAGGGATGCCGGGATAGCTGCCGTAGGAATCGATGATCGGCGTCGCCATCACGTTGACGGCAAGGCCACCGCGCGCCGAGTTGGTGAATCCCTGTCCGGCGCTGAGCTTGACCTGCTCGCCCGCGGCCATCAGCACCTGCCCGTCATGCGCCGTCAGCTTGCCGGCATTGGAAACATTGGGGCCGAACAGCATGATCTTGCCAGGGCTGGCGCTATCGGATGAGCTTGCCGTCAGCGTTGCGCCGCGTTCAACCGTGATGCGCGAATTGGCGATATAATTGGTGTAGTTCTGCTGCGTCGTCGCGAGGCGCGCGCTGTACTGATCGACGAACTGCGTCTTGATCTGCGCAGCGACCTCGTCGCGCAGACTCTGCGGGATCGTTTTCGAGCCGGCGGGAATCCCCTGCCAGCTTACCCCGTTCCAGAACTGGTTGATGTTGGTGAATTTCGAATAATCATATTCGCCCATCTTCGACACATCGATGGTGGCGATGATGCTTTCCAGTACCGCACCCAACCCGACTTTCGCAAAGTCAGGATCGATGAAAAAGACATTCTTGCCCTTCGCAGCGTCGTAATAGACCAGCGTTTCGAGGCCGTAGCCTGTATTATACTGATCGACGCCCTCCATGCCGTTCTTGCGCAAGATCGCGATGCGGATCGCGGCGCGCGCCAGGAAATCCATGATGTTCGTCCGCTCTCCCGCGACCGGCGCCGGAGCCTGTCCGAGCAGACTGTTCGGGTCCAGCCCGACCGGCGGACGCGGCACCATGCCGATATTCTGAGAGGGAAAAAGCGGATTGGCGGTCTCGCCGCGGATGACGCCATTGCCCGAAAGCAGCCCGTTATAGAGCTGGTTCTCGGTGATCGGCAGCGCGGTCGCGAGAATGCTGTGCGCGTTGATCTGCGCCCCGTCCTTGAAGATGATGCCGTTGCTGTTCTGCAACCACACCTGGCCCCGGGCGGTGATCTTGCCGGCGATCTCGCTGGGCTTGCTGTCGAAAATGCGGTTGAGTGCGATCCAGTCGGTGCCCTGCTGCTGGAAGCGTACCTCTTCATTCTTGCCCACGTCGAAGCGCGACCAGTCGAGCAGCGCGCGTTTCTGCTCCTGCTCGATCGTCATGATGAGGCCCGTATTTCCCTGCGCCACCGTCGGCAGCTTTGCGCCCGTCCAGCGGCCGCCCTGCAGGATTTGCGTCCCCGGCAGGGTGCCGGCTTCCTGCGCCGCGGCAGGCTGCGACGCCATGACCAGCAGCGAAGTGATGCTGACCGACGCCGCCAGCGCGGCGCGGCTCAGGGGATTGAAACGCTTGCGGGCAATATGGGCGGTGGTGCGATTAGGGGTCAGCATGACGATTCCTCGGGATCAATATGGATAGAGAGAGCGCGGGCGTGTGCGGTCAGGGGTTCGCCGGCGCCGGTGCGGCGTCGGGCACCGCATCGCGTTCGGGATAGAAGCCGAGCGCAGCGACCTGATCGCTGAACTCCTGCAGCTTGTTCTCCAGCCGCACGCGATAGAGTCCGGTCAGCGGTTCGGTCGCGGCCATCCTTTTGCCGAGGCCCATTTTTTCATAATCGGCGATGATCGCGTCGCCGAGTTCGCGCAGTTCGCGGTTCTTTTCCGCCGCGATCGAGATCGCCCTGCGGCTCGCCTCGATCTGGCCGGTGGAGCTGCGCGCGGCGGCAACCTCGGCCTCCATCGCGCGCATCTTTTCGGACATCTCGCGCAGCTGCTCGTTGCGCTGCTTGAGCGTCGTGATCAGCTGTTCGGCCTGCGCGGGCGCGATGCAACCGGCAGGAACCGAACTTTCCTGCGCGTGCGTGGCGGGTGCGATAGCGAGCGCCAGAAGCGGCAGGGCCATGAAGTGATTTTTCATCACGATATTCCTCAAAATTTCGCGTTCAGGTCGAGCATGAAGACATCGGTATCGATCGGCGGGGCCGCGATGCCGGTGGCGGGATCGACAAGGTCAATGGTGCGCGCCGAGAGCCACGAACCGGTGAGCCAGAAATTCTTGGCGAGGCCCCAGCTTCCGCGCACGACGAAGCCCTTCTGGTCGGTGCCGCCGAGGCCAAAATCGGAGTCGGTGAACAGGTCGAGCGTCGCATCGGCCTCGATCCGCCGGTAGCCGGCGCTGAGGCTCCACGCATTGGCCTCGGCGATCTCGCGGTGGCCGATCGACAGCTGCGCATTCCACGCCATGTCGCCGCTCGACGCGGGGACGCGCCGGTCGTCGAGATCGTCGCGGTCGAAGGCGAAGTTCTTGAGCACTTCGAAATCAAGCGTCCCCATCAGGGTGGGATTGATATCGAACTCGGCGCGCGCGGTGGCCGCGCCGACGCGGTATTTCGATGCGAGGCCGAATTTGACGGTGTTCACGACGCCGCCGTCCTGGCGCAGGTTGAAGACCGAGTTGCCGAACTGGACGCGGTCGGGCGCCGTATAGTCGTTGTCGCGCAGGCCCTGCGTATTATACTGGCCCTGGACGTTCGCGAATTCGTAGAGCGAGACCCCCGCCTTGAAGCGCAGCCCTTTGGCCGGCGTGGTCTTCACGCCAAGCTGGCCTGCGAAGAGGAATTTGTCGTTGCCGGTGAAATCCCATTCCTCGAGCGGGAAGGCGCCGCCGGTCAGGAAGACGCTGGGCGCCGCGTCGTCGTCGCCGAGGCGGGTTTCGAGCGTGGCCGCCGCACCTTCGAATTGCAGGTCGCGATCGAACATCAGCTCGGTCGAGAAGAAGGGGTTGTCGAACTTGCCGAGGATGAGGTTGCTGCCAGCGAGGCGACCGTCCTTGTCGAACGGGCGCACGCGGATATAGGCGCGATCGAGCCCGACCATGAACTTGTCGAAATTGCCGGTCAGCGACTCGTTCGTCGAGACAGGGTCGCTCGGGTTGCCGGTGACGAAGCGCAGACCCACATCGACCTTGTCGGACACCTTCGCATCGATACCGAAGCGGGCGCGGACACGAGCGCGCTGGCGATTTTCGGTCGTTGCGCGCAGCGGCAGCACATCATCGACGAAATAGCCGCCGTCGGCGTTGATCGTATTGATGTCATAGATCAGCGGCGTGTTGCTCTGACCGAAGCCGACATGCTCGCCACGCACCCGCACATCGCCCGAGAAGCGGAAGCGGTCGAGCCACTCGGGAAGCGCGCCGGGCTGGGCCCAGCCTTCCTGCTTGGCGGTCGCGACGACCTCCTTCTTCACTTCATCGCGGATCTGGTTGCGCACCGCCTCGGGCACATAGGGGACGCGGACGACACCGCTGTTCGCCTCGGCGCGCTTGCGGGCTTCCGAAAGCACCGAATTGGCATCATCGCGCGACAGGACGCCCTTTTCGACGAGCACGTCGAGAATATCGAGTGTCGACGGATCGGTGGGGCGGTCCTGTGCGGCGGCGCCTTGCGGAATCGCGGCCAGCGCGGCCAGCGCAGCGGTTGCGGCCAGGAGAGTCGATTTATGGTTATGGCTACGCATCGTTGATGTTCCCTGTTCGTTGGTCATGGGTTTCATGCCTGATTGAGTTGAAGAGTGATCTGGTTGGGGACGCCCGCCGGCGGCGGGGTTTCGATCCGGTTCAGGCCACGCAGCGCCTGCATCAGTTCGGCCTCGAGATCGGCCGGACGGACGCCCGAGAGCCCCAGGATTTCGAGCTGCCCCGACCCCGACACACGAACGCGGACGCGGAACTGGAAGCTCGCTTGGGCGAGGTTCGGCCGCTTGCGCAATTGCCGCATCAACGCGCGCTGGACGAGTTCGGCATAGGCGCGCGACGCGCCGGCGCCGCCCTTGCCGGTGCCGCCGATCATCGGGCCCGTGCCAGTGCCGCCCTGCCCGCGCGCGCCGCCGGTGAAGGCGCCGCTGTCGCTGGTCGGATCCTGCAGCAGACTCGACAGATCGCCGGCCGGCGGGTTGGTGCTCGCCGGTTGCGGCTGCGAGGGCGGGTCGGGCTGGACCGCCTGCGCGGTCTCGGCGACCTTCTCCACCTCCTCGGGCGGCTGTTCGGCAAGCTCGGGCGGCGACGGAGGTGGTGGCGGCGGGACGGCGAGATCGAACATCTCGACCTCTTCGTCACGGACGCGTTCCTCGACCTTGTCGAGACCGGCGAGCCACCAGGCGGCGAGGAGCAGCGCCAGTATCAGCGCGGCCGGTCCGGCCGCCTGTCGCATGTCGGGCATCTTTCGGAGCGATGGGAGAGCGGTCATGGCCGGTCCGATACCCCGCTCAGCCCGCGGGCTTTTCGGCGGGCAAGCCGATCTTGGTGATACCGACGCCCTTCAGTACGTCGAGAACCTCGACCACCTTGCCGTAAGCCGCCTGCGTGTCGCCGCGAATGACCACCGGAACCTCGGGGTCCTCGGCGAAGCGCTGTTGCATCTCCGCCTCCAGCTCCGCCGTCGTCGTCGGCGCGCCGTTGAGATAGAGGTCGCCGGTCGATGCCACGCTGATCGCCTGCGTCTGCGAGGCTTCCAGCGTCTGGCGGTTCGACGCCTGCGGCAGGTCAAGTTCGATGCCTGCCACTTGAGCGGTCGCCATCAGGATGAAGATGACGATCAGCACATAGGCCAGGTCGAGCATCGGAACGACGTTGATCTCGTCGTAAATGGCGTCTTCGTCTTGAACTTTAGCCATGAGCCCGGCTCCTTAAGCGCCATATTCTTCGGCAATCCGCGCGACGAGAGCGTCGGCGAACGAGCGATTGGCGGCGTTGATGCGCTTGATCCGGGTGACGATCAGATTGTATCCGAACAGCGCCGGGATCGCGACGGCGAGGCCGGCGGCGGTGGCGAGCAGCGCCGCGGCGACGCCCGGTGCGATCGCGTTCACATTGACGTTCCCCTGCGCCGCTATTGCCGCGAAGGTGATCATCACGCCGACCACGGTGCCGAGCAGGCCGAGGAACGGGCCGCCCGCGATCGACAGCGTCAGGATGACGAGCTTGTCGGAGAGGCTGTAAGCCTGGTTCGACGACACGGCGTCGATGCGGGCCTTCAGCGCCTCGATCGCCGGACCGGTGAAGCGTGCACGTCCGGCCTGCGAGCGGTTGGCGACTTCCAGCAGACCCGCCTGATAGAGCTGCGACAGCGTTGAACTGGGGGTCTTTTCGGCATGCTGGCCAAGCGCGGCGCCGTCGATTTGCGCTTCCGTGGCATAGGCCTTTTCGAACTGGCCGTTTTCGGTTTCGATCCGCTTCAGCAGGCGGAATTTCTGGATCATGACGCGGATCGCGAGCACCAGCAGGATGCCGCACAGCGCGATGACGAGCCAGCCTTCGATCGTCACACTCTTAACGACGGTGACGAAATAGCCGACCTCGAAATGCCCGCTGCGTTCCTGTTCGGCGCCGAAGGTGACGAGGCCGCGGCCGTTATCCGAGCGGGCGACCGCCTGAACATAGCCCACGCTGCGGTCGGCGGCGGCGAAGCGCAGATTGTCGATCTGGCCGGCGAAGCCCTGGCCAACGACGATGTCGCCCTGCTGCGCGGGAAGCGCGGCGCTGCCGGCACCCGCCGGAGTCCCGTTGACGAAAAGTTCGGCGCGGCCATCGCTGCGCACGACGAGTGCGACATGGTTCCAGGCGCCCGGCTTCAAGGCGGCCGTCGACGGGATTTGCGCGCCGCCGACGGTCGCGACAGGCGTCAGTCCGGCGAGCGCGATCGAGAAGGAGCCGGCGCGGTCGACAAGGCTGCCATTGCCCGCGGCGCCCGGCTTGACCCACAGCATGAAGGTGAACGGACGGCCGCCGATGTTCAGACTGCTCGACCCCGCAACACGCAGCACCTCCTTGCCGCTGAACGCCGCCGACTGACCGGCGAAGCCCGCCGCGGTCGGGACGGTCGAGACGCTGTTATTGTTGCGCGTGCGATCCTTGACCGGCGAGCCCGAGAAATCGAGCGCGAGGATTTCCGACGCGTCAAACACGCCCGCCGGATTGGCAGTCGAGGCGACGTCGCCGCCATAATAGAGGTGATAGGTCTGGCTCGATGCGGGATCGAGGCCGACGCCCTTCACCCACACCGTCGCGAGCCCCGCCTTGGGGTCGAAATTCTCGACATAATGGTCGACGCGTTCGCCCTTGGGGCCTGCGACACGCAGGTCTGAGCCGTCGGGCTTCACGTCATCGAACGCAAAGGTCTGGGTCGAGAGCCGGAGAACGAAAGGAAAGGTCGCGGTCTTGGCGTCGAGGCCGGCGCCATCGGCGCCCGGCTTGACGACAATCTCCTTGCGCACCGACAGATTGTCGTCGAGCCACGCGGCCTCTTGTGTCTGCGCCGATGCCGTTCCCGACATGGAAAACAGGCCGATCGCAGCCGCGACCGCACCGAAAATCAGTTTCTTCATGGGTATTTCCTCAGTATTTCAGGCCGACTTTGAAGTGCGCGCGCAGGCCGCCAAGATCGTCTTGGACAGGCTGCCCCGACTTCGTCGGATCCGATCGAAATTGATAAGCAAGGTCGAGTTGACCGTAGAAAATCTTGTAGACATCGAACCGGGTCGTCAGGCCGGCGCTGCCAAGCCAGAAGGACGATTTTTCTTCGGGAAGCGGGCTTTCGATCCAGGCGTGGCCGCCCTCCAGAAAGGCCGCGACGCGCAAGTCGACCTTGCCGTCCGAATTGGTCGGGACCTTGTATCCCAGCTCGAGCGAGAGGCGCGCGCCGCTGTCGCCCAGCACTTCGGCTTCGCGATAGCCGCGGATGCTGCCGACCCCGCCGAGCACGAACTGCTCGTTCGAAATCAGCGGCGCGGGAGCCAGTTGCCAGTCGAGCGCCGCGCGCAGGTCGACATCCTTGGCCAGCTGGCGATTATAAACACCGCTACCATAGAAATAGATGAAGCTGGCCTCCGCGCCCGCGCGCTTGCCGACCGATTCCTCGTTGACGTTCGGGGTCAGAGGATTGTCGGGAACATAGCCGAATTCGCGCTGGCGGCCGACCAGCCCGTCGAAGCCGAAGGTCGCGCCGATGCTGAATTCGCCGTTCGATTTCGTGTTGCCACCCAGCCAGCGATATTGCGCAGTGAAGGGCAAGTAAGCGACCGGCGTGTCGAAGGTCAGCGTTTTGCCGGTCTCCGGGTCAACGAGCCCGATCTGGTCGAGATAATCCTTGTAATCGACGCCGAACAAAAGCGACTGGACCGTGCCCTGCGGCGAATTGCCAAGGGTCCGCATGAAGCGCGCGCCGACGGTCAAGCCGTTACCGAGCACAGTCAGCCCGCCGACAGTCGCGACATCGGTGTTCGAATTAACGATATAGCCGAGCAGGCTCGACCGGCTGTAGCCGAGCGGCGCGTAATAGGAGGCCGACACGACCTGGACCTGATTGAAATCCTCGGGCGCCGTCTGGAAGAAGATGTTGGCGCTGTGCCCCGCCTGCCAGAGATTGTCGTAGTTGGCCGACAGGTTGAGGCGAAAGCGCTCGGTTGACCGGTTATACTGGTCGTTGACCTCGACCGACGCGCCCCACGGCTTTTTGTCCTCGATCGCCAGATCGACGTCGACCGTGCCCGGAGCAGCCCCCGCCTTGAACTCGGGCGTGATCGTCCGCGTCGTGCGCGCGTTCGCGGACGAAAGCTCTTCCTGCAGCGCCGGTACATTGGGAACGGTTCCGGGTTTGAGGCTGGGCACCGCGCCGCGAACCTCGCTCGGCAGCACGAAATCGGCGCCCGTCACACGAACGCGCCCAACCTTCCCCTCGGTCACTGTCAGCTCAAGGATACCCGAGCTGACGTCCTGCTGCGGGATTTCGACAACCACGGTCGCATAGCCGCGGTCGCGATAGACTTTTTCCAGCGCCACCCGGGCGACCTCGACGTCAGGAACGCTTTTGCCATAGCCCGCGTGCGGCATCAGCACGGTCTGGATGTCGGCAGCCGTCAGCACCGAATTGCCGCGCACGACATATTCCATGACATCGAAACGGAATTCCTCCGCCCCCGGCTGCGCGGCGTCGCCGGCAACCTCGTCCTGCGCCGCCGCCGAATTGGCGGCACAGAGCGCCAGGATACTCGCCGCCGCCATCCATCCGCGTGAGCGACGAAAAACGCCCCGCTCTTCCGTAAACATTTTTCTAGCCATCGCAGTGCAGCGCCCCCGGGTAAGCCGAATCAGTCAGCCCGATTCTCTCTCGATGAACGCTCCGCTAAGGAGTGACTGTTACACTGAAAATACTAACCTTTTTAAGTAGATAGTTGTGGAAACACACAGCACAAAAGGCCCGGATCAATATTGATCCGAGCCAGTTTGTGGACGCATATTATTCAGTGTATCTGTTTTCTATATTCTATCGGGTCGACGCGAGCGGCTTTCTGAAGCCTGGTCACGGCCACCCGACCAAGACGCATCCAGAACCGCGAAACGCATGATCGCGTCCGCCCGGCTGCGGACGTTCAGCTTCTCTCTTATCCCCCGGAAGTGGAATTTCACCGTCTCCTCGACGATGTCCAGCAGCGCACCGATGGCACTGTTCGTCAGCCCCTGTGCGGCAAGCTCGAGGATTTCAATCTCCCGCCGCGTCAACGGCGTGCTGCCGCGAATGAGCGAAAGCCGTTCGATCGTGCGCACGGTCAGCACGGTGGCCGCGAAAAACAGATCGAGAAAAGACGGTGGCAAGCTTTCGAATACCGACGGTGGCGCAATGACATCCGCGATGGCAACGCGTCCGCCGCGCCCCCATACGGCCACACTCGCCCCCGCTTCGATCCCCGCCTTGCGCAAATGAGCCATCATGTCCCTTGCGACCGACGATCTTTCGCCGCGCCATTCGGAACTGTCCCAGACAAAGGGTTCGATCGATCGCCGCGCGAACCGCCGGATCGGATCGCGCCCGTCAAAGCCGATGTCGCGCAGACGATCGGACGTTTCGCTCGCCAGCGTCGACCATTGAACCGCCTGATTGGCAAGGTCGCCCGGCGGAATGAACGTCAGGATCAGATCGGACAGGCCATGTTCCCGAAGGAAGCCGGCGAGCAGGTCGAACGCTTCCTTGCGCGTACACACCTGCCCCAGCCGCCCCGACAGCGCGGGAAGCCCGGCGTCGAGCCTTTTCAGCGGTTCCAAGGCAAGACATGCACTCATTTCGTCCCCTTCGTTCCAATGACGTTCGGGAATGGGGAAATGCGAAATCTTTTTTTTGCGCGCTCGAACGGCCGCATCAATTTCGCAGGATCGCGATCCCTCCGGGAAGCCGCGTCACTTTCATGCCAAGCGACCGGGCAATATGATCGACGGCAAAATCCGCACGCTCCAAATGGATGACCCCGCTGATCCGGACGTCGTTCCGGCTTCCCAGAAGATAGACCCGGCCCGGCCGATAGCGATTGAGCTCGGCGACCACTTCGCCCGCCGGACGATCCTTGAACAGGAACAGGTCGCGTTGCCAGGCGGCGGCGCTCTCGGCGACATCCCGCGGCGTCGGCTGCACAGCGCCCCCCCGGAAATCGAAGCTGGCCCCGGCGTCGATCGTCGCACGGCCTTCGGAAGAGACCACCTCAATCTGCCCCTCAAGGCATGCGACGCGCATCAGGCCGTCATCCATCCGCATCGAAAAGCGCGCAACCTGCGCCCGGACTTCAACATCCTTCGCCGTCGCGATCAGCTGTCGGCCAGGGTCGCACATCGCCGCAATCAGCGCCTCGCCGCGCGAAAGCTCGACCCGCGGCGCGGCTACGTCTGCCCAAAAAAGCAGCCGCGAATCGGTGTTCAGCTCGGCGCTGACTTCGGGCTCGAGCCGAAGGAGCCGGCGCTCGCCCTTGCCCGTTCGATATTCCCGTGCACCCGCCGGAACGGGAGTCGCCAAAGGCACGAGCCCCACCGCCACGACCGCAGCCATGGCGACTCCGCCGCCAAGGAACCAGCGGCGCGACAGGCCTTGATGCGCCACCGGCAAAGCGGTGCCGCCCGCCAGCGCCGGCCCCAGCTGTTCCCACATGCGGACCGCCTGACGGAACGCGCCTTCATTTTCTTCATTCTTTGCACGCCACGACCGCAGCATATCGACGTCGCTCTGCGTCGCCTCACCCGACTTCAGGCGCACGACCCAGCTACGCGCCATCGCGTCCCGGTCAGGCCATCTCCCCAGTTCATTGTCATCAGGCGTCGTCAAAGCGAATTGGTCCTTCAATGACGAGACGGTTTCTGCTGGCCATAAGCGAAATCCTCTCGTTCACTCTTCTTCAGATATTCGGCGCAATGGTCGAGCGCACATCGCAGTTCCATCTCGATGGTGCGCGTCGTCACGCCCATCTCCGCAGCGATTTCGCGGCACGACCGCTCGTGCATGCGGACCGCGATCAGCACCATGCGCCGTCGTTCGGTCAGGGCGGCGATCGCGGCTTCGAGCTGCCCGATCGCTTCACGATCTTCCGCCGTACGCGCAGCCGACGGCGCCGGATCGGGAATGTCGAGCGCCGCTTCGACCTGCTCCGCCAGCGAATGCCGGCTTGCCGAGCGCCGAAGGTCCGAAGCGGCGTTCAGCGTGAGGCGGAATAAATAAGCGGGCGCGTTGCGGACCAGATAGCTTTTTTCGGTTGTGCGCAGTTTGACATAAACTTCATTGAGCGCCTCGTCGGCAAGATCGGCAGAGCCGAGACGGCGCCGCAACCGCTCCCGGAAATCGGGATAGAGTTGCATGAAGCGCTGCAAAAGAGCGGGCGTATCCATGGGCTAGCGGGGCGGCGGGGATGGGCGCACCGGCACTCAGCCCTGAACCTGGAAGTCGATCGGCACATCGACCTCGATCGGCGCGACCAGTTCACCCGGCACCTGCGGCAAGGGCTCCGACCGCCACAGCGCCGCGAGCGCCTTTTCACCGATCAGGCTGTTCGGCGAGCGCAGCACGCGCGCATCGACGACGCGCCCATCGCGCGCAACCCTGAACCGCAGCACGACCAGCCCGGCGTCGTTCCGGCCTATGCGATCGCCGCGGCGCCGGCTGTGCGCCGCAATATGCTTGCGCAAAATGGTGCCATAGGCGGACTTGCCTGCCCCGGTAAGCGGATCATCCGCAAGCAAACTCGCCAGTTCGGCGTCGAATTCCGCATTCCCTGCGGCAGGAGCGTTGCCGGCCCCCTTCGTCCGGATCGCCAGATCGCTTTCCTCCTGCGTGAAGGGCAGTTCGCGGACCTCGGGAACCCCGCCACCCGCGCGCGAAGTGCCCGCCGCGGTTTCGGGTGCCAGAAGTTCGACCGTCAGCGGCTCTCCGTTCTCCACTTCCCGCGATCCGGCCGCGCCATTACCGATATGGGCGAGACTGAAGAAAATAATCCCCGCCACGTGAAGACATATGGAAAGCGCAATTGCGGGGCCATACCCGCGGCCGTCCGACACGCTCCGCCCACCACATGCATCGATCTCGAACACCCCGATCATTGCGCGACGATCCGCAGCCCGACTGGCTGGGGCATATTCGCGGGCGGCGGCGAGCCAACCACCATACCGTCGAGGAGCCTGCGCGCCGTGCCGAGCGCCTCCTCGTTGCTCCCTGCGCCAAAGCCGTCGAGACCGACGATGCGCCCGTCCGCCGACAGCCAGACATAGAGCGTGAAATCATAGGATCGCGCACCCAATTCACTGGATCGGCGCAACAGCGCGAGGCTCGCTCCCAACAGCTTTTCGCCATACCAGCGATATTCGTCGCTATTGGCACGAAAAGCGGAGGTCAGGACGTCAATCTCGTCGAGCGACATGTCAGGGGGCGCCTGGTGCGCAACCGACTCGAGGATAAGAGCATCGGGACGCGTGAACCGCGGCACCAGCCCACTCCCCTCCAGCATCTGCATCAACGCCTCATACGCCGTCCGCGCCTCGTGGACGGCGCCCGTCCGCTTCCCTTCGACCAGCTCTTCGGCAACGATGACATCATAGCCGTTGCGCTTGCCGAACTGGCGCAGCGCATCGGCCAAGGGCTGCCCGGCGGCGACGCCCCAGTCATCCTGTTTCCCGCGCGCGGCCGCAGGCTCCACCGCCAGCGCCTGCGACAGCAAGGCCAGTGACAGAATGAAGGCGCGCAGCACCCCGTCGCCGAAATATCTCGTCTGCCCCATTTGGCTTGATCGACCCCGCGCAGTGACCGTCGCGATTTGGGGGCAGTTGGCCCGCCAGCATTGCAGTTTGGTGACGATCGCGCATGCTCACGCCAAAACGACCGCTATTGTGCAGAAGCCGTCGTGGCGAAAAGGATGGTGAAAAGGTCGAAATTTCCACCTCAAGAGCGCCCATGCCCCCGGTTGGGGCAAGCCGATGCCGCACGGCACTGGCCACCATCAATGCCGCGCGCGCGGACACACGACCGCTCGAGAGATGGAACTTCTGACAAATGTGGGAGCAGGAGGAGGCGGTTCTTCTAGAAAAGCATTTATTTCAATGTTTTAGAAGAAAATTCTGGATGCCCCGCGAGGATTCGAACCTCGATAGGCGGTATCAGAAACCGCAGTCTTACCATTAGACGACAGGGCACCAGAGGCGGGCCCAATATGATTGCACGGGTCCGCTGTCAAGGCCGCTGAGACGAGATCCGGCTCTGGCCGCATCAGCGGCCTTGCCCTCGCCCATTTCGCCGCTAGCATCGCGGACAATGACAAAGGGGGACTGCGCGCCGCGCAGGACACCCCGCAAGGAGGTGGGTTGATGCGTCATGTCGCCATCGTCGGGTCCGGCCCGGCGGGATATTATACCGCCGAAACATTGCAAAAGGCGGATGATATCGCCGTCGACGTCATCGACCGCCTGCCCGTTCCCTATGGCCTGATTCGCACCGGGGTCGCCCCCGATCACCAATCGATCAAGGCGGTGTCGCGCCGCTACGAGGGTGTCGCGCTGACCGACAATGTCCGCTTCGTCGGCCATGTCTCGGTCGGCACCGACGTGACGATCGACGAGCTGGTCGATCTTTACGACGCAGTGATTCTCGCGACCGGCGCGCCGAACGACCGGCCTCTGGACATCCCCGGCGCCACCCTTCCGGGCGTGATCGGGAGCGCCGCCTTCGTCGGCTGGTATAATGGCCACCCCGATTTCGCCGACCTCAACCCGCCACTCGATGCTGCGGGGGTCGCAGTGATTGGCAATGGCAATGTCGCCCTCGATGTCGCGCGCATCCTCGCCAAAACCCCCGCCGAATTCGCCGGCAGCGACATCGTCGCCCACGCCCGCGATGCCTTGTCGCAAAGCGCGGTGCGCCATATCCACATCCTCGGCCGCCGCGGCCCGCACCAGATTGCGATGACACCGAAGGAGCTGGGCGAGTTGGGTCATCTCGAACGCGCGAGCCCCCGCGTCGACCCCGCCGACCTGCCCCCCGAGGGCGACGACGCGCTGCTCGAACCCGGGATGCGCAAGTCGGTCAGCCATTTACGCAGCTTTTCGGCGAATCCCGTCGCCAGACCGGTAACGATCGATTTCGACTTCTTCGCCATGCCGATCTCGATCGAAGGCGCCGAAGAAGGCCGTGTCCAGCGCATCATCGTCGAGAAGACCGCACTCGACGCCGAGCTGCGCTCGATCCCGACCGGTGAGACCTATGCGATCGAGGCCGGGCTGGTGATCAGCTGCATCGGCTATCAGACCCCGCCGATCCCCGGCGTACCGTATGAGCATGGCCGCGGGCGGTTCGCCAACACCGACGGGCGCATCCTGCCCGGACTCTATTGCGTCGGCTGGGCACGACGCGGACCTTCGGGAACGATCGGGACGAACAAGCCCGACGGCGCGCGGGTCGGCGAAATGGTCATCGAAGACATCGGCCGCGGCGCGGGCAAGGCGGGACGTCCGGGGCTCGACGCGCTGCTCGCGAGCCGCAACATCACCCCGGTGACCTTCCGCGACTGGCGCCGGATCGAAGAAGCCGAAATCGCCGCCGCGGTCGACGGCAATCCGCGCGAGAAATTCGTGACCATCGAGGCGATGCTCGAAGCCATCGGACGGTGAATCCCGGCATCTGGCGCACCGGCCTGCGCTGGTTGCTCGCCGTCGCCTATGGCTATGCCGGCTACCGCCATCTCGCGACGCCCGCGCCCTTCGTCGCGATCACTCCGCCGTGGGTTCCGATGCCCGCAAGCGTCGTCGCGGCAACCGGCATCGCCGAGATCGCCGGCGCGATCGGGCTGACAGTCCCGCATACGCGCAAGGCGGCAGGCTGGGGCCTCGCGCTCTATGCGCTCTGCGTCTGGCCTGCCAATTTCCACCATGCGTTCGCAGGGGTCGCGATTGGCGGTCAGACGCTCGGCTGGTGGTATCATGGCCCGCGCCTTGCCGCGCAGCCGCTGATCATCTGGTGGGCGCTCTGGGCGAGCGGCGCTGCGAAATGGCCGTTCGGAAACAGGGACACACCCAACGTCCGTTCGTCCTGAGCTTGTCGAAGGACGGTCCTTCACCCACCCCACAGAAAAATACGGTGCTTCGACAAGCTCGGCACAAACGGAAACAGGGAAAGCGCTATTTCACCACCGGCGTCTCGATCGGCGGCGTCCCCTTCTGGCTCGCCGAAACGGCCTCGACCGCTTTCAGCACGCGCAACATATTGCCGCTCGCAATCTTCTCCAGCTCGGCCTGAGTATAACCGCGCCGCGCGAGTTCGACGAACAGCGCCGGATAGCCCGTGACATCCTCCATTCCGACCGGCCCCGAATCCATGCCGTCATAATCGCCGCCGAGCCCGATATGGTCGACCCCGATCGTCTTGCGGATATGGTCAATATGGTCGGCGAGCTTGCCGACGCCTGCTTTGGGCGCCGGGTTCGCCGACTCCCATGCCTTGAGCTTCGCGTCCACGGCCGCGGGATCGCCCGGATAGAGCGCCTTCAGCCGCGCCTGCTCGCCCGTCCGCGCGGCGCCGCGCGCCATCACATCGGCGTCGAGGAACGCAGGAAGGAAAACGACCATGATGACACCGCCATTGGCCTTGACCAGCGGCAGCACGCTGTCGGGAACATTGCGCGCAAAATCATTGATCGCGCGCACCCCAGAATGGCTGAACATCACCGGCGCCTTCGACGTTTCCAGCGCGTCCTTCATCGTCGCTTCGCTGACGTGGCTCAAGTCGACGATCATCCCGATGCGGTTCATCTCGCGCACCACCTGACGTCCGAAATCGGTCAGGCCATCGTGCGCGGGCGCGTCGGTCGCCGAATCCGCCCAGGGCGTATTCTTGCCGTGGGTCAGCGTCATGTAGCGCACGCCCAGTTCGTGCATCTCGCGCAAGACCGCGAGGCTCGATCCGATCGACTGGCCGCCCTCGATCCCCAGCATCCCGGCGACCTTGCCCGCCTTCATTTGCGCCTGAAGCTCGGTAGAGTTGCGCGCCAGCGTCAGGTCGGCGGGGTAACGCGCGATCAGCCGCTTCGCGACGTCGATCTGCTCGAGCGTCTGCTGGATCGCCTGCGGTTCGTTGCTGTTCGACGGCACATAGACCGACCAGAATTGCGCCCCGACGCGCCCCTTGCGCAGCCGGTTGAGGTCGGTGTGCATCGCGATCTCGGGCGGCGATGCGTCGGGCTTGGCGGTGTCGGTCGTATCCTGGAAATCGAAATCATTGATGACATTGCCGACATGGTCGCGCAGCGCCCACGGCACGTCATTATGCCCGTCAAACACCGGCGCGCGCTTGAGCGCCGCTTCGGCGACCGCCTCGGGCGATTTTTGCGCGGTGGCGGGGGTGGCGACGAGGGCGAAGGCGGCAATGCCGGCGAGCAGGTGCGACGTTTTCATGGGAGCAGAACCTAACCGCTTGATAGAAGCGCGCAAGCCCTGCTTGACGGATCGGCCCGCGACACGCAGCATCGGGCCCATGACAGCATTTGACGACTGGCGCGCGCGCTCTCCCTTCTACGATGAAACCCACGAAGCGCTGGCGCAAAGCGTCCGCCGTTTCGTCGCACGCGAGATCGCGCCGCATATCGACCGCTGGGAGGCCGAGGGCGAACTGCCGCGCGACCTGCACAAAAAGGCCGCCGAAGCGGGCATCTTGGGGTTGCGCTATCCCGAAGAATATGGCGGGCATTCCGAAGGCTTCGACAATTTTCACGGGCTGGTGTTGACCGAGGAACTGGCGGCGGTCGGTGCGGGCGGACTCGGCGCGTCGCTGATGACCCACGGCATCGGCCTGCCCCCGGTGCTCGCGCTCGGCTCCGACGAACTGAAACAGCGTATCGCCCCGCCCGTCCTCGCAGGCGACAGGATCATCGCGCTCGGCATCACCGAGGCCGGTGGCGGCAGCGACGTCGCCAACCTCAAGACCACCGCGATCAAGGACGGCGACGATTATGTCGTCAACGGCGGCAAGATGTTCATCACGTCGGGGATGCGCGCCGACTGGCTGACCTGCGCGGTGCGCACCGGCGGGCCGGGCGCGGCGGGGATCTCGCTGCTGCTGATCGACATGGACAGCCCCGGGGTCGAACGCACGCGGCTCGACAAAATGGGCTGGCGGTGCAGCGACACCGCCGCGATTCACTTCGGCGATGTCCGCGTCCCCGCCGAAAATCTGATCGGCCCCGAAAATGGCGGCTTCATCGGCATCATGCGCAATTTCAACAGCGAACGGCTCGGCATGGCGATGGGTTGCTGCGCTTATGCCCGCGTTGCAATGGCCGAAGCAGCCGAATGGGCGCAGAACCGCGAGACCTTCGGCAAACCGCTCGTCGGCCACCAGTCGATCCGCATCAAGCTCGCCGACATGGAGCGCCAGATCGAGGCGACGCAGGCATGGGTCGACCTCGCCGCATGGCAGGTCAAAACCGGATGCGCCCGCCCCGCCGACTTCGCGATGCTGAAGGTGCAGGCGACGCGGATGCTCGAGGCCGTCGCACGCGAGGCGGCGCAGGTGCTGGGCGGCGCGTCCTATATCACCGGCAGCAAGGTCGAGCGCATCTACCGCGAAGTCCGCGTCAACGCGATAGGTGGCGGCAGCGAGGAAATCATGCTCGATCTGGCCGGACGGCAGTTGTTCGGAGGCGGAAAGAAATGACCGAGATCACCCACAGTTGGCCCGCTGAGGCCGAACCCCTCCTCCCCGACCTCGTCGAGCTGCGCCGCGCGATTCACCGCGAGCCCGAGCTGGGGCTGCAAAACCCCAAGACGCTCGCGAAGATCAAGGAGGCCCTCGCCGGGCTGCCGCTCGAGTTTCGCGAGGGGCCGTCGACCACCGGGCTCGTCGCAGTCCTGCGCGGGCCCGCGAACGGACGCACCGTCTTGCTGCGCGGCGACATGGATGCGCTGCCTTTGCTCGAAGACACCGGGCTCGACTTCAGCTCCGAAACCACCGGCGCGATGCACGCGTGCGGGCATGACACCCATGTCGCGATGCTCGTCGGTGCGGCGAAATTGCTGTGCGCGGCGCAGGACCGCCTGCCCGGCACGGTGATGTTCATGTTCCAGCCGGGCGAGGAGGGACATCATGGCGCGCGCTTCATGCTCGATGACGGCCTCCTCGATCCGCTGCCCGACGCGGCCTTCGCGCTCCACATCATGCCCAATGCACCGCACGGTATTTTCGCGGGGCGCGCCGGGGCGCTGCTGGCGTCGTCCGATGTGCTGAGCGTGACGGTCAAGGGCGCGGGCGGCCACGCCTCGATGCCGCAGGACAGCATCGACCCGATCCCCGTCGCGTGCGAAATCGTCGGCGCGATCCAGACGATGATCACCCGCAAGATTTCGGTGTTCGATCCCGCCGTGGTGACGATCGCGAAGATCGCGGCCGGGACGACGAACAATATCATCCCCGAGATCGCCGAAATGCAGGGCACGATCCGCACCCTCAGCGCCAACCAGCGCGCGAAGGTCGCGCGCGAATTGAAGCGCCTGATCCCCGCGATCGCCGAAGCCCATGGCTGCACCGCCGAGGTGGTGATCACCGAGGGCTTTCCGGTCACGGTGTGCGACAGCCGCGCGGTCGCCTTCGGTCAGGGCGTCGTCGAGGACCAGTTCGGCGAGGATGCCTGGCTGTCGATGGAGCATCCGGTGATGGGAGCGGAGGATTTCGCCTATGTGCTGGAGAAGGTCCCCGGCGCGATGTTCTGGCTTGGCGCGAGCGAGCAAGGCAGCGACTGGCGGACATGCTGCGGCCTGCACTCGAACCATATGGTTCTCGACGAAAAGGTCATGGCGCGCGGCGCCGCGCTGCACGCCGCACTGGCCGAACGGTTTTTGAACGAAGGATTCCACGCATGATCAACATCATCGGCGCCATTATCTCGGGCCTGATCATCGGCGCGCTGGCGCGCTTTTTCTACCCCGGCGCGGTCGACATGGGGTGGATCGCGACGATATTGCTCGGCGTCGGCGGATCCTTGCTCGCGGGTTTCGTTGTCTCGCGCGGTCAGGGCGACTTCAACCGCGCGGGGTGCCTTGCATCGGTGATCGGTGCGATCGTGCTGATTCTGGTTGGGCGGCTTCTTGGTATCGGCGGCTGACGCCTATTCGATCATCGCCTCGACCGTCTCGTGCGGATATTGAATGAACTCGCGGTAGAGGCGGTAATGCGCCGTGTCTTCGAGACAGGTTGGCGCGATACCCTGAGGCGTGATCTGCCAAAGGTCGGCATCGGGCAGCGCCATCAGGATCGGCGAGTGCGTCGCCATGATGATCTGACTGTTGTTCGCCCGCTGGATACGCCGAAGCAGCTTGAGGAAGTCGAACTGGCGTGACGGCGAGAGCGCCGATTCGGGTTCGTCGAAAATATAGATGCCCTGCCGATCGGCGCGCTCTTCGAAAAAACCCAAAAAGCCTTCGCCGTGCGACCAGGACAGATAGTCGGGAGGACTAAAACCCGCATCAACGGCGGACTGATCGACATAGCGGGCGAGCGAGAAAAAGGTTTCAGCGCGAAAAAAGAAGCCGTTTCCGATCTTGGGCAACCAGGCCGCGCGCAGGGCATTCGCCAGCACGCCGCCATCCCCGCCCGATATGTCCGACCGCTCGACGGCCCGATGACCATAGCCGCCGCCGCCCTCGCTGAACCCCGCCAGCACCGCGATGGCTTCGAGCAGGGTCGATTTGCCCGATCCGTTTTCGCCCACCAATATCGTAGCGGGCCTCTCGAAGCGGATTTCGAAATCCGGATCGCCGAACAGCGGGATATTGAAAGGATAGAGCCCGCGATCAACGGCGGGCCTGTCGCTATCCGCGGTCGGGTCGGGCATCCACACCCGCCGCAAATAGGGCGGCGGAAGCTTCGTCCGCGAACCGCCCCTAGCCATGAATCACGGCACCAGCACCGTATCGACCGCCTGCGGCAGCATGTCGGGATAATCGAGCGTATAGTGCAGCCCGCGACTTTCCTTGCGGTGGAGCGCGCTACGCACGATCAGGTCGGCGCATTGGAGGAGGTTGCGCAGCTCGATGAGGTCGGTGGTGACGCGGAAATGGCCGTAATAATCCTCGACCTCATGCGTCAGCATGTTGATCCGGTGCTGCGCGCGCTCGAGCCGCTTTGTCGTGCGCACGATGCCGACATAATTCCACATGAAGCGGCGAATCTCGGTCCAGTTCTGCTTGATCACCACCTCTTCGTCCGAATCGGTCACGCGGCTCGCGTCCCACGGACGGATCGCCGGGGGGGTGTCGAGCTGGTCCCAACTCTGGATGATATGCTTCGCCGCCGCCTCGCCGAACACGAAGCATTCGAGCAGGCTGTTCGACGCAAGGCGATTGGCGCCGTGGAGCCCGCTCTCGGTGCATTCGCCCGCCGCATAAAGCCCCGGAAGATCGGTCCGTCCGTCAAGGTCGATCAGCACTCCGCCGCACGTATAATGCTGCGCGGGCACGACCGGGATCGGCCCTTTCGTCATGTCGATGCCGAGTGTCAGCAACTTTTCATGGATGTTCGGGAAATGCCCCGCGACGAATGCAGGGTCCTTGTCGCTGATATCGAGGTGGACATAATCGAGCCCCGACCGCTTGATCTGGTCGTCGTTCGCGCGCGCCACGACATCACGCGGGGCGAGTTCGGCGCGCGGGTCGTAGTCGGGCATATAGCGATGCCCGGTGACGGGGTGCTTCAATATCCCGCCCTCGCCGCGCACCGCCTCGGTGATCAGGAAATTCTTGACCTCGAGATTGTACAGGCAGGTCGGGTGGAACTGCATCATTTCCATGTTCGAGACGCGCGCGCCCGCGCGCCACGCCATCGCGATGCCGTCACCCGTCGCGCCCCTGGGGGCGGTCGAGAATTGATACACGCGCCCCGCGCCGCCGCTCGCGAGGATCGTCGCGCGGCCGACATGCGCGCGCACCTTGCCGGTCTTTTCATCGAGCGCATAGACGCCCCACACGCGCCCCGAACCCGAATAACGCTCCTCGTGCCGCCCCGTGATCAGGTCGATGCACGTCTGCCCGGGCAACAGCGTGATATTGGGATGCGCCTCGGCGGTCTTGAGCAGCGCTGCCTGCACCGCCCAGCCGGTCGCATCGTCGACATGGACGATACGGCGGTGCGAATGACCGCCCTCGCGCGTCAGGTGCAGCGCCTCGGCGTCCTTGTTGAACGGCACCCCCATCTCGACGAGACGTTCGATCGCGTGCGGAGCGTTTTCGACGACGAATTCGACCGTCTCGCGCCGGTTCAAACCCGCGCCCGCGACCATCGTGTCATCGATGTGATTTTCGAACGTGTCGCCGGCATCGAGCACCGCGGCGATCCCGCCCTGCGCCCAGGCGGTCGACCCGCCGGTCAGATTGCCCTTGGCGAGCACCAGCACACGGCAATGGTCGGCGAGCGCGATGGCGGCGGTGAGGCCCGCAGCGCCCGAGCCGACGATGACGACGTCGTGCTGGCTAGTCGGTTCGGCCATGGCCCTTCCCTCTCATCCATTCGTCCCGACCTTGTCGAAGGACCGTTGTTTTTGACCGCTAAAGAAAGGACAGGGCTTCGACAATCCCGGATCGGGTCCGGGACCGAGCGGCACATAGCTATGCGCTAGCCATTCACCGCCCGCGTCAAATTCAGGAACACATCTTCCAGATCGGCTTCACGCGTCGACACATCGACGATGCCAAGTCCCATCGCATTGACCGCGGCAAGCACTTCGCCCGCGTTCATCCGGTCCTTGTTGTAGCTGATCGCCAGCCCGCGCTCGCCCTCGCGCTCGATCTTGTCGAAGGCGGGATGGTCGGGAAGCGTTACGATGTCGGCATCGAGCGTCACCACGACAACCTTTTCGCGCGCCATGTCGACCAGCTCGCGGGTCGGCTTGTTGGCGATCAGCTTGCCATGATTGATGATCGCGATCCGGTCGCACAGCTGCTCGGCTTCTTCAAGATAATGGGTCGTCAGCACGACAGTGACACCGCGGTCGTTGAGGCGCTGGACATAGTCCCACAATTGCTGGCGCAGTTCGATGTCGACTCCGGCGGTCGGCTCGTCGAGAACGATGATCGGCGGCGAATGGACCATCGCCTTGGCGACGAGCAGGCGGCGCTTCATGCCCCCCGACAGGGTGCGCGCATAGGCGTCGCGCTTGTCCGACAGATGGACCGCCGCGAGCAGTTCGTCCGAAATCCGCTTCGCCTTGGGCACGCCATACAGCCCCGCCTGATTCTCCAGCGTCTCGAAAGGCGTGAAAAAGGGGTCGAAGACGATTTCCTGCGGGACAATGCCGATCGAATATTTGGCGTTGCGCGGATCGGCGTCGATGTCGAAGCCCCAGATGCTCGCGCTGCCGCTGGTCTTGTTGACGAGTCCCGCAAGGATATTGATCAGCGTCGACTTGCCCGCCCCGTTCGGCCCGAGCAGCCCGAAAATCTGTCCGCGCGGCACGTCGAAACTGACATTGTCGAGCGCCTGTTTGCCGCCGGCATAAAGTTTGGAGACGGCGTCGATGCGAATAGCGGCTTCGGTCATGGCGCCCTCCATAGCCGCGCGCCTGCGCCTGCGAAAGACTCCATCTCCGGCATCATTTTTGCCCGGCGGCGCATTAACGCTAAATTGGAAACTTGCCGCTAGGACCAATTTTGTGAGGACCAGCCACATCATTTGCCCGCTGCCTGCGCAGCGCGGCCTCGCCGCCTTTGCGCTTTTGTTCGCGCCCGCCGCCGCTTCGCCGGCGCTGGCCCAGAACAATGCACAAGGCCAAGCCGAAGCCATCGTGCTTCGTCCGCTTTCCTTCTTCAAGGTGGGTGACCTCGATTTCGGCGACATCATCGCGTCGGGAACCGCCGGCACGGTGCGCGTCGCCCCTGATGGCGCGCGCACGCGAACCGGGGGCGCGACACTCGCGGGCAGCGGCGGCGAACCCGCGCGCTTTGCGGGACTCGGCAGCTTCAACCGCCAGGTCAATATATCGCTCGGCGCGAACAGCATCTGGATTACGGGGCCGGGCACAAGGATGCGCGTGCGCGATTTCGAGATTGGCAGCACTCCGAGCGCGATCCTCTCGACCGGACCGACGCGCTTTCGCATCACCTCGTCGCTCGGCAATTATAATTTCCCGATCGGCGCAACGCTGGAGGTCGGCGCCAATCAGGCGCCGGGCGATTACAGCGGCAGTTTCACCGTCACATTGAATTATCTCTGACAAGCAGCTCCGTGGGGGAGGACGGCACCGGGGACCACTTGCGCCTGAAAAGACGCTTGCCGGTGCCGTCATGGCCCCGTAATCTGCACATGGACACGCGCAGACCCGATTGCCGAGCCTTCGCGCGCTTGCTATGGGCGCGGTCGATGACACAGCCCGCTCCCGAAACGATCCGCACGCCCAAGACCCGCATCGCCTGCGACGGCACCGGTGACGGCCTCGCCGACGCCGCGCTCGGCCATCCGCGCGTGTGGCTCGAAATCGACACCGACGAAGGCTTTGCCGACTGCGGCTATTGCGACCGTCGCTTTGTCCTCATCGGCGGGATCGCCGACAAGGCCTGAATTCGGCAAGGCCGCACCGCGCGCGACCTGCCGACCCTCAACTATCTCCGACAGCCCCTTTGCGCGAACGCGCCGCCATGCCTATATCGCGGGTATGACAAGCCCGACCGATCCCCGCCGCTTCCTCTATCGCGCCGACGCGCTCGACCCCGATCTGGCGCAGACGCTGGCCCGCGAAGCGCTGGCCAAGGCCGACGACGGCGAGCTTTACCTGCAATATCGTGCGACCGAGAGCTTCGGCTTCGACGACGGACGGCTCAAGACCGCCGATTATTCGACCGATGCCGGCTTTGGCCTCCGCGCCGTGTCGGGCGAGATGACGGGTTTTGCCCACGCCAGTGACATCAGCGCGGGCGCGATCCGCCGCGCCGCCGAGACGCTCGCGCTGCTCGACCCCGCCAAGAATGCGCACGCCGCGCCGCCGCCGCGCACCAACCGCCACCTCTATGACGAAGCGAATCCGCTCGACCTCATCCCCTTCGCCAAGAAGGTCGCGCTCTGCCAGCAAGTCGACGCCGCCGCGCGCGCGCGCGATCCGCGCGTCGTCCAGGTGTCGGTCAGCCTCGCCGGCAGCTGGTCGGTGGTCGAAATCGTCCGCGCCGACGGCTTCCTCGCGACCGACATCCGCCCGCTCGTCCGCCTCAACGTTTCGATCGTGGTCGAGGAAAATGGCCGCCGCGAAACCGGCTATTTCGGCCTTGGCGGTCGCTATATGTATGATCATCTGTTCGAGGATGCGCAATGGAACCGCGCGATCGACGAAGCGCTGAACCAGGCACTCGTCAATCTGCGCGCCGTCGACGCGCCCGCAGGCGAATTCACTGTATTGCTCGGCCCCGGCTGGCCCGGCGTGCTACTCCACGAAGCCGTCGGCCACGGCCTCGAGGGCGATTTCAACCGCAAGGGCACCAGCGCCTTTTCGGGCCGGATCGGCGAACGCGTTGCCGCGCCCGGCGTCACCGTGGTCGATGACGGAGCGATGGAGAGCCCCGTCGGCGGCGGCCGCCGCGGATCGCTGAGCATCGACGACGAAGGCACGCCCACGGGCGAAACCATCCTGATCGAGGACGGCATCCTCAAAGGCTATATGCAGGACCGCCTCAATGCCCGCCTGATGGGCGTGGAGCCCACCGGCAACGGCCGCCGCGAAAGCTTCGCCCACGCCCCCATGCCGCGGATGACCAACACTTTCATGCGCGGCGGCAACGACGATCCCGCCGAACTGCTCAGCCGCGTCAAGAATGGCATTTTTGCCAAAAGCTTCGGCGGCGGACAGGTCGATATCGTGTCGGGCAAGTTCGTCTTCAGCTGCACCGAAGCCTATAAGATCGAAAATGGCAAAATCGGCGATCCGATCAAGGGTGCGACGCTGATTGGAGACGGCCCGAGCGTGCTCACCAAAGTGATGGGCATCGGCAACGACATGGCGATCGACGAAGGCATCGGCATTTGCGGCAAGGCGGGTCAAAGCGTCCCCGCCGGGGTCGGCCAGCCAACCTTGCTGGTCGGCGGACTGACCGTGGGTGGCACGGCCTAACCCTCAACTTGCGTCATTGCGAGCGCAGCGAAGCAACCCGGGGTATGCGTAAGCCACCCGGGATTGCGTCGCTGCACCGGCAATGGCGAAGGGCTGTGACTCGCCTCACTTGGCGTTCGGCCGCTTCGCGCATATACACCCGCCAAAGATAAGAAAAATTGGGCCGCATCATCCGCCGGGCTTCATCCCCGGCAACAGGGAGGGATTTATGCGCTCGAGTCTGTATTTCGTGTCCGTTGCCGCCGTCGCGGCGGTGCTGGCCGCCGTTCCCGGATCGGCCCAAAAGACCAACGGCCCCAAAGAACGTTATGAAATGGACGTCGCGACCATGTCGGGCTTTGCCGCGATGGCGGGCGGCGGGCGTGGTGGCCTCGGCGGGGCGATGGGCATGATGTTCGGCGGCGATCCTTCGAGCAAGGTCGCGCATAACCTGACCTTGCGCCTCGGCTCCGACCTGCCGCCAACCGCACCACCACCCAAGGGCGACCATTTTTTCGAGGCGCAGGCCAAGCTCGGCAAATCGGTGCCGCTGATCAGCCCCGAGCGCAAGCAGGGCGATTATCAGGGCGAGTTCGAACGACCGAAGGGCCGCCTTTTGCTCTATTGGGGCTGCGGCGCCAAGGCTGGGGCGGGTCAGCCGGTCGTCATCGATTTCGCCAAGGTCGCGGCGGGACAGGTGCCGCCGGGCCTGTTTTCGAGCGCGGCGCCGATCATCCGCACGGTATCGCAGACGAACAGCCGTTCCTATGCCGACTGGCCGAACGGCAAAAATGGCAAGCAGCCCGGATCGGGATCGTCGCTGCTCGGTGCGCACCGCATCGCGAGCAACTATGGCCCCGATATCAATTTCACGCTGGCGCAGGATTATATGCAGGGCCTGTCCGCGTCGAGCGCAGTCCAGGGCGACCAGTCGGTGATGCTCCGCTGGAACCAGCTGCCCAGCGCGACCGGCTATGTCGCCTGGACGATCGGCGGCATGGATCGCGGCGGCGGCGGCGGTGACATGGTGTGGTGGTCGAGCAGCAGCACGCAGCAATTCGGCGGCGGGCTGTGGGACTGGCTGCCCCCCGCGACGGTCGCGAAACTCGTCACCCAGAAAGTCGTGATGCCGCCGAGCCAAACGAGCTGCCAGATCCCCGCCGAGGTCAAGAAAGCATCGGGCGAGATGATGTTCGGCAATCTGAACGCCTTTGGGCCCGAAGCGAACTTCTCCTATCCGCCCAAGCCTGCGGGCAATGCGGTGTGGAATATCGACTGGACCGCAAAGGTCCGCTTCCGCTCGCACACGATGCTGATGATCGGTGCGGATTTCGGCGGCATGAGCGGCAGCAGCGCCGACTCGGGCGAGAGCGCGCCGGCTCCGGCCCGGAAAAAGAAGTGCAAGGGGCCACTCGGCATCCCGCTGCCCGAAGGCGCCTGCTGACTGGACGGGCCCCGAGTCAGCCGCGGTTCACACGTGCAGATGTAAGGCGGGATCAGGGATAGGGCATTGAGAAGCCAGGAGTTAAGACCATGCGTTCGTTGATCGCCGCAACCCTCACCGCTGCCGCGCTGATCGCGGCCCCGTCCGCGAGCGCCCGCGAAAAGCTCGCGCCCGAGGCGCAGCTCGAAAAGCTGCTCGAAGGCCGTGTCGCGGGCGAGCCGCAAAAATGCATCCCGCTGTCCGCCACCAACGGATCGCAGATCATCGACAAGACCGCGATCGTCTATCGCTCGGGCAGCACCCTGTGGGTCAACCGTCCGCGCAGCGGCGCCGAATCGCTCGACGATGATGATGTGCTGGTGACCAAATTGACGGGCAACCAGCTGTGCAACATCGACACCGTCGAGCTGCACGACCGGATGAGCCATATGTATTCGGGCTTCGTCTCGCTCGGCGATTTCGTACCGTATCGCCGCGCGCCGAAGGCCGACTGACGCTTGGCGGACGAGTCCGATACCGTAGTCGCTGCGCCGCCCCCCGATTGGGCGGCGCAGCTGCTGGCTTTCTGGTTCGGCGCGCATGGCCAGGACGACTGGTATGGCGGCGGACCCGATTTCGACGAAGCTGTGCGGAGGCTCGCGGGCGACTGGCACGCAGCCTTGCGTGCGCAACCCGCCGACAGCTTCCTGACCGATCCTGACACCGCGCTCGCCGCGACGATCCTGTTCGATCAGGTGCCACGCAACATTTTCCGCGGTCAAGCCGACGCCTTTGCGACCGACAGCCTTGCCCATGCGATCGCGCGCGGCATCGTCAAACAGGGTTGGGACCAGCAATGGCCCGACGAGCGGCGGCAATTCGCCTATCTGCCCTTCGAGCATAGCGAGGATATCGCCGACCAGCGCGAATCGCTGCGCCTCTTCGGTCAGCTAGCCGACCCGATGTTCCGCGATTATGCGCAAAAGCATTTCGCGATCATCGACCGCTTCGGCCGCTTCCCGCACCGCAATGCCGTGCTCGGCCGCGCGACGCGTCCCGACGAGGAAGCCGCGGTGGAGGAAGGAAAAAATTGGTGATAGGAAGCGCCGAAACCCCAGCGGAGCGTTGCTAAATGGCCGAATTCACCGATGCGCTGACCGACAAGCATATCGCCTTCATCGAAAAGCAGCCGGTCTATTTCACCGCGACCGCAGCCCCCGATGCGCGCATCAACCTGTCGCCCAAGGGCTATGCCGACAGTTTCAGGATCCTGTCCAGCAATCAGGTCGCCTATCTCGATCTCGGCGGGTCGGGCAATGAAACCCACGCGCATCTCGCCGCCGATGGCCGGATCACGATCATGTTCTGCGCCTTCGACCGCAGCGCGCTGATCCTGCGCATTTATGGCCGCGGCTGCGCGGTGCTGCCGCAAGATGCCGAATGGGGCGCGCTCGCAGCGCATTTCACCCTGATCCCGGGCACCCGTCAGATTTTTGTGATCGACGTCGACAGCGTGCAGACGAGCTGCGGCTGGGGCGTGCCGATGATGGAGCTGCAGCACGAACGCGACACGCTGCAAAAATATCACCGTCAGGCCGACCGTGATCTGTGGCTCGAAAAATTCCAGGGCCGCACGAAAAGCATCGACGGCCTGCCGACGCGCCCGACCGATCGCTTCATCGGCGGCGACGCCTGATGGCGCTCGTCGAACTGGTCCGCCTGCCCAATGGCGCCGAGGCCGAGTTGCTGCGCGGGCGGATCGAAAGCGCCGGCGTCCACGCCGTCTGCTTCGACGCGGGAATGAACATCGCCGAAAGCGTCGGGTTGATGATTCCGGTGCGCATCATGGTGCTCGACGAGGATCTCGACGAAGCGCGGGCGCTGCTTGCGGAATTTGAGAATCCCGGGAACGACTGGGCAACCGAAGCGCTTGACCGCTGAGGCCATGATCAAAGTCGCCAGTTACAATATGCGCAAGGCCATCGGGCTCGACGGCCGCCGCGACCCCGGCCGCGTGCTGTCGGTGCTCCGCGAGCTCGATGCCGATATCATTGCGTTGCAGGAGGCCGATCGCCGCTTCGGCACCCGCGCAAGCGCGATCCCGCCGCATATGTTCGAAGAGCATAGCGACTATGTCCCGGTCGATCTGCTCGGCGGGCGCCCCTATGCGATCGGCTGGCACGGCAATGCTCTGCTTGTGCGCAAGGGCGCCGAGGTCGAGGAGAGCCATGCGCTCCATCTGCCGACGCTCGAACCGCGCGGCGCGGTCGCGGCGACGGTCCGCATCGGCGACACAAGGCTCCGCGTCGTCGGGATGCATCTCGATATTTCGGGGCTGCGCCGCCGCCAGCAGGCGCGCGCGATCCTCAATCACATCGCCGAGGGCGAGACTCTGCCGACGATTTTGATGGGCGACTGCAACGAATGGCGCAATCGCGGCGGCTGCCTCCATGATTTCGGCGAGCGCCACCACATGGTCGACACCGGCCACAGCTTTCACAGCCGCCGCCCGGTCGCCAGACTCGACCGCATCTTCGCCTCGCCCAACCTTCAGCCGATCGACGCCGGCGTGCACCAAAGCGCACTCGCCGCACGCGCGTCGGACCATCTTCCGATCTGGGCGCGGTTTACCAAACCCGCGGCATAAGCTGAGTCCCCCTCCCGCCTGCGGGAGGGGGACTCATCTGCCCAAATATTAGGCAATCGCCTGCCTCACCTGCCCAGCAGGCGAAGGATCGCAGGCACCACCCCCGCTTCGCCATCGCAAAACCTCGCCTCCCGCCGCCCTCGCGCCATCTGGCACGGCTGTTGCAGTGCAACATCATGCAAGTGGCAAAAGGGGGCATCATGAAGCTGATCCTGGCGATAATTAAACCGTTCAAGCTCGACGAGGTGCGCGAAGCCCTTACCGGGCTGGGCATCACCGGCATGACCGTGACCGAGGTCAAGGGCTTCGGTCGGCAAAAGGGGCAGACCGAAATTTACCGCGGCGCCGAATATGCCACCAACATGGTGCCGAAGGTGAAGATCGAGCTCGTCTGCGACGACGGCCTGACGCCGCGTGTCGTCGAAACACTCCAGCAAAGCGCCGGCACCGGGGCGATCGGGGACGGCAAGATTTTCGTCCTCGACGTCGAACAGGCTGTGCGCATCCGCACCGGCGAGACCGGCGAGGCGGCACTCTGATGACGAAGGGGGAACATATGACGTTCGCAGATAAATTTGCGGCGACCGCCGGGGCCACGGGCCTTGCGCTGTTCGCGGCGCTGCCCGCCTGGGCACAGGAAGCGGCGCCCGCCGCGGCCGAAGCAGCAGCCAAGGGGGCTCCGGCCGTCCCCAATCCGGGCAACAATGCCTGGATGATGACCTCGACGGTGCTCGTCCTGCTGATGATCCTGCCGGGGCTCGCGCTCTTCTACGGCGGCCTGACACGCACCAAGAATATGCTGTCGACGATGACGCAGGTCGGCGCCGCCGCCTGCCTCGCGATGCTCGTCTGGGTCATGTGGGGCTATTCGATGGCCTTTGGGCCCGACACCACGATCGAGCCGCTCAAGCCCTATGTCGCCGGATTCGGCAAACTGTTCCTCGCCGGGGTCGGCGTCGACTCGACCGCCGCCACCTTCACCGACCAGGTGATCAGCGAATATGTGTTCATCTCCTTCCAGATGACCTTTGCCGCCATCACGCTGGCGCTCGTGCTGGGATCGGTGGTCGAACGGATGAAATTCTCGGCCGTTCTGGTCTTTGGCGTCATCTGGCTGACCATCGTCTATTTCCCGATCGCGCACATGGTCTGGGCAGCCGGCGGCAAATTTTTCGAAATGGGCGCGCTCGACTTCGCGGGCGGCACCGTCGTCCACATCAACGCCGGCGTCTCCGCTCTCGTCGCCTGCCTGATCCTCGGCAAGCGCATCGGCTTTCAAAAGGAAATCATGGCGCCGCATTCGCTGACCATGACGATGATCGGCACCGGGCTGCTCTGGGTGGGCTGGTTCGGCTTCAACGCCGGCTCGGCGCTCGAAGCCAATGGCTCGGCGGGTCTGGCCATGATCAACACGATGGTCGCGACCGCATCGGGTGCGCTGGCCTGGATGCTCGCGGAAAAGCTCAGCGGTCACAAGGCATCGGCCCTTGGCTTCTGCTCGGGTGTCATCGCGGGGCTGGTCGCAATCACCCCGGCGGCGGGTAACAGCGGCCCCTTCGGCGCAATCCTGCTCGGCGCGCTGGCCTCGGTCATCTGCTTCTTCGCGGTCACCAAGCTCAAGGCCAAGCTCGGCTATGACGACTCGCTCGATGCGTTCGGGATCCACGGCATCGGCGGCATGGTCGGCGCGGTCGGCACCGCCGTCACCATGCTCGCCGCGATCGGTGGCCCCGCAGGCGCCGACTATGATCTGGGCAGCCAGCTGGTGACGCAGATTCTGGCGGTCGGCACGACGATCATCTGGGCGACCATCGGTACGGCCATTGCCATCTATGCCGCCAAAGCGGTCACCGGGCTGCGCGTCTCGGCAGAGGTGGAGCGCGAAGGCCTCGACCTCGGCGAGCATGGCGAGCGTGCCTATAATTATTGACGAGACAGGATACCCGTCGCCGCACGCTCTCTCTCCTTTCAAACGGCGGCGGCGGGGTCCTACCGGGGTTCCTCCTGCGAACCACTTGGGTCGGAACGCACCATGTTCCGGCCCATTTTTTTTGCGCTTTCATGCTGCAAAAATGCTGCGCACAACCGGAACGCCAAAATCGTGAATTTAGGCCTTTTCATCAGCACATTAATATGGCATTCAGTCTGTCAAGAGTTTCAGGAGGGGAGAGCCTGAAAGGCTGGGCCGGGACGCAAGTCCCGGCCCTCTTTTTTTGCCCGTCGCGCAGCGGTTGGCAAGAAATGGCAGAAATTCAGGATTTCCGGTGGTAGCGCAGCGTCGCAAAGACCCGCCAGCTTCCGTCAGGCTGCAACACCGAATCGCGGATAGTCAGCCTGTCGTCGGCCTCCAGACTATAGGTCGACCGGCCGATTTCGCTGTCGGCGCTGCCCCAGTGAACCGCCCATATATCGGCGCCGATTTGCCCCGCCACCGGGCGGTTCTGACCATGGCTGTCGGACCAGCTTCCCGTGATCCGCCCCTTCGCATCGACGCGGTAAATCCCCTGCGCAGAATAGCGCATCGGCGCGGCGCCCTCGACGACAAGATGATAGTCCAGTCGCGTCGCGCCGCCACCCGGCGCCGGCCCCAGTTCAAGCGTCGCGGTCGCCTTTTGCCCGAACGCCGTGCCTTCGCCGATCCAGCTGCCATGCCACGCCGACAGCGACGCCGCGGGAGCCGCCGCAACCTCGGCGACGGGTGCGCTCACGGCCGCCGGTCCGGACAGGACCAGCAGCGCGGCGAGCGACCAGCCTGCCATCACCCCGCTGCTTCCGAGCGCGAGAACATGAAGGCATTGCCGTCGGGATCGTAGAAAGTGATCAGCTTCACCAGCCCCGGGACATGCTGGATCTCGCCGTCCTGCCGCACGCCTTCCGCATCCAGATGCGCCTTGGCTTCGTCGATGTCGGCGACCTCGAACACATTGGTCGCGCCGCCGCCCTGCACCACCGATTCGACCTGGCTGAGGCCGATATTGACCCCCGTCATCGGGGTCGCGAGCTCGCACCAGCCGATCTCGTCGGCACGGTAGAGCAATTTGCACTGCATCACCCGCTCGTACCAGCCGATCGCCGCGGTCATGTCGGTCACCCCCATCGAACAGGTGAGTTCGGATCCGATCGTCAATGCCATGTCCTGTCTCCCGTTGCGCAGGATCGGTTCTCCGATCGCGCTTGCCTCTAAGGTCTGGTTTGTATAGTTACTTGCAAATGCCGTCAAGCAAGCCCGATCCGCTGCTCATTGCGCTCGGCAGCCATCGCTGGCTGGTGCCGCTGCTCGCCGATCTTGCTGCGCACAAGGGCGCGCGCTTCGTCGAACTGGTCCACCGGCTCGGGCTCTCGCGCGACAGCTGCACGCGTACGCTGGAGGCCGCGGCGCGGATCGGCTGGGTGCAGCGCAACCCCGGCCACGGCCATCCGCTGCGCCCCGAATATATCCTCACCGAAGCCGGCGCGGCAGCGGCGGCGCGCGCCGCGACCATCGCCGAGGCGCAGGCGGCGATCGGCCTGCCGCCGGGGTCCTCGACGCGCTGGGGCCTGCCGCTGGTGGCGGGGATCGGTGCGGGGCACGATCGTTTCAACGCGCTGTCGAGGCTGCTCACCCCCGCCACCCCGCGCGCGCTCTCGCAGGGGCTGACGGCGCTGGGGAGCCATGGACTGGTGCGGCGCGAGGTGATCGACACCCGGCCGCCCGCGAGCCGCTATGATTTGACGGCAAGCGGGCGGTTGCTGGCGGACGCCTGCCTTTAGTCCTCCCCGGCTTTCGCCGGGGAACAGCCTAGTTCAAAGCCGCCTTCACGAAATCGGCCGCACGCTCACCGATCATGATGCTCGGCGCATTGGTGTTGCCCGAAACCAGCCGCGGCATGATGCTCGCATCGGCGACCCACAGGCCATCGATGCCGTTCAGCTTCAGCGTCGGATCGACCACCGCGCCCGCATCGCTGCCCATCCGGCACGTTCCCACCGGGTGATAGACGGTGTCGGCACGCGCACGGATCAGCGCGTCGAGCGCGGCATCGTCGGCGAGGTCGACCGGATGCCGGTCGGTCCCGGCATAGTCCGACAATGGCGGCGCTTCGCAGATGCGGTGCATCATCCGTACCCCCGCCCGCAGCGTCGCCATGTCGCGGTCGTCGGTCAGGAAGCCGGGGTCGATCAGCGGCGCCGCAGTGGCATCGGCAGACGCCAGCGTCACGCTCCCGCGGCTTTCGGGGCGCAGCACACAGGCATGGCACGAAAAGCCATGCCCCTTCACCTTGGTCCGGCCGTGATCCTCGAGCAGCGCGGGGACGAAATGATACTGGATGTCGGGCGCGGGAAGATCGGGCGAAGATTTCCAGAAGCCCCCCGCCTCGGCGAAGCAGGTCGTCATGATCCCGGTGCGCTTGCGACGATGTTCGATAACCGCCTTCACCATCCGCCATGTGCCGCCCGGGCTGTTGCCGAAGGGTTCGGCCGATTTGGTCTCCCAACCCGATACATAGTCGATATGGTCCTGCAGATCGGCGCCAACGCCCGCGCGATCGGCAACGACGTTCAGCCCCATATCCTTCAGATGCGCGCCCGGCCCGATCCCCGAGAGCATCAATATCTGGGGCGATCCGAACGCCCCGGCCGCCAGGACCACCCCGCCCCGCGCGCGCAGCGTCTCGCGCTGGCCGCCGCGGCGGATCACGACCCCGGTCGCGCGGCCGTCCTCGACCAATATCTTCTCGACCAGCGCATCGGTGCGGATGTCGAGATTGGCGCGGCCGCGCAGCGGCTCGACATAGGCGCGCGCCGCCGACCAGCGCTCGCCGTCCTTTTGCGTCACCTGATACAGGCCGAAGCCTTCGTTGCTCGGCGCATTGAAATCGGCGGTGCGCGGAAGCTGCAGCACCGCCGCGCTCTCGACAAAGCGGCGGCTCGTCACATTGGGCCAGCGCTGGTCCATGACGTTGAGCGGGCCGTCGGCTCCGTGAAACGCATCGCCGCCGCGCTCGTTGCCCTCGCTGCGCTTGAAGTAAGGCAGCACATCGGCATAGCTCCACCCCGTCGCGCCGAGCGACGCCCACTGGTCATAGTCAAAGGCGACCCCGCGAATATAGATCATCGCGTTGATCGCGCTCGACCCGCCCAGCCCGCGGCCGCGCGGCTGGTAACCGATGCGGCCGTTCAGCCCCTTTTGCGGTACGGTTTCATAACGATAGTTCGAGGCGTCGCGAATGAAGGGCATGAAGCCCGGCGTCTTGACCAGCATATTGTCGTTGCGCCCGCCCGCTTCGATCAGACAGACCGTCCGCGACGCATCCCCGGCAAGCCTTCCCGCCGCCGCGCTCCCCCCACTGCCGCCGCCGACGACGATAATGTCGAACTGATCCACGCAAATCTCTCCCGCTGCCACCCGACCGGTAGTCATTGGAGACTTACATGTATGTCATTAGCTTGCGAAGCAAGGGGGAGGTTTCCACCTCACACGCGTGCCTCAAATACAATTGCCCGAAAAACATGCTGCGATCAGCGACAGGGATGGCGCGGCGCCAAGAGCCAACAGAAAACCCCCGCCAAGGATCAATCGCCTGTCGCCCGATCGCCATCCTGCGACTGCACTTGCCCCAAAAATTCCAAGACAAAACAGCGAAGTCAACCAGAGCAGTGTCCCGGCCGACCCCACAAAAACCATCTTCCCGCCATGGCGAAGTCCGAACAGACTGGCGAAGAGCGTGAGGAAGACGGGCGTCGTCCCGGCGGTCAGCGCCAGTGCGTCCCAATATTTCCAGCGCACCAAAGCGCTACTCCGCCGCCTCTTCGACCGGCTGCCCCGCTTGCCATTTCGCGCGGATCATGTCGCTCGTCTGCCGGCTGCCATCGTGGCTCCAGCCGGGCTCGCGCCACATATAGGACAGCTTGTGCCGCCAGGGCGCGTGCCAGACGTCCTTGGCGATGCCGACCCACTCGTGGACTGCAGCCCAGAGGATGTTGAAGCTCCCGAGCTGTTTGACGATGCCGTAGCGCACCGGCTCATCGTCGCGCTCGGGGACGAAGCTGCCGAACATCTTGTCCCAGATGATGAAGACCCCGGCATAGTTGGAATCGAGATAGCGCGGGTTGACGCCGTGATGGACGCGGTGGTGCGACGGGGTGTTCATCACCGCCTCGAACCATTTCGGCATCCGCCCGATCGCCTCGGTATGGATCCAGAATTGATAGATCAGGTTGAGCGCGGCGCAGAAGAACACCATCGCCGGCGGAAAACCGATCAGCAGCAGCGGCAGGCGGAAGATGAAGGCGAGGCTGATGAAACCGGTCCACGTCTGCCGCAGCGCGGTCGACAGATTATAATGCTGGCTCGAATGGTGGATGACATGGCTCGCCCAGAACCAGCGGACGCGGTGGGCGCTGCGGTGAAAGGCATAATAAGCGAGGTCATCGAGGAAGAAGCAGAGAATCCACGCCCACCACCAGGTGCGAAATTCGATCCCGATGTCGAACAGGTGGAACTGATACACCCACACCGACGCCGCAACGACCGCCGCGCCGACCAGCGCCCCCGCGACCTGACTGCCCGTGCCGAGCATCAGCGAGGTCAGCGTATCGCGCGCTTCATAGCGGCTCTTGTCCTTGCGCAGCGAGAAGAGCATTTCGGCGATCAGCAGCAGGATGAAGGCGGGGACGGCGTAAACGACGGGATCGGGCAGCTCAGGCACGCGCGATCTCCCGCATCCGGCTCGCCCACATTCCCGCTTCCTTCCCCAATTGCAGCGTCACCGATCCGAATGTCCGATCCGGGGTCGTCAGGATCAGGAAATTCTTGTCGAGCCGCGCGGCGACGCTGGCATCGACGGGGCGCGCCGCAAAATGATTGCCATGCGCACGCACCAGCAACAGCCGCCCTTCGCCGTTGCGGACGAGCGCCGCAAAACCCGCACGGTCGCGCGCCACCTCGACCCCGCCAAAACCCGCCTCGGCCTCTTCAGCAAGGCGGATCGCATGATCGGCGTCGGCGATGCGCGGGTCGGCACCGAGGCCCATCGCCTTGACCAGCCACGCGACGAACAACACTGCGACAAGCGATACGCCAGTCTGAATCAGCTCCGCTGCCGTCACTTTTCGCCCGCCAGCGCGTCCATCATCGGCCGCAGCCCCGAAAGATCATAGCCCGCACCCGCCGCCGCTTCGCACAGCGCACCGACATCGTCGCCGGCGCGCGCGCGGGTCAGCGCCCACAAATGGGTCGAGCGCGTCCCCGACCGGCAATAGGCCAGCACCGGCCCGGTCGCCCCCGCCAGAAGCGCATCGAGCGCGTCGAGCTGCGGATGGCTGAAGCCCGCATGGCCAACCGGGATCGCGGCATAAGCAAGCCCTTCGGCAGCGGCAGCATTCGCAATCTCGTCGCTCTGCGGCGCCGACGGCTCCTCGCCGTCGGGCCGGTTGTTGACGATCATCGCAAAACCCGCGGACTTGGCCGCGGCCACATCCTCAACGGAAATCTGCGGGGCGACGCTATAGTCGGCGGACAGGGGACGAAAATCGCTCATGCCGCGATCTATAGGCCGCACGCTTTGGCTGACAAGCGTGAAAGCTAGGCAGGGAGCCCCACCTTGCCCCCCTCGGGTGCCGCCGCCGCCGGGGCAGGGGAACTACTCCGGTCGGCGACGACTTCGGCAAAACGTTCGGCATAGCGCGGATGCTCGGTTCCCATCAGCCTGTCCCACCAGGTGAAATAGAGCCCGTAATTGGTGTTGAAGCCGCCGCTATGGTGCAGGTCGTGGTGCGTCGTGGTGTTGATCCAGCGCGTCAGCGGCGACGACAGCCACCAGCGCGGGTGAAGTTCGAAACCAGCGTGGCCCATCGCGTTGCGGATCAACTGGAAGTTGGCCCATGTGAACATCACCCAGATCGGCGCCGGGACGAGGATCAGCCACAGCGGCACGAAAGCGAACATCACGACCGCCTCGGGAATCGCGAAGCTGTAGATCGCCCATGCGGTCGGCGTCACCGAACGGTGATGCGCGCGATGGAAAAATTTGAACAGCTTCGGATGGTGCATCGTGCGGTGCGCCCAGTAAAAATAGGTGTCGTGCGCGACGATCGTCGCCGCGACCAATGCCAGATCGATGGCGATGCCATGGCTGCCCCCGAACTGGTAAACCCCCAAGCTCCCGAAGCCCCACAACAGGAGCAGCCCGAGAACAATATAGACGCTGATCGAGCGCATCGACTGGAAGAATTCGCGGCGCATATCGGCCGAGGTCGCCTCGCGCGGCTGGATCTTGCGCGTGGACAGACGGGTGCGGCGCAATCCCCAGACGATCGCACTCGTAATGGCTGCAACGACAATATAACGGCCAAAGTCGACGGCGAACATCGCCGGCCCCTTGTCGATCAGCGTGGCGAATGTGGGGAATTCTTGAATCATGCGGGCACCCTCCTGAGCTGGAAGGCCGCGTCGGAGCAGTTTTGCGCCCGCCCCGCTCCGCAATGTCGAAATTCGGCTAGCCGATTTCGGAATCGATCAGTCGCGCATTCCCAGCCGCGCGGCGCGATACTCGCTCGGCGTCATCCCCTCGGCGTCGCGAAAGGCGCGGTTGAAGGGGCCGAGCGACCCGAAACCCGCGTCGATCGCGATGGTCAGGATCGGCACGCTCTGCTGCGCGGGATCGGCGAGCGCGGCGCAGACTTCGTCGAGGCGAAAGCTGTTCAGAAAGGCGGTGAAGTTGCGAAACCCCATCTCGCCGTTGATGGCACGGCGCACCCGATATTCGGGCTCGCCGAGCTGCGCCGCAAGCGCCGCGATCGAAAACCCCTCGGCGCGATAGGCGCGCTCCTCGGCCATCACCGCCTGCAACCGCCGCGCGAGCCCCGACGGCGCGGCGGGTTGCGCCTCCACCTGCGGCGGCGGCGCATCGGGGGCGGCGAACAGCTCGGCCGAGCGGAAGCGATAGAGGCCGACCGAGACGATGAAGGTCGCAATCACAATCGCGGGCAGCGTCACCATCTGCCGCAGGTCGTGGTTCATATCGCGGCTCGGGAACATTTCGAGGAAGATGATCCACATGATGAAACCGCCGATCGCGCCCACCACCGCGAGGCGAAAGCTGCGGCGCTCCTCGATCAGGTCGGCCGCGCGCCCGCGCCAGGCGATCCAGATCCCGCCAAACGCGAAACCGATCATGCCGATGCGCACCATCAGCATGATCTCCCAGCTGAACCACCCCGTCGTCACGATCGCCGCGACCTGCGCGAGCAACAGCACGGCAAAACCGAGCATCAGCAACCCGTCGCGCCAGTCGATCCGCTGCCGGTCGTCGAACCACAGCCGGGCAAAGAGCCAGAAGAGCGCCGGCACCGCGAGCGACAAGGCGTCGAAGGCGACAAAGGGGAAGCTCAGCGGATAGTCGGGGCGAAAAGCCGGCGCGAGCAAATAGGAAATGATCGCGAAGTTCATCGCGATCGCGACGCGCGCTGACAATATATTGCGATAGTCGCGCCACAATATTGCGATCCACAGACCGAACAGCGCCGTCGCGGCGCCGCGAATCATCAGGTCAAGGATATCCTGCACGGGCATCCGCATCTGCTACCGCATCAAACGCACTGATGCGAGTGCAACTACAATCTGTTTTCGTTGAGTAAATTGGTTCCGGCGCGCGACCGCCGCCGACACTAATATTGGTCGATCACCGCCAGAAACGCATCGCCCCATGCGTCGAGCTTCTTCGCGCCGACCCCGGGAATCGCCGACAGCGCAGTGCGGTTCGACGGCCGCTCGTTCGCCATCGCGCGCAGCACCGCGTCGTGGAAGATCACATAGGGCGGCACCCCGGCTTCCTGCGCCAGTTCGCGCCGCGTCGCGCGCAGCGCGTCGAACAGCGGGTCGCCAACAGGGTTCGCCGCCGCACCCGCCCCGCGCGGATCGCGCTTCGTCCGCTTCAGCGGCGGTTCGGCCATCAGAACCGGCGCCTCGCCCTTCAGCACCGGCTTCGCCGCCGGACCGAGCATCAGCCCGCCATGTTCGGTCGTCGACAGCGCCTCGCGCGCCATCAGGCTGCGCACCAGCGGCTTGATCAGCCGTGCTTCCTCGCCCTCGACGATCCCGAACACCGACAGCTTGTCATGGCCGCGGCCGACGATCCGCTCGTCGCTGCGCCCGGTCAGCACCGCCTCGATATGCCCGGCGCCATAGCTTTGCCCGGTGCGATAGACCGCGCTCAGCAATTTCTGCGCGAGCACCGTCGCATCGACCTGCGCCGCGGGATCGAGGCAATTGTCGCAATTGCCGCAGCGCATCGGCGGATTCTCGCCGAAATGGCGGAGCAGCGCGGCGCGGCGGCACTCGACCGTCTCGACCAGCACTGCGAGCGCGTTCAGCCGCGCCCGCTCGCCCGCGACGCGCGCCTCGGGCAGTTCGGCGAGGCGCACCCGCGCGGTCGCAAAATCATTGGCACCCCACAGCATCAGCGTCTCGGCGGGGTCGCCGTCGCGCCCGCCGCGCCCGGTTTCCTGATAATAGCTTTCGATCGACTTGGGCAGCGCGGCGTGGGCGACGAAGCGCACGTCGGGCTTGTCGATCCCCATGCCGAAGGCGACCGTCGCGGTGACGATGCCGTCCTCGCTGGCGACGAAATCATGCTGCACCCGCGCGCGGATTTCGGAGTCGAGCCCGGCATGATAGGCCGCGACGCGGCGCCCCGTCGCGGTCGCGAGCTGTTCGGCGAGCCGCTCGGTGCCGCTGCGCGTCGGCGCATAGACGATCCCCGGCCCCGGATTGGCGGCGATGAAATCGAGCAATTGCCGCGCCGGGCTGATCCGCGGGCGGATCGCATAGCGGATATTCGGCCGGTCGAAGCCTGCAAGGATCAGCCCGTCGTCGGGAATGCCGAGCTGGACGAGAATATCCTCGCGCGTGTGCTTGTCCGCGGTCGCGGTGAGCGCGAGGCGCGGCACCTGCGGAAAGGCGTCGAGCAACGGACGAAGCAGGCGGTAATCGGGGCGGAAATCATGCCCCCATTCCGAAACACAATGCGCTTCATCGATCGCGAACAGCGCCGGCATGCGCGCCTCGAGCAGCGCTCGAAATCCCTCGCCCGTCGCACGTTCGGGGGCGACATAGAGCAGGTCGAGATTGCCGTCGCGATACGCCTGCCGCGTCTCGGCGCCATCCATATCGACGCTGGTCAGGCTCGCGGCGCGAATCCCCGCCGCACGCGCGCCGCGCAGCTGGTCGTGCATCAACGCGATCAGCGGCGACACGACGACGACGCAACCATCGAGCGCGACCGCGGGCAGCTGATAGGTCAGCGACTTGCCCGCGCCGGTCGGCATCACCGCCAGCGTCCGCTCGCGCGCCATCACCCGGTCGACGACCTCGGCCTGCCGGCCACGAAAATGGTCGAAGCCGAAAGTCGATTTCAGCAGGGGGAGAAGCGCGGCGGCGGACATATCGGGGCCGCGATAGGGGGGATAGCGCGGCGGGGGAAGCCCCCATCCGTCGCCCCGCGAAGGCGGGGGACGACGCACAAGCCTATTTGCGCATCGTGAGCGCGCGTTCCGCCATCCGCGAGGCGGTTTCGCGTTCGGCCATCACGACATGATCGGCACCGCGCCGCGTCAGATCGTCGACCTCTTCGTCCGAATGGGCGCGCGCGACGATCGTCAGCGCGGGGTTGATCGCGCGCGCGCGGCGCACAATCACGCCCGCCTCGACGCCTTCGGGAATCGCGATCAAAAGGGTGGTCGCACTTTCGATCTGCGCCTGGCGCAGCACGCTTTCCTTCGCGGCATTGCCGATGATCACCGTCGCGCCGGCCTTTTCTGCGGCCGCCGCCATATCGCCCTGATCCTCGATCACCGTCAGCCGCTCGCCGCGTCCGCATACGAGGCTGCCGATATGGCTGCCTACGCGGCCAAAGCCGATCAGCACGGTGCGCACGGGCTCGGGCGGCGGCCGCGCCGCCTCGACCGCCGCCGCGACTTCGGCGTCGCGCTCATCGTCGGCGCGCATCCGCCGCACCGCGAGCGTGAAGAGCAAGGGGTTGAACAGGATCGACAGGATCGACCCGGCAAGGATCAGGTCGCGCGCGGTGTCGGGCATGACCTTGAGCCCGACCCCCAGCCCCGCGAGGATGAAGGAAAATTCGCCGATCTGCGCGAGGCTGACGGACACCGTCGTCGCGGTCCGTCCCGAATGGCCAAAGGCGCGAACGATCGCAAAGGCCGCGAGCGACTTGCCCAGCACGATGATCGCCACCGTCGCGAGTACCGGCCCTGGCTGTTCGACCAGCACCATCGGGTCGAACAGCATCCCGACCGAGACGAAGAACAACACCGCAAACGCATCGCGGAGCGGCAGCGTCTCTTCGGCCGCACGGCGACTGAGCTGCGTTTCGCCGAGGATCATCCCCGCAAAAAAGGCGCCGAGCGCGAATGACACGTCGAAAATCACCGCCGCACCAAACGCGACGCCCAGCGCAATCGCCAGCACCGCGAGCCGGAACAGCTCGCGCGACCCCGAATGCGCGACCCAGTGCAGCACCCATGGCAGCACGCGACGCCCGACGATCAGCATGAAGGCGATGAAGCCGACGACCTTGAGGAAGACGATCGCCGCCGCCTGCGCCAGCCCCGCAGTCGTCGCCGCGTCGCCGCGCGCCCCGAAAAAGGCAGGGAGCAGCACGAGCGCGAGGACCATCACCAGATCCTCGACGATCAGCCAGCCGACCGCGATCCGTCCCATTTCGCTGTCGAGCATGTCGCGCGCCTGCAGCGCGCGCAACAGCACGACCGTGCTCGCGACCGACAGCGCAAGGCCGAAGACCACGCTGCCCTCGACCGACCAGCCGAGCCACAGCCCGAGCGCGACGCCGAGGCTGGTCGCGACTGCGATCTGCACCAGCGCGCCCGGCACCGCAATCTTGCGCACCGAGAGCAGGTCTTTCAGCGAAAAATGCAGCCCGACCCCGAACATCAGCAGGATCACGCCGATCTCGGCGAGCTGGAGTGCGAGCCCGGTATCGGCGACAATCCCCGGGGTGAACGGCCCGACGAGCACGCCCGCGAGCAAATAGCCCGCAATCGGCGAAATCTTGAGCCGGTGCGCCAGCGCCCCCATCAGGAACGCGACGCCGAGGCCGGCGACGATAGTTCCGATCAACGAGGTATCATGTGGCATTTCCAACGCCTACGGGCCGAAACCGCACCGGGTCAAGTAACACAAGTGATTTGGTTGCGATTCACGCTTGAGCAGCAGGTACCGGCCCGAACATCGCGCCAATCTCTCCCGCGCCGATACGACAAGTCAGCCTTATTCGCAGCGCGGCGGCATGCCTTCGGCCCATTTCTCCAGACGCAAATCCGTCAACATGATGCGGTCCGAGGCATAGGGCCAATGTTCGATGCCATGGAGGCCGGGCATCACGGTACAGACGTCGGTGCGCTGGTCCTTTCCACCGACGCGAATGACGGCCCGGAACGCCAGCGCGCGATCATATCCGTTTGCGATAACCAGCAAGCGGTGATCGCTGGTGCCGATCTGACGGAAGGCGATGTGGATCCGGCCCGGCACGACCGTATCGGCACGCAAGCCCGTTTCGTCACCGGAAAGCCCGATCGCATTTTCGCCCGTCGCCCAGTCATATTGACCGCCCGTCAATTGCCGGGCCACATTATGCAGCCACGGCGTCGGCGGCCCCAGCTTTTTGCCTTCGAGTGCTGCGACGCCGGTCCCGTCGTCACCGATCTCCATCACGGCACCGCTGTCGACGGCGAGTGCGATGACTATCTTCTCACCCTCGCGCGCGGCGGCAGGAACGGTCAGGACGGAGGCGAACAGAGCGCCGATCAGCAAGCGGTTCATGCCGCCAACCTATGCGCGCAGCAATCGGGGTGCAACGGCGGACCTAAACCGTCCCCTCTTCCTTCTCCGCCTGCTGCCGCGCCCACATATCAGCATAAAGTCCCCGCATCGAGAGAAGCTGATCGTGCGTCCCCGTTTCGGCAACGCGGCCCTTGTCGAGCACGATGATCCGGTCGGCGCCAGTCACGGTCGACAGGCGGTGCGCGATCACCAGCGTCGTGCGGCGCTTCGCGATGCGTTCAAGCGTGTCCTGGATCGCCGCCTCGGTGCGGCTGTCGAGCGCGCTCGTCGCTTCGTCGAGGATCAGCACCGGCGGATTTTTGAGCAGAGTGCGCGCGATCGCGACCCGCTGTTTCTCGCCGCCCGACAGTTTCAGCCCACGCTCACCGACCTCGGTGTCATAGCCCTGCGGCAGGATGCCGATGAAGGTGTCGATCGCGGCGCCCTCGGCAGCCGCCGCAATCTCCGCGGCGCTCGCGCCTTCGCGGCCATAGGCGATGTTGTAGCCGATGCTGTCGTTGAACAGCACCGTGTCCTGCGGGACGATGCCGATCCCGGCGCGCAGGCTCTTCTGCGTGACCTGCGCGATATCCTGATCGTCGATCGTGATGCGCCCGCCCTGCGGGTCATAGAAACGGAACAGCAGGCGCGCGATCGTCGACTTGCCCGCGCCCGACGGCCCGACGATCGCCAGCGTCTCACCCGCGCCGACCGCGAAGCTCACGCCATTCAAAATCGTCCGGTCGGGCTCGTAGCCGAACACGACATTGTCGAACGCCACCGCGCCGCCGTTCACCACCAGCGGCCGGGCATCCGGCGCATCGCTGATCTCGGGCGGGGTGTCGATCAGGCGGAACATCGCCTCCATGTCGATCAGCCCCTGGCGGATGACGCGATAGACCATGCCGAGCATGTCCAGCGGGCGGAAGAGCTGCGCGAGCAAGGTGTTCACCAGCACGACGTCGCCGACGGCGAACTGCCCCTTCGACCAGCCCCACACGGTGTACGCCATCGCCCCCGCCATGGCGGCGTTGGTGATCAGACTCTGCCCGATGTTGAGCCACGCGAGGCTGTTTTCGCTCTTCACCGCGGCCTTGGCATATTGGTCGGCGACGTCGCGATAGCGCGCCGCTTCGCGCTCTTCGGCGCCGAAATATTTGACCGTCTCGTAATTGAGCAGGCTGTCGACGCTACGCCCGATCGTCAGCGTGTCGAGGTCGTTCATCCGCGTGCGCAGCGCGTTGCGCCAGTCGGTCACCTTGCGGGTGAAGATGATATAGACGACGACCATCAGCGCGGTCGCGCTGGCGAGGCCAAAGCTGAATTTGGTCCAGAAGATGATCAGCACCGCGGCCAGTTCGACGATCGTCGGCGCGATGTTGAACAGCAGGAAATAGAGCATCGTGTCGATGCTCTTGGTCCCGCGCTCGATCACCTTGGTCACCTCGCCCGTGCGCCGCGCGAGGTGGAAACGCAGGCTCAGCGCATGAAGATGACTGAAGGTCGCGATCGCCAGCTCGCGCGTCGCATCCTGCCCGACGCGTTCGAACACGACGTTGCGCAGATTGTCGAACAGCACCCCGGCAAAGCGCGCACCGGCATAGGCAAGGACAAGCCCGATCGCGAGCGCGACGCCCTCTTCCATCCCCGGCGCCATCTTGTCGATCGCGGCGCCATAGAGGAAGCCCATCGACAGCTGGATGCCCTTCGACGCCAAGACGATGAGGCCTGCAAGGACGATCCGGATCTTATGCTCGGTATGCCCGGCCGGCCATAAATAGGGCAGGAACCGCTTCAGCGTCGCCAGGACGGGCGGTTCGCGGTTCGCGTCGGCGGAGGTGGAGGTGTCAGGCGGCATGCGCGCCCCATGTAGGGAGACGCTTGTCTGTCGCCAAGCACCTATGCGCAACCTTGCCTTGCCGTCATCGCGGCTCGCGATCCCCCATGCGGTGGATGATGCGGTCGATCAGGCGGCGCTCCTCGCTGGTCGGCCCCGCGACGACGGGCAGATCGGCCGGCACCTGACGGCGGCCGAATATGGGGCGACGGGGCGGAAAAAGCGGGGAAAAACGCATCGGGGGCTGGCCTTGCTTGCGCGGCTTCGCCCCCCGGCGCCGCAGGTGATTGGTCCCTGCGGCGAGCATCGCGGACCCAAGGTATCGGTCCGGTAAAGCTGTGTGGTTACTGCTTTCTTTCCGGTACCGTGAAGGTGCCGGTCACCCGGCCATTGGTGCCGCCCGAAACCGGATTGCCGTCGGGACCGCGGGCCGCGCCGCGTCCGTCGACCGTCGCGCGACCGGTGTTGAGATCGATCAGCAGCCGCCCGCCGCGCAGATGATTGCCGCGCTGGCGCAGTTCGACATTGCCGACCATCGTGATCAGCCGCTTGTCGAGATCGTAAATCGCGACATTGCCCGTCGCGCGCTCGTCGCCCTTGGTCACCACGACTCCGCCGGTCGCGTCGAGCCGGTTGACGTCGGTACCGCCCGCGCGCGTATAGGCGACGGTCATCCGCGCCGCGGTCAGCGTCAGCCCAGCCTGCGTGACGCGAACATTGCCCGAAATGACGACGCGGTCGGACCGGTCCTGCACCTCGATGCTGTTCGCGGCGAAATCGACCGGCGCATTGCTGTTGTGATTGGCGAGCGCCTGTGCATGCGCGGCGTTGCCGCCGCCCACGGAAAGGATCGCAAGGCTGGCGAGCGCGAAGCCCGCACCGGCGAGGGCGGCGCTTTTCATGGCCGATAGGCGGTTCATTTCAGCACTCCCTGGTTGATCCTCAGCCGCGCATTGCCCTGCAAGCGCACCACTCGCTTGTCGAGATCGGCGGTCAGCTCGTTGGCCGAAAAATGACCGATGTTCAACGTGCCGTTGACCCCGCCCTGCCCGACAAGGCTGCGAGTCTTGAGGTCGATCGCGACATTTTTCGCATCGATGCGATAGCCGTCGGCGCTTTTCACCTGCACGTCGCCCGGAAAGGCGACCTTTTCGGTGTCCATATTATAGGCGCCATCCTTGGCGACGATCGTCGCCGGGCCGTCAGCCAGCTTGATCGCGCCCGACAGGTCGGTCATCCGCACGATCGGTTCGGCCGAGCTTTTCTGCACCGCGCTGCCCGCGAGCAGCGCAAAGGGCTGCCCCTTGCCGTCCTGACCGCGATATTCGGCGCGCGTCACCTTCATCCGTTCCTTCGCCACCTCGACCTTGTCCTTGGCGAGCAGGAAGCTGACCTCGGTGCGCTGGGTGAAGGGGGAGAAGACGAGGATCGCCCCGACGACGCCGATAACCAGCGGCAGGCCATAGCGCAGCAGGCGCACGACGCGATCGTGACTCGATCCGCTGGCCGCCCACATCCGGCGCATCGTGCGGTCAAGATCGGCGCGTTCGGACATGCTCTATCGATTCGCCCTTCAGCTATGCGCGAAAATATCGGTTTCGGGCCAGCCTGCGAGGTCGAGCGCGGCGCGCGCCGGCAGGAAGTCGAAACAGGCCTGCGCCAATTCGGTGCGCCCCTCGCGCGCCAGCCGCATGTCGAGAATCTCTTTCATCGCATGCAGGAAGCGCACGTCGCTCGCGGCATAGTCGCGCTGCGCGTCGCTCAGTTCGGCCGCGCCCCAGTCGCTCGACTGCTGCTGCTTCGACACGTCCTGCCCCAGAAGTTCGCGCACCAGCTCCTTGAGGCCATGACGGTCGGTATAGGTGCGGATCAACCGCGACGCGATCTTGGTGCAGTAAACCGGCGCGGTCACCACGCCCAGCGCCTGCTGCAGCGCCGCGATGTCAAAGCGCGCAAAATGAAAGAGTTTCAGGCGATCGGGATCGGTCAGGATCGCCTTCAGCACGGGCGCATCGTAACGGCTGCCCGGCTTGAAGCGCACGAGATGCTCGTCGCCCGACCCGTCGCTGATCTGAACGAGGCACAATCGGTCGCGCAGCGGGTTCAAACCCATGGTTTCGGTGTCGATCGCGACCGCACCGGGGCCCATCACGCCCTCGGGCAGATCTTCTTCGTGGAAATATACGCTCATACGCCCGCCTTAGGCGAAGCGGCCGCGCCGCTCAATGACTGGTTTTCGCAGCTGTGGCCGGTGTGCCACAGTCCTGCGGCAAAGCGCGCAAAACAGCAGTTTTCGGTGTTGAATTTTCCGTTCGCTCGCAGCGGGCTTATAGGTTATATATTGTGCTGTTAGAGGCACGGGGCGAGTCTGTGCCCATGGTGAACTGCGTCCCCGTCCGACGCAAGGCGCTGATCGAATGGGGTATGGACGAACCGAAAGCGACTATTAGACAATGAGTTTCAACAAGGATCGCCGCGGCCAGCGGGGGCGCGGCAAGCGCGATGATTTCGGCAATTTCGATAGCTTCGAACCTGCACCCTACGGCGGCGACAGCTACGGCGGCGGAAACCGCGGTGGCGGCTTTGGCGACCGCGGCGGCTTCGGCGGTGGCGATCGCAGCGGCGGCGGTGGCTTCGGCGGCGGTGATCGCGGCGGCTTCGGCGGCGGCGGCGGCGGTGGTGGCGGCTTCGGCGGCGGACGTGGCGGCGGCATGCCCGCGCAGGTCGTCGGCGAAGGCAATGGCACAGTGAAATTCTTCAATCCCGCCAAGGGCTTCGGCTTCGTTGCGCGCGACGATGGCGGCGAAGATGTCTTCGTTCACATCAGCGCGGTCGAACAGGCCGGGCTTCAGGGTCTCGCGTCGGGTCAGCCGCTCGGCTTCACCCTCGTCGAACGCAATGGCAAGGTGTCGGCCATCGATCTGAAGATCGAAGGCGAACCGATGCCGATCGAAGATAGCGCACCGCGTCGCGACGATCGTGGCGAACGCCCCGGCGGCGCAGCGCCCGGCGGTGCTCGCGGCCGGCGTCAGCTGACCGGTGAGCGCACCTCGGGTACGGTCAAGTTCTTCAACGCGACCAAGGGCTTCGGCTTTATCGCGCGCGACGATGGACAGGCCGATGCCTTCGTCCACATCAGCGCGGTCCAGCGCGCGGGCATGACCGGCCTGGAAGAAGGCGACCGCGTCGCTTTCGATATCGAGGTCGACGATCGCGGCAAATTCGCCGCGGTGAACATCCAGCCGCATCAGGACTGATCGGCGGATACAGGATAACGAAAAGGGCGGCCCTCGGGCCGCCCTTTTTGTTTGCGCTCAATCCCCTCCCGCAAGCAGGAGGGGGAACCGGCTTCAATACCCCAGCGTCGCCTGCAGAAACCAGATCCGCTGCTGCGTCTCGTCGGCCCACGTATCGACCAGCCCGCTGGTCGCAATGTCGCCATCGGCTTCGGCCGCCGCTTTGACGGCCTTCAACTGCGCGAGCAGCGTCTGATTGTCCTTGGCCAGCGTCTTGATCATCGTGTCGGCATCGACGTTCGCGCCGTCATCATCCCTGATCGACTGGCGACGACCGATGTCGCCGATCGAGCGCAGCGTCGATGCGCTATTTTTGCGCACACGCTCGGCAATCAGGTCGGTGGTCGCCAAGATCTGCGTCGCATGCTCGTCGAACAGCAGATGCAGGTCCCGAAAGCGCGGGCCATGGACATGCCAGTGAAAATTCTTGGTCTTGAGATAGAGCGCGAAGCTGTCGGCGAGCAGTGCGTTCAGCGCATCCGCGACCGCGGGCTCATTGTGATTCTGGGGCATGGGTCATCCTTTCTGTTGCCCAACGACATAGCAGGGCCGACGACAAAAGGCCCATGGATGCTCTCGGTCGCTGTTATCGAGAAACTCGATCACCAGCGTAATATCAGGAAGATAGCCCGATCAAGCCGAACGCGGCCATCGCGGTGCGAACGCCCCAGAGGATGAGGATGATCGCACACACCCGGCGCAATATGCGCGCACCGCGCCGGTCGGCGATCGCAGGACCAAAAGCGAGGAAGGGCAAAAGCGCAAGCGTCCAGCCGATCAGCCCGCCCGCCGCCGCCCAATATCCCGCCCCGCTGGTCGCGGCGAGCGCGCCGATCAGGAAATGGCTGCGATCGCCAAACTGGTCGAGCAGCATCCGTACCATCAGCCCGGCGGGTGGCATTTCGGCCACACGATCCGCCGTGATCGCCGGCCGCTCCCGCCACAACAGTGCCGCGGCCGCAGCCAGCAATGCAAAAGCGACGAACAGCGCGATCACGCCCTGCCCGATCATCCGGTTGGCCACCGATCCGGCGATGGCCGCGATCGCAGCATTGAGAATGAAGCTGCCGAACGCGAGTCGCGTGACGCGCCGACGATCCACGCCCGCGCGCAACAACCGCGAGAGAAAAACACCGGTGCGCCCGTCGGCATTGGCGAGCAGCACCGCCACGAGCGCGAGCATGATGGCATCCATGGAAATCGCGCCTGACGGGTCAGTCAGCGCGCGTCAATGCCCCAGCCGCATCGCGACCGACGCCAGCCATGCCTCCTGCGCGGCCGCAGGCAGCGGCCCGGGCGTGCTCGCGGCATCGCTCATCGCGTCGAGATAGGTCAGGATCGCCGCGCGTTGTCCGCCCGATCCGACCGCCGATTCGAGCCGGCTCGCCAGCGTTTCGACCGCGGCAAAACCATGGTCGCGCGCGAGGCAGCGAATGTCGTCGATACCCTGGACGATCTGCGCCAGCGCACAATGCGGCAGCGCTTCGGCGAGCGCGCCGATCTGGCCGGTAATCCGGCGCTGCATATCGGGAAACGGGTCGTTGTGGCTCAGCATCATGCACCCCCTGTTTACTGGGGATGACGATGCGCCCTTTTGGTTAACGCGCGGTTAGCGGTGGCCGGGAAGCCGGTCCTGCGTCTGCTTGCACCGGTACATGTCGCGGTCGGCGGCGGCCAATATGTCCGATTCGCTCACTCCCGTCCGCAGCATCGCGATCCCGAAACAGGCCGACAGCCGGATTTCATGGCCGTCATAAAATGCGGGGGTCGCGCTCAGCATCTCGCACAGCCAGCTAACCTGCGTCCGCGCCGCCGCCTCGCTCGACTGGTCGAGGATCAGGCCGAATTCATCGCCGCCGATCCGCGCCGCCACGTCGCTCGGACGGATTGCCGTCGCGAGCCGCGCGGCGATTTCCATCAGCGCAAAGTCGCCCGCAGCATGACCGAAGCTGTCGTTGATAAATTTGAGCTGGTTGACGTCGACAAAAACGACCGCGGCCGGTTCGGCATGACGCTCGAACCGCGCGATCCGCTGATGAATCGCGGTCAGGAAATAGCGACGGTTGAACAAGGGGGTCAGCGTGTCGCGTTCGGACACCCGCTCGAGCTCGGCTACGGCGATTTTGAGCACGCGGTTTTCACGGCGCAGTGCGTCGCGTTCCCGGCGCATTTCGCGCAGCTGGTCTTCGACGGAGTCGACGGACAGCATGCCGATATGGCTGACTGCAATCCGCGCTCCTCCTACGCTATCCATTCCCGGTCCCCGCGCATGTCACATTGCTCGCCGATGGATGCCGGCGATCATCTGGCCAAGGTCATTAGCCAGCAGGTGATACCAATCCGTAAACGCAGGGGCGTTTGGCGGCGTTGCGCCTGCGAAAGCGAATAGCTAGGGGAGTGCAGCGGCGATTCATCGCCGGAACAGGGCCGGGGTCAGGAGTATAGGGTGATGGGCGATAGCGCGCCGCAGGGCGGAAGCGCCAGAGTCAGCGTTGGCGTAATCATGGGCAGCCAGTCGGACTGGCCCACGATGGCGCACGCCGTCCATATACTGGAAGAATTCGGCATAGCGCACGAGGTGCAGATCGTCTCCGCCCACCGCACCCCCGACCGCCTGATCGACTATGCGAAAAGCGCAGCAAGCCGCGGCCTCCGCGCGATCATCGCCGGCGCGGGCGGCGCCGCGCATCTGCCCGGCATGGTCGCATCGATGACGCGCGTGCCGGTGCTCGGCGTTCCCGTCCAGTCGGCGGCCTTGAGCGGCGTCGACAGCCTCTATTCGATCGTCCAGATGCCCGGTGGCATCCCGGTGGCGACCTTCGCAATCGGCAAGGCGGGGGCGACCAACGCCGGCCTGTTCGCCGCAGCGCTGCTCGCGGGCGAAGATGCTGACCTTGCGGCCAGGCTCGACGCATGGCGCGCCGCGCAGACCGAGGGGGTCGCCGTGATCCCCGTGCGCGAGGGCTGAGCCCTTGCTGCCTCCCGGTTCGACGATCGGCATTTTGGGCGGCGGCCAGCTTGGCCGCATGCTCGGCCAGGCCGCCGCACAGCTCGGCTATCGCATCCACATCTATGCCCCCGACCGCGAAAGCGTCGCCGCCGATGTCGCGGCGCAGCACACGCAGGCGGCATGGGACGACGAATCGCGCCTCGCCGCTTTCGCTGCGGCGTGCGACGTCGTCACCTTCGAATTTGAAAATGTTCCCGTCGACACCGTTCGCTTCCTGTCGGGCCATGTCGCGGTTCGTCCCGGCGGCGGCGCGCTCGAAATCGCGCAGGACCGGTTGATCGAGAAGAATTTCGTCGCCGACCTCGGCGGCCGCCCCGCCCCCTTCGCGGCAGCACCCAACCGCGCCGCGCTCGACACCGCACTGGCAGAGGTCGGCGCCCCTGCGATCCTGAAAACCGTCCGCATGGGCTATGACGGCAAGGGTCAGGCGCGGCTCGCCAGCACCGCCGATGCCGATGCCGCATGGGACGCGATCGACCGCCACGCCGCGGTGCTCGAAGGCTTTGTCAGCTTCGCGCATGAATTTTCGGTGCTGATGGTGCGCGGGATCGATGGCGAAACGCGCTTCTGGGACAGCCCGGTCAATGTTCACGAGGGCGGCATCCTCGCGACCTCGAGCCTGCCGCCGCCGCAGATCATCCTCGATCAGCAGGACGAAGCCCGCGCGCTGCTGGCCAGGATCGCCGACGCGCTCGATTATGTCGGGGTACTCACCGGCGAATTTTTCGCCACCGAAAACGGCCCGATATTCAACGAAATGGCGCCGCGCGTCCACAACAGCGGCCATTGGACGATCGAGGGCGCGGTGACGAGCCAGTTCGAAAATCATATCCGCGCGGTCGCCGGCCTGCCGCTCGGCGACACCTCGACGACAGCCTTGCCTGTCACCATGCGCAATCTGATCGGCGCCGAAATCGAGAGCGTAACCGCGCTGCTCGCCGACGGCGCCGCGCGCGTCCATCATTATGGCAAGGCCGAGGTCCGCGACGGCCGCAAGCTCGGCCATGTCACCTGGGTTGGAACCTCGCCAGCATGAACCATCCCGAAATCACGCTCATCCTCGCGCGCGCCAGCAACGGCGTCATCGGCGCCGACGGCAAGATGCCGTGGCACCTGCCGGCCGATCTTCGCCGCTTCAAACAGCTGACGATGGGCCGCCCGATGATCATGGGACGCAAGACCTTCGACAGCCTGCCCGCGCTGCTCGAAGGCCGCCGCCACATCGTTCTGACCCGCGATCCCGAATGGCAGGAGGAAGGCGCCGAGCCCGCAGCAACTGTCGAAAGCGCGCTACGCCTCGCCAACGCACCGCAAGTGATGGTGATCGGCGGCGCCGAAATTTACGCGCTGTTCCTGCCGATCGCCGACCGCATCGAGCTCACCGAAATCGCGCTCGAACCCAAGGGCGACGCCGCGATCCCCGCCCCCGGCGCCGAATGGCGCGAGATCGCACGCGAAGATCATCCCGCGGGTGACGCAGGGCGCCCCGCCTACAGTTTCGTCACGCTCACAAGGAAAAAATGATGCGCCGCTGGCTGATTGGCACTCTGGTCGTCCTCGCCGTCGCGGCGGGCGCCTTCTTCACCCTCGCCCCCGGCATACTCGAGCGCGGGATGAACAAGGTCGACGGAAAGCCGCTGCTAACGGTCAGCGAGCGCGCCAGGGCGCTGCACCAGACGCTCACCGTCGTTGATCTGCACAGCGACAGCCTGCTGTGGAGCCGCGACTTTCTCGATCGCGCGAAGCGCGGCCATATGGACCTGCCGCGCCTTGAAGACGGAAATGTCGCGCTGCAAATCCTCGCCAGCACGACCAAATCGCCCAAGGGCCAGAATTACGACGCCAATAGCGGCGACACCGACAATATCACCGCGCTGGTGATCGCCCAGCTTCAGCCGGTGCGCACCTGGAACTCGCTCCTCGAACGCTCGCTCTGGCATGCCGAGAAGCTGCACCGCGCAGTCGCCGCGTCGAACGGCCAGCTCGTCGCCGTCGCCGACCAGGCCGGTCTGAACGCGCTGCTTGCGGCGCGGCGCGGCAAGACACCGCCGGTCGGCGCGATGCTCAGTATCGAGGGGCTCCACGTCCTCGAAGGCAAGATCGCCAATCTGGACAAGCTCTACGCCGCGGGCTTTCGCATGGCGGGGCTCACCCATTTCTTCGACAATGATCTCGCGGGTTCGATGCACGGGCTCAAAAAGGGCGGCCTCACCCCGCTCGGGCGGCAGGTCGTGACGCAGATGGAAGCCCGGGGAATGATCGTCGATCTTGCCCATTGCTCCAGCGCCTGCGTCGCCGATATCCTCAAAATGGCGCGCCGTCCCGTCGTCTCGAGCCACGGCGGCGTGCAAGCGACGTGCAAGGTCAACCGCAACCTCAGCGACGAACAGATCCGCGGAGTCGCCGCGACCGGCGGCCTCGTCGGCATCGGCTATTGGGACGCTGCGGTGTGCGACACCTCGCCCGCGAGCATCGCGAATGCGATGAAGCATGTCCGCGACCTCGTCGGCATTAGCCATGTCGCGCTTGGCAGCGACTATGACGGCGCAACCACCGTGCGCTTCGACACGTCGAAGCTGGTGCAGGTGACGCAGGCGCTGATCGATGCGGGTTTCAGCGACGACGAAATTCGCGCTGCAATGGGCGGCAATGCGATCCGTGTGCTGGGCGCGGGGCTCGTCCCCCTGAGCCCGCCGGCCCCATGATCCGCCTCGACGGCCACGCCCGCATCGACGATCCGCTGCGCAGCGGCGTCATCGCGCTCGGCAATTTCGACGGCTTCCACGCCGGGCATCAGGCGGTCGTCGGCCGCGCGGTGCGCCATGCCCGCGACGAGGGTCGCCCCGCGATCGTCGCGACCTTCGACCCGCATCCGGTGCGCTTTTTCAAGCCCGACGTCCCGCCCTTCCGCCTGACCACCCTCGACCAGCGGCAGGAGCTGTTCGCAGCGGCGGGCGCCGACGCAATGCTCGTCCTCCCCTTCGACGCGACCCTCGCGGGGACCACGGCAGAGGACTTCATCACCCGCCTTCTGCTCGATCGCTACGGCGCCGCAGGCGTCGTCACCGGCAGCGATTTCGTTTTCGGCAAGGGCCGCGGCGGCGATGTCGTAACGCTGGCCGACCATGCGCGCACCCACAGCTTCTTCACCGAAATGGTCGCGCCGGTCGACGACGCCGAGGAGGTCGTCTCGTCAAGCCGCATCCGCGACGCGCTGCGCGACGGCGATTGCGACACCGCCGCGCGCCTGCTCACCCGCCCCTTCACCGTGCGCGGCCGAGTCGAGCATGGCGACAAGAACGGCCGCCTGCTCGGCTTTCCGACCGCGAACATCGACATGGGCAACTACCTGCGCCCGCGTTACGGCATCTACGCGGTCACCGGCCGCCTGCCCGACGGGCGCATCCTCAAGGGTGCGGCGAACATGGGCATCCGCCCGAGTTTCGATCCGCCCAAGGAACTGCTCGAACCGCATTTCTTCGATTTCGCCGAAGATTTATACGGGCAGGAAATCGATATCGCCTTTCGCGCCTTCATCCGGCCCGAAGCGAAATTCGACAATATGGACGCCCTGACCGCGCAAATCGCGGCAGATTGCGACGAGGCGCGGGAGCTACTCGCGAACATATAATCATCGTCACCCCGGACTGGATCCGGGGTCCATGCGACGCTGCGGGATGGATGCCAGGTTGCACCCGGCATGACGAAGAGGGGATGGGGGAATGATGACCGAAACGACCGACGACTGGGCAGCCGGGCTCGAAGCCCCGCCCAAAAAACCGATGAGGCGCGGTACCAAAATCTTCCTCTGGATCTTCGGGGCGATCGTCGCCTGGTTCACCCTCAGCAACGCGAGCTGGCTCGCCCCCGATGCTCCGGGCAAACGCACCCTCATCGCCCATCGCGGCGTGTCGCAGCTCTTCGATCACACAGGGATCGGCCGCGACACGTGCACCGCAACGCGCATCCGCGCGCCCGAGCATGATTATATCGAAAACAGCCTGCCCTCGATCCGGGCGGCGATCGGCCGCGATGCGAACATGGTCGAACTCGACATCGCGCCGACGAAGGACGGTCAGCTCGCGGTCTTCCACGACTGGACGCTCGATTGCCGCACCGACGGCAAGGGTCCGATTCGCGATGCCACCATGGACGAGCTCCGGAAACTCGACATCGGCTATGGCTATACCGCCGACGGCGGCCAGACCTTCCCGCTGCGCGGCAAGGGCGTCGGCATGATGCCAAGCTTCGATGAGGTCCTCGGCCAGCTCGGCCACCTCTCGCTGCTGATCAATTTCAAGTCGCCCGACCCGAAGGAGGCGGAAATGGTCCTTGCTGCCTTCGCGCAGGCCGGCATCGACCCCAATGACGCCCGATTCGGCTTCTACGGCAAGGGCAAGCCGATCGAAATCATCCGCAAAAAGGCGCCCAAAGCGTGGGCAATGGATCCGGGCAGCGCCAGGACCTGCACCACCGACTATATCAAATATGGCTGGTCGGGCTGGTTTCCGCCAAGCTGCGCCGGCAACACGATCATCGTCCCGCTCAACCGCCAATGGGCCTTTTGGGGCTGGCCCAAACGCCTGCAGGCGCGTGCGGCGGCGCATGGCACCCGTGTCCTCCTTGTCGGCAATCACGGCGACAAGGCGAACGGCCTTGGCCTGCACGACGTCCACCAGCTGCAAAAAATCCCCGCCGCTTTCACCGGCTATGTCTGGGTCGAAGATATCTACAACCTCGGCCCTGCATTGCGGCCGCGGCAGAAATAGGGACGCACGCGCGGCTCGCGCCTTCTGGGCCCCGGCTTTCGCCGGGGAACAGCTCGACATCGGAGCAATCTGTTCCCCGGCGAAAGCCGGGGCCCAGTATGACGGTGCGATAATGAAATCCGGCAGCGTCTACATTGTGACCAACCAGCGCAACGGCACGCTTTACATCGGCGTCACCAGCGACCTGCCCCAGCGCATCTGGCAACATCGCGAAGGCCTGATCGACGGTTTCACCAAGAAATATGGCTGCAAGCTGCTCGTCTGGCACCAGCATTTCGATGATTTGCAGGATGCTCGCCGCCGCGTAGTCCAGATGAAGGAATGGAAACGCGCGTGGAAGATCGAGTTGATCGAGGCCGCGAATCCCGAATGGCGCGATCTATATTTCGAGCTTGTTTAGTCCCGCATGGGCCCCGGCTTTCGCCGGGGAACAAGAACCGCAGCCGCGCTTCATAGCTACTTCCCGGCGAAAGCCGGGGCCCATGCGGCACGGAACCACATAAAAGGTGACGAAACCCCTTCTGTTACGCTAAGCGCCGCCACCATGACCGAAACCACGCCCGCGCCCGAAACACGCGATTATCGCGACACCGTCTTCCTGCCCAAGACCGACTTTCCGATGAAAGCCGGCCTGCCGCAGAAGGAACCGCTGATTCTCGCCAAATGGCTTGAGGGCAATCTGGAAGGGCAGATTCGCGAAGCCCGCCGCGGCCGCGACCAGTTCATCCTCCACGACGGCCCACCCTACGCCAATGGCGACATGCACATCGGCCATGCGCTGAACCATATCCTGAAGGACATGGTCGTCCGCACCCAGACGCTGAAGGGCAAGGACGCGCCTTATGTTCCCGGCTGGGACTGCCACGGCTTGCCGATCGAGTGGAAGGTCGAGGAGCAATATCGCAAGAAAAAGCTCAACAAGGACGAGGTTCCGGTCGAGGAATTCCGCGCCGAATGTCGCGCCTATGCGCAGCATTGGGTCGACACCCAGCGCGAACAGCTCAAGCGCCTCGGCATCGGCGGCGACTGGGACCATCCGTACCTGACGATGGATTATGAGGCCGAGGCCACCATCGTCCGCGAACTGCTCAAATTCGCCGCGAACGACATGCTCTATCGCGGCGCCAAGCCGGTGATGTGGTCGCCAGTCGAAAGGACCGCGCTGGCCGAGGCCGAGATCGAATATGAGGATATCGTCTCGACCCAGATCGATGTTGCGTTCGAAATCGTCGAGAGCCCGATCGCCGAACTGGTCGGCGCTTATGCGGTGATCTGGACGACGACGCCGTGGACGATCCCGGTCAACCAGGCTTTGGCCTATGGGCCGGAGGTGGACTATGTCCTGCTAGAAGGTGATGGCGGCAGGAAATTCCTTGTCGCGGACGCTCTAGATACGGCATTTGGCGAGCGCGTTGCCAAACAAACCGGTAACACCTCGGTCTTCAGACAGACTTGGGAAGGCAAAGGCTCCGACCTCGCCGGCACCATCGCCCGCCACCCGATGCACGCGCTCGGCGGCTTCTTCGCGCGCCCGCGCCCCTTCCTCGCGGGCGATTTCGTCACCACCGACAGCGGCACCGGCCTCGTCCATATGTCGCCCGATCATGGCGAGGATGATTTCGACCTGTGCAAGGCGAACGGCATCGACCCCGTGTTCGCGGTCGAGGGCGACGGAAAATATCGCGAGGATTGGGCATGGCTCGGCGGCCAAGGATCGGTGATCAACCCCAAGTTCAACGCCCCCGACGGCCCGATCTGCGCCGACCTCCACGAAGCCGGCGGGCTGCTCGCCGCATCGGCCGATTATAAGCACAGCTATCCGCACAGCTGGCGCTCGAAGGCCAAGGTCATCTATCGCTGCACCCCGCAATGGTTCGTGCCGATGGACAAGGTGATGACCCACATCTCGCCCAAGACGCCGAGCGATCGGCGCTGGGAGAATGAGGGCGGCGCGATCGATCCGCACAAGGAAGAGCTTTGCGACGCCCCGACGCTGCGGCAGGCGGCGATGCAGGCGATCGACGTCACACGCTTCGTCCCCGAAAAGGGCCGCAACCGCATCAGCAGCATGGTCAAGGACCGCCCCGACTGGGTGCTGTCGCGCCAGCGCGCATGGGGCGTGCCGATCACGCTCTTCGTCGACCGCAAGACCGGCGTCTATCTGAACGACCCGATCGTCAACGACCGCATCGTCGCGGCGGTGAAGGAAGGCGGCGTCGACGCGTGGAGCGACGCGCGCGCGCAGGAATATCTCGGCGATCAATATGACGCCGCCGATTACGAGCGCATCGTCGACATTCTCGACGTCTGGTTCGATTCGGGCTGCACCCACGCTTTCGTTCTCGAAAGCGGCCGCTGGCCCGCGCTCGTCCGCCACGACGGATCGACCCACAGCGCCGATCTGTATCTGGAAGGCAGCGACCAGCATCGCGGCTGGTTCCAGTCGTCGCTGCTCGAAAGCTGCGGCACGCGCGGACAGGCGCCGTACAAGGCGGTGCTGACGCACGGCTTCACGATGGATTCCAAGGGCTTCAAACAGTCCAAATCGCTCGGCAATACGACCGATCCCGTCAAGGTGATGGAAACCAACGGCGCCGACATCATCCGCCTGTGGGCGCTGAGCGTAGACTTTACCGAGGATCACCGCATCGGCGATGAAATCCTCAAGGGCGTCGCCGACCAGTATCGCAAGCTGCGCAACACCTTCCGCTACCTGCTCGGCGCGCTCGACGGCTTTTCGGAAGAAGAACGCGTTACCGACATCGCGGCGATGCCCGAGCTGGAGCGTTATATGCTCTCGCTCCTCGCCGACCTCGACAGGAAGATGGCGCAGGCGGTCGATGATTTCGATTTCAACACCTACACGCGCCTGCTCGCCGATTTCTGCAACGAAGACCTCTCGGCCTTCTATTTCGACATCCGCAAGGACGTCCTCTACTGCGACCTCGGCCCCGCCGCGCCGCTCGGCACCGACACGCGCCGCGCGTATCGCACCGTCCTCGACACGCTGTTCCACGCGCTCGTCCGCTACGCGACACCGGTTCTGGTCTTCACCAGCGAGGAAGTGTGGGGCACGCGCTATCCCGAAGCAGGTTCGGTCCACCTCCTCGAATGGCCCGAAGTCGATGCCCGCTGGCAGGACAATAAGCTGACCGCAAAATGGGCGGGCGTGCGCACCCAGCGCGAGGCCGTCACCGAAGCGATCGAACCCTGGCGCCGCGAAAAGACGATCCGCTCGAGCCTCGAGGCCGAGGTCGTCGTCCCCGACCCGACGCTCGATCCGGCGGCGCTTGAAGAAATCTTCATCGTATCGGTCGCGCGCGCGGGCGATACGCTGACGGTGACCCGCACCGAGAACCACAAATGCGGCCGCTGCTGGCGCCACTTGCCCGAGGTCGAGGCCGACGGCAGCTTGTGCAATCGCTGCGACACGGTATTGGACGCCTGATGACCCGCACCCGCTCCCCCTATCTGGGCTTCGGCCTGCTGATCGCGGCCTTCGCCTTCCTCCTCGATCAGGTCAGCAAGTGGATCGTCATCGTTCCGCTGTCGCTCGAGCCCAAGCGGGTGATCGAGATCTGGCCCTTCTTCAATCTGACCTGGGCTGAAAATTGCGGCATTTCGCTGTCGATGTTCTCGGCCTGCAACGACACCACGCGCTGGACGCTCGTCGCGGTCACCGCCGCTGTCGCCGCCGCCGTCGCCTTCTGGATGACGCGCGAAAAGGCGAAGGGCGATGTCATCGCGCTCGCGATGATTCTCGGCGGGGCGCTCGGCAATATCGTCGATCGTGTCCGCCACGGCTTTGTCGTCGATTTCGCCGACCTGCATTTCGGCGATTTTCGCCCTTTTCTGATTTTCAACGTCGCCGACGCCTGCATCACCATCGGCGTACTTTTGCTGGTTGCGCGCGCGCTGCTCTTGGGCGAAAAGGCCCCAGCCGCGGCCGATCGTTCGCAAGACGGAGCCGCCACCGATTAAACGGGGCGCATAGGAGAATATTTCAAGTGAACCGGACCACCGCCATCCTTGCCGCCTCGGTCATTGCCACGACATTGTCCGCCTGCGGGTCGAACAGCCTGTTCAGCCGCGACCGTCCCGATGAAATGATGGTGTCGCGTCAGGCGCCGCTCGTCGTGCCGCCCGATTATTCGCTGACCCCGCCGGCCCCCGGCTCGGCGCGTCCCGGCGGCGAATCGACCGCGGAGCAGACGCTGCGCGCGCTGTTCGGCGGCCCCGCCCCGCGCAGCGCCAGCGAAGCCGCGGTGATCGGCAGCGCCGACGGCGCGCGCGGCGATCCCGGCATCCGCAGCCAGGTCGGCAGCCCCAATACGCAGGTCGTCGACAAGGGCCTCGTCGTCCGCGACATCCTCGCCGCCCCCGAAGGCGACGGCCGCGACGCATCTTCGGCGATCCCGGGCGCCTGAGCCCATATCATCGATCATGAGACGACGGCCCGGCGATCCCGGGCCGTTTTCTTTTGGGGTCAGCTAAACAGGTTAGACAGCAACAGCACGGCGACGAGGCTTTCGACCATCGCGCGCGATGCGTGGCCGAAAGCCCGCAAGCGGCTGCATTGCAAATGCTGGGTGAACCAGGCGGTCTGCAGGCTCCCGAACCACAGCAACGCCGCCAGCCCCAGCGCGCCGCCCGCGAGGATCGACCACTGGTGCCCCAGCCGGATCAGGATCTCGCTGGCCCCAAACAGGATCGCGAGCAGCGCAACGACATAGCATTGACTGTAGAAAGGCGCGCGCAGCGTCGCGCGGCTGAGCTCGATCTTGCGCGCCCGAACCAGCCGCGTCGCCATCATCACCGCGAACAGGCTGTAGGACACGATGCGCAGCAAGATGAGATCGGTGTTGGTCTTGACCAGCGCCGACAGGCCGATCTTGCTCGTCACGACCGCGTCAGGACCGACCAGCGCCAGTTCGGCGGCATGGACCAGCATCAGCGACAGCAGTAGGAACAGCGGCGGCGACAATGTGTCGGTATATTGCTGGTCCTGGGTATCGCCCTGCTCAAGGTCCGAATAATCCATCATTTTCAGCGGATGGACGAGAGTCCGCCAGAGCGTGATCGGATAGAAGACCAGCCAGGACATAACCTCGTAGAGCAGTTCGTCGAGCGATTGCAGCAGGTTGAAGAAGTTCATGCCGCCATGCGCATCATCAGTCGACGTCCCTCCGACAGCCAGCGGGCAAAGTTGCGTACCGTCGAATCCCGACTCTCGGGCCAGTCAGGCCAATCCGCCGCCCGTAGGCCATTGAGGCCGCAAAAATCGCGAACCCAATCCTCCTGCTCGTCAGGATCGATCGGCAGATCGTTGAGATAATCGTCGTCGGGATGCGGTGTCAGGCCCGGTTTCCAATAGACGGCCAAGGCGCCCCACAAAAAGGCGGCGACATCCGGCTCGCAATCATCGGCAAGAAGCACGACAAACTCGTCCCGGGTTGGATTGCCCCGCCGCGCCACCAGGCCCGCCGCCTGTCTTTTCCATTTTTGGGCCATATAGGCCCACAGCAGGAGATAGAGGCCGAGGCAGATTGCCGCGAACCACCCGCCGCTCAAGCCCGTGCGCCCGCTTCCTCGACACCCGCGCTATTATGGCGTAGCGCCTTGAGCACCGTGTCGACGATCTGCGGCGCGTTCAGCCCCGCTTCGTCATATTGCACCTGCGGCGAATCCTGATCCTGGAACACATCGGGCAGGCGCATCGTGCGCAGCTTCAGCCCGGCGTCGATCAGCCCCTCGTCGCTCGCCAGCGTCAGCACATGCGCGCCGAGCCCGCCGATGCTGCCTTCCTCGACCGTCACGCAAACCTCGTGGTTCGCGAGCGTCTTGCGGATCAGTTCCTCGTCGAGCGGCTTGGCGAAGCGCAGGTCGATCACGCTCGTCGACAGCCCGCGCGCTTCCAGCGTGTCGGCGGCCTTGAGCGCCTCGGCGAGCCGCGTGCCGAGCGACAGGATGGCGACTGCCTTGCCCTGCCGCACGACGCGGCCCTTGCCGATCGGCAATTTCTCGGGAACCGTGGGCAGCGCGACCCCCGTGCCATTGCCGCGCGGATAGCGGAAGGCGATCGGGCCATCGTCATATTCGGCGGCGGTATAGGTCATATGGACCAGCTCGGCCTCGTCGGCCGCCGCCATCACCACCATGTTGGGCAGCGTCGCAAGATAGGTGACGTCGAACGACCCCGCATGGGTCGATCCGTCGGCGCCGACCAGCCCGGCGCGGTCGATCGCAAAGCGCACCGGCAGATTCTGGATCGCCACATCATGGACGACCTGATCATAGGCACGCTGGAGGAAGGTCGAATAAATCGCCGCGAACGGCCGCATCCCTTGCGCCGCGAGCCCGGCGGCAAAGGTCACCGCATGTTGTTCGGCAATCCCGACGTCGAAGGTCCGCGTCGGATGCGCTTTCGCGAATTTGTCGACCCCGGTCCCCGACGGCATCGCGGCGGTGATCGCGACGATGCGCTTGTCGGTGTCGGCCAGCTTCGCCAGCGTCTCGCCGAACACATTCTGGTACGCCGGCGGTCCCGGCGGTGATTTTGCCTGTTCGCCGGTGATCACGTCGAATTTCTGAACGCCATGATATTTGTCGGCGGCGGCCTCTGCGGGGGCATAGCCGTGCCCCTTCTTGGTCACCGCATGGATCAGCACCGGGCCATGGTCGCTATCGCGCACATTCTCCAGAATCGGGATCAGATGCTCGAGATTATGGCCGTCGATCGGCCCGACATAATAGAACCCCAGCTCCTCGAAGAGCGTCCCGCCCATCGCCATGCCGCGCGCAAACTCGTCGGTCTTGCGCGCCGCCTTGTGCAGCGGCTCGGGCAGTTTGCGTGCAAAGCGCCGCGCAATCTCGCGCAGTTCGAGGAACGGTCGCGACGACACGAGCTTGGCAAGATAGGCCGAAAGCCCACCGACCGGCGGCGCGATCGACATGTCATTGTCGTTGAGGATCACGATCAGCCGATTGCCCGCCGCCTTGGCGTTGTTCATCGCCTCATAGGCCATGCCCGCCGACATCGACCCGTCGCCGATCACCGCGATCGCGCGGCCGGGTTCGTCCTTGAGCTGGTTGGCGATCGCAAAGCCCAGCGCGGCGCTGATCGAGGTCGACGAATGCGCCGCCCCGAACGGGTCATATTCGCTCTCGGCGCGCTTGGTGAAACCCGACAGGCCCCCGCTGGCGCGCAACGTGCGGATGCGGTCGCGGCGCCCGGTGACAATCTTGTGCGGATAACATTGGTGGCCGACGTCCCACACCAGCTTGTCGCGCGGCGTTTCGAAAACATAGTGGATCGCAACGGTCAGTTCGACGACGCCCAGCCCGCTGCCCAGATGCCCGCCGGTCGTCCCGACGGCGGAAATCATCTCGGCGCGCAGTTCGTCGGCGAACTGGCGGAGTTGTTCGGGCTTCAGCTTGCGGAGGTCGGCGGGGACATCCACCGTGTCGAGCAGCGGCGTATGCGGACGTTCGGTCATCCCCCGGTCATAAAGATAAGCGCCGAAGCTGTCGAACGAAAAGGCGGTGCGCGCCCGTCAGCGCGCGCGCCCCGGATTTCGGATATCGTCGGTCAGCTGCCAGCAATCGGCCGTGGGGCGAAAGATCAAATAGCCGCCGGGCCCGGTCTTTTCGATCAGCGTCCCTGGCCCGTCGCCCTCGCCGGGCTCGAAACGCCCCGGAACCCAGTCGACGCGTTCGGTTCCCGTCGACGCGGTGTTGAATTCCACCTGGACATAGACAAGCTGCCCGGGATCGCCTCCACCCGGCGCATCGAACCGCCGCGCCGAAGCGCCGGTGACATAGCTGTAGTCGATCATCACCACCGGAAAATCATCAGCGTCCAGATAGCGGTTCGCCGGCACCTCGCGCGCGCTGCCCTCAACACCCGAACCGACGGCAGGCGCCGTATAGCGCTCGCGCACCGTCCGGCTGTTGGCGAAGGGCCAGAGAAAGGCCGGAAAATCGCCGCTGCGGCACGCACTCGCGGCTTCATCCAGAAAGAAACGGTCGCTCTCGCTCACCCCATCCCCAGCGGCTGCGGACCCCACTGGCACCAGTACAGACAGCATCGCCGCAAGCGCCCGGCCCGTCCGCAAATCAATCTTCGCCATTACGTCTTTTCTCCTCGGTCGGCGGCGCATCCTTCGCCGCCCCGACCTGCGCATAAAGCCCCCGCACCATCAGGTCTGTGAACACGATCATAACCCCGATCATCCCGACCAACAGCACGACCGCCGCGACCGGAAAGGGGCCGATGCCATCGATCAGCCCGCGACGCGACGCAAGCGCGAGCAACGCCGCGAGCGCCATCAGCGCATAACCGGCAAAACGCGGGGTGCGGCTCATGCCGCCGGGCCCGCGAAGGAAGAAACAGGAAATTGGTGCATGACAGCGTGATGAAGCCAAACGCGCCCGCCCGCAAGACGAAGCCTTTGCATTGCCCCGTCAATCTCTTACACCTGTGAACAAGGGGGTCGGATCGCAGGAATGTCGAAACGCATGACCCTGACCCGCTCCATGCCCTTTCCGCTTCGTCGCCGGCATATCCTGCTGCCGTTCGCACCCCTCGCTCTGGCGACAGCCGCAGGGGCCGAAGAGATGGCCGCGCCGCGTCATCACGTCACCGTGACGACCGGCTTCCCGATCGCCGGGGACGACGGCGAATCCGCCCGCTTCGTTCAGGACACCAGCGATATCGACGAGAATATCCTGCTTCCCGCTGCGCGCATTGACGCGGATGACAGCGATCGCAAATGGGCGCGCGACTATATCGCGCTGGCCGCCGGGGTGATGACGACCCCCAGCTATAATGGATCGAACGACCGCTCGATCCTCCCCGCCTTCTATCTGCGCGGGCGGCTCGGAGGCTACGCCTTTTCGACCCGCGGCACCAATTTTCAGGTCGACCTGATCCGCCAGCGGCGCGGCCAGAAGACCGATTTCAAATTCGGCCCGATCATCAGCCTGCGCAGCGACCGCAGCGGCGGGATCAAGGATCCGCAGGTGGAGGCGCTCGGCGAAAAGAAACTCGCGGTCGAACTCGGCATCTCGGCGGGCATCACCCACACCGGTGTGATCACCAGCGATTATGACCAGATCGGACTGCGCCTCGTCGCGCTCAGGGATATTTCGGGCCGCCACGGCAGTTGGGTCGCCTCGCCAACGATCGACTATGGCACCCCGCTGTCGAAGCGCGCCTTCATCGGCGTCTCGGCCTCGGTCAACGTCTATGGCAAGGGTTTCGGCCATTATTATTACGACATCGACCCGCTCGGCAGCGCCGCAAGCGGCCTGCCTGTCTATGACCGGGCCGGGACCAAGGCGACCGCGGGCAAATATACGGTCGGGATCGCGGGCGCCTATGCCTTGTCGGGCGATCTGCGCAAAGGCTTCGCCCTGATCGGCGGGGCCCAATATGGCCGGCTGACCGGCCGCTACGCCGCCTCGCCGATCGTCGCCGAGGCGGGCAGCGCCGACCAGTGGCTCGCGGGTGCAGGCGTCGCCTATCAATTCTGACCGGATATCCTGTAACACCTGTCGGGCCGACACGGGATATCCGCACGCGTAGCGGTAACGAAATCGGCACCCCCAATTGGGGCTCGCCCGGCCGCCCGTCCTCGACTATGCGCGATGCAAGCCGTGGAGGACCTGCCCCGATGACCGCCAATAACGCCGCTCCCGCCTTTGCCACGATCATGCTGCTCACCGGGATCGGCATCCCGATCCTCGCCGCGCTCAATTCAGGGCTCGGCGCGCGGCTGGACAGTCCGATGGCGGCGTGCGTGATCCTGTTCGGCATCGCGCTGCTCATCGCAATCACCGGCGCACTCGTCACCGGCACGCTGGGCCATGTCAGACTCTCGTCCGACATCCCCTTTCATTTCTATTTCGGCGCGCTGTTCATGGCCTTTTACGTCATCGCGGTGACCTTCATCGCGCCGCGCTTCGGGGTCGGCAACGCGATCTTCTTCGTCCTCGTCGGCCAGTTGATCAGCGCCGCGACGATCGACCATTTCGGCCTGTTCGGCGCGATACCGGCAGCGATCGATACCAAACGCATCGCCGGGATCGCGCTGATGGTCGCGGGCGTCTACCTCGCACGGCGGAGCTGAAGGCCGCTCACATATGCGCGGTAACCTCGGGCGGATTCCACCAATTATTGCCCGCACCGTCCATATACCGGACCGGCAGTGCCGCCATCTCGGCAGGCTCGAGGTTGTCGATGCTTGCGATCGACACCGAATAATAAGCGCCGCCGATCTCCTCGACATAGCCGTGCCCGAACGACGACACGCCGCACGTCTTGCAGAAGACATGATGCGCGCTGTTCGACCCGAACTGGTAATCGCTCAGCGCGGCGGGATCGCTCAGCAGGCGAAAGGCGTCGGGCTTGATTTGCGCGCTCCAGCCCCGCTTCTTGGTACAGATCGAGCAATTGCATTTGCCCGTTCCCGCCGACAGGTCGATATCGGCTTCATATTTGACCGCGCCGCAGTGGCATGAGCCGTGATAGGTCTTGATCATCGCGTAAAATCCTCGCCATTTTCGGGCGCCAATCGCCGGCCGCCCTTCACTTGGCGGGGGTTAGACCATCCTGCTGACAGATCGTGTCAGGAGGCTGCCCGGACAAATCGCGGTGGCGCCAGAAATCGGCCATCAGCACCGCGCGGCGGCGCCCGAACCCCTCGCCGCCAATCCGCGCCGACGTCACCCGATCGATACGGAAACTGCGGAAATCCTGTCGCAGCAGGCACCAGGCGGCGATGATCTGCTTCTCTTCATAATAGGCAAGCGCCGCGGGCCAGATCGCGCGTTCGGTCGCCGCCCCGCCCTGGTCGGCATAGCCGATATGCAGCGTCTTTTCGGCGCGCATCGCCGCGCGCACCGTCGCCAGCAGCGGCGCGTCGGTCTCGCGCCAGCGGCTGTTCACCGGCCATAGCCCCGCCTCGTCGATCCGCTGCTTGAGCTCATCGGAGCTCGCCGCCGCGATCTTCGCCAGCGCCATCCCCGCGGCGCGCGACAGCGATCCGTCCTGCCGTCCCTCGACCCAGCGCGCGCCGAGCACCAGCGCCTCCAGTTCGTCGGCGGTGAACATCAGGGGTGGCAGGAAAAAGCCGGGGCGCAGCACATAGCCGACCCCCGCTTCGCCCTCGATCGGCGCGCCGAGTGCCACCAGTGCCTGGATATCGCGATAGAGCGTCCGCACCGACACGCCCCGCTCCGCGGCGAGTATCTCCGCGGTCACGGGCCGTCGCCGCCGGCGCAGGCTGTCGATGATCGCGAACAATCGTCCGGTCTTGTCCATGCCGCTCCCTTCGCCTCGACAATATCAGCGGCGCCGATAGGTCCAGCGGCGCGCCTTCATCCCGTCGATCGCCGAAATCGATGCGGTCAGCGTGTCGCCCGCGCGAACATAATCGATGCGTTGCGGATAATCATGCGCCGGATTTTCAAAGCGCGCGCTGGTCGCATCGTGGCGTACCAGTCGAAACGCGACCGGCGCCCCGCCCTGCGGCTGCGCGACATAGGCGGGCACCCCGTCGGCATCCGCCGCGATCCGCAGAAATTCAAACTCGCGCAAATTCTCGCCGCGCCCCGATCGGCTCACCCCCAGCATCATCCCGCCACGCGGCGGCATCCAGCTTTCCTCGGTCCAGCGCCCTGCATCTTCGCGCACCCAGTCGCCCGCCAGCCACGCGAGGTCGCCGACCGTCGCGGGCGATCCCGCCGCAAACAAAAGCGCCGTCACTCCCGCCAGCCATGGCATCATTGCGCACCTCCCGACAAAGCCGACGGGATGCGTTTATCGGCGTGTTGGCGGGAGCGGTCAACGACCGCTCCCGCCCGTCTTTCACGATCAGAAGCCGATCGTCACGCCCGCACGCGCAGCCGTTTTACCGCGGCGGTTGAAGCCCGACGCGACCCCGGCGTTAAGCGCGAGGTTCGGCGACACCAGCACGCCCATCTGAAGCGCCCCGGCATGCGCGCCATCATAAGTGGCGACGTTCGCAGTCAGGTTGAACTTCATGTCGGGCAGGAAGGCGTTGCCGCTAAGCGCCGACGCGACCGCGGTCGAGCTGGCGATGCGGTCGTCGAGCACCGACATCCGCGATTCGATCTGGTCGATCCGCGTCGATACGGCGTCGATCCGCTGCGACAGCGCATTATCGGCGGCGAGACGCGCCGACATTTCATTGGCAAGGCCCAGCGTCAAACTGGTCGTTGCCGCTTCCTGTACCGCCTGCCGCTGCGACATTTGCAGGTTGAACTGCTGGCGGGCCGCAGCTTCGGCATCCAGCTGATCCTTGTTCACCGCGTCGGTCGCCGCGGACCCTGCCGCGACGTTGGTCACCCGGCGCTCGGCTCCGGCCGCGCCCACCGAGACGGTGTTCGCCTGGCTCGCGACCGATCCCGCACCCAGCGCGACGCTGTTCGCACCCGTCGCCGACGATCCGCCGCCGAGCGCGATATTGCCCGCGCCATTCGCCGTCGCACCGTCACCAAGCGCGATCGCCGACCCGCCATTGGCGGTGCTGAGATTGCCCAGCGCGACCGCGCCGTCGCCGGTTGCCGTGTTATCGGCGCCGATTGCGACCGCGCCATTGCCCGTTGCGATATTGGGATCGCCGATCGCGACCGCGCCATTGCCCGTCGCCTTGTTGTCGAGCCCGAACGCGATCGCTCCCGCCCCATCGGCGACCGTCCCCGACCCGCCGGCCATCGCGCCATTGCCCGTCGCCTGCGCCGACACGCCGCCATTGTTGTTGCCGACGACATTGCCGTTCTGGACGATCACCTGCTGCACCGCAGCAAGCGCCTGATCGGCCTTGCCATTTGCCTGATTGGCGGTGGTCAGCGCGGCATTCGCGACCGTCCCAACGGCATTGAGCTGGTCGAGATTGACCGCATCGGTGCCTTGCGTACCGGCGGAGACATTGGTCAGCTGGCGTTCGTTGCCCACTGCACCGAAAGACACGCTGTTGGCACGGTCGGCCAGCGAATCGCTACCAATCGCCGTGCTATTCTCGGCCGAGGCATAGGCGTTCGTGCCAATCGCCGTGGAGAGCAAGTTGTCGGCCGTCGCGCCGGATCCGATAGCGATGCTATTGTCTCCCGTTGCGGATGACGAGATACCGAGCGCGACGGCAGCACCTCCGCTGGCATCCGCGCCGTTACCGACCGCCGTCGAGCCAAAAGATGCCACAGCCTGCGTCCCCAGCGCCGTGCTGAACGGACCATTGGCCCGGCTGCTATAGCCAAGGGCTACCGCGAAAGAGTCCGACGCCAGGCTTTCGGAGCCAATGGCGACGGCGAGTCCTCCACTCGCATTGGCATTGCCGCCGATCGCGACGCTTTCCTGCCCACTCGCCTGCGCCGCCGCGCTCGACGAATTGGCCTTAAAATAGATGCTCGACCCCAGATTTGCGGTAACAGAATCGGCAAAACTACTAATCGCTTGCTGAAGCTGGCCCAGGTTGACGGCATCGGTCGCCTGCGTGCCAGCGGCAACATCGACAATCTGTCGCTGACCGACCCCAACACTATTGTCACGCATTGCAAAGGTTCCGGCGCCCAGCGCAACGCTATTCAGTCCCCCTGCAAGCGAACCACTGCCAAGCGCCGTGCTGCCGCTTCCCGCGCGCGCATCGCTGCCGATCGCCGTTGCGCGCACGCCATTGGCATACGCGCCTTCGTTGTCGCCATTGCTATCGCCGCCGATCGCGACGCTTCCGTTTCCTTCCGCTTTTGTGGCCCGGCCGATGGCAATCGCCGCTTCGCCGTTTGTCCGGACAAAAGATCCAAGAGCGACGGCATAATTTCCCTGCGCAGCGATATTTTCGCCGAGGGCCGCCGACGCATCGCCAGCGGCGCTCGTATTCGAGCCCAGCGCGAGAGCGCCATAGCCTTGGCTTGATGCGAAATTGCCGATAGCAGTCGACACGCCCCCACCGGCATTGGCGAATTGCCCGATCGCAATAGCGCCAGCCCCACCGGCGGTCGCGCCCTGGGCTGCGGAGTTTATCCTGATATAAGGCGTTCCGCCGCCACTAAGCGCGGCATTGAGCTGCGTGAGATTGACCGCGTCAGTACCATTTACCGCCGTTGCGACATTTGTGATCCGGCGTTGCAGACTCAGCGAGCCTACCGACACTGTGTTCGCCGCATCGGCTACCGAATTTGCGCCCAGCGCGACGGAATTGGTTGCGAAACTGAGCGTCGATGCGTTCGTTCCAACCACGACAGACGCCTCCCCCCCTGCGTTGGTCGATGCACCGATCGCGATGGAGCGCTGCGCGGCAGAGGTCGCGCCGAAGCCCAACGCCACGCTATTTGTAAAGCCGGCATTTGCACTCGCTCCCACTGCAAGCGAACCGCTGCCGCCCGACTGCGCACCATTTCCGACCGCAGTCCCGAAGGCACCGGCCGCGCTGCTGTCTGCGCCCAGGGCGGTCGAGAATGGAGCCTGAGCGCCAGCGTTGTTGCCGCAGGCCAGCGTCTCGGCCGTTCCATCCGATTGCGCTCCGCCGTCAGTATCGGCGGCATCCACAACGCCGTTGTTATTGGTATCCAGCAGACACTCGGCCGCCTGCGCAGTTCCCGAAAAACCCGCCGTCAAAGCGGCAACACAAAGGGACGCGCGAAGCGCGTTACGAACACCGGAAATCATATATTATGCCCCCATAACAAACGGCTACGATTCGCCGCCCCATCCCGATTCCGAAAAGATTAACGCTTCGTCAACCAATAAAGTTTTTGTTTACTATCTATTTATGTCAACGCTCCACCAACGCCTCTCCGGTGGACAGCAAGCCCCTGCCCGGCTAAACACCCCCCATCCCCGGGGAGCCTGTCGCGTGATCGCAGGTTGAGAGCGGAATAAACCGCGACCCGTTGAACCTGATCCGGATAATACCGGCGGAGGGAGGGTCGGCGTTTCGTTCCATATCCAAGGACCGGAATCCCCGTTCTCGCTCCGACATATATGGAGCGACTGCACATGGCCGACATCGACACCCGCCTCGCAAAGGGCGCCGCCACCCCGATCGGCGTCACCACCGGACCGATCCGTGGCAGCCGCAAAATCCATGTCGCGACGCAGACCGGCAGCGGCATCCGCGTCGCGATGCGCGAGATCGATCTCGACCCGCATTCGGGCGAGCCCCCGGTGCGCGTCTATGACACGTCGGGCCCCTACACCGACGTCAACGCCACCATCGACATCGAAGCCGGCCTCCCCGAAATCCGCGCCGACTGGATCCGCGCCCGCGGCGACGTCGAGCAAGTCGCCCAGCGCGAAGTTCGCCCTGAGGATAACGGCCAGCTCGGCCCCGACCGCAGCGGCGGCGTCGCCCCCTTCCCCAACGTCCGCCGTCAGGTGCTGCGCGCCAAGCCCGGCGCGAACGTCAGCCAGATGTATTACGCCCGCCGCGGCATCATCACGCCCGAGATGGAATATGTCGCCGAGCGCGAAAATCTCGGCCGCGTCCGCCTCGCCGAGTACAAGCGCGACGGCGAAAGCTTCGGCGCGTCGATCCCCGATTATGTCACGCCTGAGTTTGTCCGCGACGAGGTCGCGCGCGGCCGTGCGATCATCCCGAACAACATCAACCACCCTGAATCCGAACCGATGGCGATCGGCCGCAACTTCCTCGTCAAGATCAACGCCAATATCGGCAACAGCGCGGTCGCATCCGACGTCGCGAGCGAAGTCGACAAGATGGTCTGGTCGATCCGCTGGGGCGCCGACACCGTCATGGACCTGTCGACCGGCCGCAACATCCACGACACCCGCGAATGGATCATCCGCAACTCGCCCGTCCCGATCGGCACCGTCCCCATCTATCAGGCGCTCGAAAAGGTCGGCGGCGTCGCCGAGGACCTGACCTGGGAAATCTTCGCCGACACGCTGATCGAGCAGGCCGAACAGGGCGTCGACTATTTCACCATCCACGCCGGCGTCCGCCTTCCTTACGTCCCCCTCGCGGCAAAGCGCATGACCGGCATCGTGTCGCGCGGCGGCAGCATCATGGCGAAATGGTGCCTCGCGCATCACAAGGAAAGCTTCCTCTACGAACGCTTCGACGAGATTACCGAGATCATGAAGGCGTATGACGTCGCCTACAGCCTCGGCGACGGCCTGCGTCCCGGCAGCATCTACGACGCGAACGACGAGGCGCAGTTCGCCGAGCTCTACACGCTGGGCGAGCTCACCAAGCGCGCCTGGGCGCAGGATGTGCAGGTGATGATCGAGGGGCCGGGCCATGTCCCGATGCACAAGATCAAGGAGAATATGGAAAAGCAGCTGGAGGCATGCGGCGAGGCGCCCTTCTACACGCTCGGGCCGCTCACCACCGACATCGCGCCGGGTTACGACCATATCACCAGCGGCATCGGCGCCGCGCAGATCGGGTGGTACGGCACCGCGATGCTTTGCTACGTGACGCCCAAGGAGCATCTGGGCCTGCCCGACCGCGACGATGTGAAGGTCGGCGTCGTCACCTACAAGCTCGCCGCCCACGCCGCCGATCTTGCCAAGGGCCACCCCGCCGCGCAGGTCCGCGACGACGCGCTATCGAAAGCGCGCTTCGAATTCCGCTGGCGCGACCAGTTCAACCTGTCGCTCGACCCCGACACGGCGGAACAATATCACGACCAGACGTTGCCGGCGGAGGGCGCCAAGACCGCCCATTTCTGCAGCATGTGCGGTCCGAAATTCTGCTCGATGAAGATCAGCCAGGAAGTCCGCGAGTTTGCGGCGAAGCAGAACCAGCCCGCCGAAAACTTCATTGCGGCCGAGGAAGCCGAAAAGGGCATGGCCGAGATGAGCGAGCTGTTTAAGGAAACGGGGAGCGAGCTGTATATGGGCGCGGGTGGCAGGGAGCATGATTGATAGAGACTAGCAAAAGCCGTCTCGATTCACTTTGAAGTATGCTGCCAGCGCCATGAGTACGAACTAAAGAAGCCAAGAAAACTCATTCCTCTTCCCATTGAGTGAAAATCCGATAGTAGCTAAACGAAGATTTGCTTAGGGGAAGGGGCCGGGGATCTGTGCCTGTCGAATATACAACAGCAAGTGAGCTTAGAAGCCTCGGGGCCGGGCTGTCGGAGGAAGTTCGCAAAAGCGTTACAGCCGCAACAGCATCTTCAGCTACTACTTTTTTATCGCACTCAAGCAAAGACATAGATATTTTACCGGGCGCAATAAGGGTTTTGCGTAATCACGGGGCAAGCGTCTATATCGACAAAAAAGATACTGCGCTCCCACCGTATACGTCACGCGAAACAGCGGAAATCCTCAAAAGACGCATCGGCCAGACAAAAAAATTCGTCTTGCTTGCAAGCGTCAATAGCAAGGACAGCCGCTGGGTTCCTTGGGAACTTGGCTTGGCGGACGGGTACAAACGCCTAGAAAACGTAGCAATTTTTCCTTCTGTCGATTCTCGAAATGAGACAAATTGGACCAAGCAAGAGTATCTCGGCTTATATGATCGTATTGTATTTGGAGACATGAAAGGCCGTAGTGACAGAATCTGGATGGTCTTAAATCATGAAAAATTTACTGCCACACCCTTGTCGATTTGGCTGAACAGGTAGGTATATGTCCTCAATCTTTGGCACTCAAAAATCTGTTAAGCCTCGCATTTTTGTGAGCTACCATCACGCGCTTGATCAACAGTACTATGATCATTTGTCCGCCAACATGAATCACCCCTATTCTTTCTGTTACGATAATTCTTTGGACAGAATGATAGATAGCGATTCATCTGACTACGTAATAAGAAAAATCCGCGAGGAATATATTACGGGCACGTCTTGCACCATTGTTCTTTGCGGTCTCCAAACTCCTAGAAGAAAATTCGTTGACTGGGAGATCAACGCGACACTTCAGAAAGAGCATGCGCTCTTAGGGGTGAAATTGCCTGCCCTCCAAGTCGTGAACGACGGCTGCGAGAAGCCTCCTAGACTACAGGACAACATCGGCAGCGGCTATGCGCATTGGGTTTGGTGGGAAGATATATGGAATGACCCGACTGCGCTGGGAAATGCGATTTTCGAAGCTAGGTCTCGCTCAAAGTCACTAATCGACAACTCGCGCGCGCGGCGAATTAGAAATGGCTAAACCACCGCTACCCGCAGAGACCGATCTTCTCCGAATATTTTGGAGTGATGGCGCGTTCAAGCTTGAGATCGGCCTGTGGCTGGCACTTGCATTGATCGCGCTTGCGTTAGCATCGGCATTATGGGCCTATTTTTCAAGAGGGTACATTTTTTCCAAAGGCTTTGACATTGATTCTGCAGAGTTCGGATTCGGAGAATCCAAAGTTACAATTAAACCAAATCAAGATGATAGAAAAGTAGCTTATCAAATATGGGTCGAACTGAGTACAAGGAAAATAGGTTTAGAAATAGACTTTGATGACGACGTAATAGCTGAAATATATGATTCTTGGTATAAATTCTTCGATGTTACGAGAGAACTTATTAAGGATATACCAGTTTCCAAGGTTCAGTCTAAATCGACTTCTAAAATAATCGATCTATCAATTGACGTACTAAATAGCGGCCTTCGCCCTCACCTTACAAAGTGGCAGGCAAAATTTAGGCGATGGTACAACTACCAACTAGATTTAGACAAAGAAGCCCTTCTAAATCCCCAAGACATACAAAGGTCCTTCCCTCTATACGAGGATCTAGTTTTAGATATGAGAAGCGTAAATCAGAGACTTATTCTATATAGAAGAAAAATGAACGAGATAGTTCACCGACTCTGAGAAATATATTTACTATTACGGCCGGAATTTGGTATTACGGGGCTATAGAATTGCGGTGATAGTTTACTACTAAACTCCCAAATTCCGGGTCAACGGAGCGCCCGACAGTCGGCCTCACGCCCACCTCATGCTACACTCCCACCCATGCGCGCCCGGAACCCCCTCTACGTCATGGCCAAGCCGCCGCCGGAGGTGCAGGCGCAGATCGCCGCGCTGCCGCGCAACGATCCTTCGCGCGGGCCGGACCTCCTCCATGTCACACTCATCTCGCTCTACGACCTGCACTATGCGCCGCCCGAGTGGCTGCCCGCGACCATCGCCGCGCTGGACGGCTTCGCCGCGGCGCCCTTCCCGCTCCGCTTCGACCGGATCGAGAACCGCAAGGCGGTGACGCTGCGCACGCGCGATCCGCTGGCCGAGGCGCGGGCGTTCCAGAAGGCGCTGGTGAACCATCTGCTGCGCGAAAAGGCGCCGATCATGGACGGCACCACGCCCGAACCGCACATCACGATCAACTATCGCGGCGACCGCCTCAACGCGCAAAAAATGCCGCCGATCGGCTGGACGGTCGACGAAATCCTGCTTGTGGAAAGCGTCGTCGGCAAGACCACCCATGTCGAACATGGCCGCTGGCGGCTTGGCGGGGGCGACGGCTGATTCCGCACCCCGCCATGGCAGTATAGTGGTGCAAGGAGACATTTCCTTTCTCGTCACCCCGGACTTGATCCGGGGTCCCGCTCGGCAACGGTGAGAAGCTGGACCCCGGATCAAGTCTAACGAGCCGCGTGTCTCTTTAGAGGGTGACGAAGAGGGACAGGACCACTTCCGTTCGTATCCGGGCAGTCGAATATCTCAGCGCCACGCCGCGCCGATCCTGTTTCGCACCGCGCGGGCCAGAAACCCCTTTCCTACAATATGCACATCTGCTTCACTCTGTCGGACGCTGCGGCAGCGCCGCTTCCACTCCGTCTCCGCCGCCGCTCCTGTCATCCCGCCTGATACCGCCGCCACCGCATCGCCACCGCATCGCCACCGCATCGCCACCGCATCGCCACCGGGCTGAACTTTCCTGAACTTTGGCTGGCAACCAATCATCAATACGCCCGCTTCCCAGGACCCGCCCCCTCGAAGGCACCGCAATGTCCCACCCCTCCAACATCGTCCATTGTTCCGGCCCGCACGATCCGCACGCGCTCGACGGCATTTCCGCCCGGCCCCGTACCGGCGACCTCGACCTGCGCTGTCCGGTCTGCGCAGGGCATGGCCAGTGGAACAGCCAGATCGACCTGATCAGCCACCGCTCGATCCGTGTGCCCTGTCCCAAATGCGACGGGCGCGGCTGGATCGAGACCGGGGCCGACATGGTCCCCAGCCACGACATCGCGCTGTCGCCCGACGGACGCCCGATGTGGGTGGTGCGGCTCGATCCATCCGACGATATCGAAGACGGAAACGACACGGCCACCTGACGGCCGGAACCCGAAACGGGAGGTGACAGTTGATGCAGGTTCCGCCAGCCTGCCGACTCCAGCAAAGCGAGCCAGCCATGACCGACACCCCGACCGGCCCCGATAGCGGCGCGACCTTCTACCACGGCACCCGCGCCGATTTGCAGGTCGGCGATCTGCTCGCCACCGGCTGGGGCAGCAATTATCAGGCCGCCCCCATGTCGTGGATCTATTTCTCCGCGGCACTCGAATCGGCGATATGGGGCTGCGAACTCGCCGCCGGCGACGGCCGCGAGCGCATCTATATCGTCGCACCGACGGGCGACTGGTTCGACGACCCCAATCTCACCGACAGGAAATTCCCCGGCAACCCGACGCGCAGCTATCGCAGCCAGTCGCCGCTGCGCATCGTCGGCGAAGTCGAAAGCTGGGAACCCCATGCGCCCGAGGTACTCGCGGCAATGAAGGCCAGTCTCGCGAAGCTGAAGGCGGAGGGGGCGCCGATCATCGACTAGCCTCTTTTTTCGTCACCAGCCCAAAACCGGAGCCGCCATGCTGACCACCCTGCTCACCCTCGCCGCCGCGACCGCAACCCCGGTACCAACCGGCACCCCCGCCGACCTCGCAGCGATCGAGGCCACCTGCTTCGACTATGTCGACGGCCAGCTCGAGGGCGACCCCGAACGCGTCAAGCGCGCACTCCACCCCGATCTCGCGAAACGCCGCGTCCTCGGCGACACCCCCGACGAACGCCTCGGCCTGCAACGCTTGAGCCGCGAGGAACTAGTCGACCTCACCAAACGCGGCGCGCTCAAGACCCCGCGCGAGGCGTGGGACCGCTCGTGCAAGATCCTCGACGTCGCCGGAAACGCCGCCGCTGTCCGGGTCGAAACGCCGTGGTTCATCGATTATTTCCACATGGGCAAGTTCGGCGATCGCTGGATCATCGTCAACGCGCTCTGGCATATGAAGCCGCGGCCGGCGGCGAAATAAAGACGGAGCAGCAGGGCGCTTGCCGCCACGACAGGAGGATAGGGATGCGTAGCATATTGGCCCTCATATTCGCGATCGCCGGCCTCGGCGTCATATCCGCGAACGCTGCGCCAGCGCCCGGTGACAGCGCCGCGCTCACTGCCTTCGCCGACGCGTTCGACGCAGCACAAATCGCCAGGGACGGCGCGGCGCTGGACCGCATGGTCGCCGACGATCTCGTCTTCATCGACGGCAGCGGCCAGCGGTTCGGCAAGGCCGCTTTCATCGCGGGCTGGACCGGCGCCAACGACAGCTATGATCCCGTCACGCTGCGCGACCGCATCGTTATGCCGCTGGGCGCCGATGCAGGGCTCGCGAGTGCCGAGACGGTTTTATCGGGGCGTTCGGCGGGCCAGCCCTTCCGCGTCCGCATTCGCTTTACCGACATCTTCCGCCGCACAGGAAACAGCTGGCAGGCCGCCTATATCCACGTCACGCGCATGGCGCCCGAAGACGCCGCGCCCAGGCCCTGACCGGGCTTCTCCTAAGCCGCAATCTCCATCACCGCGGCGCGGGCAATCGCCGGGCGCCAGTGCGGGCGCACCGGCAGCAGGAACAGGTCGCCCAGCGCCGCCTCAATCTCGTCGGCGGTCAGATAGGCCTGCTCGACGCGCCCGTCGGTGGAGCGGATCGTCAGCCGGTTGTCGCGCAGCACATAGCGCGCCGCGTCGTCTGCTCGCGCCACGATCAACTGGTGGCGGAAATGCGAGCTTGGGTGCGTCGCGGTGTACCAGTTGGCGACCGCGACATCGATCGGCTGCTGCGGCGCGTCATCGAAGACATACATCGCCGCCCAGCTATCGCCGAGTAACGCCTCGACCAGCCACTCGTCATGCGATTGGCGGATGCGATAGGCCTCGTGCACGGTCGGCTGCGGGTCGCGATCGTCGATCGCCAGCGGCGCGGTCGGCGCCGCGGCGCCGAAACCAACGTCGGCGAGCCACGCTCGGCCGTCGAGCATCACGCGGATCACCAAATGGCTGCGCGCGGTCGTCGGCGCATCGTCCGCCATCATCCAGCGCACCCGCCCCAGCCGCGCCGCAGCGTCAAAGCCGATCGTCTGCAGCACGCGCAGAAACAGCCCGTTCTGCTCATAGCAATATCCGCCGCGCCGCTGCCCGATCAGCTTGGCATCGACCGACGCCGCGTCGACTTCGACCCCCTTGCCGGTCAGCACATCGAGCGCCTCGAACGGGATCGCCGCGACATGCGCCGCCTGCAACGCGCGCAGCACCTCCAGCGTCGGCGCAACCGGCCCGGCATAACCGATCCGCGCGAGGTAGCACGGCAGGTCGACGGGATCATGGGCAGGCTGGGTCATCGGCATATCTCCGTTCAGCGAATCATCTGCCGCATCTTATGCAAGCTCAACCATGGTTGAGATCAAGCGACTTTGTGCCGCGGGCGATTTCCCGCTGATTCGACTCTTGTCGCAAATAAGAACATAACAGGAACATTATTTCGATTCGGAGGAGTCCCATGTCCAGTCAGATTATTCGAACCTTTCTCGGTTTCCAGCTTCCCCCATCGCTGCGCCCGCCGTTCGCCGAGTGGCAGAGGCGCGCCGGGCAGACCGGCAACGCCGTCGACCTCGCCATGCTCCACCTGACCTTGTGCGTCGTCGGCGAGACCTTTCAGCGCGACCTGTTCCTCAAGAACCGCGTCATCGCCGCGCTGGGAACCGCGCTGCCTCCCGCCGCACCGATCCGCTTCGGCCGCGTCCATGGCGGCGCGATGGGCGCCGAACTTGTCACGCGCGGCCGAGCGCATGAAATCAAGGATTTCTTCGACGCGATCGCGGTCCTGCTCGGCGCCTATGGGGTCGATCCGTTGCACCGGGCATCGGGCCTCCGCCCGCATATCACGCTCGGCTACGACCGGGCGCTCTTCGACGCATTCAACGTCATCCGCCACTGGACACCCCGGGAACTGCTGCTGATCGAAAGCCGGCCGCACCCCGGCGGCAAAGGGCGCGAGCATCTCGTCCTCCACCGCTGGCCGCTTTTGCCGCCCGCGCAGTCGGCCTTCGCCTTCATGGCCGAGGAACCGCCCGCACGGCCGATGCCCCCGCTCCTCCGTGCCGCCTAGCTCTCCAGACTATGCTCGAGCGTAATCTCGCAATTGAGCAGCTTGGAGATCGGGCAGTTCTTCTCGGCCTCTTCGGCGATCTTCGCAAATTCGTCGGCGCTGATGCCCGGCACCTTGCCCGTCAGCGTCAGCGCCGATTGGGTCACGGTGAAGCCGCCGTCCTGCTGCTCAAGCGTCACCGCCGCGCTCGTGTCGAGCGAACCGTCGGCATAGCCCGCGCGCGCCAGCCCGAACGACAGCGCCATGGTGAAACACGCCGCATGCGCCGCAGCGATCAGCTCTTCGGGATTGGTCCCCGGCTTGCCCTCGAAGCGCGTCCCGAAACCATAGGGCTGCGCATTGAGCACCCCCGACTTGGTTGTGATCGCCCCCTTGCCTTCCTTGCCAAAGCCTTCGTAGCGGGCGGATGCGCGATTGACGGTCATGAACATACTCCTTGGCTGAAATCGGGTCGGGGAGACTCGCCCGGCCAGTATAGCAGGACAGGCGGGCTAGCGCTTGATTTTGGCGACCAGCGCCACTGCCGTATCCTTCGCGCTCGTCGCCGGCGCGCTGCCGAGAGTCAGGATTACGAACTTGTCGCCATCGAGAAAGACGTTGAGCTGGTTGATGCCGGGGACGAAAAAGGCCGCCTTGCCCAGCCCCGCCACATCCTCGATCGCCTTGTCGGAAAAGGCTGCCATCGTTTTGGCGGTGGCTTCGCGTGTCTGCCTGATCGCAATGTCGCTGTTGTCGCCGATCGGCGAGCGCCGCGCCATCAAGGTGGCGGCATCGCCATTCGCGAGGCGATAGGTGCATTCAGACGTCGCGGCATTGGAGCCCTCGGCCTTGTTGACGAAGGCGAGGCTGGTTTCGGTCACCGTATCGCCCAGCGCAGCGCCGACCGCCGCTTTGCCCAGCAAAGCACAGGCATCGCTGGCATCCCAGTCATTCGCCGCCATCGCCTTGGCATCACCGTCCGCAGCAGCACCATCCCTGGCCCCGCCGCCGCACCCGGCGAGCATCAGCGCGCCGAGCGCCGTCATGATATGATTCACACCTGTCCGCACAAGTTCATCCTTCTGCCATGGCGCGACCCCGGCACCACGATGCGCGCAAAGCGGCGCCGCGGCAAGGATGGCGAACCACCCGTGAATCAGCGCGGGGCCCGCGCCACGCCCGCCTTGTCGAGTTCGGGCCCCAACCGCCCGGTCAGCCACATCGCCCACATTTTGAAATCGGCGGCAAGGCTCCACAGCGGATAGGTAAAGGTCGCGGGCCGGTTCTTCTCGACCCCGAAATGCGCGACCCAGGCAAAGAAATAACCCGCGAGCGGTAGCGCGAAGAGCCACGCCCAGCGCGCGCTGAGCACCGCGAATATCGCAATCAGCACGACGAGGCTGGTCCCGACATAATGGAGCGCCCGCGTGCGCACCTTGCTATGCTCACGCAGGTAAAAGGGCCAGAATTCGGCAAAGCTGGTGTAGAGCCGGGGCATCGTCGAAGAATGTCGCGATCAGGATGCGCGGTCAAGCCACCTGCCGAACCGGGGCCCGCGAAGCCGTTCACGTACAGCCCGAGGTTCGCGCAAGCCGGCGCCGGGCGCATCGACGACACGGCAGCGCAGCGCCTTACCATTTGTAGCGCAGCGACCCCACTACAGTCCGCGAAGCCCCGAAATAGCAGCTGTTCGAGAAGAAGCAGGACGAGACATGCTTCTTGTCGAACAGGTTCTGGGCATTCACCGCAATGCCGAGACCGTCCAGCGCCGGGCTGGCATGGCCAAGGTCGTAAGCGAGCATCGCATCGACCAAAGTGAAGCTCTTTGTCCTGAACAGTTCAAAGGTCGTCACGCTATTCACGACCTTGTAGCTCGACGAGCCGAGCGAGCCGTCGACATAACGAAAGCCCGCACCAAGACTGAGCCCGCCAAGTGGACCATCGCCCGCGCCACCACGGCCGAAGTCGTACGAAAGGAAGGCCGATGCCTGCCACTCGGGAACGCCGAGCGGAACGGTGCCCGTGGTCGATGGCGTGCCGGTCGTGCCCAATTTGGAAAGTGTCGGCGCCGAAGCAGGGATGGCGGGCGCGCCCTGCGTGATCAGCGCATCGGTGTAGGTGCCGGCAAAGACAAGATCGATGCCGGGGCGAAGCTCGCCGCGCGCTTCGAGTTCGACGCCCCGAACGCGCGTTTCGCCGATCTGTATCTGCGAATTCGTCGGACGGCCGCCGGTTCCCGCAAGCGGATCACCGACCGGGACATTCTGCCGCTTCAGTTCGTACGCCGACAGGGTGATGAGCGTGTTCAGGCCGCGCGGCTGAAATTTGAGGCCCGCTTCGTACATATTGCCCGTGGTCGGCGAGAAGGGATTGCCGAGATAGTCGGCGCCCGCCTGCGGCTCGAAAGATTCAGTGTAGCTGACATAGGGCGACAGGCCGAATTCGAACGCATAAAGCGCGCCGAAGCGCATCGTGAAGGCGCTCTGCGAGAGCGGCGTCAGAACCCGGTTCTTCTTGTTGAGGCTGCTCTGGTCGTACCAGTCCCAGCGGCCACTGGCGATCAGATGAAGTCCGCCGATTGTCACCTGATCCTGGATATAGATGCCGGTCTGGTCGCGCTGGCTGTAGCTGTTGGTATAGGCTAGCGAGAGCTGGGTCAGATCGAGGCTCGGAACGCGGCCATAGACCGGCGCATAAAGATTGAGGTTCGGAATGCTCGTTAGCGGGTTGGCGGTCTGGCCGGTGTTGAACTGCTGGAAATTCTCGCCGGTGATCCGCAGATAATCGAGACCCACGAGTATGTCGTGCTCTATCCCCGCGGTTTCGAACTTTGCGTTCAGGCTGTTGTCCATCGTCAGCGTGTCGAAATCCTCATCGGCACCGCCGCCGCCGCGGATGATCGTGCTGTAGTCAGTGTTGATATTGAGCCCCGTCCCCGTGGTCGCAAAGCCGCCGACATAGATCTGACGGTAGCTCAGCTTGTTGTTCTGGAACCGGACGTTCGAACGAAACGCCAGATGTTCGTTGAAATCGCGCCGGAACAAAAGGGCGACCGATTTCTGCTTGTGGTCATAGACCTCATATGCCGGATCACCGGTGTTGATATGATATTCGATCGAGCCATTGGGGTTCGGCAGCACGCTGCCATAGGCCGGTACGCCCGAATAGCCACCGCCCGATGGCGCATGCTGATAGGATGCGATGAGGGTGATGTTCGTCTGATCGTCCGGGGCAAAGGCAATCATCGGGCTGATGTGATAGCGCTCGCTTTCGGTGAGCCTAGTGAAGCCGTCCGCCTTCTGCCACCCGCCAACGAAGCGCACGCGCCATTTGCCCTCGGCGTCGAGCGGCTGGTTGATGTCGCCGACGAAGCGCAGACTGTTGTAGTTTCCGACCTGCGCTTCGAAACGGCCGAACGCCTCAGCCTCGGGCTTTTTGCTCGACAGGTTGATCAGGCCGCCGGGCGTACCATTGCCATAGAGGACCGATGCCGGCCCTTTCATGATGTCGATCTGGTCGATCCGGTTGAAGTCGGTCTGCGGGGTCGAATAGGGCCCGGCGATGAGCCGCATGCCGTCGAGGAAGAACCCGGGCGAAAAGCCGCGCAAATACATCTGGTCGTAACGCGACACCGTGCCGCCGCGCTGGTTGGCCGCGACACCGGCGACATAGCCGACCGCCTGGTTGAGCGAGATCGCGCCCCGGCGTTCAAGCTCTTCGCCGTCGATCACCGTGATCGTCTGCGACGTCTCGATAAGCGGGGTGCCCGTCTTGGTGGCCGAGGACACGCTGGCCTCGCGCAGCCCGGTTACGACGATGGTCTCGCCAGCCGGGCCGCTCCCGGCGGCCTCTTCGGCAGCGAAAACGGGCTGCGAGCCCAAGAGCATCGCCGCGACCAGCGCGGCGCGCGACAGATTCGACCGCGTTGCGGCTCCCGGATTCGGCCTCATTGACTACCCCTTGTTGCTATTGATATCGATTCGCATTTGCGCCTAGTCGCATATCCGGTTTGGAGCAAGCCGCAGGCAATCGATCGATTGAGGATGGGGCAAGGACGGGTGTATTTTTCGCGAACGACCGCATGGCCGCGCGCTGTTTACCGCCTGTTTCGGCGCCTATGCCGCGGCGGCGGGCCGCATGTCGCTGTTTGCACGAATCGCGTGTGACAGGTCGTGCTGACAATCTGGAGCGTTGCAATTGTCCCCACGACATGCGCGTGGGTGCCGGGCCTGCCGTATGAGCAAAGGCAATTCCAGGGCGGAGCCAGCGGCCCGTCAATCGATGGCCTGGATTCACGGCTGACAGCGAACGGCGTTTCCGGCAGGGTTTGGCACGGCTATAATTGCCATTGGCGCCATATGACTGGCTTCACAAGATAACCGTATTGCTTCGTCGGCGGATGCGCGGATCGCGCGACCTGGTTTCGGATGAAACAAAATTTCGCGGACTATGCACGCCGCAACGCTTGTGTTTCGGCCTTGTTGCAAACAAGTCACAATCGCCCATGAAACGCCAAGACGCGCCGGAAATTTTCTTTACCCCACATGAATAGGGGCTCATCCCCATAGTGTCAGGGCATTTCACTGTCTTCCAGTTTGAGCGCAGGATCATGCCCTGGATACTCATCGACTAACGGTAGGGGACGGCGCTGTGAGAAAAATCCAATCATCGAAGTTGACGCTGAAATTAAGCGGAGCACCCTTTCTTCTAGGGGTCAGCCTGCTCGCTCTCGGTTCTCCGGCCATGGCGCAAGACGCGCCTGCGGACGACAGTACAGCAGCAGACGAAACGATCGTCGTTACCGGTTCGCGCATCCCGCAAGCCAATCTTGAATCCGCCGCGCCGATCACCGTGGTCACCAGCGAAGATATCAAGCTGCAGGGCACGACCCGCGTCGAGGATATGCTGAACTCGCTGCCGTCGGTCTTCGCCAGCCAGTCGTCAACCGCTGCCAACGGAGCCGACGGCACCGCAACGGTTGATCTTCGCGGTCTTGGTACCACCCGTACCCTCGCGCTGGTCAATGGCCGCCGCCTTCTGCCCGGCGATCCGAGCCCGAATAGCGGTTCGGCCGCCGACATCAACATGATCCCGGCTGCGCTGCTGAAGAATGTCCAGGTCCTGACCGGTGGCGCTTCGGCAACCTATGGCGCCGACGCGGTCGCGGGCGTCGTGAACTTCGTCATGGACACCGACTTCTCCGGCTTCCGGCTCGACGGCCAGTATAGCGTGTTCCAGCACGGCAATCGCAACAAGGTGACGCCGCCGCTGCTCGATCGCCGCGGCTTCGGCTATCCCACAGGCAGCGTTGTGGACGGCGGCACACTCGACGTCACCGCGATGTTCGGCGCCGGATTCGACGATGGCCGCGGCCATATCGTCGCCTATGCCGGCTATCGCAAGGCGAAGGCGGTGCTGCAATCGCGGCGCGATTACAGCGCCTGTACGATCCAGAATACCGGTGCCGGCGCGCTGCAGTGCGGCGGTTCGCTGACCAACTCTTCGGGGACCGGGCTCGTATTCGTTCCCAAAACAAACGCTGCCGGGCAAGTGATCCCGGGCTTTACGTCGACCGCCTTCACCTTCCAGCCGGGCGGCGGCTTTGAACAATCGACGACGCGCTATAACTTCGCGCCGACCAATCATTATCAGCGTCCCGACGAACGTTACACCGCCGGTCTGTTCGCGAACTATGAAATCAATGAATCGATCAAGCCCTATCTCGAATTCATGTTCATGGACGACCGCACGGTCGCCCAGATTGCGCCGTCGGGCAACTTCGGCAACACGCTGACGATCAACTGCGACAATGCTCTGATGTCGGCGACGCAGAGGAACATTATCTGCGGCCCCGCAGGCAGCACGAATTATTACAACCTCATCAATGGCGCTATCGGCAATTTCCCGACGGCCATCGGGGCAGGTTATAATCCCAATCCCGGAAACCCGGCACTGGTGTTCACCGATTCGCTCGGCAACACCTATAAGCAGGGCTTCCTGCAAGTCTTGCGCCGGAACGTCGAAGGCGGTCCGCGTCAGAGCGATCTGCAGCACACCAACTTCCGCGCGGTGATCGGTACCAAGGGCGACCTTGGCAAGGCATGGTCGTACGATACCTATTATCAATATGGCCGGTCGAACTATAGCCAGGTCTATTCGAAAGAATTTTCGGTCGCGCGCCTTGGCCGTGCGCTGAATGTCATCGACGATCCGCGCACAGCGGCGTTCGACCCGGTCTGCCGTTCGGTCATCGACGGCAGCGACCCGACCTGCGTTCCCTATAATATCTTCAACGGCGCAGGCGGCGCCAGCCCGGAAGCAGTCGCCTATCTCAATGCAACCGGCTTCCAGAAGGGGACCACCTCGGAACAGGTCGCCAACGCCTCGTTCACGGGGATGCTCGGCGAATATGGCATCAAATCGCCCTGGGCCGAAGACGGCATCAGCGTCAATCTGGGTTTCGAATGGCGCAGGGAGTCGCTGGATCTTCAGACCGACAACGCCTTCTCGACAGGCGATCTGACCGGTCAGGGCGGCGCTACCTTGCCGCTGTCGGGCAGCTTCCGGGTCTATGAATTCTTTGCCGAAACGCAAATTCCGCTGATCCAGGAAAGCTTCATCTATGACCTGACCTTCAGCGGGGGGTATCGCAAATCCTATTACCGGACGAGCGCCGACCGGAAATATGATACCGACACCTTCAAACTGCAGCTGGAATTCGCACCGATCCGCGACGTTCGCCTGCGCGGCCAGTATAACCGCGCGGTTCGCGCCCCGAACATCCAGGAGCTGTTCGCAACACCGACCGTCGGCCTCAACGGGGCCAGCGATCCGTGCGCGGGCCGGGTCATTGGCGCGACCGACTACGGCTGCCTTGCGCAGGGCTTTGTCGTCAATCAGGGAACGGCCGAGAATCCGGCGGGCCAGTATAACGGCCTGCTGGGCGGCAACCCCGACCTGAAGCCCGAAACGGCAACGACGAAGACGCTCGGCATCATCCTGCAGCCGAGCTTCCTGTCGCGCTTCTCGCTGACGGTCGACTGGTTCGACATCAAGCTCAAGGATGCGATCCAGCCGCCGGCACAGGATGCGATTCTGAAGGATTGCACGCTGAACGCTACCGCGTCCTTCACGCCCTTTTCTTGCGGCCTGATCAACCGCGATGCGGCGGGCTCGCTGTGGCTGACCCCGGACGGCTATGTCGACAATATTCCGTCGAACCTCGGCACCGTTCACACGCGCGGTATCGAAGTCAACAGCGCGTTCAGCCAGGAAATCAGCGATCTTGGCACCTTGTCGTTCAGCTTTGTCGGGACCTACCTCGACAAATACAAGGTCGATAACGGCATCACCGAAGCTTACGACTGCGCCGGTCTTTATGGCCCGGTTTGCAGTTCGGGCGGCACGACGGCAGGCGGATCGATGCTGCCCAAATGGCGTCACAAGCTACGCACGACCTTCAAGATGGCGGACGGCCTCGGGATTTCGTTCCAGTGGCGCTACATCGGCAAGGTCAAGGCGGAAACACTCGACGACAGCCAGTCACTGCACGGCGACTTCGTCTTCGATCCCGGCAAGCATATCAAGGCGTACAGCTATTTCGACCTGACGACGACCTTCGATGTGTCGGATAATTACACGTTCCGCCTGGGCGTGAGCAACCTGTTCGACAAGCAGCCGCCGCTGGTGACCTCGGGCAACGCGGCGCGCGACGGGTCGAACCTGTGCCCGACCGGACCCTGCAACGGCAACACCTATCCGGCGACCTATGACGCGCTGGGCCGGTATATTTTCGCAGGCGTCACGCTGGACTTTTAAGGCCGGTATTTGATCCTATGATGGGGCGGCGGATCGTGCGATCCGCCGCCCTTTTTTTGATTCGACGGATGACATACCGATGCTCGATCCCATAACCGCCGATGTCCTGCGACAAGCCGTGGGTGCGGCCCAGTCGGGCGACACGACGCGGGCACGGCAGCTTGCCGAAGGTGCGCTGGAGACAGGCGGCGACAAGGTCGCGCTCAACGCCTTTTTGGGCATGTTGCTGGCACGGTCGAATGATCCGGCCGGCGCCGCCCGCCATCTAAAGGCGGCGCACGCAGCGCGGCCGGCCGACACGACGATTGCCTGCAACCTGATTGCCGTGTTGATCGATAAAGGCGATCTTGATGACGCCCTGACCATCGCCACGCACGATCTGGCCCGCGCCGATCCGTCGCTGCGTATCGCGCGCTATCGCGGCTTCGTTGCCCAGTCGCTCGAACATTTCGCCGAGGCGGTCGAAGCCTATGAACATGTGGTCGCAAGCGAGCCCGGCGACTTTGAAAGCTGGAACAACCTCGGCAATGCCCGTTCGGCGACCGGAGATCTTGAAGGCAGCGTCGCCGCACTCCAAACGGCGATGGCGCTCAATCCGCTCGCCCCGCCGACACGGCTGAATGTCGCGGTCGCATTGCGCACAGTCGGGCGCCATGAAGAGGCCGAAGCGCTTCTTCGCAGAACAGCAGCCGAATTTCCCGACGATGCCCGCGCGCTCCATGAACTTTATGTGCAATACAAGAAGGAGGGTAAGCAGGACGAGGCAATGCCCGCGCTGGAAGCCGCCTTGGCACGCGACCCCGACAACGCCAATCTTCAGCTGAAATTCGGGGTCGAATGCGGCCTGCTCAATCGGATGGAAGAGGCGGAGCAAGCGTTCCGGAAAGCAATCGCGCTCGATCCGTCGACAACCGATGCCTATCTCGGCCTCGCGGTCCAATATGAACATAGCAATCGCGAGGAAGAGTTCGCGCCGCTTGTCATGCTCGCCGAAGAAAATGGCATCGGCGAGGGAGCAATCACTTTCATGCGCGCCTATGAGCACCGCCGCGCCAAGCGCTTTGACGAAGCGCTGGCCAGCCTGGCACGCGTTCCTTCCGATCTGGAGCCCGAGCGCACGACGCATCTGCGCGGCCAGCTTTTCGATCGGCTCGGCGATGCGGACAAGGCTTTCGAAGCCTTTTGCGCGACCAATGCTCTGCACGAATCCTCGCCGACGCGCCCGCTCGAGCGGGCGGCAACCATGCGCCAGAAGCTGCGCAGCGAAATCGAACTCCTGACACCGGAATGGGCGGCAAGCTGGTCCGATACCGGAACGATCGATGACAAATATTCGGATCCGGTATTTCTGCTGGGCTTCCCGCGATCGGGGACGACGCTACTCGACACGATATTGATGGGCCATCCCGACACCATCGTGATCGAAGAACAGCCGCCGCTAAGTCATGTCGACAAGCATGTCAGCGGACTGGTGGCGATCCCCGAGCTGGACCGGGCAGCCCTCACCGATGCCCGGCGACTCTATTTCGACGAGATCGCCAAGGTCGCGCCGGCCCCGCTCGATCCGGCCCGGATGCTGATCGACAAGTCGCCGCTGTTCCTGAGCAAGGCGGTGCTGATCCAGCGCCTGTTCCCCAATGCACGCTTCATCCTTGCGCTGCGTCACCCGTGCGACGTGCTGCTCAGCTGCTTCATGAGCAACTTCCGGCTGAACGACGCCATGGCGAACTTCCTGCGGCTCGAGGATGCAGCCGAATTTTACGACCTCACCTTCCAGCATTGGGAACGCGCGCGCGCGCTCTTTCCGCTCAATGTACACACGATCGTTTATGAGCGGCTGGTCGAGGATGTCGCTGCCGAGGTGCGGCCGCTGTTCGATTTCCTCGGACTCGAATGGCGCGACGAAGTGCTCGACCATCAGACGACGGCCAAAAAGCGCGGGCTGATTACCACCGCAAGCTATGCGCAAGTCGTCGAGCCGATCTACAAGCGAGCCGCCGGCCGATGGGAGGGGTATCGCCAGCATCTGGAACCGGTCCTGCCGGTCCTGCGCCCATGGGTCGAAAAATTCGGATATAGCCTGTGAGCGGAACCCGCGCCGCGCTGGTCGCCGAAGCCGACCGCGCGACGGCGGGACAGGATCTGGCGCGCGCGGTCGCGCTGCTCGAAGAAGCACTGGCGCTGGGCGAGGACTTTCCCGCGCTGCTGCGTCTCGCGGGGGTCCACCGCGCCGCCGGGCGGCCGCGCATCGCATTGGACGCGGTGCATCGCGCACTGGCGCTGGCCCCGCTCGACTTTACCGCGCTGATGCTGCGAGCCAGCCTGCTCGACCGGCTCGGCGATCCAAATGGCGGCGAAGCCTGGGGGCATGCCATCGCCCAAAAACCGGCGGAGGCACTGCCCCCGCAACTCGTCGCCGTCCTCTCCGAAGGCGAACGCAAGCATGCGCTGTGGCTCGATGCGAAGGACGCAGCCTGGGCCGGGCATATGGCCGATGCCGAAAGCCGCGCTGACGCCGAGGAGCGCGGACGCATCGCCCGCTTCCGCAGCAACGCCTTGCGCCGCACCCGCCCCTATCATAGCGAGCCGACGCATTTTCATTTCCCGGGACTGCGCGAACGCGAATTTCATCCGCGAAGCCTGTTTCCATGGCTCGCACAGATCGAGGCGGCGACCGAAACGATCGCCGCCGAACTCGATGCGGTGATGACCGCCGAGCGCGCCGAACTGGTTCCCTATGTCCAATATGCCGCGCATCAGCCACTCGACCAATGGCGCGCGCTGAACCATAATCCCGACTGGACCGCGATCCACCTGCTGCGGAACGGCCGGCGGATCGAGGCCAATGCGCGCCATTGCCCGCAAACGATGGCGCTGCTCGAAGGGCTGGGGCAACCGGCGATCGCCGGCGCATCGCCCAATGCGATGTTCTCGCTGCTCGCGCCCGGCACGGCGATCCCGCCGCATGTCGGTTTCAACAACGCGCGGCTGGTGTGTCACCTGCCGCTGGTCGTCCCCGACGGCTGCTGGTTCCGCGTCGGCGCCGAAACCCGCGACTGGCGACGCGGCGAAGCTTTTGTGTTCGACGACACGATCGAGCATGAGGCGCTGAACCCCAGCGACAGGTTGCGCGTCGTCTTCATCTTCGACCTGTGGCATCCCGACCTCAGCCCGGTCGAGCGCGAGGCCGTGGCGGCACTGATCGCCAGCGATGCGGGCAGCCTGCCCGAAAGCCGATGAGTTTTGCCGCCCGGCTCGCGGCCATCCGGGCCGGGCAGGCGAATATGGAAGACTTCGGCGATCTTGCCAGCCTGGCCCTCGACGCAGGTGAGGAAGAGGCCGCGCTGCCTTGGGTTGCCGCCGCCGCGACACAATATGGAACGGCACGCTTGTGGCAATGGGCCGGCCTGTTGCACCGCGCGCTCGATGCCCATCCCGCCGCGCTCGACGCCTTTGGCGAAGCTGCCCGTCTCGCGCCAGCCGACGTCGGCATTGCCCATGGCCGCGCGCGCATCGCCTTGGAGGCGGGGCTCGATGCCGTCGCACTCTTCGAAACCGCCGAAAAGCTCGGGCCGCCCAATGGCGATATATTGATCGGACTGGCCGCCGCACGCTGGGCGGCGGGGCGCGGGAATGAGGCCGAAGCGGCGCTCGATGCGATCGTCGCCCAAGTGCCCTTGTGGATACAGGGACATAACCAGCTGGCGCAACTCCGCGCCCTGATGGGAAAGCCTGCGCAGGCGACGGCTTCCTTTGAACGGGCGCTGGCGCAGCAACCCGACGCGCTCGCGCTTTGGCGCGGGCTGCTCGACCAGCATCTCGCGCATGAAGATTATGAAACGCAAGCGATCGTCGTGAAGCGGGCGCAAGCGGCCGGGCTGACCGCCGCACAAATTGCCGACCATGCGGCGATTTGCTCCGCCGAAGGAAGCGAAGTCGACCGCGCCGACGCCTTGTTCGCCGCTGCCCCGGTGGCCATGCGGGCGGGGCTAAACCTGTGGCAGGTACGGCATTTTTTGCGGACAGGCCGATTGGCATCGGCGCTGTCGCTGATTGATGAAGTCATCGATACGGCCGCGCCCCAACAAGCCGCAATCTGGCCTTATGCGGCGACGGCGTGGCGATTGGCCGGCGATCCCCGCTACGATTGGCTGGTCGGAGATCCCCGACTGGTGGCCGAGATGGATCTGCGCGACCGCCTGCCGCCGCTCGACGTGCTCGCCGCGCATCTCAGGGGACTCCATGTCGCCAAGGGTGAATATCGCGACCAGTCGGTGCGCGGCGGCACCCAGACCGACGGGCCCCTGTTCTGCCGGAGCGATCCGGTCATCGGCGCCCTGCGGGCGGCGGTCGTGACCGCGGTCGAGACCTATGTCGCCGCATTGCCATCACGCGATGCCGCCCACCCGCTGCTGGCCATGCCGCGCGACCGGCGCCCGCGTTTTGCCGGAAGCTGGTCGGTCAGGCTGGGCGGTGGCGGCCATCATGCCAATCATGTTCATCCGCAAGGCTGGATCAGTTCGGCACTATATGTCGCGCTGCCCCCGAAAAATGTCGAGGATGCGCCCGATGCCGGATGGCTGGCCCTTGGCGAACCGCAGGCGGCGCTCGGGCTGACGTTGCCGCCAAGCCGGATGATCGAGCCCGCACCGGGGCGGTTGATCCTGTTCCCCTCATGGCTCTGGCACGGCACGCGGCCATTTGGTGAAGGCGAACGTCTGACCGTCGCCTTCGACGTGGCGCCACCGCGCTGAACCACAGGTCCATGCGACCGAAGCGGCCGAAATCGCTTGGCCGATGGGCGATGACGCCATAAATATGGCGGATCAATCGCATGGAAAGGCCCCTCATGCTCCATGGACGCTTCATCTCGCTGGCCACATTGCTCGGCTGCACGCTGACAGCATCTTTCGCCGTCAGTGCGGCAGACCCGTCGACCGCTCCCGCGCCAGCGAAGCCCGCAACATCCACATCGGCGAGAGATGGAAAACCCAAGCTTCGCGATCCGAATGAGATCATCTGCCGTAAGGAGCAGGTGCTGGGCAGCCGGCTCGAGACAAAGCGCCGATGCATGACGCGGAGCGAGTGGGCCGAGGCAAACCGTGTCACGCGCGGTGAACTGGAGCGCGCGCAGGTTCAGCGCGGCTCGTCGACGCAATAGGCCCGCCCCCCAAGGGGCGCCGCCAGCCCCACCGCTTGCATGAAACCCGCGATCCTGTATCGGCGCGGACCGTTGCATGACGCAGCCTGTCATTGATATTGCACGAAGAATACCCAGTGCGATGAGTCACATATTTATCACCGCATCGCCGCTATCAGCCGCGCGAGGGTGGCATTCAAATTCGAAGGATAGAGATTAGGACATGTCGAAATTTTGCTCCGAGTGCGGATCCGCGCTTTCGCAAGGCGTACGCTTCTGTCCGGCGTGCGGAACTGCCGTGCAGGCGCTGGCCGGAGAAGCTGTGCAGCCAGCGACGGAAATCGCGCCGCCGGCACCCGTTGCGCCGGCCGCGGTGGTCCATGATGTCGTCGACGTGGAAAGCGCCGCGCCGGCGCCCCGCAACAATGTCGTACTGCTGGGCGGCGCCGCGCTGCTCGCCGTGGCGATCGGCGGCGGAATCTGGCTTGGCCTGTCAAGCTCGGGCGGGGAAGTCGAAACGACGACCGGACAGAATGCCGGGCCGGGCGAAACCGCTCAGGAGAAATTCGACTATTTTGCCGTCGCCGACGCCAATTTGCGCGACCGGCCGACGGTCGAGGGTTCCAAAATCGTCGGATCCTTGAAGCGCGGCGAGAAGATCACCGGTACTCTCGTCGGCGACGAGCGCGGCAAGCAGTGGGTGAAGATCGACACGACGGGGCAATATGTCAGCCTTGTGAATTTGTCCAAGAGCGCACCGTCCTCGCTCGCGACGCTCGATGGCAGCGATCGCGTCACCACCGCGCGATGCCCGGTCCTCGAAACCGCAGCATCCGGAGCGGCGGTCAAGATCGCGCTCGCGCCGGGCGCGAAGGTCCGGCTGATCGGCGCGACCGCCGATGGTTTCACCGAATGGGGGCTGCCGGGCGGCGGGGTCGGCTATACGCCCGCATCCGGCGCCTGCGCGACCGATCCCTCACCGGCGAAGGGCGCCGTCGCCAATTCGCTGATCAAGTTCGATTTTCGCGATTGCGAATTCGGCCCCGAACTCACGCCCTATTTCGAGAAAGCGGGGAACGCGCGCCTGGCAAAGGGCAATGACGACGACGCCGAGGAATATATCTTTCCGGTCGACAAGGTGTTTCAGGGCCTGCGCGTCACCAATGTCATCGTCGGTTACGAGTGGCACGGCGTCGCCTTTGCCGACCCGGCGGGCAAGGCGCAGACGGTGTTCCGCAAGCTCGGTTTCGAAATCGACAAGGACGGCAATTTCGCGGTGCCCGACGATGTCGCCCCTGTCTCGTCACTGCAGCCGACCGATCCCGCTTCGCGGGCGCGCGGGCAGAGCGAACTGATCTGCGGCGTCTGACCGGCGCGGGCCGGGCGCGTGGCTATAAAAGCTCAAACACGTCGTAGCGCACCGCGCCACCGACGCTGGCGCCCAGCCCGACCGCAACGATGTCGTTGAGCCACGCATAGCGTTCATCGCCGGTCTCGAACATCGGCGTCGTGCGGAAATAGATTTCGGCCTTGTCCGCATCGGTCTGAGGGCCGCCGGCGCGCGCATGTTTGTGCGCGACCGACAGCGGGCGCAGCACGCCGCGATAGGAGACATAGATCAGCGCGCCGTCATGGGTTTCGAAGGTGATCCGCGCGTCGAGGCGCAACGTGTCGTTGTCGTCGATCGTCGCCCAATCGCCGCCGCTGGGCATCACCCGGCCGCGCAGCCGCTCACCCTCGAGCTCGCCGCCGGTCAGCGCAGCGATCATCCGGCGGCCGAAATGCGCCTTGCCGATCTGTTGCTGCGGCTCGGTGAAGCTGGCGCGGTAGGAACAAAGATAGCGAAAATCAGGCTGCTGCATCACTCTTCCTTTTGTCAATCGAAGGCGAAGCGCGGCGGGGCAGGGACTCCCCGCCGCGCGCCCTGTCAGATCTTGAACGCCAGCGTCATGCCGTAAGTCCGCGGCGGGGCGTAGGGGGTCAGAATCTGCCGGAATGGCCCGAAGTAGGTGACGTAAGTCGGCACCAGCTCATTGGTCAGATTCTTGCCCCACAGCGACAATTCCCATTCCTCGCCGGGACCCGCGATCGACAGCCGCGCGTCGACATTGTCGTGGCTCGGCCACAATTGCTGCGGAATGTTCGACGCTTCGAAATAGGCGTCGTCGACCCAGCTGTAATCGACCCTGAGCTTCGCCGTCAGGTCGCCGATCGGCGCTTCATATTGTCCGCCGATGTTGAACTTGTTCTTCGGCGAGCGCGGGAGACGGTTACCCGTATAGGCCTGCCCCGGGATCGAATATTCGGTGAACTTGGCGTCGAGATACGCGTAGCTGCCGTCAATCTGCAGTCCCTGAGTCGGCCGCACGACAAACTCGACCTCGGCGCCACGAATCCGCGCCTTCGCCGCATTGCTCACGACGACGCAGCACAGCGGGACGAGCTGCGAAATCTGGAGGTCCGAATAATCGGTCTGGAACGCCGCAACGTTCAGCCGCAATTTACGATCGAACCAGTCGGTCTTGGCCCCGACTTCATAGCCCCAGGCGAATTCGGGATCATAGGGGGTCGATGCGCCCTTCGCAGTTCCCGACAGCCCCTGAAATCCGCCGCTTTTGTAGCCGCGAGCAACCGAGGCATAGACGAGGATATCCTCGCTCGCCTTCCAGTTCAGCGCCGCGCGCGGGGTAAAGGCCTTCCAGCTTTTGGCGCCTGTCACGTCATAACCCGCGATCGAGCCGAGCGGCGGCGGGAGGCCCGGACCGTCGTCGATCTTGAAGCCCGCGAAGCGTCCGCTCTTGCGTTCCCACGTCATGCGTGCGCCGACCGTTGCGGTGAGCGACGGCACGATCTCGTAATCGAGTTGGCCAAACACCGCGACGCTGCGCGCGTTGACCGATTGCGGATAGAGGCCGATGCCCGAGCCTGCGGGGGTCGGGAATTGCTGGATCTGCCCCTGCACGCGGTCGTTGTTTTCCTTGAGGTAATAGACGCCCGTCTGACCGTTGAGGCGGCCGTCGAACGCCTCGAACGCGAGGCGCAGCTCCTGGCTGAACTGGCTATTGTCTTCCTCACCGAAATCGGTCGATTCGATCTGCGCCGGCGGGTTGACCGGGTTGCTGAAGAAGGGGGTTTCGAATTTGAAATCGACCTTGCGCAGTGCCGTCAGCGAGGTGAGCGTGCCAAACGGCAGGTCGAGGTTCACTTCGGCCGAATAGGCCTCGATCGTCCGTTTGATAAACCCGTCGGTATAGGCATTCACTACGCGCGGATCGGGATTGATCCCGACGCAGTGGATGCCGCCCTGAAAGCCGGTGTCGCAATTGTTGTGACGCGGATTGCCACGCTGGTCCTGATGCGAAATATCGGCGCGCAGGATGATGTCGAGCGTGTCGCTGGGCTGGAAGCGCAGCGCAAGCCGCCCCGTGGTCAGATTCTGGTCGTTGACGTCATGACCGGTTGTCTCGTTAAACTCGTAGCCACTGCGCTGCTTGTGCGAGATGCCCGCCGACAGAAACAATTTGTCGGTCAGCGCCATATTGCCGCGCGCGACAACCCCGACCTTGTCATAATTGCCGTAGGTGCCCTCGAAATAGAAGCTGTTGTCGGCCGACGGTTTGCGGCTGATGAATTGAACGAGCCCGCCGATCGCATTTTTGCCGAACAAGGTGCCCTGCGGTCCGCGCAGCACTTCGACGCGTTCGAGGTCGAGTGCGTCGAGGTCGGGGGTGCCGCCGCGTCCGGCATAAACGCCGTCGACGAAGACGACGACCGACGGATCGCCGCCGGCATTCTGGCTGATCCCCGGGGGGCTACCGATGCCGCGCATCGCGAAATTGGTGTTGATCGGATCGACCGCGCTGACGCTGAGCCCCGGGGTACGGGTCGCGATATCGGCGACTGTTTCGATATTGCCGGCGCGAAGCTGGTCCGAACTGAAGGCGGTGACCGATACGGGTACGTCCTGCAGTTTCTGTTCCTGGCGCTGCGCGGTGACGATGATATCGCCGCTGCTGTCGTCGGCCGCTTCCTGCGCCGCGGCGACGCCCGGCATCGCAAGCAGGGCCACGCCTGTCATCAGCCATGCAGACGGATTCCACCTCTGTTCGGACATTTGCTCTCTCCCTTATGTGTCGCCGAAGCGCGCGCCCGATCATGCTTGACTGTCGGCGCCTTTATTGCTTAGCTAACTAAGCATATAGCTGCTATATAGCAGCATTATCCGCCTTGCAAGAGGCGGTCGCCAAAAGGAAGAATGGGAGAGTTATGGCAGCGCAAAGCGCGGGCAGCGGGCCCCTCGAGTCCATCGAAAACCCGCCAGCGGCCAGCCCGCCCTGGCCGCGCCCGGCGTATAGCTGGTATGTCGTCGCTGTCCTTTTGCTCGCTTACACGCTGTCGTTCATCGACCGGATGATCCTGAGCCTGCTCGTCGCACCGATCCGCGCCGCGCTCGATATTTCGGACACACAGGTCAGCCTGCTGATCGGCCTCGCCTTCGCGCTTTTCTATACCTTGCTCGGCCTGCCACTCGCGTGGATCGCCGATCGCTACAACCGCCGCAACCTGATCCTCGTCGGGATTGCGGTGTGGAGTTTCATGACCGCGGGCTGCGGCTTTGCGGGAAGCTATGCGACGCTGTTCGCGGCGCGCATGGGGGTCGGGGTCGGCGAGGCGACGCTGTCGCCCGCGGCCTATTCGATGCTCAGCGACTATTTCCCGCGCGACAAGCTGGCGCGCGCCATGGCGGTCTATTCGATCGGAGTACCCTTGGGGGCGGGCATCGCGCTCATCCTCGGCTCGTTCGTCGTCCAGGCGGTGCTCGCGGCGCCGATGGTCGATGTACCCTTCTTCGGCGCGATGGACGCGTGGCGGCTGATCTTCGTCTGGGTCGCCGCGCCGGGGCTGTTGATCGCGCTGCTGATGTTCACCGTGCGCGAACCGCTTCGCCGCGGACGCCGTGTCCTCGCACCCGTGGCGAACGCATCGAACACACCGGCGCCCGGCCTCCTCGCGCATCTTCGCGAGCAACGCGTGGCGCTCGGTGCGCTGTTCGCCGGCATGTCGCTGATCGGGCTCGTTATGTACGGCGCGATCGCGTGGATCCCGACCTTCTTCGCGCGCACCTATGGCATGAGCGTCGGCGATGCAGGGCTGTGGTTCGGGATCATCATGGCGATCGGCGGTACGATCGGGCTGCTCGCCGGCGGCGCGCTCGCCGACCGGCTCTATGCGCGGGGCGTCGCCGATGCGCATCTGCGCGTCATGCGGCTGTCGATCCTGCTCGGTGGTCCACCGCTGATCGCCGCTGCATTGATGCCCGATTCGACGCTCGCCTTCGGCATGCTCGCGCTCGCCTATCCGTGCATGACGATGCACGGCGTCGGCGGCGTCGCGCTGCAACTCATCACGCCGAATGAATATCGCGCGCGGATGACCGCACTCTATTTCTTCGTCGTCAATCTGATCGGGCTTGGCTTCGGGCCGATGCTGATCGCCCTGCTCACCGACTATCTGTTCGAGGATGATGCGATGCTGCGCTATTCGATCGCGACCGTCGCCGGCATCGCGCTGCCGGTCGCTGCGGTGATCCTGACATGGGGCTTCAAAGGGTTCGCGCGCGACCTCGCGCGCATGTCGGCCGAGGCGGAAGCCGCCCCGGCCTGACGCGCGGATCAGTTCAGCGCGTCGAGAAATTCGACTTCGGGCGCGGCGCCGAGATGCGCGGCGAGCGCGGTGCGGATCTCGGCGAAATGCGGGGTGCTCGGGTGGGCGTCGAGCGCCGCCTGCGATTCATAAACTTCCATGAGCTTGTAGACGCCCGCCTCGGTGCGCGAGCGCGCGACGCGATAGAGCAGGCACCCCGGTTCCCCCGCGAGCACCTTGGCGGCGCCATCGGTCAGCGCGGCGCCCAATTCTTCTTCATGCCCCGGTTTGGCGGTCAGCCTGGCAATCACTGCGATCAAATTCTCTCTCCTCTGCTTGTGTTTTCAGCTTTTGGGGACGGGCGGGAAGGCCGGCGCCTTGCTGACCATCGCGGGCAGCGGGCGACCCATCACACCGGCGAACCAGCCCGCCGCATCGACGATCGCGGGCAGGACAAGCCCGGTCGCGATGCCGCCGCGTTCGAGCATATAGACGACGTCCTCGGTCGCCACATTGCCCGCCGCCCCCGGCGCAAAGGGACAGCCGCCAAGCCCGCCGAGCGACGCATCGACCGTCGCGGCGCCCTCGGCGACCGCCGCCCAGACATTCGCGAGGCCGCTGCCGCGCGTGTTGTGGAAATGCACGCGCACCGGGAGGCCGCCGACCGCTTCGCGGACGCGGCCGACCATCTCGCTGACCTGCGACGGCACCCCGACGCCGATCGTATCGGCGAGCGCGATCTCGCGGGGGTCCGCTTCGGCGGCGCGCTTGGCCATTTCGACGACGCGGTCGATCGCGACCTCGCCTTCGAACGGACAGCCAAACGCGGTCGCGATCGTGATCTGGCCGCTGCGCCCCGCGGCCTTCGCCAGCGCAACAATCTCCATCGCCGCAGTCAGCGATTCGTCGGATGTCTGGCGCTGATTGTTGATCCCGAAGGTGTCGCTCGTCACGCACACCGCGCCCAACTCGTCGATCCGCCCGGTCGCCAGCGCGCGCTCGGCACCGCGGCGGTTGAGCACAAGGCCAATGTAGGTAACATCATCGCGGTCAGGCAGCATCGCCACCAGCTCTTCGGCATCGGCGAGTTGCGGGACGCGGCGCGGGTTGACGAAGCTCGTCACCTCGATCCGCCGCGCACCATAAGCAATCGCACGGGCGACGAGTTCGACCTTGTCGGCGGTCGAGACGATCGCCGCCTCATTCTGCAGCCCGTCGCGCGGGCCGACCTCGACCATTTCCACGCCTGTTCCTGTCGCCATCGCGCCTGTCCGCTTTCGTGCCTGATTTAGCCGGTTGCAAATTACATAGCATACTAAGTATATCATCGCCATGGGCGGCGACAAGTCTTGTCGATGCGGATAAGCCGATACGCCATATTACCGCCCGAAGGGAGCGACATGACAGAGAAACATGGCAGCGGGGGAGCGCTGGAGGGCATCCGCGTGGTCGAGATGGGGCAGCTGATTGCGGGCCCCTTTTGCGGGCAATTGCTCGGCGACATGGGGGCCGAGATCGTCAAGCTCGAGCCGCCCGAAACCGGCGACCCGATGCGCCATTGGGGCCAAGGCGACACACCGAGCTGGTGGCGCGTCATCGCGCGCAACAAATATTCGGTCGCGGTCGACCTGCGCTCGGAGGAAGGCCAGCAACTGGCGCGCGAGCTGATCGCCAAGGCCGATATTCTCATCGAGAATTTCCGCCCCGGGACGCTCGAGAAATGGAACCTCGACCCTGCCGAGCTGCGCAAGACCAACCCCGGACTGATCGTCGTGCGCGTCTCGGGCTATGGCCAGACCGGCCCCTATTCGTCGCGCGCCGGCTTCGGCGGGATCGGCGAAGCAATGGGCGGCTGGCGCGGCATCGTCGGCTATCCCGACCTTCCTCCCGCGCGCATGGGGGTGTCGATCGGCGACACGCTCGCCGCGACTTACGGCTGCATGGGGGCGCTCGCCGCGCTCCACCACCGCAGCAAGACCGGCGAAGGCCAGGTCGTCGATTCGGCGCTCTATGAAGCGGTGCTGCAGGTGATGGAATCGACCGTGTCCGACTATTCGGCGAGCGGCACCAAGCGCCGCCGCACCGGATCAACCCTGCCCGCGATCGCACCGTCGAACGTCTATCCATGCCGCGACGGCGAATATCTGATCGGCGCCAATCAGGACGGCGTCTTCGCGCGCCTCGCCGAAGCGATGGGGCAGCCCGGACTCGCGGCCGACGAACGCTATGCCACCCATCTTGCGCGCGGGGCGCGACAGGAGGAACTCGACGCGCTGATTTCGGAGTGGACTGCGACACTGACGATCGCTGAACTCGAAGCAAAGATGATCGCGGCGGGCGTCCCCGCGGGGCGCATCTTCGATGCCGAGGATATGCTGGCCGACCCGCATTTCGCGGCGCGCGAGGCGCTGGTGACGGTCGCGGATGAAGAGCTGGGCGAAATCCGGATGCAGGGGGTCTTCCCCAAGCTGTCCGCGACCCCCAGCAGCGTCCGCCGCCCGGCCCCGCTCACCATCGGGCAGGATGGCCCCGATGTTCTGAAACGCTGGCTCGGCCGCGAAGGATAAATATATGATCACCCTCTATGGCGGACCGACCCCCAATTCGCGCAAGATCGCGATCGCACTGCTCGAAATGGATCTCGCGTGGCAGGTCGAACCGATCGACATTCTTGCCGGCGACCAGCTGACCCCCGAATTTCTCGCGCTCAATCCCAACAACAAAACCCCGGTGATCGTCGACGACGAAGGCCCGCATGGCCCGGGCTTTGTCTTGTGGGAGACGGGCGCGATCCTGCTCTATCTCGCCGAAAAGACCGGGCGCTTCCTGCCCGCCGACCCGGCGCTGCGCGCGACCTGCTGGCAATGGCTGATGTTTCAGGTGTCAGGGGTCGGCCCGATGTTCGGGCAGGAGGTGCATTTCACCCATTATGCCAAGGACCGGCACGAATATGCGATCGCGCGCTATAGCCGCGAGGTCGACCGGTTGATGATGGTGCTCGACAAGCGCCTTGGCGAAGCCGGGTGGCTCGCGGGTGACGATTACAGCATCGCAGACATGGCGATGCTGCCCTATCTGCCGCGCCAGCTTGCCGAGAAAGCGGGACGCTTCCCGAACGTCGAACGCTGGGCCGCGGCGATGTTCGCACGCCCCGCGGTTGCCGAAGGAATGAAGTTCGGCGTCGCGCGCGCCGAAACGATCGCGGGCGGGCTCACCGGCTTCACCGACGAGCATCGCGCGATCCTGTGGGGCGACCGCCAGCACGTCGCACGGTAAGGGCCAGTCATCCCGGCCTGCGCCGGGATGATGCTCTTCTCGGGCTCAGTCACCCCGCACCGCGGCATGATTGGCGTCTCCGAACATGTTCGACCACTCGGCCTCGTCGAGCTTCTGATGACGGCCGATATATTTGGCGGGCGCAGCCAGATCCGCGCGGCCCATGGCGCGGACGACGGCCGGCCGTTCGCGAATGCTCTCGAACCAGCGGTGCGTCGCGGGATGGTCGTCCAGCCCCATGCCCATCACAAAGGCCGAAGCGCGGCCGGGCCAGATCGCCATGTCGGCGATGCTATAGTCGTCACCCCCGACATAGGCGCTTTTCTCCAGCCGCTTTTCGAGCACATCCTGCAGCCGCTTCACTTCGCGCGTGTAGCGCTGGACCGCATAATCCTGTCCCGCCGGGGCGTAGCGCAGGAAGTGGCTCGCCTGCCCGCCCATCGGCCCCAGTCCCGCGACCTGCCAGGTCAGCCACGACAAGGTCGCCGCACGCGCCGCGCCCGAGGGGGCGAGGAAACACCCGCTCTTCTCGGCCAGATACTGCAGGATCGCGCCCGATTCGAACACGGTCACCGGATCGCCGCCCCCCGCCGGAGCATGGTCGACGATCGCGGGCAGCTTGCGGTTCGGGTTGATCTGTCCGAATTCGGCGGTCAGCTGGTCGCCATTGAAGATGTCATAAGGAATGACGCGATAGGGCGCGCCAATCTCCTCCAGCATGATGGCAATCTTCTGGCCGTTCGGGGTCGCCGAATAATGAAGGTCGATCATCTCAAAGGATCGCGTGGATGGAATGGCGGACGCCGAAGCCCGTCCGTTCGCCGACGCCGACCGCCAGCACGCCGTTGAGCCAGCCATATTTCTCGCTCGCGGTTTCGAACACCGGGGCGATTCGCAGATAATAGCGCGCCGGATCGACATGGGGCTGCGCCGGATCGACGAATTCGGCGCGAACGTCGTCGGGGATCATATTACGACCGCTATAGGTCAGATAGATGAGCTCGCCATCGTCGGTCTGCCAGACCGCCCGCGCGTCGAAGGTCCCGACCGACGCATCACCGAGGCGCCCCGAGCGCGACCAGTTGCCGCCGCCCGGCAAGATGATGCCATTGATTTTCGGACCAAAGAAACGCCCGCCGCTGATATAGCCCATGCGCTGATCACCGAACGGCGTCGCCCCGATACCGATGATTCCGCCGCCCACTTCAAACTCGGCGGTGCACAGATATTCGCTGGCGAGTGCCGCGGCGGCGGGTTGCTGATCGGTCTGGGTCATGATGCGAATCCTCCTTGCAAAACTATGGACAAGCTTAAAACCATTAGTATACTAAGGGTCAATCAGATTGACGGATCAGCGCATGGGCGCGGCACCGTCGACGATGGACCATTGGGAGGGTGTATATGAAGCTTCTTGACCAGATTCTGCTGTCCGGCGTGGCTTGTGCCGCGATGATGGCAGGTGCCGCACCAGCGATGGCGCAGAGCGACGCGCCGGCCGATACCGCCGCCAACGACACGAACGACATCATCGTCACCGCGCGTTTCAAAAATGAATCGCTGCAGGATGTTCCGCAGGCCATCTCGGCCTTTGGCGAGCAGGCGCTGACCAAGATTGCGGCGCGCGATATCACCGACCTTGCCCCCTCGACCCCGAACGTCAGCATCCAGCCGGTCGCAACCTTCTCCAACTCTGCCGCCATCTTCATTCGCGGCCTGGGCGCGCAAGGCATCGAATCGACCGAGGAAAGCCCGGTCGGCATCTCGATCGACGGCGTCTATGTCACGCGTCCGGTGGCGACGATGCTCGACACCTTCGACCTCGACCGGATCGAAGTGCTGCGCGGACCGCAGGGCACGTCGTTCGGCAAGAACTCGCTCGCGGGCGGCATCGCCGCCTACACCAAGAATCCCGGCAAGGACTGGGGCGTACAGGCCGAAGTCACCGTCGGCAATTACGGCCGCATGGACGCACGCGCGGCGGTCAACATGCCGATCATCCGTGACGTGCTGGCGGCCCGGCTGGTGCTCAACAAGGAAACCTATGACGGTTTCTATACCAACCGCCTGAACGGCAAGCGGGTTGGCGGACAGGACCGGCTGACGCTGCGTGGTACCGTGGTCTTCACCCCCACCGACAATCTCGACATCAACCTGAAGGCCTTTCTCGTTCGCGACCGGTCGAGCGCACCCGGCGGCGACTCGGCGCCCAACCGCAACCAGCTGCTGTGGCAGATCTTCCGCTTCGAAGAGCCCAACGATGGCGCCTTCACGATCGGCCGCGATTTCCCGACCAACCACGATACCGACCAGCTGGCCTTGACCAGCAATATCGGGCTCGACCTTGGCGCGGTGCAGCTCAAGTCGGTGACCGGCTATATCGAAACCGACGATTTCAACGACAGCGACTATGACCAGTCGGAAGTCTTTTTCTTCCCGACCTTCCGCGTTCAGTCGCACCGCCAATTCAGTCAGGAATTGCGTCTGCAGTCCGATTTTTCGGACCGCGACGACGCCCTGGCGCGCCTCAATCTGGTTTTTGGCGGCTATTATCTGAAGCAGAGCTTTGAGCTGGCTCAGGCCTTCCCGACGCTTCCTATCCTGCTCGCGCCGGCGCTGAAATTCGGCAGCCAGGATTTCGTGGCGCAGGACAATACCGCCAAGGCGCTGTTCGGGCAGGCCATCTATGGCGTCACCGACCGCCTGAACATCACCTTCGGCGTCCGCCAGAGCTGGGAGTCGAAGGATTATTTCCGCGATCCGACCGGAACCCTGCTGTCGCCCGCCTATTTCACGTCGCGTTCGGTGGTCAAATCGCTCGACGAAATGGAAGCGATCGCCAACACCAACCTCGCGGCGGGCAAGGCTTTCAAGCTCGGCTACAAGCGCGACCGCATGACGTTCAAGGCCGGGATCGACTATCGCCTGAGCGACGATCTCATGGTCTATGGCGGTTACAGCCAGGGCTATAAGGGCGGCGGCTTCGGCGCCCGCGCCGCGACGACGACGACCGCGGGTCCGACCGATGACAATACTTCGGAATTGTTCGAGGCCGGCTTCAAGGGCGATTTCTTCGACAATCTGCTGCGCCTCAACGTCACGGGCTTTGTAACCAAGTTCAAGCAGCTGGAATTCGGCGTCTTCTTCCCCAACCCCAATGTCGCATCGGGGCAGGAAACCGCGGCGCTCAACATCGGCGCAGCAACGACCAAGGGGATCGAAGTCGAAGCGACATTGAAACCGACGCAGAATTTCCGCCTGTCGGCCAATGTCGGCTATCTCGATAGCAAATATACCGATTTCTGCGCCGACATTGACGGCCCTTCGGCTTCGCCGACGCCGCCGACATCGACCTGCGGCAAAGTCACCGCGCTTCCGAACGGCACCTATCTGGTCGATGTCGATCACACCGATCTGAAGCTGGTGCGCGCACCGAAATGGCAGACCCAGTTGTCGGCCGACTATACGGTTCCGCTCGGCACCGCCGGCAATGTCTCGCTCCGCGCGGCAATGGCGTACCGCAGCCTCTACCAGCAGACCCTTGCCAATGACCCGGCGGGACAGAGCGGGGATTTCATCCTCGTCGACGGCTCGATCGGCTGGGAAAGCGAAGATGCGCGTTTCCGGGCGATGCTCTGGGGCAAAAATCTGACCAACAAAACCTATGTGTCGGCGCTGACCCCGACCGCCCAGTTCTTCACCCAGCGCTTCTATGGCGCGCCGCGGACCTTCGGCCTGACGCTCGGCGCCAGCTTCTGATCCGCAGCCGCCGGGCCTAAACCCCGGCGCTGGAACTGTGCATAAAAGGCCCCTCTGTCCTGCCGGACAGGGGGGCTTTTCCTGTGCCCGCACATCCTGGTGCGGGTCGCCTCCACGCGCTAATCGTAAACCGCGTTGACAGATAAGCTTAAATATCTAAGTATTTTTCCAACAAGAAGAATCGCAGATTTTGGGGAGAGTTATGACAGAGGCTACCGTTCCCGATGGAGCCGCCGCCGCGTCGCACAGCAGCCTCGCGCTCCGCCGCAACGTCGCACTGATCATGCTTTTCCTCGTCGGCACGATCAACTTCGTCGATCGCCAGCTTCTGTCGATCCTCGTCGAACCGATCCGCGCCGACATGCAGTTCAGCGACACCCAGTTCGGGCTGCTCACCGGCCTCGCCTTCGCGCTCTTCTATGCGGCGATGGGCATTCCCATGGCGATGGTCGCCGACCGCTGGAACCGCATCAAGCTGATCGGCATCGCCTGTATCGTGTGGAGCGGTTTCACCGCCGCCTGCGGCATGGTCTCCAATTTCTGGCAGCTCGCCGCGATGCGCTTTGGCGTCGGCGCGGGCGAGGCCGGCGGCACCGCGCCGTCGCTGTCGGTGCTCGCCGACTATTATCCGCCGGCACAGCGCCCGCTGGTGATCGGCCTGTTCACGCTCAACGGCCCCTTCGGCGTCTTCGTCGGCGCGGCCTTCGGCGCGTGGGCGGCGGCACATATCGGCTGGCGCGGCGCCTTCCTCGTGATCGGCGCCGTCGGCATCGTCGTCGCGCCGCTGCTGATCTGGCTGGTGCGCGAACCCGCGCGCGGCCAGATGGACAAGCGCGCAGAAGACGATGCCCCGCTTCCGATCGGACAGACGCTGGCAATGTTCGCGCAGCGCCGTTCGCTGCGCATGGTGATGATCGGCAGCGGGATGGCCGCCTTCGTCAGCTATGGCATGCTCAACTGGATTCCCGCCTTTCTGATGCGCGTTCAGGGCATGCCGCTGTCGGCGATGTCGACCTGGTTTGCACCCGCCGCCGGCATCACCTTCGGCGTCGGCATATTGGGCGGCGGCTGGCTGGTCAGCCGCGCGGCGCGCACGTCGCCGCGCGCCTATGGCACGATCCCGGCAATTGCGGCCGCGGTGCTCGTTCCGACCTTCATCGCGGCGCTGCTCGTCGACAGCTGGCAGCTGTCGCTCGCGCTGATGCTGATCCCGATGGCGGCGTGCATCGTCTATGTCGCCCCCGCGCTGGCTTTGGTCCAGAACCTCACCGCGCCGCGTTCGCGCGCGACCGCCTCGGCGGTACTGATGCTGATGTTCAACATCGTCGGCCTCGGGCTCGGCCCGCTGTTCGTCGGTATGATCAGCGACGCGCTGAAACCCGAATATGGCGACGAAAGCCTGCGCTGGGCGTTGATGGCGATCATCCCCTTCGCCATCGTCGCCGGTATCGCGCAATATGCGATGACACGGCACCTCGATAAGGATTTCGCCGAATGAGCGATGAGGAGAGGATGATGGACAGCGAAAACGAGATCGCCGCAATGGCGGCACGCTTTTTCGACGCGATCGAGGCGGGCGATATCGAGACGATGCGCGCGACCTTCACCCCCGATGCCGAAATCTGGCACAACACCGACGAGGCGATCGTCACCCGCGACCAGACTGCGCAAACGCTGACCGGCATGGTCGCGCGGATCAAGGACCGCAAATATGCCGAGCGCCAGCTGACCGCCTTTCCCGGCGGCTTCGTCCAGCAGCATGTTCTGACGGGCAAGCGCGTCCATGACGACGGCCTCGTCCGTCTGCCCTGCGCGATTATCTGCAAGGTTGAAGGCGGCAAAATCACCCGTCTCGACGAATATTTCGATTCGGCGCACGTCGCCGAATTCCGCAAATTTGCGAATGTTTGAGGAGTAAGCCCATGCCCGTCCTGCGCCAGGTTCCCCGGTCGGAAGTCACCGACGAAACCGTCCTTGCCTATTACAATCGCCTGTTCGGCGATCGCTGCCCCGTCGCCGAACCCGGCACCGCGACCGGCACGCCCGGCGACTGGTGGACGGTGTTCGCACTCGCCCCCGACATCTTCAAACATGCCGTCGACGGCTTTGCCGTCTATCGCCACCCCGCGCGCAAGATCGATCCGGTGCTGCGCGAACTCGGCCAGACCCGCGCCGGATGGGTCAAGGGCAGCCAGTTTGTTTTCTCGCAGCATTGCAAGTCGCTGCGCGGCCTTGGCGTCAGCGAAGAAAAAATCGCCGCCATCGCGCATTGGACCATCGCCGATTGCTACAACGACCAGGAACGCGCCGTCCTCGCCTATGCCGACTGCCTGAGCCAGGGCGGCGGGCGCGTGCCACTGGAGGTCTTCGAAAAGCTCAAGACCTTCTGGGACGACGAGCAGATTTTCGAATTCACCTACATCACCTGCCTCTACGACATGCACGCGGTGATGACCCGCGCGCTGCGGATGGAATTTGATGCGCGCGAAGACCCGATCGTCGAGGTCGCGGCGCCCGAAGGCTTCAACGCCGCCGACTTCCTGAGCGCCCCGCGGCCGAAGGAATAGGCACCGGGCATAACCGTCAATCTAATTGACGGTTATGCCCGCAGATGGTAGATATGAGAATGAGAGGATGGCCATGAAGCTTTATACCAGCGTCGGCCCTAACCCCCGCGCCGTGACGATGTTCATGGCGGAGAAGGGCATCACCCTGCCGCAGGTCGAAATCGATCTGCGCGGCGGCGAGAATCGGCGTGCGCCCTTCAACCAAAGCGTCAACCCGGCGGGACAGACCCCGGCGCTCGAACTCGACGACGGGTCGGTGCTGACCGAGATTTTGGCGATCTGCGAATATCTCGACGAACTTTATCCCGAAGCATCGCTGATCGGCTCGACGCCCGAGGAGCGCGCGAACACGCGCATGTGGACGCGCCGCGTCGACCTCAAAATTTGCGAGCCGCTGACCAATGGCTTTCGCTACGCCGAGGGCCTGCCGCTGTTCGCGTCACGGATGCGCTGCCTGCCCGACGCCGCGCCGGGGCTGAAGGCGATCGCGCAGGACGGGCTGCAATGGCTCGACCCGCTGATCGCCGGGCGCGACTTTATCGCGGGCGACCGGCTGACGCTCGCCGACATCCTGCTGTTCGCATTCCTCGATTTCGGGGCGACCGTCGGTCAGCCGATCGATCCCGAGCTCACCCATATTTCGCGCTGGTACGACCGGATGAAAAGCCGGCCCAGCGCCAACCCCAACTGAACAAGAAGGAGACGGATCATGGCTGCAACGAATAGCGAGTTCGAATTCTGCGGGGTCAACCACCTCGCACTGGTGTGCAAGGATATGGCGCGGACGGTCGAATTCTACCGCGACACGCTCGGCATGCCGCTGGTCAAGACGCTCGACCTGCCGGGTGGACGCGGCCAGCATTTCTTCTTCGATATCGGCAATGGCGACAGCCTCGCCTTTTTCTGGTTCCCGAACGCGCCCGAGGCCGTCCCCGGCATCTCGGCGCCCGAAGCCCTGCCGACGCGCGGCAATTTCATGTCGGCGCACGGGTCGATGAACCATATCGCGATCAACGTCCGCGCCGACAAATTTGACGAATATTACCAGCGGCTGGTCGACAAGGGGGTCGAGGTCACCCCGATCCTGAACCACGACAATTCGCCGACCCAGTCGTCGGCCGAAATGAACGACGACGTCTATGTCCGCTCGGTCTATTTCTTCGACCCCGACGGCGTCTGCCTCGAATTCGCGGCATGGACCAAGGTGTTTGACGAAAGCGACATCGCGCATGACCCGGTCCGCGCCGACGGCACCAAGGCCGAAGGCATGATCACCGGCCGGACGCCCGTCCCCGCCGAATAGGTCTTTTCCCCAGGAGCACTCCTCGGGCCCGGCGTACGCGCCGGGCCCCTTTTTTTTGAGCAGGATTGGCTGCCGCCGGCTTACGCGCGACTTGTCATTCTTCGTCATCCCGGACTTGATCCGGGATCCATATCCGCTGGCGTTTCCGGACCGCTACCCCACCGCGCGGTCGCGGCCTTCCCAATAGGGCGCGCGCAGTTCGCGCCGCAGCACCTTCCCCGACGGGTTGCGCGGCAGTGCATCGATGAACTCGACGCTCTTGGGCACCTTATAGGCCGCGATCCGCGCCCGCGCCCACGCGATGACCTCGGCCGGATCGGGTTGTTCGCCCGGCGCCGCCACGATCAGCGCCTTCACCGCTTCGCCCCACCGGTCGTCGGGAATCCCGATCACCGCGACATCGGCAACCCCGGGACAGCCCATGATCGCGCTTTCGACCTCGGCCGGATAGACATTCTCCGCCCCCGACACGATCATGTCCTTGATCCGGTCGTGGACGAAATAATAGCCGTCGGCGTCGCGAAAGCCGACATCGCCGGTCAGCAGCCAGCCGCCCACCACCGTTTCGGCAGTCGCGGCATCGCGCTGCCAATATTGCTTCATCACGATGCCGCCGCGGATCGCGATCTCGCCGATCGCACCATCAGCCAGCGGCTGGCCTTCGGCGTCAAGAATCGCGACATCGACCCCCGGCCACGGCTTGCCGCACGAGGTCAGCTTGCCCGGCAAGTCATGCGCCGACGGTGACAAAAACGTCCCCCCGCCCGCCGATTCGGTCATGCCGTAAAATTGTACGAAACCGCAGCCAAAGGTCGCGCGCGCGCGGCGCAGCACATCCTCGGCGATCGGCGACGACCCGTAAGCGATGGTGCGCAGCGCGCCATAATTGCGCTCGCCGACACCGGGTTGCTGCAGCATCATCTGGATCATCGCGGGGGCGAGGAAGGCGTGCGCGACCTTTTCCTCCTCGATCATGCGGATCGCATCGTCGGCCGCGAAATCCTTGACCAGCACCAGCCGCCCGCCCTGCGCGAGTCCCGAGAAACTAACGTTGGTGCCCGCGACATGGAACAGCGGCATGATGATCATCACCGTCTCGTCGACTTCATAGCCAAAGCCATCGATCTCGGTCGCCATCTCCATGAAGGCGCGATAGTTGCGGTTGGCGATGACGACCCCCTTGGGGCGCCCCGTCGTGCCGCTGGTATAAAGCTGGAGGACGTCGTCTTCGAGGCTGGGGCTCTGATCCAGCGGCGTCGCGGCGGCATCGCCGAGCCATGCTTCAAACGCTTCGAACGCCGGATGCTCGCCATAGAGCGCGACCAGCCGCGGCGGTGTGGCCAGATCGGCGACAGCCGCCAGCGCGAGGTCGAAGAAATCTTCGCCGACGAACAAGAGCTTGGGTGCCGCATCGCCGAGGATGAAGCCGATTTCGCCCGCCGCCAGCCGGTTGTTGATCGGCGCGAGGCAGGCGCGGGCGAGCGCGGTGCCAAAGAACAAAGGATACCAGCCGTCGTGATTCTTGGTGAGCACCGACACGCGGTCGCCGGGCGCGATGCCCGCCGCGACCATCGCATGGGCGACGCGGTTCGACTGCACATCGAGCGCGGAAAAGCTGGTTTCGCGGGCGCCGAACTTCACGGCAATCGCGTCACCGCGCGCGCGCGCTTGCGCCGCCGGAATGTCCGACAACATCCGAATGGCGTCCAGATCGATCATTTCGCTCTCCCAGCTTCGTTTTCAACTTGAATTAGATAGAATACTAAGCAAATGTTTGACCAGCCCAAAAATCGAGAGGACAAGCCTTGTTTAAGCACCCGATCCTGCCAACGACTATCGTCGGAAGCTATCCCCAACCCGACTGGCTGATCGACCGCGAACGGTTGAAGGCCAGCCTGCCGCCGCGGGTGCGTGCCGAGACGCTGTGGCGCGTCCCCGCCCCCTGGCTCGCCGATGCGCAGGAAGCCGCGACCCTGATGGCGATCCGCGATCAGGAAGAGCTGGGCATCGACATCGTCGGCGACGGCGAAATGCGCCGCGAAAGCTATTCGAACCGCCTCGCGACGGCGCTGTCGGGGATCGACCCCGACAAGCATGGCAGCGCGGTCGACCGCACCGGCAAGTCGAACCCGGTGCCGCTGGTGTCGGGGCCGATCCGCCGCATCGCGCCGATCGAGGCGCAGGACGCCGCCTTCCTGCGCCGCCACTCGACCAGGCCGGTCAAGCTCACCCTGCCCGGCCCGTTCACGATGACCCAGCAGGCCGAGAACGGCTATTATCCCGACGCAAAATCGCTCGCGATGGACTATGCCGACGCGGTGAATGCCGAGGTGAAGGATTTGTTCGCCGCCGGGGTCGATGTCGTCCAGCTCGACGAACCCTATTTGCAGGCGCGCGCCGACGAAGCCGAATATTATGCGATCGAGGCGATCAACCGCGCGCTCGACGGCGTCGACGGCACGACCGCGCTCCACATCTGCTTCGGCTATGCGATGGTTCATCATGGCGCGGGTTCGACCAAGCCGAAGCCCAAGGCCTATGACTTCCTCGCCGAACTCGAAGCCTCGGCGATCGACGTGATCTCGATCGAGGCGGCACAGCCGGGGCTCGATCCCGCGATCCTCGCCGAACTGCCGACCAAGACGATCATGTACGGCGTCCTCGACCTGTCGATCCCCGAGGTCGAAACCCCCGAAGTCGTCGCGGGCCGTATCCGCGAGGCGCTGCGCTATATCGACGCCGAACGGCTGTGGATCGCGCCCGATTGCGGGATGAAATACCACAGCCGCGAACATTCGCAGGCGAAGCTGAAGGCGATGGTCGATGGCGCGGCGATGGTGCGCGCGGAGCTGAAGTAACAATGACATCCCCGCGAAAGCGGGGACCCAGGGGCCAGATCAGCCGACGCGCGCTCTGGGCCCCCGCTTTCGCGGGGATGACAGAAGATTATTGATCGATAAACTCGGTCAGCAGCGCGCCCACCACCTCGGGCGCCTCGACCGTCGGCAAATGCCCGGCGCCCGGCACGACCTCGAGCCGCGCGCCGGGGATCGCGTCCAGTATCTCGTCATGATGCGCGCGGCTGGTGATGCCGTCCTGTTCGCCCCAGATCAGCAGGGTCGGCACCGCGATCTCGCCGAGCCGCGGTCGGCTGTCGATGCGCGCCATGATCGCGCGCTGCTGCGCGAGGAAGGTTTCGGCGCCGGTGTCGGCCGCCATCTGCCGCGCGATGCCAAGCAGGCGTTCGTCGCTGCGCTTATGCTCGGGGAAGAGGATCGGGATGCGCTCCTCGACCACCTGATCGAACTGGCCGCTTGTCACAAGGTCGATATAGCCCTGCCGCCGCGCGGTCTGCGCCGGGCCGTCGGCCGAAGCGAGGGTCGAAATGAGCGCGAGCTTGGCGACGCGTTCGGGGGCGCGGCGCATCACCTCGAAGGCGATAAAGCCGCCCAGCGCGTGGCCGACGAGGACGAACTTCGGCGGCGCATTGTCGAGCAGGCGCTGCGCGAAACCTTCGATCGTGTCGTCGCTGCGGTTGTCAGCGACGATCACTTCGCGGTCCGCCCACGCGTCGAGTAGCAGCTGCCACACCGCGTCGGTCAAAAGCTGGCCGGTGATGAGGACGATGGGGAGAGACATTAGACCACCTGATGCAAAAGCGCCTCGCCCGCGGCGAGACGGCGACAATTTTCGTGGGCGACGTTGAGGCTGCGCGTGAGCGTTTCGGGCGTGAGCCACGCGATATGTGGCGCGAGCACAGCGCTCGGCTGCGCAAGCAACGGATGGCCGGCCGGCAGCGGCTCTTCGGCAAACACGTCGAGCCCGGCGCCGCGCAAATGCCCCGACGCCAGCGCATCGACCAGCCGCGCTTCGTCGACCAGCTCGCCGCGCGCCGTGTTCACCAGCACCGCGCCGGGCTTCATCGCGAACGGGTCGATGGTCCCGCGCGTCTCATCGGTCAATGGAATATGAAGCGACACCACATCCGCCTCGGCAACCAACCGGTCGAGCGGCCAATATTCATAAGGCACATCGCGCGCGCTGCGCGCGGTATAGACGACCTTCGCGCCGAGCGCCGCGAGGACGGGAGCGAGAAGCTGCGCCGAATGACCGAAACCCACCAACCCGACGGTGCGCCCGGCAATCTCGCCGACGCTGTCGAGTTCGGACGGGTCGGCGGTCCAGCCTTCGCCGGCGCGGGTGCGCGCGTCGAAGAAACAGGTCCGGCGCAGCACCGCCATCATCAGCGACAGCGCCATTTCGGCAACCGCCTGGCTGTTCGTCCCCGGCATGTTGCACACCGCAACGCCATGCGTCCGCGCGGCGTCGAGCGCGATCGTGTTCACCCCGACGCCCAGTTTCTGGATCAGCTTGAGCTTCGGCGCCGAGGCGATGAAGTCGGCGGTCACCGGGGTCAGCACATGGAGCAAAGCGGTGATCTCGCCCGCGACGCCATCGAGCGACGCCGCCTCGTCGACATGCGTCACGACGCCGGGGCCGAAAATGGCATCGACCGCAGCGCGGAAGCCGGGGCTGGGGCGGGCGTGGAGGACGATCATGCGAGTGTGGCCGCGATCGGCGCGGCAAAGGCCGATGCGCCGGCATAATCGGCATCGGCGCCGAGCGACTCTTCGATCCGCAGCATTTCGTTCCACTTCGCCATGCGCTCGGACCGCGTGAAGCTGCCGACCTTCAATTGTCCGGCGTTCCAGCCGGTCGCGAGGTGCGCGATGGTGACATCCTCGCTTTCGCCCGAGCGCGCCGAGACGATCGCGCCCCAGCCGCGCGTCACGGCGGCGTCGAGCGCGGCCTTCGCCTCGGTCACCGTACCGACCTGATTGACCTTGATCAACGCGGCGTTGCACGCGCCCGCTTCGGCCGCATCGGCGACGCGCCGGGCATTGGTGACGAGGACATCGTCGCCGATGATCTGGACCCGGTCGCCGATCGCTGCGGTCACCGCCGCCATCGCCGCCCAGTCGTCCTGCCCCGCCGGATCCTCGATCGACAGGATCGGATAGCGCTTCGCCCATTCGACGATCCGCGCCGCCATTTCCTCGCTCGTCAGACGGCCGTCGTCGAGCGCAAGGCTGTAGCCCGACGCATCGCCCAGTTCGTTCGCGGCGATGTCGAGCGAGATATAGACCTCGTCGCCTGCGCGGTGCCCGCTCGCCTCGATCGCCTTCGTCAGCGTGTCGAGCGCGTCCTCATTCGACGCGAAATTCGGCCACCAGCCGCCTTCATCGGCGACCCCGGTGAGCGGCCCCTTCGCTTCCATCAGCTTGCCCGCGGCGCGATAGACATCGTCGGTGATTTCGAGCGCGCGGCGGAACGATCCGGCCTTCGGGCACATGACCATGAAATCCTGCACATCGGTGCGCCGTCCGGCGTGCGCGCCGCCGCCGAAAATCTGAATCTCGGGGAGCGGGATGCGCACCTTCGCGCCGTTCGCGAGATAGCGCCACAACGGCTCGCGCGCATGCGCCGCGGCGGCGTGGAGCACCGCCATCGACACCGCGACGACGGCATTGGCGCCGAGCCGCGCCTTGTTCGGCGTCCCGTCGAGCGCGCACAGCGCGGCATCGATCGCCGCCTGATCGCGCGCGTCCATGCCGGTGAGCGCCGGGGCGATCTCCGCGCCGATGCCCGCAACTGCACCGTTCACGCCAAAGCCGCCATACGCCGTACCGCCATCGCGCAGATCGATCGCCTCATGCGCGCCGCGCGATGCCCCCGCAGGCGCGATGGCGCGTCCGACGGCGCCCGATTCGAGTATCACCTCGGCCTCGACAGTGGGCCGTCCACGCGAATCCCAAAGCTGGCGGCCGGTAACGGAGGCGATACGCGAGGTCATGAAAGAGTCCTTTTCCAATGGGTGACGAGTGCATCGATCGGCACCGGCGCGGCAATCCGCGCCCGTGCCTGCTCGCGCACGATATGTTTGTGATCAGGGTCGGTCAGATAGGGAGCGGGTGACTTGCCCTCGACGCGCGCGAGCAACAGCGCGGCGGTGAGCTGGCCCGCGCGCAGCAGCAGATCGGCGGGGTCCTCCCAATCGATTCCGGCGCGATAGGCGGCGACCAGCGCAGTCGCGGCCTCGGTCAGGCGCGCGTCGTCCAGCCACACCGCCTTGAGCAGCATATGCGTGGTGCAGAAAGCGAGGTCGAACGCCGGGTCGCCATAGACCGCGCATTCGGCGTCGAGGATGACCGGACCATCGGCGCTGACGAGGATATTCTTGGGGCTGACATCACCGTGAACGAGCGCGATCTTGCGCCCCGCGAGATCGCCCGCCAGCGCGCGCAGAGCGGGCGCGAGTTCGGCATCATGCTCAGCGACATAAAGCAGAAACGGATCGATACGCAGCGCGCCGAACATCTCGTCGTTCGGAAAAGCATCGCGGTCGGCGTCGTTGTATGCCGTCGCCGCGTGGACAGCGGCGATCCCGCGCCCGACGGCTGCTGCGAAACCCGCATCGACGCGCCCGGCGACCAACTCGTCCTTCCACACCGGGCATCCCGGGAGGAAGCGCATCGCAAAGGCGTGACCGGTCGGCAGTTCGGCAAGCACTTCGGGCGCGAGCCGTGCGTCGACCCCACGCGCGCGCCGGAGCCAGCGGACTTCGCTCTGGCCGCGCTCGACCGGGGCGAGCCATTCGGCCGCGACGCGCAATTGCGCCAGCGGCCGTTTGACGACGATCGGCCCCGTCGGCGTCTCGACCTTCCACACGTCGCACGAGACGCCGCCGGTCAGCGGCTCGAGGGCGACATCGCCCTCGCCGATCAGGCCGGCGCCGCGCAATTCTGCGATGATATCGGCGTCGGCCTCACCCATTTACAGCTTCTCCCGGATCCAGCTGCCGACGAGATCGGCGGCAGTCTGGCGCTCTTCGATCGAGTCCTCGAAATAATGCGCGCCGGGGATGAGTTCGAGCTTTTTGTCCTGGGTACCCAGGAAGTCGAAGATCTTGCGCGCATCGCTGGGGAATACGCCGGTGTCGGCGGTGCCCTGAACGACCAGCGCCGGGGTGTTCTGCTTGGCGAGGTGCGGCGCGCCCTGGCACGGCGAGGTTTCGAGGCTCCACATGTTGAGCCAGGTCTTGATCGTGTTCGCGCGGCCGATGCTGGGCGTACGGTTGGCGATCGCGGGGTCGCCGCGGTAGCACCAGTTGGGCTTGCGGTCCGACGGATCGATCAGCGGATCGACGCAGCGGATATCGCCCCAGCAACGGAACATCGGGAAGATGCGGTCGGGAATGCCCGCATCGTTGAGGCGCACGAGCTCAGCCTTTGCCCAGTCGGTGATGCGCTGGTTGCGCGCGCGCTGCGCCGCGCGATATTTTTCGATGAAGGCAGCCGAATAGGGCGGGCCATTGTCGGGGTTGAACGGATCGAGTGCGGGGTCGGTCAGAGTGGGATCATTCTCGTCGATCACCGACGGGTCCATCCAGTCGGTCAGCACTTCGGGGCGACCCTGATGCGCGTTGAAGCTGATATAGAGGTCGCCCTTGATCAGTTGCGCGAGCGCATCCTGCCCAACCGACGGCAGCCGGTCGGTCAGCGTCGGCGCGATCGCTTCGGCCTGATAGGCGCCCATCAGCGAGCCGCCGCCCGAATTGCCGAGAATGACGATCTGTTCGACCCCGGCCACTTCCTTGAGCCACTTCATGCCCACGCCGATGTCGAGCACCGCATGTTCGAGCAGGAACTGATCCTCGACGCCGCGATAACGCGTGTTCCAGCCGAGGAAACCGAAGCCCTGCCGCGCGAAATAAGGAGCGATATAATGTTCGGAAAAATCGACGTTATAATGGGTCGCGATGATCGCGACCTTTGGCCGCGTCCCCGATTGCGTCCAGTAAATGCCCTGGCACGGATGCCCGCCCGCCTGAATGCGCGGCGCGGTCGGCGACACCAGCCCGACAAATTGCGCGTCCAGTCCTTCGTTCCCGTTGGGGTCCATCATCATCTCTCCTGTTTGTCGATTGTCGTGAAATAGTTCGTTCAGCGGCTGACCTCGAAAGGCAGCGTATAGCCATCGAGCCCGGCGCGGATCGCACGCTTGTCGATCTTGCCCGTCGGCCCCAGCGGGATTTCGTCGACGAACAGCACATCGTCAGGCATCCACCATTTGGCGATCTTGCCGTCGAGATACCGGATGAGGTCGGCGGCCACGGCGGTCGCGCCGGGTTTGAGCTGGCAGAGCAGGATCGGGCGTTCGTCCCATTTGGGATGCGCGACGCCGACGACCGCGGCGACCGCGACGGCGTCCTGCCCCAATGCGATATTCTCGATCTCGATCGAGCTGATCCACTCGCCGCCCGATTTGATGACGTCCTTGGCGCGGTCGGTGATCTGCATATAGCCCTGCGCGTCGATCGTGCTGACGTCGCCGGTGTCGAAAAAGCCTTCGGCATCGAGAACGTCGCCGCCTTCGCCGCCGTAATAGCCGCTCGCGATCGTCGGCCCCTTGATCATCAACCGCCCCGGGGTCTTGCCGTCATTGGGCAGGCGTGCGCCGTCGTCGTCGACCAGCTTCATCTCCAGCCCGCAGAGCAATCGGCCCTGTTTCAGCTTATACGCCATTTGCACATCATCGGGCATCGCCGCGACGGCCGCATTGGGCACGGCGACGGTCCCCAGCGGCGAGGTTTCGGTCATCCCCCAGCCCTGAATGACATCGACGCCATAATCGTCGCGGAAGGTACGGACGATCGATTCGGGGCACGCCGCGCCGCCAATGGTGACGCGCTCGAGCGTTGTGAAGCGCTTGCCATTGTCCTGCATATATTGGAGCAGCATCTGCCACACCGTCGGCACCGCGGCCGAGTAGGTGACACGCTCTTCCTCGATCAGATTATAGATGGATTCGCCGTCCATCCGCTGGCCGGGCAGGACGAGTTTCGCGCCGACCGCGGGCGCCGAATAGACGACACCCCACGCATTGGCGTGATACATGGGCACGATCAGCAGCACCGTGTCGCGCGCCGACAGGCCGAGCGCGTCGCGCTGCAAGGTCATCAGCGCGTGGATATAATTCGACCGGTGCGAATAGAGCACGCCCTTCGGATTGCCCGTCGTCCCCGACGTATAGCAAAGCCCGCACGCGCTATTCTCGTCGAATCCGCCCCAGACATATTCGGCAGGCTGGCCCGCGATCCAGTCGTCGAACGCGGTCGCGGCAAAGCTGGTTTCGGGCAGCGACTTGGCGTCGCAAAAGAAGATCACCTTCTCGATCGACGGAACCTGCGGCAGCAATTGCTCGACCAGATCGGCTGTTGCCGGGTCGGCGATCAGCAGCCGGTCGCCGGCATGATTCGCGATATAGGCAATCTGCTCAAGAAACAGCCGCGGGTTGAGCGTGTGGAGCACCGCCCCCAACCCCGCCGCGCCATACCAGGCGGCGAGATGGCGGCCGCTGTTCCAGCCCATCGTCGCGACGCGGTCGCCGGGGACGATTCCTTCGGCGGCGAGCGCATTCGACACGCGCTTCGCATCGGCATGGATATCGGCCCAGGTCGACCGGGTGATGAGCCCCCCGGCATCGCGCGACACAATCTCGCGCGCGCCGTGCCAGCTCGCCGCATGGTCGATGATCCGGTCGACCGTCAGCGGCACATTCTGCATCAACCCGTCCATGCGCCCCGTCTCTCCCTTGGATGCCCGATCATGAAAGATAGTATACTAAGCATTTTGCCTTTGCAACGCCGCTCTGCTTGCCTCGCCCCAGCCCTTCTTCTAGCGTGATACCGTCGGCGCTTCGCCGGCAAACGGGGAAACATCACATCCGCCTATGCGTACCAACCAGCTGATCATCGCCCTTTTTCAGCGCTTCTGCTGGCTCGACGAAGGGCTGCAATCGCGTCTCCACGACCATGGCTGGCCGGACGTCAGCCGGCCGCAGTCGATGGTGATGACGAATGTCGTCAGCGGTATCGTGCGCCCATCCGACATCGCCCGCAACATCGGCGTTTCACGGCAAGCGATCCACAGCACGATCGGCCAGATGGTAAAGCTGGGGATTGTCCGGCTCGAACCCGATCCAGCGGATCGCCGCCACATGATCGTATCGCTGACCGACCTCGGCGCGCGGATGCGCCTCGACGCACAGCGTGCGATGGACGCGATGACAACCCAGATCGCCGCGCGGCTGGGTCAACCGCAGTTCGACGCACTGCTCGCCGCACTCGACGCCGATTGGGGCGGCAATATCGAACCTGCCGCCCCTGTGTCGCGGCAACGCAGCGCCTAGGCCGCGAGCGCCTTCGCAACCGCAATCAGGCGCGCCGTGGTCATGTCGACCAGCGACGCGGGCAACGCATCCCTGAGCGCACCCGCCTCATCGAACGCGGCATGTGCCGCGGGGATGACGACCTGTTCGGGGATCACCAGCATCTGGATGGTCGACAAGATCTGGCGCAAATGTGCGAGCCCGCGCAGCCCGCCAAAGGGGCTGAGCGACGCCGACATGACCGCCGCCGCCTTGCCGCGATAGGCGGTCAGTGCGACCAGCCCCTCGTCGCCGGTGGGGCGCGAGGCCCAGTCGATCGCATTTTTGAGCAGCGGGGGCAGCGAGCCATTATATTCGGGCGACACGAACAATAGCCCGGCCTGCCCGGCAAAAAGCGTCTTCAGCCGCAACGCATCGGGCGGAAAGGCACCAGCCTCGAGCGCGGCCGAGTAGAGCGGCAGGTCAAAGGTCGATAGATCGACCCGGGTGACGTCGGCCCCCTGCGCTGCAAGGCTCGCAACGGCGAGCTCACCCAGCATTTTGTTGAACGAACCGTCGCGCGTGCTGCCGACGATTACCGCAATCTTGGTCATTGTCCCTCCCGGAGTAAAATAATTAGCATGCTAACCTATTTTCCGTCCGGTGGGCAACTCCCTTGCTGACAGATGCGCGCGGCGCGATCAGGCCTTGATGTCCGACAGGACCGACAGCTTGCGCGTTTCGTCCGACAGATTGTCGATCACGCGGCGCAACAACAACTGCAGCTGCTCGACCTCTGCATCGGTCATGCCCTGGGTCGCAATCTCGTGAACCTCGGCATTCATCGGCGCGAGAACAAGCTCCAGCCGCTTGGCATAGGGCGTCAGGTAGATGAAGGTCTTGCGCCGGTCCTCGTCGGTTTTTGTCCGCGTGATCAGCCCGGCCTTTTCCAGCCCCTTCAGCGCGACGACCGTCGTCGGCTCACGCATCCCGACCCGCTCGCTCAGCTCGCGCTGGGTAATGCCGTCTTCGCGCCACAACTGCCGCAGAAAGCGCCATTGGCCCGCCGACACATCATGGGTCAGTGTTCCGCGTTCGAGCAACCGTGAAAAAGACCGGAAAACGATGCGGGAGAGGTAGCCGATACTGTTTTCCAGATCGGTGTAATATTCGGCAGGATGCCGATAGGCTTGGTTTTTCTTGGCCAACATGTTTCCCCTTCGGCCGTTTCCGTCCACAAACTTGGTCGTTGCCTATTGAACCTTAGGCTCCGAAGATTTGGGCGGCAATATGCTTCGATGGCCGCGTCGATCGACCGCAGGCCACCCCCGGCAACCACCCGTCACGCCAATCTCATTGCACAACGCTGCGAATAGCCTATGCTTAGAATACTAAGTTATTGAGGCAAAGCTATGGAAAAATTCACCCGGCTGTCGGCCGTTGCGGCACCCCTGCCGCTGACCAATGTCGACACCGACATGATTATCCCCGCGCGTTTCATGAAAGCGCTGACCCGTGACGGTCTGGGTGACCATCTGTTTCAGGAGCTGCGCTTTGCCGCCGACGGCAGCGAACAGGGCGATTTCATCCTCAATCGTGGCCCCTGCCGGCACGCGCAGATACTGGTCGCAGATCGGAATTTCGGCTGCGGCTCATCGCGCGAGCATGCGGTGTGGGCGCTCGTCGGCTTTGGCATTCGCTGCGTCATCGCGTCCAGCTTCGGCGATATTTTCTCGAACAATGCGCGCAAGAACGGCCTGCTGCTGATCCGTCTGGCCGACGAGGCCTGTGCGCATCTGCGCGAGGAAAGCGCGCTATCTCAATATGCGCCGATCACGATAGACCTTGAGGCGCAGCACATCACCCTCGCGTCGGGCGAAACGATCGCGTTCGACGTCGATGCCGCCGACCGTCGCATCCTGATCGAAGGGCTCGACGATATCGACCGGACGCTGCGCCATGCAGCGGCGATTTCGCGATTCGAGAACACCGCCTAGTCCAGCATGCGCGGATCGGCGATGCTCCCCGCAATCGCGCTCGCAGCGGCGAGGGCAGGACTCATCAAATGCGTCCGCCCGCCCCGGCCCTGCCGATTTTCGAAATTCCGGTTCGACGTCGCGGCGCAACGCTCGCCGGGCGCGAGCCGATCGGCGTTCATTCCGACGCACATCGAGCATCCAGGTTCGCGCCAGTCGAACCCGGCGTCGCGCAGGATCGTGTCGATCCCCTCGGCCTCGGCCTGCCGCTTCACCAGCCCCGATCCCGGCACAATCATCGCGCGGATATGTGGCGCCACGCGGCGGCCGCGCGCGATACCGGCGACAACACGCAAGTCCTCGATCCGGCTGTTGGTGCAACTGCCGATGAAAACCCGGTCGAGCCGCTGCCCGGCGATCGCCGCGCCGGGCGCCAGATCCATATAGGCCAGCGCGCGCTCGGCGGTGGCCCGTTCGTCGCTGTCGACCATCGCAGCGGGGTCGGGGATGCGCTCGCCGATACCGATCACTTGCGACGGATTGGTGCCCCAACTGACCATCGGCCCAACGTCGGCGGCATCGATGCGCACTTCGCGGTCGAAGCTCGCGTCCGCATCGGTCGCCAGCATACGCCAGCGCGCGACGGCGTCGTCCCAATCGCGCCCCGCTGGCGCCGCCGGACGGCCTTTCAGATAGGCGAAGCTGATATCGTCGGGCGCGACCAGCCCAGCGCGTGCGCCCATTTCGATGCTGAGGTTGCACAGCGTCATGCGCGCCTCCATCGATAGTGCACGGATCGCCGCGCCCGCATATTCGATGACATGCCCCGTCGCCCCGTCGACGCCGAGCGTACGCAACAGATGCAGCGCCAGATCCTTGGAATGGACATGCGGCGCCAGTTCGCCGTCGACCACCACCCGCATGTTGCGCGACCGACGCTGACGGATCGTCTGCGTCGCCAGCACATGTTCGACCTCCGATGTGCCGATGCCGAACGCCAGCGCCCCGAAAGCGCCGTGGGTCGAGGTGTGGCTGTCGCCGCAGACGATCGTCATCCCGGGCTGCGAGCGCCCCTGTTCGGGCCCGACGACATGGACGATCCCGCCGCGCGGGTCGCCCATCGGAAAATTCTCGATCCCGAAGCGCGCGGTATTGACCGCGAGCATCTCGATCTGTGCCCGCGCCTGCTCGTCCGCAACCCCTGCCGGGCCAGCCGCCTGCCCCTCGGTCGGCACATTATGATCGCACAGCGCCAACGCCAGCGCCGGACGTCGCACCGGCCGCCTCGCTGCAGCAAGCGCGGCGAAAGCCTGCGGCGACGTGACCTCGTGCAGCAAATGGAGGTCGATATAGAGCAGGGTCTCGCCATCATCTTCGGCGACGGCGTGAGCGTCCCATATCCTGTCGTATAATGTGCGCGGCGGCGACGCTTTCATCCGCCGCGCTTCCATCGCAAATCACCCTTGATTCTCACGCAACCATATCCCCCGGCCCTGGCCTCGCCGCTCGCCCGAGGGCGCCGACATAATACTTAGATAACTAACCTATAACCCGAAACACCCCACTCCGGCAAGCGGATTTGCTGGGATTTCTGTCGGGCCCGCACCATAATGCTTAGCACTTGAAGTATTATTCGCTTCTGCTACAGCGGGGGCGGAACGAAGGATAGCGACGCAACCGACGGTGCAAGACAGGGACACGACAGATGTCCTGCGCCGACGGAAAAAAGGGCCACGGCCGACACCGCTCCCGTTCCGACAAATTGAAGATGCCGGATGTGCAGGCCGCATTTCCGCCGCGGTGACGTGTGCGGAAGGCAGGAGCGTCCGGCTGCAAAGTGGGAGGACTTTATGAAGACCGGTTTTCTGTTCATTTCGACAGCGGTGGCGGCGCTCGCCGCAATGCCCGTTCAGGCGCAAACCAGCGACGCACAAACCGACCAGGCGACATCCGGTGAAACGGCGTCGGGCGCCGACAACAGCTATGGCGAGATTCTCGTGACCGCCCAGCGCCGGTCCGAGAGCGTCCAGAATGTCCCCATCGCGATTTCGGCGTTCAACGCCGAAATGGTCGAAGGCAGCGGCAGCACCAACATCACCAGCCTCAACGGCCTCGCACCCAATGTCGTCCTCCAGACGCAAGGCCTTGTCGCCAACGTGCCCATGATCTCGATCCGCGGCATGAGCACAGCGGATCCCGATCCCAACGCCGACCCCAAGGTCAGCACGATCATCGACGGCGTCTATATCCCCTTCGTCTCCAGCACGATGCTCGACCTGTTCGACGTCGAACGCGTCGAAGTGCTCAAGGGCCCGCAGGGCGTGTTGTTCGGCAAGAACAATCTCGCCGGGACGCTCAACGTCATCACCGCCCGCCCGACCGACGATTTCGGCGCCGAGGCGCGCCTGACTATCGGTTCGTTCGGGCTCAAGCAGTTTCGCGGCAAGGTCAACACCGGCAATTTTGCCGACGGCGCACTGTCAGCCAAGGTCGCGGTCAATTTCCGCGACTATGACGGCTACAGCCGCAACGTCATCACGGGCAATCGCCTGAACGGCAGCAACGTCAAATCGGTGCGCGGCGCGCTCGCCTATGACGCCGGCGGCGCGTTCGACACGACGATCGTCGCCGACTGGCTGAAGCAGAAGACGACCGGCCCCGCGCCGCACGTCCTCGACAATGGCGATCCCAATTGGGACCTGCTGCCCAATGAGGTGAAGACCGATGTCCGCAAATCGGCGGTGCTGTTCGACCCCATCGCCAATACCGAAACCTATGGCGGGTCGTGGACCTCGAACCTCGACGTCGGTTATGGCACCATCACCTCGGTGCTCGGCTATCGCCACCTCACCTATCTGACCCGCGGCGACTTTGACGGGCTGATCACCCCGGCACCGCAGCTCGACGTCACCCGCGACTTCAAGGGCGAATCGAAGAGCGGCGAGCTGCGCTATGTGTCGCCCACAGGCGAGCCGGTCGATTTCGTCGTCGGCCTCTATTATCAAACCGACAAATGGCGCCAGTTCAACACTGTGCTCGCGACGCCGACCACGAAGACGCTGGCACAGCTCCACCAGAATACCGAAAGCTATGCGATGTTCGCGCTGGTCAACGCGCATCCCGTGGAAGGGCTGACGCTGTCGCTCGGCGGTCGTTACAGCCACGACCGCAAGAAGTACGACATTGCGACGCAAGTGTTCGTCAACAACAATCAGACTTCGTCGTTCGCCACACACCTTGAGGCGTCGTGGGCCGAATTTACTCCGCGTCTGACCGCCGAATATCGCTTCTCGCCCGCCGTCATGCTCTACGCCAATTATTCGCAGGGCTATAAGGCCGGCGGCTATAACTCGCGCGGCACCATTCCCGAGAATGTCGGCCCGTATAACCCCGAGCGCGTCAACGCGTTTGAAGTCGGCGCCAAGACCGACCTGTTCGACCGGCTGCTGCGCCTCAACGTCGCGGGCTTCGTCAACAATTACCGCGACCTGCAAAGCTCGGTGACCAAGATGGGTGCGCTGCGCGCCGAAAATATCACCACCAATGTCGCAGCAGCCAAAATCTACGGCTTTGAGGTTGAAAGCCTGCTGCGGCCGATGGACGGGCTGACCATCGGCGCCAACGTCGCCTATCTCCACGCGCGCTACACCGACTTTTGCGCCGACACGAACGGCGTCTTCACCAACGGCGCACCCGAAGTCGGCCAGTGCGGCCCCGCTACTCCGATCCTGATCAACGGCGTGCCCAACGGCACCTTCGCGGTCCCGACCGATTCGTCGGGCCTCGACCTGGCCAATGCGCCGAAGTGGAGCGGCAGTCTGTCGGTCGACTATGCGATCCCGGTCAGCTTCGGCGAGATCAAGCTGCACAGCGACGCGCGTTATTCGGCGCGCTTCAACACCTGGGGCCGCAGCAATCTTCCTGGCTATTACCGCGACGAAGTCGTGCTGCTCAACGCGAGCATCGCGGTCGCGGGTCAGGACGACAAGTGGAAGGTCACCCTCTATGGTTCGAACCTCACCGATCAGGAGGTGATTTCGGGCGCGACCAACGCCGGCGCGACCCCGATCTCGCAATTTTACCAGCCGCCGCGCGAATTCGGCGTCGACTTTGCGGTGAAATTCTGACGATCAGGGCCCCGCGGCGCAGCGATGCTGTACCGCGGGGCGATCGCGTCAAAGGATATTGGGAGAATAAGGGATGGCTTGGGACGTAAATCGCCGGACGTTCGTCGGGGGCATGGGGGCGCTGGCGGCCGCCGGCCTTGCGCTGCCGACCTATGCGAAGAACGGCAAGAAGCTCAATGTGCTGATGATCGTCACCGATCAGGAACAGGGCGTCGCCAGCTATCCCAAGGGCCTGCTCGAAAAACTGCCCGCGCACCGCGAACTGATGGAGCGCGGGATGCTGGTCGAAAATTACCATGTTCACACGACGCCCTGCACGCCGTCGCGCTCGACGATCTTCGCGGGGCATCACACCCAGCAGACCGGGCTGTTCCTCAACAGCGACAACGCCCCCAATCCGGTGATGGCCGACGACATGCCGACGCTCGGCCACATGATGCAAGCGGCGGGATATTACACCAGCTACAAGGGCAAGTGGCACCTCAGCCGCATGAACTATGAACGCAACTGGCCGCGCGTCCCCGGCGGCATCTATCCCAGCACCGAAAACGCCATGGAGAAATACGGCTTTCACGATTATGGCTTCGACGGCGAAGAGTTGGGACTGACCTGGGACGGATACCGCGCCGACATGTATGTCGCGGGCGATGCGTCGCGCAGCATTTTCGATTTCGTGCGCCGCGACAAGGCGGGCGGCAAGCCATGGTTCATGGTCGTCGGCCTGATCAACCCGCACGACATCATGTTCTATGATGCGACGGGCGAGCAGGCGAAGCATCGCACCCATCCCGACATCCTCGGTCCGCTGCGCCGCGAGCCCGGCGACCCGATTTACGAGGTCGACAACAAGTTCGACCTCCCCGAAAGCTTCTACAAGGACGACCTCAGCACCAAGCCCGAGGCGCATAGCGCGATCGTCCGCCTGAACGATCTTTTCTATGGCCCGATCCCGCACGAGGACGAGGCGTCGTGGCACCGCTTTAATAATTACTATTACAACTGCCTGCGCGACGTCGACCGCCGCCTCGCCCAATTGCTCTGGGCGCTCAAGGAAAGCGGGCAGATCGACAACACGATCATCATCTACACCAGCGACCATGGCGAACGCGCCGGGGCGCATCGCATGCGGCAAAAGGCCGGGACGATGTACCGCGAGGAAACCAATATCCCGATGATCATCGCGCACCCCGACTTCGCGGGCGGGCGCACGACCAAGGGGCTGATGGGCGCGATCGACATCGCGCCGACGCTGATGTCGCTCGCGGGCCTGTCCGCCGCCGATGCAGCCAGCCGTTTCCCGGGGCTTCCCGGGGTCGATGTGTCGGGCCTGCTATCGTCGCCCGCCGCGCCGACCGAACGCGACAAGCGCGGCCATTTCTTCAACTATGCCGTCGCGCATATGTGGGAGCCCGCGTCGAAGCGGACCGTCGGCCCGCGCCCGCCGGGCGAGAATATCCCCGACTACAGCAAAATCTATGACCTTTCGAAGCGGCGGCTGCACCGCGGCGTCCACGACGGGCGCTGGAAATTCGCGCGCTATTTCGCCCCGGCGCATCACCATATGCCGAAGGACTGGAAGACGCTGAGCGGGCTCAACGACCTCGAGCTTTACGACACCCACGCCGATCCGACCGAGCTCGTCAACCTCGCGAACGATCCGAAGCATCGCGCGACCGTGATGCGACTGAACAAGATGGTCAACGCCCTGTCGGACCGCGAAATCGGCCCCGGCCTCGACGATGGGCGCGAATATCCCGGCCCGACCGAAATGTACAACCAGCCTGCCTGAGGCTGTTGCCGGAAAGCCGGAGCTTCCCCGACTTTCCGGCCCCCAGCTCAGTGGCCGGTCTCGTCCTGCGCCAGATTGCCCGTCATTCGTTCTATCACATCAAGGAACAGCGCCTGCTCCTTTGCGCTGATCCCCGCCGCCGCGCGACCGTTGACGTCGGCGACATAGGGAAAAAGCTCGGCCCGCAGCGCTATGGCATGCGGGGTCAGCGCAATCCGCCATTTGCGCTTGTCGTCGGCCGCGCGGGTGCGCGTGACGAGCCCGTCCTTCATCATCGCCGCGATCATCGCCGCAGTCGTATTTTCGGCGACCCCGGTACGGTCGGAGAGCTGTTTCTGGGTCAGCCCGTCCTCGTCCCACAGCGCGCGCAGATAATACCAGTAACCCGTCGCGATGCCGTGCGGCGCCAGCCGCCGCTGCAGCGCGCGGTCGAAGGCACGGTGCGCGCGGCGGATGGCAAAGCCGAAGCTGGGCTGACCCGATTCAGATTTTGAAGGCTTCAAAACATTCCTCGGCAAAAAGCTCTTCGGGCTGCAGGCGCCGCGACGACAGGCCCTGCTCGTGATGATAGCGCAGGAAGGTGTCGATCACCGCGCGATTCGGACCAAAGCCATAGGGCCACCAGTCGCGCCCGAGCAAGCTCACCGCCTGTTCGACCGCCGCGATCTGCCACGGCAGCATCGTCTTCAGCGACGCGGTGACGAGCAGTTCCTCGTAAACCTTCGCTTGGGCCGCCTCGAACGCCTTTTGCAGCGAGCGCGCGATCCAGCGGTTCTTTTCATAGATTTCGCGGTGGATCGCGACGACGTGCATGATCGGGAAGATGCCGGTGCGGCGATAATAATCCTGCTCGACGGGCACGAAATCGGTGAACAGGCGCCGCACCTTGTCGGGCTCGCTGTAGAAGGTGCTGGGCGTACGCGCCGTGTGCAGCGCGTCGATCTCACCGTCAGCGAGCATCCGCGACAGCGTCTGGTCGGGACCGATCGGCTGGAGTTTGAATTTCTCGGGCAGGGTGAGTTTCAGCTTCTCGTCGCGCCCCGGCTGCTCCTCGCCGCCGGTATAATAAGTGACGCTCGCCGGATCGACGCCATATTCGTCGGCGAGGATGCCGCGGATCCAGACCGGCGCGGTCATCTGATATTCGGGGACGCCGATGCGCTTGCCGACGAGGTCGGCGGGGGTTTCGATCCCGCTCTTCGCCGAGACAAAAATGCAGCTGTGGCGGAACAGCCGCGACGGAAAGACCGGGATCGCGATGAACGCCGGGTCAGGGCGCGACAGCGTGACGCAATAGGAAGACATCGACATTTCGGCGGCGTCGAATTCGCGGTGCCGCAGCATGCGAAAGAAGGTCTCCTCGACCTCGAGCGTCTGGAAATTGAGGTCGATGCCGTCGGGCCGGATGCTGCCGTCGGCAAGCGCCTGGGTGCGGTCATAATTCCAGCAGGCGAGCGAAATGGGGAGGCGGGTCATGCGTGTCTTTCAGTGCGAGGAAGGAAGAAGATCGGAAGGCGCAATGTCGCAGCCCTCGCGCGCCGAGCGCAGGATCGCGTGGCACACCGCGAGGCTGCCCAGCCCCCAGCGCCCGTCGAACAGGGGCGGATCGCCATCGAGGATGGCGCGGGCAAAGGCATCGGCGACATCGGCGCGCTGCACCGGCGGCAAGGGCGCGGCGATGCTGCGCATCCCGTTATCGCCGTGAATATTCACCCCCTGCGGGGTCAGTTCGAGATCGGCCTTTTCGCATAGCGCGACAAGGGTCCCGAAGCGTTCGTGGTGGCTCACTGCGAAGCTGCCCGGATTGCCGGCGGCAAAGGTCCGCGCGGCTTTCGCCGTCTGTTCGTCGGCTCCCGCCAGCACCGCGCGCGCGCGACCATGGGCTGCGGGGTCTTTGACGCCGCCCAGCTCGCCCGCCCAACCTGCCAGCGCGTCGCTGTCGTAGCGCGCATAGCCCGAATAGGTGAGGTTCGCCGCTGCGCCATTTTCAAAGCTCAGCAGCGCGGTGAACGCGCCCTCGGCCGCGCGTGCGTCCCAGCCGCCGGTCCATGCGCGGACCGACGCGACGGGACTCCCTGCGAGGCGGCGGATCATGTCGATCTGGTGCGTCGCCTGGCTTAGCACCACACCGCCGCCCTGTGCGGTGTCGAGTTCGGCCGGGCGGCGCGGGCGATAGAGGAAATCGGTGAAGTTCGCGGCGTGGATTAACCGCACCGCACCCGTCTCGCCCGACGCGATAAGGTCTGCGGCGAGCGCGACCGGCGGATCATAGCCATGGCTCGGCCCGACCATCAGCACCGTTCCCGCAGCCTCCGCCGCCGCGACCATCGCCGCCGCCTCGGCGAGCGTCACCGCCATCGGCTTTTCAACGAGCACATGCTTGCCCGCCCCGGCCGCCATGATCGCGTGGCGCGCATGAAATTCGTGCGGCGAGGCGATGTAGACGGCGTCGAAATCGCCCCCATGCGCGAACAACTCTTCGGCGCTGGCACAAGCGGGCAGCCCGAAGCCCGCGCGCGCATCGGCATTGGGATCGCATCCCGCGACCAGCTCGATCCGCGGATGCGCAGCGAACGCCGGCACCGTCAGCACGGCGCCGCGCCCCAATCCCAGCACTGCCAATCGCACCGTCATCCGCCGCTCCCGAAACCCTTATGCGCCCATCTAACGCCCGCCCTCTTGAAAAGCAAATTACTTCTATATAGAAGTATTTTCAACACAGACATCACGGCGACTTCGCCACATTCGGGAAAGACGATGACTCCTCAGCAAAATGACCTCCTCTGCCGCGTCGAAGGCGATGCCCCGATGGGCAAAGTGATGCGCCGCCACTGGATGCCCGTGTGCATGAGCGAGGAAGTTGCCGAGCGCGACGGCCCGCCGCGCCGCGCCCGCCTGCTGGGCGAGGATATGGTGGTGTTTCGCGACACCGAGGGCCGCGTCGGCGTCCTCGACGAACAATGCCCGCACCGCCGCGCCTCGCTGGTGTTCGGCCGAAACGAGGAATGCGGGCTGCGCTGCCTCTATCATGGCTGGAAATTCGACGTGAACGGCCAGGCGGTCGACATGTCGTCCGAACCCGTCGAGGCCAAGCTGCGCGAATCGATGCGCACCCGTGCGTATCCGGCGCGCGAGGCCGGCGGCTTCATCTGGGCGTGGATGGGCGATCCCGAAAATCCCGCGCCCTTCGATCCCCCGGTGTGGACCAAGGCCCCCGACGACAGGATCGCGATCGTCAAGATGCACGCCGCGTGCAACTGGGCGCAGGTGTTGGAAGGGTCGATCGATTCGGCGCACAGCAGCAGCCTTCATTCGTCGAACATGCCGACCGCGACCGACGTGTCGGGCTCGACCGCGACCGACAGCCAGTGGCTGCGCCCATCGGCCGACAAATCGCCGCGATTGCAGGTCGAACGCACCCCCTATGGGTTTCGCTATGCCGCGATTCGCACCCCGATCGCCGACGCCGACAAGCAGGATTATGTCCGCACGACGCTGTTCGCCGCGCCCTTCACCGTGATGATTCCGCCGACCGATCGCTATCGCCTGATCCAGATGCTGGTCCCGATCGACGATGTGAACTGTATGTTCTACTGGATCGCCTGGCACGAGACGAAGGGCATCTCGACCGAAGCGTGGCGGCAATTCTGCGACGCCACCCCGGGGGTCGACATCGATCCGGTCACCTTCCGCAAATATCGCAACGCCGAAAACGACTATCAGCAAGACCGCGCGGCGATGAAGGCCGGCGACTTCACCGGCATCAAGGGCATTCCGACGCAGGATATGGCGATGTGGGAATCGATGGGCCCGATCGCCGACCGCAGCCACGACAAGCTGGGATCGAGCGACCGTGCGATCTTCGAATTCCGCAAGATCATGCTCGCGCAGGCGAAGGATGCGGGCAACGAAGCCCCCGAAAAGGGTTATCGCAACGCCGATCTCTTCACCTTCGAAGGCATGGTCAGCCATAGCGACGACTGGCGCGAAGTGCTCCCGCCAGCCTGATCGGACACCCCGCTTTGGCCTTCGCCGTTGTCAAGCCAACGGCGTCCCGGTAGGGGCAGGTGCGTGGACAGCAGCATCGAAATCGGAACCGAAGGAGCGGGCAGGGCCGTCCATATCAACGTGCAGGAATTGCTCGCAACACGCCTGCTCGTCCAGGGCAATTCGGGTTCGGGAAAGTCGCATCTTCTCCGCCGCCTGCTCGAGGAAAGCGCCGAGCTGGTCCAACAGGTCGTGATCGATCCCGAGGGCGATTTCGTGACCCTCGCCGACACCTACAGCCATGTCGTCGTCAATGCCGGCGACTATAATGAGCGCGAGATTGCAGCGATGGGCGCGCGCATCCGCGAGCATCGCGCCTCGGTCGTCCTCAGCCTCGACACGCTCGATATCGAGGCGCAGATGGGCTGCGCCGCGGTTTTCCTCAACGCGCTGTTCGATGCGCCACGCGAATATTGGTTCCCCGCGCTGGTCGTCGTCGATGAGGCACAGATGTTCGCGCCGAGCGCGTCTGGCGACGTGTCAGACGCCGTGCGCCGCGCCAGCCTGAGCGCGATGACCAATTTGATGTGCCGCGGGCGCAAGCGCGGACTCGCAGGGGTGATCGCCACCCAGCGGCTCGCCAAGCTCGCCAAGAATGTCGCCGCCGAGGCGAGCAACTTCCTGATGGGCCGCACCTTCCTCGACATCGACATGGCGCGCGCCGCCGACCTGCTCGGCATGGAGCGGCGGCAGGCCGAACAGATCCGCGAGCTGGAGCGCGGATCCTTCCTTGGCCTTGGCCCCGCGATTTCGCGCCGGCCGATATCGGTCAAGATCGGTGCGACGCGGACGGCGACGCGGATGGGGACCCACGGGCTGATGCCGATGCCCGAGGCCGAGCCGCAGGACATGCGCACAATGCTGTTCGCCGAGCTGGAAACGCAGGTGAAGCCGCCCCCGCCGCCCGCACCGGCGCCGGTCGCGCCCGATGAACTGATCCGCCGCTTTGCCGAGCAGGCCGCGACGGACCATGACGACGGCAGCGCGAGCGACAACGACGCCGACGCGCCCGAAATCGATATGCCCGACGTCGATGGCGCGATCATCACGGTGCTCGAGGATATGCTCGCCGATCCGGGCAACGCCTTTCACCCCGAATCCTTCCTCTATCAGGATTTCTCGGTGCGTTGCCGGATGCAGCGGCTCGCCCGCGTCCCGCTCGACCTCACCCAGTTTCGCCGCCGCTTCGCGTTCGCCAAGGGCGGCATCTTCGAGCCGGCCCAGCCCGAGTGGCAGGAACTGATCGGCGCCGCCGGGCGGCTTCCCGACGACATGCTCGCGCCCTTCACCCTGATCGCGCGCGCGGCGATGGAGGGGAGCGCCTGCCCCGACGACGACGCGCTCGCGCGCGCCTATGGCACCAGCTCGTCGGGCCGCGTCCGGCGCCTGCTCGAATATATGGAAAAGCAGGGCGCAATCGTCGTGCGCTCCGATTTCGGCGGCCGGCGCTCGATCGGCATCCCCGCACTGGGCGTCAGCACCGAAGCCGAATAGCCCCGTGCGCCACCGGCGGTGGCGCGGGCTTTCCCGCTCCGGCTGGCGCGATCAGCCTTTCACGACATGCTCGCGTTGCCCGGCACGGCCCATCGAGAGCAGGACCGGATCCTCCGCTTGCCGCGCCATGAAGTCGGCCTTGTTCGCAATCCCCTGCCAGCCGATGCCGATCAGCGATTGCGCGATCGCGCCGCCCAGCGTGTCGCCGGGGCCGGGCAGGATGATCACGTCGGGCGCATATTCCTTCACAGCGACCTGCACCGAGCGGGCGAAGTCATAGGGCGCGAGGATCTGGTGGCCGAAGCTGTAGTCCCAAAGCGCGGCCGGCTCGCTCGACAGGCGGCGCCAGATATGGCCACGCCCGTCGACCAGCGGCAGCGCCGGGCGGCCGAACAGCGAGGCCGGCAATTCGGCCTTCGCCTTGTCCGAACTGCCGAACATCAGCGGCGTGTGGAAGGGACCGTGTCCCGCAAGACGCAACGGATCGCGGCCGGGGGTCGGCGGCGCTTCGGCGAGCAAGGCGGCAAGCCCTTCCTCATTGCCCGCAAGCACGAGCATGCCGGCAAGGTCGATCGAGAGCGCGAGCGCATGGCCGGGCCGCGCAGCGATATCGGCAACAAGCGCGGACAGCGTTTCGCGCAGGCCGGGCACCGGCCGCCAATCCTCGTCGACCACCTGCAGCAAGATCTGCCCGCCAGGACCGTGCGTCTGGCTGTTCATCCCCATCGCATTGCTGATGCGAAAGCCGTCCTCGACCGACACCGCGCCGCCGCAAGCGAGCGCGCTATACCAGCCCATCGAATTGCCGAGGGCGGCGACAATGTCGAATGCCTCGCGGTCGATGCTGAGGAAATCGAGGATCGTCGCCGTGTAGATCAGCGGCGCCGCGACATCGCCGCGCATGTGGGTCGCAACGCTGAAGCGGTCGGCACCGTCGAGTTCGCTGACCGTCGGCTGGCCGCGTTCGCGGCGCTGCGCGTCGAAGTTCGCGATCAGTTCGCCGAAGCGCTGCCCGTGCAATCGCGCGATGCTGCCGAGCTCGCCCTTGCCATAGGTTCCGCGCCCCGGCGCGACGACGAGGGCGGTCTTGCGCGCGCTCATGCGAGAAGCTCCTTCGCGGCCACAATGATCGAATCACGGCTCGGCATGGTCAGGGTTGCCGCACGGCCGAGCGGGATGAAGCTGTCGTCCGCGGCAATGCGCGCGAGCTTCTTTTCGGGCGTGCGTTCGACGAACAGCGCCATCAACGCCTCGCTCTGCGACCCGGTGATGCGGCATTCGTCAACGATCAGGATGCGTTTCGCATCGCCAACCGCCGCGACCAGCGCATCGGCGTCGACCGGCCCCAGCCAGCGCAGGTCGATTACCCGCGCTTTCACGCCTTCGCCCGCCAGAATCTTTTCGGCCTGACGCGAGAGATAATATCCATTGCCGTAGGTGACGATGGCCAGGTCGCTGCCGTCGCCATGCACCCCGACTTCGCCGAGGCGGATCGGTGCGCCTGCACCCGGGGCTTCGTAAATGCTCGTCCACAGGCCGTCGCCCTCTTCGTGGAGGTCGCGGGTCATATAGAGCGCGATTGGTTCGACAAAGACGACCACCCGCTGCTCTTCGCGCGCGAGGCGTACGCATTCGCGGAGCATGTGCACCGCATCGCGCCCGTTCGACGGCACCGCGAGAATCACCCCCGGAATATCGCGGAAGACCGCGAGGCTGTTGTCGTTGTGGAAATGCCCGCCGAAGCCCTTTTGATAGCCGAGCCCGGCGATGCGGAGCACCATCGGGTTGGTATATTGGCCGTCGGAGAAGAAACTGAGCGTCGCCGCCTCGCCGCGGATCTGGTCCTCGGCATTATGGACATAGGCGAGGAACTGGATTTCGGGCATCGGCAGGAAATCATTATGCGCCATGCCGATCGCGAGCCCGAGGATCGCCTGTTCGTCGAGCAAGGTATTGACGACGCGCGCCGATCCGAAACGCTGGTGGAGTTTCGCGGTGACATTATAGACCCCGCCCTTGGGCCCGACATCCTCACCCGCGATGACGATTTCGGGATAGGCAAGCATCAGGTCGGCGAGCGCCCAGGAGAGCAGCCGTGCCATATGCTGCGGCTTGTCCATCGCGCCGGCGTCGCTGCCGAACATCGTTTTGCGATCCTCGGCCGAGGGGGTATTCGCGCGAACGACCTCGCGCTTCGGCGGGATCAGGCTTTCCATTACCTCGGCCGGGGTTGTGATTTTCGGACGAAGGATTGCGGCCTCGGCCTGCCGCGCCAGAGTTGCGCCTATATCTTCATAGGTTTCGGCGATTTCGGCGGGGGTCATCCAGCCCTGCTGCGCCATCAGCGCCGCGCCGGCGAGCAACGGGTCGCGCGCCTCGTCGGCCTCGATCAAGGCTTTGGGGAGATAGGCACCCTGCACATCGGACCCGGCGTGACCATAAAGCCGCACCGTCGCCATGTGGAGAAACACCGGCTTGCGATAGCGGCGCGCATAGTCGGCGGCTTCGCATGCCCCGGCATAGGCCGAGGCGAGGTCGGTGCCGTCGCACCGGATATAGTGCAGCCCCGCGCGGTGGCGGAACTGCGCCTCGATCCACCCCGTCGGGGTGCGGGTCGAAATGCCGATGCCATTGTCTTCGCACAGGAAGATCAGCGGCATCGGCGATCCCTGAAACGCCGCCCAGCCGGCGGTGTTGAACGCGCCCTGCGCGGTCGAGTGATTCGCCGACGCATCGCCAAAGCTTGTCAGCACCACCGCATCGTCGGGAAGCGGCAGCCCGGTCCGGCCCAGTCGCCGCGCAATCCCGATCGAGAAAGCCGCACCGACCGCCTTCGGCAGATGCGAAGCGATCGTCGAGGTTTGCGGCGGGATATTGAGCGGCTTCGATCCGATCACCTTGTGCCGTCCGCCCGAAATCGGGTCATCACTCGACGCGGCGAAACTCAGCAGCATGTCCCACGTCGGCGTCTGTCCGGGCACCTGCCGCGCGCGGTGGAGCTGAAAGGCGTTCGAGCGATAGTGCAGAAACGCCATGTCGGTGACGCGCAGCGCCGCGGCAACCGCGGCATTGCCCTCATGCCCCGACGATCCGATCGTATAAAAACCCTCGCCGCGCGCCTGCAGATGGCGCGACAACCGGTCCATCTGGCGGCTGGTCAGTTGCGACAGGAAAATATCGGTCGCGTCGGCGCGCGACAGGCCGATCGCCGCCGGATCGGGCGCATCGCCGCGATCGGGCAACACCCCCTGTGCCAGTGCCGCAAGGAATTTTTCATGTACCGCCTGTGCCGCGTCCACTCCCGACCTCCTGTTCATCGCCACCGGTTACGCTTGCAACCATCGGCCGATTTTGCTGCGCGCTAGAACGGCACATCATGCCGCGCAAGCATCTCTTGCCTTGGCGCGGCGCCTCGCGCTACCACTTGTCGCGATGACGGAGCGGGACAGGGCTATATTTTCAATATGATGTCGATGGGGATCGCCCAGGCTTCGGCCGTCGCCGAGCCGCCGAGCCAGGGGTGGCTCCTCGATCCCGAACTGATCGATCCGGGCTATGCCCAGACGATGGCCGGTGGCGAGATCCAGACCAGCTTCCCGCCGCCGCCGCCTTCTCCCCCCACGCCCGAATGGCTGAAATCGCTGCTCCAGGCGCTTGGCGATTTTTTCCAGTGGAGTGCGCCTGCTGCGAAACCCTTGCTATGGATCGGCGCAATTCTGCTGCTGCTTTTCATCCTCTATCATTTCGTCCCCGCCTTTGCGCAGTGGGTCGATGACATTCGTTTTCGTCGCAAGACACCCGCAGCCGACGACGAGATGATCGGCCAGGCCGAAGCCGGGGCGGCACGCGCACTGCTGGCAGAGGCCGACGCGCTTGCCGCCGGGGGGCGCTTTGCCGAGGCCGCCCACCTGCTGCTCTATCGCAGCGTCGAGGATATCGAAGGCCGCCGCCCCGGCCTCGTCCGGCCCGCAATGACCTCACGCGACCTCGCCGAGACGCAGGATCTCCCGGCAGTCGCCCGCGGCGCCTTCAGCCGCATCGCCCGCGCCGTCGAAATCAGCCTGTTCGGCGGACGGTCGATCGATGCCGCCGCGTGGCAGCAATGCCGCGCCGCCTATGCCGAGCTGACCGTGCCGAAAAACTGGGCGCGCGCATGAGCGCTTCCACCAGCGACAATGCGGGCTTCAACCCGCGCCTGATCGGCGGCGTGATCGGCATCGGCATCATCGCCTTCATCGCGCTCTGGGCGTTGATCGCGCTCGGCCCACAGCTTTCGAGCGGCAAGGACGGCGGTGCTCATGCGCTGTCAAAGGCCGCACCGGGCTATGCCGGTATCGTCGATCTGCTCGAGCGCGCAGGCGCCGACGTCGAACTGCGGCGGCGGGTCGAGCCGCCGCAATATGACGACTATACGCAGCTCGTCATCCTGACCCCGACCGTCCGCACGCGGCCCGAGGAGATGACGGAGTTGCTCGACGCGCAGGGCGGCGCGCCGATCCTCGTCGTGCTGCCCAAATGGTCGACGATCCCCGTTCCGGGACAGGCGCCCAAGCCCGGCTGGGTCGGGCCAGGCTTCCCCGGCGCGCCGCCCTCCCGGCTCTTGCCGGCGGCGACGTTCGGCCCTGTCGAACTGCAATCCCATCCGGGAAGCCCCGCCGAAGCGGTGCGCGCCAATCTCGCCGGCCGGCCTGTCGATGTGCCCGTGCCCACCAATGGCATTACGATATCGGGCGACGCGATCGAAACGCTGATCGCGCATCCGGCGGGCGGCGCCATTCTTGCGCGCGTCAAGGAGCGCGACCTCTATATCCTCGCCGACCCCGACCTCATCAACAATCTCGCCTTCGCCTCGCGCGACAAGGCACGCGCGGCCGTGTTGCTGATCGACACGATCGGTGAAGACGCCAATGCCGACGGCTTCGCCTTTGACCTGACGCTCAACGGATTCGGCGGCGGGCGTTCGCTGCTGCGCTTCGCCTTTGTTCCGCCCTTCATCGGCATCACCCTCTGCCTGATCGCGGCAGGGTTGCTCGCGCTATGGCAGGCGTGGATACGCTTTGGCCCATCGTTGAAACCGCAGCGCGCGATTCCGGTGTCAAAGGCGGCGCTGATCGCCAATAGCGCCGATCTGATCAAGCAGGCACGGCGCGAACTCGATGGTGCCGACGCTTTCGTCCACAGCCAGCGCGCCGCGATCGCGCGTCGGCTGCATGCCCCCACGGGACTCGATGCCGCGGCAACCGACGCATGGATCGACAAGCATTTGCCGCCCGGCAGCGACCTTTTTTCTTCGCTCGCGCGGCGCCTGCCGCTCGCGCGCAACACCCATGAGTTTCTCGGCGACGCGCAGGCGCTGCACGCCATCAGGAAGGATCTACTCCGTGACAGCTAATCCCATCGAAAGCGTTCAGGCGCTCGGCGCCGCGATCGAGGCCGAGGTCGCCAAGGTCGTGTTCGGCCAGGGGCCACTCACCCGCATGGTGACGATCGCGCTCCTCGCGGGAGGGCATGTCCTGCTCGAAGGCCCGCCGGGAACCGCCAAGACCCTTCTCGCCCAAGCCTTCGCCCGCGCGACAGGCCTCGATTTCGGGCGCATCCAGTTCACCCCCGACCTGATGCCCGGCGACATTTTGGGGTCGAACCTGTTCAACTTCCAGACGTCGAGCTTCACCCTGACCAAGGGGCCGATCTTCACCGAATTGCTGCTCGCCGACGAAATCAACCGAACCCCGCCCAAGACACAGGCCGCGTTGCTGGAGGCGATGCAGGAACGCCGCGTCACAATCAACGGCGAGGCGCATCAGATGAGCCCGCGCTTCACCGTGCTCGCAACGCAAAACCCGATCGAGCAGCAAGGCGTCTATCCGCTGCCCGAGGCGCAGCTCGACCGCTTCCTGTTCAAACTGGTCGTCGACTATCCGGCCGCCGACGAAGAGCGCCGCATCGTCGCCGATCATGGCGGCCGTTTCAAAAGCCCTGCCGTCGCCGATTTCGGCGTCACCGGGGTGGCGAACGCCAAAACGATCGAAGCCGCGATCGACACGATCGCGACCGTCCGCCTCGCCGACGAGATCGTCGACTATATCGTCCGCCTCGTCCGCGCGACGCGCGAGAGCGCCGACCTCGAATGCGGCGCCTCCCCGCGCGCCGCGACCCTGCTCGCGCGCGCCGCCTGCGCCGCCGCGGCGCTCGACGGGCGCGACTATGTGATTCCCGACGACATCCAGCGGCTCGCCCCGGGTGTGCTGCGCCACCGCGTCATCCTGTCGGCGGCCGCGGAGATCGAGGGACGCACGGTCGAACAGGTCGTCGCCGCGCTGCTCGAACGCGAGGAAGTCCCGCGATGATCTACCCGACCCGCCGGGCGATCTATCTGCTACTTGCAGGCGCGCCCCTGGCGCTCGCGCTCGGGCTGATCCAGCCCGAGCTGTGGCTGGTCGCGCCGGGGTGGATCGCCGTCATTCTGGCGTGCCTGCTGCTCGACGCAGTCGCCGGCGCCAACCCGCGCCATCTCGCGCTCGATGCCCGCTTTCCGCATCAGGTCGGGGTCGGCGACCCCTTCGACATGACGCTCAGCGCGACGGGTCGTTCGGTTCCGCGCCATGCGGAAATCGCGATCGCCATCGACGAGCGGATCGCACCCGGCGGACGGCTGGCCAGTGACATGACCTCGGCGGGCGGGGCCAACGCGCTGGTCCGCACCCTGTCGCTTTCGGCATCGCGGCGCGGTCAGGCGCTGGTCGAGGCATTGTGGGTGCGCTGGGCCGGACCACTCGGCCTCGTCTGGAAGCAGCGACGCTTCGCGATCGATCGCGCGATCGGCGTCGTCCCCAGCCTGCGCGCGGTGACCGAAGAAGGCAGCCGCCTGTTTCAGCGCAACAGCTGGTTTGGCCTCCGCCAACAGCAGCTGCGCGGCGAAGGCACCGAGTTCGAAGCGCTCGCCGAATATCAGCCGGGGATGGACCGGCGCGCGATCGACTGGAATGCATCGGCGCGTCACGTCAAACTGCTGGCCAAGGAATATCGGGTCGAGCGCGACAATCGTGTCGTGCTGGCGATCGACGGTGGCCGGACGATGGCCGAGCCCGTCGGCGGCATGCCGCGCGTCGACCGCGCGGTGTCGGCGGCGCTGCTGCTCGCCTATGTCGGGTTGAAACTGGGCGACCGGATCAGCCTCTTCTCCTTCGCTGCGAAGCCGCAAGCGCTGACCCCCGCCTATATGCACACGCAGGATTTTCCGGCGTTGCAACGCGCCGCGAGCCTGATCGACTATGCCCATGTCGAAAGCAATTTCACCCTCGCACTAACGACGCTGTCGGCGCAGCTCACGCGTCGCTCGCTGATCATCTTGTTCACCGAATTCACCGATGCGACCAGCGCCGACCTGATGATCCGCGCCGCCGGACGGCTGGTGAAGAAACACCGCTTGCTGTTCGTCGTGATCAAGGATGAAGAAGTGGAAAGCGAAGAGCGCCGCCACCCCGAAAGTGCCGCCGACGTCACACGGTCGAACGTCGCTGCGGCGATGCTACGCGACCGGCAGCTGGTGATCGCGCGGCTCCAGCGGCTCGGCGCCGACGTCATCGAAGTGCCCGCCGATGCGATGGGCGCGAGCGCGGTCGAGGCCTATCTGGGCATCAAGCGGGCGGGCAGCCTGTGATCCCCGCCGCCCCCGCCACACGCGCCATCGATGCGCCAAGCTTTTCGACCAGCCGCTTTCGCGCCGAGCGCGAGGCCGACTGGATCGCCTTCGAAACGCTGCTGACCAAGCTGGAGAAACGGGGCGCCAAGGCGCTGACCAGCGACGAGCTGTTGCAACTGCCCCTCCTCTATCGCGCCACCCTGTCGTCGCTGTCGATCGCGCGCGCGACCAGCCTCGACAAGGCCTTGCTCGATCATCTCGAGACGCTGTCGATCCGCGGCTATTTCCTCGTCTATGGCGTGCGCGAAACGCGGCTCAGCCGGCTGCGCCGTTTCTTCCTCTATGACTGGCCTGCGGCGGTGCGGTCGGTGTGGAAGGAGACGATCATCATCGCGCTGATCATCCTGCTCGGCGCGCTGACCAGCGGTTCGCTCGTCGCCAGCGATCCCCAATGGTATTTCAACTTCGTCCCCGAAGAAATGTCGGGCGGCCGCGATCCGCGCGCTTCGGTCGAATATCTCCAGTCGACACTGGGCCATGGCAAGGCCGCAGGCGAGCAGGAAGATGGCCTCCACGTCTTTGCGACCTATTTGTTCACCCACAACAGCCAGGTCTCGATCCTGTCTTTTGCGCTCGGCTTCGCCTTTGGCGTGCCGACGATGATGCTCGAATTTTACCAGGGCATTGGCCTCGGCGCGATGCTGGCGCTGTTTTCGTCCAAGGGGCTCGGCTTCGACTTCGGCGGCTGGCTGTTCATCCACGGCACGACCGAGCTGTTCGCCGCCGCGCTGTCGGGCGCTGCGGGGCTTCGCATCGGCGCCGCGGTCGTCTTTCCCGGCGCACGCGGGCGATTGCAGGCGGCGTCGGATGCGGGGCGCACCGCGGGCAAGGTGATGGCCGGCGTCATCCTGATGCTGCTCGTCGCCGGGCTGCTCGAGGGTTTCGGACGCCAGCTGATCACCGATACGATGCTGCGCTACGCCATCGGCACGCTGATGCTGTTGTTCTGGCTCGCCTATTATTACATCCCGCGGCGCGAGGATGTCGCATGACCGCCGCCCTCGCCAACGCCCAGCGTCGCAATGCCGAGAACCGGAAAATCCGGCAGTTCATCACGCCCGAAGGCGTCGATCTGGAGCTGAAGATCGCGAGTTCGGGGCTGCGGCTCGGCGCGCTGTTGATCGACGTCGTGCTGATCCTGATCGTTCTGACCCTCTTTTCGCTGGCGATGCTCTGGGCCGGAATGGCATCGGGATCCGATATCATGGTGGTCGTGTGGATGCTCGGCGCCTTCGTGCTGCGCACCTTCTGGTTCATCGGCTTTGAACTCGGGCAGCGCGCCGCGACGCCGGGCAAGCGGCTGACGGGCATCCGCGTCGTCGCGCGCGACGGCGGGCGGCTCACCGCCGACGCGGTGGTCGCGCGCAATTTGATCCGCGAGCTCGAACTTTTCCTGCCGCTGATGATGCTGGGGGTCGGTGCGGCAGAGGATATGGTGTCGGGCTGGACCATCCTCGCCGGGGTCGCCTGGTCGCTGACGCTCAGCCTGTTCCTGCTGTTCAACCGCGACCGGATGCGGATGGGCGACCTGATCGCCGGCACCTGGGTGGTGATGGCGCAGCGCGCCAAGCTCGACGCCGATATCGCCGCGGACAGCGACCACAGCGACGCGATCCGCTTCAGCGATGCCGAACTCGCAGTCTACGGGATTTTCGAGCTGCAGGAGCTCGAACGCGTGCTGCGCGTTCGCGATCCGCGCGCGATGCGCGAGGTCGCCGACACGATCCGCGCCAAGATCGGCCGGCCCGTCGCCGAAGAGGATGACGTCTTCCTGCTTTCCTATTATCGCCAGTTAAAGGCCCGGCTCGAACGCAAATTGCTGTTCGGCAAGCGTCGAGAGGATAAATATGCCAACGACTGACACGCTTTCCCTTTCGGTCACCAGGGCATTGCAACGCCGCCGCTCGGTGCGCGCCTTCACCGGCCGCACGGTCGATCCCGCGTTGCTCGGTGACATTTTCGCCGCGGCCCAGCGCGCGCCGTCAGGCGGCAATCTCCAGCCGTGGCAGGCGACGGTGCTCACCGGCGAACCGTGGCAGGCGATGAAGGACGCGGTCGCCGCGCGCATCGCGATGGGGCGCGAGGGCTATGAGCCCGAATATGACATCTACCCCAAGGGCCTTGTCGAGCCCTGGGAAGCGCGCCGCTTCAGCGTCGGCGAGGGGCTCTATGCCGCGCTGGGCATCCCGCGCGAAGACAAAGCCGGGCGGCTCGCTCGGTTCATGGAAAATTACCGGGGTTTCGGCGCACCGGTGATGCTTTTCCTCCATTGTTCGCGCATCATGGGCCCGCCGCAATGGTCGGACATGGGCATGTGGTTGCAATCGGTGATGCTGCTGCTCGTCGAAGCGGGCCTTGCCAGCTGTCCGCAGGAATGCTGGGCAATGTACGGCACCACGGTGCGCCGCACGCTCGCGCTGGACGAGGGGCAGATATTGTTCACCGGCCTCGCGATCGGCTATGCCGACGAGGATGCGGCAGTGAACCAGTGGCCGGTGCCGCGCGCGCCGCTGGATGAAGTGATCGATTGGCAGGGATTTTAAAATGACCAGCAGCAGCGCCGGATTTCGTCATGCCATCGCAGGGGCGCTTGCCCTCGCGCTGGCGGGCTGCACCGCGATCCCGAAACCCGTCGCACCGCCTACCCCGCAGCCGGTCGCGCCCACGCCGACGCCGGCCCCGCTGCCGACACCCTCCAAAAGCTGGGAGGATCGTGCGGTCGACAGCGGCGCATGGCGCTATGATGCGGGGAACCGGACCGCGACATTCGTCCCCACGGGCAGCGCGAATCCGCTGCTGACGATGGCATGCAGCGGCGATGCCATTCGGCTGACCTCGGCGCTCGCGGGCAATGTCAGCCTGCGCACCAGCGCAGGGACCGACCAGATCCGTTTTGACAACGGAAACGCGAATCTCGGCAATCGCGACGCCCGGCTCGACAAGATCGCGTTCAGCCGCGGCCGCTTCGCGCTCGAAACGTCAGGCGGCGGCGCGCTGACGTTGCCCGTCCAGTCCGAAATCGGCCGCGTGATCGAGGATTGCCGGGGCTAACCCCCCAGCTGCACCGTGCCGCCCTTGATCCAGCCCCAGCGGCACGGACCCTGATATTCGCGGGCATTGGGCACCGACTTGCCGATGCCGCACATATCGGGATCGGTTCCGGGCGCATCGAACACCACGCCGAACCAGGCATCATTCTCGGCCGCCTCGCATAGCGATACATGCGCGCCGCCCGCGAGCCTTGCCTTCACCGCGCGGGTTTCGCCGGGCGCCCAATAGACGTCGGTGCCGCCCGCCTTGACCCGCGAGATGCTCGAACAGGCGGGCAGGCTGGGGCCTTCGGTGCCGATCATCACCGCGCGCGTCGCGAGCGGTTCGCCGGCGACGACGGGCGCATTGTCGGCGGGCGGCGCAGCTTCGGAACAGCCCGCAAGCGCGAGAGCCAGCAGCGCGGTGATAGGAAGGGCGAGGTGAGCGAATGGAGAGCGTTTCATGCCGCGAAACTAGCCGCCGCAGCGCGTGCGCGCAACGCTCCTCGCCCCGGCCCCGAGAGCCGCATTTTCGCTTGGGTTTTGGGTGCTTCGACCCTATATAATCAATATGACGGACACCCCTGAGAATATGGCGCCGAGCGCCAATGCCAACCTGCCCAATGCCAACGCCTATGGCGCCGATTCGATCAAGGTTCTCAAGGGCCTTGACGCGGTGCGCAAACGGCCGGGCATGTATATCGGCGACACCGACGATGGCTCGGGCCTGCATCACATGGTGTTCGAGGTTTCGGACAATGCGATCGACGAAGCGCTCGCGGGGCATTGCGACCTCGTCCTCATCACGCTGAACAGCGACGGGTCGGTCAGCGTCGAGGACAATGGCCGCGGCATTCCAACCGGCATCCACGCCGAGGAAGGCATTTCGGCGGCCGAGGTCATCATGACCCAGCTCCACGCCGGCGGGAAGTTCGAGAACACCAGCGACGACAACGCCTACAAGGTGTCGGGCGGCCTCCACGGCGTCGGCGTTTCGGTCGTCAACGCGCTCAGCGAATGGCTCGAACTCACCATCTGGCGCGACGGCGAAGAGCATTGGATGCGCTTCGAACATGGCGATTCGGTCGCCCCGCTCAAGGTCAACGGCCCCGCCCCGGCGGGCAAGAAGGGCACCCGCGTGACCTTCTCGGCCTCGACCGACACGTTCAAAAATGTCCTCGAGTTCGACTTCGACAAGCTCGAGCATCGCTATCGCGAGCTGGCGTTCCTCAACTCGGGCGTGCGGATCAAGCTGGTCGACGCGCGCCATGCCGAGCATGTCACCCACGATCTTTACTATGAGGGCGGCATCGCGGCGTTCGTCAAATATCTCGATCGCAACAAGACCGCCATGCTGCCCGAACCGATCGCGATCAGCAGCGAACGCGACGGCATCGGCATCGACGTCGCGCTCGAGTGGAACGACAGCTATTATGAAAATGTCCTCTGCTTCACGAACAATATTCCGCAGCGCGACGGCGGGACCCACCTCGCCGCCTTCCGCGCCGCCCTGACGCGTACGCTCAACGGCTATGGCGACAAGTCGGGCCTTCTCAAGAAAGAGAAGGTCTCGCTGACCGGCGAGGATATGCGCGAAGGCTTGACCGCGATCGTTTCGGTCAAGCTGCCCGATCCCAAATTTTCGTCGCAAACCAAGGACAAGCTCGTCTCGTCCGAAGTGCGCCAGCCGCTCGAAAGCCTGATGGCCGACCGGATGACCGAATGGCTCGAGGAAAATCCCGGCCATGCCAAGATGGTGATCCAGAAGGTCGTCGACGCCGCCGCCGCGCGCGAAGCGGCCAAGCGTGCCCGCGAACTCACCCGGCGCAAGGGCGCGATGGACATCGCCTCGCTCCCCGGCAAGCTCGCCGACTGTCAGGAACGCGACCCCGCCAAATGCGAACTCTTCCTCGTCGAGGGTGACTCGGCAGGCGGGTCGGCCAAGCAGGGCCGCGACCGCAAGGTTCAGGCAATCCTGCCGCTGAAGGGTAAGATCCTCAACGTCGAGCGCGCGCGTTTCGACCGGATCATCTCGTCGAAGGAAGTCGGCACGCTGATCCAGGCGCTCGGCACCGGCATTCGCGATGAATTCACCATCGAAAAACTGCGCTATCACAAGATTGTGATCATGACCGACGCTGACGTCGACGGCGCGCATATCCGCACGCTCTTGCTCACCTTCTTCTACCGCCAGATGCCCGAGATCATCGAGAACGGCCATCTCTACATCGCCCAGCCGCCGCTTTACAAAGTCGCGAAGGGCCGCAGCGAAGTCTATCTGAAGGACGACACCGCGCTGGAGAATTATCTGGTCGACGGCGGTATCGACGCGCTGATGCTCGAAACCACGGGCGGCGCGCGGTCGGGCGCCGATCTGCGCGACCTGATCGAGCACGGCCGCCGTTTGCGCGCGCTGATGCGCTATGTCCCGCGCGGCCATAATTATGAACTGGTCGAAGCGCTGGCGCTAACCGGCGCGCTCGATCCCGCGCTCGATACCACCGGGCGCGCCGCCGCCGCGGTGCGCGCCGCCGAATGGCTCAACGCCGCCGAGCGCGCGCTGACCGGCGGACGCGAAGCCAAGTGGACGATCACCGCCGAAAATGGTGGTTACACGCTCGAAAAGCGTTGGCGCGGGGTGAGCGATCATCACGCCATCGACGCCGCCTTCCTCGCGAGCCAGGAAGCGCGCCGCCTCCACACGCTCGCGGGCGCGCAGGCCGAAAGCTATGCCCACCCCAGCCGTCTGGTGAAGGGCAGCAATGCTGCGGCGCAAGCCGCCGACGCCGCCGCGCTCGCCGCAGCAGCCGAAGCCGACGGTGATGCCGAAGCGAGCGACAGCGATCTGCCCGCCGCCAGCACCGGCAAGGCGACGCCGATCACCCGTCCCTCCGAACTGCTCGAGGCGATTTTCGCGCACAGCCGCAAGGGGCTCGCGATCAGCCGCTACAAGGGACTGGGCGAAATGAATGCCGAACAGCTTTGGGAAACCACGCTCGATCCGTCGAACCGTTCGCTGCTGCGCGTCGAGGCTGAACAGGCCGATATCGCGCATGAAATCTTCGAACGATTGATGGGCGACGAGGTCGAGCCACGGCGCGATTTCATCCAGACCAACGCGCTTTCGGTCGCCAATCTGGACGTTTAAATCGGTTTCAGCATAGCCGAAACCGCGCGGCACCGGCCCGCTCCCCCACCCGGCCTCCCTCACGATAGTAGCCTATGGGAGGCCGGGTGGGGGAGCGGGCCGGTGCCGTCTCCGCGCCAGTGGAACAAGCAGAAAAGCACATCCGGCCCCATATTAGGTTCAGTTCAACGCGCGGCGGCTTGTGTTAACAGGCCGCCGCTGCTTTTGGCGCGTCCACCGAAAGGGGATGTTGCCATGCGGGTATTTTCAGCGATGCTGATGCCGCTTCTGCTCACGGTCTCGGCCGCGGCGCAGGATGCCGAAGTCACCAATGATAGTGCCGACGCCGCCGCCCAGGTCGACGAAGAAACCGCTATCGGTGGTGGCCTTGCTAGCTATTATGGCGATGAACTCGCCGGCAACCGCACCGCGAGCGGCGAGCGTTTCAACCCCGGCGAACTCACTGCGGCGCATCGCACGCTTCCGTTCGGCAGCCTCGTGCGCGTCACCAACACCTCCAACGGCGACAGCGTGATCGTCCGCATCAACGACCGCGGCCCCTTTTCGCGCGGGCGGGTGATCGACGTCAGCCACGCCGCAGCCCGCGAAATCGGCATGCACCGCAGCGGCACCGCGCGCGTGAAACTGGCGCTGCTCGACAACGACTGAGCCGCCCGCCGGTCAGTCAAATACCGACCAGCCCGCCGCATAGGCGAAATGTTCGAGCGCGACCGCGCCCGCGAGCGAGGTCCCCGCTTCATTGAGCCCCGGCGACCACACCGCGATCGATCCCTGCCCCGGCGCGATACACAAAATGCCGCCGCCGACCCCGCTCTTGCCCGGCAGGCCGACCCGAAAGGCGAATTCACCGCTGTTATCATAGTGGCCGCACAGCATCATGATCGCGTTGATCCGCCGCGCGCGATGCGGTTCGACGAGCTGCTCGCCGGTCAGCGGATCGCGCCCGTCCATCGCAAGGAACAGCCCGGCCTTCGCCAGCTGGCGGCACGACATCGCAATCGCGCATTGGCGGAAATAGACGCCGACCACCGTCTCGACCGGATGCTTCAAATTACCGAACGCATCCATGAAATGCGCAAGGCTGCGGTTGCGCGCGCCGGTTTCGGATTCGGACATGGCGACCTCAAGGTCGATCGCAACGCGGTCGTCACCCGCGCGCCCGCGCATGAAATCGACGACCTCCCCGGCCACCGCATCGCCGCTTCGCCCGTCGATCAACCGGTCGGTGGTCGCGATCGCACCCGCGTTGATCAGCGGATTGCGCGGAATGCCGTGCTCGCTTTCGAGCTGGACGATCGAGTTGAACGCCGACCCCGACGGTTCGCGCCCGACGCTGTCCCATAGCGAGCTTCCGACCCGCCGCAGCGCCATCGCCAGCGTGAAGACCTTCGACACCGACTGGATCGAAAAGGCCTCATCGGCGTCGCCCGATGTGTGGACGGTGCCATCGGGCAGCGCGAGAGCGAAGCCGAGTTTGTTCGGATCGACCTCGGCCAGCGCCGGAATATAGTCGGCGACGCGCCCTTTGCCGAGTTGCTCGGCGGCCAGTTTCATCGCTTCGTCGATGTGATTGCGCAGATCATCGGTCATGGTGGAAGCTTAGCAACTTCGTGGTCAAACGCATTTATTTTCATTTTTGCGAAAATATTCTATATACACGAAATAATCTGCAGCGAATCGGGAGAGAAGATCATGGTCGATCATCCGCGAGGCAAAGGCTTATCGAGCGCCATCAGTTATCGGGACAGCAAGGCAGCGTTCCGCTGGCTCGAACAGGCGTTCGGGTTCGAGCCGCTGTTCGTGCTGCTCGATGCCGACGGCAATCTGGCACACAGCGAAATGGGTTTTGGCGATTCGGTGGTGATGGTCGGCAATGAATGGTCGGACGACCACAAGAGCCCCAAATCAATCGGCGGCAAGAATACGCAGTCGGTGCATGTCCAGCTCAACGTCGGCGACGATATCGACGCCCATTGCGAAACCGCGCGTACCGCGGGGGCCGAAATCATCGCAGAGCCCGAGACGCAATTTTACGGCGACCGCAGCTACCGCGCGAAGGACATCGAAGGCCATATCTGGACCTTTGGCGTCACCGTCGAGGAAAAGACCGCCGAAGAATGGGACGCCGAAGGCGGCTTCACGACCAAGACGCGGCTCGACGATTGAGCGCGGGGGTCGACCGCATCTTCGCCGCGCTTGCCGACCCCAACCGGCGGCGCGCGGTCGAACTGCTGGGGCAGCGCCCGCACAGCGCGGGCGAGCTCGCGGGGGCGCTCGGACTCGCCGCCCCGGCGATGAGCCGCCATTTACGCGCGCTGAAAGAGAGCGGGCTGATCGAGGACGCGCACCCGGCCTTCGACGCGCGCGTCCGCATCTATAGCCTCAAACATGGCGCGACCGACGCGCTGAAGCGCTGGCTCGCCGAGACCGAGGCGCTGTGGACGCACCAGCTCGCGGGTTTCAAGGCGCATGTCGAGGCCGGCGAATGAGCGCCGCGGTGATCGTCGCGCTGCGCGTCGCGGTCACACCGCAAGTGGCATTCACCGCCTTCACCCGCGACATCGGGCGATGGTGGCAAAGCCATCCGCTCTTCCAGCTGACACGCAAGGGCGACGGAATGCTGCGGTTCGACCCCGAAGGGCCGGACGGGCGGCTCGTCACGCGGTTTGCCGATGGCAAGGAGTGGGAAATCGGCCCGGTCCATCACTGGCTGCCCGGCGAACGACTGGCCTTCGGCTGGCGGCTGCCGAGCTTCGCCGCAGATCAGGCAACCGAAGTCGATATCCGCTTCGAAGCCGTCGGCGCCGAAACGCGGGTGACCGTCGAGCATCGCGGCTGGGACGCAATCCCGCAAAGCCACGTCGCGCGGCACGGGTTCGAACTGATGCTATTCCAGCGGCGGCTGGGCGAGCATTGGCGGGGGTTGCTGAAGGCGATGGCGGAGGGGTTTTGAAAGGATGTCGGGTTTGGGGTGGAAAGCAAACGGCGCTTCTCTACAACGAGGTCATGTTCAAGAGAGCTAAACCAACAGGCAAGGGCGCCGTCCCTGACCACCTTAGGGATCGATTCCGGTATTTGGACGAGCTCCCGCCTGCCAATGCTTTGGGGCCTTGGCGTAAATTGACAATAGTCGCCGTAGGGGGCCTTCAGTACATCGGGTTTGCGTCGAAATCTGACCTGCTCTTGGTTGCCTCGGTCAGCGGACGTGGCGTTGTTGACTGCGCAACCGGCGGCAAAGTCGCAAGAGATGATGAAGAGTATTACCCTGATTTCGGTTCTTTGGAGGCCGAAGGCATAGGCCCGTTGGAAGGGCAGCAGATCCGTGTAGCCGGGACCTCTGGCGGTGGCTTATCCCACGCCACCGAGGACGGATGGCTTATCGAACTGCATCCGCTTTCATGGCCAGAGGAAGAGTTTTTCTTGTGTCCACCGGGACAGACAATGCTGTGGAACCCTCCTGCGACCAAACCCGAGCTGTTTAAACTAAGGCCATTACCTTCCTCATTGGTGGCTTATGGTTTTTCTCCGACCGGTAAATCTCTGGTCATCGCTACATCTTCGGATTTGGAGATATACAGCCGCGCTTAATGTCCGTGATTGGTCGTTTCCAGCCGTTCGTCATCCCGGACTTGATCCGGGATTCATAGCCTCGCTCACCCGAAAACGTCGCGCCCGCCGTCATGGACCCCGGATCAAGTCCGGGGTGACGAGGAATGGCACGTCGCCTTTTGGCGCGACGGGCACCCTCTCCCCATGACGTCGTAACAGCGAAAATCTGAAAGGCTTGCCCCGCGCCCCGCGCCGCCCCAAGCTCGCACCCATGCCGCTGCCTCCCCTTTTCACCGACTGGTTCGCCGCGCGCGGGTGGCGGGTGCGGCGGCATCAGGGCAATATGCTGGCGGCGGCGGAGCGCGGTGAGCATGCGCTGCTCGTCGCGGCGACCGGGGCGGGGAAGACGCTGGCGGGGTTTCTGCCGACGCTCGTCGACCTGACCGAACATCCGACCGACCGGCTCCACACCCTCTATGTATCGCCATTGAAAGCCCTCGCGGCCGACGTCGAACGCAATCTCGGCGCGCCGATTGCCGACATGGGGCTCGATATCAGCGTCGAGAGCCGCAGCGGCGACACATCGTCGGACAAAAAGGCGCGCCAGCGCAGCCGGCCGCCAAACATCCTGCTCACCACCCCCGAATCGCTGTCGCTGCTGCTCTCCTATCCCGACAGCTTCCTGATGTTCTCCGACCTCAAGACGGTGGTGATCGACGAGATTCATGCGTTTGCGCCAGGCAAGCGCGGCGACTTGCTGAGCCTCGCGCTCGCGCGGTTACAGACGATCGCGCCGGGGCTGCGCCGTGTCGGCCTGTCGGCGACGATCGCCGACACCGCCGCCTATCGCAGCTGGCTCGCCCCCGGCGGCGATGCCGACGCGGTGACGCTGGTCGAGGGCGAGGCGGGCGCCGATCCCGACATCGCCATCCTGCTGCCCGAGGGCGCGGTGCCGTGGGCGGGCCATTCGGGACGCTATGCGGTGCATCAGGTGATGGCCGAGGTCGCGAAGAACCGCACGACGATCATCTTTTGCAACACCCGCGGGCTCGCCGAATTGATCTTTCAGGAACTGTGGAAGGTCAATGACGCGGGGCTCCCGATCGCAATCCACCATGGCAGCCTCGACCGCGAGGCGCGCCAGCGCGCCGAGGCGGCGATGGCGGAAGGGCGGCTGCGCGCGCTCGTCGCGACCTCCAGCCTCGATTTGGGACTCGACTGGGGTGATGTCGATTGCGTGATCCAGATGGGGGCGCCCAAGGGATCGTCGCGGCTGCTCCAGCGCATCGGCCGCGCCAACCATCGCCTCGACGAGCCGAGCCGCGCGCTGATCGTTCCGGGCAACCGCTTCGAATATCTCGAGGCGCAGGCGGCCCTCGATGCGGTCGAAGCGGGCGAGCGCGACGCCGACCGCTTCCGCCCCGGCGCGCTCGACGTGCTCGCGCAGCATGTGATGGGGCTCGCCTGCGCCGCGCCGTTCAAGGAAGATGCGCTGCTCGCCGAGGTGCGGAGCGCCGCGCCTTACCAGTGGGTCGATGCCGACCTCTTCGCGCGGCTGCTCGGTTTCGTGCGCGATGGCGGCTACGCGCTCAAAAGCTATGATCGTTTCCGCCGCCTTGCCCCCGACGGGCAAGGCGGCTGGCGCATCGCGCACCCCCAACTGGCGGCGCGTCACCGGCTCAACGCCGGGATCATCGTCGACGCGCCGACCTTCGACGTGCGTTTCAAGAACGGCCGCCGCCTCGGCAGCGTCGAGGAATATTTCGCGAGCACGCTGACGCCGGGTGACACCTTTGCTTTCGCGGGCCTCAGCCTCGAGGTCGAGTCGATCCGCGACTCCGACCTCTATGTGCGCGCGACGACGCGACCCGCGCGCATTCCCAGCTATATGGGCGCGCGCATGGCGCTGACGACGCGGCTCGCCGACCGGGTGCGCGCTTTTCTGGCCGACCCGGCAAGCTGGGGGCGCTTCCCCGAAGATGTCCGCTTCTGGCTCGAGGCGCAGGCCGAACGCTCGGTACTGCCGCGCATCGACCAGCTGCTCGTCGAGACTTTTCCGCACGACGAAGCGCATTTCCTCGTCGCCTATCCCTTCGAAGGCTGGAACGCGCACCAGTCGCTCGGCATGCTGATCACCAAGCGGATGGAGCGCGCGGGGCTGCAACCCTTGGGCTTCGTCGCCTCCGACTATGCACTCGCCATCTGGTCGCTGCGCCCGGTCGCCGACCCTGCCACGCTGTTCGACCCCGCGATCCTCGAGGAGGAGTTCACCGAGTGGGTCGAAGGATCGCACCTGCTCAAACGCGCCTTCCGCGAGGTCGCGGTGATCGGCGGACTGATCGAGCGCCAGCATCCGGGCAAGCGCAAGACCGGCAAACAAGTCACCTTCTCGACCGACCTGATCTTTGACGTGCTGCGCAAATATGAGCCCGACCATCTGCTGCTCGAGGCGGCATGGGCCGATGCGCGCGAGCGATTGACCGATGTCGCACGGCTCGGCGATCTGCTCGACCGCGCCGCGGGAACAATGCTCCACCGGCCGCTCGGCCACATCAGCCCGCTCGCGATCCCCGTGCTGATCCTGATCGGCCGCGAGAGCGTCGCGGGCCACGACCTCGACGATGCGCTGCTCGGCGAACTCGCCGATACGCTGGCGGATCAGGCGATGCGGCCCGATTGAAGCTTGCTTGCCGCCGGTCCGCGCGCGGTGTAATATGCAAGGGAAAGAGGATGCCAATCATGATGCATGCTGTTTTCCCCGCCCGCCTGCGGGCCGCTTTCGATATCCGCCTGCGGTGGGCCACCATCCTGCTCGCACCGCTGGCCATCGGCGCCAGCCCGGCCCCTGTTACGGTGCCCTCCGCCGCGCCGCCACTGACCGCACCCGATGCCGGCACCGCGCCGACGGGGCATCTCGGCGAAGAAATCATCCCGATCATCCAGCCCTTTGACCTCGACGCCACCCGCCGCATGGCGGTGCCGGTGATGGTCGAAGGAAAGGGCCCTTATTCCTTCCTTGTCGACACCGGCGCCGAACGGACCGTCATCGCCGAAGAACTGGCCAATCGGCTGGGACTGGCGAAGGGCGCCAAGCTGCGGCTGGCGACGATTGGAAGCTCGGCGCTCGTCCCCTCGTTTCAGGTCGCCTCGCTCGAGATGACCAATTTGCGGCTGCTGCCGTTCGACGCCCCCGCCTTTGCCGGGCGCCACATCGGCGCGCCGGGGCTGATCGGGGTCGACATGCTCGAAAAACGACGCGTGTTGATCGATTTTCGCAACGAAACGATGCAGATACTGGAAACGCGCTATCGCGCCCGGCCGATCATCCACAGCCCCGATGCGATCGTCGTCAGCGCGCGCAACAGCGCGGGACGGCTGATCCTGTCCGACGCGCGGATCGGGGGTCAGCGCGTCGATGTGATCGTCGACACCGGCGCCCAGACCAGCGTCGGCAATCTCGCGCTGCAAGCGCTGGTCGTCAAGCGGCGCCAGAATCGCCTGCCGCTGATCCCGACGATTCTGAACGCGGTCTCGGGTGAGGAAGTCGCGGCGATGCACACCGCGATCAAGGCGATCCAGATCAACGGGATCGACGTCAACGACCTGCGCGTCTCCTTCGCCGATTCCCAGGCGTTTCGGGCGCTTGGCCTTCATGAGCGCCCCGCCCTGTTGCTGGGCATGGACGGGCTGGCAGTGTTCGACCGGATCGAGATTGATTTTCCGAACAAAAGGGTGATTTTTGACCCGCCGAGCAGTGCGGGACGCCCCCCTCTCATGCGCGCGACGACGGGCGGTCGCCTGTCGAGCTGACCGACGCTTGCCCGCCGCGGTGCAGCTTGGCATAGCGCGGCGATGTCGGGCCCCCCTTTGCTGCATTTTGCCGGTCACACATTTCACGCGCTGGCCGACCGCGCCTTGTTCTGGCCGCGCCACGCGGCACTGATCGTCGCGGACCTGCATCTGGAAAAGGCCAGCTGGTACGCCGCACTCGGCCAGCCGCTGCCGCCCTATGACAGCCACGACACGCTCGACCGGCTGGCGCGGCTGGTGGCCGAAACCGGCGCACGCGCGATCTGGTGCCTCGGCGACAGCTTTCACGACCGGGACGCTGCCAGCCGTATCGCGCCCGCGATCGCCGACCGGCTGCACCGTCTCGCCGCATCGGCGGAGCTGCTGTGGATCGCCGGCAATCACGACGGGCTGAGCGGCGGCGCGTGGGGTGGCGAGGTCGCCGACGAACTGGTCGTCGATGGCGTGGTCCTGCGCCACGAATGCCGCGCCGACGAGCAACGCCCCGAAATTTCGGGCCACTTCCACCCCAAATTGCGCCTCGCGACGCGCGGGCGAAACGTGGCACGCGCCTGTTTCGCGGGCGACGATCGGCGGCTGATCATGCCCGCGTTCGGCAGCCTGACCGGCGGCCTCGATGTCGGCGACCCGGCGATCGCCCGAAATTTCCGCGACGATTATTGCGCGATGCTCGTCGCGCAGGGGCGGTTCCTGTCTTTTCCGTGCCGGCGCGGGACAGGATATGACGCTACGGAAAATGGCGCAGCGTCCGGTTGAGCGGCAAAACGCGGCACAATTCCCCCTCGCCCGCCTGTGGCGCAAAAACATCACCCGCCCAAAGAATCGCGCAAATGCGCGGCTTGCGCTGGATTGGCTTTCGGCTTTGGCTATGATCGCCCCCTAACGATAAAAATGACCGAGAGAGGAGTGCCCGCTATGAATCCATCATCCCGTCTTGCCGTCCGCCTGATGCGCACCAGCGCATTGGGCGTATCGATCGCCATCGCCGCTGTATCGGCGCCGGCCTTTGCCCAGGACACCGCCACCACCAACGACAGCAGCAGCGCGGAAATCGTCGTCACCGCGCAGGGCCGTTCGCAGCTTTTGTCCGACGTTCCGGTCGCGATTTCGGCGGTGAGCGCCGAAACGCTGCAGAACAGCGGCGCCAATGACATTCGCCAGCTCAACCAGGTCGCCCCCTCGCTGCTCGTCTCCTCGACGGGGTCGGAGGCCAATGGTTCGGCGCGTATTCGCGGCATCGGCACCGTGGGCGACAACCCCGGCCTCGAAAGCTCGGTCCCGGTTTTCATCGACGGCGTCTATCGCTCGCGTTCGGGCATCGGCCTCAACGAACTCGGCGAAATCGAACGCGTCGAGGTGCAGCGCGGCCCGCAGGGCACGCTCGGCGGCCGCAACTCGTCGGCGGGCCTGATCAGCATCTATTCGAAAAAGCCCGATTTCCAGTTCGGCGCCAACGGCGAAGTCACCTACGGCAACTATGACTATTGGCGCATCGCCGGCGGGGTCACCGGCCCGATCACCGACACCATCGCCGCGCGCCTCGACGGCGTGTGGGTGAAGCGCAACGGTTTCTACAAGGACACCACCAACGACACCGACGTCAACAATCGCGACCGTTATTTCCTGCGCGGGCAGATTTTGTTCGAGCCCAGCGATGCGCTGTCGGTACGACTGATCGCGGACTACACCTTCCGCGACGAAAAATGCTGCGCCGCGACCTATATCGACAACAGCGTCAATCCAACCATCGGCGATCTCAACAATCCCAGCGCACCGAACGCACCACCCACGGGCACAACGAACAATATCATTCGCGTCCTCACCGATCTGGGACAACCGATCGGCGCGTTCAGGCAGGGCTATGCGCGCGACATCTCGGTCAGCGCGGGACGCAGCTTTGCCGGCCAGACCAAGGATTATGGCTTTTCGGGCCAGATCGACTGGGATCTGGGCGCCGCGAAGCTGACCTCGATCACCGGTTACCGCGAATATCGGTCGGGCCAGGCGGGCGACCTCGACTATGGCAAGGTCGATATTCTCTATCGCGCCGACAGCAAGGATGCCTATCGCCAGTTCCATACCTTTACGCAGGAACTGCGGCTGCAGGGCGAGGCCTTTGACGGCAAGCTCGACTGGCTGGTCGGCGGCTTCTATGCGAATGAAAAGCTGACCGTTCGCGACAATCTGCGCTTCGGCAACCAATATGGCCGTTTTGCCGCGTGCCGCTTTATCACGGGCGTCGGGCCGCTTTCGCCGCTCTACTCCCCGAACAATCCGTCGTGCATACTCCCCGGCGTCGGCCCGGCGGCGATCGTCGGAGCGCTCGGCCCGGCAGTCGGCGGCGACGTCGTGGCCAGCTTGACCGCACTCGACGGAATCAGCAATCGCGGCAGCATCAATGATGTCTATCGCCAGAATGATCGCAACTGGGCGCTGTTCACCCACAACATCTTCCACATCACCGACAAGCTCGATTTCACTTTCGGCGTCCGCTACACTAACGACCGGAAGAAATTCAGCGCGCGTTTCACCAACGACAACACCGCTTGCCAAACGATCCAGGGACGGCTTTCCGACGATCTGCTCAGCACCAACGCCACCGTCAGAGCGGTTGCCGCAGGCTTGATCGGCCTTGGTTGCCAAGGCAATTCGACGGCCGAACTCGATGGCGTGTCGATCAGGGACAAGCGGAGCGAGGATGAATGGACCGGCACGGCGATCCTGTCGTACAAACCGGTCGACGACCTGATGGTCTACGCAAGTTTCGCGCGTGGTTACAAGGCCGGCGGTTTCAACCTCGACCGTTCGGCACTGAAGAATCCGATTCAGGTGGCGCTGATCGGCGGCGTGCCCACGCCCACCACCACCTTCGCCGCATTGGGCGGCGCGCAGGCATTGGTCGGCAACCTCCAGTTCGATCCCGAACTGGTGAACAGCTATGAATTGGGTGCGAAATATTCGACCGGACCGTTCGGCCTCGGGCTGACCTTCTTCCGGTCGGACTTCAAGAACTTCCAGCTCAATACCTTCAACGGCAGCGTCTTCATCGTCCAGACGGTCAACGGCTGTTCGGCCGATCTGGCTGGCGGCGACCGCGACCAGAGCAAGTTCACCGGGGCACCGAACTACAATGCGGCGGCGGCAACAACCGGCGCCTGCGCGAAGGACGATGTCGGCTATGGCGTGCGGACCGAGGGCTTCGAACTCGAAGCCTCGCTGGTTCCGATGCGCGATTTCCGCATGACGGCGGGCCTGACCTACGCCCGGACCAAATATCGCAGCAATCTGGTCGGCAACAAGTCGGGCGCCCCGCTCGATCAGGCGCTGCGCCTGCTGCCGGGCAATAATCTGTCGAACGCGCCCGAACTGGTCGCGACCGGCAGCGTCACCTGGACCCCCGAAATCGGCAGCAGCGGCCTGACCGGCCTTGTCTATATCGATGGCCGCATGACCAGCGATTATAACACCGGGTCCGACCTGTTCCCGCAAAAGGCGCAGGACGGCTATGCGCTGTTCAACGCGCGCCTCGGCGTTCGCGGCCCCGACGAAAAATGGGGCATCGAACTGTGGGCGCAGAATATCTTCAACAAGCAATATGCCCAGGTCGCCTTCAACTCGCCTTTCCAGGAGGGCGCAACCTCGACGACCACGGCTTTCGCCGACCCGCAATATCCGGGCGGCCGCCAGATTTTCTCGCAGTTCCTCGCCGAACCGCGGACGTACGGCGTGACGCTGCGCGGCAAATTCTGATCGGTTAGACGGTAACAGGAGCCGCCCGCTTGCCCTTGGGCGAGCGGGCGGTTTCTTTTTGGGAAGCCGTCGCCCCCCGTGAAGGCGGGAGCCGCCGGAAGTTTACGCGGCAACGAAGGACAAGGCTGTGAGGGGCCCCGCCTTCGCGGGGGCGAAGATCTTTAGCGCGCGCGCGCCGCCTGGTGCGCGATGTCGGTCATCAACTTGCGGAACAAGACCGCGCCCGCCGTCCCCGATGCCTTGAGCGCGCGCTCGCAGTCGAGCAGGCGGCTCATCAACCGCGCGATGCGCAGCGAATCCCAGATATGAAGCTGCGCGGTCACCGCGTCGCGCTCTTTCCAGAAAATCCCGCTGCTCCGCGCCGACACTACGGTCGCGGGATGCGCGCCGGCATCGACCTCGGCCCGCAGCCGCGCAAGCGCCATCGCGCGGATCGCGAGCGCGCGGATGATGCGGATCTCCGCAACCCCGACCGCGGTCGCCTTGGCAAGCATCGCGGGCATGTCGCGCACCTTGCCGCCGAGCGCGACATTGATGCATTCGCTGACATCTTCCTCGTGGGTCGCGGCGCCCAATGCGGTGATGTCCGCAGCCGCCACCTGCCGCTGCCGGTCGGGCGCAGCGTCGAGATAGAGCGCCATTTTCTCGATCTCGCGGCGCATCAGCGCCTGATCGCCCGACACGAGGTCGACGAGCAATTGCGCTTCGGCATTGGCGAGGCGGAGCCCCTGTTCCTCGGCCGCCGCCATCGCGATGCCAACGAGCGCGCGGCGGTCGGGCTGGTAACAAATTGCGGCGATGGCATTGCCCGCGCCTTCGACCAGCTTGATCAGTTTCGACTTGGCGGTGACCGACGCGCCGGTCGCGACCACCGGGTTGATCGCTGTGTCGGCATGGATCAGCGCTTCGACCGCCGCGAGGCAATCGTCACCGCTGCCGCCGATTTCGAGCCGGATGATCCGCTGGGTGGCAAAGAGCGACATCGATGCCGCCTCGGCCGCGAGCAGCGAGGGGTCCTGCGAAAGCTGCGAGGCGCTCAGGTCGAGCCGTTCGGCGTCCTTGCCGGCAAGGCCGATCAGCCGCGCCGCAAGCGCGCCCATCGTCGCTTCGTCGGGACCGGTGAGCAAAGTGAAACGCACCGCGGGGTCGAGCCGCGACTGGCGTTCGAGGTCGGTGGGCTTGACCGTTTTCATGACCGGTCAAGGGACCGGCGCGGATGCCGGGGTTGCTTGGACCTGACCGCCGCCGCGGTTCGCGAACACCGCCAGCCGCGCGACGATCTGATCGGCGACGCCCGAGGCCAGCCGTTCGAGCGCCGACGATTCGGCGGCGATCGTCGCATATTCGCTGCCGACGACGTCGATCCCGGCGTCCTGCGCCGCGACCGCGTCCAGCAGCACTTCGCCCGATGCGGCATCGACCAGCTGATAGCGCGCGCGCAGCGTCCGCCGCTCGCGCGTCACCGCATCGTCGGCGCGCACGCCAAAACCGGTGATCGAATCTTCCAGCCGCACGTCGAGGCGCAGCCGCTTGCCCGCACCGTGCCCGGCCTGCGTCGCCTGGAACCGGTCGCGCAGCGCGTTGCGGACGAGCCAGCCGCTATGCCCCTCGATCGGCGCGACATCGACGTCGGCGAGCACCATCGCCACCGCGCCCTTGCTGCCGTTCGCATAGAGCGGACGCAGCCCGCAGCCGCCGACAAGCAGCGAAGCGGCGACAAGGCACGAGGTGAAAAGGGCGCGCATCAGGGTACGATATTCACCAAACGGTCGGGGACCACAATCACCTTCTTCGGCGCAGTGCCACCAAGCAGTTCGGCGATGCGCGGGCGCGCGAGCGCCGCGGCCTCGACCAAATCCTTGTCGAGCCCTTTGGCAAGCGTCATCGTGTCGCGCAGCTTGCCCGCGACCTGGATCGCGATCGTCGCTTCGTCGTCGACGAGCAGTGCCGGATTCGCGGCGGGCCATGCCGCATCGGCCACCATCGCGACCGGGCGCTGGCTTGCCGGAAGCGCCGCCCATGCTTCTTCGGCGAGGTGCGGCATCATCGGCGCGACGAGCAGGATCAGCGTCGCGCAGGCTTCGGCGCGGGTCGCCGAAGGCTTGGCCTTTTCGATCTCGTTCGCGAGCGCGTGGATTTTCGCCACCGCCTTGTTGAACCCCAAAGCCTCGATATCGGCGGCGACCCCGGCGATTGCCTGGTGCAGCTTGCGCGCGAGGCCCGGATCTTCGCCGCCGTCACCGGTATTTTCGGTGTCGCCGAAGATCCGCCACAGGCGCTGGACGAAGCGCCACGCGCCCTCGATCCCGGCTTCACTCCACGGCAGGTCGCGCTCGGGCGGGCTGTCGGACAGCATGAACCAGCGCGCGGCGTCGGCGCCATACTGGTCGAGGATGAAGTCGGGATCGACGACATTCTTCTTCGACTTCGACATTTTGATCACGCGGCCGACCGCGACCGGCGCGCCATCGGCGGTCAAGGTCGCGCCATCGGCGCTGCGTTCGATCTCGTCAGGGGTGAAATAGAGCGGCGGCAAGCCTTCGCCCTGTTCGCGGCTGTAGGTTTCGTGCGTCACCATGCCCTGCGTGAACAGGCTGGCGAAGGGCTCGACGATGTCGATCATCCCCATCTTGTGCAGCGCGCGCGTCCAGAAGCGTGCGTAGAGCAGGTGGAGGATCGCATGCTCGATGCCGCCGATATATTGATCGACGGGCAGCCAGCGGCGGATCACTTCGGGATCGAACGGCCGGTCGGCGGGCGAACTTGCGAAGCGCAGGAAATACCACGACGAATCGACGAAAGTGTCGAGCGTGTCGGTTTCGCGCACCGCATCACCGCCGCAGCCCGGGCAATGGACATGTTTCCACGTCGGATGGCGCGCCAGCGGATTGCCGGGGACCGAGAAATCGACATCCTCGGGCAGGATGACGGGAAGCTGGCTCTTGGGTACCGGCACCGTGCCGCACGCGGCGCAGTGGATGAAGGGAATCGGCGTCCCCCAGTAACGCTGGCGCGAGACGCCCCAGTCGCGCAGGCGCCACACGGTGGTGCCCTTGCCCCAGCCTTCATGCTCGGCGCGCGCGACGACGGCGGCCTTGGCCTCGTCGATCGTCATCCCGTCGAGGAAGTGGCTGTTCACCAGCTTGCCGGCGCCGGTGTAGGCTTCCTTGCCGGTGAAGTGCAGCGACACCTCATCACCATCGGCGATGACGCGGTGGACGGGCAGTTCATATTTATGCGCGAAATCAAGATCGCGCTGATCGTGCGCCGGGCAACCGAAGATCGCGCCGGTGCCATAGTCCATCAGCACATAATTGACGACCCAGACGGGCAGATGCAGCGCGGGGTCGAGCGGATGTTCGACCGAAAGCCCGGTGTCAAAGCCGAGCTTCTCACCGGTCTCGATCTGCTCGGCCGAGGTTCCCTGACGGCGGCATTCGGCGATGAAGGCGGCGAGTTCGGGGGCGTCCTTCGCCAGCCGTTCGGCGAGCGGATGGTCGGGCGAAATCGCCGCGAAACTCGCGCCATAAAGCGTGTCGGGGCGCGTCGTGAAGACGTCGAAACCCGCCGCGCCGCCGACCATTTTGAAGCTGAATTCCAGCCCCTGCGACTTGCCGATCCAGTTTTCCTGCATCAGCCGGACCTTGTCGGGCCAGCTGTCGAGGCTGCCGAGGCCTTCGAGCAGTTCTTCGGCAAAGTCGGTGATTTTCAGGAACCACTGCGACAATTTCTTTTTCTCGACGAGCGCGCCCGAGCGCCAGCCGCGGCCGTCGATCACCTGCTCGTTGGCGAGCACGGTCATGTCGACGGGATCCCAGTTGACGTAGCTTTCCTTGCGCGTGACGAGCCCCGCCGCGAACAGGTCGAGGAACAGCGCCTGTTCCTGGCCATAATAGTCGGGTTCGCACGTCGCGAGTTCGCGGCTCCAGTCGACCGACAGGCCGAGCCGTTTGAGCTGGCCGCGCATCGAGGCGATATTGTCGCGGGTCCAGCCGCCCGGATGGACACCCTTTTCCATCGCGGCATTTTCGGCCGGCATGCCGAACGCATCCCATCCCATCGGATGGAGCACGTCGTGGCCCGTCATCTTCTTGAACCGCGCGAGCACGTCGCCCATCGCATAGTTGCGGACATGGCCCATATGGATGCGCCCCGAGGGATAGGGGAACATTTCGAGGATATAGGCCTTGGGCTTTTCTCCGCTGTCGGTGGTGGCAAAGCTGTTCGCTGCCTCCCACGCCGCTTGCCAGCGGGCATCGGCGGCCAAGGCGCCAAAGCGCGTTTCGCGGGTCATGTCTTGAGCTTCCCGTTTTCTGTCTGGTTCGGCGCGAGGCGCGCCCGTGGATCAGCCCTGGAAGGCACCGCGGCGCAGATCGCGGGCGCGGGTGAGGATGATTTCCTCGAGCTTCTGCACCGTTGCCGCCTGCACCGGCGCATCGACCCAAGTCCCGCCCTGCGCAATCTGGCGCGAGGCGGCGACGCGCAGCGCGTCAGCGCGCAGATCGCGGTCGAGGATCGATACCGTCACCTTCATCCGTTCATTGGCGTTGCCCGGATTGGCATACCAGTCGGTGATGATGACGCCGCCCGACGAATCGGCCTGCAGCAAGGGCATGAACGACAACGAGTCCAGCGAAGCGCGCCACAAATAGCTGTTCACGCCGATCGTCGTCACCTGGCTGGCGGCCAGATCGGCGCGCGGCCGTTCCTTGCCGCCGCACGCCGAAAGGCCGAGCGCCGCGACGCCGAGCAGCGCGAGCGTGGCCGGACGGCGACCGAGCGTGGCAAGAAGGGTAAGCTTGGGCATGCCGAAACACCTTATTTTGGGCGCGCCGGGCATGGAACCGGGCCGCACTGCTGATAATTTGCAGCGTCTCTATCGCCCTTGCCGCCGTCGGGCAAGCGCCGCAAATTCCGCTTTGCCGCCGTTCATGCCCGGCTCAGGCAGCGGCCGACTGTTGTCATTGCGCAACAAGTTTCGATGAAAAGCGAATATAGTAAGATTACCGGGCCCCGAATCACTGGTAATCTTGCAACGGAAGGCCTATTTGACGAGTCTCTAGGGGTTGGAGTCGCAGAGCATATGGCGCGCAAATCGCGACATTTTTGGAAAGGCAGCATCGTCGCTTTGGCGGCGATTTCGCTTGCCTTGCCGCCTGCCCTCGCCGCGATGAGCCGCACCGATCGCATCCGCGACACCGCCTTGTCCGAAACCCTGCTTGGCCAATTCACTCCCGCTTCGGGCGATCCGCGGCTGATTGCACGCTATGCCAAAATGTCGGCCAATGCGCGCGGCGGGTTCAGCTTTACTCCCGCGATGACCGACGAAAACCGCAAGAACCGGGCGATCACCGTCGTGATTCGCGCGCGCGACGACGCGTCGAGCGCATCGCGCACGGCCGCAATGGCGATGGGCCGCAAGGCGCCGGTCGCCATCACCCCGGTTGCCTATAATCTGGGCGCCTCGGTCGGGTTCGAGAAATTCGTGACGCCGGCGCTGCCGCGCGGCGTCGACCTGCGCAACCTGCCGATCGCGAAAGCACCCGAGCAGGAAGAAAAGAAATCGCGCTTCGCAACGCGCATGATCGCGCGGCCCAGCGAGCCGAGCGGCGCGACCGATCGCGTCACCGCACCGGGTGAAGACCAGATCGTCGATGTCGTCAGCAGCTATCGCGTGACCAAGAATATCGATGTCACCGCCGGTGTCCGTTACCGGAGCGACGAACGCGTCGAGCCGCTGACCGATACGCGCCGCGACAGCCAGGCGGTCTATGTCGGAACCGCGTTCCGCTTCTGACGCGCCCGGCGCTTCGCCGCCTTTTCCACCCACGCATCAATCGCCGCCCAGCCGGGAGTGACGCCGCTTGCCGCTGCCGCTTTCTGTAACGCGCGCGCGCGCGCGCGCGTCATGCCGCCGAGCGCGACCGGCGGCGCGCCCGCGAGTCGGGCGAGCCGCAGCCATGCGGCGCGACCGAGCCCCGGCGCGCCGGGGTGCGAGCGCGTCGGATGAAGCGGCGAGATGAAAGCAGCTTGCGTACCGGCGCGGCGCGCCCGGCGCGCTTCGGCGCGATCGTGCACCGGCATCGTGAGCATCAGCCCCAGCCGATGCGCTTGCCCCGCCCTGCCCGCATGATGCTGGCGCAAATGAACGCCGTCGGCGCCCCAGCGGTGCGCGATCGCGGGGGTGTCGGCGAGCAGCAGCACCAGCCGCCGCGCCCGCGCGATACGGCTCAGCCGCCGCACGAGACGCCAGCGCTCCGCGGGCGCGAGACTGTCATGGCGCACGACGATCCCGCTGCCCGGCGGGAGGAACGCCGCGAGCGTCACGGCATCAATCGCCGATCGCTCGTCGCTGAACAGCCAGATGTGCGGGGACAGGGGGTGGCGTCGCGGCATCGCCCTTCCTATAGGCGCGCTGCAAACAGGCGCAACGACAGGAACCGATGATGAGCGACGCAGCGAACAGGCTGGCACAGGTGCAGGCGGCGATTGCCGATGCCGCGAAGCGCGCGCAGCGGCGCACGGACGACATCTGCCTGATCGCGGTGTCGAAGACCCACGAGGCCGAGGATATCCGCCCGCTGATCGCCGCCGGCCAGCGCCATTTCGGCGAGAATCGCGTGCAGGAAGCCCAAGGCAAATGGCCTGCGCTGCGCACCGAAGCTCCCGACGTCGTGCTCCACCTGATCGGCCAGTTGCAATCGAACAAGGCCGAAGAGGCAATCGAACTGTTCGACGCGATCCATTCGGTCGACCGCTCGTCGCTGGTGCAAGCCCTCGCGCGCGCCTGCGAAAAGACAGGGAAACAGCCCGCCCTGTTCGTGCAGGTCAACATCGGCGACGAGGAGCAGAAGGGCGGCTGCGCGGTCCGCGACCTGCCTGCATTGCTCGCGGAAGCGAAAGACGCCGGGCTCGCCATCACCGGCCTGATGGCGATCCCCCCCGCCGACATCGAACCCGCACCCTATTTCGCCCTGCTCGACGAGCTTGCGGAACGCCACGGGCTGCCGCTGCGCTCGATGGGGATGAGCGGCGATTATGAGACTGCGGTCACGATGGGCGCGACACATGTGCGTGTCGGCACGGCGCTGTTCGGGGTGCGGGGCTAAGGTTCCGAAACGACATGAAAGACGACTGGATCGATCAAGGCAGCGGTCAGCACCGTGCCGATCGACCAGTCGCCCCCCCCTCCCGTATCGGTCCAGACGCTTCTCGACAGTATCAGGTCTCGACTGAGGTCCTGTTGTATCGAATAGCATGTGACGACTCCGTCGAACCCGTTGCTCGAATTGACGCATCGCGCTGCCACTCCTGCGACCTTCTCCGTCCAGCAGGTGACAAAGCGGCCGCCACACTTCTTCATAGGAGGATCGATCCAGTCGTCCGTCCGCTCCCCGATGCCCTGTTTTACAATGACGGCGGGGCGCAGCGATATTGAGGCTACGCAGCCGTCCGGATCAGTTTTTGCGGTCGGACGTTCCTCGAAGATCACAATGCTCTGACGGATACGATAGATCCGGCGCTTGCCTTTCCAAAGCAAATCGCGCCCTTCGACCTCCGCATCAATCCCACGATCTTTGCACGCTGCCTCAAAGCTCTCAATTTCGCTGCTCGCGTAAAGGTCGCCGATCTCCGCTTCGGCATAGAGTCCGCGGACTCTCGCCTGTTCCGAGGGTGTGACGCCTGCCGGTAATGGCGCGACCCGTTCCGCCGCGAAAGCGGCTTCCACAGCAATCAGCAGGAAAAGGGTCAGAAGGGCGACAATCGTTCGTGTCATTTTCTGATTTTAACGCAGACGTGAAGGATTACCTATTGATACTCGACCGTCACCGGGATCCGCCCGCGATAGTCGCCGTCGTCGATTCCTGCGATCTGGAGCCGCCCGTCGGGATCCAGACGCGGGGCGGGTGAAAGGTTGGTGGCAAGGCCGGTGACGCGCGCGCTGCGACCATGGTCGCCTTCCAGATCGACAGTCGCGGGCAGGATCACGCGGACTTCGGCTCCCGGTTCGCCGCGTACCGTCACCACACCAGTCACCGGAAAACCGCCGAGGTCGACGATCGCACCGCTGAGCCGTCGCGCGCCCGATGCGGGGTCGAGTTCGACCGTACCGCCGCCCGCGCCGACCGCGACGCGACTGAAATCGAGCTGGGTTTCAATATCAACGCGCAGCGGGGTTTCGCTTTTGCGACTCGTCGCCGCGCCGTCCGCCGCGTCCTGCGCGCAAAGCTGGCACTGCGCGACCACCGTCGCAGGACAGGCGAGGAGCAGGCCAAGACCAAGAAAAAGGCGCAGTTTCACGCCCCCTCCGTAGCATCGTCACGGTTAATCCACCGTAAAGCACGCCGGGCGCTTATCGGCTGGTCCGCCCCCTGCTTTTGCGCCAAGGTGTAGCATGACCATCAAGCCGCCCGCCGCCTGGCTGAACGCCCTCGCCACCGCGGTGCCCGGGCACGACATCCACCAAAGCTTCATCGACTGGGCGGCGCCGCGGATCGCCGATGATCGCATGCGCGCGATCTTTGCCCGCATGGCGGCGCGGTCGGGGATCGATCATCGCTGGTCGGTGCTGCCGCCGGCCCCCGGCGGCGGATCGCTGATCGCACCGGGCGGTTTTTACGGCGATCCCGACCTGCCGCCGACCTCGGCGCGGATGGCCGCCTATGCCGAGCAAGCTCCCAACCTTGCGATGGCGGCGATCGCCGCGCTCGGCGATCGCTTCGATCCCGCGCGCATCACCCATATCGTCGCCGCGAGCTGCACCGGCTTCGTCGCCCCCGGGATCGACCAGATACTGGCCAGGCGGCTGGGCCTCTCGCCCACGGTCGAGCGCGTGCTGATCGGCTTCATGGGCTGCTACGCCGGGGTCACCGCGCTGCGCACCGCGCGGCATATCGTCCGGTCGGAGCCGGGCGCGGTCGTGCTGGTGGTCAGCGTCGAGCTGTCGACGCTGCACCTCGCACACGCCGACGAGGCCGAACCGCTGTTGATGATGCTGCAATTCAGCGACGGCGCAGCGGCGGCGATCGTCTCCGCCGACGCGCATGGCCTTGCACTCGGCGAAGGCGCCAGCCTCGCGCTCGAGGACAGCGCCGACCTCATCCGCTGGGACATTGGCGACAGCGGTTTTGCGATGCAGCTTTCGGGCGAGGTTCCAGGGCGGCTGCGCGAGGCCTTGAGCGTCCCGGCGGCGCGCGAGCAATTGTTCGGCGCGGGCGATCCGCCGCCCTTGCTCGCGGTCCACGCCGGCGGCCGTTCGGTGCTCGACGCGGTCGAACATGCGCTGGAGGTTCCCGCGCACGCGCTCGCCGACAGCCGCGCGGTGCTCGCGCGCTTCGGCAATATGTCGTCGGCGACGATCCTGTTCGTGCTCGCCGACATGATGGCGCGCGGGGCGAAGGGCGAGGGCGTCGCGATCGCGTTCGGCCCCGGCCTCGCCGCCGAAGCGATCCGCTTCACCGCGTCATGAACCCCTTCGCCAGCCTTCGCAGGCCGATACAGGCGGAGGAAGAGATGGACGCCGCCGGGCTGGCGCCCGCGCGCTACGCCCGCGTCCTTGCCGACCTGTCGCGGATCAACGCGCTGACGCTGGCGGCGCGGCCGACGCTGGGCTTTCTGGACCGCGTACGCGCAGGCGGTATCGGCGACCGGCCGTGGCGCATCCTCGACGTCGGCTTCGGCAGCGGCGACATGCTGGTGCGGATTGCGCGCTGGGGCGACCGGCGCGGGGTCGCGCTCGATCTGGCAGGGGTCGACCTCAATCCGAAGAGCGCGCCCGTCGCCGATGCCCGGCTGAACGGACGGGCGCGGCTGATCACCGGCGACTATCAGGATCTGGCGGGGCAGGGGTGGGATATCATCCTCTCCAGCCTCGTGACCCATCATATGAGCGCCGCCGAACGCGCCGCCTTTCTGCGCTTCATGGAGGATGAGGCCGCGCGCGGCTGGCTGGTCAACGACCTCCACCGCCAGCGCCTGCCCTTCGCCGGATATCCGCTACTCGCGACGCTGGCGCTGGTCGATCCGATCGTGCGCCGCGACGGGCAGCTTTCGGTCGGGCGCAGCTTTCGCCGCGCCGAATGGCAGGCGATGCTCGCCGACGCGCTGCCCAAAAGCGCTGCGGAAGCGCGCATCTTTCGCAGCTTTCCCTGGCGGCTGTGCGTCGAGCGCATCCGGTGAACCCCGAAGCGATCGTCGTTGGCGCCGGTCCCGCCGGGGCCGCCGCGGCGATCGGCCTCGCGCGGGCCGGGGCGAAAACCCTGCTGCTCGAACGCGCGCGCGAAACCGGCGATGCGCTGTGCGGCGGATTTCTGAGCTGGCAGTCGCTCGCGCGGCTCGAGGCGCTGGGGATCGCGCCCGATGCGCTCGGCGGGCAGGTGGTGCGGTCGGTGCGGCTGTTCGCCGGAAGGCGCCGCAGCGAGACGATGCTGCCCGAAGCCGCGATGGCGGTGTCGCGGTTTCGGCTCGACGCCGCGTTGCAGGCGGCCGCCGTCGCGGCGGGCGCGGCGCTCGAACGCGGGGTCCATGCGACGACGATCGAAGGCGGCGCGGTGCAGACGCGCGACGGCGCCACCCTGTCGGCGCCCTCGCTGTTCCTCGCGGCAGGCAAACACGGCTTTCGGGGATTTCCGCGCGAGCCGGCGGCATGGCAACAGCGCGACCCGGTGATGGGCCTGCGCCTGCGCGTGCCGCCGAGCGCCGCGCTCGACCGGCTGGTCGGCGATGCGGTCGAGCTTCATCTGTTCGACCATGGCTATGCGGGGCTCGTGCGGCAGGAAGGGGGCAGCGCGAACCTGTGCCTCGCGGTCCACAAATCGCGGCTCGATGCCGCCGGCGGCCAGCCGGCGGCGCTGCTGCGCGCGCTCGGCGACACGCACCCGATGCTCGGCGAGCGGCTTGCCCACGCCGACTGGGGGCAAAGCGTCGATGCGATCGGCCATGTCCCTTACGGCTGGCGTACGCACGATACCGCGTCCGGCCTGTTTCGCCTCGGCGACCAGGCGGGGGTGATCCCGAGCCTCGCGGGCGAGGGCATGGGGCTGGCACTCGCGAGCGCCGATGCCGCGGTGGCGGCGTGGCGTCATGCGGGGGCGGCCGCAGCGCCCGATTTTCAGCATCGGCTCGCGGGGCGGATGCGCCGCCCCTTCGCTATCGCCAATCTGGTCTGGCGCACGGGCGAAAATCCGCTGTTCGCTGGCGGCGTGACGTCGCTTTCGGCGCGCCTGCCCGCGCTCGTGCGCTGGGTTTCGGAAGCCACGCGCATCCGGAGCGGCTGAGCCGCGTGCCCCTTGCGGCAAGGCGGTTTCGGTCCGATATTGGGCGCAACACATCGCCCTCCCCCCAAGGAGCTATCCGCATGACCAATCCCAGGACCGATCTCGACCCGATGGCGCATCATGTGCTGCGCGAAGGCGGCACCGAGCGCGCCTTCACCGGCAAATATACCGACCACAAGGGCGACGGCATGTATCGCTGCGCCGGATGCGGCGCGCCTTTGTTCGACAGCCGCACCAAATATGACAGCGGATCGGGCTGGCCCAGCTATACCGCCCCCGCCGCCGATGCCGCGGTTGCCGAACTGACCGACAGCAGCCACGGCATGGTCCGCACCGAAGTGCGCTGTGCTTCATGCGAAGGCCATCTCGGCCATGTCTTCCCCGATGGCCCCGGGCCGACGGGGCTGCGCTATTGCATCAACAGCGCGGCGCTTGACTTCGAGGGGCGCGCGCCGGAAGAGGCGGAGACGGGCGAAGGCTGAACCACGGCTTTCGCGGGGTTGACGCATCAGGGGCGCAATCAGGGCCAGTCCCTTAAGGTAAGGAATACGGGCTTTGCGCCGCGAACGACAGCAAGCATCGTCGGGAAAATCGCCATCATCGGGTAAAGGACGGGGATCGCCGGGTTCGCCCGCGCCCTCGCGCTGGCGCGTCTGGTTCCGGCGGCTCTTCCGCTGGGGCATCGGCCTCGCGATTGTCGGGTTGATCGCACTGGGCATCGCGGTCGGCATCGCCGTACAGCGCATGCCGAGTTTCGAAGAGCTCAAGAAATCGCCGGCCGGGCAGACGATCCGCCTGCGCGCCGCCGACGGCACGGTGTTCCTGTCGCTCGGCCCCAATTACGGCCGCTGGCTCAGCCTTGGCGAAACCCCGCAGGTGATGCAGGACGCGATGGTCGCGGTCGAGGACCGGCGTTTCCGCTATCATCCGGGGGTCGATCCTGTCGGCATGGCGCGCGCCGCAGCGGTCGCCGCCAAAAATTACGGCAGCGGGCGGCGCATGCAGGGCGCATCGACGATCACCCAGCAGCTCGCGCGGAACATCTTCCTGTCGAACAGCTACACCTGGACGCGCAAGCTGCGCGAAATGGTGCTGGCGATGGCGCTCGAATGGAAATTCTCGAAGGACGAGCTGCTCGAGCTTTACCTGAACAAGGTCTATTTCGGCGGCGGCAGCTATGGCATCGACGCCGCGTCGAACAGCTTCTTCGGTCATAGCGCGACGCAAATGTCGCTGTCCGAAGCCGCCGTCATCGCGGGACTGGTCAAGGCACCCTCGCGTTACTCGCCGACCGCCGACGCGCAGGCCGCGCTCGGCCGTGCCGGCGTCGTGCTCGACGTCATGGTCGATGCCGGGGTGATCACCCGCGCGCAGGCCGACAGCGCCGAACCCGCCAATGTTCAGCTCGCCAAGGAAACCGGCCAGAATAGCGCGCGTTATTTCACCGACTGGGCTCTGCCGCAGCTCGACATGCTGATCGACGAGGGCGCCGAAGCATTGGACGTCTATACGACGATCGACCTTGGCATGCAGCGCGCCGCGACCGCGTCGATCCAGGCCAATACGCCCAAAGGCGTGCAGGGCGCGCTCGTCTCGCTCGACCGCGACGGCGCCGTGCGCGCGATGGTCGGCGGCACCGACTATGTCACCTCCAACTATAATCGCGCGACGCAGGCGCTGCGCCAGCCCGGATCGGCGTGGAAACTCTTCGTCTATATGGCGGCGCTCGAATCGGGCTATAAGGTCGACGATCAGGTCGTCGACGAGCCGGTGACAATCAACGGCTGGTCGCCACGCAACTCGTCGGGGCGTTTTTCGGGCGCGATCAGCCTGCGCACGGCATTCGCCTATTCGGTCAACACCGTCGCGGCGAAACTCGGCGACGAGGTCGGCTTTTCCTCGGTCGCCAATATGGCGCGCCGCTTCGGCATCACCACTCCGATCAACACCCAGCCGTCGATGGTGCTGGGCAGCGCCGAAACGCGCGTGATCGACATGACCGCCGCCTTTGCCGCGGTGTCGCGCAAGGGCGTGTCGGTGCAGCCCTATGGCATCACCAAGGTCACGACCGCCGACGGCGGCCTGCTCTATCAGCGCCCCGCGACAAACGGGCAGGTGCTCGTCGACAATTGGGTCGCGGCAGGGATTACCGACCTGCTCCAGACCGCCGTAGCCACCGGCACCGGCCGGGCAGCGCAGATCGGCCGCCCCGTCGCGGGCAAGACCGGTACGACGTCGAGCAACAAGGACGGCTGGTTCCTCGGCTTTTCGAGCGGGCTGACCACCGGTGTATGGATGGGCCGCGACGACGCGAAACCCGTTGGCGGACTGCAGGGCGGCCGCGCTCCCGCGAAAGCCTTTGCCGACTATATGCGCGTCGCGGTGGCCCGCCGCCCGGTCGAAGCCTTTGATACCGAGGTCAAATTGCCCGAATGGCAGCTTGAGGAAGAAGGCGACGCCTATTTCGGAGCGCCCGATGACGGCGCACTGGTTGATGAAAATGGCATGCCGATCGAGCTGCCCGCAACCGCACCGGTTCCGAACACCGACCCCGTCGCGCCGCCGCCGTCCGAAACGCCCGACGACGGCCCGGTACTCAACCAGCAATGGATCGAGGAACAGACCGGCCGCCGCGCTCCCGGCGAGAATGGCGGACAGACCAAAAACGGCGCGCAGCCGAGAGTCGCGCCGCCCGTGGTCAAAGCGCCGCCCCAAAGGACGCCGCCAGGCGATAACAACTAGGGTTCAGACCGCGAAGCGATAGCGGTGAAGGCCGCGTCCTTCGCGGCGCAGCCAGCCGCGCGCCGCGGCGACATCGCCGTCGTGCAATTCGTCGACCAGCGCGTGAAAATCGGGGCCATGGTCCATGTGGCGCAGATGCGCGACCTCGTGCGCCACCGTCGCGCGGCGGACATGATCGGGCGCCATCACGAGCCGCCAGCTATAGCGCAGGTCGCCGGTCGCGGTGCAACTGCCCCAGCGGCTGCGCGGATCGCCGATCCCGACGCGCCCAAGGGCCAGTCCCGCCGCCGCCGCGATCTCGCGGCTCTCGCGTTCCATCAGTTCGAGCGCCTGCGCCTTCAGCCAGCGCTCGATGCGCCGCCCGATCGTTTCGGCGGGACCGCCCAGCGACAGGCGATCATCGCCCAGCCGGACGGTGCGCGGCGCCGACGGCGTCCATATGATATGGCGGTCAATCCCGAACAGCGGCACCGCCGCGCCGGGTCCGACGATCACCGGGACCGCCGCCTTGCCGACCTGTTCGACCAGCCACTCCTGCTGTTCGGCCGCCCATTTGAGCGCGCGCGCGGCGCTGGCGCGGCGCGGCAGGGTGAGCCGGAGCTCGCCGCGCGCCGAATCGAAGACCAGCCGATAGCGCCGCGACTGGGCGTGATGGACCAGCCGCACCGGCCACGGATCATCGCCGACCCATATTTGCGGGCCGTCGGGCGCGAAGTCAGACGACGCGTTCGACAAGATGATTCTCGAGCGGACCGGCGACATCCTCGCTGACCGTCCAGCCGACGATCGATTCGCCGGCGCGGTGCACCGCCTCACGGTCGCCGCACACCAGATAATGCCAGTCGGGAAGCGGGCGATCCTCGGCGCGCAGGCGATAGGCGCAGCTTTGCGGCAGCCATTCGATGTCATAGACCTTGGACTTGGTCAGCGTCAGGCAGTCGGGGACGTGGCGGCGGCGATGTTTGTAATCGCCGCAACGCGCCGTGGTGAGGTCGAGCAGGCGGCACGCGACATTGGTCGGATAGATGCGGCCGGTGTCCTCATCCTCGATCTTGTGCAGACAGCATTTTCCGCACCCGTCGCACAAGGCTTCCCACTCGCCGGCGTCGAGGCTGGCGAGCGGCGCTTCCCAAAAGGGGCGCCCGCTCGCCCGGCCGGGCGTCATTTCACCCACTTCGCCAACTCGGCGGCGACCGCGGCGGGCGCGCCCTCGTCCGTTTCGGTCGACGGATCGTCGAGCGGCAACAGCGCGAGCGGCTTGCCGTCGGGGCCCATCAAAAAGGCGAGCTGACTGTGCGCCATCAAATAGCGATCGGGCGCCGACCCGTCGACCTTGTGATAGGTTACGACATAGGCCTTCGCCGCTGCGGCGATCTGTTCGGGGGTGCCGGTCAGGCCAAGGAGGCGCGGGTGATAGCGCGCGACGAAGGGCGCCAGCGCTGCGGGCGTGTCGCGTTCGGGATCGACGGTGATGAACAGCGGCGCAATTTTCGCGCCGCGCGCCGCATCATCCTTTTCGAATTGCGCGAGACCGCGCATCAGCTTCTGCAAATCGACCGGGCAGATGTCGGGGCAAAAGCTGTAACCGAAATAAACGAGGCGATACTGGCCCGCGAAATCCGTATCGCTGACGGTCTTGCCATTCTGGTCGGTCAGGGTGAAGGGACCGCCGATCCGCGCGCCTTCCAGCGGCGGGCGGGCGTCTGTCGAGGTAGCCGCGGGGCCGTTGCAACCGGCCAGCGCCGCACCAAGAATCAGCAGCAGGCTTGAACGGGCGAGCTTTTGCCCCATAATTGCGATATTCATCATGCGGCCAGCCTTGGTCGGCTGGCCGCCGAAAATCAACCTTTGTCGTCGCGGATCGCGGCGCACATGCTCCAGGATCGCTCGACTATGTTCCGACGCGCTGAAATCCGCCTCGCCTCCCTTCTTCTTGCCGTCGCGATGGCGGCGGGTGCGGGAAGCGCCGTCCCCGCGCAGGCGCAGTTCCGCGGCGGCTATGCCTTTTTGCAGGCGGTCGAGAGCCGCGACGGGACCAAGGCGACCGACGCGCTGAAGGATGATGCAACGCTCGTCAACACGCGCCATCCCGAAAATGGCGAGACCGCGCTGATCATCGTCACCAAACGCCGCGACCTCAACTGGGTGCGCTTCCTGATCAGCAAGGGCGCCGACGCGGCGATCGGCGACCGTCAGGGCGTGACTCCGCTGATGCACGCCGCGCTGCTCAATTTCGCCGATGGCGCCCAGGAATTGCTCGAGCGCAAACCCCCGGTCGACCAGACCAACCGGCGCGGCGAAACCGCGCTGATCCTGGCAGTGCAGGCGAAAAATGTCGCAATGGTCCGCCTGCTGGTCCGCGCCGGCGCCAATCCCGACAAGGCCGACCATATCGCCGGCATGTCGGCGCGCGACTATGCCAAGCGCGACGACCGCACCGGACAGCTGATCGCGCTGCTCGACGCCAAGGCTGACGCAGCCCCGACCCGCGAGTTTGGACCGACATTCGGACCCAAATGATCGGCGCACCAATCGCGCAATGTGATATCCTGATTGACAGTCACATTATAATGTGAGACATGAGTCGCATGTCCACACAGCTCATCGACCGTATCCGTGCCATCGTCGACGACGGGACCATGTCCCGTTCCGGCCTGGCGCGCGCTGCGGGCCTTCACGCCAACAGCCTGCGCGATCTGGAATCGCCCGGCTGGAACCCCACCGCCGAGACGCTGCGCAAGCTCGAGAACTGGCTCGCGAACGGCAGCGACCTGTCGCCGATGGCCACCCCCGAAGAAATTATCGCCGAGGCGCGCAACGGCCGGATGTTCATCCTGGTCGATGACGAGGATCGCGAGAATGAGGGCGATCTGGTCATCCCGGCGCAGATGGCCACCCCCGATGCGATCAATTTCATGGTCACCCACGGCCGCGGCCTCGTCTGCCTGACGCTGACCCGGCACCGCGTCGAGGAACTGGGGCTCGAACTGATGAGCCGCAACAATGGCACGCGGCACGAAACCGCCTTCACCACCTCGATCGAGGCACGCGAAGGCGTCACCACCGGCATTTCGGCGGGCGACCGCGCACGCACCGTGTCCGTCGCGATCGACGGCGGGAAGACCCGCGACGACATCGTCACCCCCGGCCATATTTTCCCGCTGATCGCGCGCGACGGCGGCGTCCTCGTCCGCGCCGGCCATACCGAGGCCGCGGTCGACATCAGCCGGCTCGCCGGCCTCAACCCGTCGGGGGTGATCTGCGAGATCATGAACGACGACGGGACGATGGCGCGGCTCGACGACCTCGTCCCCTTTGCGCGGCGCCACGGGCTCAAGATCGGTACCATCGCCGACCTGATCGCCTATCGCCACCGCAACGACCGGCTGGTCGAATGCGTGTCCGACGAGCCGTTCGAATCGGATTATGGCGGCGAATGGCGGCTGAAATCCTATCGCAACAAGATCGACGGCACCGTCAATCTGGTGCTGCAAAAGGGCGCGGTCGATCCCGCGGGCGTAACGCTGGTGCGGATGCATCCGGTCTCGATCTTTGACGACATCATGGGCCAGCCCGGACCGAAGAAGCGCCGCCTGCAGCGCTCGATGGAAGCCGTCGGCGAAGCCGGTGCGGGCGTCATCGTGATGCTGATGCGGCCGCTTCCGGGCTCCGCTGCGGCCGAAGCCGTGCCCCCGCCGTCGGGCGGCATGGACCTGCGCACCTATGGCATCGGCGCACAGATCCTCGCCGACCTCGGCGTTCACGCGATGGAGCTTCTGACCCCGTCGCACACCAATATCGTCGGGCTGGAAGGCTATGGCCTGTCGGTCGTCGGCGAACGCTCGATCCCCGGGGAGGCCGAATAATGGCGCATGTTCTGATCGCCGAAGCGCGCTTCTATTCGCACCTCAACGACATGCTGCTCGACGGCGTGCGCAGCGCGCTCGAGGCCGAGGGGCATAGCCATGAAACCGTGACCGTCCCCGGCGCGCTCGAACTTCCCGCCGCCATTGCGCTCGCCGCCGAGAGCGAGCGTTATAGCGCCTATGTCGCGCTGGGCGTCGTCATCCGCGGCGAAACCTATCATTTCGAGGTCGTGTCGAACGAGAGCGCGCGCGGCATCATGGCGCTGACTCTCGACGGCCTGGCCATCGGCAACGGCATATTGACCGTCGAGGATGAAGAACAGGCGCTTGCGCGCGCCGACAAGACGCGCAAGGATAAGGGCGGCGAAGCGGCGAAGGCCGCGCTCGCCATGCTGGCCCTGAAGGAACAATTCGGCATTGGTTGATCGCCCACCCCCCAGCCGGTTTTCCGTCGTCGAGCGCGGCGGCCGGCTGGTGGTGATCGACAAGCAGACCGGCCAGACCCCGCCGACGGCGGCCGAACGCATGGCCGTTCATGATCGCAAAACGGGCGTCGAGCCCATTCGCCCCGCCAAACCGGGCGCTGCGGCCGATATGTCCGCCGCAGCACGCACCGAATCGGGGCTGAGCGCGCGGCCTGCACCGGCGCAGCAGAAAACAGCGCCAACGGCTAGGCCCGTCAGGCAGCCATGGAGCCAGCCGCCGACCGACCGACCCGCCCTGAAATCCGGGCCGGCAACCGCGCGGGCCACCAGCCGTCCGGCGCCGCAAGCCGGCGGCGCGCGGAAAACGATCGTCACCGGCAAATGGTGGGACGCCAAGGGCCCGCGCACGATCGAGCTCGGCCCTCAGGGTCAGGCGAAGCTCAGCAGCGGTTTCGTGACCCTGTTCATCGTCACATTGTTCGCCGCAACCGTGGCGCTGCTCGTCGAGCCGCTTTTGCTCTTCGTTGCCGCCATCCTGCTGTTCCGGTTCGGCGGCAAAATACTCGGGCCGATCGGCGCAAGCCTCGTCGACAAGGCGCTCGCCGAGAAGGGTTAGCTTAAAACGATCCTCCCCATCGCTTCGCGACAGGGAGGATCAGAGACCGCCTTACGCCGTTACCAATGCCGGATAATCGGTGTAACCGACTGGCCCCGGTGCATACCAGGTCTGCGGATTGTCGGCCGACCATTCGGCCCCATGCTTGATCCGCTCGACCAGATCGGGGTTGCCGATGAACGGGCGGCCAAAGGCGATCGCGTCGGCGAGTCCGCTGGCAAGCGCCGCCTCGGCCTGTGCGACATCATAGTCGCTGTTGAGGATCAGCGGCCCCTTGAACGCCTGCCGGATCGCCGGCGACTGTTTCGGAACATCGGTCTTGCCGAAGGTGCCGTCGGGGCCGGGTTCGCGCAGCTCGAGGAAGCCGATGCCGAGCGCGTCGAGCGCCGCGGCCGCGGCCGGGAACAGCTTTTCGGGCGCGCTGTCGTCGACGCCCTGCGTCTCGCCATTGGGCGACAGGCGAACCGACACGCGGTCCTTGCCCCACACGCCGATCAACGCTTCGGTGACTTCGCGCAGCAGGCGGATACGGTTTTCGACCGGACCGCCATAATCATCGTCGCGCAAATTGCTGCCGTCGCGCAGGAACTGGTCGATCAGATAGCCATTGGCGCCGTGAAGCTGGACCCCGTCGAACCCGGCGCGCTTCGCATTTTCGGCGGCCTTGACATAGTCGTCGATCACCCGCGGGATTTCGTCGAGGCGCAGCGGCCGCGCCACTTCATATTCGAACCGGCCGACCGGGGTGTGCGCCTTGCCGGGTGCCTGCGTGGCCGACGCCGAAACCGGCGGCTGGCCGTCGTTGAACACCGAATGGACGACGCGGCCCATATGCCAGAGCTGCGCGACGATGCGCCCGCCGGCTTCGTGCACCGCCCCGGTCACCGGCTTCCAGCCCTCAACCTGCGCGTCGGTCCACAGGCCGGGTGCCGAAGGCCAGCCGAGCCCTTCCTGCGAAATGCCGGTGGCTTCCGAAATGATCAGCCCCGCCGAAGCGCGCTGGCGATAATAGTCGCGCGCGAGCTCGTTGGGGACGAAACCCGGCCCGGCGCGGCCGCGCGTCAGCGGCGCCATGATGATGCGGTTCGGCGCCTCGATGGCGCCCAGCGAAATCGGATCGAACAGTGATATCGTCATACAAACTCCACTGGAGACTTTCCCCGCGACGTCCCGACCGGGCGCCGCTATGTGCTCCAAAGCTATGAACGCCTTCTCCCCCAGGCAAGCATGGGTTGTAAAAGAAAATCTATATGACGATCAAGGATCAGGGCTTTGACGTTGCGGGCGTCGCGCCGCCACCCGGCGCGAGTCGCTGGGCCTTTGCCGCTTTGCTCGGCGGCAATATCGCGCTCGCGGTGGGCGCGGTTTTCGTACGGCTTGCCGACACCGGCCCGATCGCGTCGGCATTCTGGCGCATGGCGCTCGCGCTGCCGGTGCTCGCCTTTTTCGCCTGGCGCGAAAGCGGCGGACGCGCGCCGCCGCGCGGCGGCATCCTCATCGCCGTCGGCGCGGGCATCTTTTTCGCGCTCGACCTGATGGCGTGGCATCTCGGCATCCTCCAGACCAAGGTCGCCAATGCGACCCTGTTCGGCAATTGCACCAGCCTGCTGCTCGTCATCTGGGGCATCGTCCAGATGCGCCAGTGGCCGCGCGGCTGGCAGGCGATCGCCATTGTGCTGGCGTTCGCAGGATCCGCGATTCTGATGGGGCAAAGCTATGAATTGTCGCCCGCCTATCTGGCCGGCGACCTGCTCAGCCTGCTCGCGGGACTGCTCTACACCGGCTATGTCCTGTTGATGCAGCGCGTGCGCGGCACGCTGGGGCCGTGGACCGCGCTCAGCCTGTCATCCGCCGCCTGCGTCCCGCTGCTCCTCGGCACCGCGCTCGTCCTCGGCGAAGTGGTGATGCCGCAGAACTGGACCCCGGTCATCATGCTCGCCATCACCAGCCAGATCATCGGCCAGGGGCTGCTGATCTGGGCGCTGCCGCGCTTTTCGCCGCTGATCATCGGGCTGACCCTGCTCGTCCAGCCTGCGGTCGCCGCGCTCGCCGGCTGGTGGGCGTTCGGCGAGTTGCTCGGCCCGATCGACATTTTCGGCGGGATGATGGTCGCCGCGGCACTGGTGTTGATAAGGTTGCCGAGCCGCCGCGCACAGCCTATCTGACTCCCATGGCCTCGATCCTTCCCGCCGACCCGACCCTCGACGAAATCCGTGCCGCGCTCGCGCCGCTGATCGCAGCGGGCGCTGCGTTCGATGGCTTCGGCCCGGCCGCGCTCGAAGATGCGGCGCAGCGGCTGCGAATCGACGCCGATGTCGCGCGGCTCGCCTTTCCCGGCGGCGGCCGCGACATGGTCGACGCGTGGTTCGCCGACATCGATACCGCGATGGCCGAACGCTGGCCCGCCGAAAAACTCGCCGGGCTCAAGATCCGCCAGCGCATCCTGACCCTCGTCGAAACGCGGATCGACCTGATCGCGGACAAGCGCGAATCGCTGCGCCGCGCGCTCGCGCTGCTCGCGCTGCCGACCAATGCGCCGCATGCCGCCAAGCTCGGCTGGCGCGCCGCCGACCTGATGTGGCGGCTCGCGGGCGACACCGCAACCGACTATAATCATTACACCAAACGCGCGATTCTCGGCACGGTCTACGCCTCGACGATGGCGGTGTTCCTGAACGACGAAAGCGAGAATTTTGCCGATACCCGCGCTTTCCTCGCGCGCCGGATCGACGCGGTGATGCGTTTTGAAAGCTGGAAGCATCGCCGTTCGGCGCGCAGCATCGAACGGCCCAGCCTCGCGCGCTTCGTCGGGCGGTTGCGCTATCCCGGCCGGTAATCATAAATTACAAACGAGGGCTGGCGCTCCCCTGCTGTTATTGATAATCGCTCGCAAATGATTACTGCTTTGCTCGACAAGGCGCCGCTGGGCGTCGCGGTCCGGATCGCCCGCATCGACTGGGATGCGATGTCGCACGACGAAGGACGGCGCCTGCGCGAATTCGGCCTGATGGAAGGGTGCGAAGTCACTCCGCTGCACCGCGGCAGCATTTTCTCGCGCGATCCGCTCGCGCTGACCATCGGACGCATGAAAGTGATCATTCGGGCGCGGCAAGCCGCCGCCATCAGCGTCGAGCCCGCGGCATGACCGGCGCCATTCCCTCGATCGCGCTCGTCGGCAATCCCAATGCCGGAAAATCGAGCCTGTTCAACGCGCTGACCGGCGCGCGGCAAAAGATCGCCAATTATCCCGGCGTCACCGTCGAACGGAAGGCGGGGCATGCGAGCTTCGCCGACGGCCGCCCGATCTCGCTGATCGACCTTCCCGGCACCTACAGCCTGACCCCGTCGAGCCTCGACGAGGCGGTCACGCGCGACGTCATCCTCGGCCAGCGCGAGGGCGAGAAGCGCCCCGATGCGCTGGTCGTCGTGCTCGACGCCGCAAATCTCGACAACCATCTGTGTTTCGCGCTCGAACTGCTCGCACTCGATCTGCCGACCGTCATCGCGCTCAACATGGTCGACCTCGCCGAGCGCGACGGGCTGACGCTCGACGCCGCGCGCCTGTCAAAGGAGCTCGGCGTCCCTGTCGTTCCGACCGTCGCGGTGCGCAAGCGCGGCCTGACCGAATTGCTCGCCGCGGTCGATGGCGCGATCCTGGCGCATCCCGCGCGCGGAGCCATCGCGCCCGCCGAAGCCAATGACGCGTCGCTGCACCAGCGCGCCCGCACGCTGGCGCGCGCGGCGATCCTCAGGGAAACGCCGGTACGCCGCTGGACCCAGCGGGTCGACAATATCGTCCTGCATCCGGTCGCCGGCCTCGTCATCCTGCTCGCGCTGATGTTCGTGATGTTCCAGGCGGTCTATGCCGCCGCCGAGGCCCCCGCCGACTTCCTCGAAGGCGGAATCGGTGTGATCCAGCAATGGGTCGTCGCAACCTTCCCCGACAATTTCCTGCGCGGACTCGTCGTCGAAGGTCTGCTCGCGGGGGTCGGCGCAGTCGTCGTCTTCCTCCCGCAGATCCTGATCCTCTTCCTCTTCATCCTGCTGCTCGAGGCATCGGGCTATATGACCCGCGCCGCCTTCCTGATGGACGGGCTGATGGGCAAGGTCGGCCTGTCGGGGCGCGGCTTCATCCCGCTGCTGTCGAGCTTCGCCTGCGCGGTACCGGGCATCATGGCGACGCGCGCGATCCCCGACGAAAAGGACCGGCTGACGACGATATTGATCGCGCCGCTGATGACCTGTTCGGCGCGGCTTCCCGTCTATGCGCTGATCATCGCCGCCTTCATCCCCAACCAGACCGTCGGCGGATCGCCGGTCGGACTGCAAGGGCTGGTGCTCTTTGGCCTCTATCTGTCGGGGATCGTCGGCGCGCTTCTCGTCGCCTATGTCCTGCGCCGCACGGTGGCCAAGGGCGCCGCGGCGGGCTTTATGATGGAGATGCCGCGATACCAGATGCCGCGGCTGCGCGACATCGCGATCGGCCTGTGGCAGCGCGCATGGATCTTCCTGCGCCGCGCCGGCACGATCATCGCGATGACCACCGTTGTCCTGTGGCTGCTGCTCACCTTCCCGCAGGCGCCCGAGGGCGAAAGCCAGGTCGAATACAGCATCGCCGGACGCATCGCGAGCGGGCTCGAGGTCGTCGTCAAGCCGATCGGTTTCAACCATGACATCGCGCTCGCGCTGATCCCCGCGATGGCAGCGCGCGAGGTTGCGGTGTCGGCGATGGCGACCGCAAACGCGATCGACGCGGGCGACGACGAAGAGGCGATGGCGCAGTCGCTCGGTGACCGCCTGCAGGGCAAATGGAGCATCGCCACCGCGCTCGCTTTCCTCGCCTGGTTCGTCTTTGCGCCGCAGTGTATTTCGACGATTGCCATCACCCGGCGCGAGACCAACGGGTGGAAATGGCCAATGTTCATGGTTGGCTATTTGTTCCTGCTCGCCTATGCCGCTGCAGGTATCACTTATTGGACAGCCGTCGCCTTTGGCCTAGGCTGATCCCCCATCTTAATAGCGGAGCGGAGCGGCGATGGCTGGCAGCGTCAACAAGGTAATTTTGATCGGCAATCTGGGCGCCGATCCCGAAATCAAGTCGTTCCAGAACGGCGGCAAGATCGCGAATATCCGCATCGCGACGTCCGAACAGTGGAAGGACCGGATGACCGGCGAGCGCAAGGAGCGCACCGAATGGCATCAGGTCGTGATCAATGGCGAAGGGCTGGTCGGGGTCGTCGAACGCTTCCTGAAAAAGGGCAGCAAAGTCTATATCGAAGGCTCGCTTCGCACCCGCAAATGGCAGGACCGCGACGGCAATGACAAATATACGACCGAGATCGTGATCGCGGGCATGGGCGGTACGCTGACCATGCTCGACGGCGCGCCCGGCGGCGGCGGATCGCGCGGCGGCAGCGGCGGCGGCGGTGACGACTGGAGCGGCGGCGCATCGGGCGGTGGCTCGGGCGGCGGCTGGAACCAGGGCGGCGGCGGTTCGTCGGGTGGCGGTTCGAGCGGCGGTGGCTTTGGCGGCGGCGCCAGCAGTGGCGGCGGTGGCCGTCCGCCCTTCGACGACGATCTCGACGACGACGTTCCGTTCTGAGCTTAGCCTGAGGCGATGACGACCGACATCATGACCGCCGCCGATGTCGCGCGCGGCGTGTGTCGGTTGTTCGCCCAGCAGGGGCTCGTCGCAATCCCCGAAGTGCCGCTGCCCAACGGGCGGCGCACCGACCTCACCGCCATCGACGCCAAGGGCCGGATCACTATCGTCGAGATCAAGGTCAGCCGCGCCGACTTGCACGGCGACGGCAAATGGCCCGACTATTGCGACTGGTGCGACCATTTTTACTGGGCGCTGGCATCGGGGCTCGACCCCGCGATCCTCGAAACCCCCGACTATCGCCCCGAAACATCGGGGCTGATCATCGCCGACCGCTATGGCGCGGCGGTGGTGCGCGAAGCGGCGAGTTGCGACCTCGCCCCGGCGCGGCGCAAGGCCGAATTGCTGCGGATCGGACGGCTGGCGATGCGGCGGTCGATGCTGGCTGCCGACCCCGAGATCGGCCTGTTTCCCTAGTCGCTATCGATCCGCGCCGAATCAAAACCCGCTTCATATTGCGGCGCCCCATCGGCGATACACACCCATGGCGCCTTCGATCCGACGAAGATATGCGCCGCATATCCGCGAAAGCCGGGATCATCATCGAGCAAGCCCGCCGGAACAAAGAAGAATTTGCCATTCTTGTCGCTGTGCGGCGCCGGGCTTCCGCATTGCCGGCAAAATTGAGACGTCCATTCCGTGTCCCCCGGCACCGGGAAGCGCTGGATCAGCGACTCCCCCGCCAGCCAGCGAAAACCGGCGGCCGACGCATAGAACACCGCATTGCCGTCGGTGCCCGAAACCTTTCGGCATTTTGAACAATGACATTGCCCGGCGGGTCCAAATTTCCCGTCGATTTCGAAACGGATTCCGCCGCACAGACAGGAACCCCGGATCGGCTGTGCCATTGGCAATCCTCCGCGCTGTTTGCGATCGCGTCAGCCCCGCACTTGCTGCATCCGCGCGAGGTAGCGCGCGAGAATATCGATCTCCAGATTGACCGGCCGCCCCGCCGCGGCTTCGTCGAGGGTCGTCATCGCCTGCGTATGCGGGATGATGTTGAGCGTGAAATGCGCCTCGCCGCCCGGCTGGTCGGTCACGTCGTTAACCGTCAGCGACACGCCGTCGACGGTGATCGAACCCTTGGGCGCGATATGCGCCGCGAGCGTCGCGGGCGCGGCGATGGTGACGGTGACGCTGTCGCCGACCGGGACGACCGACACGACCTGACCCACCGCATCGACATGGCCGGTGACGATATGTCCTCCCAGCTCGTCGCCGACCTTCAGCGCGCGTTCGAGGTTGAGGCGGCGGCCCGCATCCCACATGCCGGGCGCGGTGCAGGCGAGCGTTTCGGCGCTCGCGTCGATCGCGAACCAGTAGCCGTTATCGTCGGCTCCCTTGTCGACGACGGTCAGGCACGCGCCCGAACACGCGATCGACGCGCCAAGGTCGATCGTGCCGGTGTCATAGACGGTGCCAATGATCAGCCGCGTGTCGCCGCGATCCTCGCGGCTACGGATGGTGCCAATGTCGGTGATGATGCCGGTGAACATAGGGGGTGATTATCCTTCTCTGACCCGCTCGTAGACGTCGAGCTGGTCGCTGCCAAGCTGGCGGCTGTCGGTGCTTCTCCAGCGCCCGTGGGCACTGGCGAGGTCGGTCAAACCGAGATCGCCAAGCGCGGGCCGGCCGCCGCCGATCAGGATCGGCGCGCGATAGAGGAGCAGGCGGTCGACGCGGTCGGCGGCGAGAAAGGCCGAGGCGGCGCCCGCCCCGCCCTCGACCAGCACCGAATCGACCCCGGCCAGCGAATCGAGCGATTCGGGGGATGCGATGGCGGCCCAGCCTTCAGGCGCCGCGCCGCGGGTGAGGAGCAACCGCTGCGGGCTGCGCTGTTCCAGCCCCGCCAGCCGCACGTCGAGCTTTGGCGCGTCGGCGTCGCGCGTTCCGCGCCCGACGAGAATCGCCTGGTACCGCGCGCGCTCCAGATGCCCATGCGCCCGCGCACGATCCCCGGTGATCCAGCGGCTCGTGCCGTCGGCGAGCGCGATGCAGCCGTCGAGCGAGGTTGCGAGCTTCAACGTCACAAACGGCCGCCCACGCGTCGCGCGCGACCACCAGGGCGCCATCGCCGCGCGCGCGCCGTCGGTCAGCACGCCTTCGGTCACTGCAATTCCGGCAGCGCGCAGCCGTGCGATGCCCGCGCCATTGGTGCGCGGGTCGGGGTCCTGCACCGCGACGACGACGCGCGCGATGCCCGCGGCGATCAGCGCGTCGGTACAGCAGGGTCCGCGCGCACTGGCGTGGGCGCAAGGCTCGAGGCTGACATAGGCGGTGGCCCCCCGCGCCGCGCCGCCAGCCGCGGCGAGCGCCACCGCTTCGGCATGCGGGCGGCCGCCGGGCCGGGTCCAGCCGCGGCCAACGATTTTACCGCCAGTGACAATCACACAGCCGACATTGGGATTGGGCGCCGACGCCGGACGCCCGCGCTCCGACAGCGCGATGGCGACGGCCATCCAGTCGGTGTCGGCGGGTGGGCGCTGCATCCGGGTTTAGCGGTCGGTCGCCGGGGCAGCGGGGGGGGCCGCCTGCGAACCGCGCGCGGCGCGTTCGGCGATCGTCGAGCGCTTCGGCGGTTCGGGCTTTTTCTTTGCCGCCTCCGCAGCCTCGTCACCCAATGTTTCGCGGGTCACCTTGTCGGCTTCGGCCGAATCATATTCGACCCCCATCATGTCGGCGAGCCGCTGATATTCGGCGCGCTTCTCGGCGTTGTGGAGCGTCGTCGCCTTCGCCCGTGCGACCCAATCGGCGCGAATTTCCTCAACGCTGCGGTTCTGGGTCCAGTTTTCGAAATAGATGATCTGTCGCTTCGGCTCTTCATGCGGGATCAGATATTTGGAAAAGCCATAGAAAATGAAGATCGGCAACGCCACCGCGACGCCCCATACCGCCCAGCGGTGCGGGCGCGGTTGACGGATATAGTCCCAGAAATCGGACAGGCCGCCCGTGACATCGACAGTGCTCATCATCTTCATCGCCCCAATTTAGGCGATCTCGCATCATTTTGCGAGGGGCAGAAGATGGCAGCGGATGAGCCTCGTTCGCGAGACGATTGCAAATTTTGCAACTGCGGATGTTCATTTCGCAGTTGCACAATTTATGGTGCGCTGCAATAAGACACTTGCCTTTTAGGCATCCTCTCCCAAAACTTTTACGGGCCGCCCTTCGGGGCGGCCCTTTTTTTCGCCCTCGGCAGACGCCATGCGCGCGCCGCTTCCGCCATGGAGAAACGGGCAGCTTATGCCTGAATCGGAAGTGTTTTTTCGAATCGCCGCACTTCGGCGATGAAACTGCCCGGCAGCGCGGTCGCGCCGCCGCTGTCGAGATCGAGGTGGGCATAGCTGATCTCGATATCGGTCAGCCGCTCCTCGCCGCGGAAGATTCCGCAATGCAGCGTGAAGCTGTCGCGCTCGAAACGGCTGATTCGTGCCGCGATGGTGATCAGCTCATCGAGCCGCGCCGGGCCATGATAATCGATTTCGCAATGAGTCTCGCGAATATCTGTACCATATTGGTGAAAGAAGGCGCCCGGCTGCCCCTCGCCCAGCGCACGAAAATATTCGGTCACCCCGATATCGGCATAAGCCAGATAATGGGCGTTGAAGACGATATTCTGCCCGTCGATCTCGTTGAAGCGGACCCGCACCGTCTCGTGAACACGGAAATCTTCGAGCGGCACATCCCAGTTGGCGCGGTCCATGTCGGCGCTCTCAGGCCGCAAGCGCGGTAAGCGCGCGGTCGACCGGCGCGCAGGCGGCGGCGAGCCAGTCGCGGTCAGCACCGGTCATCCCCGCACCGAGCTTTTCGAGCACCGCGGCATGATAGGCGTCGAGCCAGTCGGCCTCCGCGGACGACAGCAGCGCGCCTTCGATCAGATTCTGCGCGATCGGCGCGAAGGTGATCGTCTCGAACCCCAGCATATCCTCTTCGGCGCCGTCGATCTTCATCGGCACCACGATCACCAGATTCTCGATCCGGATGCCGAATGCCCCTGCCTTGTAATAGCCGGGCTCGTTCGACAGGATCATCCCCGCGTGGAGCGCCTCCTCGGTCCCAGCCTGTCCGCCCGCCGGCTTGGCGATGCGCTGTGGCCCTTCGTGGACCGCCAGATAGGCGCCGACGCCATGCCCGGTGCCATGGGCGTAATCGACCCCGTCGGCCCAAAGATACTGGCGCGCGAGAATGTCGAGCTGGCTGCCGCGCGTCCCCTTGGGGAAGCGCGCCATCGCCAACGCGATATGGCCCTTGAGGACCTGGGTGAAGCGGCGGCGCATTTCGGCGGTAGGCTGGCCGATCGCGATCGTGCGCGTGATGTCGGTGGTGCCGTCGGCATATTGCCCGCCCGAATCGACCAGATAGAGCGTGCCGGTCTCGATCGCGCGGTTCGTCGTCTCATCGACCTTGTAGTGCGGCAGCGCGCCATTCGGCCCCGCGGCCGAAATCGTATCGAAGCTCAGATCGACGAGCCCGCCGCCTTCCTCGCGGAATTCGCGCAGCTTCGCCGCCGCGCCCAGCTCGTCGAGCCCGCCCTGCGGCGCGACTTTTTCCATCCATTGCAGGAAACGCGACACCGCGACGCCGTCGCGGACATGCGCCGCGCGGGTGCCACCCAGTTCGACGTCATTCTTGATCGCCTTGGGCAGCACCGCGGGATCGCGGTGACGTTCGATCTGTGCGCCCGCGGCTTCCAATGCGGTAAAGATCGCCGCGACCGCGCGGTCGGGATCGACCGCGACCTTCTTGCCCTTGAGGTCTGCCAGCGCGCCCTCGAACGCGTCGCGATCATGGATGCGGACGCTGTTGCCCAGATGCGCGCGCACCGCGTCGGTGATCTTTTCGGGCGCGATGAACAGGTCGGCGGTCGCATCGGCGTGGAGCAGCGCAAAGGCCAGCCCGACCGGCGTATGGCTGACATCCGACCCGCGAATGTTGAAGGTCCACGCAATCGAATCGAGCGCGGTCATCACCGTCGTGTCGAGCCCCTTCGCCTTCAGCCAGTCGGCAATTCCCGCGCGCTTGTCGGTCGCCGCCTGACCGGCGAGCCTGGCGTCATGCACTGCGACCGGCGCATCGCTCGGCGCCGGCTGGTCGTCCCACGCCGCATCGAGCGGGTTGACGTCGACCGCGACCAGCTGCGCGCCCTTCGCCTTCAGCGCATGGCCCAGCCCGCGCGCCCAGTCGATGCCGTGCAGCCAGGGGTCGAAGCCGATCTTTTGCCCGGCGCTGGCGTTGGCGCCCAACCATTCGGCGACGCTCGACTGCGGCACGCCGACATAGTCGAACAGTGTCCCGTCGACCTGATCGCGCACCTGTACCGTATAGCGCCCGTCGACGAACACCGCCGCCTTTTCGGGCAGCACCGCCGCGGTCCCCGCCGACCCGCCAAAGCCGGTCAGCCACGCCATGCGCTGCGCATATTCGCCGACATATTCGCTCATATGCTCGTCGCTGATCGGCACGACGAAACCGTCGAGGCCCAGCGCTTTCAGCTCGGCGCGCAGGCGGGCGAGGCGTTCGGCGTGGACGGCGCTGGACCGGGGGGTAGACATGGGAGCTTCCTTGTTCCTACATCGCGGCGATCCCGCCCATATGGGCGACGCTGCGGGAATATTTTGTGATGCGCACTATCTGGATGTTTCTGGCAGCAATTGCCACCCCGCTTGTCGCATCGCCCGCGCTATCTGCCAAAGAGAAAGACCCCATATTGACCAGCTCGACCCCCGCCCTGCCCGCCGCACCGGTTGCCGAACAGCGCCCGCATCAGACGACCCTGCACGGCAAGACGCTGTCCGACCCCTGGCACTGGCTGCGCGACGAAAGCTATCCGGTGATCGATGACAAGGATGTCCTCGACTATGTGAAGGCCGAGAACAGCTATTTCGACGCGGCGATGAAGCCCCACGCCGCGCTGGTCGAAACCCTGTTTCAGGAGATGAAGGGCCGGATCAAGGAAGCCGATTCGAGCGTGCCGCAGAAGGACGGCGACTGGGTTTACTGGGTCGAATATGAAGAGGGCGCCGAATATAAGAAATGGTATCGGAGGCCCGCCGCCGGCGGCGATGCCGTCCTGATCCTCGACGAGGTCGCGATGGCGAAGGACAAGGACTATTTCCGCCTGTCCGAACTGTCGATCAGCCCCAACGGCAAGCTGATGGCCTATTCCTTCGACGACAATGGCTCCGAACGTTTCGAGGTGCGCGTGCGCAATCTCGAAACCGGCGCAATGCTCCCCGACGTGATCCCCGGCACCTTGTCGTCGCTGGTGTGGACCGCGGGCAATGACGCGATCCTCTATGGCCTCGCGAACGAGAATTGGCGCACCGACAATGCGCGGCTGCACGTCCTCGGCACCCCGCTCGGCGACGATAAATTGCTCTATCAGGAACCCGACATCGGTTTCGGGGTCGGGATCGGCAAGACCGCCGACGACAAGTGGATCGTCATCGCGACCGGCGACAATGAAACGAGCGAGGTGCGCCTGCTCCCCGCCGACAATCCGCTCGCCGAGCCGGTGATGGTGTCGCCGCGCCAGAAGGGCCGCGAATATAGCGTCGATGTCCGCGAAAAGACGCTCTACATCCACACCAACGACGATCACGCCAATTTCCGCGTCGCGACCGCCAGCCTCGCCAGGCCGGGCGCGTGGACGACGCTGATCCCCGGATCGGATTCGACCTACATCACCGGCCTCGCGATCTTCCGCGACTATTTCGTCCTCGAAACGCGCGAAAACGGCCTCGATCAGGTCGATCTGCGCCACTATGACGCGCCGTTGACCGCTGGCCGGATCAAATTCCCCGAGGCGACTTATGTCGCAGGACTCGGCGACAATCCCGAATATCATCAGGACAAATTGCGGCTCGACTATGAATCGATGGTCACTCCCGACACCGTCTATGATTATGATATCGCGACCGGAAAGCTCGAAACGCTGAAGGTGCAGGAAATTCCGTCGGGTTATGACGCTTCGCAATATGTAACCGAACTGGTGAACGTCAAAGCACGCGACGGCGTGATGGTCCCAACCTCGCTCGTCTATAAAAAGGGCACGCCGCGCGACGGCAGCGCGCCGATGCACCTCTATGTCTATGGCAGCTACGGCTACCGCGTCCCGCCGGGTTTCTCGACAACGCGGCTCAGCCTCGTCGATCGCGGGATGATTTATGCGATCGCGCATGTCCGGGGCGGCGATGATCTCGGCCGCGCCTGGTATCTCGCGGGCAAAACCAACCATCGCAAGAACAGCTTCAACGATTTCGTCGATGTCGCCAAAGGCCTGATCGCGCAGAAATATACGAGCGCGGGCAAGATTTCGATCGAGGGCCGTTCGGCGGGCGGACAGGTGATGGGTGCGGTCTATAACGAAGCCCCCGAACTGTGGGGAGCGGTGCTTGCCGGCGTGCCCTTCGTCGACGTCATCAACACGATGGTCGACGAAACGTTGCCGCTGACCCCCGGCGAATGGCCCGAATGGGGCAATCCGGTCACCGACAAGGCGGCGTTCGACTATATGCTGTCGTACAGCCCCTACGACAATGTGACCGCGAAAGCCTATCCGCCGATGCTGGTGTCGGCCGGCCTCAACGACCCGCGCGTGACCTATTGGGAGCCCGCCAAATGGGTCGCCAAGCTGCGCGCCACCCGCGCCAACGACGCGACACTGCTGCTGCGCACCAACATGGGCGCGGGCCACGCCGGGAAATCCGGCCGTTGGAGCGCCCTACGCGAGGATGCAGAAGAGTTTGCCTTCGTGCTGACGCAGCTGGGGGTGGAGAAGTAAGCCCCCGGTTCCATTCACGAAAATCTAACCACTGACAGCTAGCCTCCGTTCCACGAACGGGGGTTAGCATGTCATTTCGAACCTGGCTTTTTGCCGCCCTTCTGGCGGTCCCGCTCATCGGCATCTCGATGGCGACGCTCGATCGGATGATAAATTATACGCCGGTGATGGCGGCGACGACCGGCGTCGAGGCCATATGCTACCTCTATGCAGAGGAGGACGGCCTGCTTTCCAAAACGACCATAACGAGTGAGAGCCTCCCTTGCGACAAGGCTGAAAAGTTGCAGGCAAGCCATCCCGCCTATCGCGACCGGACGGTAAAGGGCGATATGAAAATATCATTCGAATATGTCTCGCCGGCCGACAACCGGCAGCACAGCGGAACGCTCATATATAGTTATGAGCGATACAAACCCCTGATGACATTGGAATATGGCGCCAATCTTCCGATTTTCGCGCATGAAACCGATCCGGCAAAGGTCATGCAGGATTTCGGTTCGCTGGCCTAGACAGTATCCTGCGCGCGCACGAGCGAAGCCGCTTGCAGCAACGGGGCCCGGCTAAATTTCCTCGCCGAGTTGCTCCAGCCATGCCTTGGCCTGCTTGGGTTCTCCCGGGGCGTTTGACCGAACCGGCCCGCGCGACGCCTCGAATTCTTCGTGCAACGCAAAGGGCTCGAGGCCGAGTTGGTCGCGCAACTGGTCGATTTCCGCGCCACGGTCGCACAAATCGGTCACGACAGGCGCCCATTTGGCCTGCATCGCGCGGTCTTTCGTATGCCCGAACAACCCCCACGAACCCGCCGCCGTCTTGCGCAAGGCGTCGAGCAAGGCGAGCCGATATTCGGCCTCCAGCTCTTCGCGGCGGCCGTCGAGGCGCTCGAGGCGATCGGCCCGGCTCATCGGGCCGCCAGATATCCGCGCGCGATCAGGTCGCGCTCCAGCGTCGCCGCATCGCGGAACTGGTGCCCCGCAATGCCCACCGATTCGGCGCCCGCGACATTGGCCGCGACATCGTCGATGAACAGCGCGCCGGCGGGATCGATGCCGAATCGGTCGATCGCGAGGGCATAGATGGCGGGGTCGGGTTTCATCATCTTCTCGGTGCCCGAGACAATGATGTCCTGAAAGCGGTCGAAGACCGGCTGGGTCGGGCGAAAGCCTTCCCAGAATTCATGGCCGAAATTGGTGATCGCGAACAAGGACACCCCGGCCGCGTCGAGTCGCTCGACCAGATCGAGGCTGCCGGGGACCGGGCCGGGAATGGTTTCGTTGAACCGCGTCGCATAGGCATCGATCAGCGCGCCATGCTCGGGGAATTCGGCTTTGCGCTCGGGCAACATCTCGGCAAGCGGGCGCCCGGCATCATGCTGAAAATGCCACTGGGGCGTGACGACATGCGTCACGAACGCTTCGAGTTCGTCGCGGTCGGCGATCAGCTTGGAAAAGAGAAAGCGCAGGTCCCAGTCGAAGAGGACACGGCCGACGTCGAAGATCACGCTGCGGCTGATCATAGGGACTCCACGCACGCGAAAGCGCCGCCGGAAGCATCCGACGGCGTAACGCTGGTCATCAAAAGCAAACGGGGTGAAGCCACCCCGCGCCGGAGCATCAGCCCTGGCGCGCCTTGAAGCGGCGGTTGGTCTTGTTGATCACATAGGTCCGGCCGCGACGACGGATCACGCGGTTGTCACGATGGCGGTCCTTCAGCGACTTCAGGCTGTTGCGAATCTTCATGGCTCTAATCCGATAAACTTGGCGTTGTACGCGAAGCGGCGCAACTATGGCGATGGGCCTAAAAAGTCAACCGCCCCTGCCCAATATTCGTCATCCCGGACCTGATCCCGGATCCGTCACCGCGTCCGATCCCATGGCCCCCGGACCAGATCCGGGGTGACGAGGGGAAAAACCTACCCCGCGAGCGCCTTTTGCCGCCGTCGCTGCACCGACGAGCCATAGCCCATCGCCTCGCGATATTTGACCACGGTACGCCGCGCGATGTCATGGCCCTCGCCCGACAGCTTTTGCGCGATCACTTCGTCGGAGAGGATCGCCTTGGCATCTTCGGCCTCGATCATCGCCTTGATCCGGCTCTTGATCGATTCGGACGACACCGCGCCATCGCCCGCGGTCGCCGAAATTCCGCTCGAAAAGAAATATTTAAGCTCGAACAGCCCGCGCGCGCACGACAGATATTTGTTGCTCGTGACGCGGCTGACGGTCGATTCGTGCATGCCGATTTCCTCGGCGACCTGTCGCAATGTCAGCGGGCGCATATGCGCGACGCCGTGGAGGAAAAAGCCTTCCTGCTGCTTGACGATCTCGCTCGCGACCTTGACGATCGTGCGCTGGCGCTGGTCGAGCGCGCGCACCAGCCAGTTGGCGCCCGCGAGCTGTTCGGACAGCCACGCCTTGCTCTTCGCCGCCGTTCCCTTGGCCAGTTCGGTATAATAGCGGCGGTTGACGAGCAGGCGCGGCAGCGTGCCGCTGTTGATCTCGACCGCCCAGCCCTTCGCTGTCTGGCGGATATAGAGGTCGGGAACCACCGCCTGCGTCGCATCGCCGCCGAATCGCAGGCCGGGCTTGGGATCATATCCGCGCAGTTCGCGAATCATGTCGGCGAGATCCTCGTCATCGACCCCGCAGATGCGCTTGAGCTGCGGGAAGGCGCCCTTGGCCACCAGATCGAGATGCGCGATCATCGTCGCCATCGCAGGGTCGTAGCGGTCGGCCTCGCGCGCCTGAATCGCGATACATTCGGCAAGGTCGCGCCCGCCGACCCCCGACGGGTCGAAACATTGCACCCCCGCCAGCACCTGCTCGATCAGCGCGAGCGGGACGCCGAGCCGCTGGGCGAGTTCGGTGAGGTCGGCGCGCAGATAGCCCGTCTCGTCGATCAGCGCGACGAGCTGCTCGGCGATCATCGCCTCGATCCCGCCAAAGCGTTCGCCGACCTGCGCGAGCAAATGGCCGTGGAGCGTCTCGTCGGCGCCCGCAAAGCTGTCGAAATCAATGCCTTCGCTGTCGGCACCCGACAGCCCGACGCTGTCGCTCGCGCTGTCGTGGTGAAAACTCTCGGCGGTCAGGTCGACGTCGAGATCGTTCGCGGTGCCGGTATCCGACGACAGCGCCTGGTCGGCGTCGAGCGCCGCCGCCTCGGCCGCGGGCGCTTCGTCGCCGGGCCCGTCACCCGGGTCGCCCGCGCTGCCGTCATTGTCGCCGGACGCCGCATCGAGCAGCGGATTGCCCTCCAGCGCCTCGGCCAGATAGGCTTCGAGTTCGAGGTTCGACAGCGCAAGCAGCTTGATCGCCTGCTGCAACTGCGGCGTCATCACCAGCGATTGCGACTGGCGTAAATCGAGACGCGGACCCAACGCCATCGGCGATTACCGCATCACAGGGAGAAACCCTCGCCGAGGTAGAGGCGGCGCACCTCGGGGTCGGCGACGAGTTCTTCCGGCGAACCGGCGAGCAGCACCTTGCCGTCATAGATAATGCACGCGCGGTCGACGAGGTCGAGCGTTTCGCGGACATTATGATCGGTGATCAGCACGCCGATCCCGCGCTTTTTCAAATCGACGACAAGGTCGCGAATATCGCTGATCGACAAGGGATCGATCCCGGCAAAGGGTTCGTCGAGCAGCATGATCGACGGGTTGGCCGCCAGCGCGCGCGCGATTTCGGCGCGGCGCCGCTCGCCGCCCGACAGCGCCATCGCCGCCGAGGAGCGCAGCCGGGTGAGGCCGAATTCGTCGAGCAATTCCTCGAGCCGCCGTTCGCGCGATACCCGGTCGGGTTCGCTGAGCTCGAGCACCGCGGCGATATTCTGTTCGACCGTCATGCCGCGAAAGATCGAAGTTTCCTGCGGCAGATAGCCCAGCCCGAGGATCGCGCGGCGATACATCGGCAGCGACGTGATGTCGGCGCCGTCAAGCATGATGCGCCCGGCGTCGGGCCTCACCAGCCCCATGATCGAATAGAAACAGGTCGTCTTGCCCGCGCCATTGGGGCCGAGCAGGCCGACGACCTCGCCCTTGCCGACCGACAGCGACACGTCGGACAGGACGACGCGCTTGTCATAGCTTTTGGCGATCGACACCACTGCAAGACCGTTGCCCGCCGCCGCGTCCTGCTGGACATGCGCGCGATGCTCGGTGACGCCATGATCGCCATCGGGAGCCAGCGGTGCCAGAGTCGGTTCGTCGGTCATAAGCTCGTCGCTTCCTGTGAAGGCATGTGCGGGCGTTACCCGAGGAGCGCGCCGAACGTCAATCTGGCAAGCTATTTGCAGGGCGGCTTTTTACGCCCCTCCCGCTGGCGGGAGGGGCGTAAAACTCAATGCCCCGCCTGCGGCCCGCGCGCGATTCCCGACAGCGCGAGTTGTTCGTCGATCGCCGCGAGCAGCCGCGCGAGCGCCGCCTCGTCCGCCGCCTCGGCGCGTGCAACGAGCACATCCTGCGTGTTCGACGCACGAAGCAGCCACCAGCCGTCGTCGGTGAGCACCCGCGCGCCATCGGTACGGTCGACTTGCGCGCCCGCCGCGGCGAGCCGGTCCAGAACTTCCTCCACAATGGCGAATTTGCGGACCTCGTCGACCTGAAAGCGCATTTCGGGGGTGTTGACCATCGGCGCCATTTCGCCGCGCAAGCGGGTCACGCTCTTGCCGAGCTTCGCCGCCGCCTCGATCAGCCGCACGGCGGCATAGGGCGCATCGTCGAAACCATAATAGCGGTCGGCGAAGAAGATATGGCCGCTCATCTCGCCCGCGAGCGGGCTGCCGGTTTCCTTCATCTTCGCCTTGATCAGGCTGTGGCCGGTTTTCCACATCATCGGCTGGCCGCCCAGTTCGGCGACGCGATCGAACAAGGCCTGACTGGCCTTCACATCGGCGATGATCGTCGCGCCGGGCATGTCTGCAAGCAAGGCGGCGGCATAGATTTGCAACAGCTGGTCGCCCCAGATCACCCGGCCCTCGCCGTCGATCGCGCCGATCCGGTCGCCGTCTCCATCGAAAGCGACGCCGAAATCGAGATTCTTCTCCGCGACCAGCGCCTTCAGGTCGGCCAGATTCTTTTCCTCGGTGGGATCGGGATGGTGGTTCGGGAAATGACCGTCGATATCGGTATAAAGAAGGAAATGCTCGCCGGGCAACTTCGCGGTCAGCTTCTCGATGACGGTGCCCGCGGCGCCGTTACCGGCGTCCCAGCCGATGCGGAGGGCGTCGCCGGCGAACCCCTCGACCAGCCGGTCGACATAGGCGTCGACGATGTCGATGCGCTCCGACGATCCCTCGCCCCCCGGGCCGACGGCATCCCAGTCGCCCGCGGCGGCCATGGTGCCGATCGCCTGAATGTCGGCGCCGAAGAAAGGACGCCCCTGAAGCACCATCTTGAAGCCATTATAGTCGGGGGGGTTGTGGCTGCCGGTTATCTGTATGCCGCCATCGACCTCTTCGGTTGACGCCGCATAATAGAGCATCGGGGTCGGTCCGAGGCCGACATTCAGCGCATCGACGCCCGCGGCATTAATGCCTTCGACCAGCGCATCGCACAGCATCGGCGACGACAGTCGCCCGTCATACCCCACCGCGACGCGCTTTCCGCCGGCACGGCGTATGATCGTCGCAAAGCTGCGCCCGATCGCATAGGCATCCTTCGCCGAAAGCGTATCGCCGACGACGCCGCGAATGTCATATTCGCGCAGCATGGTCGGGTGGAAAATATGCGTCATCAAGGGCCTCGCTGATGGGGAGAGAAAAGGTCAGGCGGCGGCGAACAGGTCGCCGTCGGGGTGCATCCGTTCGCGCGCCGGCAGGTTGAGCCCGCCCATCGCTTCGCGCAATTCCTGCCGCGCGACGACATGGCCGATCCCCATGCCGCCCAGATGCGCCTTGTCGAGCAGGGTGAGCCCGGCCGGGAAAAGCTCGCGATAGATGACGCGTTCGCCCAGACCCGGGATGACGCGAAAGCCGACGCGGCGCGAAAGCTGGGTCAATGCTTCACCGACGCGGCGCATATTATGCGCGTCGACATGCTGGAGGCGGTTGCGCAGGATGATCCAGTCGATCGTCCGTCCGTCGGTCTTGGCGCGCGCCTTGCGCGTGTCCCAGATCAGCTCGGAGTAAAAGCTCGGCCGCACGACCTGAAAGGTTTCGGGATCGACCTGCCCGATCAGGTCGAAATCGATGAAGCTGTCGTTGATCGGCGTGACCAGCGTGTCGGCGCTCGTCGCCATGTGGCGCGCGAACACATCGTCGCGGCCCGGGGTGTCGGCGATCAGATAGTCGGCATTTTCGCTCAGCCGCGCGACCTGTTCGTCGAGTTCCTCGATCGTGCTTCCTTCGAACACCTCGAAATTGGGGGTCGGCAGCTTGATCTCGCGGCGCTGTTCGGTGCTTTTGCGATTTTCGAGATAGCGGTGAAAGGTGCGCTGGCGCGGGTCGAGATCGATCCCCGCGACGCGCCATCCCTGACTGGCGAGCGCGACCGCGAAATGGACGGCGCAGGTCGACTTTCCGGTCCCGCCCTTTTCATTGGCGAAGATGATCCGGTGCGGTGGGGGCTTCGTCGCGGAATTCGTCATGGGGCGTTGCGATTTTCCTGTCAGCGGCGCATGGCGTGCGCGTGGGTGGTGCATGGGCGCCGCCAATATCGGAGGCCGGGCAAGGGTGCAAATCATCCGTGATATTGCCACGCTTCATCGCGCCGTCGCGGCGCTGAAGCAGGGCGGCAAAAGCGTGGCACTGGTGCCCACCATGGGCGCGCTTCACGAAGGCCATATTTCGCTCGTCCGCATGGGACGCCGCGTCGCCGACCATGTCGTCGCATCGATCTTCGTCAACCCGACCCAGTTCGGCCCGAACGAGGATTTCGCCGCCTACCCGCGCGACGAAGCCCGCGACGCCGGGATGCTTGTCGAGGAGGGCGTCGCCCTGCTGTGGGCGCCCGACGTCGGCGTCATGTATCCGGCGGGCCATGCCACGCATATCGAGGTCGCCGAACTCGGCGCCGATTATTGCGGCGCCGCACGCCCCGGCCATTTCGACGGCGTCGCGACCGTCGTCGCCAAATTGTTCAATCAGGTCCGCCCCGATATCGCGATTTTCGGCGAAAAAGACTGGCAGCAGCTCGCGATCATCCGCCGCATGGCGCGCGACCTCGATTTCGATATCGACATATTGGGCGCCCCGATCGCGCGCGCCGGCGACGGCCTCGCGCTGTCGTCGCGCAACGCCTATCTGTCAGCCGAACAGCGCAAGGCCGCGGTCAGCTTTCCCAAAGCGCTCACGACCGCAGCCGCTGCGCTGGCGAGCGGCGCCGATCTGTATGAGACGCTGGCGAAGGCCGAAGCGGCGATCGTCGCAGGCGGGTTCGACAGCGTCGATTATATCGCGCTCGCCGATGCCGACAGCCTCGAACAGCTCGCCACCTTTCGCGCCTCGGCGCGCCTGCTGGCGGCGGCAAGAATGGGAAAAACGCGGCTGATCGACAATTATCCGGTGGGTTGACCGGTACAAAACCCGCAGATTTTCGGGAGTTTTGCCATTTATCCCCAACAAAATCGCGTTGCCGTTAACCTTTTATTGACCATGAACGGCAAGGATTGACCCCGAAAGCTTCCATGTGGGGTGGAGGTGACAGGGGGTTATCATGGCGAACAGTCTGAAGTCTGCCCAATATCTGATCGAAAGCCGGTTGCTCGATGCGGCCCGCGGCGATGCAGGCGCCTATTTCGATCTGGGAATTGCTTATTCGACCGGCAGCGGCGGGGTCGATGTCGACCTGATCCAGGCGCATAAATGGTTCAACCTTGCCGCGCTCGGCGGCAATGTCGAAGGCCAGCAGTGCCGCGCCGACCTGTCCGGCGAAATGTCACGCGACGAAATTTCCGAGGCACAGCGCCAGGCGCGCGCGTGGCTCGACGAAACCGCCCGCCGCCCGGCAGCCCGGCGGTTTGCGGCCTGATCATATTCGGGGGCTCGCAACCGGCGTCATGCCGGACCTGATCCGGCATCCATTCCACGGCCGAAGCATGGACCCCGAATCCAGTCCGGGGTGACGAAGGCGGGACAGGCAGCTAGTCCTTCCGCCGAAACGGCATATGCCCTTCGAGCCATTCCATTTCCTGCGCTTCGGCCGCCCGCTCGCGCTCCAGAAATTCCGCGACGGCACGCCGGAAACCCGGGTCGGCGATGAAATGCGCCGACCAGGTCGCAACGGGGCCATAGCCGCGCGCGAGCTTGTGCCCGCCCTGCGCGCCCGCCTCGACCCGCGCCAGACCGCGTTCGATCGCGATGTCGATCGCCCGGTAATAGCATAGCTCGAAATGCAGATAGGGGATGTCGGTCAGGCAGCCCCAATAGCGGCCATAGAGCGTGTCGGCGCCGACGAAGTGCATCGCTCCCGCAACCGCGCGCTCTGCATCGTCATAAGCGATCAACAAGATGACCCGGTCGGCCATTTGCGCGCCGATCAGGTCGAACGCCTCACGGGTCAGATAGGGCTGGCCCCATTTGCGCGCGCCGGTGTCCTGATAGAAAAGCCACATCGCGTCCCAGTGATCGGGGCCGATCGCCGCGCCGGTCAATTCCTCGATCCGCAGCCCCGCGACGGCGCGGGCGCGTTCCTTGCGCAGTTGCTTGCGCCGCGCCGAGGTCAGCGTCGCCAGAAACGCTTCGAAACCGGCATAGCCGCTGTTCGCAAAGTGAAACTGGACGTCACGGCGGACGAGCCAGCCCGCGTCTTCGAACAAGGCCATCTGCCCGGGCGCGACGAAGGTCGCATGCGCCGACGACAGCCCGTTCTGGCGCACCACCGCCTCGGCGGCGCGGATCAGCAGCCGTGCACCATCCTCATCCCGCGCCAGCAGACGCGGCCCCGGCACCGGGGTGAAGGGCGCCGCAATCTGCAGCTTGGGATAATAATCGCCGCCCGCGCGCGCCCACGCATCGGCCCAGCCCTGATCGAAGACATATTCGCCCTGACTGTGCGATTTGAGATAGGCAGGCGCTGCCGCGACGAGCGCGCCATTCTCATCCTCGACCAGCAAAGGCGCCGCCTGCCAGCCAGTCCCCGGCCCGACGCTGCCCGATGTTTCGAGCAGCGACAGAAAGTCATGACTGACGAACGGATTGGCCCCGTCGTGGAGCGCGTCCCACGCCGCGGCATCGATCGCACTCACCCCGGTGCCGAGCGAGATCGTCCGCGCGGGCGGGTCGGCTTCGGCCATCTAGGGTCTGTACCCGGTTACCACGCCATCGAGGCGCCCAAATGGCGAGGCGTCCCGAAGGGACTTGATCAAAATGGCCCATTGCTTCGTCAAGAAGCCTTGAAATATCGACATATTCCTACGCCTTCTTTCCTCGCACTGAGCCATTTTGCTTCAAACCTCGATGCCGTGGTAACCGGGTACAGACCCTAGGCCGGGCGCACCGCGACGATCGCGTCGACCTCGACCGCCGCGCCGAGCGGCAGCACCGCGACCCCGACCGCGCTGCGCGCATGGCGACCAACATCGCCGAACAGCGATTCCATCAGTTCGGATGCGCCGTTCGCGACCTTGGGCTGCGCGGTGAAATCGGGGCTGCTGCTGATAAAGACGCCCAGCTTGACGATCTTCTCGACTCGCGACCAGTCGCCGCCCACCGCCTTGCCGATCTGCGCAACGAGCATCAGCGCGCAGCGGCGCGCGGCGTCATATCCCGATGCCTCGTCCATGTCGGCGCCCAGCCGGCCGGTAACGACCGCACCGTCGCGAAACGGCAATTGCCCGCTGATGTGGAGCAGCCCGCCCACTTCGACGACGGGAACATAGGCGGCGACCGGCGCCGCAGGCTGGGGAAGTTCGAGGCCGAGTTCGGCGAGTTTGGCGGCGATATCCATAGGGTCAGTCCTTTTCTGCGAGCGCGGGGGAGGGCGCGGGGATGTTTTCGGCGAGGCGCGCAAGAATCCAGTCGCGCGCTTCGGTCCAGTCGTCGATTCGCGCATGGGCGTATCGTGCGGGTGCAATCTTGTCGGCAATCGCGGGTTCGCCGACCAGATGGAGCCGCCACACTTCGGGCGCTTCCTGCGCGACCGACGTATGATGGCCCGGAAGATCGTCGATGAACACCGCGACCGAAGGCTTGTATTCCTCGATCAGCCGGCGCACCGGTTCGCCCTTGCCACCGCGGCTGCCGATCACCGGCGCGTGAAAATCGTGAAGCGCGAGTTGTTCGGTCCGCGCCGCCTGATGTTCGGGCCCGACATTGGTCAGCACGACGATATCGGCCGCGGCGCCGATCGCCGCCATCGCCGCCAAAGCACCCGCGATCGGATATTGCCGCGCCATTTCCTTGCGGAAAAAGCCGTCGAGCAGCGGCCAGACCTCGGCCGCCTCCAGCGGCGTGCCGCATTCCTTGCGCTTGAGCGCTCCGGCAAAGCTCGCATCCTCGATGCGGAACAAAACGCCATGTTCGGCGTCGACCCATTCGGCGAAGGGCACGACCATGTGCATCAGCACCTCGTCGCAGTCGGTGATCACCAGCGGGCGGTTCATGCGTCCATTCCTTCCAGCCCCTCAAGGCGATGCGCCGCAGCGGCGAGTTGTTCGGGTTTGACCTGCAACGCAGCGGCGCAAGCGACGAGGTCGCTTTCATGCGCCGTCAGGAAAGACAGAATCGCCGCCAGCGTCGCGCGCTCGCCCAGCGAACTGCGCAATTCATCGGGCGCGAGGCCGGTCAACGCCAGCAGGCGTTCGGCGCGCGGCTCATCCGCGAGGATCCATCCCAGCGCACCCAGCGCCAGTGCCGCGTCGTCATCGAGCAAAGCATTTGTCCCTTCATCGGGAGGCAATTGTGTCATGGCGCCGATTCGCCTAAACGGACCGCGGACGCAAGCGGGGAAAGCGTAAAACATGGGCAAGACCATATTGGTCGTCGAAGATAACGAGCTTAACCTGCGCCTGTTTTGCGACTTGCTCAATGCCCATGGCTATAGCGCCCATCCGGTGCGCGACGGCCGCGATGCGCTGACAAAAGCGCGCGAGGTGTCACCCGACCTCATCATCATGGACATCCAGCTCCCATATGTCAGCGGGCTTGAACTGATCGGCCAGATGAAGGCCGACCCGACCTTGCGCACCGTCCCGATCATGGCGGTGACCGCCTATGCCGGCAAAGGCGACGAGGAACAGATTCGCGCCGCAGGGGCCGAGGCCTATGTCTCGAAACCGATTTCGGTAATCAAATTCATCGAGAGCGTCGGGGCTTTCGCCTGAGCGCGCGGGAGGCCGCCCTGTGTTTCTTGTCTTTCTCGCCGCGCTGACGACACCATCCGTCCCCCCGCCCGCCATTCGGGTCGGGACATACAGCTACCCCCGTTACGATCGCAAAGTTGCGCTCGACCCGCTGGCCCGGATGATCGCGCGCATCTCCGGACGGCCGACGCAAATCCGGCTTCTCGACACCCCGGATGCCCTCGCCGATGCGTTGTGCAAAGGCGAGGTCGATGTTGCGATGACCAATCTTGGCGCGTTCGTGAAGATTCGCGAATGCCCGAAGGTCAGCGCGATCGCCGTGCTCGATACCCCCGCGCCGGTGCTGGAGCGATACCGCGGCGTCCTGCTGTCGCGCCGCGATGCCGGCGTTTCGGACCTCATGGAGCTCAAGGCCCGCGCCGGCGGACTGCGCTACAGCGAAGTGCTTCCAGGCTCGACATCCGGCGCGCTGGTTCAGGCCGATGCGCTGCGCGCGACCGGAGCCGGGCCCTCGCCCTTCATGGCGCTGCGCCATGCCGGAACGCACGAGGCCGTGCTGGATGATTTGCTGACGGGGCGCGCCGATGTCGGGGCGCTCGCCGAGGAACCCTGGCGAAAATTGCAAGCCGACGATCCCGCCGGCGCGGCCCGTCTCGCCTTGCTGTGGCGATCCAGCCCGCTTCCGCCGGGACCCGTGGTTTGCCGGGCGAGCGCGATCGTCGATTGCGACGCCATCCGGTCGGAACTGCTGGGTCCGGCCGGCGGCGAAACCGCAGCGGCGCTGTCAGAGGGCTGGACCGAAACCGCCGGGGCGACCCGCTTTCAGGCTTTTGCCCCGGCGCGCTACGACATGTTCAAAGCGCGCTAGTCGCTTCGCGACTATACGCGCGGCCGCTTCCACGGCGCGGCATAGTGAATGGCCACAGCGGCGGCTGACGCCTCGGTCATGACTGCCCAGGCGCGGCTGAGCCAGCTCGATTCGGGATTCTGGTTCATCGTCAATCTCCTTGCGTCCGGGCCGCTTTTCGGGGGGGGAGGGAGGGCGGCCCGGACGACGCTCATCTACATCGGAGGGCATGGCGATTGGCGCCAAAATTGCGCATGATTGCGACCAATTTTCGCGCTATGGGCATAATCATGCGAAAAATGATCGATCTCGACAGTTTCGACCGCCGCCTGCTCGACGAGGTGCGCCACGACAATCTCCAGCCCGCGCGCGTGCTGGCGGAAAAGGTCGGGCTGTCGCTGTCGGCCGTGCTGCGCCGTCTGCGCCGCCTGCGCGAAGAAAAGGTGATCGTCGCCGATATCGCGGTGGTCAATCCGGCGCTGACCGGATCGGCGCTCACCATGCATGTGCTGATCCAGATGCAGCAGGCGGGCCCGCAAACCATGGACAGCTTCGCACGCGAGATCGTTCGCCATCCCGAAATCACGGCCGCGTGGGACGTGACCGGCGACGATGATTTCCTGCTGAAGGTTCAGGTTGGATCGATGGAGGAATATGACGTCTTCACGCGCCGCGCGCTCGGCGAGGACAAGGGCGTCCATTCGTTCAAGACGCTCATCACGATCCGCCACATCATCGAGAATGAGCTGGCGCGGCGTCCGCTACGCGATCGCTGATCCGTGCTCCGAACGGCGCGCACGAAAAAGGGCGGCGCAAAGGGCCGCCCCGGATCCCGGCTTTCGCCGGGATGATACATGTCCGTCCCGCGCGCTTTTCAGCGCACGGGGCGATGCATCACTTGATCTTCGATTCCTTGAACTCGACATGCTTGCGCACGACGGGATCATATTTGCGCACGGCCATCTTCTCGGTCATCGTGCGGGGATTCTTTTTCGTCACATAGAAAAAGCCCGTGTCAGCGGTGCTCACCAGCTTGATCTTGACGGTCGTCGGCTTGGCCATGGCCCTGTTCCTCGAAATATTGGCACATCTGCCGCCGGGCGGCCTATGCGGCGGGACCAGGGCCCCGACTGCTTGTGGTGAAAACATATAAGGGCCGCGCACGTGGCGCCGCCCCCGATATCCCGGCGCCTTTGGCGGGATTCGCCCTTTCTGTCAAGCGAAAGGCGCGGGTCCCGACTGTTGGCGGACGGCACCGGCCGCCCGCCATAATCGCGCTCAGCCGTTCCGAATCTGGAAACGGACGGTCATCGTCTTCCAGCTTTCTTCGGCAACGCCCCCGCGTGTCGCGGGCTTGAAGCGCCATTTGGCGAGCGCGCGTCGCTTCGTCTCCTCGAAAAACCCCTGGCTGTCGCTGCTCACCAGCTCGACCGCCTTCACCCGGCCGTCGGTGCCGATCAGCACACGGACCTTTGCCATGCCTTCGATCTCGCGCCGCTGTTCGCTCGCCGGATAATCGGGCTGGAACAACCCGGCAAAGCGCGGGTCGAGTTCGGCAAGGACCAGCGGCGGCTTGGGCGGCGGCGCGGGCTCGGCGGTCGGCCCTCCCGTGCCGGTTCCCGTCGGCGGGACATAGGGCGGCAGCGGCGGCGCGTCGGGCGGATTCTCGGCCAGCGGAGGCAGGATCGTCTCGGGCGCCGTAAAATGCGTCTCCACCTGCTTCGTCTGCGGCTTCGCGTCGGGCCGGGGCTCGGCCGGTGTGGGCTTGGAAAGCGGGAATGACTTCCACGGCGTCGGCTCGGATTGCGGCGCCCGCTCGATAATCATCGGCGACAGCGCCACGGCGACGACCAGCGCGACGGGCAAGCCGATCGCCAGCGTCGCGGCGAGTGGACGATGCCCCGCGCCCGAATCATAGGAACCGCGCCGGGAAAGCTCCGCCGCGCCGACCGGCACGGTCACCGTCCCGGGCCTCGCGACGATCGCCGAAATCAGGGGTATCAGGGTCATGGCCTCTCTCCTTGCCTAACGACCCGGCCGCGCCACCTTCCGACTGCGGCTATCGACCAAGTCAGATGAAAAGAGATATTATAACATTACCAATATTGTCAAGCGACAGAGTCGGCAAAGGGGGCGCACCCGAAAAAGCGCCTTTTAGCTGGCGGAAAGCCGCGCCACCGCCTGATCCTTGGCGATCAGCGGCAGCAATTCGGCCATGTCCGGGCCATGGTCGCGCGCGGTCAGCGCGCGGCGCAGCGGCAGGAACAGCGCGCGGCCCTTCGCCCCCGTCGCGTCCTTCACCGCGCCGGTCAGCGCGTGCCAGGGGTCGGCATCCCAGTCGATCCCGGGCGCCGACGCCGCCGCCGCCGCGAGCACCGGCCGGTCGGCTTCGTCGGCGGGCGGCGCGACAAACGGACCGTCGAATATCGCGACCCAATCGGCAGCCTCGGCGACGGTCATCAGGTTCGGGCGAATCGCGTGCCAGCGCGCGGGCGTGATCGCGGCGGGCAGCCGGCCCGCGACCGCCGCATGGTCGGTGTGGTGGAGAATCTTCTGGTTGAGCAGCGCCAGCTCCCTCTCATCGAAGCGCGCCGGAGCGCGGCCGAAGCGCGCAAAATCGATGCTTTCGATCAGCGGCGCCAGCGACGTCACCGGCTCGACCGGATCGCTCGTCCCCAATCGCGCGAGCAAGGCCGCGAGCGCGACCGGCTCGATCCCGGCTTCGCGCAGCCCGTCCATGCCGAGCGACCCCAGCCGCTTCGACAATTTGCCCTCGGTCCCGACGAGCAGCGCCTCATGCGCGAACGCCGGCGGCTTCGCCCCCAGCGCTTCGAACATCTGGATCTGTGTCGCGGTGTTCGACACATGATCCTCGCCGCGCACGACATGGGTGATCCCCATATCGATATCGTCGATCACGCTCGGCAGCAGATAGAGCCAGCTGCCGTCGGCGCGGCGCACCACCGGGTCGGACATGGTTTTGGGTTCGAAATGCTGATCGCCGCGCACCATGTCGGACCATATGATTGGCGCATCATGATCGAGGCGAAAGCGCCAGTGCGGCGCGACGCCCTCGGGCACCGGTGCGTCCCCGGGCTTGCGCTCGTAAACCGGGGGAAGCCCGCGCGAGAGCAAAATCTTGCGGCGAATATCGAGCTCTTCGGGGGTCTCGTAACAGGCATAGACGCGCCCCGCCGCCTTCAGCTTCGCAAACTCGCCCTCGTACAGGGCAAAGCGCGCCGACTGGCGCTCCTCGCCGTCGATATCGAACCCCAGCCACGCCAGATCGGCGCGGATCGCGTCGACATATTCCTCTTTCGACCGCTCGAGATCGGTGTCGTCGATGCGCAGCAGGAAGCGCCCGCCATGCTTGCGCGCCCACATCCAGTTGTGGAGCGCAGTGCGGACATTGCCGACGTGCAGGGTGCCGGTCGGCGACGGAGCGAAACGGGTAACAACGGTCATGGCGCGCCTATAACCGCTTTGATCGCGGCGTGGCGACAGATTTGATGATCCGCGCCGCGATGCCGGGAAACCGGAACGCGTGCCGCCCCCTATCCCGTCCGAAACCCGTGCGTAATCGGATAGCGCCGGTCGCGACCGAAATTGCGCGTCGACAATTTGACCCCCGGCGGCGCCTGACGGCGCTTGTACTCGGCGAGCATCAGCAGGCGCTCGATCCGCACCACCGCATCGCGGTCGAAACCGTAACGCGCGACAACATCGTCGACGCTCGCTTCCTCCTCGACCAGCATATGGAGCATGCGGTCGAGGTCCACATAGGGCGGCAGGCTGTCCTCATCCTTCTGGTCGGGGCGCAGTTCGGCGCTTGGCGGCTTGGTGATGATCCTGTCGGGCATCACCGGGGTCACCGGATTGCGCGACAGGCGCGGGACATTCTCGTTGCGCCACTTCGAAACCGCGAACACCGTCAGCTTGTACGCGTCCTTCAGCGGATTATAGCCGCCCGCCATGTCGCCATAGATGGTCGCATAACCAACGCTCATCTCGCTCTTGTTGCCCGTGGTCAGCAGCATCGGCCCGAACTTGTTCGACAGCGCCATCAAGGTCACGCCGCGGATGCGTGACTGGACATTTTCCTCGGTGATATCGACTTGCCTGTCGGCGAAGCTGCCCGCGAGCATCTGATCGAACGCCTCGACCGCAGGCGAGATCGCGATCGTATCGAGCCTGCAGCCGATCATGCCTGCACAACCCGCGGCATCGTCGAGGCTCGCCTGACTCGTGAAGCGGCTCGGCATCATCACGCACCAGACCTTGTCGGGACCAAGCGCGTCGGCCGCGATCGCGGCGCAGATCGCCGAATCGATCCCGCCCGACAGCCCGAGCACGACCCCCGGAAAGCGGTTGCGCTCGACATAGTCGCGCAGGCTGACGATCATCGCGCTATAGATATCGGCGGGATGCGCCTCCCACTCGGCGATCGCGCCGCTGTCGCAGATCCAGCCCGCCGCGCCTTTTGCCCAGCGCGTGACGCGCTCCTCGGGCTCCCAATCGGTCAGCCGGTGCGCCGTGCTGCCATCGGCATTCAGCACGAACGAACAGCCGTCGAACACCAGCTCGTCCTGCCCGCCGATGCGGTTCAAAAAGATCAGCGGCAGGCGGGTTTCGGCGACACGGCCTGCGAACACCTGCGTCAGCCGCCGCTCGTCCTTGTCGATCTCATAGGGGCTGCCGTTGACCGAAATCAGCAGCTCGGCGCCCTGATCAGCGAGATGCCGGCACACCGTCGGCAACCAGCCATCCTCGCAGATCGGCAGGCCCAGCTTCACCCCGCGCCACTCGACGATATCGGGAAGCGGCCCCGGCGCGAACACGCGCTTTTCGTCAAAGGTGCCGTAATTGGGCAGTTCATGCTTGCGCCGCGTCGCGACGATTTTGCCGCCGTCGAGCAACGCGACGATATTGTAGAGGTATGCGCCCTCGCGCTCGACCGACCCGACGAGCATCGCCGGCCCGCCATCGGCGGTCTCCGCCGCCAGTTCGGCGAGCATCGCCGCGGCACGCTCCGCCAAAGCGGGCTTCAGCACCAGATCCTCGGGCGGATAGCCGATCAGTTGCAGCTCGGGATAGAGGATCAGGTCGGCGCCGGGATGCCGCGCGCGGATCGCCCGCATCGCTTCGGCATTGGCGGCAAGGTCGCCGACGACCTGCGTCATCTGGGCAAGGACGATGGTAAGCTCTTGGGTCATGCCATGCGGTTTAGGACGAACCACCCGGAATTCAACCGCGGACCCGCTCGATCGTCCGTTATAGGATAGAAAGCCGTTACAGTCCGTCACCCCTCGTCACCCCGGACTTGATCCGGGATCCATGACCGCCCTCGCCCTCTGGACCCCGGATCAAGTCCGGGATGACGAAGGGGAGAATGTCAGCTTTGGGGTGGGTAGCGGACGGGGGACGTTGACACTTTTTCATCGGACAGACTGCGCGGTAGTTTGGAACGCGCTTGCTTGTTGATTCTGATCCTCCTTTCCATTTTACTATGGAAATTCTCGCTGGGCTTCATCATGACGAAGGGACGTGAATGCCTTCTCTTTTTGTTTCAGCCATACCGCTGAAGATAAGCGCACTGAATATTTTGGCCTTGTTGGGAGTAGCGATGGCCAACGCTGAGAACATACAGCCCGAGTTCGTGACAGTTCAGCTATTTGTGTGCCCCTCAAAGAATGAATGGGCGATATCTGAATGCGGTATGCAGGCTGCGATACTGGGCGACGCCGCTAAACTGATCAGCTTCCATGACTATCCGGCCCGCGCAAATCGGGAGCAACGCGGGGGAGTCGTCTATTTTCGGCTGTTTGCGGATACTTCCAAACAGGTGCCTGGCAATCCAGCGAACGGATACCGCTCGGGAGATTGTAGGATTATTCGCTCTAGCGGTCATGATGATCTCGACAACGAGACCTGCAAACTATTGAAACGCAGGGTGATTTTTATATCGAGTTCGGTCAATGCAACGCAGTCCGGTGTCGATGGCCGAGTAATTTGGGTACCGAGTTGGGTCGTACAGCCGGACTTTCCCGCGTACCATAGCCGCCAATGATCGTTTGTGAGGCACCGGAACGTCCGCAACTGGTCGTGTCCAGTGATTGTGATCAGGACGACCGATCAAAGTACGGAATGCCGACGGCGGGTGCGTAAGTCCGCACGATGCTCCACTTTCCGTCATCACTCAGTCGGAGTACGTCCATGTTTTGTGAGGCATATGGGGCGTTGACCCCCGCCGAGTCCGCCATCGCAAGATTGTAGCTGCAGATGCGTTCGCTGGCGGTTTCGGTTTCTGAGCAGGTCAAATCACGCACATAGGCTTGGTAGTTGCCGCATATGCAGACACCGTTCGTGAACATAACGCAGGAGCCAATTTCGCCAGAATGCAGCGCCTCAACTATCTCTATGGTCGGATTCGACACTGGGACCGTTGCTGGCGCGGCAAGAAGAATTACGAATGCTGTGATCATCGAAATCCTCCCTCTTCATCATCTGATCTTAGTGCTTCATGCTCCAAAGTCGAGACGAACAACATAGCCAAACCAGGTGAAAGCGATCCTTGCCTCGTCAACCGGCAAAATGGGTGCAGAATGTCGGCAATTGGTCGTTTTCTGCCATTTCGCCCAGACGGGTACGAAGGCCGAAATGGGGTAGGAAGCGGACCCTGCAGAGTTTACCATCTTGTTACTTGTATCTGCGATCACCGAACCATGATCGGTACGCAGGCACCCAAGGGCTTCGGCCTCCTCTTCGTAATTGTGGGCATCCCACTGATCCTCTGGGACGCGTCAGGCACTAACAGTGAGCTTGAGGCCCTAGACGCTTCGGGTAGCACTGAAAGCGCACGCATCGAGGCATGCGAGGCGAAAGCGGTTAAGCTTGAACCCAACTCGTTGGCGCGACGCCAACTGTGCGGCTGCATTGTCAAGAAAGCTTCTGAGCGCGGCGCCTTTAAGGATTACGGTGCTTACGACGAGAGTTTACTTGAGCCTATAGTTGGCGAGTGCATGCGCGGAGGCTGATGTCCACAACTGGTCGATTGCAGCCATTCTTGTTCCCCGGCGAAAGCCGAAGCCCAGTGAGTTACAGCGCAAGCGTCGATCTCGTACCACCCCGTCTCCCGTCCTTCACCGGGCAACAAGAATGGCTTGGCGTCACCAGGGCCCCCAAAAACCGCTTTCCTACAAATAACCCATATGGTTCACTCATTCGGTTTTGACGTACCGAAAGGACGAATCCATGGAAAGCACCGCCCCCAATCCCACCGACAT
>NZ_JBXAQR010000003.1:0-706625 GCF_058807415.1 Sphingopyxis sp. GW821-FHT12C06 | reverse complement strand
CGGCGATCGCCCATGCCCTTATCCTCGGCGTTCGCGCCGAAACCAGCTTCAACCTCCTCGGGTTCTAGAGAACGATCAGGACCCAACACCGACCGCTTGAACGGCCTCTAGCCATACAACGGAGCCGCCGTCGTGCCGATCAACACGGCGTCAGCTTCGCATCAGCGAATCACGTCCAATAAGGGGCATCATCGAACAAAGGACCCCGCCCCATGCGTATCATTGCCCCCCTCGCCATTCTGGCGCTCGCCGCGCCACCGCTCGCCTATCTCGCTGCCCCCGCGCTCGCGCACGAATCCGAAAGCAAATTATCGAAGGAAGAACGCAAGCGTGCCGAACAGGACGCAATCCGTCAGGCGGTACAGCGCGGCGAACTCCTCCCCCTGCCCCGCGTGCTCGCGCTCGCGCAGGCCAAGGTTCCCGGCGACGTCGTCAAGGTCGAACTGGACTATGAGACGTGGGGCATTAAATATGAGATCAAGATACTAACGCCGTCGGGCCGCGTACGCGAAGTCGAAATCAATGCGCGGACAGGCGCGATTATCAAGATCGAGGATGACTGAGTGCGTGCGCTTCTCGTCGAAGACGACCCGGACCTCGCCGACGACGTTGCCCGCGCGCTGACCACTGCGGGCTTCGTCGTCGATCGTTGCAGCGACGGCGACACCGCTTGGTTCCAGGGCGATGTCGAGGACTATGCCGTCGCTGTGCTCGACCTCGGCCTCCCGCGCCTCGACGGTTTGAGCGTCCTGCGGCGCTGGCGCAGCGCGGCCAGGAACATGCCCGTAATGGTGCTGACCGCGCGTGGCGACTGGACCGAGAAGGTCGAAGGCATAGAGGCTGGCGCCGACGACTATATGGCCAAGCCCTTCGCGACCGGCGAACTGATCGCTCGCGTCAAGGCGCTCGTGCGCCGCGCTGCAGGGCATGCCAGTCCGGTGCTGACGATTGGCGATCTGGTTATCGACACCTCGCGGATGACGGCAATGATCGGCGGCCAGCTAGCACAACTGTCGCAGCTTGAGTTTCGTCTGCTCAATTATCTGGGCCACCAGCGGGAACGTTATGTCCCCGCCGGCGAAATTGCGGAACATCTCTATGGCGCGGCCGACGGCAACGATACCAACGCGGTCGAGGCCATCGTCACGCGATTGCGGCGCAAAATTGGCGGCGGCATGATCGAAACGCGCCGTGGGCTTGGCTATTTGCTGGCAGGAAAGACTGAATGAAGGGCACGTCGCTGCGCTTGCGATTGCTCGGCGGCGCTGCCGTCGCCATTTTCCTTGCCCTCACGCTCTCGGGCGTCGGTATCGCCTGGCTCTTTCATCAGCATGTCGAGCGACGCGAAACGGCGGAACTGGTAAAACTTGCCGAACAGGTTGTGGCGGGCATGACCCTTGACGCGGCGGGCAAACCCGTCGTCGATCCCGCCCCTGCTGACCCGAAGTTTCAGCCCATCGCGAGCGGAACCTATTGGCAGGTGTCCGCCGCCGCGGGCACGGCCCAATCGCCATCGCTTTGGGATCAGAGCCTGCCCAAGGTGGCCGCCGCGACCGGAGGCTGGGCAACCCATACCGTGGCAGGTCCCTTTGGCAAGCAGCTGACGATGGTCAGCCGCAGCATCCAGCCCGGGCCACGGTCGCCCCACGTTATCGTGCGCGTCGCCAAGGATGACGCAGAGATGCGCGGCGCGCTGCGCGAATTCGACCGAGAACTCGCCCTGTCGCTCCTCCTGCTATGGCTCGTTCTGTCGGTCGCGGCCTATGCGCAGGTCAGTCTCGGTCTGCGACCGCTCTATCAGTTGCGGCTCGATCTCGACCGGCTGCGTCGCAGTCCAAGCGCGCGCCTGTCCGATACTCACCCGCGCGAAATTCGGCCGCTCATCGATGCCATCAACGCACTCGCAGACGCGCGCGAAACCGATCTGGCGCGCGCACGCCGCCGCGCCGCCGACCTCGCACACAGCCTCAAAACCCCATTGGCCGTCCTCGCGGCGCAAAACCGCCGGGCCGGCGAACCGGCACCCGACGGAATCGATCGCGCGATCGACGCGATGGCGGCGGCGCTCGAAGCCGAACTCGCACGTGCCCGCGCCACTGCGGCGCGCGGTGCGGGCGGCGAATCCGTGCCTCACGACATCGCAGAAGGGCTGATCGCCGTGCTCGAGCGAACCGAAGATGGCGAGGCGATTGCGTTTTCGGTCGATATCGACCCGATGCTGCGCCTTCCGGTCGATGGCGCAGACCTCGCCGAGATGCTCGGCGCGCTGGTCGAGAATGCGACGCGCCACGCCCGACGCCATGTTCGCGTTACGGCGCGAAGCGAGGCGGGCCGCCTGACGTTGGGCGTCGAAGATGATGGGCCGGGCATGAGTGGCGATGCCGTTGCCAGGGCAACCCAGCGTGGCGTGCGCCTCGACGAAAGCGGCAGCGGTCACGGACTGGGCCTCGCGATCGTACGCGACCTCGCCGATGCGACCGAGGGAGATTTCCACCTCGACCGCTCGACGATGGGCGGCCTTCGCGCAGAACTCAGCTGGCGCGCGCCCGAAGATCATCCACCAAAGGCCCGCTTGACGGTCAGCCCAAAATAGGCGCCGCTGCGCAGCGTTCGGACGTCCTGATATTTGAAAGCACTCGCCCCGCGCAAACCGGTAAAGATGTCGCGCGTGCGGGTCACAGGGCTGTCGGTCAAATTGCGGCCAAACAAGCGCATCGTCCAGTTTGCATCGGGCTTGTATTCGACGAACAGGTCGAGCCGGCCTTCGACCCGATCGGTCTGGACCTCGCGTACCTTGAAGCTCGCCTCCTTCTCGGCAAACACATAGCTCCCTCCCCAGCGCAGGCGCCATGCCGGAATGTCGTGGGTAACCGATATCTTGGCTTCCAGCGGCGCGTCGTCCGAAATGCGCCGCCGTTCGCCGGTGGTCGGATCGGTCGCCCGGCTCCGGCGAACCAGCGCATCGGCGGTGACGGTGATGCCTTTGAGGCCCATCCGGTCGAGCGGCAGCTTCAGATTGGCCTCTACCTCGTCGCGGCGCGCGTCGCCGATATTGCCGACCGCGTCATAGACGACCCCATCGGCAGCCACCGGAAGCTGGTCGACCAGATCCGAAATCCATTCGCGCCGCGCAACCAGAACGACCGACCCGGCACCGAAGCGACGCTCATAACCGACTTCGCCGCGCCACAGGCTATCGGGTTCAAGGTCGCGATTGCCGGCGCTGATCGTCCCGCTGTTGAGCGAAGCGGCACCCACGAAGTCGCCGAAATCGAGCTGCCCCACCTCGCGCTCAACAAGCAGCCGGAGCTGGTCATTCTTCCCCGGCGACCAGTTCAGTCGAGCCCGCGGTTTCAGAAACGCAAGCGACTTGGTGAGGCTCGTGTCGCCGCTTTGCGACAGCCGTGAAATTTCGTAGCGCAAGCCCGTTTCGGCGGTCAGTTGCGGGCTGAGCGCCCAGCTGGCGTTGGTGAAAAATTCGGCGCGACGCTCCTCGACGCGCACATTGGCGTTGGGCAACGGCACCGCTATATCATCCTCGAACAACCGGTTGCTACTGTCGAGGATATTGATCGCCCCCTCGGCGCCCATCTCCAGCGTCAGTGCACCGCGATGATGCCGGAATGCGGCGCGCAAGATCATCTCGCTGCTTTTCGACGCTTCGTCCGAACGATCGCTTCCCGATGAGGTTACTTCGCTTTCGATCAGGTCCTTCGCAACCGAGCGATAGTTTCCAACAATCTCCAGATCGCTGGCCGCGCCCAGTGCCCGCTCATAGCGAAGCCCCGATTCATAGGTCCGGGTATGTTGCCTTTCGCGGCCGCGGATCGTTTCCATCACCGGTGCGCTGATGTCATAGCCGATGTCGGCGAACATGCGCTTGTCCTGGAGCAGTCCGTTGAGGCGGATCGTGCCGCCCAGCAATGGCTGGCGATAGGCGGCGGTCGCTTCGACGACATCGGTCCCTTCGGGCTGGAAATAGTCGGCAAGACGAAGCGGGGCGCCGCCCGCGGCGAAGCGGTTGCGGGTGCCGAAGCCATGTTCGTCGTCGATCTCGCGATAGATCGCGCCGAACAGGTCGATCGCCCGCTCGCCGAAGTCGAGGTTGAGCTGCACCGACCCGCGCGGCGCCCGATAGCCGTGGCGGTACAGCGCCGCCTCGGCCTCGACCTGTCCGCTGATCCGCCCGCCCGATGCAAGCACAACATTCGCGAGCAACGCATAGCCCTGCATGTCATATCCCGGCACTCCGGCGCGGATCAGTTCGACCCGCTCGACGCGCGCCGCCGGGATACGCTTGAGCAGATTTTCGAGCGTCTCGGCCTTGCCCGCCGGGCGCTGGCCGCCGATCAGGACATTGCCCGCCGCGCCCGAATAGCCGCGCACGTCCGCATCGCCCTCGACAATCCGGAACCCCGGAACAAGCAGCACCATGTCGTAGGCGTTGGTCGGCTGCACCCGCGCAAAAAAGTCGCTCGAAAAGGCCGTGACGCCTTCGCCGGAAGCCTCCTGGGCCGCCGCCTGCGCCGCAGCGCCCACCACCGGCAAAACCAGCGACGCGGCGGCGAGAATATGATTGAAACGCAAAACCCTGCTCCCTGTCCCGGCAGTCGAAGACTTTTCGACTGCCGGGACAGGGCATGCCCGGGGGCGGCTGACGCGAGGCTAGCAGCCCCTGTCAGCAAGGCGTCAGATTACCAGTCGCGCTTGTAGGCGATAGTCAGGGTCGCGCCGTTGGCGGGGACGCGGCTGGTGTTGGTGTTGCTGCGCAAAAGCTGACTGTAGACCGGAAGATACTGGTTGTTCAGCAGGTTCTCGACGCCCACCGTGACCATATCCTTTTCGGTCACATGGAAGCGGGCGATGAGGTCGAGCAGCGCATAGCTTTTCACTTCGCGCCGGCCGAAGCTCGCGGTGCCGTTCAGCCGATAGTCGCGCTCGCCCGAGAACAGCCCCTGAAGGCGCACGTCCCAGCGATCACCCGGAGCATATTGGGCATAGGCGGTGAGCTTGAGCGGCGGGATGCGATAGCCGGTCATATTCTGCCATGCGACCGCGGTCGCCGCCTTCTCGCGCCCGCGCATATAGGTCGCGCTGCCACCGACACGGAAGCTGTCGCCTGCATCGCCGACATCGAGCGTCAGCTCGGCGCCCTTGATGCGCTCGGCAGTCCGCAGCAGGATGAGACCATTGTTGAAGCTCTGGACGTCGCCAAGATCGGATGTGGTGCGGAAGAGCGCGACCGACGCCTTCGCCTGGCCAAAGGTGCCGCGCCAGCCGAGTTCATAGCTGTCGATCTTGACCGGCTGAAGGTCGCTATTGTCGATGCTGAAACCCGCATTGGCGTTGCGGAGCTGAAGACCGATATCGGGCAGCTGGAAGCCTTGCGAGAAGGAAGCGAAAAATTCATGCCCCTGCACTGGCGTCAGCACGGCGCCGGCGTTGAAGGTCCAGCCGTCAAAACTGATCTTGCCGCCCTGCACCGCGACGGGGACCGGCGCGCGCGACTGCGACAGCGGCGTGAAGGTGTCGAACGACGCCTCGGCCCGGTCGTAGCGCACGCCGCCCTCGATCGCGAGCAGATCGGAGAAACGATGCTGCAGCTGGACGAAGCCGCCCTGCGTGTCGGTCGTCAGCTCGGGCATATAGATGAGGGTGCCGGTACGCTTGAAAACGAGGCCGCCGCTCGCGTCGTAAACGGCGGGATCGAACACATCGAGCGGCATGTCGCTGACTTCGCGGCCAAGGTCGCCGCCCCATGTCACCGAGGTTCGCGGCCCGACCGGCGTTTCGATGGTCAGGCGCGCGCCAAAGGTTTTGCTGTTTTGATAGACCTGATCAACGTTGCGCCCGCGGGTGGCGACGCCGCGCGCGTCGAACGGCGTGAAGCGGACGAAAAGATCGCGGTAATAGCCCAGAAGATCGACCCGGCTGCCGAGCACATCGCTGTTCCGGTAGCCGAAGGTCGCGACCGTGCTGCGCACCTGATTCTGTTCGGCGAGTTCCAGCCCCTTGAGCGGCCGCGCGAGCGCGGTTCCCGCCGGCAGGCGGCCGGGAACTGGATCGGCGGCATAGTCGCTGTTCTGATCGGCGCGATAATGATTGAGCGAGGCATGGACATAGCCGTTAGCGCCGACCTGATGGCCGAGCTTGCCGCCGATGTTCCACACATCGCTGTCGATCAGGTCGCCCTGGCTCGGTTCGGGGGCGCGGCGATTGCCGTGCCCGTCAAATCCAGCGCCGATCCGCTGATATCCGCCGTTCAGGGCAAAATCGACCCCGCCCGCCGAGCCCGACACAAATTGCTGGAGCCGCACGCCAAGGCTGTCGTCGGTGAGATTGGAAAGCGACGCGACGCCCGCAATCGTCGTTTCGATGCGCAGCGGCCCGCCCGCAGGGCGCGTGTTGATCGAGATGATGCCGCCGGTCGCCCCGCTGCCATAAATGGCGCTGCCACCGCGAAGCACTTCGACATTTTCAATGTCGTTCGGGTTGACGCTGATCAGGTTGCGCGAGCTGTCGCGGTTGGTGTTGTAGGGTACGCCATCGACCAGGATCAGCGCCCCGCGCCCGCGCAGCGTCTGGCCATAGTCGGTGATCGTGCGGCTCGAATCCGCAAGCCCCGGTACGGTCTTGGCGAGGATCGTCGAGAGCGTGTCCGATGCCCCGCGTCCCGTTTCAATCGCTTCACGATCGAGCGTCGTGATCTGATGGACGGGCGGCGTGATATCGCGGGTCGTGCGCTGAGCGGTGACGATGATCTCGCTGCCCGTCACATCCGCAGCCTCTTCGGCTGCAACCGGAGCCGCGACGACGGCGACGGACAGTGCGGCAAGGCTCGCCGCTGATAGACGAAGATTGAGACCGAATTTCATAGGGAAGACACCAGACTGCAATAGAGAAGCCGCGCCCATATTCGCAAATGCGACTGATTTGCAAGAGTGCAGTTTCGGTTCAGCCGGGAGGATTGGCGTCCAGCAGATCCTCGATGAACAGCGACATCAGCATCGCCTGGCTGCTGACCCCGGCTTTCGCATAGATCTGGCTCAATTGGGACCGCACCGTCCCGGTCGCGGAATTGCGCAGACGCGCAATTTCAGCAACATCGCACCCCTTCAGCGCGAACAGTGCCACCTCGCCTTCGCCGGGGGTGAGCCCCCATTCGACAAAGCGCAGCGCGATATGCTCGCCAAGTGCCCCGCGCGCATTGGCCAGCAACTGATCCTTCCGGCGCAATTCCCCAGTGATGTCGGCGATATGGCGCGAGCCCATCACCACCCCGCCGAGCAGCGCTAAGGCGACGAGGCACTCCATAACGATCTCCATACTGATGCCCGCACTCACCTGCCGGAGCACATCATCGACACCGTCGATCACGAAATAAGCCGCGGCCACCGCCTGAAGCGCCACGATGGCGAGGGGCACGACCACCGCCCGTTCAGGCCATTTGCGTCGCGGGGCGGCGGGGTCGTCGACGGGCCGGGGCATAGGATTTCCGCTTATAGAGAGGGATTTGAGCGCCTGCTTATAGGCGCGATCCTTCGCCGGGCCTAGCTATCGAGACATCACCCTCCCCCGACGTTCAAGCATCAGGAGCCCTTCCATGCCCCATGCCACCCTATCGACGCTGACCAAGGTCCCGGCGATCACCCTGGGATTCTGGATTCTCAAGATTTTGGCGACAACCTTTGGCGAGACCGCAGGCGACACCGTCAGCATGTCGATGAATCTGGGCTATCTGATCGGCACCGGCATATTTGCGACATTGCTCATCATGCTCGTGGCGATGCAAATCCGGGCGAAGCAGTTTCACCCGACCCTCTATTGGGCGACGATCATCGCGTCGACCACCGCCGGAACGACGATGGCCGATTTTGCCACGCGGTCGCTCGGCATCGGCTATCCGGGCGGCTCGCTGTTGCTGCTGGGAACGGTGCTGCTTTCGCTGGCCATTTGGCACCGGGCCTTGGGAACGATTTCGGTCAGTTCGGTGCACGAGCCCAGGGCCGAGATATACTATTGGCTGACGATCACCCTGTCGCAAACGCTGGGCACGGCGCTGGGCGACTGGGTCGCTGACGGCCCGCTGGGCTATCTGGGCGCCGCCGTCATTTTCGGCGCGCTGCTCGCGCTGGTCGCGCTTGCCTATTACCGGACAACGATCAATCGCGTGGCGCTCTTTTGGGCGGCCTTCATCCTGACCCGCCCGCTGGGCGCGGTGGTGGGCGACTTTCTCGACAAACCTGTCGCCCACGGCGGATTGGAACTGAGCCGCGCCGGCGCGTCGCTGGTGATCGGATTGGCGATCGCGACGCTGATCCTCATCATCCCGCAGCGCGCCGCCGAAAAGCAGATCGCGCGGTGACGAGCGCTGTCCGCATGCATCGCCGGGCGCGGATCTTGCTGGCCAATCTGCTGGGCTTGTGCCTGACCCTCCACGCCTCCGCAGCATGGGCGGGGCCGCCCTTTTTGACCGACGACCCCGAACCCACCGACACCGGCCATTGGGAAATCTATGGCCCGCTGATCGAGGGCGAAGGGCGCGGATCGACATTTGAGGGGTCGGCGGGCGTCGAGATCAACTATGGCGCCGCCCCCGACCTGCAACTCACGCTGGGTCTTCCCGCCGGTTTTGCCCATGATGATGCGGGATGGCGCTGGGGCGCGGGCGATATTGCCGTCTCGGCAAAATATCGTTTCTACCATGACGAGCAGGCGGGATTTTCCATCGCGGCCTTCCCCGGCATCACCTTGCCCACCGCGAGCAAGGCTATGGGCAATAGCAAGGTGACCGGCCTTTTGCCCGTCTGGCTGCAAAAGGACGAAGGCGCCTGGTCGGTCTTCGGCGGCGGCGGCTATGCGATCAATCCTGGTGCCGGCAATCGCGATTACTGGACCGGCGGCGCAGCGATCACGCGGCAGGTCAGTCCTAAACTTCTGATCGGCCTGGAAGCCGACCGGCAAGGGCCCGACGCCATCGGCGGGCGCCCCTCGACCAGCGTTGGGCTGGGGGGGATCGTCGGCCTGCCCGCACACTTTCGCCTGTTGATGTCGGGCGGCCCGACCTTCAGCGACGGCGAGGGCACCGACGGTTTTCATGCGTTCCTGGCACTCGGCGCAGACTTCTAGCGCCGGTCGGTGCGCGATCTTCAAGCTGAGCCCCCAAGGGCGTGGCCGTTCGTCTTGCCGCGAAGACTGGTGTCCACTTTGAGCGGCGGTTGGCTGAACCAGCAAAAAAGTCCGAGCGAATCACCCATCTTAAATAGCTTCTCCCGCAGCTTGGCGCTGCGGATCGCGACATCAGAAAGCGCCATTTTTTCAAAGGCCCTCCCTCAAAGTGGCTCCCACGATGGGGCCCACTCGAATTGAGCTACCATCCATGGCCCCCAAAGCGGCCCCAAACACGCTCGGCTGCCTCCGGACGTGGCCGGATGACGACGGATATTGGAAAGGGAATATACCGCAGTTTTCTGCGGTTTTCAAAGACAAGGTCGGACACTGTCGGATGAAAAGTTGGAGCGGGTAGCGGGAATCGAACCCGCCTAGCTAGCTTGGAAGGCTAGAGCATTACCACTATGCTATACCCGCATCTCCAAGGTCGGGGGCGATTGCCATTTTGCTTGGGCCCCGTCAAGCGTTTGCCGCAAACAGTCTGCCACCCGATGTTGAGAACATTGTAGCAACATGCTAATCCGGTGACGTGGAAGACATAGTCGATCCCGGTGACGCGGCGGATGCCCCGGTCCGCAAGATCATCCATGTCGATATGGATGCCTTTTACGCGTCGGTCGAACAGCGCGACAATCCGGCCTTGCGCGGCAAGCCCGTTGCGGTTGGCGGATCGTCACGGCGCGGGGTCGTTGCCGCCGCCAGCTACGAGGCGCGCAAGTTCGGGGTGCGATCGGCGATGCCGAGCATCACCGCGAAGCGCCGATGCCCGGATCTGATCTTCGTGCCGCCACGTTTCGAGGCGTATCGCGAAGTCTCGCATCAGATTCGCGCGATCTTTCGCGACTATGCCGATGAAGTCGAACCGCTGTCGCTCGATGAAGCCTATCTGGACGTCAGCGCCGACAGGATGGGGCTCGGCAGCGCGACCGCGACCGCACGGCTGATCCGCCAGCGCATCCGAGACGAAACCGGTCTCACCGCCTCCGCCGGAGTTTCGTATAACAAGTTCATCGCCAAGCTCGCGTCGGACCAGAACAAGCCCGACGGCATCACGATCATCCCGCCGCGCAAAGGCGCCGCCTTTGTCCAGACGCTGTCGATCCGGCGCTTCCACGGCATCGGCCCGGTAACCGCGGCGAAGATGGAGGGGCTTGGCATTTTTTCAGGCGCCGACCTCGCCGCAAAGGATGGACTCTGGCTCGCGACCCATTTCGGCAACAGCGCCGAATGGCTCTATAATCTGGCTCGCGGGATCGATCATCGGCGGGTGAAGTCGAACCGGCCGCTGAAATCGCTGGGCGGCGAACGCACCTTCTTCAACGATTTGATCAGCGACACCGAAATTCGCGAAGCGCTCGCGCATGTCTGCACCGTTGTGTGGGATCGCGCGGCGAAGAAGGGCGCGCGCGGGCGGACGGTGACACTCAAGCTGCGTTACGCCGATTTCCAGACGATCACGCGGGCGAAATCGACCCCTGCGCCGATTCTCGACGGCACGTCACTGCTGACGGCGGGCGAAGCGATCCTCGCGCCGTTGCTGCCCACCCCGCAGGGGATCCGTTTGCTAGGGGTAACCTTGAGCAAGTTCGAAGGCGAAGAGGATGAGGAGGATGAAGTAGGGGCGCCCGCCGACCTGCTCAGCCTTATCTAAAGCGGTCAGGATTCGACCGCGAACCGCCGCTCCTTGGTCGCCGTAAAGCGGATCGCGGGGTGCCGCTGTGTGACATAGCCGACTTCCCACGCGTCCTTCGCCATGAACACCGGCGCGCCGTCGCGATCGGTCGCTGCGGCGCCACGGTGATCGGCCTGAAACGCCTTCAGCGCCGCGGCATCGTCGCTGGCGATCCAGCGCGCGGTATCCCACGGCGACTGTTCGAGCTTCGCCGCGACCTTATATTCGGCGTCGAGGCGGCTGATCAGCACGTCGAGCTGGAGCTGGCCGACGACCCCGACGATCATGTTCGCGCCGATTTCGGGATAGAAGACCTGAATAATCCCTTCCTCAGCCATGTCGTCGAGCGCCTTGCGCAATTTCTTCGTCTGGGTCGGATCGACCAGCGCGACGCGGCGCAGCAATTCAGGTGCAAAGTTCGGCAGCCCGGTGATCGTGACATCGGTGCGTTCGGACAGCGTGTCGCCGACGCGCAGCGTGCCATGGTTCGGAATGCCGATGATGTCGCCGGGCCAGGCTTCCTCGGCCATTTCGCGGTCCTGCGCGAGGAACAGCATCGGGCGACTGATCGCGATCGCCTTGCCTGTCCCGCCCTGCATCAGGCGCATCCCGCGCTCGAACTTGCCCGAGCACATCCGCATGAAGGCGATGCGATCGCGGTGCGCGGGGTTCATATTCGCCTGCACCTTGAACACGAAGCCGGTGACGGCATCGTCGTCGGGCTGCACCGGCGCGGGTTCGGCGGGCTGCGGCTGCGGCCCCGGCGCGTGGTTGGCGAGCGCCGACAGCAGGTCGATGACGCCGAATTCTTTCAGCGCCGATCCGAAATAGACCGGAGCCAGGTCACCGTTGCGGTAGGCCGCAACGTCGAAGGGCGCGTAGCAGGCCGATGCCAGCTCGGTTTCTTCCTTGAGCAGCGCGAGCGCGCGCTCCGAAAGCTCCGCTGCCAGCGCCGGGTCGTCCAGCCCCCCAACTTTGGCGCGGTGGCCTTCGTACATCCGCGACGCCTCGCCGCCCGGCTTCATGATCGCGGGATCGACCAGATCGTAAATCCCCTCAAACTGTCCGCCCATCCCGGCCGGCCAGTTCATCGGGCACACGTCGAGCGCCAGCCGCTCGGCAATCTCGTCGAGCAGTTCGAACGGCGGCAGGCCTTCGCGATCGACCTTGTTGATAAAGGCAATAATCGGCACCGAACGCAGGCGGCAAACCTCGAATAGCTTGAGCGTCTGCGGCTCGATGCCCTTGGCGGCGTCGATCACCATCACCGCGCTGTCGACCGCGGTCAGGGTGCGATAGGTATCTTCGCTGAAATCCTCATGCCCCGGGGTGTCGAGCAGGTTGAACACCAGTCCCTGATGCTCAAAGGTCATCACCGACGATGTGACCGAAATCCCTCGCTGCTGTTCGATCTTCATCCAGTCGGACCGTGCGCGCCGCGCCTGCCCGCGCGCTTTGACCTCGCCCGCGATATGAATCGCGCCGCCGGCGACGAGCAATTTCTCGGTCAGCGTCGTTTTACCCGCGTCAGGATGCGAGATGATGGCGAAGGTGCGGCGGTCGGGACGTTTCTGGGACATGGCGCGGGCGGGTAGCAGGTGGCGCGGTTTGTGGGAAGGGGCTGGCGCGGTCCGGCGAACCGGCGCAGTATCGGCGGATGCGAAACATCCTGCTTGCCGCCGCCCTCGCCGTCTCGCTCGCGTCCGCCGCCGCGGCGCAAGAATCGCCCCTCGTTGGCGACTATCGGCTGAGCGAAGGCCCCGATGCGGGGGGCGGGTTGCGCATCACCGCCGACGGACATTTCCAATATGGCCTCGCGGTCGGCGCGATGGACGAGCGCGCCGAGGGGCGCTGGGAAGCGCGCGGCGATGCGATCTGCCTGTTCACCGAGCCGACGCCCGTCCCGCCCGCCTTCGCCAAGGCCGCACCCGTCGAGGTCGACGGCGCGGTCCCGACAATCTTCGTCAGCTGGCCGAACGGGCGCGGCGTCGCGGGGGTCGATTTCGTGATCGGCTTCGACCGGGGCGATCCGATCGAGGGCTATACGCAGGTCTATGGCTGGACGATGCCCGAGGGCGACACGCGCGTCCCGCGCTGGGTCAAGCTCAGCGAGCCGATCTACAACATTGCGGCACCGCGGTTCGAGCTGGTCGAGGGCGACAAGGGAAAATTGCACGCCCGGCTGGTTCCCAATGATTTCGGCGTCGCGGCGTTTGATGGCGCCTGTTTTGCGGCGCGCAACAAGGCGTTTATCCTGACCCGGCCGGAAGGCGAGATGCGGTTCGTGCGTGAGGATGGGGACGGCTAGGCTGAGATCTCTACCTTCGTTTGATGCCTGAAAACGACCAACAAAGCCGTTCCCCGGCGAAAGCCGGGGCCCATGGCGCCATGACACGACGCTTGCTCTGAAACTCACTGAGCCCCGGCCTTCGCCGGGGAACAAGGGCGGTCGCTAACGGCCAGTTGCCGACATTCCCGCGTAACTCAGCGAGAGACGTAGGCGACCTAAAGCCCGTCGGGATGCGACGATAGCCAATCGGCATATTTCGATCGCAACTCCTTCGCCTCTGCTTCTGAGGGCAGGAACAGATCTACTCCGCCGTCGTAAGGCGCAAATACTGCGCCGCTCTCTGCAGATACCCAGAGTATGGGCGCCGCCCGATCGTCGGCTATGCGCAAGAGCACTTTACCAAAGCCACCGTGCGTCCATCGAACAGGGGCCGCCATAACGTTCCAAGTAGTAGCAACAGCATCGTCCCCCTCATCAACACTGAACGAGAAGGCGTGCTTGAGTCCTAGCTCACGGGTTTCCCGGAACATCTCAGACTCATCGGTTATTTCGACAAAGCCTTCTGGCGTCATCCAGCACGCTTGCACCATCCAACAAGGGCGGTCGTTACCCAGAGTCGCGCTGGCAAGCGCAGTCTGCCTGCCCAGAAGGATCGAATATTCTTCCTCGGTTTCCGCGTAACGTTTCGAAAGTGGAAGCGAGTGAAAGCGAATCCAGTGCGGGACCTCTGCCGCTCGCATCAGCCAACCTGCAGGCTCAGTGTTAGGGTAGAGCGCTCTCCAAAAATCGGCAAACTCACTCATGCGATGCTCCCGCGCTGCTGCGTTACTTACGCCGCTATGGCGAAATCGACCTTGAGGCTCAATGTCCGCTTACCTCCCCAATTCAGGCATCCCCCTTCGTCATCCCGGACTTGATCCGGGATCCACAGCAGCCCTCGCCTTATGGCCCCCGGATCAAGTCCGGGGTGACGAGAGTTGAAGGACTGTCACGATTTCCTCCCCCTCTGTCGGCAAACGCGTCCGACGACCAAGCTACACCGAAAACCCCCTTCCCCCTTGCACTCGCTTTTCAAATCGGCCACAACTTTACGTGAACGTAAAGGTAAAGCCGAAACGCCAGCGCGAGAGGATTTCTTCCCCATGACCAGCATCCCATCCTTTGACACCATCAAGCTCGAGGTCGCCGACAATGTCGCGACGATCACGCTCAACCGCCCCGAACGGCTCAACTCGATGCCGCCCGCGATGGCCGACGACATCCGCCTCGCGCTCGACCATCTGCCCGGGCTCGGCGCGCGCGCGTTGTTGATCACCGGCGAAGGCCGCGGCTTCTGCTCGGGTGCCGATCTCGGCGGCGACCGCAGCTCGTCGATCAGCGGCGGCGCAAACAGCCGCAAGGCGCTGCGCAACCATTATAATCCGATGCTGCTCGCGCTCGCCAGCCTCGACATTCCCGTCGTCGTTGCAGTCAACGGCCCCGCCGCGGGCGTCGGGTGCAGCTTCGCACTGTCGGGCGATTTCACCATCGCGGGCAAGAGCGCCTATTTCCTTCAGGCTTTCGTCAACATCGGGCTCGTCCCCGACGGCGGATCGTCGTGGATACTGCCGCGCCTGATCGGCGTGCCGCGCGCCACCCAGATGATGATGCTGGGCGAAAAGATCGGCGCCGAACAGGCCGCCGACTGGGGCATGATCTATAAATGCGTCGAGGATGATGCGCTGCTGGCCGAAGCCCGCGCGCTCGCGACGCGCCTTGCCAATGGCCCGACGGTGTCGCTCGGCACGATGCGCAAGATCCTGCGCGATGGCCTGTCGCAAAGCTATGCCGATACACTCGACGCCGAAGCGAAGGGCCAGTTCATCGCGGGCAACAGCGCCGATGCGGCCGAAGGCATCATGGCCTTCCTCGAAAAGCGCAAGACCGCGTTCAAGGGCCAGTAAGGCCGAAACGCGAACCCCGGCCAGTGCCGGGGTTCTATCAGTTACCTGAGGAACCTGCCCCGGCGTTTGCCGGGGCATTTTTTTACGCGGCGGCTTCCTCGACCATCACCTTTTTGTAGATGCTGGTCCTGGGATAGGAGCAGACCCGGATCACCATCGGTTCGAAAAACTCCAGCGGCTCGCTGGCATATTCGGGGTCGAACGCCGGGGCGTCATAGGCTTCGCAGAAATGCGCGCAGGCGGCATAATGCGGGCTATCGCGAAACTGGTCGCGCATGTCGCGGTCGAGGCCCAGATAGTGGAAGAAATAATGGCCCTGGAAAATCCCGTGATGCTGGACGATCCACAGATTTTCTTCTGACAAAAAGGGCTTGAGGATCGCCGCCGCGACATCGGGGTGATTAAACGCGCCCAGCGTATCGCCAATGTCGTGGAGCAGCGCCATCACGACATATTCCTCGTCGCGGCCATCGCGATGCGCGCGCGTCGCGGTTTGCAGGCAATGCTCGAGCCGGTCGACCGGAAAGCCGCCATAATCGCCGCCGAGCAACTTCAGATGGTCGAGGATGCGCTTGCCATTGTTCGGGGCAAACTGCTTCTGCTCGCGCGCGATGATGTCCCAATCCTGCTGCGTCCCGTCGATCATCGATCGGAACGTGGCGTGTTCGTGCGTCATGTCGTTCATGGCCGGCTCTCCCATTACAGGGCCAGTCTACGCCATTCGTTTCTGTTTGCAACCTTGTGCGCCGCTAGTCGGCGGCGGCGTTCGCGACATTATATTGCAGTACCTCGGCCTGGGTCAGGCAGCGGCGGGTCGACTTGTCATCGCCCTGCCCCGCCACCGCCTTCTGCCGGTACATGACGTCGGTCAGCAGCTTGCGCGACACCCCCATGCGGATCAGGAAATCATTATCCTCGCTGGCGAGCAGCGCGGCGTCCTGTTCGATCTCGCCGATCAGTTCGGTCGTGGCATCGGTTCCCATCGCGACGCTCATGTCGATCGTGCCGCGGTCGCCGGTGCGGGTGAACATATGAACCATGAAAATGCCGCCGGGTTCGACGATGCGCAGCTGGCCGCCCATGAACACGAAATTGCACGCGCTGAAACAAACCCACCCCTTGGGAATCCGTGTCACCATGCCGGGATGCTGGCGAATGATCCGGCCTGCGGCATTACCGGCGCGCGCGTCGCCGCCGGGCGAACTCACCCAGAGTTCCTCGACGTCGGGATTGGCCGCAAGCGCGGCATTGAGCCGGTCGGGCAGCCCCGCATCGATGCGCCCTTCGGCCAGCAATATTTTGCGATCGCCCTGCTTGCGCGGGGTGAGCAGCATCGTCTTGTTCAGCGACCATCCGGGGTTCGCCGGGCATGTCTTGTTGACCGGGTCCATCGGCGTCGCGCCGAGCAGCGCCAGCCCGGCGAAGAACGCCGCAGCGGGGCGCAGCAAGCGCCGGCCGTCAGGCCGCGATAACATAGCGCGCTTCCCCCGGCCCCTTGCACATGCGTTTCGACACCGTGGTTTCCTCACCCTCGACGATCACGACATCGGTGACGCTCATGCAGCGCCGGCCACCCCTCTCGTCATTGCGGGCAACGACGGTCGACGATCCGCTGACATTCTCGCGCGTTTCGCTCGTCCAGTTGGCGGTCGCGCCGACCGCCTCGCCCCGCGTAACCTCTTCGGTCGCCGCCGCGGCCTGCACCTGTTCGGCGGGATCGAGCTTGCACGCGATCGCGTCGGTCAACGTCCCCGCGACCTCGGAGGTCGGCAAATAGCTGCCGAAGCCCGTCCGGCCGGCGGCGTCGCCGAGCGTATCGCTCAATATGCCGCCCAATATGTTGCGCCCGGCGCGACTGCCCTTTTTCCCCTTGGGACAGCCGCCATTGTCGCTGTCGGTGCTGGGACTCGGCGTCGGGGTCGGGGTCGGTGACGTCACCTTGCGCAGCAGACCGCCGAACTGCGCCTGTGCCGGCGCAACCGCCAGCATGCACGCGGCGAAAATCGCCGGGGCACCGAATATCTTACGTATCATCCGCTTCACCCTTCTGGTTGCCCTTAACAGGTCGTGCGCGCCCCTTTTATCCTCGCTCCATGCCACCCGCCGTGATTTTCATCAACCGTGCGCGATAATCTCATCCAGACAGGTTGAATTAAGGCTGAATATGTCACAGTAACCCTGCATGCTCTCGCAGAAGACCCGCTATACGATCCGTGCTTTCCAGCATCTTGCCGATCATTGGGGCAAGGGGCAGGTCCAACTCGCGGACATTGCGGAGGCACAGAATATTCCGCCCAAATTTCTGACCGTGATTCTGTCGGAAATGGCGCGCGAGGGATTGCTCATTTCGCAGCGCGGGCGCGATGGCGGCTATCAGTTGGCCTTGCCACCGATCGACATCAGCTATGGCGATCTGGTCCGGCTGACGCGCGGTTCGCTGGCGCTGGTGCCGTGCGCGGCGCGCAACGCGCACGAGCACTGCAAAAACTGCCTGCCCGAAGCCGAATGCCGGATGCGCAGTCTGATGCTGAAGGTCCGCGATGACACCGCGTCGATTCTCGATCGCATCTCGCTGGCCGACCCGATTTCGATGGAGCCGGTGTTCGAAACCGAGGACGCGGCGCAGTAAACACCGCGCAGCAAGAAAGGCAGCACAAGCACGGCCGCCTTTGCAGATTTCCAGTCCGTCGAAATGAAATGACAGAGCCTTGGCGGGCTCAAACCGCCTGTCGCTCGCCTGTCTTGGGAAGCGCTCGTCGGCGCCGGGTTTTGAAGAAGTGGTGGAGCCTAGCGGGATCGAACCGCTGACCTCCTGCATGCCATGCAGGCGCTCTCCCAGCTGAGCTAAGGCCCCACATCTTCAAACGATCGCTGCTGGGTGGCTGCGATCGGGAGGCCGCCTTTACCAGTGCCGGCGACCGATGCAAGGGGCCAAATGCATCATGCGATGCTTTTTTTGGCCCCTCGCGAAAAAATCAGCTCTCGACCTCATTATCATCGTCGGTCGTGGCGACGCCCAGATCGTCGTCGCCGCCGAGGTCGACGTCGTTGTCGGGCGAATCGCTGTCCTCATCGACATCGACGTCCAGATCCAGATCGTCGTCGACCGCCTCTTCCTTGACGACCTTGCCGGGCTTTTCAGCTTCCTCAAACGGCATCGGCTGTTTCGATTTCAGCACCGATTCCGGTATCCAGCTATATCCGCAGCTGATGCAGCTGATCGGATCATCCTTGGTCAAATCGTAGAATCGGGTGGCACATTTCGGGCAGCTGCGCTTGGTGCCCCATTCAGCCTTTACCATATAAGCCTCGTAACCTTCTGGAAACAGGATAGAAATATCGGAAGACGACGGTAGCTGTACAGCTTTCCGTCAAATCGGCGTGCGCCTTGCCAGATTGTAGCGGCGCTGTCAAAAGCCGCTCGCCATGACCCATAGCCCAGCCACCCCGCGCCGCTTTTCCGCCTCCACTCCGCTGAGGGGCAAGATCGCCATTCCCGGCGACAAAAGCATCTCGCATCGCGCGCTGATGCTCTCCGCGCTCGCGGTCGGCGAAAGCCGCGTCACCGGCCTGCTCGAAGGACATGACGTCCTCGCCACCGCCGCCGCGATGCGCGCGATGGGCGCGACGATCGAACGCAAGCACGATGGCGAATGGCGCATCCATGGGGTCGGGGTCGGCGGGCTGCTCCAGCCGCGCGAAGCGCTCGACATGGGCAACAGCGGCACCTCGACCCGCCTGCTCATGGGCCTCGTCGCTACCCACCCGATCACCACGACCTTCATCGGCGACGCCAGCCTGTCGGGCCGCCCGATGGGCCGCGTCATCGATCCGCTCAGCCAAATGGGCGCCGATATCAGCGCCTCGCCCGGTGGCCGCCTGCCGCTGATGGTGCGCGGCCTCGCGCCCGCCGTACCGCTTTCCTATCGCCTTCCTGTCGCCTCGGCGCAGGTGAAGAGCGCGATCCTGCTCGCGGGGCTCAACACCCCCGGCATCACCGAAGTCATCGAGCCCGTGCCGACCCGGGACCATAGCGAGCGCATGCTGCGCGGCTTCGGCGCCGAACTGACCGTCGACGTCGACACCGACGGCACGCGTCATATTCGCATTGTCGGCGAAGCCGAGTTGAAGCCGCAGACGATCACCGTCCCCGGCGACCCGTCGTCAGCCGCCTTCTTCATCGTCGCGGCACTGCTCGTCCCCGGCTCCGACGTCACCATCGCCAATGTCGGGCTCAACCCGACCCGCGCCGGACTGATCGACGTCTTGCAGCAGATGGGTGGAAACATCGAACTGCTCGACCCTCGTGAAGTCGGCGGCGAGCCCGTCGCGGACCTCCGCGTCCGTCACAGCGCTTTGAAGGGTATCGTGGTCGATCCTGCCGTCGTACCGAGCATGGTCGACGAATTCCCCATCCTGTTCGTCGCCGCGGCGCTCGCCGAAGGCCGCACCGTCACCACCGGCCTCGACGAACTGCGCGTCAAGGAAAGTGACCGCATCGCAGTGATGGCAACCGGCCTTGCAGCGATCGGCGCACGCGTTGAGGAGAGCGAAGACGGCCTGGTCATCGACGGCGCCGGTGGCGATCTGCTGCCCGGCGGAGCGACGATCGAGGGCCATCTCGATCACCGCATCTGCATGAGCTTCGCCATTGCCGGGCTCGTCAGCAAGGCGCCGGTGACGATCGACGATATCTCGCCGATTGCCACCAGCTTCCCGAATTTCGAAGCACTGCTCGCAGGCCTTCAGGGGGATCGTGGCTGAGGAGCGGCACCCCTTGCCGCCGACGTTGTGATCCTGATCATCGATTGCCAATTCCGGCTATGTGATCAATGCCCTGTCCGCTTGCCGAACATGCTGCACCGAGGAGTTCCAGATGACCAAACGCCTTCCCGCCACCCTGGTCGCCGCCGCGCTCCTTCTCGGGTTTTCGGGTGCCGCCCACGCCGCTGATCCCGCCTTCGATCGCGCCGACGCCAGCTTCTCGCGCTATCCGCTCAATCTGCCGGGCACCCCGCAGGCGGTCGGCCGACTGGTCAATGGCGACGTCTGCGACGACGACGGCATATCATGCGAATGGGAGGACGAAGTCGGCGTGCGCCACATTTTTGCCGGCGACACCCTCGCGATCAAACTGGTCGACGTCGCCACACTGGGCAATCGCGACATTGCGGCATTGGGTATCGGCGCCGCGCGTTCGCGTCCCGATGTTCTCGCGAAGGTCCGGGCCTTCCTTCCCGGAATCACCGTCGACTGCCTTGAGCCCGGCAAAGCCGGCGAAGGCGACGGCATCGCCTCGTGCAGTGGCGCGTTCGCAAACGACGCCTGGTTCAAACTCCTGTTCGGCCCCGACGACCGGCTGACCAGCGCGCGCATCGACGCGTTCCAGATCAACTGATGATCATCGCGGTCGACGGCCCGACGGCATCGGGCAAAGGCACCATCGCGCGGGCACTTGCCGTGCATTTCGGCCTGCCTGTGCTCGACACCGGGCTGCTCTATCGCGCGGTCGGCTATCAGACGCAGCTCAATCACGGCGACACCGATGATGCCGCCGACGCCCTCGCCGCTTGTGACTTTCCCGACAGCCTGCTCGATGACCCAGCGCTGCGCTACGAGACCACCGGCAGCCTCGCCAGCCGCGTTTCGATCCATCCAGCGGTGCGCGCCGCGCTGTTCCAGCGTCAGGTCGATTTCGCAAACCAGCCCGGCGGCGCGGTTCTCGACGGGCGCGACATCGGCACCGTCATCGCGCCGCACGCCGATGCCAAGCTGTTTGTAACGGCCAGCGCGGAGGAACGCGCGCGCCGCCGCCACGCCGAAATGCAGTCCCGCGGCGTCAATGTGACCTATGACGCCGTGCTCGCCGACATTCACGCCCGCGATGCCCGCGACACCGGCCGCGCCGACGCCCCGCTGCTGCGCGCCGATGATGCAATGCTGCTCGACAACACGAATCTGGATCAGGACGCGGCGATCGCCGCGGCGATCGCCTTCGTTACCGAACGCACCGCCAATACCGGCATATAGGGGCCCCTTCAGGCCACCCTTTTTTCTTTGCCCACAGGCGGCGATTGGACTATAGGCCGCCGCGTCCGACGGGTGTTTTCACCGGTTGAGGCATGGACAGACCGCCGCTCCGACCGAGCGCCGGGCGTGACGGGACGCACCCGTCGCGCGCTTTTTGCTTTACTCATGCCCGACCGCAAAGACGTTCGAAGGATGCCGCGCTCCGCATCCGGCGGGCTTGGCATATCGGCCACAAGACCAGCGGAACCAACCGCTTGGCCGGAACAAATGAAGTAAGGAACACACTCTATGGCCACTACGGCTTTCCCGACGCGCGACGATTTCGCCGCGATGCTCGATGAATCGCTCGGTGGTGCTGACGGCGGCTTTGAAGGCCGCGTCGTCAAGGGCACCGTCACCGCGATCGAAAACGACCTGGCAGTTATCGACATTGGTTTGAAGAGCGAAGGCCGCGTGCCGCTTCGCGAATTCGCCATGCCGGGCCAGAAGGCCGACATCAACGTCGGTGACGAAGTCGAAGTCTATGTCGACCGCGTCGAAAACGCCAATGGCGAAACCATGCTGTCCCGCGATCGCGCTCGCCGCGAAGCCGCCTGGGATCGCCTGGAAGAAGAATTCAACAAGGAAGCACGCGTCGAAGGCGTCATCTTCGGTCGCGTCAAGGGCGGCTTCACCGTCGACCTCGGCGGCGCCGTGGCGTTCCTTCCGGGTTCGCAGGTCGACATCCGCCCCGTGCGCGACGTTGGCCCGCTCATGGACCTGCCGCAGCCTTTCCAGATCCTGAAGATGGATCGTCGCCGCGGCAACATCGTCGTGTCGCGCCGCGCCATCCTCGAAGAAACGCGCGCCGAACAGCGCTCGGGCCTGATCCAGAACCTGGAAGAAGGTCAGATCATCGAAGGCGCCGTCAAGAACATCACCGACTATGGTGCGTTCGTTGACCTCGGCGGCATCGACGGCCTGCTCCATGTCACCGACATGAGCTACAAGCGCGTCAACCACCCGAGCGAAGTCATCAACATCGGTGACACCGTCCGCGTTCAGATCATCCGCATCAACCGCGACACGCAGCGCATCAGCCTCGGCATGAAGCAGCTCGAAAGCGATCCGTGGGAAGGCGTTGCCGCCAAGTATCCCGTCGGCGCGAAGCTGTCGGGCACCGTCACGAACATCACCGACTATGGTGCGTTCGTCGAACTGGAACCCGGCATCGAAGGCCTGGTCCACGTCAGCGAAATGTCGTGGGTCAAGAAGAACGTCCACCCCGGCAAGATCGTTTCGACCAGCCAGGAAGTCGACGTCATCGTCCTCGAAGTCGACAGCGACAAGCGCCGCATCTCGCTGGGCCTCAAGCAGGCTCAGTCGAACCCCTGGGGCGCATTTGCTGACCAGCATCCGGTCGGTTCGGTCGTCGAAGGCGAAGTCAAGAACGCAACCGAATTCGGTCTGTTCGTTGGCCTGCCGGGCGACGTCGACGGCATGGTTCACATGTCGGACATCGCTTGGGGCATCTCGGGCGAAGAAGCGCTGCACCTCCACCGCAAGGGCGAGGCCGTGCAGGTCGTCGTTCTCGACGTCGACGTCGAGAAGGAACGCATCAGCCTCGGCATCAAGCAGCTTGAAAAGGGTGCTCCGGCCGTTGGCGGCGGTACCGCTGCTGCTGGCTCGGTGAAGAAGAACGACGTCGTCACCGTCACCGTTCTCGAAGTCCGCGACAATGGCCTCGAAGTTCAGGCTGGCGACGATGGCGCCACCGGCTTCATCAAGCGCGCCGACCTTGGCCGCGACCGCGACGAACAGCGTGCTGAGCGTTACCAGGTCGGCCAGAAGTTCGATGCGATGGTCATCGGCTTCGACCGTTCGAAGAAGCCGAACTTCTCGGTCAAGGCGATGCAGATCGCCGAAGAGAAGCAGGCTGTCGCTCAGTACGGTTCGTCGGATTCGGGTGCGTCGCTTGGCGACATCCTCGGCGAAGCGCTGAAGGCGGGCAAGAAGGACTAATCCTTCCGCCTGACTAACACCTGATAAAGGCCCGCAGAGTGTCCCTCTGCGGGCCTTTTTCGTTGGGTGATATATTTTTGACCATACAATGAATCGTGATACTCTCGCTTCCGCGGTGGGAGGGGTCCTCACGCGAAAAAAGCCGGCATCGTCCGGATGGCTAGCATTTGCAGGATGCGCGCAAAAAAGCAGGGGAAGCATATGATCCGGTCGGAACTGGTTCAGAAGATCGCGAGTGAAAACAGCGATTTGCGCTTGGAAGAGGTCGAACGGATCGTCGACAGCTTCTTTGATTCCATCGTCGAGCAGCTCGCCGCTGGCGGACGCGTCGAATTGCGCGGTTTCGGGGCGTTTTCAACACGCAGCCGCGACTCGCGTACCGGCCGCAATCCGCGCACGGGGGCTCCGGTGGATGTGCAGGCGAAGGCCGTGCCCTATTTCAAGCCCGGCAAGGAAATGCGCGAGCGTCTGAACGACTGAATTTCGGCCTTCCGGGCCGTTCATGGTACCCCCGGCGAAACCCCGGGGACCAATCCCCCGCTCTCGGCCTGAAGCAAGACCGGGAGCGGGAGATCGCTGTTTTGCAGCCGCCTCAGTTCTTGAGCCGATACCCCGTCCGGAACATCCAGAAGATCACGCCCAGGCACAATGTCAGGAACAGCGCGACCGCGCCCATGCTGACGCCGATCCCGACATCACCCTCGCCAAAGAAGGTCCAGCGGAAACCGCTGATCAGATAGACGACGGGGTTGAACAAGGTCACCGTCCGCCACGCAGCCGGCAGCATGTCGAGCGAGTAGAAGGCGCCGCCCAAAAAGGTCAGCGGATAAACGACGAGCAGCGGAATCACCTGAAGCTGTTCAAAGCTCTGCGCCCATATGCCAATGATGAAGCCGAACAGGCAGAATGTTATCGCCATTAACATCATAAACCCCGCCATCCACAGCGGGTGCGCGACCTGGATATCGACGAACAGATGCGCGGTCGCGAAGATGATCGAACCGATAATCACCGATTTGGTCGCCGCGGCGCCGACATAGGCGATCAACAGCTCGAGCGGCGACATCGGCGCCGACAGCATCTCGTAAATCGTCCCCGTCCACTTCGGCATATAGATGCCGAAACTGGCGTTGCTGATGCTCTCAGTGAACATCGTTAACATCATCAGCCCGGGGACGATGAATGCGCCATAGGGCACGCTGCCGACCTCGGTCATCCGGCTTCCGATCGCCGATCCGAAGACGACAAAATAGAGCGCCGTCGTGATCACCGGCAGCATCAGGCTGGTCCAGAAGGTCCGACCAAAACGCGCCATTTCGAACAGATAGATAGCGCGAATCCCGCGGATATTGGAAATCATGCTGCCTGCTCCGCCCCATTTTGTTTTGGACTGGTTTCATGCACCAGCCCGACGAAAATATCCTCAAGCGAACTTTGCCTGGTGTGGAGATCCTTGAACCCGATACCGATGTCGCTCATCCGCCGCAGCAGCGACGGCACCCCCGTCGCCTCGGCCTGGCTGTCGAATTCATAGACCAGCTCATGCCCCTCCCCCGCCAGCTCCAGCTTCCAGTCGGCCAATTCGCCGGGCACCGTATCCAGCGGCTCGGCGAGGTTGAGCGTCAGCGTCTTGCGCCCCAGTTTCTTGATCAGCGCATTTTTCTCCTCGACCAGGATCAGCTGCCCCTTGCTAATCACCCCCACCCGGTCGGCCATCTCCTCGGCCTCCTCGATATAATGGGTGGTCAGGATGATAGTGACCCCGCGCTCGCGAAGGCCGCGCACCATATTCCACATGTCCCGGCGCAACTCGACGTCGACCCCTGCGGTCGGTTCGTCGAGGAACAGGATTTCGGGCTCATGGCTCAACGCCTTGGCGATCATCACGCGGCGCTTCATTCCGCCCGACAGTTCCATGATCTTCGAATCGCGCTTGTCCCACAGCGACAGGTCGCGCAGCAACTGCTCGATAAAGGCCGGGTTGCGCGGCTTTCCAAACAGCCCGCGCGAGAAGCTCACCGTCGCAATCACGGTTTCGAACGAATCAGTGTGCAATTCCTGCGGCACCAGCCCGATCATCGACCGCGCGGCGCGATAGTCGCGACTGTGGTCGTGCCCGGCGACGGTGACCGTGCCGCGGCTCGCCGTCACAATGCCGCAAACGATGCTGATCAGCGTCGTCTTGCCGGCGCCATTCGGCCCGAGCAGCGCGAAAATTTCGCCCTTCGCAATGTCGAGATCGACGGCGGAAAGCGCCTGATGGCCACTCTTGTAGGTTTTTCCGAGACCGGAAATGCTGAGGACTGTTTCCATGCCCGCCGGTCTAACCGACTGACGCGGCGCGGTGAAGCCCGCAAACACCGCTTGACCTCTTCGCGGTCATCCGCTTGACGGGCGTCGGTGCGCGGACGTGGCGGAACCGGTAGACGCAGCAGACTTAAAATCTGCTTTCCTTTGGAAGTCCGGGTTCGAGTCCCGGCGTCCGCACCACATTCCCCAATACGCTATCGTCCCTTCCGGTTTCGCCGCGGATGGTTATGATCGGCGTTCGCGACGCGGAGGACATAAGCGCATCATGACGACAAGAGGCAGATATGGGCGCACCGCCATGCGAATGGCGGTCGCAGCAGGCCTTGCACTGTCGGTCACAAGCTGCGGCCTGTTCGGCGCGCGCGGCCCGGTACATGTCGCGGCGATCGGCCCGCTAAGCGGCAGCGCAAACCCCTTGAACGGCGAATTGTCGGCCGCCAATGCCGCGCTGCTCGATGCGACGTCGCAGGGTCTTGTCGGTTATGACGGCGAGGGGCAGATCGACACGGGCCTTGCCGAACGCTGGACCGTCACTGCCGACGGGCGCAGCTATATTTTTCGTATCCGCGAGGCGAAATGGACCGACGGGCGCAAGGTAATGGCCGAAGAGGTCGCCGCGATCCTGCGATCCTATCTGGCCGACACCAGCCGCCATGTGCTGAAGGATGATTTTCCGGAGGTCGAGGCGATCCGCGCGATGACCGACACGGTCGTCGAAATTCGCCTGTCGGTGCCGCAGCCCGCCATGCTCGAACTGCTCGCCCAGCCGTCGATGGCGATCGTCGGCAAGGGGCGCGGCTGGGGCCCTATGCGCCCGCGCAGGATCGGCCGGGCCGCGCTGCTGTCGCCCGTCCCCGATCCGCTCGCCGAGGATCCGGAGGCTGCCGAAGCCGCGGCGAACGACCCGGCGGCATCGATCGAACTCGTCGGCACGGACGCAGCAAAGGCGCTCGCCCGTTTCAAAAACGGCTATGCCGACGGCGTGCTGGGCGGACGTTTTTCGACTTTGCCCTATTTCGCTGCCTCCAACATCGGGCGCAACCGGCTGGTCGTCGATCCCGCTCCCGGCCTTTTCGGACTGGCATTTGTTCGCGCCGAAGGCTTCCTCGCCACCGACACCAATCGCGACGCACTGGTCCGCGCGATCCGGCGCGAGCGACTGGTCGAGGCCTTTGGCCTGACCGAATGGCAGTCGCAGGTGACCTTGCGCCCTGCCCTTTTCACCCGCGAGGGCGGCCCTGCCCCGCTCCAGCCCGCCTGGGCCGATTATGACGAGGTATCACGGCAGACACAGGCGCGGCGCGTCGTCGATGCCTGGCGCCACGCGGGGCGCGAGATCGAACCGCTGCGCATCGCGGTTCCGGATTCGCCCGGTGGGCGCATATTATTCGCCTATGTCGCCGCCGACCTGTCAGCGATCGGGGTCTCCAGCATCCGCGTCGGCATGACGTCCTCCGCCGACCTCAAGCTGATCGACGAGGTGATGCCCAACGACGACCCCGTCTGGGCGCTGCGCCGCCTGTCGTGCCGGCGCGACACGCTGTGCAACCGCGACGCGCAAAATCTTATCGACCTCGCCAACCGCAATGTCGACGCCGGGCAGCGCGCGCAGCAGATCGGCGAAGCCGAAGCGATATTGGCGCGCTATGCGCCCTTCATCCCGCTCGCGACTCCACTCCGCTGGTCGGTCGCAGCCCAGCGGCTGACCGGCCTGCGCGCCAACCCCCGTGCCGTCCACCCATTGAATCGCGTGATCGCCGCACCCAATTAATTACCAAGCGTGCCCGTTGGCCCGCACCTGAAAGGACCCGAATGGCCCCTTCGTCCCCCAATCCCGAAGCCATTTTCGAAGCTCTGATCCCGAACCGCAATGATCCCGCCGCGCTGCGCAAGCGCGTCGAGATGCTGGAAATCATTCTCGAACGCAGTTTCATCGTCCCCGGCATCAACCGCCCGATCGGCCTCGACGCGATCGTCGGGCTTGTTCCCGTTGTCGGTGACCTGATCACCGCCGCGATGGGCGCCTATCTGATCTGGGAAGCCCGCAACCTGGGCATGCCGAAATGGAAAATCGTGCGAATGATGGGCAATCTGGGCATCGATACCGCGCTCGGCGCGATCCCGCTGGTCGGCGACGCGTTCGACTTTATGTTCCGGTCGAACACCCGCAATCTGAAAATCATCAAGAAGCATCTCGACAAGCATCACCCCGGAACGATCATCATCGACCAATAGGCTCCGGCTTCCCTTGGGGTGTCTAGCGATGCTAGCACAGCGCCACGACACCCCAATGGAGAATGACATGATCCGCGCCAGCCTTGCCGCGCTTGCCCTTAGCTGTTCGATCGCCGCCGTTGCCGTCGCTGCGCAGGACGACACAGATCCCTGGCTGTGGCTGGAAGATATCGAGGGCGCGAAGGCCCTCGACTGGGTGAAAAAGGAAAATGCCGCGGCCGACAAGCTGTTGCTGAACCGCCCCGGGTTCGAAGCCGACCGCAAGCGCGCGCGCGAAATCCTTGACGATGACCGGCAAATCGCAATGCCCGACGCGGTGATGGGCGACACCGTCACCAATGTCTGGCGCGACGGCGCCAACCCGCGCGGACTGTGGCGGCAAAGCCCGCTCGATGCCTGGCTTGCCGGCAAGCCCGTATGGACGACGCTGATCGACGTCGACGCGCTCGGCAAGGCCGAGAAGCAAAGCTGGGTCTGGCACGGCGCCGACTGCCTCGCCCCCGAATATACGCGCTGCCTTGTCTCGCTGAGCCCCGGCGGTACCGATTCGGATATCGTGCGCGAATGGGACCGCACCACGAAGCGCTTCGTGGAGGGCGGCTTCACGGTGCCGCAGGCGAAGAGCAGCGTGACATGGGAAAACGCCGACACGCTGCTGGTCGCGACCGATTATGGCGAAGGCAGCATGACCGCGTCGGGCTATCCGCGCATCGTCAAGCGCTGGAAGCGCGGCACGCCGCTGTCGGCCGCCGAAACAGTGGCCGAGGGAGAGGCCGAAGATGTCGGGATGAGCGTCTTTGCCGCGATGGACGGCGACACACGCTGGCCGGTGATCAGCCGCGCCAAGACCTTCTACACCACCGACTATAAAATCCCGAACATCGATCGCTCGCGCTACATCAGCACGATCATCCCCGACACCGCCGACTTCCGCGACGTGCTGGGCGGACAGGCGATCATCTTTCTCAACAAGGATTATGCCGGCATAGGTGCAGGCTCGCTGGTCTCGCTGTCGCTCGCCGACATGTCGGCCGACCGCAAGGTCGCGATCGTCAAGGTGATGGAACCGACCAGAGCGCAGGCAATCGAGAGTGTCTCGGCGAGCGATAATGTCTTGTGGGTGAAGGCGCTCGACGATGTCGAGGGCAAGCTGTTCGCGCTGCGCCGCGACCCTGCGACCGGGACATGGAGCCGCAAGGAAGTCCCGCTCGCCGCCAACGCGACGGTCGAGATCGCCGCGACGGTCGGCAAGCGCGACCTCGTCCTCGCAACTGCCGAGACGATGCTCACTCCGCCGACGCTCTATGCCGTCGGCGAAAGTGGAGCACCACACAGCGTCCAGAGCCTGCCCGCAACCTTCGACGCCAAGGATATGCGTGTCGAAAAACGCTTCGCGACGTCGAAGGACGGCACGCGAGTCCCCTATTTCCTCGTCCGCAAGAAAGGCAGCACGGGCCCCGTCCCCGCGCTCGTCCACGCCTATGGCGGCTTCCGCGCCGCGCAAACCCCGGGCTATCTCACCGGTCAGCCCTATCGCGCCGGGCCGCTCGGCCTGTTCTGGGTCGAGGACGGCAACGCCTATGTCCTCGCAGGCATCCGCGGCGGCGGCGAATATGGCCCCGGCTGGCATCAGGCGGCACTGCGCGAGAAGCGTCAGAACAGCTTCGACGACCTTCATGCGGTCGCCGAAGATCTGGTCAAGACCGGTGTGAGCACCAGGGGCAAGATCGCGATTTCGGGCCGCTCGAACGGCGGCGTTCTCGTCGGCGCGGCGATGACGCAGCGCCCCGATCTTTATGGCGCGGTGATCTCGGGATCGCCGCTCAAGGACATGCGCCGCTATAACAAGATGCTCGCGGGCGCATCGTGGGTCGCCGAATATGGCGACCCCGACAATCCCGCCGACTGGGCGTTCATGTCGAAATATTCGCCCTATCAGAATGTCCGCAAGGGCGTGAAATATCCGCCGATCTTCCTTTATCTGTCGACCAAGGACGATCGCGTCCACCCCGGCCACGCGCGCAAATTTGCCGCGCGGCTGAAGGAATATGGCAACAGCGTCTATTATCACGAATATCTGGAGGGCGGTCATTCGGTCGGCGCCGACCATGCCGAGGATGCGGTGCGTGCCGCGATGCTTCACGGCTTTCTCCAGCGCGAACTGGTCGAAAAACCGCAGCCGAAATGACCTTCGTCGCCGCGCGCCCATCAATGACCTAGCGGCGACGGCGAAAAAGACATAATCGTGCGGCCGCGGCAGACATGCCGCGGTCACCGGGCGCCGCGATGGAAGATATGACGATGGATCAGGGGCAAAGAATGACGGATGCGTTCGCACCCGCCGCCGCGCCGCGTCCCATTGCGCTGTCAGTGTTCGATCTCGACCGCACGCTGACGATCCTGCCGACCTATACGCCCTTCCTGCTGTTCGCGGCGCGCACCCGCGCGCCGTGGCGGCTGCTGCTCGCACCGCTGCTGATCCCCGCCGCGCTGCTCTATGCGCTGAAGCTCATCCCGCGCCGGACGATGAAGCCGCTGATGCACCGGCTGATGATCGGCGGTGCGCTGCCGAAGGCCGATGCACAGGCGCTCGCCGACCGCTTTGCCGACCGCTTGCTCGAAAACGGCCTCTATGCCGAAGGCCGCGCGCTGATCGCCGCCGAACGCGCCGCCGGGCGCCGCATCATTCTCGCGACCGCCGCGCCGCATTTCTATGCCGCGACGATCGCCGAGCGGCTCGGGATCGACGATGTCGTCGCGACCGCGTCGAGCTGGCGCGATGGCGTGCTACTCCCCGAACTCGGCGGCACCAACTGCTATGGCGCCGACAAGCTGCGCATGCTGCGCGCCTTCATGGACAGCGCCGGGATCGACCGCGCCGCCGCGCATATCCGCTTTTATTCCGACCATGCCTCCGACCTGCCCCTCTTCGAATTTTCCGACGAGGCTTTTGCGGTCAATCCGTCGTCCAAATTGCGCGCCATCGCAGCGGCGCGCGGCTGGTCGCTCCTCGACTGGGACAAGGACGCCCGCTGACACCATGCACATCGGTTTTCTCTTCAACCATCATGGCGGGCATCAGGTCGCGCATGCGCTGCCGATCGCGTTCCAGTTGCGGCGGCTGGCGCCCGATGCGCGGGTCAGCATCTTCACCGCCGAAGGGACCGAGGCCGAGGTGCGCCGCCTCGCCGCGACCTTCGATGGCCCCGCGCCCGACGTCATCCGCCTCCAGCCAGCATCGGGTCTGGCGCGCGCGATCCACCGCGCGACCGGGCGAGCGATCCCCGCCGACACCATCTCGTCGCTCGGGCGCAATCTCGACCTGTTTCGCGATCTCGACGCGCTTGTTGTGCCCGAGAAGACCTCGCTGATGCTGAAGACGCGCTTCGGTCTGAAATCGCTGAAGATCGTCCACACCCGCCACGGCGCCGGTGACCGCGCGATCGGCTTCGACAAGGCGAGCGGCCAGTTCGACCTTGTCCTGCTGTCGGGCGAGAAGATCCGCGACCGGCTCGCCGAGGCGGGGCTCCTCAACCCCGGCGGCTACGCGATCACCGGCTATCCCAAGTTCGATGTGACCGCGCGCAAGGAGCCGCCGCGCCTGTTCGACAATGACCGACCGACGGTCGTTTATAATCCGCACCCCTCGCCGGCGCTGTCGTCCTGGTATCGCATGGGGCCGCAAATTCTTGACTGGTTTGCCGCCAGCGACCGCTACAACCTGATCTTCGCGCCGCACGTCATGCTGTTCGCCAAGCGGGTGACCGCGTCGCTGTCGCCCTTCGCGCTCGGCTGGAACAAGCCCCCCCGCCCCGATCAATATCCGCAGGATCATATGCTGATCGACATCGGCAGCCCTGCCAGCCTCGACATGACCTACACCGACGCCGCAGACATTTATCTCGGTGACGCGAGCAGCCAGGTGTATGAATTCATCCGCCGCCCGCGGCCGTGCATCTTCCTCAACCCGCATCATCTGGCGTGGCAGGGCAACCGCGACTTCACCCATTGGAGCGCGGGGCCGGTGGTCGAGACGATGGACGAACTCGCCGCCGAACTCGCCGAACCGCCGCTGCTGTCCGACGCGCTGCGCGAACGGCAGGAACAACTCGTCAACTATAGCTTCGATCTCGATAGCCGCCCCTCATCCGAGCGCGCGGCACAGGCAATCCTCGAATATCTGGACCGCAAATGACCGTCATGCCCCACAGCCCGCCCGCGCCGTCGCCTCTCGCCGCCTTCCTCGATTACGGGATCAAGAAGACGCTGCACAAATGGTCGGCGCGCCTCGCCTCCTCCTTTCACCAGTCCAGCGAGAAGGACGTCGTGACATCGCGCTATGGCGTGAAGATGCGCGCCAACTGGCCCGACCGCACCTTCCAATATTGCCGCTATGCAACCTATGGCCGCGTGCTGTCGGACTATCTGGCGGTGCAGGATATTCCGTTCGCCTTCGCCGATATCGGCGCCAATCAGGGGCTTTACAGCCTGCTCGCGGCGAAGAACCCGCATTGCGCCTCGGCTATCGCCTTTGAACCCGTCGCGGCGACCTTTGCGCTGCTCAGCGATAATATCGCACTCAACGACCTCACAGCGAAGATCCAGCCGGTCCACGCTGCGGTCTCGCTGCAATCGGGCACCGCCAGGATCGCGACCGACGCCGCGCACAGCGGTACCGCCAGCCTGCGCGATGCGGGGACGACCGGCAGCGCGGGCACCGAGGAAATCCGCATCCTCGGCATCGCCGATGTCGACATGCTGCTCGCCGGCACGCTCCCGCTGGTCATCAAGATCGATGTCGAGGGGCATGAGGAAACCGTCGTCGAAGCGCTCGTCGCCTCGGCGCACCTCGGCCGCATCGCCGCGATCTTCTATGAAATCGACAGTCGCTGGACCGACGCCGCCGCGATCGAGGCGCATTTGCGCGCCGCGGGATTCACCCGCTTCGCGCGCTTCGGCTTCGGCCGCCATTATGATGTGCTGGCGGAGCGCTAATCGGTTCGTTTTCCGAAAGAGATACGGGCTGCGCGGCGCTGTGATCGATGTTCGCCGGCGTTCGCCACGATCCGCAAATATCGGATGTCAGACAGCTCCTTCCCCCAGCATATAATCTGCCACGCTATATGAGTGGCTGGCCTGATAGGCGTTCCTGCCGCGGTTCATGTGGGTCAGGTTGAATCTCCGAACAGCGCGCAGCGCGCGAGGGGCCGTGAGGAAGGCGCGGATGGACGCGGAGCCTCGTATTTTGATGATGAAGATGTCCGGACCGCTCGGGAACGAATAGCTCAAGTCCCCGGATGCCCCCACGCTCTGCTCGAGAAACGCCTGGTCGATCGCCTCCTGCATGAGTAGTCCGCCGGTGGTGAAATCCGAAAGGTGAACAATGAACCGTGCGCGGAGATCGTCTCCGTCAGCGTAGAGAGTGAACAGCTCCATCCAGCTCGCGTTGACGCGGACCAATGGCTTGTCCGAGGTAGATGGCAGGCAGGAAACCGACCAGTAAGTGCGCTCCATCGCGCGAGGCATGGGAATACAGGTCTGGCCGTACAGCTCGAGAATCCCGAATAGCTCGGGCGCTTGCGGTCGACGAAAAAGCTTCTGGAAGCGGAGCGCATACTTCATCCGCTGCTCTATCGAATCCTGCCGCTCCTCCGCGTCGGGTAATTCCGCCCTCCCCGCCAGCCAGTCCTCCTGCTGCTCGAGATCGAGAAACTGACGCAGCCCCTTGGCGGTCGGGCTAGCCTTCCTGTTCATGCACCAAGAATGCGGGACACGCGCCCAATCATCAATAGCGTCCGCGATTTCCACGCCATTGCGCGAGTGCGCGCTGCCCCGACCTGCGCACCTCGCTCACCTGTCAGCGAAGAGAGCCTTGAGGTCCTTCTTCAATATCTTGCCATTGGCGTTGCGCGGCAATGTTTCGGCGACGAAGCGGATCGCGACGGGCACTTTGAAGGCGGCCAGCCGCGCGCGAACCCAATCCTGCAGTTCGGCCCCGGTCGCCGACATACCGGGCGCGAGATGGACGACGGCGGCGGGTTCCTCGCCGAGCGTGCGATGCGCTAAGCCGATGATCGCGCAGTCCGTCACCGCGGGATGTTCATAGAGGACATTCTCGACCTCCGACGAGTAGATATTCTCGCCGCCGCGCAGCAGCATATCCTTTGCGCGGTCGACGATATAGACGAACCCTTCGTCGTCGAGGCGCGCAAGATCGCCGGTGCGTACCCAACCGTCAACAAAGGTTTCCGCGGTCGCCTCGGGCTTGTTCCAATAGCCTTTCACGATCATCGGCCCCCGCGCCCATAGCTCGCCGACGGAACCGGCAGGAAGCAATGTCACTCCGTCGTCGGCGCGAATTTCAAGATCGGCCACCGCGACCGGCGGCCCGGCGCTCGTCGGCCGGTTCAGATAATCCTCCGACGAGTGATTTGTCACCGTCGCCATCGTTTCGGTCATCCCCCAACCATTGGCCGGCAACGCGCCGAACTCCTCATAGATGCGCTTCACCAGTTCGGGCGCCGACGGCGCGCCGCCATAGGCGATCGCCTCAAGCGACGAGAGGTCATAGCTCGCGCGGTCGGGATGCTCGATCAACTGCCAGGCGATTGTCGGTACACCGCCGGTAATATTGACCTTTTCGCGCTCGATGATTTCCATCGCCTGCACCGGATCCCATTTGCGCATGAAGATCGTCGTATGTCCCGCCGCCATACCGCCCATCAGGCTCGCCGAGCAGGCAGTGACATGGAACATAGGAATGACCGTGAGCACGGTGAGCTGGCGGGGCCCGGGCGGCGTTTCGCCGCGACGCAGAAAGCTGCGCGCGCCCGAATAGCTGCCCGAGAGGATATTGGTGACGAGGTTACGGTGGGTACCGAGCGCGCCCTTTGGATGGCCTGTCGTGCCGCTGGTGTAGAAGATCGTCGCATCGTCGTCGCTATCGAGATCGACGGCAGGCCGGTTGACCGCGGGCAAACGGGACCAGTCTTCCGGGCGGCCGACGATGGTTTCGAGCGCGGTCGCACCGGGAGGCGTTTCGTTCGCCCGCGCGACGATCAGCCGTTCGACGGCGAGCAGTGCGCCGAGATGTTCCGCGATCCGCTCGTGGCGCTCGGCATCGACGACAAGAACCTTCGCACCCGAATCCCTGACCCCGTAGGCAAGCTCGCCGCCAGTCCACCACGCATTGAGCGGTACCGCGATAGCGCCGATCGAAGTGATCGCGAAGAAGATCATCGGCCATTCAGGGAGATTCCGCATGGCAAGGGCAACGCGGTCGCCCTTGGCAACACCCATATCCTGCAGCGCGCGGGCGAACACGGCGACCGCGCGCCAGTTCGCCTCGAAGCTGACCCGCTCGTCGTCCAATATCGTGAATGGCCGCTCGCCATGCGCGCGTGAAATATCAAGCAACGCACCCAGGTCATGCGGCGCATGTTTCCAGACCCGCGTCGGAATGTCACCAATCGCCACCATCTCCATCTCGAACGGCGCCCCCGGCGCAGTGAGCGCGGCGGTCGCCTCGGCAAGCGACATTTTGGGCCACTCGGGATCGAGCGGCACCACGGGTTCGCTGGTCATATCATTCGCCACAGGGCACTCTCTCCATTATGTTGCGCCGGCAGCTTTGTTGCCGCCCAGCCGGGTTACCGCGCAGGATCAATGGCGCGGCGGAAAAAGGCAAGCGAGAGTAAGCGGTCCCAAGCGAGGCCGGGGCGGACATCGGCGGACCCGGACCCGGGCATGCGTTGTGGGCAGCCTGTCGGTGCGATCCGAATTCCTGCCGCCTCGGCGCCAGCTTGGCCGGTTGCGGTCAGGCAGCTTTTGGCAGCACAAAGTGTAATGCCGACGTCCGACCGCTGGGGGGCCCGCTCACGCGAGCCGCGCGCCCTGCAAGGTCAGTCGCCCTTCTCGCGAAAGACGACAAGCAGCCCAACGACGACCAGAGCCAGGCCCGCGATCGCGTGAAGGGACATCGGGTTCCCCAGTATAAACCAGTCCATTGCCGCGGTTACGCCGGGCACCAGATAGAAGAGGCTCGTCACATTCACGAGGTTGCCACGGGCGATGAGCCGGTAGAGAAGGAATGTCGCACCAACAGAAATGACCAGCCCCAGCCACAGAACGGGCAGAACGAACCCGGGCTCCCACGACGCGTGGAGCGGCCCGAACGGCGCTATGGCGCCCGCGAACGCCAATCCGACCATATATTGCATGGGAAGCACGACCCACGGCGCTTGATCCTCGCCTTTCTGAAGGATCGATCCGACCGTAATTCCGACGAGCGACAGGCCCGCGAAGAGAAGGCCCAGCGCGTCGAAGCGTGCAGCAACCAGTCCGTCCCGGACCACGAACATCAGCCCTCCCAGAGCGCAGGCCAGTCCGAACAGCCTTGCCCAGCCAGCCCGCCTTTCGGTCAGCAGAAGAGTGGCGATCGGCTGCACCCCGAGAAGCGTGGCAAGCGCGCCGGGCGTCAGCCCGTTATCGAGCGCGAGAAGATAGCAGGCCGAATAGAGTCCTGCGATCGAGAGGCCGACCAGAAAAACGCGCTTCCGACTTTCGCGTGAAGGCAAGAGCGCGCCGCTCCACGCCGCAAGAGCCGCCAAGGCTGCCAATGCAACAGCATAACGGGCAATCAGAAGAGCAAAGGGCGAACCATATTGAAGTCCGATTTTGGAGACAATCGCGCCGCTGCTCCAAAGGAGCACGAACGCGGTTGTCGGCACAAGTGCCGACGCATGACGAATGAACATGAAAAATCACCTGAAGAATTGTGACGCCTGCGCACACAGCACAGGTTCGCTCGGCCGACGGATTAGCCGGCGTTGATTGTGACGGGTGCGGGCGGCGCCCCGGCAAGCCCGACGAACTTCATCACATCAGGTGGTGAAATGGAGAAAGATGCGGACGCCAACGACCCTGCAAGGTGGTGGTCAAAAATGTCGAACATCAGCATAACCCCGATTTACAAGCTCGTCTCCGTCAATTCAAGGGTCGAAACCGATTGGCGACCCGGCCACCAAATCAAGTTGTCCCGTCTCACGGAGAAGCGGCCGGACTATTGACGTGTCGCTTTTGACCGGGTGGAGACGGGCAATCCGGATCAGAATTTGCAGGCCTGTCTCGCGGGGAAAATCCGCGCGCCGCGCTAGCTCCGAGAACACAACGGGCACGCAGTTATTGGGCTACACTCCCATCCAGCGCCGATATTTCCGCGTGCGTGCCGACGCCTTCAATTGCGAGATGAGCAGGGCTTTTAGCGGCGACACCGTCAGCACAACCGGAAGACCGCGGCTCAGGCGGCGGAGCTGATACTTGACCAGTGCCATGCCAGCGAGTGACGCAAGCGGCTTGCTCTTCCAGTTTATCGGCGGAAGCTCCGGACGCGGATCAAGACCCATCTTCCAGAGCGCCGGCAGGTCAGGACGGATGGCCAGCGCCGTGCCGATCCCGGCCATCGCCACCCTACCGTCCAGTATCTGCTGGACTACGCCCCACCGGCGGATGCCACCCGTGACCATCACCGGCATTTTTGCAGTTGCCGCGATAACTTCGGCAAACTCGAGAAAATAGGCTTCGCGGGCGAGCGTCCGGCCATCGCGCGCGCTACCCTGCATCGCAGGTGCCTCATAACTGCCTCCCGACAACTCGACGAGGTCGACATCAAGATCATTCAGCATGGCAACGACCTGCCTCGCGTCTTCCGCATCGAAGCCGCCGCGCTGGAAGTCCGCCGAATTCAGCTTGATCGCCACCGAAAAACCCGGCGATACGGCAGCGCGCACTGCCTTGATCGTTTCAACCACAATCCGCGCGCGGTTTTCGAGCGAGCCGCCCCAGACATCATTCCGGTGGTTGATCAGCGGCGAGAGGAACTGGCTCAGCAGATAGCCGTGCGCGGCGTGGATCTGAACACCAGCGAATCCTGCCTTTTCGGCGATCGCGGACGCTCGCGCGAAACGCTCGATCACTTCGCCTATCTCGGCTTCGGTCATCGCCCGCGGGGTCGGGAACATCTTCGAATGTTTGCCGAGATCGAGCGGCACCGCCGACGGCGCCCAGGTTTCCTGGCCCATATTCTTCATGACCTGGCGGCCGGGATGATTGAGCTGGAGCCACATCTGCGCGCCCCTCGCCTGCCCCGTCCGGGCCCATTTCTCAAAGATCGCAAGGTTGCGCTCATCCTCCAGCACGACACCGCCGGGGCCCGTCATCGCGCGACGATCGATCATCACATTGCCTGTGAGGATCAGCCCCGCCCCGCCGTCCGCCCACGCTCTATACAGGTTCAGAAGGTCGGCGGACGGCGCATGAACGTCGTCGGCCATATTTTCCTCCATCGCAGCCTTGGCGATGCGGTTCGGAACGATGCTGCCATTAGGCAGGGTGAGCGGATCGAAAGGGGTCATTTGGGTATCCGGCAATTGACATCGCGATTCGTTTAACGTTAAAGTTAAGTTTAAGGTCAACAGAAAACCGGAGCCATGTTGAAGATCGGCGAACTGGCGCGCGATACGGGACTGGCACCGTCCAAAATCCGCTTTTACGAAGCCGAGGGGCTGATCGGGGCGGTGGACCGGACGCCCGGCGGCTATCGCCAATATTCAAATCGCACGAAGCAGATTCTCGAGCTCATCGTCCTCGGACAACAAGCAGGCTTCTCGCTCGGTGAGATCCGCGCCCTGCTACCACAAGTTCGAAAATCCGAGGTGGGCCACGAAAAACTGCTGGCCGGCCTGCGCAAGAAACTGACCGAGGTAGAAGCCTTGCAACGGAAACTCGTCGAGACGCATGCCGGTCTCATGCTGGTCATCGAACGGATCGAGAAAACACCGCCGGGCAGCGATTGTTTCGAGAATGCAGAAGGTGTGCTCGAGGATCTCCGAAGCACGGCGAAATTGGGCTAGCTATTGATGGCCGTTTGGAACCGGCGGCTTTTGGTCGAGGTTGAGAACGCGACGTTCCTCACGATCGAGGAAACGGGCCACAGGACCGGATATATACATGTCCGCGAAGGCGCGAACGATGTCTTGGGCGAGGCATGCGGCTACATTGCCCTCTTAGCAGTCGAAGGAGAGCCGGAAGGCAGAGGCGCCGCGCAGCCTTTCCCAGACGCCTGCCGCGCGCCATAGTCCGTGCCCGGCTGCCATGGGGGTCATTGTGATTAATACGGATCGGGAAGTAATTTGTGCGGTCGCGCTGGTGCCCGCCGGCATGTCGGCCGAGCTGACCGGCTATGAATGGGCGCAGGACACCGTCGGCGAATCCGGTGCTGCCGTTTACCGGCTCCATGGCGCGACCGATGCACCTGAGCTGTTCCTGAAACACGGCAGAGATGCCGTCGCCAGGGATGTGGCCGACGAAATGACAAGACTGAAATGGCTATCGACGCACGTGCCCGTGCCGGATGTCAGGCATTTCGTTCATACACCCGGCGAGGCTTGGCTGCTGATGTCGGCCATGCCTGGACAAACGGCTTATCAGATGATGGAAGCGGAGCCCGCCGCCCATCTTGCCGTGGTGGACGCACTGGCCGCATTCCTGCGCCGCCTGCACGCAATCCCGGTGAACCTGTGCCCCTACAACAGCGATCATGCCTACCGGCTGGCCCTGGCTCGCGAGCGGATCGACGCGGGTTTGGTCGAGGTCGAGGATTTTGATGACGAGCGGCGAGGCTGGACGACCGAACAGGTCTGGGAAGCGATGCAGACCCTGCTGCCTTTTGCGCCCGATCCCGTCGTAACGCATGGCGATTTCTCGCTCGACAATCTCTTCATTCACGCAGGCAAGGTGACTGGTTGCATCGATGTTGGGCGCGCCGGCATCGCTGACCGTTATCAGGACCTCGCCCTAGCATGGAATTGCCTGGGCGAGTTCGGTCCTTCGCTGCAGGCGAGATTCATGCAGCAATATGGCATCGCGGACATGGATCGCTGCAAGCTGCAATTTCACCTAATGCTGGACGAACTTTTCTGAAGGAACAGCGGCCGTTTTCGGGACTGGCCAGCCTCCCGAATGGTCAAGACTGGCCGGGAGCGGACTGGCCAACGCGTAGTAGTTGAACAAGCGCGATTCATCGCAGGCAGTTCAAAAGCGATCTGTTTCTCGAAGCATTAGCTTTGCGTGATGTCGCATCTTGCGGTGCGCCCTATTCGGTCAATGCTGCCCGCAGTCGCTGCACCTGTTCATTTAAGGCGATCATTTCAGGCGCGCTTAGCTTCGAATTGGCAAGCAACGCATCGGTAAGGCAACCGGCCTCTTCGTAGAGCGCCTTGCCCTTGCCAGTGAGGTGCACATGGACCTGTCGCTCGTCGACGGTATTGCGCCGCCGATCGACGAAACCCGCCGCCTCGAGCCGCTTGACCAGCGGCGTAATCGTGCTGGGTTCGAGGCTAAGCCGCTCGGCGATCGCGCCGATCGTCGGCCCATCGCGCTCCCACAGGGTGCTGAGCACCAAATATTGCGGATAGGTGATTCCGAGCGAATCGAGCATCGGTTTATAGAGTCGGTTGATCGCGAGCGTCGTCGAGTAGAGCGAAAAACACAGCTGCGCATCGAGCGGAAGCGGTGCGCCATCGGGTCCGGGCATAAAAACATTCCTTCCAAATCAATGTCATATCGAAATATTATTTATCGCGATAACATTTATCTTTGACAACACTGGAAGTCGAGTCCTAAAAGAATTTATCGCGATAAATGTTATCGCGAAATAATTCTAAGGAGATGCACGATGACCAAGAAAATTCTCGCCGCCGCTGCCGCCTCGCTCGCCCTGGCCGCCGCGCCCTCGATTTCCGCCAGGCAGGCTGAACCCGTCAAATCGATCGTCCTCGTCCATGGAGGTTTCGTCGACGGCTCGGGATGGGCCGACGTCTACAAGCTGCTGAGCAAGGATGGTTACAAGGTCACGGTCGTCCAGAATCCGACCAACTCGCTCGCCGAAGATGTCGCGGTGACCAAGCGCGCGATCGCCGCCGCCGAAGGCAAAGTCATCCTTGTAGGCCACAGCTATGGCGGCGTGGTCGTGTCCGAAGCCGGCACCGATCCGAAGGTTGCAGGCGTCGTCTACATCGCCGCCTTCGCCCCCGACAAAGGGGAATCGGTCGGCTCGCTGATCGCCAATCCGGTACCCGGCGCACCGGTCCCGCCGATCCTGCCGCCGGTCGATGGCTATCTCTTCCTCGACCGCGCCAAGTTCGCCTCAGCCTTTGCGGCGGACGTCGACCCCGGCCTCGCCGCCTTCATGGCCGCGTCGCAGCGCCCTTGGGGCGTCAACGCCCTCGCCGGCGCGGTCACCGCCCCGGCGTGGCGCGAGAAGAAGAGCTGGTACCTCGTTGCCAGCGACGACAGGATGATCCCGCCGCCCGCACAGCGCCACATGGCCGCCCGCGCCGGATCGACGGTCCGCGAAGTCGCCGCCAGCCACTCCCTCTATGTCTCGCAGCCCGCCGCGGTCGCCAGCATCATCGAGGAAGCCGCCAAGGGCGCCGAATAGGCCGCTGCCAGACGATCAAGGCGCCGGGTTCCGCAGGGAGCCCGGCGCTTTGGCGCCTGCTAACGCCAATACCGCTTGTTCGCAAACAGCCGTTCGCAAGCCTCTTCCGCTGCTTTCAGGTGGCGTTTCCTCCGCCCCTTCACCAGCAGCTTGGGCGCATCGGGATCGTTCGAGATTCCCAGTTTTTCCAGCAGATTGGGCGCGGTAGCGAGATCGTTGAGCGCACCGAGCTCATCCTGAAGCGCTTCGAGCGCCGCGACAAATCGCTGGCGACGCTCAGTCCGACGCTTGCCTTCGAACAGGCTCGCAAAAAACTCGGTCGCATAACGCAGAGTCTTGGCAGCCTTGCGAACCGCGTGCCGCGTCTTGTCGTCGAGGCGCGCCAGATCACCGCCCTTCCGCTTCACCTTTCGGCGCAGGCGACCCAGCGCTTCAGCGGCGAATTCGCGCGCTGGAAGGCCGGCGTCCGCTTCATCGTCGGGGGCCGTCCGCGCCGCCATCTCCGCAAGATCGAACGCGAGGCGCCGCGCGCGCGGCAGCGCAAGCATTTCGATGGCCCGGTCGTAAGCCGCTTCGCGCGCTGGCACGATATGATCGCGCAGCGGCCCCGGCCCGGCCCGCTCGAGCAGCACATCGAGATTGCGCGCATCGCCCAGCCCGGAGGCAAGCCAGGCGAGTTCCTCCCGCAAATCGCCACCCTTCTCGCTCACCTTCGGATTAAAGACGGCGAAAGCCGACCGCAGACGACGCAGCGCCACACGCGCCTGATGCAGCGCCCCGGGATCGCGACCTGCCAGCAACAGCGCTTCGTTGATCCGAAACTGCCGCAAACACGCCCCGACAATCTGCCGAAACGCCTGCCCCGCCGTCGTATCCTCGGCGAGGGTGACCGGATCGGCCTTGACCATCGTCGGCGCGGGTTCAGCCAAGCCAAAGCCGCGTTCGGCCTTGGTCAGCACGCCCAGGCGCACGGGCGCAACGGCATCGATCTTGCGCGCGAAAGCGAACAGCGCCGCAGGATCGCCCGACTTCAACTCCAGTTCGATTTCGCAGATTGCGGACTCGCGCTCACCCGCGACGACTTCGCCGCGGTCGAGAACCAGTTCGATCACCGTGTCCCCCTCGGTGAGCAGCCAGCTGCGCCGTTCGATCTTCACCTGAAATGCCGGTGCGACAGCCGCAGCGGTGTCTCCCAGCAAAGCCACGATCGGTGTGGTATCGTCGAGGACCGGTGTGTCGTCCTTGACGGGGCGCTCCCACTCCGAACGCGCGAACAGGCCGGCGGCGCTGGCGCCGCCGGCCTTGACCGTCTGAATCCGCTTCCGCCCCGATCGGCGAATACGCAGCGACACCCCCGCCTTCGCCAGATCCCGAGCGGGAGTATCGAAGTAGATCGACGTCTGCTGCGCCCGCTGTGGCTCTCCCGCCCACAAGCCCGAGGCTTCGACCTGATCGGCCGCTTCGCGCGTCAGTTCGAGCTTCAGTTCGATTTCTTCCGCCATGAACGCCTTTTCCATCCGCCGAGCCCATGTCGGTCCCGCACGCGCCGGAAATATAGCATGGCCTTCGTCACTGAACCGATAACATATTCTTTCGCCGCCAGCGGCGTCCCCCTCTCCCCCACCTTCCGCGCGAACACTTCGTGTTCCGCATCGACAATTAAGCGGCGCAGCTGGCATGCGCACGCGCCGGCATTGATATCGCCGCCGTCCAGCGCCCGCCACAGGGAGCAGTCGGATTGAACCGCAGATGCGCCAACGGCCCGCCGTCGGGGACGACGGGCCGCGTTGCTCATTTCACCTTGGCGGTCGCGTCGAAACGGGCGCGGAAATCGGCAAGGTCGATGCTGAAATCATCTTCGCCATGGAAGGCACTGTCGCTCAGCTTCGGCTTCTCCTGCTGCTTGTACCACGCCGCATAGTCCGGCGCGTCGACGCTCATTGTCTTGTAATGGGTCGAGTAGGTCCGCACCTTGATCGTGGGCGTGGCTGCGGTCATGTCGAAGGTCATCAGCCGCATCCAGCCGTCGCCAATCCCCACCGGCCAGTCGGATTTGACGCCAGCGTCCTTGGCGGTCTGACCCCGGTCCTGATAGTCGGCGAGCACCTGATGCACGTCGTGGCCGAAGCGGTTCTTGTCGGTGCGCCGGGCCTGGCCATGTTCATGGCCGCACAACAGCAGAAAAATCTGGTCGTGCTGGCTGATCAGCTTGTCCCACACCATCTGCGGATTATTGTCCTGCGGATCGGCGGCATGGCCATCAATCATCGGGTTGGCTACGCGCTTGCCTTCATTGTCCATATAGTCGTGGGTCGAGATGATCGTCGGCAGGCCGGGATTCCGGCGGATCATCGTCGCCGCCCATTCCAGCGAGGCGTTGGGCGGATCGAACTGCAGCCCGATGTGCAGGAAGCGATAGCCTCCAGCGGTAAAAATCTGCGCGCTGTCGGCACCGCCGTCATGCGAACCGACATACCAGGGCTTGTCCTTGAAAAAGGGGGTCTGATTGCCGAACACGCTACGGAAATTGTTGAGCCCGCCGGGGTGCAACATGCCCAGGGTCGCAAGATTCTTTGGATCAAAGGTCGCCGCGGGCGGGAATTTGGAATCGGTCCACATCGCATCATAGTCATGATTGCCCGGCACGACGGAAAAGGGCACCTTGCCCATCAGCTTCTCGAAGCCCTTGCGCGCGGTCGGCATCTCGACCGTCAGGACCTTGGGTGTCGGCGCGAAATGCTGGTCGAGGACCGGATTGGGCACGGCCTTGAAGCCCCGCTTTTCATGCTCGGGGTCCATCTTGAGCGTCTGGTGCTGCCAAACGTCGCCCAGCGAGGAAACGAACGCGATATCGCCGCCCGCGCTTTCCACATTGTCGGCGACATATTGCATCTGATCGAGGAACATCTCGCTGGCGTCGAAAGCAAATCCCTCGGCGGTCTGATGGGTGTAATCGGTGTAGTTCTGCGTGTCGGGCAGCACGGCGATGGTGAAGCTGCCGTCCTCCGCCAGTGCAGGCACGGTCAGCGCGAGCGCCGCCGCCAAGAGCGCCACGCGACGATTTTTCATCGTTGGAATCATGAGATCTCTCCTTTTCAGCAAGGTCAGAAGTTAAAGCCGAATTCGGCGCGAAGGGTGCGGCGGGTGCCCGCGATGAAGGTGGGAATGCCGAAATAGTCCCCGGTATTGCCGGCATCGACGAGATATTTTTTGTCGGTCAGATTGTCGCCGACCAGCGCGAACGACCAGCGGGCATCGTCGGGTGCGAAGGTCAGACGGGCGCTCAGCTGGCCAAATCCGTTCTGAAATTCATCAACCGCCCGGTCCGAATAGGCAGCCGGCGTGCGCTGCTGCAAATCGAGCCGGTCATTATCCTCGAAGAAGAACATCTTGGATTGCCAGCTATAGAGCGGCGCGAAGCCGATTTTGCCGCCCGACACGGGGATTTCGAAATTGCCGCCGATCGCAAATTTATGGTCGGGGCTGTTGCGGAAGCGATTGCCGTCATAAAGCCCCGCGCGAAAACGGGCGTGGTTATAGCCATAGCTGCCGAAGATCGAGATGCCCGGCGTCACCGCATAGCTCAGCTGCGCCTCGAAACCCGTGGCGTCGGCCTTGCCAGCATTGACCGTGGCAACGATGCCGTCCTTGAGACCTAGCGTCTGGAAGTTCGAATAGTCATAGTGAAACACCGACGCATCGCCGACGAGATGGCCGTCGAGCAGCCGGACTTTCACCCCCGCTTCCATCGACTTGAGCGTCTCGGCCGGGATGATCTGCGACGGCGTGGTCGGATTGAGCTGCATCACTTCGGGGCGCTTGCCGATGCCATAAACGGCATAGAGGCTGACGTCGGGGGTCAGTTTGTAGCGCAGCCCCGCGCGGCCGGTGATATTGCTCGAACTGTTGCTGCCGGTAATCACCGCCTCGCCCGGTGTCGGCTGCAGAAGCAGGCCGCGGCCGGTGAGCTTTGACACGCCGAGCGGAGTCAGCCCTTGTAGCGTCAGTGCCTTCTTGTCCCACGTCGCGCGCGCGCCGGCGAAGAGCTCCAGCCGGTCGCTCAGATGCGCGGTGACGTCGGCGAAGACGTCATAGGTGGTGATTTTTGCGGTCGTCCGCTGCTGATCGAGATGAAAGGCCTTGAGCGCATTTGCCGCAGGCCCGAGGAGCGCGTTGATCTCGGCATTGGTGAGGCCGCGCGGCGCCAGCTTTTGCAATGTTCCCCCCAGTAGCAGCGCCATCGCGCGTTCGTCATAGCCCATGTCCATCGTCATGCCATTGTCGGCGCGAAACACGCTGGCGCCGACAAAGCCATCAAAGATACCAAGCCCCGTGAAGTTGAGCCGCATTTCCTCGGATAATTGCTCGCCGTAATTGCACTGGTGATAAGCGATGAGGTTCGTCGGCGTTCCGTCATTGTCGCCCGACTGACAGGCATCGAACCAGCGATAACCGGTGATCGAGGTCAGGCCGAAAATATCGTCGAGGCGCCAGTCAGCCGTCCCGCTCAGCCCGAGTATCTCGCGATGGAAATAGGGATCGGGAAGCGTCCCGAAGGTATCGAGATGGGTCGGCGTCCAGAAATTGAGGTCGCCGACGACGGCGCCGGTCGCCTGATCGAGCGGCAGGAAGGTGCGCGACTTGAAAGGAACGCCCCCCTTGGTGTCGTCGACGTCATAGGTTCCGATCAGATGGAAGGCGAAGTCGCTGGAGGGCTCCCAGCTCGCAGCGAAACGATAGGCCTGCGCATTGACCGCATTATAGGTGCCCGACCCGTCGCTATCATCGACAAAGCCATCGCGCTTGCGCAGCAAGGCACCGAAGCGGACCCTGAGCATGTCGTTGACCGGCACATTGGCGACGCCCTGGATGTGAACATAGTTGTAGTTGCCCAGCCCGCCCTTGAGCTCGACGCCCAGATCGGCGGCCGGCCGCTTCTGGAAGATCGAAACGCCGCCATTGAGCGCCGACCGGCCGTGCAGCGTCGATTGCGGCCCCTTTTCGACTTCGATCCGGTCGATGTCGAACAATTCGCCATAGGCCGATGCAGTCTGCACCACCGCGACCCCGTCCTGGAACACCGCGACGCGCTGTTCCGCCTGCGGGGAAAACTCGTTGGACGTAATCCCGCGCACCGAAAAGCCGGGCGCAAACTTGTCCTGAAGCTGGATGACGAAACCCGGCGTGATCGCCGAGATTTTCGAAAGCTCGGTGCCACCGATCTGCTCGAGCAATTCGGCGCCATAAGCGCTGATCGACATCGGAACATCGGTGATACGCTGCTCGCGCTTTTGCGCGGTGACCACAATATCACCCGACGGCGCATCGCCCTCGCCCACCGGCGCTTCGCTCGGTGCCGAATCAGCTGCCACAGCGGTGCCAGCAGTGCCGACGGTCAATGCCAAAAGGCTGGAAAACATGAGAATGCGACACGTCACGATGCAAATTCCTCTATGAAATGCTATTTACGGGACGGGCATGTATCGATATTCTGTGACAGATTTGTGTGAGATCGAGCCGGTGAAAAGGATAGAATGATGGATGCACGGGTTGATCCGTTGGCGCGGGCGCGCGGACGTCCGCGCGACGAGGCCAAGGATGCGGCTATCCGTCATGCCGCCTGGACGGTGCTGGCGGGCAAGGGTTATGAAGCGCTGACCTTCGAGGCTGTGGCCGATATGGCGGGCTGCAGCCGCTCGACCCTCTATCGCCGTTTTTCGTCAAAGGCCGAACTGGTCGAGGCGATCCTCAACGAAACCTCACGCGCCTATGAACCGGCGCTCGACCCGGCTGCCTCGCCGCGCGACGGCTTGCTGGCGCATACGCTGGCGTTACGCGAATATATGTCGGATGTTCGCGGGCCGGCCACTTTAAGCATCTCCGCCAGCGCACCCGGCCATCCGGAATTGCAGGCGGCGCTCGAACGCCATGGCAGCGCCGAACGCGAATATTATTACCGCGAGTTCAGACGGCTGAAGCCGGAGGGGGTGACGCCCGAGGCAATGGAATTCATATTCTTCACGCTGGTCGGCAGCGTCATTTTTCATGTTGCGGTGCGGCGCGCAGCACTGACGGATGCGCAAGTGGCCGTGCTGGTCGATCATGCCATTTTGATGCTGTGCGACGAACCCGTTGCAGGCCGCGATAGCCACCAGTCAGCTTAGCTGACCGCTATCCTCCCTACGGGCGGGCGCAAGGCTCAAGGCCCTGCGCCACCCAATGGCGGCTGGATTGCGGCGTTGCCAGTCAAGTCCGTGGATCGATGGAACGAACCTTGATGAGGCGCGGCCCGCACATATTCACCACGGTGAAACGAAAAGGGCTGCCGCGCGTCGCAGCGCGGCAGCCCATTGATTCACGACCGGTCGCCCGATCTCCTGCCGGTCAGAAGCTGTAGGAGAAGCCCAGCTTCAGGCCCTGGTCGCTCCAGCGATCGGCGACATTTCCGACATAGGAGACACCGAGCGAACCGCCAGGCAGGATATTGGCCTGTACGCCAGCTTCCAGACGCAGCGCGTTGCGCGTGGCGGGCATGCCCTCGATGGAGAAAGCTTTGCCCGTCGAGAGACTGCGATGCCCTTCGGCAGCGACGTCACCAAAGCCGCGCAACCAAGCCGCCGAGACGCGCGGTGTGATCACCGTCTGCTCCGAGACCGGCAGCACCGCGCCCAACCGCAAGCCGAGCGTGGTGTAGGTTACATCGCGCGTATGGCTGCCCACGGTCAGTTTGCTCAATGCGCCGCCGCTTTCGACGAAGGCGTCGGTCTTGAGACGGACATGGTTTGCCCCCGCGAACGGCTCGACCATCAACTTGCCGAGCGAGGCCGCATAGCTCATCTCCGCGAACGCCGAGGCGCTCTTGCCATCATATTCGCCGGAGACATCCTCGGAGACACCGGGGAACGCTATGTTGCGCGTGCCCTTCACGTCCTGCCAGCCATAGGAACCGCCGACACGCGCGCGCAGCTTGCCCCAGCCGCCACCGGCATAGGCCGCGATGGCCGACCCGGTGACTGTCGCGCGGCTGCCACGATCATCTACCTGCACCTTGTCCTCGTTGTGGTTGAACGCCACACCGATCCGCCAGTCGCCCAGCATCGTGTCGATGCCGGTGATGAAGCCGAAGCTGCTCTGCGTCGCGCGTGCAGCATTGCCGTCGTCCTTCGCAGTGTTCCAGCTTCCCAGCGCCTGACCCCAGATGCCGGTGCGCCCGCCATCGGTCTCCCGCGCAGCGTTGCGGGCATTCGACAGCGCATGGCTGATCGTGTCCGCCTGTTCCATACGGCCGACCACCATTTCGCCAAGGCGCCGGGTGCCGTCCACCATGAAGGTGCCCGTCGTCTCCCAAAGTTCGCCGGAAAGCGCGTCGAACGCGCGCGCCGCACTGGCGACATCGGCCTGCCCGGCGACCGCCCGATAGAGAGCACCGGTCGGGATGCTCGCATCCAGCGCAAGCGCGACGGCCCGTTGATTCGCGGTGCCGGCGGCGCTGGCGAAGCTGCGGTCGTTGCGTATCAGCGTCAACGTTACATTATTGGCGCCATAGTTCAGGTAGGGAGACAGGAACGGCAGGTCGACGTTGAGGCCAGCGAATGTACCCGTCACCCCGCCGGCGGCGGTCAGGATCACATAATCGCTGGCCCAGCGATACGCACCGGCTGCCGCGAGCACCGAGACGGTGCCGCCCTGGAGTATGGCCTTTCCGCTCGCATTGACCCGGTCGCTGTTACCTGCTGCGTCTACTTCGACCGCAAAGATCGAACCCGCGTTGAACTGCACATCGCCTGCGACATTGAGCGTGCCTATGGAGTTGCCCGGCGCCAGCGTACCGCCACTCTTCACGACCAGTGTGCCGGTTGTGCCGGTGCCGCCCAGCGTGCCGCCGTTGTTCACTGCGATGCTGCCCGGCATCTTGCCATTGACGGCCAGACGGCCGCTGTTGACATCGACCTGTCCGGTAAAGCTGCTTGTCCCGGTGAGGTTCAGCGATCCCGTGCCCCCTTTGGTGAAGTTGCCCGTGCCGGTGATGCCGCCGCCGAAGCTGGTGTTTTCATTCTGCATCACAATCAGTTCGCCGGTGCCCAGCGCAAGCGTACCGCTCGTGCCGCTCAGACCAGCCACTTGCTGGTCAAGGCCACCGAGATCGAACACGCCCCCGTTCAGGACAAGGTCGGAGTCCGTATCGAGTTGCGAGGTCAGACGAACAATGCCGCCCTCGACCACGGTCGAACCGGTATAACCATAATTGCCCGAAAGGAGCAGCGTGCCCGTGCCCCGCTTGACCAGATTGCCGTTGCCCGAAAGGGCACCGGTATAGTCATAGTCGCCGACCTGGTTGAAAATCAGCGTTCCATTGTTCACGGCGTCGGCGAGCAGATTGCCGTTCTTGATCCCGTCACCGACCTGCAATGTGCCAGCAGTCTCGATCAGCACATCGCCGCCCAGCGAACCGGTGAGCAACACCGTTCCGCCCGCGATGGTCGTATCGCCGGCAAAGCCGCTGCTGTCGCCCGAGAAAGTCGTCGTTCCGACGCCCGATTTCACAACCGAACCCGTGCCGCTGAGCACGCCCCGATATGTGGTCGCCGTGGGGCGTGCGAACACCAATGTGGCCTGGTCAGCAACATAAGCGTTGCTGTTGATCGTGCCCAGAAGCACCGCAGTGCCTTGCTCCACATTGAGCTGCGTGCCGCTGATGGCGCCGGTGAAGGTCGCTGTGTTGGCGCCGGCCTTGATCACCGTTCCTTGGCCGGAGATCTGGCCAGCATAGCTGATGTCGTCGGAGCGATCGAAAACAAGGGTGCCAAAGTTGGTGACGTTTGACGTGATCGAACCGCTGGTGCCGCCCGCACCGATCTTGACGGTGGCGCCATTGCTGATGCCAAGGCCGTTCGTGAAGTCGCTGGCGCCGGTCAGCGTCAGAGTGCCGCCTTCGACCATCAGCCCACCTGTACCGGTGATCTGGCCGGCAAAGGTCTGCGACGCATTTTTCACGTGCAGCCCGGCATTGCCGACGATGATGGTGCCGCTACCGCCCAGGTCCTTGATCTGCGCCGAGCTCGCCGCCCGAACGTCGAACGTACCGTTGACGGTCACGTTGCTGGACTGGTTGATGCGGCCCTGTCCGCTCAGCGCCAGCGTCGCTCCGGCCTCGATGCTGGTCGCGCCGGTGAAGCTGTTCATGCCGCTCAGCGTAATGATGCCGCCCGCAACGGTCAGGCTGCCGCCGCCGCTGATAATGCGATTGTGGAGCAGCGCGTCGGAGCGATTGAAGACCAGCGCGCCATTGTTCACGATATCGCTGTTGAGCGAGCCGCTGGTCCCGCCATTGCCGATCTGCAGCACGCCGCCTGCATTGACCGTGGTGCTCGCAGCCCCGGTCGCCCCGGCCATAATGGCCTTGCCGCCATCCACCGTGAAGCTGCCCGAAAACAGGCTGCTGTCGCCGCTGAAAATTGTCGTCCCGGACAGGACGTCCACCGAGCCGATACCCGAAAGGGGCGCGGCCAGAACATAGTCGGTGTCGGTATGATTGAGGACAAGCCGTCCTGCGCCCGCACCGAATTTGATGCCGCTGACGGCATCGATATGGCCGGCGGCAACTGCGGCTTCTCCGGCCGCGGCGCCGATGTTCAGCGTGCCGTTGGAACCGGCGAGGAAGCCGATGGTTACACCCCGCGCGCCGTCCGCTTTCAGCGTGCCGCCGTTGGAGATCGTCGCCTCGCCATCCTTGCTATAGCCGATCATGACATAGGAGGTGCCCTTGACGACGCTGTTGGCACCATCGACCACCAGCGTACCCGAGCTCGCCGCATCGAAACCAAGAATGACCTTGTCGGCGCTCATGGTCCCGCCATTGTTGACGGTCGCATCGCCCGCGCCGCTAAATCCGACGAAAAGATTCGTTGCGGTCGTCAGCTGACTGCTTCCTCCCGACACCGTCAGGGTTCCGGATCCCGACGCCTGCCGGCCGATGCTGATGTCGCCGGTCGCGGAAACCACCGCGCCGTCACTTATCGTCATGTCGCCGGTGCCACCGCTGCCGATGGAAAGACTTCCGGTTACCGCCCAGTTCGTGTCTGCGCCCGCGATGGTGGCCGTTCCGCTCGAGCCGGCATTGACGCCTAAAGCCGAGGAAGTTGTCTGCATCGAAGTTCCTGCGGACATGACAAGTTCGCCTTCACCGCCGGTGCCGATGTGCAGGCTGCCGCCCTCCAGCCGGCTGCCAGGGTCTGAAAGGGTGATCGTTCCCTTTGCGTCAGCCATCACACCGACCGACGTCGTCGCTCCAATGGTCGCCTTGGCGCCGTCGGCAATGTTCAGCGCGCCGTCGCCATAATAACCGATGGTCAGGCCTCCGACCGAAAGCGCCGAGGCCGTTCCGGTAACGAGGATTGCGCCGCTTTCATCGTTGATGCCGGGAAAGCCGCTGTTGGTGCTGTTGCCGACAATGATATTGTTCGCGTTCAACTGGCCACCGTTGCGGATGGTCAGGTCCGCATGGTCCAGAGAGCCCAGGAAAAGTGCATTGGCCTCGCCCACAACGCCGTCGATCACGGGTGCGGGATCGGAGGCTGAAGGTGCCACAATCGCAGCGGGACCGGTAAGCGAAGGGGCGTCGCCGCCAGACCAATTGTCACCGTCGGTCCAATCGTCGCTCACGGCGCCTTGCCAAGTGGGATTGCCCGGAGCGGCGATCGCTTGACCGCCCGACGCAAGCGCGAACAAGGCTACGCCCAGACTCAGCGCCGCCTTCCGATTGACAGAAAATTTGTAGATATTTGCGTCGTTTTTCCGGTTATTCATTCTTCATTTCCCCACTTGATACAAATATTTTAGAAAAGAAATCACTCTCAAAGCCGCGCAGGCGACCTGGTTCAATTCAACAGGACTAGGATTGCGGGTTCCGGATTTCACGGCGGATCACGTCAGGACACAGGCGGCAGAATCAGCCCTCTGGTGCGCCATCAGTTCTTCCAAGCCATCAGCCATCCCTCCGCTCCTCACGCTCCCCAATTTTTGCCTATTCCACATTGGGTTACGTGTTCAGCTCCCGTTGGAGCGAGATGGCGTCGATGTCGAATAAAATCGTTCCTGCGGAACTTTTTTTGAATCTGCGAGTTTTTAGGCCCGCCGTTCATCACCACGGTATCCGCAAGCAATTTCGAGGGCCGTGTGCGGCTCGAGGTCAATCGGCGCGATGTCGATCGCGCACTCCAGAAGCCCGCGCGATATATATACCCTGCCAGTCACCGACCGGATCAAATCCCAAATATCTGTGACCTCCTTCTCCTTTTGGAATTTTTGTCCAGAAAGGGCGACCCGGTTCCAAGTATCGGTATGGCCAGCCCTGCTGGTATTCTGGTGATCTTCATCGGAGAAGCGCCGATAGACAATTTCGATCCCATTCTTGCGAACGTCCTCAGCAGGCCTCAAACTGTGATCGGATCGCCTGGTCGCTGCTGCTGATCTACGAGAGCGTAGCCTTTCCCCACCCTTGCCGCGCAGATTCCGCAATAGCGCGACAAGCCAAAGCCCCCTATGAATATCGGGACAAAGGAACCGTGCCCGTCCAGAGGAAGGCCCGTAACATGCCGCCACCCGTTGGGATCCTGCCTGCACCTCCCCCGTTTCAGTCGTGCTGATCGCCGAAATGGCCTTGCTGACAATCCCGGCTCGCACATGATCAGCACGCGCAAGGTTCGCCGGGGCACGCCGCGCCTTGAGACCACCAGGCCTTGACCGCCGAGCATTTTTCCCCGGCGTTTATTCTGGCCGGTTTCGGCGTCGGAATTCTCGTCGGACTGACCGGCGTCGGCGGCGGATCATTGATGACGCCATTGTTGATTCTCGCCGGCATCCATCCGGTCAAGGCCGTCGGGACGGACCTGTTGTTCGCGGCCCTGACCAAAACCGCAGGCAGCTCTATCCATCACCGGCTGGGAAGTATCGACTGGCAACTCCTGCGTCTCCTGGCGACGGGCAGCATTCCAGCGGCAACGGCCGCCCTGCTCTGGCTGTGGCAATCCGGCGCCGCGGCGGCCTCGCCGCCCTGGCTCCTGACGGCGCTGGGGGTTGTCCTTGCCTTCACGGGCGTGGGACTATTTTTTCAGGCGCGCCTTTCCCGTTGGGCCAAGGCGCGCGCCAGCCTCCCCGACGCCAAGCGGCGACATCTGACAATCCTCGTCGGAGCGGTCATCGGCGTGGCGGTGGCCTGCACCTCGATCGGAGCCGGGTCGCTGGCCGCGCTCGCGCTGATCGCCCTGTATCCGGAGCTTCCCGCGGCGCGCCTGGCTGGCACGGACATCGCGCACGCAGTGCCGCTCGCGCTCCTCTGCGGCGTGGGTCACTGGATCATGGGAAGCGTCGATTTCATACTTCTTGCCAGCTTGATGGCCGGCTCGATTCCGGGCGTGTTGATCGGGAGCGCATGGGCGCCCCGGATATCCAACCACCGGCTGCGGACGATACTCGGGCTGACGCTGTGCGCCGTAGGCGTACAGATGCTCCTTTCATAACGACCTTTGAGGCGGGCTTTGGCCGGATACCACGCCATAATCTGGTCTGCCCACTCATGCAGGCTGAAGTTCGCTACCGGATATGCCGAACCGGCCGGTTCCCCGGGGTCAGGGAACCGGCCGGACAGCAGGCCAGGTCAGACTGGGCGGGTGCCGGGGTTCAGCCCTTGCAAGCCTGCTTGTTCTTATTGCCCGCGAGGCGGCAGTCATAGGTGACCTTCTTGCCGTTGCTGAGCGTCGCCTTGGCGAGATGCGTGCTTTGCCGGGTAGAAGCGACTCGCTTGGGCGCAGCGGCGGTTGCAGCCTTGGGCGCCACGGCCTGCTTCGCCATCGAATGCGCGACAGGCTTGGCGGCAGTGGTTGTCGAGGCCGCCGGCGTCGAAGCGAAGACCGGGGCGGTGATCATCATCGTCGAGGCAAGACCGAGGCCGACAAGGGTACGAAAGCGTGCCATATTCTTCACTCCAGAAATCCGCGCCGATGCGGATAAGATGAACCGGGATGTCCAGGCGGAACCGGCGGCGGGAGGGAGACAGGGGGACAGCCCCGCCTTGGACGTCCTCCTTCTAACCCCTCCGATCCAACCGGGGCATGGCCGCGACATGACAATATCGTAATCATCGCGCCAGCTTCCCGACGGGGATCTACGCCTATCCTGATCCGGTCGAGGCGCGACGATCACGCCGACGGCGAAGGACATGTCGCATGAAGAAATGGCTTTTCACCCTGCTGCTCGTCATCGGCATCGCATCGGCGACCTGTGCGGGCGCAGTCTATCTGCACGCCGGCTATTATAACGGGCCGTTGTTCCACGACATGCCCGCGGCGGATGCCGGGCCAGCCAGGCCCGCGATCGTCATGCTCTCGGGCGACATGGGCAATCGGGTCGGGATGACGCCGAAACTTTCGGCGCGGCTGAACAATCGCGGCTATGCAGTGGTGACGGTCAATTCGCTGACCTATTTCTCGCCGCGCCGGACGCCGCAAGAAGTCGCACAGTTGATCGCGACGGCGATGACCCGGGCGATGCGGCTGGGAAAGACCGATCATGTCATCCTGATCGGTCAATCCTTTGGCGCCGATATGCTGCACGCGGGGCTCGCGCAATTTCCGGTGAACGCCCGCGAGCCCATCCGCTCGGTCGTGCTGATCGTCCCCGGCGAGGACATCATCTTCCGCGCCTCGCCGATCGAGCTCGCCGGATTCGAAATCCCCGACCAACGCGCGCACCCGACCGCATCGCGACTGAACTGGGTCCCCGTCACCTGCATCCACGGCGCCAAGGAAGCGGGAAGCCTGTGCCCCGAACTTCAGATGCCCAATGTCCGCCGCATCACCCTGCCCGGCGGGCACAAGCTGAATTCCGACGCACGCGCCGTCGAAGCAGCGATCCTGCCCGCGATCGAAGTGGCTCAGGCAGCAAGGAGCAAGTAAGATGAGACTGATAGCAATGGCACTGCTGCTGGCGCTGACCAGCGGGGCCAGCGCCGCGACGATCGCGGCGCCAATCGGGCTATGGCAAAATCCCAAGGGAACGATCGTCGTCCGCACACATGGCTGCGGCCAGCTCTTGTGCGGCGATATCGTCTGGGCTGGTCCAAAGGCGATCGCCGACGCACGCGAGGCCGGCGTGGCGTCGCTGGTGGGCACCGAATTGCTCAGCAATTATCACGCGAGTGGTGCGGGGCGCTGGACGGGGCAGGTCTATGTTCCTGACCAGGGACGTCGCTTTTACTCAACGATCGAAGTAATGAACGCAAACAGCTTGCGTATATCGGGCTGCATCCTGGGCGGGCTGATCTGCAAGCATCAGGAGTGGACCCGGCGATGACGGCATTCGGGGGTAGCATGGCGTGGATCCGGCACAACAAGCGGCTCATATCGATCGGCGCCGCGCTGCTTGTTGCAGCGCTTGGCCTGACGGCGCTGTTCCGGCTGCTCCATTCGGTTCGTCCGCACGAAATTCGCCATGCCTTCGACGCGCTGTCGACGGGCCAGATCGGTGCGGCGCTGCTGCTCACCGCCGCAAGCTATTTGATGCTGACGCTGTACGATCGTTTCGCGCTGCAAGTCATCGACCGGACATTGCCGTGGCGGACCTATGCGCTCGCGTCTTTCACCAGCTACACGCTCAGCCATAATCTGGGGCTGGCGCTGCTCACCGGCGGGTCGGCGCGCTACCGCGTCTATCGTGCGGCGGGGCTGAGCGGCGGCGAGATTGGCAGCGTGATCGCGCTGGCGAGCCTCAGCTTTTGGAACGGCGTTATTCTGCTCGCGGGGCTCGCCGCGGTGGCGAGCACGCATATCCTGCCCTTCTTCGATTGGGGGCTGTCGCTTCACTGGCTGCACCTGGCCGGGCTGGTCGTGCTGACCCTGAGCCTGATCCCGTTGCTGCTGCGTCATTTCGGATTGGAGGTTGTCGACATCGGCGGCTGGCGCACCCCGCTGCCCAATGTGAAGCGCAGCGCCGCGATGACGCTAATCGCCGCGCTCGACCTCGCTGCCGCAAGTGCCGCGCTCTACGTCCTGCTCCCCGCCCCCGACCCCGCCGCCTATCCCGCCTTTTTCCTAGGCTATGCGCTCGCGATCATCGCGGCGCTGATCAGCCACGTCCCCGGCGGGCTGGGGGTGTTCGAGGCGGTGGTGATCGCAACCGTCCCCGGCGACAAAGCGCAGCTGCTGGCGGCGCTGCTCGCCTATCGCGCCATCTATTATCTGTTGCCACTGCTGCTCGCGGCGCTGCTGCTCGCCTGGCACGAAAGCAAGGCGTGGCGGCGGCCAGCGCAGGAGGTCGCCCAAGCCAGTCAATCGCTGCTCCGCGAACTGGCGCCGCCGCTGCTCGCCGCGCTGGTCTTCGCGAGCGGGCTGATCCTGCTGCTATCGGGCGCCACCCCGGCCGAACTCAGCCGCATGCACGAACTCAAACATGTCCTGCCGCTGCCCTTTGTCGAGGCGTCGCATCTCGCCGCCAGCCTGTCGGGGACGCTGCTGCTCTTCCTTGCCCCCGGATTGCTGCGCCGCCTCGACGGCGCCTTTGTCGCGACGCGCGCGCTGCTTCTTGCCGCCATCGTCTTTTCGCTCGCCAAGGGTTTCGACTATGAAGAAGCGCTGATCCTGTCGGCGATATGCGCGGCGCTGCAATGGAGCCGGCCGGCCTTTTACCGCAGCACCTCGCTGCTCGACGCGCCGCTATCGACCGGCTGGATCATCGCCGCGATGACCGCGCTGTTCACTTCGGCTTTCGCAGGCTTTTTTGCTTATAAACATGTCGCTTACACCAGCAGCCTGTGGTGGCAGTTCAGCCTGAACGGCGACGCCCCGCGCTTTCTGCGCGCGCTGTTCGGCGTCGCGGTGCTGGTCGCCGGTCTTGCGATTTGGCGGCTGCTCGCGCCATCGTCGCGGGCAGCCGACGACAATCAGGTCACTGTCGACCAGCTCGGACCGGCGCTGGCCGTTGCCGATCATAGTGATGCCTTTCTTGCCTTCACCGGCGACAAAAAGTTCCTGCTCGCCGACGAAGGCGACGCCTTTTTGATGTACCGGGTTCAGGACGCGAACTGGATCGTGATGGGCGACCCCGTCGGGTGCGAGGACCGCTGGGCCGACCTGCTGTGGAAATTGCGCGAACGCGCCGACAACGCGCAGGGTCGCATCCTTCTCTATCAGATCAGCGCCGCCTGCCTTCCCCACGCGATCGACCTCGGCCTGTCGATCGTCAAATATGGCGAGGAGGCGCGGGTCGATCTTGCCGCCTTTTCGCTGGCGGGATCGCAGGCCAAGTCGCTACGTCATTCGGAGCGCCGCGCGGTTCAGGACGGCGCCATATTCGCCATCATCCCCGCGAACGAGGTGTCGCACCATCTGACCGAGTTCAAGGCGGTATCGGACGATTGGCTCGACGCGAAAAAGCAGCGCGAAAAGGCGTTCAGCCTCGGCAGCTTCGACCCCGCCTATCTGACACGCTTCCCATGCGCGGTAGTGCGCGTCGGCGAACGCATCGTCGCCTTCGCCAATATCCTGGCTACCCCCAATCATGAGGAAATGTCGATCGACCTGATGCGCCATGCGCGCGATATTCCTTATGGCGCGATGGATTTTCTGTTCGTCCGCCTGATCGAGCATGCTCAGGCCGAAGGCTATCGCTGGTTCACGCTGGGGATTGCCCCTTTGTCGGGGATCGACGGCCGAAAGCTCGCTCCGGCCTGGGCACGCGGCGCCGCTTTCCTGTTTCGGCATGGCGAGATGCTCTACGGTTTCGAGGGGCTGCGAAGCTATAAGGCGAAGTTCGCGACCCATTGGGAACCACGCTATATTGCCGGGCCGCGCGGCATGGCCTTTGCGCGCAGCATGACCGCGGTGCATCATATCGTCTCGCGGCCTGCGCGGGCAAAAGAGGGGCGCGCGGTCACCGGGCAAGCATGCGCGCCCGAGCCTGCGGCTTCATCCTCGCCATGCCCCAGCAAGCGGGTATAGATGCTTCCTCGGCACACGCCGTCAGGCTGGAAAGTTTCGCTATGTCGCAAAAGATATTGGTGATCGAGGACGACCAGACAACAGCGGATTTCATCTGCAAAAGCCTGATCGAACAGGGCTTCATGGTCGATCATGCCGCCGACGGACGCGACGGCCTGTTCCATGCGACCGACGGCAGTTACGACGCGATCATCCTCGATCGCATGCTGCCCGGAATGGACGGCATGGCAGTGCTGGCCGCGATGCGCGCCGCGCAAATCGCGACCCCGGTCATCATCCTGTCCTCGCTCGGCGCGGTCGATGCGCGGGTCGAGGGGCTGACCTCGGGAGCGAATGATTATCTGGCCAAGCCTTTCGCTTTTTCGGAGCTGCTCGCGCGGCTGAAGTTGCTGATGGCCAAGCCAATGGGTGGAGTAGCCGCCGAAACCACGCTGGCGTGCGACGATCTGGAAATGAACCTGCTCAACCGCCGCGTGACGCGCGCGGGCCAGCGCGTCGACCTCCAGCCGCGCGAGTTCAGGCTGCTCGAATATCTGCTGCGCCACAAGGATCAGGTCGTGACCCGGACGATGATGCTGGAGGGCGTCTGGGAATATCATTTCGACCCCGGCACCAACGTCGTCGACGTTCATGTCAGCCGCCTGCGCCGCAAGGTCGACGACGGCTTCGACAAGCCGCTCGTCCATACCATTCGCGGCGCGGGCTATATGCTCGGCAACCCGGACTAGCGCGCGTGCGGCACTGGATTTTCGGCAGCACGATCGTCCGCCTGACGCTGATGCTCGTGCTCGCGCAGGTTGCCGCGCTGGCGCTGGGTCTGACCGTGGTGCACCGCTTCACCTCGGCGACGATCCTTGCCGACGCCCGCACCGCCGCCGAGGTCGCGCGCGACGATCTGATCGACGATTATCGGCAGCAAGGCCTGCCGGGTCTGATCGAGGCGATCGATTATCGGTTGAAGGTGCGCGACGACCGCAATTTCATCGTCCTGCTGAAGGGGCCGACCGGCCAGCGGATTGCAGGCAACCTGCATATTTGGCCGGCGACGATCGCCGATACCTCTCACTGGCACCAGATATCGCTTTCCCGCGATGGCGCAGCGGTCGCCGAGCCGATGGGCATGGTGACGACCCGTTTGCCCGGCGGCTATGCCTTGCTGACCGGCGAACTTTTGGAAGCGCAGCACCAGTTGGCGGAGGCCAGCCAGGCAGCCTTTCTTTACGCGCTAGCCGTCGGCATCGCGATCGCGGCACTGATGGCCGGACTCGTGGCATGGATATTGGCGCGGCGCATCGATGTTTTCTCGCGCGCGACGAAGGCGTTTGTCGGCGGCAAGCTCGACACAAGGGTCGAACGCGACGAAACCGGCGACGCGTTCGATCGGCTGGCAATCTCGATCAACGCGATGTTCGGCCGCATTGCGGGACTGGTGCGCGAATTACGCATGGTGACCGATTCGATGGCGCATGACCTGCGCTCGCCGGTGTCGCGGATGAAAGCGCGCCTCGAGCAAGCGCTCGGGCGAACGCATGATGCGGAGGCGCAGGCCGCGATCGCTGGTGCGATCGAAGAGGCCGACAGCCTCCACCGCTTGCTCGACACGGCGCTCGAAATCAGCCGCGCCGAAGCGGGGATCGGCCGCGACCAGTTCACGCGCTTTGCCTTGCACCCGATGTTGGAAGACCTGGCCGAGCTATATGGCCCATTGGCCGAAGATCATGGCTTTGCGATTGTCGTCGATGCGCCGTCCGAAATCGACATATTGGCGCACCGCGAATTGCTGGTGCGTGCGCTTTCGAACCTTGTCGACAATGCGCTCAAATATGCCACCGGCGGATCGACGATCCGAATTGGCGCGCACCATTTGGACGGCAACACCATCGACCTGGTCGTGGACGATGACGGGCCGGGCCTGAACGAGGACCAAATGGTCGACGCGGCGCGGCGCTTTGTCCGTCTCGACCCCGCACGCGGCGGGACCGGCGCGGGGCTTGGCCTGTCGCTCGTCGAAACCATTGCGCATCTACATGGCGGCACGATGCGCATCGAACCCAACCCGCCGCATGGGCTGCTGGTCCGGCTGACCCTGCCGATCGCCGTCGACGGGCGCCTCGCCTAGAGATGGACGGCATAGGTGATGACGAAGCACGCGACCGTCATCAACACCATAGCGGCGATGAAGCTGGCGTCCGCAAGTTGTTCGAGCCGGTGCAGCCGCCGCGACGAATTCAGCCGCAAGGCAAAATAGGATGACAACATCGCGGTCAGGAAAAGCAGCGCGTCAATCGACAACAGATCGTCGGCAAATGTGGAGTGCCGCACAACGCTGATCGTGACCTGCAATATCCCGATCCCCGTCAGGCAGACCCCGACCATCGCCGCCGCGATCGGGCAGATCAAGCGGCAGGTGCGCTCGTCGAGTTCGGCGTTGGATACGGGTAGAGCCATGCCATCCTCCATTCGAAAGGCGTCATAGCTGTGGCCGCCCTACCCCGTCATTGGCGACATATTACGCGTCGGTAATGTTGCAGGTGGCGGCTTTGCAGAGGCGGACCCTGACGGCCCCGATTGGTTTCTCTGCCCTGCGATCGCACTTCACGACCATGTCCGAACAAGCGCCTCCGCTGTCGCGTCCATCGCCCGCGGATCGCTTTCGCCGACAAGGGCGTATGACATGTCACCGCGCCGCCAGTAGGCCACCGACTGCGAACCCGCGCGGACCGCGTCCGGGCGCTCGGGCGCGTCTGTCTTTTCGTTCTGCGCAAAAATCGAAAGACGATCGCCTGCAGTCGTCGTGACGGCCATCAGCAAGGCGGGGCCCCGCTCGGTCGGGAAGAGCTGAACATCGGTGATCTTCCAACCCGCCGGAACCGCCGGAACCGCAATATTGGTCGCCGCGCGAATCTCCTTCGCATCGAACCGGGGCACCTCGATCTGTGAATCCAGTCCTGCCCGCATAATTGCGATGCGGTGCGAAGTCAGCGCATCATCGACATAGTCGGGCCGCCCCTGTGCCACGACGAGCATCAACGCCGCCAGCCCCGCCGCGGACAGACCGCCAAGCGGCGCCCACCGGCGCCAGCGCGGCGGCCGGGCGGCGAAATGCCCGGTCATCAGATCGGTCAGTCCGGACGGCAAGGGCCGTGTGTCGCGAGCCATGAGCTGCAAAGCACTTCGAGTGCCCAAATCGCCCATGATGCGCGCCGCCATCTTCGGATGCTGGCGCAGATAATCTTCGACGGCGAACCGCCCCTCGGTATCGAGCTGGCCGTCGATATAGGCATCGAACTCCAGGTCGCTCGGATCATCGGTCATCGCGTCCTCCCACTATGCGCAGTCCCGCTGCTTCGGGCCGCTCATCTTCCTGCCGCCGCAGCGTTGCCCGCGCCCGCGCCAGTCGCGACATAATGGTCCCGACCGGAACATCGAGCAGCTCGGCGCATTGCTGGTAGCTCAAACCTTCGATCGCCGTCAGGTGCAGAACGGCGCGATGATGCTCGGGGAGCGCCGCGAACCGCTGAGCGATTTCGCTCAATCGGGCATGATGTTCCTGTGGCGCGTCCGAATGGGCCACCAGCGTATCTGCGAAATGATTGTCGCGACGCGCCTCGGCCACCTTGCGCCGCGTTCCGGAAATGAAGACATTATGGACGATCGCCAGCAACCAGCGCCGCCTGCTGCGCCCCGGTTGGAAAGTCGACTGCCGCTCGATCGCGCGCACCAGCGCATCCTGGACCACATCGTCGGCATCATGGTCGTCGCGCGCCAGCGCGCGGGCATAGCGCCGCATGGACGCCAGATCGCCCGTCACATCGTCGTCGCCGTTCCATTTGCCGGTCATCGCCGCCCTATGTGGGTTCGGGGCGGAGCTTTCGCCATCATTTTCAGGCGACCTTGGCAAATGGCAAAGCAATATCACGACCCGCCATCCGGCCATAAACGCGCGCCACCTCGCCCAATATCTCGTCCCAGCAATAGCGGTCGGCCGCCGCGCTGGCCGACCGGCCAAGCGCCCGAAGGCGCGCCGGCTGGCCGATCAGCTCTGCTGCGGCTTCGGCATAGGCCTCCGGCTTGTCGGCCGGGATGAGCATACCGGTGCGGCCATGGTCGATGAGCGTGGAAGCGCTCGCAACATCGGCCGAAAGAACCGCGAGCCCCGATGCCATGGCTTCCAGATTGACGTTTCCGAAAGCTTCGGTGACGCTGGGATTGATGAGAAGGTCGGCACTCGCAACCGCCTGCCCCAGTTCGCGGCCCTCCATGAAGCCCAGGAACGTCACATTGGGCAGATTGCGGGCCAGCCAGTCGCGCGCCGGACCGTCGCCGATGACCATCGGGCGTACCGGATGGCCCTGTGACCGCAGCGCGGCAACGGCCTCAGCGAAGACATCCAGACCCTTTTCGAGCACAAGCCGCCCGAAGAACAAGGGCACGACGTCATCGGGCGAATAGCCGAATTGTGCGCGAAGCGCCTGACTGCGCAATGCCGGGTGAAACATCTCCCGATCGACGCCGCGGGACCAGATCGACACTTTTTCGCTGCCGAACTGCGCCGTCATCTCCGCCATGATGGGCGGTGTGGGCACCAATATCCGGTCGCTGTCGCCATAAAAGCGGTCCAGATAGGCTTCAACGGGACGCTTCAGAAACCCAAGCCGATAATAATCGAGATAGGTTTCGAAGCGTGTATGCAGGCTGGCCACCACGGGGATGCCCGCCGCGCGCGCATATTTCTGCGCCTGCCGGCCAAGCAGATCAGGCGCGGACAGGTGGACGATATCGGGCGCAAACGCCGTCAGGTCTTCGCGCGCGGCGCGCGTAAAGCCGAGCGCCAGCCGATATTCGGGCCGTCCGGGGATGCTGGCCGACTTGACCGGAAAAATATCACCCACCGATGCGAAGGCCTTTTTCGGCGCCGTCGGCGAATAGATACGTACGCGTGCACCGACCTTGGTGAGCAAATAGGCGACGAGGCGGTTCAAGGCGCGGTTCGCACCGTCGCGAACGCAGTCATAATTACCCGAAAACAGCGCGATGCGCAGTGGACGGGTGCGGAGCGCCCGGATTGGGACAATGGTTTTCTCGGTCATATGCCGCTTACGCCCGCGGCATGCGTTCTATTCCATTCTCTCTACCGCCTCCGAACTCGTCACATCGCAGGACCGCCGCAACACCCCGCAGGTCAGGAGTTTCAGATCACAGATTCGACCAGAGCCACAGGAGCCTCCGTCTCAGAGACGGTCAGCTTCAGCAATTTTCCCGCGGATGAAATCGAACACCTGATGTTCGATTGCCAGCCATGACGCCCGCCAATCCTCTTCCGCGACATCGACCAGCGTCGCGCTATGCCCGAACTTCAGGCAACAACCCTCACCCGCCGGCGTCACCACGACCATGCCCTCATAGTCGGTCAACGGGAAAGGCCCCGTATCGACGAGACGATAGCGCTGCGAAAAAACACGGCCTACGCGCTGTTCGATCAGTTCCTCGACGAACGCCGAACCGTCAGGCGTGGTCACCCGGCGAAGCGCGCCGGGTCGCACCTCCGGCCCGGCCGGAAAATCCGCGCTGGTGAAGAACCCGCCCTCGGTCAGCCGGGGCATCCCCTCCCAGCTGACGAAAGACCAGACGACTTCGGCCGGAGCATCGAACCGCGCGGCGACTTCGAAACTTGCCACGGCGTCAGACCAGCGGGCCGGGAGCGAAAAAGTCGGAATCGACCCGCCACGTATCCTCGCACCGCCGCCAGGTCGCGACATAGCGATATTCGACTTCTTCCCCGCCGCCCTTGGGCGTCAGATAGGAGTTCGAAACCTCATAGGCGAGATCACCGTCGGCGCGGATGAAACGCGGTACCTGACGCGCTTTTTCGAACGCGCCCGTAAAGCCTTCGAACAAGGCAGTGATCGCGGCGTGGCCGACGAGCGCCGGGCCTTCGCCGGCCGAGACGAGCGGTTCCATGGCGTCAGGCACATAATAATCGCGTACCAGTCCGGCGGCATCGCCGGCGGCAAAATTGCGTTCGAACAGATCGCTGCGTTCCTTGATGACGGCCTTGATCGGGTCGGGGGCGGTATTGGACATGGTGGTAACTCCAGTAAGATCAGCGAATGAAATCGGCCGAGGGGTGGGCCCGCGGATAATTTTGCAAAAAGCGGAAATATTTGCCGAGCGCGGTATCGGCCTTGGTCAGGAAACCGACGCGGTGGTGGATGCTGTCGAGGATCGGCTTGTCCTCCGCCGCGGTGCGGGCGAGGAGCATTTTTCCATAGTCGAGCCGCTCCTGAATCGTCTTGCCGCCCTCCATCTCGACATTGCGGACGAGCGCCGAGATATACACGACATGCGTCCCCGGCCGCGGCATCGAAAAGCCCGCCGCGATGCCGAGCCACCAGCCGTCGGTCATCCCCTGCTGAAGGAAGATGCTGGTACCATAAATGCCGGCCTCCCACGCCAGTTCCTCGTCATCCTGGTGCCAGGCGTCGATCTTCATGCGGAAGCCCCAATCCTCCCACGCACAGGTCTTCGATGGATCGTCGGCCTTGAAACGGAAACCATGGACGACCGCGACATGCTGGGTGTCGGGGGTGTTCGACGCGAAAATCCACGGATCGCAGTTGTAGAGTTCCGACACGAAGGCGGTGGAGACGAGTTCATCGTCGGCATATTCGAAATCGGGAAGTTGCCACAGGGGCTCGTGGCCGTTGAAGACATAGATGATGCCAAAACGCTCGGTCACCGGAAAGGTGTAGAGGCAGGCGTTCGCCGGGGGCGGAAAGCCCGCGCCGGTTTTCACGCACATGCCGTTTACATCATATTCCCATTTGTGAAACGCACACTGGACGCGGTTTTCGATGACCGTTCCGACCGCCAGATCGGCGCCGATGTGCGGGCAATAAGCGCTCTGGATCCGCGCAACACCGTCGACACCGCGATAGATCACGACGCGGCCATCGAGGAAGTCACGGCCGATGATGGTCCCGACCGGAACCTCCTCCGACAGCGCGATCGGGAACCACGACTGACTGAACAGCCCGTCCTCGCCCTCACGCGGCACGTGCATGCCGGTGACGCGCTTGCGCTCGGACACGGGGATGGGTTCGCGAACATAGAGCTTGTCCTGCGGATTGGCGGTAGGGGCGTTCATGCTTACTCTCCTGACCATATTGCAGCCGGCCCCATCGGATATGGGCCGGTCCTGAAATCGCCCGCGCCCTGTTTGCGCGGTGCGGGATGAATGCGATCATATGGTTTGAAGCGATCCGGCGTAGCCAACCAAAGGGGGGACACCGCCTCCCCCCTTCCGATCGTCAATCGTCGCTTTCCATCGCCTTCAGCTTGTCCAGTATCCGCCGCACCAAAATGCCGGCATGATCGGTTTTCAGCACGACGGGTTTCATGTCCCAGAATGCGCGCCCGGCCATGCGGTCCTGAACCGCCTTGATCATTGGCTCATCTTCCGACCGGAAGGCATAGTTAGCCAAGTCTTCCAATGCCTTGGTGACCTCTGCATTGCCGGGCTGAAAGGTCCGGAACAGCATGTAGCGATAGACGCAATTTTCGGCGTCGACCGGGGTCAGCATATGGACGCTCCCCAGATAATCGCCCTCCGCGCGGGGGCGTCCGGCCAGCGTAACCCCGACTTCCAGATAATAGGCGCCCGGCGGGTCCCAGCGCATCTCGTTCCAGTAATCGACTTTGTCGTCTGCCTGCACGACGCCCGGCAGGACGAACAGCGTCGGGGCGTCGCCATCGGGATTCCAGCGATCCGAATAGACGCGATTGCCCTCCTGCCGCGTCTTGAGCGATCCGGTGGCGATCGATTCATTGCCCAATGTGGCCGGGTGCACGAACTGGCCGTGGGTCAGGTCCATAAGGTTGTCGAGTACCAGCTCATAATCGAGCGGCTGCCGCATCACATGCTCACCCGTCATCGTGTAAACGTCGGTCTGGTTGAGCCACGGAAAGTCGGGGATCAGCGCCTCATCCGCCCGATCGGCATCGCCCATCCAGATCCAGATGAAGCGGTCGCGCTCGACCACGGGATAAGCCGGGATACGAACCGCCAGCAATTTGATATTGGGATCAAAGGGATTGTGCGCGCAGCGTCCCTCGGCGTTGAAACGCAGGCCGTGGTACGGGCATTCGATCGCGTCGCCGACGATCTTGCCCATGTGCAGCGGCGCAAAGCGATGCGGACAGGTGTCGGACAGCGCGATCACTTGCCCCGCCTCCCCACGAAACAGCAGAATATGTTCGCCGATGATCTGCGCGTGGCAGGGCTGACCCTGAACTTCGCTGCTCCACGCCGCAGCGTACCAGCAATTTCTGACGAACCCCATTATGCGCCCGTGAGCTCGCGGATCTGGGCGATGATCGACTGTTCCATCGCGGTCCACGTTTTCGCCCATTCCTCTTCGGTCACCGCAACCGGGGTGAAGGAGCATTCGATCTTCACATGACAGGCGGCGGGACCACAGGGGGTGACCCGCACATAGCCGCAATAGTCGGTGACCGGCAGGTCGCCCTCGTCGATCACACGATAGCGATAGGTGCGATCATCCTCATCCACCGCTTCCAGGCGTTCGAGCACCGGCAGGCCCTCGGCCAGATGGATCAATTTGGTGATGCCCGCGACGGGCGTGTCGCCGAAGAACTCGATCCGCTTGAACAGTCCGCCCTCAAGCTTCGCCACGCCGTGCCAGTTGATATGCTCCCACACCACCTGCGCGGGGGCCTTCACATGTTCGGCAACGGTCACAATCGGCATGATCAATTCTCCTGATAGGCGGATGCCATGCGGCGGTACGAGCGGTCGGTCGCACGGCCGAGCGGCGCCGCGACATGGCGGACAAGAAAAGGGACGGCGCAGCGCATCGGCAGCGCGCGCGGTTCAAAAATGGGCAGACGGCATGCCTCCGGATCACCGCCGCCATCGATCAGTCGCGCATATTCGCGCCCCGCAGCCGTCGCCGCTCCAATGCCCTGGCCCGAAAAGCCGCCGATCGCATGAACCCCCGGCGCCAGCGACAGCAGCCGGGGAATACGCTCGGCCGATATGGCGACGGTGCCGATCCAGAAATGCGACCAGCGCAGCGCCGGCACATCGCCGTAAAGGCGCCGCAGCTTGGCTTCATAAGGCCGCGCGACCTCGGCGGCACTCAGTCCATAGGAACGCGGCGGCAACAGCGAGGCGACGATCCGCCCTTCGGCGGTGGCCATCGACCAGAAGGGATTGCTCTTGTTGGTATCGCTGACCGGGATGCCCACCGGCATCATCCGCACCGCGACCTCGGGCGCCGGTTCCGACGCGATCATGGCCATCGGCACATGATAGCAGCAGCGTTCCAGCCCGGGCCAAAGGGTGACATTCGCCTCATAACCTTCAGTCGCAATCAGGACGCGGGAAGCCGTCACCTCGCCCACTGGCGTCTGCACCCGCCAGCCTTCGCCATCGCGATCGATGCCGATCGCCGGTTGACCGCAATAGATGGAGACCCCGGCATCACATACGGCCTCCGCCAGTCCCGTCGCATAAGCGAAGGGGTTGAGCGTTCCCGCATCGCGGTAGAGTAGTCCCTGGCTGAAACGACAGCTTCCCGTGATGCGGCGCGCCTCCGCATGATCGACGAAATCGACATCGCCGCCGCGCGCGTTCCACGACGCGGCGAGCGCACGCAGCCCCTCGGCCTCCTTCGGCAGTCCCGAGGCCACCAATATCCCCGATCGCCGCATGTCGGCCGCGATGCCGTACGTCTCGATCAGCGAGGGCACCAACCGTGCGCCATCGGCGATCATCCTGTTGAGCGCCTGTCCCGGCGCATCGCCAAGAAGCGCCTCGACATCATTCGGCGTGCGATCGAGATAGGCCGGAATCCAGCCAGCAGCGTTGCGTCCGGAAGCCCCACCGCCGGGCCGGTCGGCCTCGATGATCGCGACCGCCTTCCCCAGTTCGGCAAGGTGCAGCGCCGCCGACAGCCCCGCATAGCCTGCGCCGACGATGACGACGTCGGCCGTTTGCCGTCCGCGGAGCGACTGCCCCGGTTCAAATGGTGCGGTGTGATGCGACCAGAGCGCGGCCGATAGCGACTGCGGGTCGGACTGCGCCACGATCAGGCGGCGGCGTTTTGAGCATCGGGAGCGATATTCTCAACGAGCAGCGAAATCTCGTCCATCAGGCTCGTTTCCATCTCGGTCCATATGCGCTCCCATTCGGCGGCGGTGACGTCGACGGGCGTGTAGTCGCACTCGATCTTCAGGTGACAGGCGTGGGGCCCGGCGGGGGTAACGCGCACATAGCCGCAATAATCGGTAATCGGCAGATCGCCGACATCGAGCAGCCGGTAACGATAGCTGCGTTCTGCGGCGTTCAACTCCTCGAGCCGCTCGAGGATCGGATGGCCGCCAAAGGGATAGATGGTCTTGGTGATGCCGACCTGTTCGACATCGCCGTCGAATTCGATCTTCTCGAAGAAATCGCCGGAATATTGGTCGAGCTTCGACACGCCATGCCAGCGGACATATTGCCAGACCGCATCGGCGGGCGCGGCAAATTTTCTCGCGAGGGTTGCTCTTGCCACCGGACGCTTCCTTTCCTCAAATACGAACCCCGGTACGGTCTTGCAGGACCCGTACCGGGGTTGGCGTGGCCTTAGAAATTGATCCGTGTGCTGATGCCGATCTGCCGCGGCATGTTGCGCGCGCCGAGGCCCAATCCCGCAATATGGCCGCTGGAAGCGGGGGAGACATATTCCATGTCATATTCGACATTGAACAGGTTGGTTGCGAATGCCGCGACCTCGAACCGTTCAGTGCGATAGGTCAGGCGGGCGTTCGCCAGCCAGACGGTGTCGCGCTGATCGGCATTGTCGATCTCCCAAAAATAATGGCCGCCCGACCCGCTGATATCGAAGCGCGGGATCAACTTGCCGCCACCGCCAAGCTCGGCGGTATATTGGACCGCGGCATTGATGCTCCATTCAGGCACCTGATTGAGCCGGTTGCCCTTATAATCGCCGTTGGTGACAGTGCCGGCGAACACGCTCGTGTCATATTCGTCGATGTTGGTGCGCAATATGGTGCCGCCAAAGCTGAGGTTGAGCCCCTGCACCGGCACCGCCGTTACCTCCAGCTCCGCCCCCACGATGTGCGATTTGGGAATGGGATTGGCGATGAACTGCGCGGCACCGATGCGCAGGTCGAGGCCATAGACCTGACGGTCGGTGATCGGCGTGTAGAATGCCGCACCGTTCACATAGAGCTTGCGGTCGGCAAACACGGTTTTGAAGCCGAGTTCATAGTTCCACAATTCTTCCTTCCCGAACTGGCGCGTGACCACCGAATTATTGTTGAACCCGCCGCTGCGGAACCCCTTTGCCGCAGTCGCATAGAGGAGGTTTCCGCCTTCCAGCTTGTAAGCCAGCGACATTTTGGGCTGCAACGAACGGAACGTCGCCTCATAAACGCGGGGCAGGCCCGGAACCGCTGCATAAAGCGGTGTATAGTCGTTCTGGCGTCGATCATCGATGTCGTAGCGCAGCGCCGCGGTCACTTCGAACCGGTCGGTTACGGAATAGACGAGCTGGCCGAACACGGCATAGGCGTTGTTGTCGTCCTTGGTCGCCAGCCGGTCGGCGCGCACCGGGTCAGGAAGCCCGGTGATATCGGGGCGCAGGAACAGGCTGGTATCGATCTTCTGGTCGAGATGCAGGAAATAGACGCCCGCAACCCAGCGCAGACGCGCCGCCGCGTTACTGGACGACAGGCGCAACTCCTGCATCATCGCATTCACCCGGACATCCTGCGTCGCGGCCAGAAGGTCAGCGGGCAGCCAATCCAGATCTTCCGAGATGAAGGAACGCACCGAAGAATAGGCGGTGACCGACTGGAGCGTCACATCGCCGGCATCGAGCTTGAACTTGACCGACGCATCGCCAAGCTTGCGGGTGCCAAGGCCCAATATATTGGCAAGCACGGGCTCGCGCGGACTATTGGCCGGCCCTGTTGAATAATAGGCCGCGCCGCCCTTCTGATCGAGATAGCTGCCCGAAAAGTCGATCTCGACCCGGTCGGTCGGCCGCACCAAAAGCGAACCGCGCACCGTATAGGTTTCATCATAATCGACATTTTCATCGAGCGTCTTGTTGTATATTTGGCCATCGCGATTGCGATAGCTTGCCGCAACGCGAAGGCCGACGTCCTTGCCGATCGGTGTCGAAATGAAACCGCCGATCTTGTAATCATTGCCTTCGGCATAGCTCCCCTGAACGCTGCCCTCAAAATAGTCGCGCGGCTTGCGGGTGACGATGTTGATAGCGCCGCCCAGCGCATTGCGCCCATAAAGCGCGCCTTGCGGCCCCTTCAGAAACTCGATCTGTTCGATATCGAACAGGTCCTGCGTCAGCTGATTGGGCGAAACCTGCTGCACGCCGTCGATGACGACGGCAATCGGCGGTTCGCTGAAGCGGCTCTGGCCGATCCCGCGGATATTGACCATCGAAACGCCGGGCTGTTGTGCCTCGACGACATGGAATCCGGAAACCAGGCTGGACAGGTCGTTGACCGATGTGACCCCGGCCTGTTCCAGCGTATCGCTGCCAAAGGCCTGGATAGCATCGGGAATATCGCGGATGCTTTCGCTCTGCCGCCGCGCGGTCACGACGATGTCGCCGATACCTTCCGCACCGCTATCCGCCTCGGCGGCAGGGGCATTTTGCGCCAGCGCCGTCCCATGACCGCCCACCGTCAAAGCCAGCGCCGACGACATCATCAAAAACTTCTTCATCAGTCCCTCCTCTGTGCGCGTGTTCCTCCGCGCTGTCGGGCCGGACATGATCTTCGCCTTGTCCTGTGCCCATTTGCTCCCCCACCGGGAGATGCGATCTCGTGGTCCCTTCAAACCATGTCGGCACCCACTCCCCTAGCCCTCCAAAAGGGGGATATGGGCGCGCGCGCGCTTTGCCGGCGCGCACGGACGGGCTCCCGCCCGAAGGCCGGCCTCGCATCCTCTGTCACTCCGGAATTTTTCAGCGGAAATCCGCCCGCTTCCGTCAAATGATCAACAATTCGCGCGCTCTTGATATCGCCTGCGACTTACTGATGACCCCCAGTTTTTCATGAATTTTCTTGCGATGGCTCTTGACCGTTCCTTCGGATATCTGGAGCCGCACAGCGATCTCCTTGGTCAGATAGCCTTCAGCGATCAACGCGATGATTTCGGTCTCGCGCGGGCTCAGCGCAAAATTGGGTGTGACCACCGTCGGCCCGCGCCGCGGGCGCCGCCGCAACAGTTCATCGCCTTCGTCAAGTTCGCCCGCGCTGCGCAACACCTCGTTGACGAAGGCCGCGATCGCCTTGGGCACATGGCGACCGTTGCGCACCGACCAGTCGAATACTTCGATCAACGCCAGCCGGTTCGTGATCGCGCGTCGCATCAATCCCGACTGCATCGCCAGCCCGATCGCGACCAGCATATGCTCGACCGCCGCATTGTAGCGCCGCAGCCCGAACACCGCACGCATCGCAAGCAAGCGGAAGGTGAAACGGTGGCGCACATCGCTGTCGTCCAGATAATCCTTGTTTACGCGATCGAGCCACGCAAGCGCTTCCCCCGGGCGCCCCATGTCGAGCGCGAAACGCGCCGCTTCCATTAAAGCCTGTGCCTGGAGCCGCAGCTCGGGCAGGCTATGGCATTCGCGGCCGATCAGATCGGCAAAAACCGGATCGTCGACCCACAGTGCCGCTTCTTTCCACATCCGCGCCCGAACGAGCTCGCGCATGCGCGCGATTGCTATCGATTGAGCGAGGCGCGGCAGGTCGCGTCGCCGGGCGACTCCCTCAGCCGCGACCAGATATTCGTTCGCCGCGTCATAGCCATGGCGGATACCCGCGATCGCTGCCGCGACAGAATGACCCGTCGCGCACAACGCCATCCAGCTTCCGACATGGCTGATCTGCGACATCGTCGCCTCAATCAGCGCCTGGCTGGCTTCCAGTTCATTGGCTTCATAATGAAGCTCAGCGCGCAATATCTGGGTCGCGACGACTTCGTAGAGGCCGAAGTCGCCTTCGAGCCGCGCCAGCCGCAGCCCGTCTTCGATGCACAGCACCGCCTTGCCCACCGTATCCTGCGCCAGCGCAATATTCGCCTGCTGGATGCGCAGGAAGATCGCAACCTTGGTCGGGCCGATCTGGCGAAGTGCGTTGATGCCGATGTCGCAAATCGTCGACGCCTCCGCGAAGCGCGACAATTCGATATAAGCCATCGACAATAGCGAGGCGATGCTGGCTGCGATCACCGGGTCGGACCCCAGATGGTCAGCCATCAATTGTTCGAGCGTCGCGATGCGGGTCGCATCGACCGGGCGATCCTCGGTGATGTCGACGACAATTTCGATGATCCGGGCAAAGCCGCGCACCATTTCGGTATCAGTGCTGCTGTCGAGGAGCGTGAAGCCCTCGGTCCGGGCGCGGAACAGTTCGAACGCCTGGCGGGCCTCGTGCACATGTCCGGTCCGCACCTGAAGATAGACCTGGCTCAGGAACACCATCGGCAGTTCGCAGGCCTGCCTGAAGACCGCCGGCTGTTCGGATTCCATAAAGGGTCCGCGGCCGAGTTCGGCCAGCAGCCCTCCGGCGTCCTCGATGATCCGCGTCGCAAGCTCGCCGTCTGTCAGGCGGCTCGCGTGGCGCATCGCTTCCATCGGGAAGCCATTGTCGCGAAACCACAGCGCGGCGAAGCGCTGCAAGGTGTCGAACCGACGGGCATCTGCACAGCGCAACCGCTCGCGCAGATGCTGTCCGAACGTCGGGTGAAACACGACCCACTGCCGCGCATCGTCAAGATATTGCAGGAAATGCCCGGCACGCAGTTGATCCTCGATCACTTGCCACGAGCAAGTCTGATCGGGAATGCTGGCGAACGCCTCCGGGTTGAACCGGTTCAGGACGCTCGCGTCCATCAGCGCCGCGAGCGTGACTTCGGGGATCGCCGAACAGACGACATCGTCATAATAGTGTGCCATCGCGACTGGAATCGGACCCTGCGTTCCCTTTTCCAGCAGCCGGCGGGTTGCCGCGCCATCCTGCGCCAGAAAACGCAGGCCCGCCGCCCAGCCGTCGACGATGCGATTGATCTGGTTCACCTGCGCGCGGGGCCAATCGCTTCCCAGCAGTTCCCCCGCGGCTTCATCGGTAAAGCGGAAATGATCATGGGTGACACAATGCACCATCCCGCGCAGACGCGCATCGTGCAGCATACCGCTCCGCACGGCGTGCGCAGTGATATAGCAGCCGCTGTCGTCGGGGATGCCCAGAATGAAGGTTTCGATGAGAGTCCGGGCAGGCGGATTCTGGATCCGTTCAAATCCGTCGATGAAAATATGCGCACCTTCGGGCACGCCGGGCAGTTCTGACGGATCGAGCGCCCGCTGAAACGGCCAGTCGGTCCTGGCGACGGCGCTCCCGAATGCGATCGCAAGCTTGCCGATCAGCGTGTCGCGGTCATTATCCTCATCGGTCAGCGTAACCCAGACGACCGTGTCGCCCCGCGCCTCCAGCCGCCGGTAGTGCTGAAGCAGCGCCGTCGATTTTCCGCAGCCGGGCGGACCGAGGAGCAAATTGACTGCATCGGCATGATCGTCGAGCAGTTCGCGGACCCGCGCGACTTCGACCGCCGAGGTTTTGAGCCGCGGCGGCCGGAACAGCGCCGACGAAAAGCCGTGATCAGGCAAGGCTGCACCCTTTGACGGTGGACCCGAAATCGCCACAGGCTTCGTCAAATCCGTCCCCTCCCCGCCGGCCAGCGCCGTATCGAACCTCGCCCACCTGAACTATGTCATGCCTTCGATCGGGCGCCAAGCATCACGCCGGGGCACCGACCCTCGCAGCCAGTTGCTCCACCACCACCTGGGCAACGAACGGTGCCGACGCCGGGTTCTGCCCCGTCACCAGATTGCCGTCGACCGCAACATAGGCACCGAAAGGCTCGGCCGCGCAGCCATAGATGCCGCCGAGCTCGACCAACCGGCTTTCGGGCAGCACCGGCACGACCTTGTCGAAGGTGGTCAGTTCCTCTTCCTTGTTGCTGACCGCCGTCACCTCGCGGCCCGCAACAAGCGGCTTCCCGTCGGCAGTCAGCGCGCTCGTCAACCCGAGAACGCCATGACACACGGCCGACACGACGCCGCCAGCACGATCGATCGCTTCCGCGAGGCGGCGCACATCGACGTCGACAGGGAAATCCCATGCCGCGCCGGCTCCGCCGACATAATAGATCGCACCAAAGCCATCGGCCAAAACATCGGCAAGCCGCGGGGTCGCCGCCAATGCGGCGCTGGCCTTGGCATCCGCCTGGAAGCGCCGGCCGGCATCGGTCAGCCAGGGATCGTCGAGGCTCGCTGGGTCGAGTGGCGCCGCGCCCCCCTGCACCGACGCGAGCCGGACATCATGTCCTGCATCAACCAGCACATAATAGGCAGCGGCCAGTTCTTCGAGCCACGTGCCGGTCTTCTGCCCGGTATCGCCGAGCTCCGCGTGCGACGTCAGGACGAACAGGACGGAATCAGACATGCCAAATTTCCTCTAATCAACAAACCACCGTCAATCTGCATCATTGGCGGGGGCATGGCAGCTCAACCAAAGGGGGGATGCGAACGGCGGCATCCACTCCGCGCGGCGCACGAAAACACACGAAAACCTCGGGCATCGGGCGCGATTGGGAGGCTTCAGCCCCCCCCTGCCGACTTTTGAATCCGTTGAAGCGCCCAAGCAAACTGCCACGGACATGATCGCCGCAGCGTCCGCCGCCGAGCCGAGCTTGCCCGGCTCGTGTTTCAGGGGATCAGCACAACCTTGATGCATTCGCCGCGCGCCTGCGCGGCGATCGCCGTGTTGATCTGGTCGAGCGGGAAGGTCTTGATGAGCTTGTCGAACGGGAAACGCCCCGCCGCATGATGCGCGATAAGTTCGGGAATGAAGCTCTGTGGATCGCTGTCACCCTCGATGATCCCGATAATGCGGTGGCCCGGGGTCATCAGCGCGGCAATATTGACGCTGATCGCGGCGCCTGCCTTCGACGGCACACCGACGAGCCCAATCGCACCATGGCTTCCCAGCGCAGCGAGACCGGCCTCGATGACGGGAACGACGCCGCTGGTGTCGAAGGCGAAGTCGAGCCCCGCCGGAACGATCGCGCGCAGCGCCGCGGTCAGATCATCCGCCCCGGCCGGATCGATGACATGGGTAGCGCCAAGACCGGTCGCGATCGCGCGTCGCGCGGCGACCGGTTCGACGAGGATGATCGTGTCGCAACCCTGAATCACCGCGCCCATCACCGCGGCAAGACCGACCGGGCCACCACCAAAGATCGCGATGGTCGATCCGGCCGGACAGGCCAGCGAACGCATCACCCCGCCTGCGCCGGTCTGGAACCCGCAGCCGAGCGGCCCGAGCAATTCGAGCGCGACCTTCGACGTGTCGACCTTCACGACATTGCGCGCACGCGTAACGGTGAGCGCCGAGAAGGAGGATTGGCCGAAGAAATGCGAGGTGAGGCGCGCGCCATCCTTCGCATAAGCAGTCGATCCGTCCTCGAGCCTCATCCCGGCATAGTTCAGCGGTACGAAGCTCTGGCAATAGCTCGGCAGACGCTCGGCGCAACGCGGACAAGCGCCGCAGCTGGAGAAACCGATGACGACTTCATCGCCCACCGCAAGGCCTTCAACCCCCTCGCCCACCGCCTCGATCACCCCTGCCCCCTCATGGCCGAGCACGCCGGGAAGCGCGAAGGGGGCTAGCTGGTCGCGGAAGATCAGGTCGGTATGGCACAGTCCGACACCGGTGATGCGGACGCGCACCTCGCCTGCGCGCGGCGCCTCGACCGCGATCGTCTCGATGGTGAAATCGCCGCCGGGCTGATGCGCCACGGCTGCTTGTGCCTCGGTCATATCTGTCTCCTCAATCGAGCCGCCGCGCTTCCTGCTGGCGATAGCTGCTCGGCGCCATGCCGAACCAGGCGCGAAAGGCGCGGCTGAAATGGCTTTGGCTGGTGAAACCCGTCGCTTCCGACAGCGCCGCGAGGCTGAGGTCGGTCTGGACCAGCATTTGCTGCGCGCGGTCGAGCCGCGCCTTCATCACATATTGATGCGGCGAGATGCCCGTCGCCTTTTTGAACAGGCGACAGAAATGCGGCGGCGTTACCCCCGCCACCGCAGCCATCGCCTCGAGACTATGTTCCTCTGCCGGGTTCGCGAGCACAGCATTCATGATCTTGTGGAGTCGGTAGGCCGAAAAATCGGACACCGGAATCTCGACCGGATTGCCGTGTGCGGGCGGCCCCGACAGGATATGCGCCTTCAGCGCCCCCACCATTGCCGCGACATAGGCGGTGCGCTCTTCGGCCTGCGGGGCATAAAGTTCGGCAAGAATCTGACGCGTCAGCGCGACCCCCAGCGGGTCGGCAAAGGCAAAGCGCAGCTTGTTGAACTGATCGGCATAGGGCTGCCCCGCAAGCACGTCCGATGACATCGACAGGGTGACGACGTCGAGCTCACCATCGACGAGCCAGCCGGTCGGCATCCCGGCCGGGACGATCGTCGCGCATCCGGGGATCGAACTCGTCTCGGTCCAGCCGTCGCGGTCCCAGGTCTTCACCTGCGGCTTGCCCGCAACATGGACGGTGAAGATCGGCTGCGGCAGCGCGGGCAGAGTATAGCTCCCAACGAACTGGCGCCAGCGACACAGCGACCAGCCATCGCCGATCGACCCCATCTCGACGTCGGGCGCGCGGCCCAGAACGTCGCAGATGATTTCCTTGTTCTGCCAGTCACTGCCTTGTGCTGTCGTCACGCCACCAGCCTGACCTTGAGCCGTTTAAAGCCGTTGATGAAGTTGGAACGCACGCGATCGGGCGTGCCCACCACTTCGAAGCGGCGAACATGCCGCGCCATCTGCGCAAAGGCCAGCCGCAATTGCATCTCGGCCAGTCGCGATCCGACGCAAACATGGGTGCCCGCGCCGAACGCCAGATGCTGACGGATCGGCCGCGTCACGTCGAAAGCGTCGGGGTCGGCGAAGACCGCCTCGTCGCGGTTGCCGCTCGGGTAGAAGACGACGACCTTGTCGCCCTTGCGGATCACCTGCCCGCCCAATTCGGTATCGCGCGTCGCGGTGCGGCGCATGTGGATCACCGGGCTGGCATAGCGGACCATTTCCTTGACCGCATTCGGCAGCAAGCCGGGGTCGGCACGAATCGCATCCCATTGGCCCGGATTATTCGCGAAAGCGATGATGCTGTGGTTGATCGAATTGCGCGTCGTCTCATTGCCACCAACGAGCGCGAGGATCAGATTGCCGACGAAATCGCCGAGCGGCACCGGTTTCCCCTGTATTTCGGTATTGGCAAGCAGCGAGGCGATGTCGGGACCGGGGTTGGCGCGGCGTTCGTCGAACAGCGCCCCCGAGAAGGCCATGAACTCGCCGAGAATTTGTCCCATCGCCTCAGGCGACTGGCGGAATTCGGGATCATCCTCGCCGACGAAGGCATCGGTCCAGCGGTGAAGATCGTGCCACGTCTCGGGCGGCACGCCGAGCAGTTCAGCGAGCGTTAGCAAGGGCAGCGGCACGGTGAACAGCGGCAGGATATCGACCGCCTCACCCAGCGGCACATCGGCGATGAGTCGTTCTACCCGGCTTGCAATCCTCGCCTCAATCCCTTCGAGCCGCCCCGGCGACAGCGCGGGCATCACAAATTTACGATATTGGGTATGCGTCGGCGGATCGTGCGAGATGAAGGGAATGCCGATCGCCGCTTCGCCCGCACCGGTCAGCCCGACCTCATTCTCGTTGAAAATGCGATGCCCGCCATTGGCGTGGGCGGAGGAGAAGAGATCGGCCTGACGCGACACCGCGACGATATCGTCGAACCCCAGCACCGCCCAGAAACCCGCGCCATCGCTTTCCGGATTCCAGTGGACCGAGCCCTTGGCGCGCAGCTCCGCAAGCGCGGTATAGGGCATGCCGCCGACATAGAGATCGGGGTCCTTGAGGTCGACGGCGGCCATCGTCAGAAGCCGTAGCGCAGCGAAACGCCATAGGTCCGCGGCGCGCTGGGCACGAGGAAGTTGTACGGGAAGCCCGCCCCGCGCAGATCAAGACCATAGCCATAGGTTTTGCGCTCGAAGAGATTGTTGGCGAACGCGCGGATCGTCAGATGGTCGTTGCTCCAGCTCAGCGACGCATTGACCTTGGCGTTGGCACCCTGTTGCAGTTCCGCATTGACCTGCGGCGTGCCCGGAGCGTCGATATCATTGAACGGCGAGAAATATTGGCGGCTTGAGTAAGCGACATTGGGCGCAAAGGTCAGCGTACCGCCGCCGATTTGGGCCACATCCCAGTCGAAACCGAATTGCGCAGTGAGTTTGGGTGCGAAGGGAAGTGAATTGCCCGACAGGTCGGCGCCTTGCAGCGTCAGCTCCTTATATTTCGAGTGGAGCCAGCCCAGCGCGGCGTTGATCCGCAATCCGTCGACGGGGCGTAGCGTCGTTTCGACCTCGAACCCGTAAACCTCCGACGACGGCGCATTGACGAGGAAGGAAACCGGCCCCGCGCGCGTGTCCTGCAATTGCTGGTTCGAATAGTCGTAATAGAAAGCGGAAGCGGCATAGGTCAGCAATCGCCCGCCCGCGCGCCCCTTGATCCCGACCTCATAGGCGTTGACGCGCTCGGGCTCGATATAGCCGATCCCCGCCGACGAGGTATAACCGCCGCCATTGACCGCGCCGGCGCGATAGCCGCGGTTGTAGCTGACATAGACGAGCGGGCCGTCGTCAAAGGTGTAGCTCAATGCCACACGCCCGGTCAGTGCATTATTGGTGTCGGCGAGCGCGAAACGCGCGGCCGGATTATAGGCGCAAGTGCCCGCCACCCCCGGACAAGGCACCGTCGTTGCAATCGGCGTCGGCACATCGTCGATCCCGCCGACGAACAAATAGGCAAAGGCGTCGTCGTAGCGCGACTTGTCCTTGGTATAGCGCGCGCCGATCGTCAGAACGAGCCGGTCGGCAAGGTCAATGTCAGCCTGCCCGAACACCGCATAGCTTTTGCGCACCTGCCGGTAGTGCTGGAAAAAGCCGCCCGCCGGGGGCAGCGGCAGGTTGAAGCGGTTGTCGGTGACGTTGCGGTCCCAGCCATAGAAAAGTCCGCCGACGAAGGTGATACCGTCGCCGTTATAATTGGCGCGTAATTCCTGGCTGAACTGGCGGTAGTTCGAGCGCCAGTTGATATCGAGCAGGTCGAGCGGCGAACCGTCGGCGGCCTGCTGCAAATCCTGCTTGCCGCCGTCGTAGCTGGTGATCGAGGTCAGGCTCAGCGTATCGCTGAGTTCGAGCGCGATATTGGCCGAAAAGCCCCACGCGTCGGTGTTGTTGTCGCCGATCCGGTTCTCGTTCGTCTCGAAGAAACCCAGCCCGGCGCGAAAGGGTTCAAGCCCGTGCACCGCGGCCTGTGTCCCGCGATCGCGCCCGGCATAGGCGCGCAGCACCACGTCGAGACTCTCGGTCGGCTTGACGCGGAGCGACACGCGGCCCTGCAACGTATCAACCGACGCCGCGTCGCGGCCGCCTGGAAAGACGTTTTTGATCTGCCCGTCGCCCTTGGCGTAATTCACCGCGAGGCGCAGTCCCGCAACATCCTCGGCCAGCGTCGCCTCGACCGCGCCCTGCGCGGTGATCGTATCGTAATTGGCATAGCCGAGCTGGACATAGCCATTGGTGCCCGACAGATCCGGCTTCCTGGTGATGAAGTTGATTGCGCCACCGGTCGTGTTGCGGCCGAACAACGTCCCCTGCGGCCCGCGCAGCACTTCGATCCGGTCGAGGTCGAACAGCCCCATCCCGTGGCTGGTACGCGGCGCGAGATAGACATCGTCGAGATAGACCCCCACCGGAGAGGCCTGATTGCTGTTATATTCGTTGGCGACCCCGATCCCGCGCAGCGAGAAGTTCGGCTGGGTGTTGCCATAGGGGCTGTTGATCTGAAGATTGGGAACCGCTTCGCCCAGTTGGGCCGAATTGGTGATCCCGCGTTCGGTCAGCGCATCGCCTCCGAGTGCGGTGACCGCCAGCGGCACGTCGAGCAGCGACTGTTCGCGGCGTTGCGCCGTGACGACGATGTCGCCGTCGCTCGCGCCATCGGCTGCAGGCTGCGCGTCCTGCGCCATCGCCAGCGTCGATGTCGAAACCGCCAGCGCCGCAAGCGACGCGCGTATAAATGACAAAGCTGCCACAATCCTTCTCCCTAAAAATCGGAGCTTCTGCGAGCCCGGTTGAGAGAAAATCTAGGGCATCCGATACCCTCTGGCTTTAGCCCCGCTTGCAACGAGTTTTGACATTTCTTGCGCCCGGTTGTGCGTCCCGCGCAAAATTCCGGCCCATTTATCCAGGGCCAACGTCACCACTCGCCGCGGCGCTGTCCAAATCGTACAGCGACCAAGGGCTCATCACATCATCCGATGCTATGGAAGCGATCGACCAGCACATCCGTCATTTGATCGACGAGCGCCCCGATCGGTCCTTCCTTTTCCCACGCATAGATCGAGGCGACCATCGGCGTCGCCACGCCAAGGTCGGCATAGGGCCTGATCCGGTGATCGGCCGCCGCGCCCTTAGGCAGTAGCGATATGCCCAGCCCGGCTTCGACTGCGACAAGAACGCTGCCAAGACTGTTGCCGGTGAAGGCAATGTACCAGCGACGGCGCGCCTGCTCGATCCTCTCGAACATGGCGTCGCGATAGAGTCCTCCGGCGGGGAACGTCACAAGCGGGATCGGGTCGGACCATGGAAGTACGCGTTCCGTACTTTCGAACCAGCCCATCGCCTCCGGGAAGGTCGCACGATGATCGGCACTGGCGGCTTCCTCCTTGACGACCACGATGTCGAATTCGCCCGCGCGGAAACGATGGCTCAGGTCGCGGCTCAGCCCCGTGGTCACCTCCAGACGCACTTCGCGATGCCCCTCTGCGAAATGCGCGAAAATACGGTTCATCGCCGACGTGACAATATCTTCAGGAACGCCGATCCGGATCGCCGCCGTACCCGCGCGGTCCGCCAGCACGGTTTCGGCCTCGCGCTGGAGCGCGAGGATGCGGCGGGCGTAGCCGACCAGACGCTCTCCTGATGCGGTCACGCGGACCGGTCGGGCCGCGCGGTCGATCAGCATCTGGCCGACCGCTTGCTCCAGCCGTCCCAGTTGCTGGCTGATGGTCGATTGTGTGCTGTGCAGTTGTTCAGCCGCCAGCGTGAAACTGCCGCTATCGACGATGGCGACGAAGGCGCGAAGAAGGCGAGGGTCGAGCATCACGGCATTATGAACATAAATGAAATCCATTTAAACATCGCATTGGAGAATGTCTCCACGCGCCGCTATCAGATCCCGTAACTCCATAGTTCGGGATAGCCACGCATGAGAACGCTTCTGGTCGCCGCGCTTGCAGCGCTTGTCCTCGCTCCACTTCCGGCAGCGGCAAAAGGCCGTGCCGACATATTGATCCGTCACGCCACCATCGTCGATGTCGAACGCGCGCGTCTGCTATCGGATCAGGCCGTGGTGACCTCGGGCGACAAAATCGTTGCAGTGGGCAGCGACGCCGAGGTCGCGAAGCAATGGACCGCCAGGCGGACCGTCGATGCCGGCAACCGCTATCTGATCCCCGGCTTGTGGGACATGCATGTCCATTTCGGCGGCGGGCCGCAGTTGATCGCCGAGAATCAGGCGTTGCTCCCGCTCTATGTCGCGCACGGCATCACGACGGTGCGCGATGCTTCGGGCGATCTTCCCGACGATGTGCTGCGCTGGCGCGGTGCAATCGCGGAGGGCAGTTTGTTCGGTCCCACCTTGCTGAGTTCGGGCCCCAAGATCGAAGGTCTCAAACCGGTCTGGAAAGGGACGATCGAAACGGGATCGCAGACCGATGTCGATAGCGCGGTAGCGCGGCTGAAGGCACTCAATGTCGATTTTGTAAAGATCACCGACAGCGCATTGACGCCCGACCTGTTCCTTTATGCGGTGGGCCAAGCGCGCGCCGCTGGCTTCCGCGTTTCGGGGCATATTCCGATGGCACTGACGGTGAGGCAAGCTGTCGATGCCGGGATCAGTTCGATCGAGCATCTCGATTATGCGTTCAAGGCTGGCGTGAAGGACGAGGCCGCGATTGCCGCCGATTTCGCCGCGGGGCGCATCGATCGCGCCGAAGCCAACCGCCGCCTCGACGCGGGCTTTGATCCCGAAACGGCAATGGCCGCCTATCGCAATCTCGCGGCCAGGCGCGTCTTTGTAACACCAACGCTGAACGGCGGGCGGATCATCGCCTATCTCGATCAGGACGACCATCAGAATGACGATTATCTGAGCCTGATCGGACCGGGACTTCGCGCGACCTACAACTGGCGCGTCGAGCGCGCCGCCAAAGTCGACGCGGCGGCGGTCGCGGCGCGCCACGCGCATTTCGAGCGTGAAGCTGCGGTGCTGCCGATGCTTCAGGCAGCGGGCGTAACGATCATGGCGGGGACAGACGCGGGCTTCCTCAACTCGTTCAACTATCCCGGGATCGGCCTGCATGACGAACTGACGCTTTTCGTCGAAAAAGGCCTGACCCCGGCGCAAGCGCTGGCCTCTGCGACACGCGCCGGCCCCGACTGGTTCGGCAAGCTCGATCACTATGGTTCGGTCGATCGCGGCAAGGCCGCGGATCTTGTGCTGCTCGACCGCAATCCGCTGGAGGATATCGCCGCAACGCGGGCAATCCATGCGGTGGTCCTGCGCGGCACCTTGCACGACCGGGCCGCGCTCGACGGCATGCTCGCCGATACGCGCGCCAGGGTCGCCGCCTGGAATGCCGAGGCAGCTCAGTAAGATGGCCGGGCTTGGCAAGACGGAAACCGGGCATTTCCTCCGTGAAGCGATCGCCCTCGCCTATGCCAATGCCCAAAAAGGCGGCCGGCCGTTCGGTGCCGTCGTCGTCAAGGATGGCGTGATCGTTGCGACAGGCGTGAACGAAATCGCCGCCACCGGCGATCCGACCGCCCATGCCGAACTGGGCGCGATCCGCGCCGCGAGCCGGGAACTGGGGACGCCCAACCTCGAAGGCTGCGCGGTCTTCGCCAGCGGCCATCCGTGCCCGATGTGCATGGCGGCGATGCGCCTCGCCGGGATCGGCGAGGTCGCCTATGCCTATGACAATGACGATGGCGCGCCCTTTGGACTTTCGACCGCGGCGATCTATGCCGATCTCGCAAAGCCATTCTCCGAACAGTCGATGACGATCCGCCACATCCCGGTACGGCTAGAAACGCAGACGAACCTCTATGCCGACTGGCAACGGATGCAGGGCGGGAGCGCATAGATCGACCTAGCGCAATCGCACCGCCGGCAGGGTGCACCCAATCTCTACGTCGTCATCGCCCGCGACAGGACAGATTGTGAACTCCCGAGGTGAAGATGCTCATGTGGTAATGTTGATCGCACCGCTATAGGAGGGCCGGGCCAATTCAGGCATTCAGGTAGACGCATGGCCCGCAAACACTCAAAACATGATCCCTATGGAGATTTGCATCGCGAGGAAGAGACTCCCGCAGCGATCATATCCTGCTGGCTCTGCGCCCGCCCCACGGGCAAGACCATTGTCTGGCACCATCCCGTACCGAAGAGCCGCGGCGGCCGCGATGTGGTGCCCATGCACCCTATTTGCCAGCAAACGCTGATTGCCAATTTCACCAATTCCGAACTGCAGCGCCACGGGATGGATGTGGAAGGCCTGCTGGACAACCCCAATGTCCGCAAATTTGTCGATTGGGTGGCGAAAAAAGACCCCGATTTCACCGCAACTACGGCCAAGAAGCAACGCTGATCGGGCTGCGCGTTCGGCCTCCACTCCTCATGCCGGACAGTCTGTGCATCTTTCGGGACTCCGCGAATTTTGGCAAAGAGACGATATGCGCACCCGACTGAGCATTTGCTTAAAGAAGATTTCCTATCGATCAGAGGAAGAGGCCCTCATCGTCGTGCGGCGCTCCGAATGGCAGATCCGCACATATCGCTGTGACCGTTGCCGCAAGTTCCACTTGACGAGCCGCACAAAGGGCAAGCCTTCACCTCGGTGAGGTAAAGGCGCCCTAAGGCGAAGCCCCGGCCAACCTCAATATGGCACAACGCCTATTGTTTCAGCATGTCCAGCGCGACATCGACGATCATATCTTCCTGCCCGCCAACCATCTTGCGGCGGCCAAGTTCGACAAGAATGGCGCGCGTATCCAGCCCATGGTCAGTCGCCGCTTTCTCGGCATGGCGCAGAAAACTGGAGTAAACTCCCGCATAGCCCAGCGTCAGCGTCTCGCGGTCGACGCGCACCGGGCGGTCCTGTAGCGGGCGCACCAACTCCTCGGCGGCGTCCATCAGCGCGAACAGGTCGCAGCCATGGTTCCAGCCATGGACTTCAGCAGCCGCAATGAAGACTTCGAGCGGGGCATTGCCCGCCCCTGCCCCCATGCCCGCGAGGCTGGCGTCGACGCGGATCGCACCATTCTGAACCGCGACGATGCTGTTCGCGACGCCGAGGCTGAGGTTGTGGTGGGCGTGGACCCCGCGCTGGGTCTCGGGCTTCAGCACCCGGTCATAGGCCGCGAGGCGCGCGGCATATTGATCCATCGTCATCGCGCCGCCGCTGTCGGTGACATAGACGCAGTGGGCGCCATAATCTTCCATCAGCTTGGCCTGGCTCGCGAGCGCGTCGGGCGCCGACATATGGCTCATCATCAGGAAGCCCGAGACGTCCATGCCGAGGTTCCGCGCCGCCTCGATATGCTGCTTCGACACATCGGCCTCGGTGCAATGCGTCGCGATGCGTACCGACCGCACGCCAAGCTCATAGGCGCGTTTCAGGTCATGCACCGTCCCGATGCCGGGGAGGAGCAAGGTCGTGAGGATGCTATGTTCGAGCACCTCGGCGACCGCGCCGATCCAGTCCCAGTCGGTGTGGGCGCCGAAACCATAGTTGAAGCTCGATCCCTGAAGCCCGTCGCCGTGCGCGACCTCGATCGCATCGACCTTGGCGCGGTCGAGTGCCTTGGCGATCGCCTTCACATGATCCAGCCCATATTGATGGCGGATCGCGTGCATCCCGTCGCGCAGCGTGACGTCCTGAATATAGAGTTTGGTGGTCGTGGGATCGAAGCTCATGCAGCCATCCTTTCCGCAATCTTCTCGGCGGTCCGCAGCGCGGCCGAGGTCATGATGTCGAGGTTGCCGGCATAGGCGGGCAGATAATGCGCCGCGCCTTCAACCTCGAGGAAGACGCTGACCTTCAGGCCGGTGAAGCTGCCGCCCATTTCGGGGATATGCAGCGGCGCGTTGCTGCCGATGCTTTCGAACTGCACCGCCTGCTTGAGCCGATAACCGGGGACGTAGGACTGAACCTCGGCCACCATCGCCTCAACCGACTGGCGGATCGCGGTGCGGTCGCCATCGTCGCAGAGGCAGTAAACGGTGTCGCGCATGGTCAGCGGCGGTTCGGCGGGATTGAGGACGATGATCGCCTTGCCCCGCGCCGCGCCGCCGACATCGACGATTGCCTGGCTGGTCGTCTCGGTGAACTCGTCGATGTTCGCGCGGGTGCCGGGACCGGCGCTTTTCGACGCGATCGACGCGACGATCTCGCCATAATGGACCTTGGCGACGCGGTTGACGGCCGCGACGATCGGGATCGTCGCCTGCCCGCCGCAGGTCACCATATTGACGTTGGGCGCATCCAGATGCGCGTCGCCGTTGACCGGCGGGATGGTATAGGGCCCGATCGCCGCCGGGGTCAGGTCGATCACGCGCTTGCCGTGCGCGATCAGCACCTCGCTGTGGCGCTTGTGCGCGCCCGCCGAGGTCGCATCGAAGACGATGGCGATGTCGGCAAAGCCCGGCAGCGCGATCAGCCCGTCGAGGCCTTCGGCAGTGATTGCTACGCCCAGCCGTTCGGCACGTTTCAGCCCGTCGGATTCGGGATCGATGCCAACGAAGGCGCCCATTTCGAGGGTCTTCGACAGGCGCATCACCTTGATCATCAGGTCGGTGCCGATATTGCCCGATCCGATGATCGCCACTTTGGTCTTGGTCACCGTATCAACCCTTTGCGTAGGAAAAGCGGCACACGCCGATACCGGCGATCTTCGCTTCGACATGATCGCCCGGCGCCAACGCGACCATCGGTCCCAGCGCGCCCGCGAGCAAGATATCGCCCGCCTTCAGCGGCTCGCCGCGCGCCGCGAGCGTCTGCGCGAGCCAGGCTGCAGCGTTGAGCGGATTGCCCAGCGCCGCGGCGCCGACTCCAGTCGAGACGACCGCGCCATTGATGAGCATCTCCATCGCCGCGCCTTCGAGGTCGAGCCCGGCGAGCGTAAGCCCCGCATCGGCGAGAACGAAAAAGGCCGACGAGCCATTGTCGGCGACGGTGTCGGCAAAACTGATTTTCCAGTCGGTGATGCGGCTGTCGACGATTTCGATCGCGGCGTGGACGCTGGCGACGGCAGCCGCGACCTGCTCGACGCCCGTATCGGCATCGGGAAGGTCGGCGCCGAGGATGAAGGCAATCTCGGCCTCGGCCTTGGGCTGAAGCGTGCGCGCGGGGTCGAGGTGGCCGCCATCGGCGATCCGCATATCGTCGAACAGCACCCCGAAATCGGGCTGATCGACGCCGAGCTGGGTCTGGACCGCCTTCGCCGTCAGCCCGGCCTTGCGCCCGACAATCCGCCGCCCCTGCGCTTCCCAATAGCGCGTGTTGATCGTTTGCACCGCATAGGCGCCGTCGACGTCGGTCGGCTCGAGCGCATCGCGCAGCGGCGCGATGGCGCCGCCCGAATAGGCATCGCGCAGGCGGCGGGCGACGGCTTCATGGCTGATCGTCATCGCGTCAGTCCGCCGCCGGCGGAGCAGATTTGCCCGGGTGGACCGCGCCGCAGCCACCGCAGGTGCGCAATTCCTCGCTGGCGTAGAAGGCCTCGAACAGCGGCGGCAGGTCGCGCACGATGCTTTTGAGCTGGACCTCGACGCGGTGGACGATGGCGCCGCACCCGTCGCAATACCATTGGAAGGCATCGATCAGCCCGTCGGGACGCTTGCGCTCGATCACCAGCCCGACGCTGCCCGCGACGGGGCGCTGCGGCGAATGCGGGACGTTCGGCGGCAACAGGAAGATGTCGCCTTCGCGGATCGGCATATCCTTGGGGCCCTCGTCGGTCCACAGCCGCAAATTCATGTCGCCTTCGAGCTGGTAGAAAAACTCCTCCAGCGGATCGACATGATAGTCGCTGCGCTGGTTGGGACCGCCAACGACGGTGACGATGAAATCGGCATCCTCCCAGATTTGCGCATTGCCCACGGGGGGCTTCAGCACGTCGCGATGCTCCGCGATCCATTCGCGGAAGTTAAAGGGCAGTCCATAGGTCAGCATGAGCGCTATCCTCTCTCAAATCGTGTCGGCGCGCGGGATGAAGGCGGTCGCCTTGATCTCGATCAGCAGGTGCGGATGGGGAAGCTGGTGGACGGCGACGGTCGTGCGCGCCGGGCCGGCTTCGTCAAAATATTCCGCGTAAACGGCGTTATAGCCGCCAAAGTCATTCATGTTGACGAGGAAGCTCGTCACATCGACGACATCGGCGAGCGATCCGCCGGCATCGGCAAGGATTGCGGCAATATTCTCGATCACCGCGCGCGTCTGTTCGTCAATGTCGAGGCTGACCGTGCCAAATTCGTCGGCCGAGGCGCCCGCGAAACTATTGTCGGCGCGGCGCGAGCTTGTGCCCGACACAAAGACGAAATCGCCGGCGCGGCGATAGTGCGGAAAGCGGCCGCGCGGGCGCGCCTTGCCGGGTATCACCCGTCCCCCATCATTTTTGGCCCCGCTCATGCCGCACCGCCTTCGATTGTGAAACCCACCCGGCCCAGATGCCCGGCGTCGAGCGACACCGTGCGCGCCGCGCCGATCGCCGCCGCAGCGGTCGCGCCGCCCAGCATCACGGTCCAGCCCGGCTGGAGCACCAGCCCCGCCGCGCCCGCCAGCCGTGCCGCCGCGACCAGCGAACGGATCGGGTCGCCCAGGATCGCGGCGCTCGACCCGGTTTCGGCGACCGCATCGTCGACGCGCATCGCCATCGCAACATCGCCAACATCGGTATCCGCGGCCAGCCAGGGACCGACGACAAAAGCCGAAGAGGAGGCGTTGTCGGCGATCACATCGCCGAGCGCGAAACGGAAATTCTCGTACCGGCTGTCGATGATTTCGAGCGCCGCAGCGACGGCATCGACCGCCGCCAGCGCTTCCTCGCGCGTCACTTCGCCGGTCAGCGGCGCCTTCAGCCGTACGGCAACCTCGGGCTCGACGCGCGGATGGATGAAGCGCGCGCGGTCGATTGCGCTGCCGTTCGGCACGACCATGTCGGAGGTCAAACGCCCCCAAATCTGATCCTTCAGCCCCATTTGCACCATCTTGGCTTCGCTGGTGAAACCCATCTTCACGCCAACCAGTGTCGCACCGCGCGCCAGCCGATGGTCGATCGCGGCGCGCTGGATTTCATAGGCGTCGGCGAGCGACAATTCGCCCTCCTCGCCCGTTATTTGCGGGATCGCCCGCGCTTCGCGCGCGGCGTCGTCGAGCCTTGCAGCGATTGCGATAATGTCGGCCATGTCGCCTCTTCCCTAAAGTTTCACACAGATATTGGTCGGCTCCGAATAGAAGCCCAGCGAATGTTCGCCGCCCTCGCGCCCGATACCCGATAATTTCATGCCCCCGAACGGTGTGCGCAGGTCGCGCAGGAACCATTCATTGACCCAGACGATGCCCGTTTCCATCTGTGCCGCGACGCGGTGCGCCCGCCCCACGTCGCGCGTCCAGATCGCCGCAGCAAGACCATAGGCGCTGTCGTTCGCCATTTCGATCGCCTCGTCCTCGCGGTCGAAGGGAGCGATGTGGCACACCGGACCGAAAATCTCCTCGCGCACGCAGCGCGCATCCTCGCCAAGGCCAGTCAATATGGTCGGCTGGACAAAGGCCCCCTTGTCCAGCGCACCGCCCAGTTCAGGCACACCACCGCCGGTCACCACCGTAGCGCCCTCTTCGCGCGCGAGGGCGTAATAGCCCAGCACCTTGTCGCGATGGCCGTGCGAGATCAGCGGCCCCATGTCGGCGCCCGACCAGGGATCGCCCACGGTCAGCGCCTCGGCGCGCTCGGCGAGCGCCGCGACGAAGCGGTCGAAGATCGGCCGCTCGACATAGATACGCTCGGTGCACAGGCATACCTGCCCGCAGTTGGAAAAGACCGAACGCACCGTTCCCGCCACCGCCTCGTCGAAATCGCAGTCGGCGAAGACCAGCGCGGCATTCTTGCCGCCAAGCTCGAACGACACCGGCTTCACCCCCGCCGCCGCGACGCGCATGATCGCGCCGCCGGTCGCGGACTCGCCGGTGAAGGTGATCGCGTCGATGTCGGGATTGGCGGTCAGCCATTCGCCCGTTGAATCGGCGCCGAAACCATGGACGAGGTTGAACACGCCGGGGGGCACCCCCACTGCGTCCATCACCTCGGCGAGCAACGTCGCGGTCGAGGGCGTTTCTTCGCTGGGTTTCACGACGACAACATTGCCGCAGGCGAGCGCGGGTGCGACCTTCCAGGTCATCAGCAACAGCGGCAGGTTCCACGGCGAAATGATCGCGACGACGCCGAGCGGGCGCGCGATGGCGTAGTTGATCGCGCTGCGCCCATCGGGCAGGTCGGTGCGGAAACTCGGCATCGCGCGCGCCTCGGCCAATGCCGCGAAAGTACGGAAATTGGCGGCGCCGCGCGGAATATCGATCGTCCGCGCCTGATGCAGCGATTTGCCGGTGTCGGCGATCTCGGCCGCGGCAAATTCGTCGAAGCGCGCCTCGATCCCCTCGGCGACGCGGACGAGCAGCTTGCACCGTTCGGCCTGCGACATCTTGCCCCACGGCCCCTTGAGCGCGCGGCGGCCCGCCGCGACCGCGCGGTCGACGAGCGCCCGGTCGGCGAGCGACACGCGCGCCGCGACTTCGCCCGTCACCGGGTTCACATTGTCGAAATGCGCGCCCGTCGCGGCGAAGGCCCCGTCGACATAATTGCGGATTTCACGCGCTGCGAAGGGATAGCCGGCCGTCGTCATGCCTCGTCCCCGACGCGCACATAGCCCGCGGTGTTGCTGTGCACCGCACCGCCCTTGCCGACATGGCCCGCCATCTGGAGCAGCGAAAGCAGCGTATCGTTGAACTGCACCGGCGCCTCGAGGAAAGCCGAGTGACCGACCTCATTCACCTCGACAAGGAACGAACCCGCGACCTCGCTCTGGACGAGCCGCACCGCCTCGATCGGGAAAATCACATCGTCGACGCCGCAGAGGAAGAGGATCGGAAATCCCTTGCCACCGAGGTCGGCGGCGGGCCGCGCCTCGAAGCGCCCCGTCAGACTGTGGCGGTCGACGGCGTTGAAACTCGCGATCTGCGAATAAAGCATCGCGAGCTCGCGCGGGGCCCCCGTGCCGAGCACGCGGTCGATCTGGTCCAGCCCCCCCGCCTGCGCGCGGGCAGTATCCATGATCGCCTTCACCGCGTCATTCTCTTCTATGCCGTGCAGACTGTCGCAGATCGCCAGCGCCGCGACCCGTTCGGGCGCGCGGTGCGCGAAACCGATGCATGTCCCCGCGCCCATCGACTGGCCGACCAGCGCGACCTTTTCCTCGCCCAGATGGTCGAGCAGCGCCGTCAAATCATCGACAAAGGCATCGCGTCCGCGCCCATCGAGGTCGCGCGACAGGCCGAAGCCGCGATGGTCGAACAATATGACGCGGTTCGATCGCGCCAGCGCGTCGATCTGGCGATACCAGATCGCATGATTGCCGCCGATCCCGTGCGCCAGCACCACCGCCGGCCCCTGACCGTGGGTCTGATAATAGATTTCGGCGCCTTCGGTCGCCACGACCCCGCTTATCATCATGCTACTCCCATTAATTTGCTCAGCCGGACGACATAGTCGCCGAACGCCGGATCCTCGCGCGTGACACTGGGGTCGCGCGGGCGCGGCAGGTCGATGCGGACATCCTCGATGATCGTCCCGGGCCGTTCCGACATCACCAGCACGCGGTCGGACAGCAGCACCGCTTCGGAAATGCTGTGCGTGACGAGCACCACCGTCTTGCGATCGCGCTGCCAGATGCGCAGCAATTCCATGTTGAGCCGGTCGCGCGTCAGCGCATCGAGCGCCCCGAATGGCTCGTCCATCAACAAGACCTGCGGATTGCGTGCCAGCGCCTGACCGATCGCGACGCGGTGCCGCATCCCGCCCGACAGCTGATGCGGGTGGCTCGCCTCGAACCCCGTCAGGCCCAATGTCTCCACAAGGTCGGCGAAGGCGGCGGCGTCGGGGCGCTCCGCCGCGGGGTCGAGATCGACCCCGAGCATCAGATTGTCGCGGACGTTGAGCCACGGCAGCAGGTTCGACGTCTGGAAGACGAAGCCCATATCCGCCGTCGGCTCGACGACCTCCTTGTCGTTGAAGCGGATGCTTCCTTCCTCAAAGGGGATTAAGCCCGCGATCAGCCGCAAAAGCGTGCTCTTGCCGCAGCCCGAGGGGCCGAGCACCGAGACGAACTCGGCCGCGCCAATATCCGCGCTGACCTTGTCCAGCACCTTGCGGCCGTCGAACGCCTTGCCGGCGCCGGCCATGGAGATCACCGCGCTCATGCTGCCCGCCACCAGATGAAGCGTTCCCAATAGGCAACGCCGTAGAAAAGAAGGAGCGACAAGACCGTCACCGCGATCAGCGCCGCAAAGGTCAAGGTCGTGTGGCCCGACCCCGATGCGGTCAGGATGAGATTGCCGAGCCCGTCGTTCGAGCCGACAAATTCGCCGACCACCGCGCCGATGACGGCGAGCGGCATCGCGACCTTGCAGCCGTCGAGGAAGCTCGGCAGCGCCGCCGGGACGCGCAGCCGCCAGAAGCTTTGCATCGGGGTGGCGCGCAGCGCGCGGAAATGCTCTTCGAGATGCGCCGGGGTGCTCGCGAGCCCGCCGAGGGTCGAGATGATGATCGGGAAAAAGGCGAAGAGAAACGCCATGATCAGCTTCGACGTCAGCCCGTAACCGAACCAGACAACGATCAGCGGCGCGAGCCCGATCTTGGGAATGCTCTGCAGCGCGACGAACAGCGGATAGACGGTGCGCTTCGCGGTGCGCGAGAAATAGATCAGCGCCGCGATCGGCACGCCGAGTGCCACCGCGATGATGAAGCCCCAGAACACCTCGGTCAGCGTGACGAGGCTCTGCGACAAGATCGGTCCGCGCGATTGCCAGAGTTCAGCGGCGATCGCGCTCGGTGGTGGCAGCAGATAGGATTGAACCCCCGACCAGCGGACGCCAAATTCCCACGCCAGCCCGAGCAGCGCAAAAAAGCCGACGCTGATCGCCGTGTCGCGATTGAACAGTGCCTTCATTTGCCCTCCTCCCGGTCGATCAGCGCCTGAATGCGCGCGGGCGGTGCGACGAGGAAATGTTCGAGGTTCCAGCGGTCGAAGGTTTCGAGCTGCTTTCCGTCCCACACCGACGGGGCGTAAGGATGATCGGCGTCGATCCGCGTCATGTCGGTGTAAAATTCGACATTATTGCCGTCGGGGTCGCGGAACACGAGGAAGCTGTTCGCGCCCGGCCCATGCTTGCCGATCCCGCGGTCGATGGGAACGCCGCGCGCGATCAGCATCGCCGCGACCTTCTCCATCTCGTCGAGCGTTTCGAGGCGATAGGAGAAATGCTCGACCGCGGGATAATGGCCCTCGGGGATTGCGCTATGCCCCGGCGGCAGCTGGAGCAGCGCCAGATCATGATGATCCTCGCCCGCGCGCAGGAAGACCATATTGTGATCGATCCAGTCGGAGACTTCGAGCCCGACGATCTCGGTATAAAAGGCCAGCGAGCGGTCGATGTCGCGCACCTTGAGGACGAGGTGGCCGAGCCGGGTCGGGCGCGGACGATAGGCGGCAGGATCGGTCATGGCTGCTTCCCCGTGGGCACGAAGTCGTTGGTAAACAGCGACGCCGACTGGTCGAAACCCTTGAGCTGGCCGCCCGCCTGTAGGGTGGTGACGGTGCGCGCGATCTTCTCGGGCTTGAGCTGCTGCGAGCCACCTTCGGCCGCCATCAGCTCAACCGTCTCGCGGATCTGGCGTTCGGTCACCGCTTCGTCGAGCAGCGGATAATGTTTGCGGATCGTGACGAGCGCCGCCTTCGGATCGCGCGCCATATCGGCATAACCGCGATAGGCCGCCGCGAGGAAGGCACGGACGACTTCAGGATCTTTCTCGATCAGCGCGTCGCGCGTTGCGAAGCCGCTGCCGTACACGTCGAGCCCGTAATCGGCATAGGCGATGCGCCCGATCGTCACCCCCTTCGCCTTCGCCGCCTTGTCGAACAAGGCCAGCGAATTGCCGAGCCAGCATTCGGCGGCGTCGATCCGTCCCTCGACAAGCGACGAGACGACGATCGCCGGGTCGAGCTGGATCTGTTCGACGCGCGACGGATCGACGCCATTGCCCTCCAGCCACGCGGGAAGCAGCGCCTGAACCGCCGACGATTGCCCGGCGCCGAAACGCAGGCCGGCCAGATCGGCGGGCTTCGAAACCTTGTGCCGTTCCTTGACGAAGCAGGCACCGGCGGGGAACCGCATGTTGATGCCGCCGACCATCCGTACCGCGCCACCTTTCGCGCGATTGAGCGCGACCGACAGCGGATCGACATAGGCAAATTCGAACATACCCTGATCAAGCTCGTTCGCGGTGCGGATACCGCCAAACCCGCGCACGGGTTCGACGTTCAGCCCGGCGTCGGCGAAATAGCCCTTGTCGATCGCGACGAAGATGCCCGCCTGACTTCCCTGCGGCAGCCACGCCATGTTGTAACGGACCGTGCGCGCGGCCTCTTGCTGCGCGGTCTTGGGCGCAGCGCCGCCACCCGACATGCTCCACAAAGTGGCCCCGGCGATCGCCGCAACGACAAGGACCGGCGCGATGAGCGATTTGCGACTGAAGGCGGCCATCGTCACGCCCCCCGCGGCAGATGCGGCGCCGACACGGGATTGGCGAGTTCGCCGACCCCATCGACCCAAGCGGTCATCACATCGCCGTCTTTCAGGAAGACGCCGCGCCCCATGCCGACGCCCGCAGGGGTACCCGAGGCGATCAGGTCGCCGGGACGCAGCCGCAGGATCGTCGAGAGATAAGCGATCTGTTCATAGATGTTAAAGATCATCTCGGACGTATTGCCGTCCTGCATCGCTTCCTCATTGACGTTGAGGCCCAGCCGGATCGCGTGCGGATCGCCGAGGCAGTCGCGCGGCACGAACACCGGGCCAAGCGGGGTGAAGCTGTCGAAACTCTTGCCGCGGAACCAGTCGTGCGAGAAGGGAAAGTCGGTGCGCCGGGTGCGGTCGCGCGCCGAGACGTCGTTGACGATAGTATAGCCCGCGATCAGATCATGCGCCGCATCGACCGCGACATCCTTGCCCTCGCGGCCCAGCACGACCCCCAGTTCGACCTCCCAGTCGGGGCGCGACACCTGCGGCGGGACAATCACCGTCTCGTCGGGACCGACGACGCTCTCGACGGTCTTCAGGAAGATATAGGGTTCGCTGTCGGCCTTCGCGGCGAGCTTGGTCTGCATTTCCTCGGCATGTTCGATAAAATTCGATGCCGCGCCGAAGATGCGGCGGGGTTCGAACGGCGTCTGGAGTGCCGGTGCCGCTATGGCAGAGCCCGAGGCACTTTCCAGCGCACGGGCGAGCCCGAACAGGCCTTCGCGCCGGGCTTCCCAGTCGCGGATGATCGTTGTGACATCGCCCGCGACCGCAGCAAACCCATGCGCGGCGGCGGTGTCGTGCAGATCGTGGAAGGCGTCGCCGACCTTGATCGTCGGGCGCGGCCCGTCGGGGGTGGCGCGGGTAGCGAGGGCAAACCAGGTCATAGGTCGAACATCCTTCTGAAAAATGCGGGCATGGGCTGGCGCGGCCAGACCGAGCGCGAGGCCGGCGCTGATCCGCGCGATTGCGGTGCGGCGATCGAGCCTGTCTTCTGCACGTGGGGTTGGCGCGTCGGGCATGGCATTCAACCAAAGGCCCGGATCAGCATCCGCGCCGCGACCACGGCGAGGAACAGGCCGAACAAGATGCTCAGGTGCCGCTTCGACAGCGCATGCGCGATCCGCGCGCCCCAAGGTGCGGTGAAATAGGAAACCGGCGCAATGATCGCGAGGCCGATCAGATTGACATAGCCGAGGCTGCCCGGGGGCAGTCCCTCGACATTCCAACCCGCGATGACGAAGGCGACGGTCGCCGGAGCGCTGATCAGCAGGCCGAACAGCGCCGCAGTCCCGACCGCGCGGTGGATCGGGAAATTGAACAAGGTCATGATCGGGACGCTGAGCGTACCGCCGCCGATCCCCATCATGCTGGAAATCCCGCCGATGGTGAAAGGGATGAGCTGCCCGGCGGGCCCGCTCGGGATCGCTTCGGCAATATGCTTGCCCTCAAGCGGCAACAGCATCTTGATCGCGACGAGCAGCGCGACGATGCCGAAAACCGCCGACAGCTCATCGCCGGTCACGCGCGATGCCAGCAGCACCCCCGCGATCGCGCCGAGGAAGATCGCAGCGCCCCAGCGCTTCAGCTGGTCGTGATCGACCGCGCCCTTGGCATTATGCGCGCGCGAGGAGGAAATCGCGGTCGGGATGATCGTCGCCAGCGAGGTCGCGACGGTAACGTGCATCCGCACCGAGGAATCGACATCCAGCGTCGCCAGCACAAGGTCGAGCACCGGCACAATGACAATCCCGCCGCCGACGCCGAGCATCCCGGCAATCACGCCGCCCACCGCACCGGTCAACAACATCATCACCGTCAACGTCAGCAGTTCGTGGCTCAAAAGTTCGTGCATCGGATCCCCCAAAATCAGCGTGATATTGCGGGGCGACCGATATGCAGTCAAAGATAGAAAACAGGTCTTTATATAATCAAAAACATATACAATTGCCGGTCGCGCCTTCTATATCCATTCCGGGATAGCGAAGCGGCCAAAGGATATTATCGCATATAGCAGCGACGCTTTAGCGCCGCAGACATGATCAAAGTGGGCATAGCCGGGTTCGGCACCATCGGCCGCGTTGTCGCGCGCCATATCGAAGCAAGCGCATTGCCGCTGACGCTGGCGGCGGTATCCGCTGGCGACCGCACGCGCGCCGAGACCGCGATGGCACGGCTGCAACAGCCGGTTCCCATCTTGGACACCGCCGACCTCATCGCCGCGTCCGACGTCCTCGTCGATTGCGCACCGACCGCAGCCTTTCGCGATATCGCCGAGACGACGCTGCGCGCCGGCAAGACGCTGGTCACGGTCAGCGGCGCGGCGCTGATGCAATGGCCCGAGGCGGCCGATCTGGCGCGGGCGCATGGCGGACGCATCATATTGGCAACCGGCGCGCTGCTCGGGCTCGACGCGGTGCGCGCGGCGGCGATCGGCACCATTCATTCGGTAACGATGGTGACGCGCAAGCCGGTCAAGTCGCTGGTCAAGGCCGAACATGTCGTCCGCAACAAGATCGACCTGTCGGCGCTGACCGAACCGCTCAAGATTTTCGAAGGCAGCGCGCGAGAAGGCGCCCTCGCCTTCCCCGCCAATGTCAATGTCGCGGCAGCGCTGGGTATGGCGGGCGTGGGGCCCGAACGGACGCGCCTCGAAATCTGGGCCGACCCTGCGCTCGAACGCAACACACACCGCATCGTCGTCGATTCCGACAGCGCGCGGCTCGAGCTCATCATCGAGAATATTCCGACCGACGAGAATCCCGGCACCGGCCGGATCACCGCGCAAAGCATCGTTGCCGCGCTGAATGACCTCGTTAGCCCCATCCGTATCGGAACCTGATTTCCCTAAAGAAAGGCCAATCCTATGACCACCCGCCTGCGCCATGTGGCGATCGCATCCGCCGACCCCGACAATTCGGTCGGCTTCTTCACCGACGTCCTCGGCTGGACCCTCGCCGGCAAAATCGACAGCCGCAACGCGCGCGGATATTATGTGACCGACGGCCACATCAATATCGCACTGCTCTGCTTCAAGAACCGCCCCGCTGCGGGCATGGAATTTCCCGAAGGCTATACCGGGCTGCACCACATCGGTTTTCAGTGCGACGACATCAACGCGGTCGTCGAGCGCTTCGAAAATTCGGGCTATGCGCCGCGCCACGACGTCAATCTGGCGCAGGGCCTTGGCAAGAACCCGGCCAAGGATAATGCCGAATATAAGATGACCGGTCCCGAGAGCGTGATGGTCGACGTGTCCGAACGCGGCTGGGCAGGCACCGAAAGCTATAAGGGCAATCCGCCGGCGGCTTAATCCTCCCGTCGCGAAAATCAAAAGGCCGTCAGAGCATCATGCTCGGGCGGCCTTTTGATTTGGGGAACATGCGCAGAAAATCCTTTGCACATGTGGCTAATTTCAAATGAAACTGACTGCTCCCCGGCACAAGCGTGGTCCAGAGCGCCAGGTTACGACCGAAAGCCGCCCCCGCCTTCCTCGTCATCCCGGACTTGATCCGGGATCCACAGCAGCGTTGAAGTCATAGACCCCGGATCAAGTCCGGGGTGACGAATTGGAAATGGCAGCTAACGACCATCTGTCGTCGTTGAGCATAGAGGCATCGACGCCCGCAAGCCGTCGTTAGCGGGCGAAGGTGAAAACCTCAGCTCCGGTTCCGATGACAAAGGAGCGTCCCGTCGGTGAAAATCCGAACACTCTAATTTCTGGAACGAAGCCAGTGAATACGCGCGGCTCGCAAGCTGTGCCGAGTGGAGCGATCAACCGGACTATATCGTCGCTGCTATTCGAAAGCTCACTCTTCAACCGCCAGCCATCGCCTGTTTCTCGCGGCAAAACGCCACCGTAGACTTCGCCAGCGATAAGAATTTCTTGGCCCACCATCGGACCAATCCCCTCCGCCATGCGGCTGTCTTCATCGAACGGAAACGCAGGGTCGCGATCACGCGCGACCAGTTCTCCGGAGATACAATTGACAACGCCCCTACCATCGTGGGTCGCTATCAATAACAGATCTGAGCCGCTTGCGAAGCCGACGCCGAACAACCCTCCGGCGCTGATGACGTGGCGGATTGGCCATAGTGTCTCGGCATCCTGGTAGGTCTCGTTCATGGCAGAAGCCTAGCGCGACAGATATCCGCTTCCTAACGATTATTGCTCAGAAGCGGGCTGTCTCAAATCCACCCCAAAACCGCCAACACGACGGCTAAAGATTCAGAAACGCCTTCGCATTGCCGCTCAGGATCTTCGCCTTCTGCGCGCCCGACAGGCCGTCGTGCCCGCGCACGAGCGAGCCGATATCCTGCTCGCCCAGCGGGAAAGGATGGTCGGAGCCGAGCAGGACGCGATCCTCGCCCATCACGTCGATCAGCAGGCTGAGCGCGCGCGGATCGAACACCGCTGAATCGACAAAGAAACGGTCGACATAGGTCGAGGGCGGCTGCGGGCAATCGACGCGCACGATATCGCGATGCTTCCACGCGTTCTCGACGCGGCCGAGCAGGAAGGCAAAGCTGCCGCCGCCATGACCGAAGCAGATACGCAGATTCTTCGGCAGGCGCTCGAACGCCCCCGACAGGATCAGCGACAGGATCGACAACTGCGTTTCCGCGGGCATCGCCACCAGCCAGGGCAGCATATATTTGGGCATACGCTCGCGCGCCATCATGTCCCAGGGGTGGATCAGCACCGCGGCGCCGACATCGGCGCAATGGGTGAGGAAGGTCAAAATCCCTTCGTCGTCGAGATTGCGAAGCCCCATATGATTGCCGATCTGGACGCCCAGATGGCCCGTCGCCATCGCGCGGCTGACCTCGGCGCACGACATGTCGATGTCCTGCAACGGCACCTGCGCCAGCGCCTTCATCCGGTGCGGGGCGTAGCCGCAAAAGGCGAGCGCTTCGTCATTGAAGCGCTGCGCGCTGTCGAGCGCGTCCGCCGCGGGGCGGCTGTAACCGAACATGATCGGGGTCGCGCACAGGATTTGCAGGTCGATGCCCTGTTCATCGAGCGCTTCGACGCGCCGTGCCGGATCCCAAAGGATATCCTCGACGGGGCGAAACTCCTTCGCCCCCTGCATGATGAAGCCCTTGCCGCCCCCCGCATCGCGAAGCCACGGCAGGCCATCGGCCTCTGCCCGTGCGCGATAGGCGGCATCCATCGCGGGGAAAAAATGGCTGTGCATGTCGATGACAGCCATTTGCTGTGAAGCCTCTATTGTCATGACTTTCGCCGCACCCCTGTTCAATCGTCATGCCCACAGCCGGTTTTGGCGTGTGGGCCATGAGGTTGAGTAACCGGGGTCAGCTATCAACAATAATCCCGAGACTTGCCCTCGCTATTATAAAAAGGTTATAGCGTTCCCAACGCAGACGGGGGAGCTTCATGCCAAAATTTCACGATAACTTCCTGCTCGGCCGGCTGAAGCTGCGCCAGTTGCGCCTGCTCACCGCGATCGCCGACGAAGGCACGGTGCTGAAAGGATCGCAGGCGCTGAACATCGCTCAGCCCGCCGCGACCAAGAGCATCAAGGAGCTCGAGGACGCGCTGGGCGTCCAGCTGTTCGACCGGTCGTCGCGCGGGGTGACCCCGACCGATTTCGGCAAGGTGATGATCAAACATGCCAAGCTGATTCTGACCCAGCTGCGCCATGCGGGCGAGGAATTGCAGTCGCTCGAAGAAGGGCTGTCGGGCCGCGTCCATGTCGGGACATTGCTCGCGGCATCGACGTCGCTCCTGCCCCGCGCCCTCGCGCGGCTGCGCCAGCAGCGGCCGGGCATCGCGGTGACGGTGGCCGAGGGTACGATCGACCGGCTGATGCCCGCCCTCCGCACCGGCGACATCGACGTGGTTCTGGGACGCCTGCCCGAATATCGCGAGCGCGAAGGCCTGACGCAGGAGGTGCTTTATCTCGACACCGTGTCGATCATGGTGCGCGCCGACCACCCGCTGGCTCAGCGCGCGGCGCTGACGCTTGCCGATCTCGTCGATCAGGCGTGGGTCATGCCGCCGACGCAGACGTCGCTGCGCCGCCAGATCGATCATGCCTTTCGCCACGAAGGGCTGGAACCGCCGCGCGACGTGATCGAATCGGTGTCGATCCTGACCAATCATGCGCTGCTGAAGAGCACCGACATGCTCGCCGCGATGCCGCACCAGGTCGGCATCGGCCAGGCGGGGCTGGTCGCGCTACCGGTCACGCTGGAGGGCGCAAGCTCACGGATCGGGGCCACAACCCACGCGAATGTCGAGATGTCGGCTGCGGTCCGCTATTTCATGGGGGTGATCCATGAAATAGCGGCCGAAATCCGCAGCGAGATGGAGCAGGATTAGCTGGCGGCGGCCGATCCACGCGAAACGCGCCGCCAGATCAAATAGGCGATCGAGATAATGACCAGCCACGGCACGCCCGCAATCACCGCCGTCTGCCAAAAATCGGTGTCGAGCGCCATCGTCACCGTAATCGCGGCGAGCAGTACCAACCCCAGTATCTGGGCATAAGGAAAAAACGGCATCCGCACCGGCAGGTCCGCGCCGTGATGATGGCGGCGAAAGCGAAGATGGCTGACCAATATGGTGCTCCACACGAGCAGCCCGCCGAACAGCACGATCCCGAACAGATAATTATAGGCGAGCGGGGTCAGGATCGACACCGAGGCGGCGGCAAGAATGCCGACGCCGGTGACGATCGTCGCGCGCATCGGCACCTTTTGCGCATTAAGTTCGCCAAAGGCGCGCGGCGCATAGCCACCGCGCGCGAGCGAGAAGAGCATGCGCGAGCCGAGGTAGATGCTGGTGTTCATCGCCGACAGTGCCGCCGAGGCGACTACGAAGTTCATGATGCCCGCCGCATAGGGAATCCCCGCACTCGCGAACATTTTCACGAACGGGCTTTCGGTGACGACCTTCGCCCCGGTCTCGGTCCACGGCATGAAAGCGACGATGATGAACAGCGCGAGAATGTAAAAGATGAAAAGGCGCGCCGCCATCGTGCGCAGCGCCGCCGGGATCGCGGTCTTCGGATCCTTCGCTTCGCTCGCGGTGCCGACGACGAACTCCAGCCCCATGAAGGAAAATAGCGCCATCAGCACCGCCATCCACACACCCGAGAAGCCATTGGGCAGAAAGCCGCCGGCCAGACCGGTGACATTGTGAAGGCCGATGGGATCGCCGACGACGCCAAAAATCCGGCTGAGCCCGACGATGATGAAACCGATGATCGCCGACACTTTGATCACGGTCAGCCAATATTCGACCGATCCGAAATTATGCACCGCGCGGGTGTTGACCCAGACGACGACCGCAGCGCTGCCGATCGCCCACATCCACACCGGCGTATCGGGATACCACCAGCTCATATAAATGCCGACCGCGACCGCCTCACTGCCGATCAGCAACACTTGCTGGATCCAGTATGTATAGCGGACGATGAAGCCCATCATCGGGCCGAGGTAGATTTCGGCATAGGTGCCGAACGATCCCGCGGTCGGGTGAACCACCGCCATTTCGGACAGGCTGAACACCATGATCACCGCGATCAGCGCTGCGATGCCAAAGCTGATGAGGACGGCGGGCCCCGCATAGCCGATCGCGATCCCCGACCCCATGAACAGGCCGGTGCCGATTGCGCCGCCGAGGCCGATCATCGTGATCTGCGCCTTGGTCAGCCCGCGTTCGAGCCCCGCCTCGCGGTCCACATAGGCTTGTTCGTCCATCGCCATTCCCCCTCGCCCTTCGCTCAAGTGACCGCTTCGCGTGCCTGATGCTCGGGTAGTTTCCAGATATCGCCGTCCATGATCGCCACCAGACGTTCGACCGCATCCCAGACGTCGGCATAGCCGACATAGAGCGGGGTGAAGCCGAAACGAACCGTGTCGGGCGCACGAAAGTCACCGATCACGCCGGCGGCAATCAGCGCGCGCATGATCGGATAGCCGTCGGCGTGCGCAAAGGAAACCTGGCTACCACGCGCCGCGGCATCGCGCGGCGACGCCAGCGTGAAGCCATGGCCCGCGCAGCGCTGCTCGACGAGGCGGATGAAGAGGTCGGTCAGCGCCATCGACTTGGCGCGGATCGTCGCCATGTCGGCCGACAGATGAATATCGAGCCCGATTTCGGCGAGCGTCATCGACAGGATCGGCTGGGTGCCGATCAGAAACTGACGCAGCCCCGCTTGCGGGCGATAGCCGGGTTCGAAGGCGAAAGGCGCGGCATGCCCCCACCAGCCGGTGACGGGCTGATGCGCATCGCCCTGATGCCGCGCCGCGACGAACAGGAAAGCAGGCGAGCCGGGACCGCCGTTCAGATATTTATAGGTGCAGCCGACCGCGAAATCGGCATTGCAGCCATTGAGTTCGACCGGCATCGCGCCCGCGCTGTGGCACAGGTCCCAGATCGCGAGCGCCCCCGCCGCCTGCGCGCGCGCGGTGATCGCCGCCATGTCGTGGATATGCCCGCTCTTATAATGGACATGGGTGATCGCGACGGCGATCGTGTTCTCGTCGATCGCGTCGGCAATCTCGTCCTTCTCGCACAAGCGCACAGTAACGCGCCCGCCGGTCGCGGCGGCGACGCCTTCGGCGATATAATTGTTGGTCGGAAAATTGCTGCCTTCGAGGATCAGCACGCTGCGGTCGGGGCGCATCGCGACCGCTGCCGACAGCACCTTGAACAGATTTTGGCTGGTCGAATCGCAGACGATGACCTCGCCCGCCCCGGCACCGATGAGCGGTGCGAGCTTGTCGCCCAGCCGCACCGGCAGGTCGAACCAGCCGGCGCTGTTCCAGCTTTTGATGAGGTCGGTGCCCCATTCGCGCGTCACCACATCGAGCGCGCGGGCGCTCGCCGCCTTGGGCATCGCGCCGAGCGAATTGCCGTCGAGATAGAGCATCCCTTCAGGCAGGACGAACTGCTCGCGCAGCGGCGCCAGCGGGTCCGCACGGTCCATCGCCTCACACCAGGCGCGGTCGGGGGTTTCAGCGATTGCTATCGGGGTCACATCAAGCATCATGGAAGCATATTACCTTCGTCTGGGACATTTCGCGCGCGGCAAAGCGCACGCCCTCGCGTCCCATATTGCCCCGCCCGGCGCCGCCAAAAGGCATGGCGTCGAGGCGGTAATCGGTCGAATCATTGATCATCACCCCGGCGACGCGCAGCCGCCGCGCGGCGTGACGCGCATGACGGAGCGATTCGGTGAAGATCGCGGCGTGGATCGCGTAGTCGGCGCGATTGGCGGCGTCGATGGCCTCGTCGAGGTCGGTGAAGCGAAACAGGCTGACCACCGGGCCAAAGGCTTCGTGGCAGGCGACGCGCGCATCCTCCGGTACGTCGGCGAGCAAGGTCGGCCGGACCAGCGTGCCCGCACGTTCGCCGCCGGTCAGCAGCGTCGCCCCCTGCGCAACCGCCTCGCGCGTCCATTCAACGATGCGCTCGGCCTGCTGCGAACAGATCATCGGGCCGATGTCGGTCGCCGGGTCCATCGGATCGCCGACACGCAAGGCATCGGTCGCCGCGACGATCGCATCGCGAAACGCATCATGGACGAAGTCATGCACATAGATGCGCTGGACCCCGATACAATTCTGCCCCGCCGCCCCGAAGGCGCCCGCTGCGCAAGCCTTTGCAGCCTTGTCGATATCGGCATCGTCCATCACGATCACCGGGCCGTTGCCGCCCAATTCCATCGCGACGCGCTTGATCCCCGCCGAGCGACAAATCGCCTGCCCCACATTGGCGCCGCCGGTGAAGCTGACCATCGCGACATCGTCATGGCTGGTGAGCGCATCGCCGAAATCGCGCCCGCGCCCGGTGAGCAGATTGAGAGCGCCGTCGGGCAGCCCCGTCGCGAGCATCAGCCGCGCGAGCATGATGGCGACCAGCGGCGCCTGTTCGGCAGGCTTCAGCACCACGGCATTTCCCGCAGCAAAGGCGGGACCGATCTTGTGGCAGATCAGGTTCAGAGGATCGTTGAACGGGGTAATCGCCGCGATCACCCCCAGCGGTTCGTGCAGATAATGACCCGACCGCGTCTCGCCGCCCGGAAAGCTATCAAACGCGATCGTCTCGCCCGCCAGCCGCGTCGCTTCTTCCGCCGACAGCCGCAGCGTATTAACCGCGCGCGCGACCTCTCGTGTCGCCGAGCGGATCGGCTTTCCGGTTTCCGCGGTGATCGCGGCAGCAAAGCGGGCCGCGTCGCCTTCCAGCGCCGATGCGGCGCGATGCAGGATGCGCGCGCGCTCTCCGGTCGACAGGTCGGCCATCGCGGCGGCGGCGATCCTCGCACTCGCAACCGCACGTTCGACATGGTCGACGCCCGCGCACGCCACCTCGCCCAGCGCTTCGCCCGAAAAGGGATTGGTCACCGCCATCGTCGCGGCCGCACCCTCCCAGCGCCCGCCGATCAGCAGCGATCGGCCGGCGTCGAACGGGACGTGGATCACGGCTTGTCCTTGCGCAGCACGAGCGCGTCATATTCGCGGCTGTCGAGCAGCGCCTCGACGATTACCGGCCCGTCGGAGGCAAAGCCCGCCTCCAGCGCGGCGCGGAATTCGGCGGGATCGCGCGCGACCGTCACCGGAACGCCGAACAGCGACGGTCCGCCGATCGTCCCCTCGGCGCGCACCGGCGTGCCATAGATCGGGTTCGACTTTTTTTCCTGCTTGATACGGATCAGCGCGAGGTCGTTGTCGGTGAAGATGACGATCACCATGCGCAGCTTCTCGCGCACCGCCGTCGCCAGTTCGCCCGCGGTCATCAGGAAGCCGCCATCGCCCAGTACGCAACAGACGGGCGTGTTGGGGCGACACAGCTTCGCCGCGATCGCCGCTGGTAGGCCGAAACCCATCGCCGACCAGCCGTTGGTCATGATTTGCGTTCCCGGCATCGGGGTGCGCCAATGCTGGCCGATCAAATGCGTGTGTGCGCCAACGTCGCAGGTCATGATGCCATCGTCCGGCAGGACATCGCGCAGCACGTCGAGCGCGGCGCGCGGGCCAAAGGGCCCATTGCTCCCGGCCAGCCGCGCAAACATATCCGCCTTGCGCGCCGCAACTGCCGCAAGATCCCAGTTCTTGAGCGTGCCAGGAAGAGCGAGCAGCGCATCGAGGGCAGGAGCGATGGCACCCACGACTTCGGCCGGCACCGGATGCACCGCACGATCGATGTCTGCAGCAACAATGTCAATGTTAGCGAGCGCGAGGCCATCGCGCATCCAGCCCTCGAAGTTGAACTCGATCGGATCATAACCGACCGCGACCACCAGATCGGCCTCGGCATGCGTCTGCCCGACCAGATCGGAGAGTGCGTGGAAGAGAACCCCCGCATAATTGGGATGCGTCTCCGCGACCATGCCTTTCGCCATCGGGGTCAGCAGAACCGGCAGGCCGAAACGTTCGGCAAGCGCCAAAATCTCATCCTGCACGCCCGCATGGACAGCGCCCAGCCCGATCGCGAGGACCGGCTTTTCGGCCGCAGCGAAGGCGGCGACTAACGCGTCGATATCGGCGGCGGCGGGCGCCGGCACCGGATCGGCGGCGACCGGCGCGATCTGCACCGCATCGACCGCGATCCCGCTCATCCCCTGCGGCAAGCCGACATGGACCGCACCCGGGCGACCCGACAGCGCGATCCGCGCCGCTTCGGCCAGCGTATCGACGGCGGTATCGGCCTCGATCCGCATCGTCGCCTTGGTCAGCGGCGCGAAGAGTGCCTGATGGTCGATCCCCATCTGCACCGTCCGGCCGCGCAGGGCGGCGGGCATTTCGTCGGTCAGTGCGATCATCGGCGAGCGATCGAGCGTCGCACCGCCGACCCCGGTGGCAAGATTGGTCGCGCCCGGCCCGAATGTGCCGAAACAGACCCCCGGCACGCCGGTCAACCGCCCGCAAATATCGGCCATGAAACCCGCGCCGCCCTCATGGCTCGCCAGCACGAAATCAATGCCGTCGGTGGTGCGGATCGCCTCCATATAATCGACCCAGCCGCCGCTCGGTACGCCGAAGACATGACGCACCCCCATGTCGCGAAGCGCCGCAACGACATTGCGGGCAACATTGGTCGATTTCATCCAGGAATCCTTCATCAAAGGCCATTTGCTGCGACCGGCCTAGGCCCGTCCGCCATAAACAAATAATATCAAATAGCCGCCGCGATATGTCATTCGCGTTATAGAAGAAACGATCAGACGAAGCGGTTGGCGATCGCACCTATGCCGTCGATGCCGCCTTCGACAAGGTCGCCCGGGGCGATGCGCCCGACGCCCGCCGGGGTGCCGGTATAGATGAGGTCGCCGGGCTGAAGTTCGACATAGGTCGACAGTTCGGCGATGATGTCGGCGACCGGCCAGATCATGTCGGCGATGTCGCCGTCCTGACGCACCGCGCCATTGACCGACAGCCAGATGCGCGCCGCCGACGGATGGCCGATGTCGGCGGCGGGGCGGATCGGCGACAATATCGCGCTGCGATCGAAGCCTTTGGCCATGTCCCACGGGCGTGCGGTCGCTTTGGCATCGGCCTGCAGGTCGCGGCGGGTCAGGTCGTTGCCGACCGCATAGCCGAACACCGCCGCCGCCGCATCGTCGAGAGCGATGTTCGCGCCGCCCTTGCCGATCGCGACCACCAGCTCGATCTCATGATGCAGATTGGCGGTACGCGGCGGCATGGCGATTTCGGCGGTGCCCGGAACCACCGCATCGGCGGGCTTCGAGAAGAAGAAGGGCGGCTCGCGTTCGGGATCACCGCCCATCTCGCGGGCATGATCGGCGTAATTCTTGCCGACGCAGAAGATGCGCCGAACGGGAAAACGACGATCGCTGCCTGCGATTTCAGCGCTGGGTGCGGCGACTGGAAAAATGTCGGTCATATGGTCCTCTCGATCAGGCCGGCGGATAGAGTGCGGCCTGGCATTTGCCATCGGCGCCTTCCAGCCCCTTTTCGCGGGTCGCGTTCCATGGGCTGCCCATCTTGTCTTCCGGTTGATACCAGAAACCATAGAGCCTGCCGTTCGCAGCGACCAGCGTTGCCGAACCGATACTGCCCTCTTCCTTCGAGAACCAGGAGAGCCGCATGATCCGGCCAAAGATCGTGCCGCGCAGCGTGCCGAGGCCATTGTTGTAACAGCCCCAGATATCCTGCCCCTTTTGCCGCAACGCGATCGGACCATATTCATGGGCATAGACGCCGCTGACGTCGCCCCCCCCCGCAGCGCCGCGCTGCTCGAGCTCGCCGATGACCGCGAGGTCCGACAGACGCGTCGCGCCGCTCCCCGCCCAATTGCTGTCGACGCGCAGCCGCAGCCAGCGCGCCCGGCTTTCCTTGGGCAGATTCACGGTCGTCTGCGCGTCGGCCTTGGCTTCGCCTTCAACGAGGGTTTCGAACGGCCCTTCGGGTCCGGTGGTCGATCCCAGCAGCGCAAAGCGTCGCACAGGCGACCCTTCGGCGGTCTGCGACATCGACCCGTCTTCGCGGACGACCGGTTCGAACCGGCTGTCGATCGCGACCGCGCGCACCTTGCCATTGCCCGCAAGTTCAAAGTTCAGCGTATGGGGAAAGGCGATGTCCTTCGGCGACAGCCAGCCATAGGCCGGGCCGCCATCGACAAGATTGATCGTCCAGGTCGACCAGTGCCGCTTCGCTTCATCGCGATCGGCTTCGGCGATGCCGCCCCAGCTGATGTGAAGGATATTGGCCCCGGCCGGTTCGGCCGGCTTTTCCGCCGCCTTTTTCGCGGGCGCGTTCGAGCATCCGGCGAGGAGCAGGGCTCCCGCCAACGCAAACTTCCATTCGTGCATGTTTTCAGTCCTTCAAGATGGGCCTAGCGCCGTTCGGGCCAGACCTTTGTCGGCGCGCTCAGGCGCGGTTTTCCAAGCAAGGGAGACGACAGCGCGTAAACACCGTTGACCGAGAAAGCCCAGATGATGTTGCGGTCATATTCGGTGAAGACCGCGAAGGTCGAATTGCCGAACGTATATTCGGGCAGTTCCTTGTCGGTCGGAAAGCGCGGGACGAAATAGCCCGCGATCGTCGGCTTGGCCGGGTCCTTCACATCGAAAATCTGGATGCCCGCATTGTAAAAGGCATAGACGGCAAGGCCCTGACGACCGCCCCCCGGTTGCCCCAGCCCGCCCGACCGTTTCGGTCCGAAGCTGCCGCGACGCTGGCAGAAATCGGTGAAGGAGGCGCCGGGTGGCGGGGTCGGCCGCGGGAATTTCGCCGCGACCCGCGGATTGGCGGGATCGCGCACATCGATCGAGTAAATATCCTTGAACGGCTCGTAACAATTCTCGTTCATCGGATAACCGTTGGAGAAGACGAAGCCCGTGCGGTCATATTGGCTGACGTCGATATTGTCGAATTCGGTGCCGGCATAGCTTGGCGGGACGCTGAGATGACCAAGCGTGCGCGGCTGCGCCGGGTTTCCGAGGTCGAAGCTGTAGAAGCCAAGCCCGCCCATGCCGCCGAAACCGATTTTCCCGCCCTCCTCGACCGGCTTGGTGAGCACGATCGGGGTGCGCGATCCCATCCAGCTTGTCCGGTTGCCCGCGCGCGGATTGGCGAGATAAGCGGCCTCGCTCGCCTTGTCGCCGAGCTGCTGCCCCGGCACACTGATCTGCGAGACGAATTTGGGGTTGGCCGGGTCTTCCATGTCCCATACCTGATATCCGGGCGAATAGAGATAATCGGGATATTCGGTCAGCGCATAGCTGTCGTCGGGCGCCGCCGAGAGCAGCATATATTTGCCGCCCCACCAGGTCGCACCGTCGAGCGCACCCGATCCCTGTTGCTGCCCGACCGGTGCGTCAGGATGCTGGATATCGGTCGTGCGCGTCGCGATCAGCTCCCACTTGTCGGGGGTCGGACCGTTCATCACAAAGACCTTGAAGCCCTTGAGCGAATTATAATGCCGCTGTGCTTCGACCTTGTCGGGTTGGCGCCTTTTGTCGTCCATCAGCCCGAAGCGACCGATCTCGTAGGAAGCGACCAGCACATTCCGCTGAAGCTTCTTGTTCCACGCGATGGTGACCCCGCCGAAATAGTCGGTGACAGCCGACGCATCCCAATCCTCGCTCGATCCCTTCGCATTCCAGGCGCCGCCCTGCGACCAGACGATCGTCGCCTTGCGCGGATCAGTGACGTCCATGATCCGCAGATAGTCGCGGTCGTGAGTGTATAGATAACGCTTGCCGTCAAAGTCGACGACGCTAGCCCAAGCATGCCATGGCGAAGTCACCGCGGGATAGAAAGCGACGACATCGACATTCTTCGCGTAGCTGTTCTGGTCCCAATGATCGAGCTGGCCCGGAAAGGATGGTGCCTGCGTGGTCAGCGGGGTCGCGACCGGGTGGCGGAAGGTCCCGGTCGCCGGGTCCATGCCATAATCGACCCCCGGCACCGGCGGGGCCGGCGGGTTTTCAGGGGTCAAATCCTGCCACGCCTTCAGCCAGGGATCGACGATGTTGATCGGCGCGGTATCGTGCCCGCCCTCCCCGCCGCTCGCTGCGGTCAGCACCGTCGCATGGAGCAGCGCCGCGACAACCGCGCCGCCGCCGGCCATGATCCTGAAGCTGCGTTTCATTGGCGATTCCCTCTTATTCTCGATGTGCGCGATTCAAGCGGCTGATGCTCCCGGCCCCTAAAAGCGGAACCGGGCCGTCACGCCATAAGTGCGCGGCGGAATGTACGTGCCATAGATGGTCCCGAACAGGTCGAGCTTGCTGGTGTAGTTCAGCTCGTTGGTCAGGTTTTTCGCCCACGCCGTCAGCTCCCATTTGCTGTCGGTATCGCGCACGCCGATCCGCGCATTGAGCAAAATCTCGGAATCGAATTTCAGGATCGGCGTGTTCGGATTGTCGTAGAAATTGGCGCCGGTGTACTGGAAATCGCTGCCGGCGATCAGGACTATGCTGTCGCTGACCGGCTGGTCGAGATTGGCCGAAACTCCGAACGCATGCTTGGGGGTCCGGCGGCAGGTGTTGCCGTCAAGATCGGTCCCATCATCATCGATGATCAGCTCGCCGGTGAAGTTGCACCGCGAATAGGCATAATTGCCCGAAACACTGAACGTATCGGTCAGACGCGCCTGAATATCGAGTTCAAGACCATAGGCACGCGTACCGTTTTTCGCATTGAACACGAAATTGTCAGGCGGCATACCCGGTCCGGGCGACAGGAACTGGTTGGTCTGGAGATTGTCGTAAAGCGTGTAATAGCCCGCCGCGTTAATGAAGATGCGCCGGTTGGCGAGCGCCACCTTGGCGCCCAGTTCGAAACTGTTGGCGGTCTCAGGCTCGAACGACACCAGCGCCTCTGCGGGAGTGTTCGCATCTTCGCCGGTCCAGCCGCCGGGCTTGTAGCCCTTTGCGTAGCGCGCATAGAGCGTCACATCGTCACTCGGCTCGAACCGCAGCGTCGCGCTGGGCAGCCACGCGTCCCAGCTCCGCTTGTCCGACACGGTGAAATTGACCGGCGCGCCTTCGAAGGATTCGCCTGAGCGGTTGTTCGAATAATTCTTGCGATCATAGGCATAGCGCAGCCCCGCTTCGATGGTGAGCTGGTCGGTCAGATCATAGCTGACCTCACCAAAGATGCCGATATTGTCGTTATTCGACGTGGTGACCGTGTGGTTCGACCCGGGAAACGGTGACGCGGGTGTCCCGCCAAATTCCATGGCGAAGGCAAATTCGGTAATCGCCTGAAAATCGGCGAACAGGAAGTTCACATCCTCGGCGCGGCGGATCTTCTCGCGCAGATAATAGACGCCGCCTTCCAGCCGAAGCGCGCCGCCATTGTCCCAACGCAGGCGCAGTTCCTGCGAGAATTGCTTCACATCCTCGGCCTTGCCGCTGTCGAAATAGCTGTCGGGAACCGTAGCGAGATAGGTACCCAGCCCCGCGAGCATCGCCGGAGTGACGTTGGGCGCATTGGTCGCCGGATCGATCGCGAAATCGAAGAACATTCCCCCGCCATCCTCGCGCGCCGCCAGCGAGGAATCGCGCCAGGCAGTCTGCAGCGCGATGCTGAGGCTATCGCTCGCCTCCCAATCGACCGATCCAGTGACGCCATACATATCCGAATTTTGATAGCCGGTGAAATTATGCGCACCCTCGCGGCGCTTCGCGCTCCGGAACGGCGCGTTGCGGTTCGGCAGGACAAAGCCGGGAAGGCTCGCGATCGGTGGTGCAAAGAAGCTGTTGTACGTCACCTCATGGCTGTCGCCGGGGACGATGATGTCGACCCAGCGTGCGCCGTCGCGATGCCGCGTATAATCGGCCGAAAGATTGATATCGAGCGTCGCGTTCGGTTGCCAGCGAAGCTGCCCGCGCACCGATTGCGTATTCTGATCCTCTTCATCACCGCCACGGGTGTTCTTTGCATAACCGTCGTGCATGCGCGAGCTGACGACCAGACCGAGACCCAGCGTGTCCGACACCGGCCCGCGGACCGAAGCAGCTACGTCGAGCTTGTCATAATTGCCATAGGTCGCCTCGAAGCGCCCTTCGAAATCCTTGCCGGGTCTCTTGGTCACATAGTTGATGAGGCCGCCGACAACGCTTTTCCCGAAGCGCAGCGCCTGCGGCCCTTTGAGCACCTCGACGCGCTCGAGATCATAAAGGTCGAGCAGCGAACCAGTCCCGCGCGACATATAGGCGCCATCGACAAAGATACCGACTGCGCCATCGGCGCCAGCGCCCTGAATGTCCGACCCGATGCCCCGGATGAAAAGCTCTGTATCGACGGCCCGCTCGGCGCTCAGCTTGAGGCCCGGAACGCGATAGGCGATTTCCGAAAAATCCTTGATCCCCGCTTGCTCCAGCGCCGCGCTGCTGAACGCCTGCACCGAAATCGGCACGTCCTGCAGGCTTTCTTCGCGTTTGCGCGCCGTCACCACAATCTCGTCGTTCGACGAAATGCCGACAGCGTCAGCCGGCGCCGATTGCGCCAGCGCTGCGCCCGGCATGGCATAAAGTGCCGCGGTTGCCAGTAGCGCCCGGTGCAAGTTCCTGTTTGATCCCATTGTCCCACTCCCCAGCGGCCAGGCGGGCCTTTTCCTCGTACGGGAAAACGGTCGCGCCGGCCTGATTGATTTGCCGTCTGGACATTACCGGCGTTTGTATATCGATATAATAGATTATGGATTAGTAGATATTCTTATTTGGCTATATCTGACATCGAACCCATCCCCCGTAAGGAGGAAGCCCCTATTCGAATATGAAGCCTGCGTCGCGCGCGACGCACATCGGCCGGGTCATTCCATCGCCGACGATATTTCCAACCCATTATAACGGCCCGGACATCCGCTATTGGATCAATCGTCCGTCAACGCCGACAAGTCCCGGATGTTTGTAATTTGGGGAGGCTGGCATGCGGCGTATCGAGCGTAAATATTGGGGCGTCGGCTACGTCGTTGCCCTCGCGATGGCGAGTTCAATCGCGCCCGCGCAGGCGGACGATCAGCCCGAGGGCGACACACTCTCCCAACCTTCGCTGACGGCATCCGAGCAGGAGATTCCCGACCCGGACATCCGCGCCTGGTGGAACCTCACCTATGACCGCAAGCCCCCTGCCCCCGTTCCGGGCAAGGATTATGGCATGGACGCGGCGAGCGGAAAGTTCGCCCATCCCAAGGCGACACCGCTGGTCAGAAAGGCGCCCGGCTTCCCCGGGCAACTCAGCTATTGGGACCAGAAGAGCTATAAGAAAAATGTCGACGTGCTGGCATTTTACGACTTCATCCCGTCGACCGGACATACGTGGCAGTCGATCGCCGACTTCGGCAACAAGCGCTATATGTATGTCTATTACCGGTCGGGACTGGGCATTTTCGACATCACCGATCCGCGCAAGGCCCAGCTCGTCTATCGCCGCGGCCAGCGTGTCGTCGCGCATGGCAAGCGCGACATCGTCGACCCCTATCCCAAGGGCGACGGATTTGGCGCCGCCAATATCCAATGGCACAAGGGCCTCGGCAAATATGTGATGGTGCAGGCGTTCGAAGTGCCGCGCTACGGCGTGATGGACGCCAAATATCGCGAGCCCGACGGGGTGAAGACGCTCAAGCACTGGAACGGGCTTAAGGGATTTCGCGTCTATGCGATGGACGGCCCGACCCCCGACCAGTGGAAACTGATTGCCGAACGGACCACCGATTATCGCCATCCCGATGCGCCCTATGGTGAGCAGCAGGGATCGGGGGCGCTCGACATTCCGGCGTGGACCGGCGGCAAATATATGTTCCTGTCGACCGCACCCGACGACCGCTTCATGCTGACCGAGTTCGAAGACTATATCTACACGCCGGGATATCAGGTGTGGGACATGAGCGACCCCGCCAACCCCGCCTTTGTCAGCCAGTTCGCAGCGCCGGGGCAGATCTTGGGCGATCCCGGGCATGAGGCAGCCTATCTGCAGAACCCGCGCGCGGGCAATCGGACCTCCTGGTTCGGATCGCGCATGCCGCCGTTCATGACCAAGGCGCCCGACGAAGGCGGCAAGATCGCCTTTGGCGCGATGGCGGGGCTTGGCCTCTATGCGCTCGATGTCAGCAACCCCGCCGAAATCAAAATCGTCGGCCATGTGAATCAGGTGCCCAAATTCGCGGGGACCGAATTCGATAATGTCGACCTCAGCCAATATGAGCGGACCGGCTATATCTTCAGCAACGGCTATCCGATGAACGATGAATGCTATGAGCCCTATAAAGATATTCTGGTGATCGATGCGCGCGATCCGGCCAAGCTGGCGATCGCGGCGAAATTCCCGCGCCCGACCCCGCCCGCCGACGCCGCCTTCACCGATTTCTGCCAGCGGCGCGGCAGCTTCGGGCCGAAACGCTCGGGCTATCTCACGCAGCCGGGGCGCTTCCGCAACGGCATCGTCTCCTATGCCTTCTACAATGCCGGGGTGCAGATTTTCGACGTCAAGGATCCGACCAAACCCGCGATCGCCGGCTATTTCATCCCGCGCTTCCCGACCGAAGCCGAAACCGGCGGGGAATCGCAGGGCAATCTGACTTACGGCGTTTATGCCGAATATGACCGGAACATCCTGTGGGCCTTCACCAACCACGGCTTTTACGCGCTGACCTCGCCGCTGCTCGGCAAGCCGTCGTTCAAGGCGCCCGAAAAGCCATGGCCGCCGCGATGAGAACGGCTTCGGTCTAGCGAGGCCGCGGGGGCATATGCCGGTCAATCAGCATTGCCCCCGCAGCCAATATGGCCAGCGCTGCGGCGACCATCGCGAAGAACAGCCATATGCCATGCGGTTGCGCCAGCAGCACGCCCGCGCCGAATGCGCTCAATATCGCGCCCAACCGGCCAAAGGTGATCGAATAACCGATCCCGGCGGCACGGCATTCGACCGGAAAGACATGCGCCGAGAGGGTGAGCAGCAGGACCTGCAACGACAGGATCGTCGCGCCGGTCAGCGCGAGCCCTGTCAGGATGACCGCAGGCGAAACCCCGGGCATGTGCAGAAGCGTCGCCCACAGCGCGAGCGCGGCCGCCCCGGCGCAGATGGTGCCGATGATCGTCGCTCGCGAACCGATCCGCAGCATCAGCCAGGTCAGTGCGAACGAGGCCGCAACCCCCGACAGGTTGAGGATCATCGCACCGCGGATCGCACGGTCCATTGGAAAGCCAGCGCCCGTCAGCAGGACGGGCACCCAGCTCAGCAGCGCATAGACCCCCATTAACGCCGCAAAGAAAGCGATGCCCATCCCGATCGTCGAACGCCGCAAGGTCGGGCCGAAAACCTGCGCGCCTTCCGCAACGTCGGGAGGCGGAGCGAACGGGCCCGCGGCCGAGCCGCCGGCATCGGCGACCATCTTCGCGATCCGGTCATCGCTGCCGCCGCGCCGCGTCAGCAAGATTGGCGATTCGGGCAAGCCCCACAGCATGACGATGCTCAGCAGCAGCGGCAGCGCGCCGCCGAGCAGGAACGCAGCGGGCCAGCCATAGGCCGGGATCAGCCACGATGCGATCGCGGCGCCAACGATCCCGCCGCACGGCACGCCGACCGAGATGACAGTGACGGCATAGTTGCGCGCCCGCGCCGGCATCCATTCGGCGATCAGCGCCGTCGCGTTGGGCACCGCGGCGCCCAGCCCCAGCCCCGTGACAAAGCGCAGGATCGAAAAGCTCGTCACATCGGTACAGAGCGCGGTGAGCATCGCGGCGGCGCCGAACCACAGCACCGCGCCGATCAGCGCCGGACGACGCCCGAAGCGGTCGCCGATCCGCCCGCCAATGCTGGTCCCGAATGCCATGCCGACGAGCGAGGCCGCCATCACCGGCGCCAGCGCCGCCGAACCGATGCCCCAGTCGGCGAGGATCGCGGGGGCGGCGAAGGCGGCGAGCTGGATGTCGAAACCGTCGAGCAGGATGACCGCCGCGACGAGCGCCAGCACGCGTGCGTGAAACGCCCCGAACGCAAGCCCGTCGACTGTCTGCTGAACAGGCGTCGCGGTCCCGGTCTCGACCTTCATACGAAGGCCATCGGTTCGGACAGTCCGCCCGCGCGCATCACCGATCGATGGGCCGCCGCCGCCATTTCGCTGCCCGACACCCCCACCGCGGGCTGGCAGCGCCGGATCGAAAGCCGCGAGCCGTCGCGCCCGGTTGCCTCGACGGCAAGTTCGAGATGATCGATCGCGGGATCGGCGATCAGCCGCGCGCGGCAGCGATCAAGCCCGGTTGTCGCCAGCGCACAGGCGACCATCGCGTTGACATTGTGCGGATAGCGCGCCGCCGCATCGCGGACGCTGCCGTCGAACAGCAGTTCCTCCCCCGCGCCCTGCGTCACGCCAAGGCTCGCGGGTGGTTTGCGGAAGGTGATCGCCACCTCATCCCACATTTCGCGCCATTCAATCAGGCTATCCATGCCGACGAGCGCGCCATGCGCGATCAGCAGCGACCGCCCCGACTGCGCCGCGGCGCGTTCCAGCCGGTCGCGAAACGCATCGTAGGCGAGCGCGGTGAGCGAGAGCGGCATATAGTCGGTAAAGGCGAGGAACGCCTCGCCATGGCGGCGCGTCACATCGGGGTCCGCCGCCTCGACGATCAGATCGGGGGCGAAGCGCGCTGCATCGGCGAGATCGCCCAGAACCATATCGGGCGGGATCGCGGCGAGACGGCCGGGCGTCCGGTTGTGGACGAAAACGACCTGCCCCGCTCCTGTATCTGCGGCGATGCGCCGGTACAGTTCGGCCCCGATGAAGCCGAAGCCGATCAACCCGATACGCATCGCCGCACCCCCGCTACCGGTTCAATATTTCCACCGGATCGTCGCGCCATAGGTGCGCGGCGGATTGTAGGAGACGAGGACCGAGCCGATCACGTCGGACTTGCCCGATTCATAAAGTTCGTTGGTCAGATTCTTGGCCCACACCCTGAACTCCCATTTGTCGTCTTCGGTCGCGACGCCGATCGAGCCGTTGAGCACACCCACCGACTTCTGGGCGGTGCGCAGGCTGTTCTCATTGTCGAAGAAGAAATCGTCGGTCCAATTATAGTCGGCGCGGACGAAACCGTTGAAGCGCGCACTGAGCGGCACGGTGAGGTCACCGCCGACACTGAACGAATTTTCGGGCGAACGGCGCAGAACATTGCCCTTCAGATTGGTCGGCACGGGCACCGAACAGAAGCAGTCGGGATCATATTGCAGCTCGGTGCTGATCAGGTCGCCGGTGATCTTGGCATCCATATAGGTGTAGTTGGCGAACAGGGTCAGCCCGTCGAAAGGCACCACCATGCTCTCAATCTCAATGCCCTTGACGCGTGCCTTGCCCGCGTTGGAGATGACATTGTCGGCGGGCAGATTGGGATCGAAGATCACGAACTGCTGGGTCTGGAGATCCTTATATTCGGTCCAGAAGCCGGTGATGTTGAAGCGCAGCCGGTTGTCGAGCCAGGTCGTCTTGGCGCCGACCTCATAATTCAGCGCGAATTCGGGGTCGTAAGCGACCCGTGCCTCGCCCGGGTTGGTTGCATTCTCACCGTTCCAGCCGCCCGATTTATAGCCTTTGGAAACAAGCGCATAGAGATAGACATCCTTCGCCGGCTGCCAGTGCAAGTTGATGCTGGGCGTCCAGGCATCCCAGCTCTTTTTGCTGCCCGCCGAGAAAGCACGCGTGAAATTGCCGTCCTCATCCTCGAACTCGGCGCCAAGGAAATCGCCGATCGTCTCGCGATAGACCGAAAAGCGCTTGCGGTCCTTGGTATAGCGGATGCCTGCGGTGACCCCGAGGGTGTCGGTGATGTCGAAGCTGCCCTCGACGAACGCCGCCCAGGTGTCGCTCTTCAGCCCCGTCTCGGCGATTTCCTTGCCCTGCGCGAAGAAGTCGACGAAAATATAGTCGGCGATCTCGCTGCGATCGACCTTCTCATGCTGGTAATAGAGACCCGCAAGCAGGTTGAACGGACCGGAAAAATCCGACCGGAAGCGCAGCTCCTGCGAGAAGCTGTTCGACGTCTCATCCTTGTCGTTGATGTAATAATCGTCGTTGAACGCATCCCGGTCGATCGCACCGAAATCGATCCGGCCGTCGGGGCCATAGATCATCTGCGTGAAATCGATGAAGCTGCCTGCGTCGTTGTTGACCGCCTTGAAGCTGCCCTCGCGATAAGCCGTGATCGAGGTGATCGTGCCGACGCCGACGTCCAGATTGGCGGTCAGATGGACGCCGCCCAAATCGGCATCCTGCTTGCCGTCGATATTGTTCGGCCCGCGACGGCGATCGGGGTTCACGAACGGGATATTGTGATCCGACGGGATCTGGATATCGACCCATTTGCCGCGCGCGCGGCGGCGCGTGAGATCGCCCGTCAACAGGATGTCGAGCTTGTCGTTGGGTTGATAACGCAGCTGCGCGAGTATGCCAAAGGCGGTCAGATCCTCGACGTCATTGCCTGTGAAGCTGTTGAAGGCATAGCCGTCATGGCGCCGCGCGGTCGCTGCGATGCTCCCGGAAAGTCCCTCGGCCAGCCCGCCCGACACATTGGCCTTGATATCAAAGCTGCCATAATTGCCGATCCCCGCCTCGGCGCCCGCACGAAATTCGTCGGTCGGCTTGCGTGTGATGAAGTTGATCGCTCCGCCGACGACATTCTTGCCATAGAGTGTGCCCTGTGGCCCGCGGACGATTTCAACGCGCTCGAGATCGAACAATTCGATCGCGGTGCCCTGCGCGCGTGGCAAATAGACGTCGTTCAGGAAGAATCCGATCGCCGCGTTCGACGCGGCGCTTTCGATATCGGTGCCGATACCGCGCAGGAAGATATTGGGTTCGGAGACATTGTCGGGATTGAGCGTGAACCCAGGAATCCGGCCCGCGATTTCAGAGAATTCGTCGATCCCCGCCTTTTCCAAGGTGTCGCCACTCAGCGCTGCGACCGAAAGCGGGGCCGCTTGCAGATTCTCCGCGCGCTTGCGCGCCGTGACGACAATCTCTTCGAGCCCGCCTGTCGCAGCCACCCCTTGCTGCGCAAGCGCCAGTTCCGGCACTGTCAGCGCCGACATCGCCCCCAGCAACAGCAATGTCCGATTCCCGCCACAAATTTTGCCCATCTCGTCGCCCCCTTCGCGAATGAAATATCCGGTCGCTGCCTGGTTCGCATGCGCAGTCGCAACCTGATCCAGACAGAAAATGAGGGGTCGACGCCTATGTGAAAAATAATATTGCGGCGGCTTTCTATATCGATTCAGCATATCGACATCGCCACAGGAATCCGGCCGACAGCCAAGTCTTTGTGCGGCGCGGGTTTTACCAGCCATCGGCACCAGAATTGTGTCGCATTCCCGCCTGTTGTCAGTTTAAGATTCCGCGCGGGGGATATTGCGCGACGGCTTGCGCAACAAAATCTCATCAACGGTATCCGACAGGCGCCTCAAAGCCGCGAAAGGGTGATTTGATGACTGGCATGCGTGCGAAGCTTTTGGCCGCGGGCTCCGCCCTGCTCTTCGGGCTTTTCTCAACGCAGGCCCAAGCTTCCGACACGGATATTTTTGCCAGCTGCGATGGGCTCGGCAAGCCCGGAAAATCCCCGGGTGGCATAAGCTCGCCTGCCGACACCGCGCGATATAGCGAATATTCAGGCGGCTCTTGGCAAAGCATCGTTACCGCCTGTGATACCGCCTTGGGGCACGCAAAACTGCTGCCCACGCAGGGATTGCGGCGCGCACATCTGCTGCGGGGCCGTGCTATGGCCTATGCCCGCGGTCGCGAGCTGGAAAAGGCGTTGAAGGATATTGAGGATGCCGGAGCAGCGGCCAGCACGGTTGCAAATGATCCGCTCTATTTACGCAGCTTCGCCGTCTCTCTCGATCTGATGCAGGCACTGATCTACGACCAGATGGGCAAGAGCGACGAAGCGCTGCGCCTTGCGCGCCAGAGCGCGGCGGCACGTCCATTCGCTACCGAAGTCCAGCGCGTCGCCGCCCACCTGCTCCAGACCCATCGCCAACAGGATGACAGCGCAAAGGCGACGATCCTGTCCGCCAGCCGTCTGGACCCCGATTTCATTTTTTACCAGACAAGTTTTCTCGCTTCTTTGGGCGATTTCAAGGCCGTGACGGAACTCGAAATTCCTCCACAGGCCCCGGTCGAAGCGTCAGATGACGAGAAGGCCCCGCCATCGGCGCTCGCAAATATGGATGCGGTGCGCGCTCAGCTCCAAAGCCGCCTGACCCTGTCCTATGCGCGCGCGGCCACGGGCGATGTCCAAGGGGCTCGGCGCGATCTTGCCGAAGCCAGATCGGGCTATGCCGCGTTCCAGTCCGCCGTATCGCCTTCGGTACGCGAGGAGGTGCAGACGATCCTCTTCAAGCCCGACCTCGACCTGATCGCATCCTATGAAACCCGGATCGATGCCCGCATCGCCCTGGCGGAGGGGCGCCGGCCGGCTGCGGAAGCGCTGGTCAACGACAAGAACTTTCCGCTCGACCCGGTGACCACGGACCTGTTCTCCGCAATGCAGGACAAGGCAGCCTTGCCAAGCAAGGCGCCGACTGCCGTTTCCGATATCGCCGCCGCGCAATTGACCGGCATGCGCAAGCGGATGTTCAACGGGATGATCCTGCTTGCGGTCGTTGCACCGGAAACCGCGAAGACCAATTCCGTCTACAAGCGCTCGCGGCCCAATGTGCTGGGAGCCCTTGCCAACGCCGCGGTCACAATGGGAATCTCGCTTCTTCAGGGTGTGAAAAAGACGGACGGCTTCGCGGCGAAACAAAATGCCGATGGCAGCGTGCGCGTTTCGCTGACCGGCGCAACGCCGGCGCCTGCCGTCGTCCGCGAGATGACGCTGCTGCGCGCCGCCGAATTTGCGCTGGAGAACGGAAAACCGGCTTTCGTCATTGTCGCGCGCGACGATTACGCGCGCTATCAGACCACCAGCTACCAGGGACGGGAAATCGGCCGCATACCGACCGGCTACAAGAGCGACATCGTCGTCCGCTTCCTTGATGCCGACACGAAAAACGCCCGGGCTTTCGACGCAAAGACGATCGTCGATGCATTGGGGCCATATTATTACACGGACGACAGGAAGTAGGGATAGCGAAGTTGCTTGCGGCCTCCGGCATTCTGCATCGCAAAATCTAATCCGCCGATATCACCGCCGAAACAGGACCGGCATCGCGACCCGATGAACTTGCCTTCCCGAAGGCGACGCCATCGCCCAAAACGGCGCTCAGGGCAGCGACGCGATCGAGGATCGCCTGTGCAGAGGCGCCCGTCGCAAGATTTGGGCTGCCCCGGACAAGCGATCCGTCATGTTCGACACCGCGTGCATCGAGTTGCACGGGAATAATCCGCGCGCGCGCGACTTGGCCCGCGCTGATTTCCAGTTCCGCTATAATCGATTGCCAAGCCTCGGGACCATAGGCGCCGGGCGCTTTTTCCGACTGGAAGACGAACGAGCCCAGCCCGTGAAAAAGCGGAAAGCCGCGGTAATATTCGACGCCTTGCATTTCGGGAACGCCGTGCGCCGCAAAAGCGACAGCCCCGGCATCGACCGCGCGCCGGGCGAGGTCGCGCTGCCACGCGGGGGTGTCCGCCTTGCGCGGCTCCCAATAATGATTGTGAAGATAGGCGATCACGATTGCGCCACGCTTCGCAGCCAGCCGGATCGCGGCGAGATAGCGTTCGACATCGACCGCCTGCAACGCGCCATCATCGCCGCGACGAAGTTCGTTGACGCCGGGCCGGCTGCCGGTCGCGGCGGCCCCGTCGCGGATCGCACCCGCAGCAGCGGCGACGAGCGCAACGCTTGTGCGCCCCTTCAGAAAGCCGGGAGCACTCGCCGCGGCGAGATCGCGTCCGGTGCCCGCAAAGGCGAGCTTGCGCCGCTTGAGCGCATCGATGGTCGACAATATCCCGCCGCTATCGAGGTCCCAGGCATGATTGTTCGACGTTGCGACGATATTGACGCCGATCGCTTGCAGACAGTCGATCACGGCAGGGTCGCCGACATGAAGCACTTCGCTGTCCGCCGGCCGTGTCGACTGTCCGGCCAGCGGTCCCGCGATGACGGTTTCGAGGTCGGTGAAAACAGCGTCGCTCGATTTCAACAGGTTCCGGAACGCGTCCAGCTCCTGCCAGCCGATCGTCCGCAAATCTTTCTTGATCAGCGACTGGCCCAAAAGGCTGATACGGAGCGGGCGGCCGCGCGCGGCGACCGGAACCGACAGGAAGGCGATCGATACACCGGCCGCAAGCAAATGCCTGCGCGTCGGCGTCAGCGGATGGATCATGCTTCTCCCCTTTTTTCTGATACATCCCATACCCAGAGCGCTTTCAGTGCAGCAACCTTATGCGGTTTTGTTATGGGCCCATCCGCAGCCGTCATAATATTTTCCTGTTCTCGGCTTCGCACTAGGTCAAAGGCCGAATCGCAAATGGGGAACAAAATATGACCGCCGTATCCGCTCGCTTCGCTCGGCAGTGCCATCTCGCCAGACTGGCCGCCGCGGCCGGGATCAGCCTGAGCGCCCTCGCTTGGCCGGCTCTCGCCCACGCCCAGATCGCCGAAGAAGAGACGGCTTCGGACGCCCACAGCGGCGGCGACATCATCGTCACCGGCTCGCGCATCGGCCGCAAGGACGCCGACTCGGTTGGCCCCATCCTGACGCTGACCTCGGAAGACATCAGCCGGTCGGGCTCCTCGTCGATCGGCGACCTGCTCCAGAAACTGCCGTCGGCGGGCGTCAGCCTGAACTCGAACGGCACGCAGGGCACCTCCTATGGCGCCAGCTCGATCAACCTGCGCTATCTTGGCGGCGCCGAGGGCAGCGGCAACCGCGTCCTCGTCCTGGTCGACGGGCATCGCTGGGTCGATGGCGTCGGCCAGCGCGGCTTCCGCGACTTCGTTGATCTCAACACCATGCCGCAGGGCATGATCGACGGCATCGAAATACTGAAGGACGGCGCGTCGGCCATTTATGGCGCCGATGCGATTGCCGGCGTCGTCAACATCAAGACAGTGCAGCCGTTCGACGGCCTGCGCGGTTCGGTCCGCGCCGGCATCACCAGCTATGGCGACGGCGCCGAAACATCAGCCATATTGACCGGCGGCAAGACGTGGGACCGCGCGTCGATCATCCTGTCGGCGAGCTATGCCAAATCCAACGCGATCCGCACCGATGCGCGCGACCTGACACGGCTGACGCTGGTACCGCAGACGAGCGTGGGCACCAATCCCAACGGCCTGTTCATTCTGCCCGGCCTCGCCGGCAACGGCTATTTCGGCACCGCAGCGGGCTTTGGCAATTCGTCCAATCCGATCATCCTCAACAATGGGGCAAGCATTGGCGCGGGCAATCTGGCCGACAACGCCTTCCACGTCGGCGCTCTGCCGGGCGACGCCTACAACACCCAGGCGCAGGGCATTTACTCGGCGGGTCCGTCGGAACGCTATGGCTTCTATGGCCGCTTCGACTATGAGCTGACCGACGATGTCACGATCAAGTTCGAGGGCGTCTATAACCGCCGCAAGTCGAGCCAGCTCTTCTCGCCCGTCCTGCTCGATATCGGCGGCAGCGCCGGCACAGTACGCGGCTTCTCCATTCCGGCGGGTCAAGCCTTCAACCCCTTCGGCACCGCCAACGGCGTTCCCGGGGCCAACGCCCTCGGCTTTGGCGCGAACAGCGCCTGGCGCATCCGCAAGGTGATGGGCGACGTCGGCAACCGCAACAATTCGCAGGATGTCGAAACGATCCGCTTCTCGGTCGGCGTCGACGGCACCTTCCAGATCGGCGGCGGCGAATGGCGCTGGGATGTCTATGGATCCTATTCGAAAAACAGCATCCACACCAAGGCCGAAAACGGCATCAACTATGACAATCTGTTCCTGGGTCTGGGATCGCCCGCGATCTGCGCTGCCACCGCGGGCTGCGTGCCGATCAACCTGTTCGGCCCGATGACCGAGCAACAGGCGGACTATATCCGCTACACGACGCGCGAATATAACCGCACCGAACTCTATAACGCTGCGTTCAACGTGACCGGCAATTTGTTCGAACTGCCCGCCGGGCCGGTCGCACTCGCCGTCGGTTACGAATATCGCCAGAACCGCGGTTTCGATGCCCCTGATGCCTTCGTGAATGCCGCCTCACGGTTCCTGGCCGCGCAATATACGACGACCACGTCGCAGACGCGCACAGCAACGGTCGGCAGCTATGACCTGCACGAAGCCTATGCCGAACTCAATGTCCCGATCTTCCGCGACCAGCCCTTCGCCGAAAGCCTCGAGCTCAGCCTCGCGGGCCGCTATTCGGATTATTCGACGGTCGGCAACAAGGCGACGCTGAAGGCCGGTCTCGGTTACCGCCCGATCGAGGATATCCTGATCCGCGGCACCTATTCGCAGGGCTTCCGCGCCCCGTCGATCCTCGAACTGTATCAGGGTGCGCGGCAGACCAGCTTCCAAGGCAATGATCCGTGCAACGGCGGCGCTTCGGCCAACCCGAACCTGCCCGGCTGCGCGGGCGTGCCGACCGGCTATAATCAGGCCAATTACAACCTCAACGGCCTGATCCCCGGCGTCATCAGCGGTAACAACAATCTGAAGCCCGAAACCGCGGACACGTTCAGTGCCGGCGTCGCGATCACACCGAGCGCCGTGCGCGGGCTGTCGCTGACGGTCGATTACTACAAGATCAAGATCAAGGACGCGATCGCGTCGCAGACCCCGACCCAGATCATGCAGCTTTGCGCGGTTCGCGGCGGCGTCTTCTGCGACCTCGTCAGCCGCGACAGCGGGACCGGTGAGATCCTCGAACTGCTGCAGGGCGCACAGAATCTGAATTCGATCGAGACCGACGGCGTCGATGCGACGCTGCGCTATGAATTCGGCACCGGCATCGGTCGCTTCGCGGCGGTCGTCGATGCGTCCTATCTGAATTCGTTCAAGACGACGGCGCCGAACCCGGCGGGCGGCGCCCCGATCGTCGACGAGCGGGCCGGTCGTGGCGACACGCCGCGCGCCACCTATCCGCGCTGGAAGGGCCAGGCCTCGCTGCGCTGGACCGGCGACACGGCGGATGCGACGCTGCGCGGCCGCTATATCGGTCCGACGACGGATGCCGTGAATCCGGTCAAGGACGCCCGGACCGATTCGATCATCTACACAGACGTCGAAATCGGCTTCAACATCAACGACGATGCGGCGCGCTTCAGCCTCGGCGTGAACAACCTGTTCGACAAGGCGCCGCCGGCTTCCTACGCCAACGCGCCGATCAACTATGACATCTACACCTATGATGCGCGTGGCCGCTTCCTCTACGCCAGCTTCTCGGTGAAGATGTAACCGGATCGCCGTGCCGGTTGCCCGTAGGCGACCGGCGCGGCATCCTCTCTGGATCAGGATAGCGGGGCAGCTCGACGATGCCAGCGGACAGCAAAACACGTAAATGGCTCGACCGGGTGGAGCGCTTGGGCAATGCCCTGCCCGACCCGGTCTTCATCTTCCTCGGCCTGATCGCGCTGCTCGTTGCGGTGTCGGTCGCCGCCGCGTTTTTCGGATGGAGCGCGGTCAATCCGATGACCGGCGAGACGCTGGTCGCCAAGAGCCTGCTCTCGCAAGACAATGTCGGCAAGCTGCTGACAGCGATGCCCGACACCATGGCGCATTTCCCCCCGCTCGGGCTGATCCTTGTAGTCATGCTGGGCGCGGCGGTCGCCGAACGCTCGGGGCTGTTTTCGGCGCTGATGACGCGCGCGATGCGCAATGTGCCGAACCGCCTGCTCAGCCCCGCAATCTTCCTGATCGGCCTGCTCTCGCATCAGGCCGCCGACGCTGCCTATGTCGTGCTGATCCCGCTCGCGGCGATCGTCTTTGCTGCCGCCGGGCGCCATCCGCTCGCCGGGATCGCCATCGCTTATGCCGGGATTTCGGGCGCCTTTGCCGCCAATCTCCTTCCCGGCCAGTTCGATGTGCTGATGCTCGGCATCACCAAATCGGCGACCCATTTGCTCGTCCCCGATCATATGCTCAACCCGCTCGGCAATTGGTGGTTCACCGCGACGCTCGGCGTCCTGCTGATCCCCATCACCTGGTATGTGAACGACCGCATCGTCGAACCGCGCCTCGGTGCATGGACCAGCCCGCAATTCAAGGCCGATCCCGCGGAAACGACCGACGCGCGCGCGGAAACCAAAGGTTTGCGGCGTGCAGGCGTTGCCGCGCTGGTGATCGTCCTGCTGTTTGCCGCGCTCACCCTGTGGCCCGGCTATACGCCGCTCATCAACTCCGACGCGGTGGGCCCCGCGCGGCTCGAACCCTTTTACGCCTCGCTCGTCGCGGGCTTCATGCTGCTCTTCCTCGTCTGCGGCTGGGCCTATGGCGCCGCCGTCGGTTCGGTCAGGTCGCACCGCGATGTCGTCAAGATGATGACCGAGGGCCTCGCGACAATGACGCCCTTCCTCGTCATTTCCTTTTTCGCCGCGCATTTCATCGCGATGTTCGCCTGGTCGAACCTTGGCCCGGTGATGGCGATCAACGGCGCCGACTGGCTCCGCGCGCAGCAGCTCGCGACCCCGGTGATGCTGATCATGTTGTTGATGATGTCCTCGGTCTTCGACCTCGTCATCGGGTCGGCCTCGGCGAAATGGAGCGCGATGGCGCCGATCGTCGTGCCGATGCTGATGCTGCTCGGCGTGTCGCCCGAAATGACGACCGCCGCCTATCGCATGGGTGATTCCATCTTCAACATCGTGACCCCCGTCGCATCGAACTTCGTCCTCGTGCTCGTTCTCGCCCAACGCTGGCGTCAGGATTTCGGGGTCGGGTCGCTGATCGCGATGATGCTGCCCTTTTCGATCGCGATCGGCCTTACCGGGCTTTGCCTCGTCGGCCTGTGGACCAGCTTCGATATTCCTGTCGGGCCGGGTGCACCCGCGACCTATGCGGTGACGACGCGGTGACACAGATGATGCCGATCCGGCTGCTCGCCAATGTCATGGTGCCGATGCGCGACGGCGTACATCTGGCCACCGATATTTATCTTCGCGAAGGCGCGGCGGCCCTGCCCGTGCTGCTCGAACGCACCCCCTATGACAAGCAAGGCACGAACCACGCCGATTTTTCGATCGCGAACGACACGCCGCTGTCCAAGCCCGAAATCGCGCGCATCTTTGCCGCCGACGGCTATGCCTTCGTCCTGCAGGATTGCCGCGGCCGTTACGGGTCGGAAGGCGTGTTCCGCAAATATATGTCGGAGGCCGAGGACGGCGCCGACACGCTCGCGTGGATACGCGCGCAAGACTGGTGCAACGGCAAGATCGGGACGATGGGTCTTTCCTATGGCGCGCATGTTCAGGCGGCGCTCGCCAGCCTCGACCCGCCGGGGCTCGCGGCGATGTTTCTCGATTCCGGCGGTTTTTCTAGCGCCTATCACAGCGGTATCCGGCAGGGCGGCGCCTATGAGCTGAAACAGCTGACTTGGGCACTCAAACATGCCCGGCTCGCACGCGCGACAATGGCGGATCCCGCACGGCGCGAAGCGCTCGCGGCGGTCGATATTCGCGACTGGATCGGCGTCGAACGGTGGACGCCCGGCCATTCACCGGTGGCCGCTGCACCCGAATATGAAAGCTTCGTTCTCGAACAATGGAATGAAGAGAATTTCTCCGATTTCTGGAAGCAGCGCGGCCTCTATGCCCGCGGCTGGTATGACGAATTTGCCGACGTGCCGATGGTCCATATGTCGAGCTGGTACGACCCCTATGCGCTGACCGCGATCGAGAATTTCACCGGCCTTGCGGCGCGCAAGCGCGGCCCGGTCAAGCTGATCATGGGTCCGTGGACCCACGGCAAGCGCTCGCTGACCTTCTCGGGCGACGCCGATTTTGGCGCGGCGGCGACGCTCGATCATTTGTTCGGCGACTATATCGGACTGCGCCGCCGCTGGTTCGACCATCATCTGAAGCGGGACGCGACGACCCCCGACCCGTTGCCCGAGCCCGTCTATCTCTTCACCATGGGCGGCGGATCGGGGCGAAAGCTGGCAAACGGCCGTCTCGATCATGGCGGACGCTGGCGCACCGCGACCGCTTGGCCGCTTCCCGAGACGCAGGAAACCCCCTTCTATCTGCACGCCGACGGCGAACTGACCGGCAGGGCGGCGCCAACAGCAGCGCATCGCGGCTTCATCCACGACCCGCATGATCCCGTCCCGACGATCGGCGGCCCGATCGCATCGGGCGCCCCGGTGATGGACGCTGGCGGGTTCGACCAGCGTGAGAGCCCCGATTTCTTCGGCTCGAAGCCGCCTTATCGCCCACTGGCCGAACGTCCCGACGTGCTGGTCTTCGAAACCGCACCGCTGGAGGGCGATATCGAGCTCACCGGACAGGTCGTAGCCGACCTTTTCGTCAGCTCAGACGCGGTCGACACCGATTTCACGATCAAAATCGTTGATGTTTATCCGCCGAGCGCGGATTATCACGATGGCTATGCGCTCAACATCGCGCACGGCATTTTGCGGATGCGGTTCCGAAACTCGTTCGAGACCCCCGAGCCGATGGAAGCCGGAAAGGTCTATCAGGTGCAAATCGCGTCCTTCCCGATGAGCAACCGCTTCGCCGCGGGGCACCGGATTCGGGTCGAGATCGCGGGCAGCAACTTCCCGCACTTCGACATTAATCCGAACAGCGACTGGCGCTTGCCCAACGCACAGCCGCAGCCCGCCGAAAATCGGGTCCATTTCGGGCCGGGCCAAAGCTCGCGCCTCCTCCTGCCCGTCATCTCCGCGACGGAGACCGCCTGACATGCACAAGCCGCTGGCCCCGGTTGGCACCATCGCCGACAAGGAAGTCAGCTTTCGCGCCCTGCGCGTCTTTTCGGAGATCATGCGAACCGGGTCGGCGACCGCCGCGGGCAAGCAATTGTCGCTGTCGCAGCCCGCGGTCAGCCGCCTGATTGCGCAGCTCGAAACCAACGTCGGCTTCGATCTCTTCTACCGCGATAGGGGCAAGCTGGTGCCGACCGCCGACGGCATCAAGCTGTTGCAAGAGGTCGAACTGACGCTGGCGAGCCTCGAACGGTTCAACAGCATGGTCCGCGACATTGCGGGCTATTCGGCCGGGACGGTGCGCGTCGTCGCGCCGCCGAGCTTTGCCGAGGGCGTGCTGCCCGACATCATATCGCAGTTTCGCGAGCGTTTTCCCGGGGTCGAATTCAGCATCGATTCGCGCAGCGTCGAAACCGCGCGCTCGATGATCGCGATGCGCTATGTCGATTGCGGCTTCGTCAAACTCCCGGCCGACGAAAGCGATCTTGCCGTCGAGCAAGTGGTATCGAGCGGGTCGGTGTGCGTGCTGCATGAAGATCATCCGCTCGCGGCGCTCGAGACGATCACCCCCGCCGACATCGGCGACCATGCGCTAATCCTGCTCGGCGCCGGGCGCCATTGGCGCACGCAGGTCGATGCCGCCTTCGCCTCCTTTGGCCTGCGGCCCAGCGTCGCGATCGAAACCCATACCCATGGATCAGCCTGCGCGCTCGCGGCGCGGGGCAATGGGATGGCGATTTTGAACGCACTGCTCGTAAAGCCCTATCTCCACAAGCCGCTCGTCGCCCGCCCCTTCGCACCACCGATCCTGCATCAATATGCCTTTGCGGTGTCGAATGTATCGCGGCCATCGCGCCTGACGCTGGAATTCAAGGCCGAAGTGCTGCGCTATTTTGCCGGATAATGCCCGCGAACGGCTTCGCTAGCCGGCCAGTTCCTTCACCATCTGCTCGCGCATCGCGAATTTTTGAACCTTGCCAGTCACGGTCATCGGAAATTCGTCGACGAAGCGGATGTGGCGCGGAATCTTGTAATGGGCGATGCGGCCCTGACAATGCGCGCGCACATCGGCTTCGGTCAGCACCGCGCCGGGGCGGACGATGATCCAGACGCACAATTCCTCGCCATATTTCTCGTCGGGAATACCGACCCCCTGCACATCGGCGACGCCGGGATGGGTGAGCAAAAACTCCTCGACCTCGCGCGGATAGATATTCTCGCCCCCACGGATCACCAGATCCTTGATGCGCCCGACGATCTGGCCATATCCCGCCTCGTCGATGACCGCGAGGTCGCCGGTGTGCATCCAGCCTTCGGCGTCAATCGCATCAGCCGTGCGTTCGGCGTCGTCCCAATAGCCGAGCATCACCGAATAGCCGCGCGTGCACAGCTCGCCCGTCTCGCCGCGCGCGACGACGTCGCCTGCGAGGTCGATGAGCTTGACCTCCAGATGCGGCTGGACGCGCCCGACGGTCGAGACGCGCAGCGCGAGCGGATCGTCGGTGGCGCTCTGGAAACTCACCGGACTGGTTTCGGTCATGCCATAGGCGATCGTGACCTGATCCATATGCATCCGGTCGATCACTTCGCGCATCACCGCCATCGGGCACGGCGACCCCGCCATGATTCCCGTGCGCAGCGACGACAGGTCGAAGCGCGCAAAATCGGGATGGCCCAGCGCAGCGATGAACATCGTCGGGACGCCGTAAAGCGCGGTGCAGCGCTCGGCCTCGACCGCCTCCAGCACCGCGCCGGGGTCGAAGGCTTCGGACGGATAGACCATCGTCGCGCCGTGGACCGCGCAGGCGAGATTGCCCATCACCATCCCGAAACAATGATAGAGCGGCACCGGGATGCAGATGCGGTCGGTGGCGGAGAGCCCGATCCGCGCACCGACAAAGGCGCCATTGTTCAATATGTTGCGATGCGACAGCGTCGCGCCCTTGGGAAATCCGGTCGTGCCGCTGGTGAACTGAATATTGACCGGCATGCCGGGTTCGATCGCAATATCCGCAAGCGCACCGACATCGTCGCTCGCGAGGTCCGCGAACGGCAGGCAGCCGGCGTAGGCGCCGTCGCCCAGCACGACGACGAGCCGCAGATCTGGCAAGCGCGCGGCGTGCAGCGCGCCCGGCGCCGCGGTCTTCAGCTCAGGTGCGATCTCCCCCAGCATCGCGACATAATCGCTGCTCTTGTGCGAAGGCGCGAGGATCAGCGCCGCGCAGCCGACCTTGTTCAGCGCATAGCCGAGTTCGGGGACGCGATAGGCGGGGTTGATGTTGACGAGGATCAGCCCCGCCTTGGCGGTCGCGAACTGGACGATCACCCATTCGGCGCAGTTGGGCGCCCAGATGCCGACGCGGTCGCCGGGTTTCAGCCCGCGCTGCAACAGTCCCGCCGCGACGGCATCGACCCGCGCGCTAAGTTCGCGCCAGCTCCAGCGGATATTCTGATGGCGGACGACCAGCGCATCGCCGTCGGGATAGCGCGCGACGGTCTGGTCGAAGCGGTCGCCGATCGTCATCTCGATCAGCGGGGCGGTGTCGTCACCGCGAACATAGCTGTCGGTCATGCGTCGGCTTTCCTGAACTCGTCGTCGCGCAATTCCTTGCGCCTGATCTTGCCGCTGACCGTCTTGGGCAGACTGTCGACGAATTCGATGCGGCGGGGATATTTATACGGCGCGGTGGTCGCCTTCACATGATCCTGAAGCGCCTTGGCGAGCTCGTCGGATGGGCTGTGTCCGGCCGCGAGGACGATGAACGCCTTCACCACTTCGCCGCGCGTCGGATCGGGGCTGGCGACGACCGCGCTCTCGGCGACGGCTTCATGTTCGAACAACACGCTTTCGACCTCGAACGGTCCGATGCGATAGCCCGACGACAGGATGACATCGTCGGCGCGGCCGACGAACCAGAAAAAGCCCTCGGCATCGACGGTGGCGCGGTCGCCGGTCAGATACCAGCCGTCGCGAAAGACACTAGCGGTGCGATCGGGGTCGCCGCGATAGCCGAGGAACAGGCCGGGCGGCAGCCCTTCGCCGACGCGCAGTGCGATATCGCCTTCCTGATCGGGCGGCAGGATTTCGCCCGTATCGCCGATCACGGCAAGGTCGATACCGGGCGCGGGGCGCCCCATCGCGCCTTGCCGCGCCGCGCCCGCACGGTTGCAGCACAGCAGCACGGTTTCGGTCTGGCCATAACCGTCGTGGATATCGAGCCCGGTCGCGCGCTTCCACAGGTCGATCACCTCGGGGTTCAGCGGCTCGCCCGCGCTGACGCAGTGGCGCAGATGCGGGAACGCCCGGCCTTCGAGATCGGCGCGCACGAACATGCGATAGGCGGTCGGCGGCGCGCACAAGGTCGTCACCGGATGGCGTTCGAGCAGGTCCATCGCGGCAACCGGATCGAAGCCCGGCGCATGGCTGACGAAGATCGCGGCGCCCATCAGCCACGGCGCGAACAGGCTGCTCCATGCCGCCTTCGCCCAGCCGGTGTCGGACATGTTCCAGTGCAGATCGTCAGGACCAAGGTCGAGCCAGAAGCGCCCGGTAATCTCATGCGCCAGCGGATAGCGCGCGCCATGGATCGTCATCTTGGGCTGGCCGGTCGTGCCGCTGGTGAAATAGCAAAGCGCCGGGTCGTCGAACGCAGTGTCAGCGATCTCGGCCAGCGGCTCGACCGCCGCCTTGACCGCGCCATAGTCGATCCATCCGGGTCGGGCACCGCCGATATGGATCAGCGGAATTGCTGCATCGACCGGCGTTTCGTCGACGCGCGGCGCGACATCGACGCCGGCGACGATGCATCGCGCCTCGGCCGCCCCGCAGCGATAGGCGATGTCCTTCGGCGTCAGCTGTACCGTGCCGGGTGAGGCGATGGCGCCGAGCCGCAAGCAGGCGAGCATCAGCTCCCACCATTCGATCTCGCGCGAAATCAGGATCAGCACGGTGTCGCCGCGCCCGACCCCCGCCGCCTTCAGCACCGCCGCGGCGCGCGCCGAATGGTCCGCCAATTCGGCAAAACTGCGATCGACCACCGCGCCCGATCCGTCGGTCCACAGCATCGCGCGCGCATCGGGCCGCTCGGCGGCGAGCCGCCCGATCGTGTCGCGTGCAAAATTATAATGGGCCGGCGGATCCCAGACGAACGTCTCGCTCATCCGCCACGCGCCATGTTGATCACCGACAATTGCGTATATTCCGCCAAGCCTTCCTCCGCCTGTTCGACGCCGAGGCCCGAGGATTTGACCCCGGCCATCGGTATATGCGGGCCGATCGCGACATGCTGGTTGACCCAGACCGAGCCGCTTTCGATCCGTTCTGCGACCGCCAGCGCCCGGTCGGTATCGCTCGACCAGACCGATGCCCCCAACCCGTAAGGCGAAGCATTGGCGCGCGCGACGACATCGTCAATGTCCGAATAGCGGATCACCGGCAGGATCGGGCCGAATTGTTCCTCGTCGACAATATGGTCGCCATCGGTGACGTCACGGACGATCGTCGGGCGCATGAAATAGCCCGCGCGGTCGATCAGTTCGCCGCCCGCGATGATCGTCCCCTCGGTCCGCGCACGTTCGAGGAAATCCTGCAGCTTTTCAAATTGCGCCCGGTTCTGGATCGGCCCGATCTGCGCGCCCTGCGCCAGCCCGTCGTCGACCACCGCCGCCTCGGCCAATCGCGCGAGTTCATCGCACATCGCGTCATAGATGCTGTCGTGGACATAGGCGCGCTTGATCGCGAGGCAGACCTGCCCGCAGTTGAGGAAGGCGGCGTTGAAAATGCCCTGCGCGGTGGCGCGGACATCGACGTCGTCGAGGACGATCCCCGGGTCGTTTCCGCCGAGTTCCAGCGTCAGCCGCTTCAACCCGTCGGCGGCGCTCGCCATGATCTTCTTGCCCGTCGCGGTCGATCCGGTGAAGCCGATTTTGGCGATGCGCAGATCGGCGGTCAGATAGCCGCCCAGATCATTGGCATCGACGATGATATTGACCACGCCCGCCGGGAAGATTGTCTGGCACAGCTCGCCCAGCATCAGCGCGGTGACCGGCGTCGTCGGCGCGGGCTTGAGCACGATCGTGTTGCCCGCGAGCACCGCCGGCCCGATCTTCCAGCAGGCGACGAGCAGCGGGAAATTCCACGCGATGATCCCCGCGACGACGCCCAGCGGCTTGCGCCGTATCTGGATCAGCCCGTTTTCATCGTCCTGGATCGTTCGCTCGGCGATTTCGAGCGTCGCATAATGGCGCAAATAGCCCTCGGCCCACGCGATTTCGCCCTGCGCTTCGGCGAGCGGCTTCCCCTGCTCCTGCGTCAGCGCGCGGGCGAGCGCGTCGCTGTTGGCGACAATCGCATCGGCCAGCGCGCTGATCTTCGCCCGCCGCTCGGCCATCGGGGTTGCCGCCCATGACGGAAAGGCGGCGGCGGCGGCGGTGATCGCCTCGTCGGCCTGCCGCTCGGAGGCGCGGGCGACGGTGGCGAACACCTCTTCGGTCGCGGGGTTGATGACGTCCATTTGGCTGTCGCCATCGACGAGCTGGCCGCCGATCAGCATCTTGTAGTCAGGCATGTCGCTCTCCGGTCAAAATTTCACGCCGACGGTGACGCCGTAGGTCCGCGGCGTTCCGACATGATTATAGTCGAAGCCGAAACCGGCGAGCAGGTCGACGCGCGAGGTGAAGTAGAATTTGTTGGTCAGATTCTTGCCCCACACCGACGCCGTCCAGCGCCCGTCGCCCGATTCCCAATCGATATGCCCCGACAGAAGGACATATTTATCCTGCCGCAACCGGGGGATGTTGAGCACTTCGAAATATTGGTTCGACGAATAATTAATGTCGCCGTGCAGGCTGATCTCACCGCTGTCATTGTCCATCACCGTCGCGTCGAAACCGCCGGTGAAAGTCAGCTTGGGCGCGTTGGACAGACGGTTGCCGCTGACATCAACCCCGCTGACCATGCCGCGCTTGATCTTGGTATCGAGGATGCCGACCCCGGCGCGCAGCGTCAGCATGTCGGTGGCGCGCGCGGTCAGTTCGGCCTCGCCGCCCAATATCCGCGAGCTTGGGATATTGAGCAATGTCTGGGCAGCACTCGCCGGATCGACGTTGATGAACTGCTGGTTGCTATAGCTGTAATGGAACCCCGCCATGTTCAGCGTGATGCGGCGGTCGGCGAACTGGCTCTTCACGCCGAGTTCGAAGGCGTCGATCTTTTCGGCCTTGGCCACCGACAGTTCGGACGGATCGAAAAAGGCCTGCGCATTGAAGCTCGGCGCGCGATAGCCACGGCTGTAATTGCCATAGACCATCACATCGGGGTTGATCTTGTAATCGGCGCCGATCTTCCCCGACAGATTTTCGGTGGTGTAGTGGAGCGACGAGAGCGGGATCAGGTTCATCACCAACACCTCGTTCGGGCCATAGGCATTGGCCTCGAAGTTGCTCTGCGTCCCCTTGTCGCGCGTGTAGCGCAGCCCGCCGCGCAGCGTCAGCGCGTCGGTCAGCTCAAAGCTCATGTCGGTATAGAGCGCATAGCTTTTCTTGACCTGATCGAAGCTGTTGCGGAACAGGCAGCCCAAGGGAAAGCCGATCGCGCAATCGGCGTCGGTGACACCGGGTAGCCCGTCGGAATCGACGTCCTTGCCGATTTCGAACGTCGTCTGGTTATAGACTTTCTCGCGGTTGAAATAGGCGCCGAGAATGAAGTTGAACGGCCCACCGAAATCGCTGGTCAGGCGCAGATCCTGCGCAAATTGCGATGCGCGGTCGAGGTATGGGATTTCGAGCGTTTCGCTCGCGGTGCCGTCGGTATCCTCGTAAAAGCTCAACCGCCCCTTGTCCCACGAGGTGACGCTGGTGATCGCAAGGCTGTCGCTGACATCGACGGTACCGGTCAGCGCCACCGACCAGGTGCGTGCACGGCGGCGTTCGGTGACATTCGCTTCAATCTCGCGGCGGCCAAGCCCCGGACGGTTGATCGCCTCGGGCTGCGCATAAATGCCATAGTTGCGCGGGTTCTGGTAACTGGTCGAGGCGCGGAGGACAAAGCGTACGCTGTCGGACGGTTCGAACAACAGCGATCCGCGAATGCCATATTCGCGCACGCCCGCCAGATCGGGTTCGCCGGGCAGCTGGTTCTTGAACCAGCCGTCGGCACGCGCGAAGGTGAAGGCGACGCGCGCGGCGAGCGTCTCGCCCAGCGGCACGCTGACCGCGCCATTGGCTTCGTAGCGGCCGTAATTTCCATAACCGAGGTTCAGATAGCCTTCGGTGTCGCCGAGCACCGGCGTCCGGCTGATCAGATTGACCGCGCCGCCGGTGGTGTTCTTGCCATAGAGCGTTCCCTGCGGCCCGCGCAGCACCTCGACGCGTTCGAGGTCGTACATGGCGACGCCGAGGAAAGCGAAGTTACCCTTGTAAACTTCGTCATAATAGGTCGCGACCGGGCTCGCCTGATTGAGGCTGTAATCGGACATCGACACGCCGCGCAGCGCAAAGATCGGGGTGTTGTCGCCGACGGTCGAGGTGAGCTGCAGATTGACGATCTTGCCCGCCAGTTCGTCGGCCTGCGTCACCCGCTGGCGTTCGAGCGCATCGCCGCCGAGCGCGCTGACCGCGATCGGCACGTCCTGCAACCGTTCGGCCCGCTTCTGCGCGGTCACGACGATATCGGTGCCGTCGGTGATCGCGGCGACATCGGCGGCGGGCGTCTCCTGCGCCAGCGCCGGAACCGACACCCCGGCAAGCAGCAGCAGCGCCATGGAGCGCGCCACGCGGCGCTCAGTCATTTTGGTCATTGGTATCCTCCCCTATTTTTTGATTGTTTCTTGGGTTCCGGCGAAGCTCGCGAGCAGTTTTGCCCGCACCGCCGCCGCTTCGGTCCGCAGTGGTTTCTTGCGCAATCGCCCGATTTCGGCGGGCGTGTAGGGCGTGAAGTCAGCAGGCACATGTGCGCGGTCGAAACGCAGGAGCGACCAGTTGAGCACCTCCGCCAGCGCGGCATCGGACAGGGCCGCGGTGGCAACGCCCGGCACCTGCCCCAGATATTCGCGCCCGCCCGGCACGTGCAAAAACTGCCCGACCACTCCTGCCATCGTCGGCGTCGTCTGCGGCGTCCCCGTCGCATCGGCGCGGTGGCAGCCTTGGCATTGCAAAATCCAGTTCTGCCGCGCGCGCAGCGGATCGGCGACGCCCGGCATCGCCTCCACCCCGCCGAAAGCCGGCGCCGTCACCGCCGTGCCGGTCGCCACGATCAGCGCCGAGACGGCCAGCCACTTCATTTCGCGGCGCCGCCCGGCCGCAGGCGGGCGACCGCGGCGCCGTTGAGCGCCGATCCGCCGGCGCGATATCCCGCAACCTCGCGCGGGGTGAAGGCCCGCGCCGACGAACCCTTCACCACATGGTTGAGCACCGCCGCGACCTGCGCATCGTTGAGCCCCGCCTGCGCGGGCATCGTTCCGCGATAGGCTTTGCCCCCGACGGTCAGCGGTCCCGATACGCCGCGGATCACCACCAGCGCCAGATAGCGGCGCCCGGCGGGGGTTGCGGCGAGCGCCTTCGCATCGACCTTCAGCGACGGAAAGGCACCCGGCACGCCCGCGCCATCGGCCAGATGACAGGCGGCGCAGCGTTTGTAGATCGTCGCCCCGTCGTCGGCGCGCGCGACCTGCGCGCCCGCGACCAGCCCGGCCAGCGCCAGCAATATGGCAGCGCGCCGCATCATTTCTGCTCCAGCGCGACGCCGAGGATCACCGCGGTCGAGCAATTGTAGATCGCGCTCGACGTCCCAAGGCACCAGTTGATGTCATTATTGGCCTGCGGACGGACCATCGGCCGGTCGCGCTCGTTGCGGTTGCACAGGCAGCGCCCGCACGAGGATTTGCCGCAGCAGTCGTTATAGCTGATGATATAGGCGCGATTGTCGGCGGGGTTCTGGCAGGTGCCGATCCAGGTGATCGGCGACATTTCGGTCCCCGGCGGGCAACTGCTCGCGGTGCCGCCGCAGCAGCTGCACAAAAAGCCGTCGATTGCGCAGTAACGCCAGTAATCGCACTGGGTCTGGTCGCCCGGGTCCTGCGGATTGCCGGTGGTTTGCGGTGCGATATGACCGCCGCTCCCGCCGCCATGCCCTCCCCCATGGGTCTGCGCTCTCGCGACCGGCAGGACGGGTAGCGTCGCCGCCCCGGTGATCGCACCGCCGATCAGCGTCAGCAGGCTGCGCCGCGATGTGGCGCGCGCGACCTGGCGCGTGACGGTTTCGGAAAATTTGTCCAGACGCGACATATTTGTCCCCTTCTTGTCGGGCCCCGCGGCTCAGCCGCGTGCGAGATATTCCTGAATGGAGGCGACGCGGCGTTCCTTGGCCTCGAACAGGCTTTCCAGATGCTCGCGATTGTTGACGAGGCCGAGCGAGGCGATGCGCCCCTCTTCGTCGATCAGCACCGCATAGGGCAGCTTCGACACGCCCAGCTTGCGGCCCAGATCTTCGGACAGGACATAGTCGAAACCCGCCAGCCCCTCGGCCATCACCAGCCGGCGATGCGCGGCGGCGTCACCATCGCTGGCCAGCACCACGTCGAGCCAGCCGCGCTCCGCCCCGCGCGCCGAACGGACGACGGGCAGCAAGGTTTTGCAGACCGGGCAATCAGGCGAGAGGAAGAAGATCAGCTGCCCGCGCCGCTGGCGCTTGCCGCCGATGACGACCTGTGTCCCCTCGAGCGTGTCGAGCGTCATTTCGGGGGCGGTGTCGCCGACATTGACCTTTTGGTGCAGCGTCAGCGCGCCCGCCGGGGCGATACGTTCATGAAGCACCCCGACCTGCCGGGCGAGCGCCGCGACGAGGACGGCGAGCACCGCGACCGCAATCCACAGCAAAATTTGCGAAGCGAAAACAAAGCCGGTCATCGTGCGGCACTCCTGATGGGAAGATGGGCAATCTCACCCGCTGCGAAGAGCAGCGCGAGAAAAGCGAGGGCGGCGAAGATCGACTGACTGTCGATTGCGCCGCCCCCGGCGGGAGAGAGAAGAAGCGCGAGCGCGGCGGCGGACAGCGCGAAGGCACGCCCGACGACGAAGCGCCCGATGCCCTTGCGCCGCGCGCCAAAGTCGCAGCCGCAGTCCATCGCGGCATCGCCGCGGCGGCGCGCCGCGAACAGCGCCACGCCATATCCGGCCCACAGCAGCGCCGCGAGCAAGGCTCCGGCGGGGCGCGATGCCGGAAAGAGCAGCGCGAGCGCGGCGGCAGCCTCGATCGTCGCGGCGGCCATCGTCATCGGCATCGCGACCGCGGCGTCGATCCGCAGCAGGCCCGCGGTGGCCTGCGCCAACCGGCCGCGCTCGGCGAGTTTGTGCGCCGCGGCGACGCCCAACACGGCGGCAAGGAAGAGGGTCAGGGCGGAGGTGATGATCGCCATCAGCGCGACGCCGTCATCGTCATCGGGTCATGCGCGACATCGACGATCGTGCGAACAAAAGCGCCGCTGGCCGCGTCATAGACGTCCAGCGATCCGTCGGGGCGCGAGGCGACGAGTAGCGGCGCGGCCTGCTGGGTCGCCTCGATCGACACGCTGTGGTTCTTGAGCGCGATGCGGCGGACGACCGTCCGGGTCGCCGGGTCGATCACCCAGGCTTCGGTGCCGCCATCCTTGTGCGACCCTTCGCCGCCCTTGGGGTTCATCAGCACATAGAGCCGTCCGGCGCGGTCGGAGGAGATGACCTGCCACCCGCCCGGCCGCCATTCGGGTTCGCCGCCGGGTTGAGCCGGGATCTGGAAAGCGCCGAGATCGCGCGCCACGGTCCCCGAGAAATCGATCCCGCGGATACCGCCCTTGAAACTGGCGAACCAGGCGGTCTTCCCGACCATCGCGGGGGTCATGAACAGCGGATCGTCGTCGATATTGTTGAACGCCGCGCTCGTCACCGCCTCGCCCGCCTTGCCCGCGGCATCGAGAGTGATGCTGGTCATCGTGCCGTCGGCGCAGAGCGAGGTGAAGCCGCGCGGGCCGGTCGGATAGACCAGCGAACAGCCCGGCAGTTCGATATCGGACAGGATTTTGCGGCCGTCGAGATCGACCACCGTCACCGACGATCCGGGAGTGAAGTTGAACACCAGCGCCCATTTTTCGTCGTTGGTCAGTTGCAGGCTGTTGCGCAGCGTGACGAACAGGCCGCGCTTGGCGCCGGGAAGGATGATCTCGCCCTTCGGCGCCAGCGTCTTGGTGTCCCAGATGGTGATGACATCGGTGCGCTCGCCGCGGGTCAGCCGCGACAGGAACGTTTCGCCGACATAGATTTCGCCGCGCGTCGTCGACGGCAGGATATTGCCGAACTGAGCGACGGGGATCTGCCCGCGCACATGATGATTTTCGGCGGCGACATCCACGACCGCAGCGCGCCCGTCGGGCAGGCTGTTGAAATGCAGATCGTGCACGAGGACCCAGCTGTCGGGATAGTCGGCGGGCAATTCGGCGACCGACGGAACCGGCTCTTCGGCCAGTGGCTGCGGATAGTCCGCTGCTGCCGACATGCTGGCCGATGCCATCAAAATGGCAAAGGCCGCCCCACGTGCGATGCGCTGCATCCTCACTCTCCCTGATCTGTTGTCGATGGCTCTAATGGCCGATTCGGGATAATATTGTTCACTTGTCCAAATTTAGTCAATCGTAAAAATTAGGTCACTTGTCCAAGGAGCGAGAGGCGGTTAACTAGGCCCCCGAAAGGCCACAGAAACTTGACGAATTTCATTGTTCCCGATTTGAAAATCACCCCGCGCACCGGGGGCTATGCCCGCGGCCAAGACGGCTTTGAGCATATTTTGCGCTCGGCGCTGGCGCTGCTGGTGAACCATGGATCGGCCGCGCTGACGCTGCGCCGCATCGCCACCGAGTCGGGGATGAACGTCGGCAACCTCAACTATTATTTCCGGTCGAAGGAAGAGCTGATCCGCGAACTGCTCAACGCGGTGATCAGCAGTTATGAGGAGTCTTTCGACGAGATCGTCCATGAGGCCGGCGCGACCGCCGAAGCGCGGCTTGAAAATCTGGTGATGCTGATCCTCGAGGACATCACGACCAAGAAGACGACGCGTTTCTTCCCCGAGCTATGGGCGATGGCGAACCACGATCCCTTTGTGTACGACCGGATGAACGAGCTTTACGATCGCGCGCGCGTGTCGCTCAACGAGCTGATCGGCGAGATCAACCCGGCACTTCCCGAGGATGAGCGCAAGATATTGGCGCTGTTCATTTCGGCCTCGATGGAGGGAATGACGATGTTCGCCGGTTATGAGAAACCCTGGCGCGCGCAAATGCCGATGCTGGAAATCATCGCACGGCGCAGCTTTATCCAGTTGGTGAGCACGTTGCGCCCCGGCGAGATCAAGGGCGACCTCTCGCCACGCGGATCCTGAATTCAGGCGCGAAAGCGTTCGCCATTTACTGAATGACAGTTCCCGGTATAGTTTAAGACGGCCTTAGCCTTGGCACGTTATGCGGTTCCAAAGCTTGTCACAGGGACCCGAAATGAAACTCGTCTGGAAAATCGCCACCACAAGCTTCGCCATTACCTCTTCGGTTCCAGCTCTGGCCGCCTCAGCCGCCGATCCGGAGATCGCGCTGACCCGATATTGCGAACCCCTCATATCGGGAGCGTCCGCCGCTCAGGCAAGTCAGATCGCCCGGGACGATGGCTTCAAGGAGGAACAGGTCGGAAGTTTCCCTGCACTTGTGCAGGGGGATGTCATCGTGATGCTGTCCGATGCTCCCCGGGTTTGTGCGGTGCAAGCGTCGCCGTCGATGACATTCGCCGAAGGGGTCGCGCTGGTCGATCGCTGGGCATCGCGCCATCCCGATGCGTCCAAGAGCCCGGCCGAAAAAGGTCCGGACGGTGCGCGCATCAAGGCATGGAGTTCAGCGAAGGCGAAGCAATATCTTCTCGTGACGGAACAGACCCACCCGCGCGGGCACAAGCTGTTGAACTTCATCCTCGCCCCGCTGCCATTGGGTCAATAGCGCGATGCCGGGACGCAGCGCCACTCCCCGCAGGCTGGGGTATCTGATCGGCAACGACAGGCGCGCGGCAGGCCTCTTTGACGGAGCCGGTGGCGGGAGGGGACATCCATGAGCGAAGCGGGCGGCGCGGCGGCAGGCGCATTCAAGGTCAATTCGCTGACCGGGCTCGACCGGGCCGACGCCGTGGAAGGCCGCATCCTGTGGGACGCACCGCGATCCCTCTGGAATATGGCGATGCTGGCCGCCGCGTTGCCCCTCGGCCCGTTGACCTTCAGTTGGAGTGCGCTTGCGGTGTTTCTGGTCACCTCGGCCGTAACGCTCTGCGCCGGTCACTCGGTCGGCTTTCACCGGCGATTGATCCACCGCAGTTTCGATTGCCCCAAATGGCTCGAATATATTCTGGTCTGGCTGGGAACCGCCGTCGGAATGGGCGGTCCAATCTGGACGATCCGCCTGCATGACAGCCGCGACTGGGCACAGCGCCAGCCCGACTGCCACTGGTTCCTGCGCCACGCAAAGCCGCTGGTGATCGACGGTTTCTATTATCTCAACTTCCGGCTTCAGCTCGCCCGGCCGCCCGGCTTTGATCCCGGCCCCGGAATCGGCGACGATCGTTTCTATCGCTTCCTCGATCGCTACTGGATGGTGCAGCAGCTTCCAGTCATACTCGCCCTTTATCTGCTCGGCGGCTGGTCGTGGGTTGTCTGGGGGGGCCCGGTCCGCGTTGCCGCCTGTACGACCATGCACTGGTTCATCTCCTATTTCGCGCACACCCGCGGGCCGCAGGACTGGGCGGTCGATGGCGCGGTCATTCAGGCCTATAATGTGCCGATCATGGCCATTCCGACGATGGGGGAAAGCTGGCACAGCAACCACCACGCCTTCCCAAGCTCGGCCCGCCATGGCCTCTACCCCGGTCAGATCGACCTCGGTTATCAGTTCATCCGGCTGCTCGCCCTGTTTGGACTTGCGTCGAACATCAAGCTCCCCGCGAATTTGCCCGCACGTCCGGGAATAACCCCGCTGACCGCACGGGCGCTGAGCGCGGCATCCGGTCAACAGGCAGAGATGCTGGCCGTCCCGGTGCGCGATGACGGGCGGCGCTGATCCGCTGGAAGCTTTGCGCACGGCGCATCGGCTCGAACGACCGGACGCATCACACTGGGTTTTTCATATCGGACCGCTGCGATTCAGGCTTCGCAACTTCGCATGGCGGCAAGCCGCGATCGATGCGCATGATCGCCACCATCTCATGACGGGCTATCCGCTCACGCTCGCGGGAGAGATACAACTCGCGGCCTGGGAATGGGGCGCGGGTCGCTATCCCGACTGGCGCGCGACGTTCTTCTGCGCACCGCTCATTGTCGGCGGAATCATCGCTTTGCCGCGCCGCACATGGCGCGCCTATGTCGCAGGAACACGATCCAAAAGCCTCTATCCCCGTAAAAAACCGGTCTAGAAGTCCCATGACCGAAAACGGTTCCGTATCGGCACCCGCCATGGTGTTTTTGCGAGAAACCTACCTGCTTTCCAGCCCTGATCCGCGCGCCGCCTGACCTGAAGACCATTGTTCAAAAACCCCTCCTGGTTGCGGCGTAGATGACGCGCAACCAATGCCTGCCATGGCGGGTTTCAGTGATTGGGGCACAAGCGCAGAGATGCGGATTTCATGCGCTCTTCGAAGGAATAGCAGATGCGTTTCCAATCCATCCTGTTCACCGCCGGGGCCGCACTGGCGCTTTCGGCCTGTTCGAACAAAGAGGAAGTCGCTGCCGCGCCACCGCCTCCGCCGGGAGCTGTCCCGGGCAGCACCGCCGCCGATCGCGACGGTGACGGCATCGTCGACGGCTATTACACCGCCGACGGCATTTACCATCCCAACGCGCCGATGGCACCGCCTCCGCCGCCTCCCGCGCCAACCCGGCTGGGGGAACGGGGCTGACCGCCATGTTCGGGGGAATGCGGCGGCGCTGCATTCCCCTTTTTCTGGTGTTGGTGGCAACCGGGACGACCATGGCTCCTCCGGCGATGGCGACCGACGCCCGTCCGGCACAGGCTGCTGGCGCGGTCACGACAGCGATGCGCGAGGAGGCCGACGGCGCGGTCAAACGCTTCTACGCCGAACGCGACTTCAAGCCGCTGTGGTTTCGCTCGGGCAAAATCGGGCAGTCGGCGAATATACTGATCGGCTATCTGGAATCTGCTGACCTCGACGGGCTGAAACCATCCACCTATCGGGTCGGCCAACTGCGCACGTTGATCGCAAACGCCAAATCCGGCGATCCCCAAGCGATCGCACGCGCAGAAATCGAACTTTCCAACGTCTTTGCCCGCTATGTCCGTGACGTGCGCCGCCCCGAAAAAGTCGGGATGATCTATGCCGACCGCAGCCTCAAGCCCAGGCGGCCCGACGTCGAAACGGTGCTGCGCGCAGCGGCCTTTCCGAAATCCTTTGACGCCTATCTGACGAGCATGGGCTGGATGAGCGAACATTATGTACGCCTCCGCCGCCTCGTCGGCCAGACCGGGAAACAGGGCGCATCGAAAGCCGCGCTGGCGCGCCTGAACCTGAACCTCGACCGCGCGCGCGTTCTGCCCGGTCCCTGGGTCTCTCATATCGTCGTCGACGCCTCGTCGGGACAGCTTTGGTATTATGGATCGGGAAAGCGCGTCGGGACGATGCGCGTCGTCGTCGGCGCCCCAGCAACGCAAACGCCGATGCTGGCGGGCAATCTGCAATGGGCCATTTTGAACCCCTATTGGAATGTGCCGACCTATCTCGCCAAGGGCAGCATCGCGCCCAAAGTGCTGGGCGGCCGCAGCCTCGCGTCGCTGCGCATGGAAGCGCTGTCCGATTGGGGACCAAACCCGCGCACGCTCGCCGCGTCCGAAATCGACTGGCAGGCGGTGGCGGCAGGCGATCAGGAGCTGCGGCTGCGCGAACTGCCCGGCGGCGCCAATTCGATGGGCCGGGTGAAATTTCTGTTCCCCAATGACGAGGGTATTTATCTTCACGACACGCCCGACCGCGCGCTGCTGAGCAAACCCGACCGGCATTTCAGCAACGGCTGCATACGCCTCGAGGATGCCGCCAGGCTGGGGCAATGGTTGCTGCAAAAGCCAGTGCGCGCGTCATCCGATGCCCCCGAACAGGCGGTCGCGCTGCCCCATCAGGTGCCGGTCTATCTAACCTATATCACCGCCGCCACGACCGCGCGCGGCGTCAGCTTTCGCGAGGATGTGTACGGCCGCGACGGATGAACCGGGAGCGCTGGCAGAGCCGCACCGATCGCGCTAGAGGCGCGGCATGACCGATAGCCCGACCTATCGCCAGATCGGCGTCATTGGCGCCGGCCGGGTGGCCCGCGCCCTCGCCCTCGCGCTTGCGCCCCATTCGGCGGAGTCTCCGCTGCTCTGGGCGCGGTCCGCCGACAGCGCGCGCGCGGCGGTCGATCAAATAGGCCGGGTTGTCGTCCCCGATCGGATCGAGATGCTGGTCCAGAGCTGTGATCTCATCGCCATTACGGTATCCGACGACGCAGTCGCCCCCATCGTCGCAAAGATCGCACCGCTTGTATCGAACGCCACGCCCCCCTTCATCTTCCACGTCAGCGGTCGCAGCGGCGCGGCGATCCTTGGCCCGCTGCGCGACGCAGGGGTCGCAACGGCGGCGATCCATCCCGTCATGACCTTCACCGGCGATCCGCAAAATGAAATTGCACGCATGGCTGGCGCACGCTTTGCGATCACCGGATCGAGCGCCGAGGCGACCGCGCAGGCCGGACAGGTCGTGCGCCTGTTGGGTGGCGTCGGGGTCGAAATCCGCGAAGAGCATCGACCGCTTTATCATGCCGCGCTGTGCCACGCCGCGAACCACCTCGTCACGCTGGTCAGCGGAGCTTCCCACGCCCTGACACGCACGGGCGTCGACGATCCCCACGCATTGCTGGCGCCGCTGGTCCGCGCGGCGCTCGAAAATAGTCTCGAACATGGCTTTGGCGCGCTGTCGGGACCGTTGCTCCGCGGCGACGGCGAAACAATCGGCGGCCATCTGGTGGCGCTCGAACGCGACTGTCCCGAGCTATTGCCCGCCTATCGCGCGATGGCGCGCGCGACGCTCGATGAGCTGGAACGCAGCGGCGCCCCGCCCTCCTCGCTTCGGGCTATGCTGAACGCGAAGAATTGAGCCCAAAGCAATGTCATCATGCGCCAAACGGCGCGCGCCATCTTCGCTGAAGCGAAGGCGAGATTCAAAACCAACGACAGGAAGTAAATATGCAAAATCGCTCGCTCTATCTGGAAGATCTTCATGTCGGTGACGTCTGGACCGGCGGGCCGATCTTGGTGAGCGAAGAGGCGATCATCAAGTTCGCCGCGGAATTTGACCCGCAGCCCATGCATGTCGATCCCGTCTCGTCCGCCGAAGGCCGCTTCGGCGGGATCATCGCGAGCGGCTGGCATATCGCCTCACTGGTGATGCGCGATTTCGTGGATAAGCAACCATTCGGTGCCACCCCGCTGCTCGGGCTGCGGGTCGACGCGCTGCAATGGCTGACCGCCGTGCGCCCCGGCGACACGCTGAACATCCACCGCGAAATCATCGCGGTGACCCGGTCGCGATCAAAGCCCGATCGCGGGACGATCGAAATGAAAATGACCATCACCAACCAGCGCGGCGAGGTCGCGATGAGCTTTCTCAACCTGATCCAGATGCCGGCCGCTGCGCCGGCATAATCTGTCGCCTTCGGGGTGGACGAATCGGCGCCTCCATCGCTACCGACACGCGATGAGTATCATTGCCACGATCATGAACACGACCACCGGTCAGCCCATCCAGAAATTGAGCTTTCAGCGCATGCCGAAGCCCTGGGTGACCTTCCATCTCGAGAGCGGTGAACAGGTTTCCGCCGAGCGCATCGACATCGGCAAACCCGCGCCGGGCAAATTTTCTACGCCGGTCTATATCTGGGTGACGCCCAAGTCGAACGGCTGATGCAGGGCAGCGGCCTCGCGAACGAGACCGCGCCGATCAATGCACCATAGCCTTTGAAAACAGGTTCATCACCGCGACACCCGCAACGATGAGCCCGATACCGGCGATCGCCGGCGCGTCGAGCTTTTGGCCCTGGAACAGCCAGGCGACCGCGACGATCAACACGACCCCGACCCCCGACCAGATCGCATAAGCGATCCCGGTCGGGATGGTCCGGAGCGTCAGCGACAGGAAATAAAAGGCGATGCCATAGCCGACGACGGTCACGACCGACGGCCACAGCCTGGTGAAGCCTTCGGACCATTTGAGGCACGAGGTCGCGACAACCTCTGCGACGATCGCCAACGCGAGATAGGCATAGTTCATCTGCGGAACCTGCCACCGCTTTGACCATGCCGCAACATCCGCCGCTCCGGGGCCTCTCCGATGCCTGATTTTGCAAGATTTTTGCGCTGCGCGCGCTGAGTGATATAGCCGCACCGATACACCTCTAACGGGCGGAAAAGATGAAAATCCTACTGACGGGCGGAACCGGATATATCGGCAGCCACACGGCGGTCGCGCTGGCCGCGCTGGGCCATGACCTCATCTGTTTCGACAATCTGTCGAACAGCTCGGCCGACGTGATCGAACGGGTGGAAAACATCAGCGGGGCCTCTTTCCCGCTAGTCGTTGGCGACATTCGCGACGGTGACGGGCTTCGGCAGGTCATGACCGATCATCGCGTCGAAGCCGTCGTCCATTTCGCCGGATTGAAAGCCGTCGGTGAATCGGTCGCCGATCCCGTCCGCTACTATGACAATAATGTCGGCGGGACGTTGACACTGGTTGGAGCGATGGCCGATTGCGGGGTCAAGATGCTGGTCTTCTCGTCAAGCGCGACCGTCTATGGTCAGCCGCAATATCTTCCGCTCGACGAAAACCACCCGACCTCGGCGACGAATCCCTATGGCCGGACCAAGCTGATGGTCGAAGAGATGCTGACCGACATGGCCGCCGCCGATCCGTCATGGCGCATCGGAATCCTGCGCTATTTCAACCCTGTCGGGGCTCATGACAGCGGAATGATCGGCGAGGATCCGAACGACATTCCCAATAATCTGATGCCCTATATCAGCCGCGTCGCGGGCGGGCGTCTCCCCGAACTGTCGGTGTTCGGCGCTGATTATGACACGCCGGACGGCACCGGGGTTCGCGACTATGTCCACATCCTCGACCTCGCGGCGGGCCATGCCGCCGCGCTCGATGGCCTGGCAAAACTCGACCGGCCGCTGTCGATCTGGAACCTCGGCACAGGTCAGGGCTATTCGGTCCTCGACATGGTAACCGCGTTCGAGCGGGTGAATCAGGTGAAGGTGCCCTATCGGCTTGCGCCGCGCCGCGCCGGTGACGTGGCGAGCTGCTTTGCCAGCCCGGACAAAGCCAGGGCCGAACTGGAGTGGGAGGCCAGCCGCGGGCTCGACGCCATGTGCGCATCAAGCTGGAACTTCGAACGGGCGCGCGCCATGCGCAACACCAAGGCGTAGCGCGCACCCCGTCCTAAAGCCTCGCTTAGCCGAACCAGCCGGCGGTCTGCGCCAATACCCACAGACCAATCACAAGGAACAGAGTCGCCGCGACCATCCGGACCTTGGCGAGATCGACGCGCTTCAGCAGCTCATGACCCAGGAAGATCGCCGGAACATTGGCGATCATCATGCCCAGCGTCGTCCCGGTCGTGACCGCGATGACGTTATGATATTGGGCGCCAAGTGCAATCGTCGCGATCTGCGTCTTGTCGCCCATCTCGACGAGGAAGAAGGCCACCAGTGTCGTCAGAAAAGCGCCGAATCGCGGCTTGGGCGCATCATCATCGTCGAACTTGTCGGGGATCAGCGTCCACGCCGCCATCGCGATGAACGAGGCGCCGATCGCATAGCGGAAGATCGGGCTGTCGAGGAAAGCCGCCGCCTGCGCGCCGAGCAGCGCGGCGAGCGCATGGTTGGCAAGCGTCGCGAACAAAATGCCGAGGATGATCGGCACCGGCTTGTTGAACCGCGTCGCGAGCAGGATCGCGAGCAATTGCGTCTTGTCACCGATTTCGGCAAGGGCGACGACCGCGGTCGAGGTGAAGATGGCTTCCATGAACATACTCCGGGGCCGGGCGGCGGCGAATTCCAACGGTCATCGCTACCCGCCGCCCGGCCTGGACGAAAGGTGCGATGCCATTGGTCTCGCCCAAGCGGTTTCCCGCTTCCACCGCACCACGGCCTCTCGACCGAGTATGTTGACGCGATGGCCCGTCGCGAACGACGGCTGGCTACTCCCCAGATGACTTGGGCGCGTTAGACGGCTTGGCCGCCGGGTGCAAGTCTTCGGCTTTGTCGGATTTGGCAATATCGGCGTCCATCGCCTTTGCCCGCGCCTCAATCTCTTTCGCGGTCTTGTCGTAACGCGCGTCGAAATCGGGCTCCTTCTCGCACGCCGCAAGCAGCAAAAGCGGAAGCAGAAGAACCGTGCGGGGCATCAATAATCCTTGCGATAGCGGATGCTGACGTTCGTCTGCCCCGATCCGCCCGCCTGGCTGAGCAGCGACAGCGCGCGCGTCAGGCTGATTTCCAGCTGGGTCGCGGTATACCCCTTCCCGTCGGTGATGATCTCCAGATAAATATCCTTCGAGATATATTGCCCCGCTGCGATCGCGGTGCCGCGGCCCTCAGTATCGTCGGCGCCCAAAATGCGCAGGCGATCGATCCCCGCCGCCGATTGCAGCGCGCCGAGCGGGCTCAATCCACCGCTTCCGCGCAGCGCGTTGAGCGAGGCGGCAAGCTGCACCGCCTGGATCGGCGACAATTCGGTAATCGAATCGCCGAACAATATGCGCGAAACGATCTCGTCCTGCGGCAGCCCCGGAACGCTCGAGAAAGTAATTTGCGGGTTCTGCGCACGGCCGGAGACATTGACATTCACCGTCACCGTTTCGATCGTGTCCGAAGCGAGCAGCCGGATCGCCGGGTCATAGGCATCGCCGGTCGGGAAATTGATCCGCCCCTCCTCCAGATCGAACGACCGGCCCGCAAAATCCAGTGTCCCGCGCACAAGTTCGATGTCGCCGGTGACACGCGGCGCCTCGGTCGTGCCCTGCAACTTGATATCGGCCTGCCATTCCGAGTCCAGCCCCATGCCCGAGACATAGATTTCATCCTTGGCGCGCAGCCGGATGTCGAGGCGGATGAGGTCGAACAGGCTGCCGCCGACAGCAGCCAGCCCGTCGCCGCTGACACGCGTCCGGCCGGTCGGCGCCTTGCGCCGGACACCAGTCAGCGCGGGAACCGTTGCCGCGGTCGCACGCACGATGCGATAGCGCGTTTCGGGAAGGCGCAGATCCCCTGACAGCAAGGCCGCCTGTCCCGCGACCTTCTCCAGCGTCAGATTGCCCGTCGCGCGCGCCGCGATATTTTCGCTGCGCGCCAGCCGGGCATTGTCGAGCGTCGCGGCGATGTTCATCGGATAGCCCTGATCGGACGCAAGGCTGATATAACCCTTCGCCTTGACGCTGCCCTCACCCGCGGTTGCGGTCAATTCGTCGATCTCCAGCCGGTTGCCGTCGAAGCGGCCGTTGATCGCCATCTTCGTCAGCCGCGTGCCATAAGCCTGATTGTCATAGGTCATGTCCTTGCCGCGCACGACCCCTTGCAGGCAGGGATTGGACAAACGGCAGCTGAAATCGGCGGCAACGGCGACCGGCCCCGTCACATGCTGACCCGCGGGACCAAAGAAGGAATAGAGCGTGTCGGCGGGGCCATTGTAGCGAATGCCGCCGCCGAGCGGTGCAGCCTGAAGCCGCGTCGTCCAGTCGCCCGCGCCGGCATCGAGCGGGCGCAGCGACGCCTGCATCCGGCCGATGACGGTGCCCCGCCGCCGCATCACCGCGCGTGCCTCACCGCCGTCGCTCAGCAGTTTTCCGACGAAATTGACGTCGACCGGCTGGCTCACCGATGCCGCGGTGGTGCGCGTGAAGTCGGTAACCGTCAGCCGCGCATCGGCCCGCGGAAAAGCCTCGCTGCTTGTCTGTTCGAAATCGAGGCTGCCCGTCGCATGACCGCCCAGACCCATATCGGGATATATGGCGTTAAGGATTGCCATGTTGACGCGGTCAAGCCGGCTCTGAAGCATCATCCCGCCGTCGCCGTAACGCCCCGCAATGCGCGCATTGCTGCCGCGCCCCAGATTGACCGTCGTAGGAAGCAGTTCATAGCCGTCTTTTCCGGGAATGATCCGGGCCGGCGAGGTCGTACGGAAACTGATCCCGGTGGCGCGACCCTGCACCGATGTGCGCCACACTTCAGGCTTGAGATCGGCATTCAGCGCGACGCGGAAGGGAACGCCACTCGTCCCTTCGACCAGCGCCTGCGCCTTGCCGCTGCCATCGCGATAGTCGATCTTCACCCGCGCGACCGCGATATCAAAGTTCCGGATGCGGGTGTCGGCAATCTGGATATCGGCGACAACATGCGGTGTCTCGTAAAGCGTAACATCCGCATCGACGACCGCCGCGCCCAGCGCGAGCTTCGCAGCGCCGGGCAGCACGACATTATTGGCGCGGACATTGATCGCCGCCGCCTGATATTGGCCCGCGGCACTGAGGCGCACGAGGCCGCCGAGCCCCTGCCCCGATGCGTTGAGCTGGCCAATGAACGGCCCCGCGTCGCTGCGAACGAGCCGTCCGTTGAACCCGATCCCCGACAGGTCGCCGCGTTCGATATCGATCGTCATGGGCCCCGAGGCCATCAGCAGCACGACATCGGCGGACAGCGGACCATAGTCGGTCTCGCCGGTCGCGGCGAGGCGATAGCCGTTCGGCGCTCCGGTGATTCTCGCGACCAGATTGGCGAGCCCGATGCCCAGCCCCGGGCGCGCGGCGGTCACCGTTGCGCGCGGGTCGGTGATCGTCCCGGCGAGTTCGACACCCACCGGGCCATATTCGGTTGAATGCGCACGCGCGCTCAATTGAACGCGCCCGTCGGGATTATAGCTCCCCTGCCCGCTGGTGACGCGCAGCAAGGGCGCGGTCATTCTGAGATTGCTGAAACGGATAATACCGTCGGTGCCATAGCGCACGTCGCTCGACGCCACCGCATTGCCGCCCAGAAAATCGCGCACACCCGAATTGAACAATTTGGTCGAACGCGCGCGCACCCGGCCCGCGATCGCGAAGCCGCCGCGCGGCGCGGTTTCCAGCTTCACATCGGTATTGATGTCGAAAATGCCAACGCTTTCGACGCGATAATCGTTGATCCGCCCGTCGATCGCGCCGGTGTAGAAACCGCGGTTCATGTCGGCGATCAATATCGCCTTGGCATCGATGCGCAGCGAGCGCAAGCGCAGATTGTCGCTGAGAATACGGCCATTTGCATAGGCAAGATCACCGTCGAGCCGTACCGCGGTCAAGGTGCCGCCCGCGACCGTATCGAGCCCGCGAATCCGCGCCACGCGGCCCGCAACAGGAATGAGGATCTTGTCCGGATCGACGCGCGCGTTGCCCGCGAGGCTGAGCGCCTCGACGACGATGTCGTTGACCGCGAGCATATTGGCATTGGCGGTATACTGAACCGTCGGGAGCGCAAAAGCGCCGTCGAGCCGCGCCGTCGCGCGAACGCCGTTGGCGCGCACCGCCGGAGCGACAGCCCCAGGGCGGAGCAGGTTGAAAGCGAGCCGGAGGTCCTCGTAACGACTTGCCCCCAGATCGACCCCGCCGCTGATCCCGAGCTGGAATGCATTGGACGAAACCCGGCCGTCGAGGGCGGCCTTGCGCTCATCAAGCTTCGCGGTGAGATCGACATCGGTCTGCGGACCAAGCAGTCCGGCAGTCGGGCCGGAAAAGAAACGCGAAACCTGCGTCGTCCCCTTGGCCGCAAAAGTCCCGTCGCGACCGGTCAGTGCGAGACGTGCCAGCGGACGCGCTCCCAGATCGGCAACCAGATTGCCGTTCCAGACCTTCCAGTCGCCGCGCCCGTCAAGCTTGGCCACCAGCGGTTCCTTGAACCCACCCATCGCGGCCAGCACCCCGCCCTGCGGTGCATTGAGATCGAGCGTCACGTCGAAGCGATTGGCTTCCGGCACCGCATCGAGCAACAATGCGAGCTTGTCGCCCTTTGCTTTCGGGCCGATGGTTTCAGCGTTGGCGGTCACCTGCGCGCGGCGGTCGGCGATCGCGATCTTGCCATTGAGGCGCGCTTCCTGCCGTTCGCCGGCGACAGCGGGTTCGAAAATCAGGCGATCGACGCGCACCGTGCGGACGTCGATGTCGATATCGGGCAGCAGCGGTTCTCCGTTGTCGGGCACCACTTTGAATTCGGGTATCCGCTGCATCGTCACCGTCTGCGCAGTCGCCGAGCGAACATCGATATGGTTCGACAAATAGGCGAAGGGACGCCAGTCGACCCGCACCTCGGGCGATGCAACGAACACGCCCTTGGTATCGGACAGCGTCATATTGCGCACGACCATCGCGCCGAACAAGGATCCGTCGAGACGACCGATGCCGATCTTCATCCCGTTTTCGAATTCATATTTTTCGATCTGGGTGACGACGAACCGCCGTCCCGCGTCGCTGTTGAGTCCCACGAGGAACAGCGCGATCAGCAGGACGAGGCCAAGCAAAACGATGCCGATCCCGCGCAGGATTCTCCATGGCCACGAAAGCCGCGGCGCCTTTTCGCTTTCTGCGATCACGGGCGCGTCCTCGGCCATCAGAAGGCCTGTCCGATCGAGACATAGACGCTGATCCGCGATTCACCCGGCTGGCGATCGATCGGGGTCGCGAGGTCGAGCCGCATCGGGCCGAAATTGGTATAGAAGCGCCCGCCGATCCCTGCGCCGTAGCGCATGTTCGAGAAGTTCGGGGTCGAACCGCGATAGACCTGCCCCGCATCGACAAAGCCGACGATACCGAAATTGCCGAAACGATAGCGCGCCTCGACTGCGGCTTCGTTGACGCTGCGCCCGCCGATCGGGTCGAGATTGGGATCCTTCGGGCCCAGTTGCTGATAGCCAAAACCGCGCACCGATCCGCCGCCGCCGGCATAGAAGCGCCGCGACGGCGCGAGCCGCTCGCGCGCCGCGCCAAAGATCGAACCGACGCGAACGCGGCCGGCAAGCACGATGCTATCCGTCACCGGATAATAGCCGCTGACGTCAAGCCGCCCACGCGCATAGGGGGAAAAGCGCCCGGCCAGCGAGCCTTCGGGCTGCACCAGCGCGGTGACACGGAAACCCTTGGTCGGATCGAGCAGGCTGTTCGTGCGGTCGATCCCGACCTGCCCAGTCAGCCCGAGGATCGTATAGAAATCACGTTTGCGCGCGCCCAGGTCGAAATCATAGTCATCCTCGCGGGTCGCAAGCAATTCCACGCCATAGGCATAGGTCAGCTTCTTCTGCCAGATCGGCGTCGAATCATAGCTGACCCGCGCCGCGACGCGGCCGGTGATCGCCTCAAACGCATCATAATTGCTGCGCGTCATATCGGTAATCAGTTCGAACGTCCGGTCGCGGCGCCCGGCATTCGAACGGCGCAAGGTCGCACTGACCCCCTGCTCCTTCGTCCCGATCAGAGCGCGCCCGATCAACGCGCCTTCGGGCGGCAGGAAATTGCGATGGGTCCAGCCGGCCTCGAGCCGGATCCCCTCGCCGGTCCCGTAGCCCGCGCTCGCCGCGATCGTCCGCGGCGGCCCGGCCTGCTGGGTGACCAGCATGTTCACATATTGGGTGTCGTCACCGGCGCTTTCCCCCGTGGGCTGCGCTTCGGCGGAAACCGTCGCAAACAGGCCGGTCGCGACCAGCGCCTGGCGCAGATCGTCGACCTTGCGGCTGTCGTACAGCTCGCCGCGTTTGAAGCGCGCGAGCACGCCGACATGCTCGGCATCGAAGGCGAGCTTCCCCGTCGTCTCGATATTGCCGAAGCGCGCGCGGGTGCCGATATCGACCGGCAGCGTGTAAACGCCGTCGCCGGTCGCGCCGTCGAGCAATATGTCGCGCTGTCCGACCTTGGCAAAAGGATAGCCCTCCTCGGGCAGTTTCAGCGCAATCGCCGCTTCGGCGCCCTGGACGCGCTCGGCAACGATCGGCTCGCCGATGCTCAAGGGGAAATTGTCGGCGATCAGCGTCGGCGGAACCGTCGGCTTGGCATCGATGATGATATCGGAGAAAGTGTAACGCACGCCCGGCGTGACATCGATGACCGCAGTGATCCCCCGCCCGCCTTCGCCAGGCTCGCGATCGACACGCGTTGCGACCTCCGCGTCATAATAGCCCTCCGACGCCAGGATGCGTTGCATCAAGTCGCCGTCGGCACCAAGCCGGGCGCGAACCATCGCCGCATTGTCGGCCTTGCCGTCGCCGTCGTAAAGCGCCGACAGTTCACCGAACAGGCCGGCGAGGTCCGCATCGGTGCTGTCGTCGGCCGCCGCAAGGCCGTTGACCTTGACGGTATAGGCGACGCTGCGGTTCGCTTCATCATCCTCGGCCTCGGCAAATTGCACGGGCTCGACATCGAAACTTTCGAGCGGCGGCAGCGGCGCGGCAAGTTCGCTGTCGGTGATCGGTGCATCGCCGATCACTTCGACCGCATCGCCATCGGCTAGCGCCGGGATCGGTACGCCATCGATCGTGGGCGGCCGGGTTTCCACAACGGCTTCTGCGCCGTCGGCCGAGGCAGTTCCGGCCCTCTTCGCTTCGTCCGTGGCTTGGCGCTTTTCGAAATCGGCGATCGATTCAAGCGGGCGGTCGAGTTCGGGATCACTCTCCGCGCTGATCGGCGGAATCGCCTTCTCGAATTCCTCGTCGCCGATGATCGGCGCCACCTCGGGCAGCTGCACATCGGGCGGCGGTGGCGACGGTGCTGCGATCGGTTCGCTGGCCGGGGTTTCCAGCGTGGGCACGACCTTCGGCGGCTGGACCTCCTGGCCATGGGCGGCGCCCACCCAGCCGACACACAACATCGAAACCGGGACGATCAAAAGCCGACGCGCCCCTACAGCATTGCAACGCATTGATTGTTTGCGATTTTCAGGTGGACGCATCAAAACGTCACCGGTGATGGCTATGTGACTTGCGCGGGACGACGGCGCATCCGGTTTCCACGGCGATGAAGTCCCGATGCACCCTCATTTCGTCGAATATCCCCTGCCCGGTCCGTGGCTTACTCTCCAGAACGAGTCGGTCCCGGTCAAGTTCCGAGATTCAGGAATCGACGCCGAACAAGTCGCGGCTGTATACCTTGTCCGCCACATCGGCCAGTTCTTCGGTCACCCGGTTGGCGATGATCACATCGGCCTCGGCCTTGAAAGCGGCAAGGTCGCGCACGACGCGCGAATTGAACAGCATATCCTCATCGACCAGCGGTTCATAAACGATCACTTCGACCCCCTTGGCCTTGATCCGCTTCATCACGCCCAAAATGCTGCTCGCGCGGAAATTGTCCGATCCGGCCTTCATGGCCAGGCGGTGGATGCCAACCACGCGCGGGCCGTGCTTCAGGACTTCCGATGCGACGAAATCCTTGCGGGTCGTATTCGACGACACGATCGCCTGGATCAGGTTTTGCGGCACGTCCTTGTAATTGGCCAGCATCTGCTTCGTGTCCTTGGGCAGGCAATAGCCGCCGTAGCCGAAGGATGGATTGTTGTAGAATTGTCCGATCCGCGGGTCGAGACCGACACCGTCGATGATTTGCCGCGAATCCGCGCCGTGCATCGCGGCATAGGTGTCGAGTTCGTTGAAGAAGGCGACACGCATCGCGAGATAGGTGTTGGCGAACAGCTTGATCGCCTCGGCTTCGGTATTGCCCGTCTGCAAGACCGTTGTTTCGGGCTTGAGCGATGCGCCGAGCAGCAACTGCGCGAATTCCGCGGCACGCGGATGGCTGTTGCCGATGATGATCCGCGACGGGTGCAAATTGTCGTACAGCGCACGCCCCTCGCGCAGGAATTCGGGGGAAAAGACAATGGCGTTGGTGCCATGCTCGGCACGCATCCGTTCGGTGAAGCCCACCGGGACGGTCGATTTGACGATGATCAGGGCATCGGGCGCCAGTTTCAGCGCATCGGCAATGACCGATTCCACCGAGCCGGTGTTAAAATAGTTGGTATCCGGATCATAATCTGTCGGTGTTGCCACGACCACGAAATCGGCGCCATCATAGGCGACCTGCTTGTCCGTCGTCGCGACAAGATCGAGTTCGCGGTTCGCCAGATATTCCTCAATCTCAGGATCTGCGATGGGCGAAATGCGCGCATTGATCTGCTCGACCTTGCGATTGTCGATATCCAGCGCGACGACGCGATTATGCTGCGCAAGCAGAACGGCATTGGAAATGCCGACATAGCCGGTACCGACAATTGCAATTTTCACCGGGGCGTTCGGCACTGGATATGTTCCTTTTTAATGCGAGCGCGCTCCCTAACAGGCGCGCCCCGATCGCTCAACTCCCACCGCGCGAAGCAACAGCAAGAAAGCGTCGCGGAAATCAGGTTCCGCAAAAAGTTGTGTAAGGTGCGGCTTCCGCGGGCGCCGGCTGCACATAACCGGCCCACTCCGGGCGCGCGACGAACGGGTTTCTGACGACTTCCAGCAGTTCGAGCCATGCGGCAAGGTCACCCGCCTCCGCCGCCGCAAGCGCCGCTTCGACATGATGGTTACGCGGGATATAGAGCGGATTGACGCTGTCCATGGCGTCGGCGCGCTCGCGCGGGTGCATATCCTCGCGCTCGAGCTGCGCCCACCAGTCAGCGATCCACGGCGCCATCGCGTCGGGCTTCGGCAGCAGAGCTTCGAGCGTCGAACCGTCGCCCCGCAGCAGCATGGCGAGCGCGCGAAAGAAGGATGTAAAATCGACGTGATGTTCCTCGAGCGCAGCAAACAGCGCGTCGATCAGGTCGGCGTCGCGGTCGCTCGCTTCCTCCAGCCCCAGCTTGGCGCGCATCCGGTCGAACCAGATCGCGCGGAACCGGTCGGGAATCGCGCCAACCAACGCCTTCGCCGCCTCCACCCCGGCTGGATCGACCGCATTGATCGCGGGCAACAGCGCCTCGGCAAAGCGCGCCATATTCCATTGCAGAATCTGCGGCTGGCGGCCGTAGGCATAGCGGCCATTGGCATCGATCGAACTGAACACCGTATCGACGGCAAAGCGGTCCATGAAGGCGCAGGGACCATAGTCGATCGTCTCGCCGCTGATTGCCACATTGTCGGTATTCATCACGCCATGGATAAAGCCGACGCCCAGCCAATGTGCGACCAGGTCGCATTGCAGGCCGATGACACGGTCGAGCAGCGCGAGAGGCGGGTTCGGCGCGTCGGCCAGATCAGGAAAATGCCGGCGGATGCTGTAGTCCGACAGCCGGGCGATATGATCAACGCCAAAATGCGCAGCAAAGAACTGGAATGTCCCGACCCGAATATGACTGCTCGCAATGCGGGTCAGCACCGCACCGGGATGCGCGCGTTCGCGCTGCACCCGGTCGCCCGTTGCGACTGCGGCGAGGGCACGCGTCGTCGGCACTCCCATCGCGGCCATGGCTTCCGACACGAGAAACTCCCGCAGTACCGGGCCGATCGCCGCCTTGCCGTCGCCGTTGCGTGAAAAGGCGGTGGGCCCCGATCCCTTGAGTTGAACGTCGAACCTGGCCCCGTCTGGCGCGACAATCTCGCCGATCAACAGCGCACGGCCGTCGCCCAACTGCGGCGAAAAATGCCCGAACTGGTGCCCGGCATAGGCAAAGGCGAGCGGATTGGCGCCGTCCGGCAATTCCTGCCCCGAAAAGATGCGCGCGAGTTGTTCGTCGGCGCCCCCGTCAGCAGTGAGACCAAGTCGCGCTGCAAGCGCGTGATTATAGGCCAGAAGCGCCGGCTTCGACGGCTTCGCCGTTTCCGCAGGCGCGTAAAAACCTTCCATCGAATCGTGAAAACTGTTGTCGAACGCAAAATCCATCCTGGGGGCTCCCGTCTTTCGACCATGTCCTGCTTCGGCGCCGGAATTGCAAGTATCGCCCGCTGCCTGCCGGGCGCCCGCAGACCACCCGGCCGCCCGATCGAGAAGACTGCTCCGCTCCCCCCCTGAAGTTCAGCGGTGTTTCCGGGGCAAACGATTCGTGGGATTTCCGACCGACAGGGGATCTCCAGTGTTAAGCCATGTATATTCGGCGATCTCGTTATGCGCTGCACTTTTGCGCAGTGCGACACCCCTCACCTGCCACGGCAGGCTATCCCGAATCTTGATCGAGACAATATTGTAGGAACCGGAGATATCGACAGCAAATGACGCGCCTTGCCCCCCGTTGCGCCCGTCCTCCTTACTGTCGATGATAAAATGATCGTAGCTCCCTTCGATCAACACACTTTGCCCGCCGCTACGCTGTGTCGAGACATCAAAGAAGCATCCGCGCCCGGAAATGGCAGCGCCATTGGGTACCGTGTGTACACCAGGCCCCTGCACATTTTTCGTCCGGACAGTGAATTTGGAGGAGTGAAAACGTCGCCCGACCTGCAGGCCCGCTGTCCGGCAACCGCCATCCACATCGACAATTATCATGTTGTCCTGGCTTGAATTTACCGGCTGATTGCCCGCTGTCATCCCGATTTTGACCGCGTTGAAAACCTTGGCTTCGAGATGATTGTCCCGGCAATTGTCGATCATGCGAGCCCCATGCCAACAATCGGTTACCCGCACCTTCCAGTTGCCATGACTGGAACTGTTGATGTCGAATCCAGGCCGCCCGTCACCATCGACTTGAGAAAATCCGCAATTTTCAACCACGGCCTCACCCACGTGATTATTGCTGTCAATGAACGTTCCAATTCCGCCCAAATGACAGTTTATGGCCCGGATATCATGATAGGTAACATTGCTGTACCGGGTGAAGCTGATGCCCCAGCCATGAAGATCCGTGCGCGGGACCGACGTGTTCGCCCGGTTCCCGTCGACAGTCAGACCGCTGATATGCGCGCCGGTCAGCGGCAACGAACTGTTGCCCAATCCTATGATGTTGAAGTCTACAACACAGGGAACGCCCACCGAATGCTGCTCGCCATTTTCGATCGGCACGCTGTGGCTTGCGCGATCCGGCAATTTGATCGTCGTTCGATCCGAACCGTCGCCGAGTATCCGGATATGGTTGGAGGTAACAGTCAGGAACGCGCGATAGGTCCCGGCCGGGATGCGCACAGGCTGCCGAAGCGCGGCGGCGCGCCGGACCGCGAGGTTCAGCGCGGCATGATCGATCAGATCGTCCAGCGTCATCACATCAGGATAAACCGCCTGGATGGCGCGCAGGCTGGCAAAACGACCGGTCGCAACCCACTCGCGCACCTTGTGCTCGCGACCGTCACCGATCGCGCCCAAATCCCTGACGTTGATTTCTCCGGTGCTGCCTCCCCCCGCAATTGCGTGCGACGACCGCACGAGCATCGAAGTGGAAAGCAGCGAGGCCGCAGCCAGCAAATCGCGCCGCGTGACCGGTGCCCCCCGCTTGTTTCCATCCAGTTCCGCCACAATCGTCCGCTCCATCGTTTCAATCTGCTGTTCCGACATTATTTTGACCTGCAATAATGAACTGGCCCTGTGCGCTCGCCCGACTTGCCATCGCGAAAATTGTCGCGCAGGCGAGTCCTCCCCAACGGGCAGTTAACCCACTGTTTTTCCGCCCGTGCTAACAGATAGACCAGAAACCGGAGAAAGCCGATCATGTCAGTTGTTGTAACGGGAATCGCGGGCTTCGTCGGCATGCACACCGCAGCCCGGCTTCTCCGCCGCGGCGAGACCGTGGTCGGGATCGATGATTTCAACGACTATTACCCGGTGGCCTTGAAAGAAGCACGGATTGCCGAGCTCAAGCGGATCAGCGCCGGGCGCCTGACCATTAACAGGCTCGACATCGGCGACGAATCCGCCATCGCGGCGGCCCTCACCGGGATCGAATTCGACCGCATCGTTCATCTCGCCGCGCAAGCGGGCGTGCGCTACTCGATCGACAATCCGGCAGCCTATGTCCGTTCGAATATTGCCGGCCATCTCAATATTCTGGAGATCGCCCGCCAACGCCAAATCCGTCACCTTGTCTATGCGTCATCCTCGTCGGTTTATGGCGCGAACAAGACCATGCCCTTTCGCGTCGAGGATCGCGTCGATCATCCGGTCTCGCTCTATGCCGCAACGAAGCGCGCCGACGAACTGATGAGCGAGACATATGCCCATCTGTTCCGCATTCCGCAGACAGGACTACGATTTTTCACCGTCTACGGGCCATGGGGGCGCCCGGATATGGCCTTGTGGAAATTTACCGCCAACATCCTCCGGGGCCGACCGATCGACGTCTACAACCACGGAGACATGCTGCGCGACTTCACCTACATCGACGATATCGTGGAAGGCGTGATCCGCAGCCTCGATACACCGCCCGCCGATGACGGGATCGAGAAAGCGGGCGGGTTCACGACCCCGCACCGACTCTACAACATTGGCAACAGCAAGCCCGAACCGCTCATGGAACTCATCGAGACAATCGAAAGCGCATGCGGGCAGAAGGCGAAGCTCAACATGCTGCCGATGCAGGATGGCGATGTTCATGCAACCTTTGCCGATATCGCGGCGATCAATCATGACCTCGGCTACACACCAGCCACACCCATTTCAATCGGCGTACCGGCCTTTGTCGATTGGTATCAGTCGATCGGCGTCACGCTCGTCAATGGCTCGGATGGCGCGGGCGGGAACACGCCCGCAGCTTGATTGACCAACCGGCCTGACTGCTGCTAGTGCCAAGCTATTGCCTGCTTGGCAGGGCTATTCGCAGCAAATATTCACCATAGTCCAGGATATATATGTTAATTGGTCGCAGCGCTGGCTGGCGTCGAGATTTATCCTTTCGCCGGCGCGAGAATATCCCGTTTTTCGCCCTGCTGGTATTTCTCCTGCTGACCTTTCTCACCGGAGGCGGATCGCGAAGCGATATTCAGTCGCTGGTATTCCTGCGGCCGATAGCAATCCTGTTTTGCGGCCTGGCGGTTTTGACGCTGCGCCGCGAGCACCTGCAGTCGCGGTGGGGACTTCTGGCGCTCGCAGCCGGAACATTCCTGCTTGCCGGCATCCAATTGATGCCGCTTCCGCCGGGCATCTGGTCTCAGCTTCCAGGCCGCGAACTGATCGTTCAAATCGACGCCGCTGCGGGCCTTGGGGAAATTTGGCGGCCGCTGACGCTCTCTCCCACCGGCACGCGCAACGCGCTGTTCTCCCTGTTTGTTCCGCTTGCAGTGCTGCTGCTGGGCATCCAGCTGACACGCGAGCAGCTTACGAAAGTCGCGCTTGCGGTCCTCGCAATCGGGTTGGTCAGCGGCCTGATGGGGCTGCTTCAATCGATCGGGTCGGCACAGGGGCCGCTGTATTTTTATCGCGTTACCAATAATGGCTCGGCAGTCGGCCTGTTTTCTAATCGCAACCATCAGGCGATGTTCCTCGCGACGCTCTTTCCGCTCCTCGCACTCTATGCCAGCCAAACCGCGCGATCCCCCGACCACGCCCGTTTCAAGCTTTGGGTGGCACTGGCTTCCGGCCTGTTTCTGGTCCCGCTCCTTTTGGTAACCGGTTCTCGGGCCGGTCTCGTCCTTGGTGTCGTTGCGATCGCAGTCAGCCTCAAATTATACGCCCCGCCCCTTGTGACCGGAGTCGACAGGCGGCGCCACAAGCCGAAGTCGAAAGGCCTCTTCTGGGTGGGTATCGGCGGCGGTGTGGTTGCCCTTGGGCTACTGGGGACACTCATGTCTCGGGCCGAAGCCTTGAAACGAATCGTAAATGACGATGTCGGCGAGGATCTGCGTTTTCAGGTCTGGGGGCCGATTGCGGATATGGCAGTCAAATATTTCCCTGTTGGCGCCGGGCTGGGTTCGTTTCCGAATGTCTATCAAGTCCAGGAAGCCTATGGCCTTCTGAAGCCCAACTACCTGAATCACGCACATAATGATTGGCTGGAGCTGGCCATGGAGGCGGGCCTTCCAGGGCTAATTCTGGCGGGCCTGGCGATCTTCGCCTTTTTGAAAGCTGCGCTGGGCTTGCTGAAAAATGGCACGGCAAAAGCGCCCGACAAGCAACTGGGGCTGATCGGCGCGCTCATCATCATCATTTTTGCCGCAGGCAGCGTGGCCGATTATCCGCTGCGCACGCCGTCAATCGTTTGCGTCGCCGTTCTGGCTGCCTTGTGGATGACGAACTCCCGTGCTCCAAATGCGACCAGCGCCCCAAAAGCCGCCTAAATATCTCTGGAAAAGTCTTGGCCTTGTAGCTAGGGGACGTCATGCTTTACATAGAACATCGGCGTTTTCTGCGGACTTTCGGGCTCGCTTTCACTATTCTGGCGGCATCGGCTTGCAGCTCGAAAGTGGAGCCCCTCGTCGGCTCGACTACGGTCACCGCGGTCCAGTCCGGCGAATTGCCCACGCCGCCTGCCGGGGATACCAAATCCAACCAGCGTTTGTATCGCATCGGCGCTTTGGACAAGCTCTCGGTTCAGATTATCGGCTTGCCGGACCTGAACCTCAAGGAAATCCAGACCGACGCCAGCGGCCGCATTTCTGTTCCGCTCGCGGGTTCGATCGAGGCCGGAGGAAAAACCCCGGCCGAGGTTGAGCAGCTGATCGAAGACCGGTTGCGCGCCGCTCATGTACGAGCTCCCGAGGTGACGGTTAATTTGGTGGAAGCGGTCAGCGAGACTGTGACGGTGGATGGTCAGGTCGAAAAGCCTGGCGTCTATCCCGTTCTGGCGCGGATGACCCTGATGCAGGCGGTTGCGAGCGCCAGCGGGGCGACCGAAGACGCCAAGCTGCAGGATGTCGTCGTTTTCCGGACCGTTGAAGGTCAGCGATATGCCGCACTATACAACATCAAGGCAATCCGCCGCGGATTGTATCAAGATCCGGATATCTATCCGCACGACATCGTGATTGTCGGTGATTCACCGGCGCGCCGCCTCTTCCGCGACATGTTGCAAGTGGTTCCGTTGCTGACCACACCGCTCGTCATCGCGCTGCAGAACAATTAACCCGCATATATTTGAGAAAAAACATGGCGTCGGGAACAGGACTGAATTCCGCGGTGATGGAACCGCAACAGGGCGAAACGCGCAAACAATCGACGGTGACGCCGATGCTGCTGAAATATTGGCAGATCGTTGTTCGCTGGCGGTTCGTGATCGTCAGCATCGTGATTGCGGCGCTAGCCGCCGGGCTTGTCGCAACATTGTTGATGACCCCCCAGTATACGGCTGGCTCGCGGATCGAAATCAGCCGCGATCAGAAAAAAATCACCAATGTCGAGGGTCTTGAGGCTGCGGATGCTGGCCGCGATCTGGAATTTTATCAGACGCAATATTCGTTGTTGCGCGCCCGCTCACTGGCGGAGCGCGTCGTTCGCAAGCTCAAACTGGCGAATGATGACAGTTTCTTCGAAGCGCATGGGGAGTCCGCCGACAGCGGATTGCAGATTTTCGAGGGCAGTGGCGGCGCGCAGCCGGTTTCGAATGCCAGGCGGACGGCGCGCGAACGCAAGGCCGTAAAGCTGCTTCTCGACCATATCGCCATCTCGCCCATACGCGGATCAGCGCTGATCGATATCAATTATAGCAGCGGCAATGCAGAGCTTTCGGCCAAAGTGGCCAACGCCTGGACCGAACAGTTCATCGCCACCAGCAACGATCGCCGTTACGCGTCCACCGCGGACGCACGACAGTTTCTGGAAGGACGCCTGGCCGACCTGCGCGCCCGTCTGGAAATTTCGGAACGCGAACTGGTCAATTATTCATCGAGCAAGGGCATCGTCACGCTCAGCCAGAGCGCTGACAGCAAAGGGGCTATCCGTCCCGATGCCACGCTGGTTCTGCGCGATCTCGAGGTGATGAACGAGGAACTCGCGAAGGCGACTGCGAACCGCATCATCGCGGAAAGCCGCGTCCGCACGGCTGGGACCAACAGCCAGGAAGCCCTGAACAACCTCACGATTTCCAATCTTCGTCAACGGCGCGCGGAGGCTGCGGCCGAATATCAGCGCACCCTCGTCCATTTCGAGCCGGAATACCCGGCCGCACGCGCGCTGGCAGACCAAATTCGATCGATCGACGCAAGCATTCGCCAGGAAGAAGGGCGTGTTTCCGGAACGCGCACGGCTGAATATAACGAAGCCCTGAAACGCGAATCCGCGATGCGGGAGAAAATCGAATCGCTGAAATCGCGGCTGAACGTCGAACAGAGCGACAGCATCCAGTATAATATTTTCCAGCGCGAAGCCGACACCAACCGCCAGTTGTATGAAGCGCTGCTGCAGCGCTACAAGGAAATCGGCGTGGCAGGCGTCGGCGCGAACAATATTTCGATCGTCGATCGCGCTGAAACGCCCCAAAAGCCTTCGGCTCCGAGTTTGCCGTTCAACCTTCTGGTTGCGCTGTTCGCGGGCATCCTGCTTTCGGCCCTGGCTACGCTGGCGCTCGATCAGATCGACGAAGGCATTCGCGAGCCGGGCCAGGTCAACGACCTGCTCAATGTTCCGTTGCTGGGAACCGTGCCCGATATCGACACAAGCAATGTGCTGGAGCTGGTGCGAGATCCAAAGTCCACGGTTTCGGAGGCCTATCTCAGCATCAGGTCCAGCCTGTCTTTCTCGACAGACCATGGCTTGCCGAAGTCTTTCCTGTTCACCAGTACGCGACCCGCCGAGGGCAAGAGCACGTCGAGCTTTGCGGTGGCCACCGTACTCGGCCGCACGGGCAAGAAAGTCTTGCTGATCGACGCGGATATGCGGTCACCCTCGATTCACGGCTTTGTTGACCTGAAGAACGACGTCGGCTTGAGCAATTTCCTGACCGGGAACGACAGTGTTGCCGAGCTGATCAAGAAGACGCCGATCAAGGGGCTGGACGTAATGTCCGCCGGCCTTCCGCCGCCAAGTGCAGCAGAACTGCTCAGCAGCACCCGCATGGCGGCGCTCGTCAAACTGGCGCTGCAGTCCTATGATCATGTGATCATCGACGCACCGCCGGTCCTCGCACTCGCCGACGCCCCGCTGCTGGCCCAGACCGTCGAGGGATGCATCTTCGTCATTGAAGCCGAAGGCGTTGCAGTGCGCGGAATTCAAGCGTCGATCGATCGCCTGCGTGCCGTTCATGCTCATATCTTCGGCGCCATTCTCTCCAAAGTTCAACAACGTCAGGTCGGCTATGGCTACGGCTATGGTTATGGCGACGGCTTCGAATATGGAGACAAGACGGCGACGAGCAGCCAGGACTGACATGCCAATCAAAGATGCATCACGCTCATGAAGCCGGAACGCGCAATCAAGATCCTGGTCGGAACCATGACCCTTGTCGGGGCCGGTTTTGCCGGCGCGAACGCGATCGGCAATGTCAGCCGTATCAGCAACCCGGCATTGGCCGCCCTCGTCGCGCCCAACGACGGACGCGTCATAGCCAATTTGAGCAATGCCAAGGCGCAGCTGCTGCTCGCCAAGAACCGACCTGGACAAAAGCTTCCCTATCTTGCCGCTGACGCGCGCAAGGCATTGCGACTGGAGCCGCTCAACAGCATCGCGCTCCGGTTGCTGGCGTTGGAGCATGAGCAGCGCGGCCGCCTGGACTCCACCCGGAAATTGATCGGCTTGTCGGAATTGATGAGCCGCCGCGATGGCGCGACACAATTATGGCTGATCATGGACAGCGCGAAGCGCGAGGATGTACGATCCTTTGTACGCCATGCAGACATACTTTTGCGCACGCAGCCCGAGGCGGCACCGACCATTGCTCCGATCCTGAACCAGGCCATGGAAGACCCGGCATTCCGCGATGCCATATTGCCCTACGTCAAAAAGAAGTCGCCCTGGATTCCTGACTATCTGAACTTTGCCTCGACCAACGCGCGTCGCCCGGATGCCATCAGCAAGCTGATACTGGCTTCGGGCGGTGTTCCTGATGGTCCGGTGAGACTGGAAACGGAAAGCAACCTTCTTCGCCGGCTCGTCGAATTGGGTTTTTCCACTGAAGCCCTGCGGTTCCTTCCACGTATGAAGGACGCGCGCCCCGAAATAGCCAATACCCTGGCTTTCTCGCGCGCCTCCACCGACGCCCGTTTTGTGCCGATCGCGTGGGAGGCCATGTCCCCCAATGCGATGGTCGCAACGTTCGACGAAGAAGAACAGGGGCGCCTCTCGCTGAATGTTGTTGCGAGTTCGGGCGAACGCGGAATCGTTGCCCGGAAAATGCTGTCGCTCAAGCCCGGCTCTTATCGTTTCTTTCAGCATGTGGCATTGGCGACCGCAGGCGACCGCTACCCCTTTGCGGGCTGGCAAATTCGCTGCGTCGATGCAAAGAATCAGCAACCGATCTGGCGGTCGTCGAACAATTGGCAGGGCGTAGGCAAGCAATGGACCGCAGGTCCGACGATTCCGGCATCCTGCCCCGTGCAGATGCTCGAACTCGAGACGTCAGGCGGCCTCGCTGGCGAGGGAATCGAGCTTTCGATCGCGTCTGTCGAACTGCGGCCCGCTGGCGGCGCGGCCACCCTGCCCGCTTCGTCGCGTTCCGGAAAGAACCAATGACCAAGACCTTGGCGAATGCGCCCGACCACCGGATTCTGGTGGTCGGCGATGTCATGCTCGACCGTTATCTGGAAGGCACGGCAAGCCGACTGTCACCGGAAGCACCTGTTCCCGTCCTGAAAGTCGAACAGGTTTTCGAACGCGCGGGTGGCGCGGCCAACGTCGCGATCAACATCGCCGCATTGGGCGCACGGGTCACGCTCGTGGCATATGTGGGCCAGGACCAGGACGCAGCCCAACTTCAGGCCCTGCTTGAACGGGCGGGCGTCGACTGCCGCTTTATCGTCGCCCGATCGGGCCGCACGATCGTAAAGCTCCGGGCATTGGCGATGCGGCAGCAAATCATGCGCATGGATTTCGAAGACGATTTTGCGGACGAGGATCATGGCGCCCTGCTGGACCGGATCGCGGAACTGGCGCCAACGCACGACCTGCTGGTGCTGTCCGATTACGCGAAGGGAACGCTGACCGAAGCGCAATCCATGATCCGTTCGGTCGTGCCACAAGGCATTCCGATCCTGGTGGACCCCAAGGGGAAAGATTATTCCCGATACGCCGGCGCGACCATGATTACCCCGAATGAAAGCGAATTTGTGGCCGCCGGCGGGTGTGCGGAAACCGACGAGACCTTTCGCAGCAGTGCAAAGGCGATGCTCAACGATCTGGATTTGAGCGCGTTGCTGGTAACACGCGGCGAAAAAGGCATGTCGCTGTGCTTGCCATCGGGCGAGACACATTCGATTCCTGCGGAAGCCCGAGAAGTCTTCGACGTCACAGGCGCGGGCGACACCGTCATTGCAACCTTGGCCACAAAGATTGCGCTCGGCTTTCCTTTTCACGATGCCATGCACTGGGCCAATCAGGCGGCGGCCATCGTCGTTGCCCGCAAGGGTACGGCGTCGGTCAACGCCTTTGAGCTTCAATCGCGCGTCGATGCAGGCCAGTCACGACACGGCCGCACCGATGTGCTGGATTTGATCGAGCAAGCGCGCAAGGCCGGCGAAACGATCGTGATGACCAACGGATGCTTCGACATATTGCACGCTGGCCACGTCACCTATCTGGAGCAAGCTAGGGCACTGGGAGACCGGCTGGTGGTTGCGGTGAACGATGATGCTTCGGTCGGCCGCCTCAAGGGATCCAGCCGGCCTATAAATGCTTTGCCCGATCGGATGATGGTGCTCGAAGCGCTGAGCGCGGTCGATTGGGTCGTCCCCTTTTCTGGCTCAACCGGCCCGGATGGCACGCATGAAGATACGCCGCGAGACCTTATTGCGCGAATACAGCCCAACATCCTGGTCAAGGGCGGCGATTATGTGATTGAAACGGTGGTCGGCGCCGACGACGTGATCGCACGCGGCGGCCGCGTCGAAATCCTGCCCTTCGTGGAGGGGCGATCGACAAGCGCGATCATCGAACAGGCGAAACTATCGTCGGAGGCCGACGCATGATCATCGTGACCGGCGGCGCCGGCATGATCGGCTCGAACATCGTACGGCGCCTCAACGCCGATGGCGAAACCGATATTCTGGTCGTCGACGACCTGACCGACGGCACGAAATTCCGGAATCTGGCGCCGCTCCAGATCGCCGATTATGTCGACAAGGACGATTTTCTCGACTTGCTGGCCAAGCGCCACTTTGGTCAGATCGATGCGATCTTTCATCAAGGCGCCTGTTCGTCGACGACCGAGTGGAACGGCCGGATGATGATGCGCGACAATTATGCCTATTCGCAGTCGCTGCTTCGGCATTGTCAGTCGGACAATATCCCTTTCGTCTATGCCTCATCCGCCGCCGTTTACGGGAATTCGACGGTCTTCGCAGAAGATGGCGGACACGAGGCACCGCTCAACGTCTATGGTTATTCCAAGAAGCTGTTCGACGACTATCTGCGTCGTCAGTGGCATCAGCTTGGCGCACCGGTCGTGGGCCTGCGCTATTTCAACGTCTACGGCCCCAACGAAGCCCATAAGGGTTCGATGGCATCGGTGGCCTTCCATCTGTTCAACCAGGTGATGGCGGGCGAAAATCCTAAACTCTTCGGGGCTTGGGATGGTGTCGAGGCGGGGCAGCAATCGCGCGATTTTGTTCATGTCGCCGACGTCGCGGACGTCAATATCTGGGCTTGGAAATCGGGCGTTTCGGGCATTTTTAACTGCGGCACGGGCCGCGCCGAACCCTTTTTGAACGTCGCCAATGCAGTGATCGAAACGACGGGCCGGGGCACGGTGGAATATATCCCCTTCCCCGATCATTTGAAGGGACGGTATCAGAGCTTCACGCAGGCCGATATTTCGGCGCTGCGCGGCGCCGGCTATAACGGGAATTTCCGGACCGTTGCGGAAGGGACCGGCGAATATGTCGCCGGGCTGAAATCCGGTGAGTGATCCGCACTTGGCCACGTCAATAATTCCCGGGCGCGCCGATGTCGCTGCCCATCTGAATGCCGAGCGAGATTTGGCGGAGATCTGCGCGTGACCCTGCCCTTTCTACCCTACTCATTGCCTGACATCGGCGAAGCCGAACAGGCCGCCGTGCGCGAAACGCTGGCCAGCGGCTGGGTCACCACCGGCCCAAAATGCAAAGAGTTTGAGGAAGCGTTCGCCGCTCACCTGGGCGGCGGTGTTACCGCGCTGGCGGTGAATTCGGCCACCTCGGGCTTGCATCTCGCACTTGAAGCCTTGGGCATCGGCCCCGGAGACGAGGTAATCGTCCCGACCATGACCTTTACCGCGACGGCCGAAATCGTCCGTTATCTGGGCGCCGACGTGCGCTTCGCCGATATCGATCCGGCGACGCTCAACATCGATCCCGCCGATATCCGTCGCAAGATTACCGATCGGACCAAGGCGATCATGGTTGTCCATTATGGCGGCCTGTGCTGCGACATGGACGAGATCGGCGCGATCGCCCGGGAACATGGCCTGCGCGTGGTCGAAGACGCCGCGCATGCCTTTCCAACGACATGGGATGGACGCCTCGTCGGAACGCTCGACAGCGACGCAACGGTATTCAGTTTCTACGCCAACAAGACGATGACTACCGGCGAAGGTGGCATGGTCGTGTCACGCGATGCGGCGATGATCGATCGTATGCGCGCGATGCGCCTGCACGGGATCAACCGCGACGCTTTCGCGCGTTTCCAGTCCAAGTCTCCATCATGGTATTATGAAGTGGTCGCCCCCGGCTTCAAATATAATATGACCGACGTCGCCGCGGCGATGGGGTGCGTCCAGCTGACCCGCATTGGCGAATTCGTCGAAAAGCGCGAGGCGCTGGCGCGGCGATATGACGAGCTTCTGCAAGGCTTGCCACTAATCCTGCCGCCTCGTCCGCGCCAGGGCGACGTCCATGCCTGGCACATCTATGCCATCCGGTTGCAGCACGGAACCGAAACGCTCGACACCCGCGCTCGCTTCATCGAGCAGCTCAGTGAGGCTGGCATCGGGACGAGCGTGCATTATATCCCGTTGCATCGCCAACCCTATTGGCGCGACCGCTATGATCTGAACCCGGCAGAATTCCCGCAGGCTGACCTCGCCTATCATCAGTTCGTCAGCCTGCCGCTTTATACAAAAATGACCCTTGCGGACGTTGATCGCGTAGTTTCGGCCATCCGAAAAATATTCGGGAACAGCATCGCATGATAGCGATCGTCTATACGATATTTTTTGCGTTCACCATGCCGACCCTGTTCTTTCGGAACAGGCTCGCAGGGACGATCTATGCCGTTCTTTACCTGTATAGTATATTCGCGATTGTGGGCTATCTCTATTTTCCCGGGATGTCCGAATCTATATTCGCCTATTTTGGCGATCAGGCAGGCTATATTGGCGCAAGCTTTATCTTTCTGTCGATGGTCGCTTTTTTTGCGATCAACATATTTCTCTATCGCCCACGACCGGCAAATGCTCCGCCCAAGCTAGGTTTCAGAATTTCCTTTGACCGCGAGGACTCGCTATCGGCGTTTTCCGTCCTGCTTGTCTATGGACTGGCTGGCGCATTTGCATTGTTTTTGTATGTGACCTTCGAGGACCTGTCCTGGTCAGAGGTTCAGCAGGAAAATATTCCCGTTCGAGTTGCGGTCTTCATTGCCGCATTTAAACTATCAGTTGGAATATTGTGCTTCCTCTACATTTGCATAATGTCGAAAGTTCCGAAGAACTACATAGCCATTGTACCGGCTTTCATATTTTATCTTGTAGCATTTCTCATCGCCAGCGTAAAATTGGGAAACAGAACCGACCCCGCAGCCCTTATCGTCGGCATATTGTTTTTTGAATCATCGCGAAGAGCACTGGATGCAAAGACGCTCTTGCGATCGATTTTACTCGTGCTGGTCGGGATCGTTGGCCTCAGTGTGATCGAGTTTTTCCGGTATGACACGGAAAGCAGCATTGTATCGTTGACCGACAAGATCATCCAGAACGACTATTTCGCTCCCGCGCACATGCTTTTTGCATCGATTGCATATGATTTCGTCGACTTGAAAGAAGTCATCGATTCAAATTTCAACAATGCACTAATACTTCAGAACTATCCGTACCTTCAACAATCCGTCACCGATCTTTTCAATTTCGGCGTTGCAACACGCTCTGCCGGTTACGCTTTCTATATTTTTTCGGAAGGATATATTGCCTTTGGATTTATAGGATTCCTGTACAATGCGACGGTAACATCTTTCTTTATACGAGTGTGGAACGCCCTATCCTGTACTGACAGTAAATTTTTCAATACGATCATTTTGAGCATTCTCGCGACAATGAGCATCAATGTCTGTCGCGCGCAGAGCTCACAATATGTCAAGATCATATACACCTATTTCATGCCGGTCATGATCTTGATTGTAATAATTCTGGGAGTCCGAATTGGCCTGCAGCGCAAGGTCATTCGCGACGACCTCCTGCAATGACGCACGGCACCATGCCAGACCGCGCGCCTCCCTTTCTCTTGCTTCTAGACCGGGACGGAACCGTCATAGAGGACAAGGGCTATCTTTGCGATCCGGAACAGATCACCTTGGAAAAGGGCGCGATCGAAGGCCTGACAGCTCTCATTGCGCAAGGCGCCGTCCCGGTCATTGTTACCAATCAGTCAGGCGTTGGGCGCGGATATTTTTCGATGGACGATGTCGATGCCGTCCATGGCGCACTGACATCGATGCTGGCCGACCATGATGTCAGCATTGCCGCATATTATGTTTGCCCCCATCATCCGGACGAACGCTGCGCCTGCAGGAAACCCAACCCGGCGCTTGGTTTGCAAGCCGCGGCCGAACTATCCCTTCCGCTGGAAACCGCCGTCGTTGTCGGTGACAAACTCAGCGACGTCGACCTCGCCTCGCAACTCGGTGCACTTGGCGTACTCATCCGGACCGGCGAGGGCTACCTGCATGAAGCGGCCGCCCGCGCAAAAGGACATCCCGTCGTCGATAGCCTTTTGGAGCTCTCGAAAATTTTAGACCAAAGAGATCGGAAACTCAGATGCACGCTGGCATAGGGCGCAAACTCCAAATGCTGTTATCGGCCCCCGCCTTCATTCGAAATCGCGTCATGGTGAGCCGTTATCGCAGCGAAATCGAGAACTCGGGCGAAGCAGAGCTTCGACTTCTCGCAAATTTCGTCGACCCGGACCGGCCGGCCGTCGATGTCGGATGCAATCTGGGCGTTTACGCATTTCGACTCAATCAGCTCGCAAGCGCGGTTTTTGCGTTCGAGCCCAACCCTTCGCTCGCGAAGCTGGTTGAAGACCAGCGTCTCGACAAGGTTCAGGTGAAACGCATCGCCTTGTCCGACAAAAACGGGCGCAGTGAATTATACTTCCCCAAGATGCGCAGCGCACACGTGCTGGCGAGTCTGCGCCATTCGGCACAGGAAGCGCGGGATATGGACACGATCACGGTCGAGACAGCGACACTGGACTCGCTTGCGCTTCCCGACGTCGGCTTCCTGAAAATCGATGTCGAAGGTCATGAAGAGGCCGTCCTGGCCGGCGCAGAGCAAACCATCAAAAAATACATGCCAAACATTCTTTGCGAAATAGAAGAGCGCCACAATAAAGGTGGGATTGAAAGAATTGTTTCAAAATTGAGCAGCCATGGATATCGATGCATATTCTATTTCGAAAAAAAGTGGCATGATATCGATTCATTCGACTATAAAACACATCATGATTACGAATACTCCCATTCAATTGGAGCCAATCGCCGGGAAGACATACCATATTGCAATAATTTTATCTTTATAAAGAAAGGGGCGTCCTTGCCTGAAGAGGGCGCAGCTTAGCGATGCAGACTCTAGCCGACGCGTTTTCCGGGAAGCAAAAATGGCTATTCGACGACGCCCTCCCCTTCTGGTTCGCGAAAGGCACCGACTGGGTTGACGGCGGCTTTCACGAGAAATTCACTCAGGATGGAAAGCTGGTCCATGGCATCCCGCGCCGGACACGCGTCGTCGCGCGCCAGATTTTCGTATTCATGGCAGCCGGACGGCTGGGCTGGGCTGGCGACTGGAGGCGTGCAGTAGATCATGGCGCCTCGGCGCTTTTAGAGCGTTGCATCCAGCCCGACGGGCTAGCGCTTTCGACCTATTGGCCCGACGGAACGCCACAAGATACCGGCTATGATTTCTACGACCATGCCTTCGCCCTGTTCGCGCTGGGCGAACTCGCGACGCTTCCCGAGCATAACACGACCGCTCTGACAACCGCCGAAGCCATGATGGATGCCATGGAACGGCGCTTTCGCCATAGCGCTGCGGGCTTTACCGAGGATCACGCGAGCGCCCTGCCGCTCCGCGCAAATCCGCACATGCACCTGCTGGAAGCCTGCCTTACTTTGGCACGGGCACCGGGCGCGTCGGCACGCTGGCGCCACTGCGCGGACGAGATCGTAGCACTGGCGACCAGCCGCTTTGTCGATCCGGGGCATGGCGGGCTACGCGAATTTTTCGACGCCGGCTGGAATCCCATGCCGGACGACAGCGGACGTCTGATCGAACCCGGGCACCAGTTCGAATGGTCATGGCTTCTCCACCAATGGAATATGGGGGTCGATGACCCCGCCATTGCATCGACCGCAAACCGGCTGTGCGACATCGGGGAAAGCCATGGCCTTGGCATCGACGGCGCCACGGCGATCGACGAATTGTGGGACGATTTTCGCATACGCACCGCCACCGCCCGCAACTGGCCCACCACCGAACGGATCAAAGCCTGCCTTCAGCGCGCCACAATGGCAGATGAGCCTGCCTTGTGGGAAGCACGTGCCGCCGATGGATTGGGCGCATTGTCGCGCTTCCTGCAAACCCAGAATGCAGGCTTGTGGCACGATCGCCTGACCCCCGATCTTGACGCCATTCCGGGCCCTTGCGCGGCATCGAGCCTCTATCATATTGTCTGCGCGCTCGAAACCACATGGAGCTATGTCAGGCGGACCGGTGCAGCTTGACCTGTTTGTCTCGACTGTATAGCGGAACACGAAGAAGATCGGCTTTTTAGGGCCAGACCGATTTCGATCTGTCCGGGCGATCGAGATTCGCATTTGCCCTGATGAGGAAATCATGAATATCGTCGGCAGGGCTTTGAAAAAGATCGATCAGATCGCGAAGCAATACGACTACAGGCTGGGAAATACTCCTTCAAACCTTGCCAGGATCGATCCTGAATCACTACTTTTTTACTATGGAAACATCCATAGCCAGCGCGGACAGGATGGAATTCTTGCCGAGATATTTCGCCGCATAAAAATTTCCAGCGGATTCTTCGTCGAATTTGGCGCATGGGACGGAAAATATCTGAGCAATGCCCGGCGCCTCTATGAGATGGGCTGGTCGGGTTTATTCATCGAAGGAAATAGCCGGCGTTACAAGAAGCTGGTCCGCAACTATCAGAGCATCGACGTTATCTCTTGTGCCCATGATTTTGTCGGAGCCCCCAAATATGGCGTGTCGGGAAAGACGTTGCGCCAGATTATGACGGCTGCCGAACTCGATCCCGATCATATTGATTTTTTGTCGATAGACATAGACGGTTACGACTTGGAAGTTTTCCTGGGATCCGGCGTCAAACCGAAAGTGGTTTTGCTTGAGGGCGGATTTAACTTCACGCCCTGCCTCGGAGACCCCTTGCCCGAGCCAGTGGTTCGCTCGGGCTTGCAGCACCCGCTCGCGCATATCGTGACCGCAGCAGAGAAATTTGGCTATTGTGCCGTCTGCTTTTATCAGGACAGCTTCCTCGTCCGGTCCGACCTGGCGCAGATGGTGACAACCGAACTTCGATCGCCACTGTCTTTATATTCCGACGCTTATTACTTCATGCCCGACGACTTTCGGGACGAGCTTCTCGGGCTTCGGCGCAGAAATGCGGCGATTCAGACGGTCGAAGCGAAGAAATTCGGCTTTTTTCGCGAAAACCCCGTCGATATCGATTATCTTTCGGCATAACTAAGGCCCTCTCCACCATGTCAAAAAAACGCGCGCTCATCACCGGCATCACCGGGCAGGACGGCGCCTATCTGGCCCGCCTGCTCCTCGACAAGGGCTATGAAGTCCATGGCATCAAACGCCGCTCGTCGTCGTTCAACACCGGCCGGATCGAGGACATCTACGAAGATCCGCACATCAACGATCCGCACCTGATCCTGCACTATGGCGACATGACGGACAGCACCAACCTCATCCGCATCATGCAGGAATGCCAGCCCGACGAAATCTATAACCTCGCCGCGCAAAGCCATGTGCAGGTCAGTTTCGAAACGCCCGAATACACGGCGAACGCCGACGCGATCGGCACGCTCCGCCTGCTCGAAGCCATCCGCATCCTCGGACTGGAACAGCGTACACGTTTCTATCAGGCGTCGACGTCGGAACTGTACGGACTGGTACAGGAAGTACCGCAGCGCGAAACGACGCCCTTCTACCCGCGCTCGCCTTATGCGGCCGCAAAACTCTACGGCTACTGGATCGTCGTCAACTATCGCGAAGCCTATGGAATCCACGCGTCGAACGGCATCCTGTTCAATCATGAAAGCCCGCTCCGCGGCGAAACCTTTGTGACGCGCAAGATCACCCGCGCCGCCGCCGCGATCAGCCTAGGACGTCAGAACAAGCTGTATCTGGGCAATATGGATGCCCAGCGCGACTGGGGTCATGCGCGCGAATATGTGCATGGCATGTGGCTGATGCTCCAGCAGGATCAGCCCGACGATTATGTTCTGGCGACAGGGGTCACGACGACGGTCCGGCAGTTCGTCGAATGGGCCTTTGCCGAAGCGGGCATTGATTTGCGCTGGGAAGGCAGCGGCGTCGACGAAATCGGCATCTGCAAGGCCAGTGGACGGACGATCGTTGAGGTCGACCCCCGCTACTTCCGTCCGACCGAAGTCGAACTGCTGCTCGGCGATCCGGCGAAGGCGCGCGCCAAGCTTGGCTGGGAAGCCAGGATTCCCGTACGCGAACTCGCCCGCGAAATGGTGCTCGCGGATCTGGAAGTCATGCGCGACGCCCAAATCCAGAAGGACGCCTGAAAATGGCGCGACTGGGTAAGAGGATTTTTGTTGCAGGCCATCGCGGCATGGTTGGCGGCGCGCTCGTCAAACGACTGGCCGGTGAGGATTGCGAAGTCCTGACTGCGGGCCGCGACACGCTCGACCTGCTCGATCAGGATGCGGTACGGCGCTGGTTCGCTGCCGAACGCCCCGACACGGTGATCCTTGCCGCGGCGAAGGTCGGCGGCATTCTGGCGAACGACAGCTATCCAGCCGACTTCATCTATCAAAATCTTCAGATCGCAACGAACGTGATCGATGCGGCGCATCGCGCCGACGTGAACCGGCTACTCAACCTCGGTTCCAGTTGCATCTATCCGAAATTCGCCGATCAGCCGATCGTTGAGGAGGCGCTGCTGACCGGCGCGCTGGAACCGACGAACGAATGGTATGCGGTGGCGAAAATCGCCGGGCTGAAACTCGCCCAGGCCTATCGCCGCCAGTATGACCGCGACTATATTTCGGGCATGCCGACAAATCTCTATGGCCCGGGCGACAATTATGACCTGGCATCGAGCCATGTCATGCCCGCGCTGATCCACAAGGCGTATCTCGCGAAGGAGCAGGGCGCCGACAGGCTGACGATCTGGGGGACCGGGACGCCGCGGCGCGAGTTTCTGCACGTCGACGACTGTGCGGACGCCTGCGTGTTCCTGCTCCAGAATTATTCGGAGGATATGCACGTCAACATCGGGTCGGGAACCGACATTGCGATTGCCGAACTCGCAGCTCTGGTCGCGCGCGTCGTTGGATTTGAAGGCCGTGTCGTAACCGACCCCACCAAGCCCGACGGCACGCCGCGCAAGCTGATGTCGAACGCCCGGCTGGCCGCGATGGGCTGGACCCCCAGGATTTCGCTTGAGGATGGCATCGCTTCTTCCTGCGCCGACTTCCTGACCGGACGGGTTGCCGCATGAGCGCCCGCCACGACGTCACTTTGCTGGTCAATTCATCGGACGGGTTCGAGGATTGCTGGCCGCCTTTCCTCCATTTTCTTCGCCACTACTGGCCTGCCTGCCCATATCCGATCCTTCTGAACACCGAGACGAAGGATTGGGCGGCTCCCGGCGTCGACCTGCGGACAAGCCGCGTTGGCGAAGGCAGTGCACACCGCCTGTCGTGGAGCGATTGCCTGATCCGCGCGGTTGACCAGATAGATACGCCGCTGATGCTCTATTTTCAGGAAGACTATTTTATCGAACAGCCGGTGCGCGACGACATTGTCTCGCGCGCCGTCCAATTGATGCTGGACCATCCGGAGATCGGCCACATCGCACTGACGCGCCATGGCAGCTTCGGTCCGTTCGCGCCTTCACCCTATCCCGGTTTTTCAGTCATCGGCCGGGACGCCCGTTATCGAATCTCGACCCAGGCGGCGCTGTGGCGGCCGCAGGTTTTGCGCTCATATCTCGACCCCCGGGAAAATGGATGGATGTTCGAGATTCTGGGCACAAAACGCGCCAGCAAGCGAGACGACCTCTTTCTGGTGGCCGATTTCGACGACGCATCGGGTGGTCCTGCAATCGACTATACCCATACCGGAATTATCAAGGGGCAGTGGCACGAAGCGATGCCGAGCCTGTTTGCCCGTCATGGACTCGACGTCGATTTCGCGCGCCGGGGCATCTATTCGGAGCCGCCATATTGGCGGCGGAAATGGGCCGTCTTGCGCAAGCTGGCCGAAGATCCCGTTCACAGCCTCCGACATTTTTTCTGAACGGATGGCGGCGACATGGCCTCGCGCTTACTCTCGAAATCGCAGCTGCTCGGTACGACGATCGTCGTAACCGGCATCACGCTGGCGGGCAGCGTACTGAACTTCGTCGCCCAGGCGACCCTCGCCTATCGGTTCGGCGCGGGCGCCGCGATCGATGCCTATAGTTATGCGATCAGCCTGCCCATCTTCCTGACCGGATTGGCCGCAAGCATTCTCAGCTATACCGCTGTCCCGATGATGGCCAAGGCCAGCGAAGACGGCCACCGCGCACGGCAGATCGGCCGTTCGATTTCGGCGTGGCTGATGTCAATCTGTGCGCTCATCATCTTGCTTGCCGTGCCCGCGATTGCGCTCCAACCGCTGATCGTTCCGCCGGCGCGCGATATCCTTCTGTACCCCGGTCTGAACGGAATGATCATTCTGGCCTGGGCTGCAGGAGCGATTCAGCTTCTCACCGCGCTGGCAGTCGCGCAACTCAATGCCGTCGGGCGGCCCGTGATTGCGGCAAGCCTTGCACTGACAATCAGCAGCGGCACGATTGCTGCCCTGCTGCTGTTCCCCTACGCGGGCATCACCATCGCGATGTTGGGACTTGTTGGCGGGTCCATGATTGGTGCGGCTGCGGGGCTATTTATCACACGTTCCCACCTGCTCCCCCCCGTCTTTTCGGCCGAGGTGAGGCACGAGATGATCGGCCTTGGTAAATCGGCACTATGGGCGGTGCTGGGACTGAGCTGTTTCGCGAGTTTTTTTGTGATCGACGCGATCTGGGCATCGCGGCTCGGCGAAGGTTCGCTCGCCGCGATGGGCTACGCGCATCGGCTGGTGATCGGAATCGGCAGCCTCGTTATTGCCGGCCCATCAGCGTTGTTCATTCCGCGTCTGGCGCGTCTCGTGGCCGCGAACGATAGCGCGGGCTTTCGCCGCTTTCTTTTTCGGGCGGTTGGTCTGGTCGCACTGGCCGGCGGCATTTGCGCGATCGGCATATTCCTGTTCGCGCAGCAACTGGTTGGCATCCTGTTTGAGCGCGGCGCGTTCGACCAGGCCGATACGTTGCTGGTCGCGACCGTCTTGCGGCATATGGCGCCAGGTGTCGTGACAATGCTGGTTTCCGTGATCCTGCTACGCGCAGTTTTTTGTCTGCCCGGGGTGAACATCGCCTCGGCGTTCCTCGGCATCCTGTTCGCGCTATGCTACTTCTCCTTCTCCTGGCTCATGCTCGATCTTGGGGTCGAGGGACTGGCAAACAGCTATTCATTGAGCTGGACGATCTTCGCGCTATGCAATGTGGTCCTGATCATCCGCCGATCGCGGTTTGCGCATGCACCCAATGCCCCGCCGGCGGGGGCCGCGGCATGAGCAAGCGGCTGTTCGATCTTCTGGTTGCCGCAATCGGACTGGTACTTGCCGCCCCCGTCATGGCAGTGATCGCGCTGGCCCTGCTGTCCAGCCGCGACGGCCCGATCCTTTTCCGTCAGGAAAGAGCCGGACGTCACGGCAAGCCGTTCACGATCCTGAAATTCCGGACGATGCGATCCTCACGGCCAGGCGAGGCCTCGATCACGATCGGACAGGACAACCGGATCACACGCCTTGGTAGCGTTCTGCGTCAAACCAAATTGGACGAGCTGCCGCAGCTCTTCAACGTGCTGCGCGGTGACATGAGCCTCGTCGGCCCGCGTCCCGAGGTTCCCGAATATTATGCCCTTTACGACCCGGCGTTGCGCGAACGCATCGCGCGCGTCCGCCCCGGAATCACCGACAGGGCGTCGATCATCTACCGCAACGAGTCTGAAATGCTGGCGGAGCAGGACGATCCGCAAGACTATTATCGAAACATCATATTGCCGCATAAACAGGCTATCGCGGCCGAATATGCCGACAGTCACTCGTTGCGCGGAGACATCGCGATCATCATCGATACAGTCCGGGCTGTCGCCGGCAATTCACGCAGGCCATCGACATGACGACGCGAGGCGGTTCGCCCAAGGAAATCCTGGTTTTCCGGACCTGCGGGCTCGGCGATTTCATTTTGAGCGCCCCGGCGTTCCATATGTTGCGCAAAACTTTCCCCGACGCGCGGATCAGCTTGCTGACCACCCACAGCAGTGAGAAGGCGATGCGAAGCAAGGTCGCGGCCTACGCCGGCGGCGCGAAAGCGGCGCCCTGGATCGAACTGTTGCGCCCCCATCTGATCGACGATGTGGTCCTGATCGACGACGCCCTGTCGCTCGCGGGAATCCGGACGGCGAGGCAGGTGCTTCGCCAGCGGCGATATGATCTGGTCATCCAGATGATGGACGTCGGGCTTCCATGGCGCCGTCGCTTCAAGAAACTTGCCTATATCGTCGCCCTGCTCGGACCCGTACGCCAGATCGGCTGGCGCGGTCGCGGTACGATCGAAATGGGCCATGTGCCTGCGGTCGACCCCAAATTGGGGCATCATATACACGGTCCCCTGCAGTTCATGGGGGAGTTGAACCCCGCCGCACCATATGGCGACGACGACATCCATTTCGATCTGAGGTCTTCAGCTGCCGCGCTGGGATGGGCTGAGGATTGGGTGACGAGCCATGTCGGGGCGGGACGGCGGCTGGCCGTGATAGCGCCCGGGGCGCTTCACGCGCACAAGGATTGGCCGCTCGAAAAATATGCCGCCCTCGCGGCCCAGCTGCTTGCGCGCCATAACGACCTTGTCATTGCAGTCAGCGGATCGCCTGCCGATGCTGCAAAAGGGGACGCACTGATGGCAATCGATCCAAACCGCGTTTTCAACCTGTGCGGCGTCACGAGCATCGACCAGTCAACCGCGCTATTCGGCCAAGCTGCGATGGTTGTCGGAAACGATGGAGGCGCCATGCATATGGCGGATGCCGTTGGCGCCCCCACGATATCGATCGTACCCGGTCTCGAGTTTCCGGACTCGATCGAACCTTGGCACAATCGCGACCGTGCAATCCGTCTGCCGATCGCTTGTGCCCCCTGTTACAGCTTTACCTTCTGCCCCCAGGAACATCGCCGCTGCATGACCGACATTCCGGTCGAGCGGGTGTTCGAAGAATGCGCGAGAATATTGTGAACATCTGGATCGTTAATCCCTACGGCACCCTCCCCTCTGAAGGATGGCGCGAATATCGCAGCGCACAACTCGCGCGCGCGCTCGCCGCGCGAGGGCATCGCGTGACATGGTGGATCGCCGATTTCGAACATCGCAGCAAAATCTACCGCAAGCCGGTGAGCAGCGACCCTCTCCTGCCCGCGTCGGTCGAAATTCGGTGCCTGCCCACGCCGTCCTATCAGCGTCACATCAGCCCGGGACGCATTCGGTTCGAGCAGACCTTCGGCAAAGGCTTCGCGACGGAGGCTGCGAAAACCGAACGTCCCGACGCGATTGTGCTGGCCGAGCCTTCGCTCTTCTTCGGTGTGCCGGTGCGCCGGTTTGCCGCCGAGCGGAATATTCCGCTCGTCATCGATGTCATTGATCTGTGGCCGGAACTCTTCCACATTCTGCTACCCGGCCCCTTCAAGCGGCTCGGAAAAATCGTCTTTTCTCCCCTTTATTCGCGGCGGCGCAAACTGGCGCGTCAGGCGGCAGGAATTGCTGCGGTCACGGGCGACTATCGCGACACCGTCGCGTCCGGCCTCGCCAACAAGCGGACGGGCGTCTTCTATTGGGGTGTCGATTACGCGGCATTTCAGAAGCAATATCCCGAACTTCCACCCCTGTATAAAACCGCTGGGTGGAGCGACGGGTTCGCGGGCGCCACGCTGGCCTATGCCGGCACGCTCGGCGAAGCCTATGACATAGCCACCGCCTGCCAGGCCGCCCGGCTGCTTTGCGAGCGGAATGCGCCAATCCGCTTTGTCTTCGCCGGCGACGGCCCGCTTCGGTCGACGGTCGAGGATCTGGCGCGAGACTATCCTGATCGTGTGTATTTCGCCGGATCGCTCTCGCCCGACCAACTCGTGCCGCTCTACCAGCAAAGCGATATCGGACTGTGCAGCTATGCGCCCGGGTCAACGGTGTCGATGCCGATCAAGATTTTCGACTATCTCGCTGCCGGACTTGCCGTGCTGAGTTCGCTCGGCGGAGAGATCAGCCAGATCGTAAAATCGGGGGTCGGTCTTCAATATGAGGCGGGATCGGCCACCGCGCTTGCCGATGCCATCGCGGGCATTGCTACCGATCCGGTGAAACTGGCTGAAATGAAAAGCCGATCTGCTGGCCTGGGCGAGCAATTCGACAACCAGCGCCAATATGGCGCGTTCGCAGAGTTCATCGAATCGGTGGCGGCATAGCTCGCCGCCACCGGATGTTCTCCTGCCCGTCTAGTCGGCCATGGATTTGAAATAGTCGATCGTCTTCTCGATCCCCTCGCGCAATTGAACGCTCGGCTGCCAGCCAAGCCGCGTTTGCGCGAGACTAATGTCGGGACGGCGCTGTTTCGGATCGTCTTGCGGCAGCGGCAAGTATTCGATCTGCGACCGCGAACCGATCATTTCGACAACAGTTTCGGCCAGCTCCTTGATCGTGAACTCCTCGGGGTTGCCAAGGTTCATCGGTCCGGTAAAATCGGCACCACTGTCCATAAACCGCACAAAGCCGTCGACCAGATCGCTGACGTAGCAGAAACTCCGCGTCTGGCTGCCGTCGCCGTAGATGGTGATCGGATCGCCCTTCAGCGCCTGGATGATGAAGTTCGATACCACACGCCCATCCGACGGATGCATGCGCGGGCCATAGGTGTTGAAAATCCGAACGACCTTGATGTCCAGCTGATGCTGACGGTGATAATCAAAGAACAGCGTCTCGGCGCAGCGCTTGCCTTCGTCATAGCATGACCGCACACCGATCGGATTGACGTTGCCCCAATAGGATTCAACCTGTGGATGAACCGACGGATCGCCATAGACTTCGCTCGTCGACGCCTGGAATATCCGGCACTTCAAGCGCTTTGCGAGACCCAGCATGTTGATCGCGCCGTGGACCGATACCTTGGTCGTTTGAACCGGATCATGCTGATAGTGGATTGGCGATGCCGGGCACGCCAGATTGTAGATTTCATCGACCTCGACATAGAGCGGAAAGCAGACGTCGTGGCGCATGAATTCGAATCGCGGATTGCCATGAAGATGCGCGATGTTCCGCTTGGCCCCGGTAAACAGGTTGTCGACGCACAAAACCTCATGGCCGTCGGCAAGAAGCCGATCGATGAGATGAGAACCTAGGAAGCCTGCGCCGCCGGTGACCAGGATACGCTTGTCGGCGGAATAGTTACGGGCCATTCAATCAACCTTCTGCTAAAAAATGTAGAAATGACGGTTCGGGACACCGTTACAGCGGCGGCGGCGCCGTGCATATGGCGAATGCCTTGAACAGGTACGAAATCGCTGCTCATCGCGTTGCAGCTTCAAAAATCGCAACGTTCAGAGGTTTCGGCGAAGCCGTGCGCGCAACCAATATTCTCCAATTCGGACATGGCGGGTACATGTGGTCATCACACCGACCGCGCAATTTTCTGTCACCGTCCTGGCGAGCCAGGTTTTGCCATCTACCGGATCACGCCACCACAGGCGCGGCGCTCATGTCCCGGTCCGCGAAACTGGCGAGCCATGGCCTCGCCGTCACGAAGAATAGCCGACGATCACGGAAGCCGCCGGTTCAGCGAACCGGGATTGCCGACGACATCGGGACGATGGTGGAAACAGAAGCCTCGCGACCTTTTTTCTCGACACTCGGGACAGGCTCGATGTCTGAAAGCTCCTGCATATATTCTGGGACGACTTGCTCGATTATCCGGTAAATTGCGTCGATGTCGTTTGCCGTCATTGCCGAATCGAGTTCGGCAAGCCGCTTCCTCATGACGGTCGTTTCCAGGAAAAGCTCGTTAGCGCGCATGATCTTGCTGTGTTCAGTCTGCTCCGCATCCGCTCCAATAAGCAACTCTTCATAGAGTTTTTCACCGGGCCGGATTCCGATGATGTCGATTTCGATGTCACCGTCCGGGTTGTCCGCATCGCGTACCGACAGGCCGCTGAGTTCGATCATCCGGCGGGCAAGATCGATAATCCGCACCGCGACGCCCATGTCGAGCACGAAAACTTCGCCGCCATCCGCCATTGCGGCGGCCTGAATCACCAGTTGTGCCGCTTCCGGAATCGTCATGAAATAGCGGGAAATATCGGCGTGCGTGATCGTGATCGGCCCGCCCGCCTTGATCTGTTGGCGAAAGAGGGGGACGACCGAGCCGCTTGACCCCAGAACATTGCCGAAGCGCACCATCGAAAAGCGGGTCTTTGAACGACTGGCGGCAAGGCCCTGCAATATCTGTTCGGCCATGCGCTTGCTGGCGCCCATGACATTGGTGGGACGCACTGCCTTGTCCGTGCTGATCAGCACGAAATCGGTAACACCATGCCGTGCTGCGGCCTCGGCCATGACCCGGGTACCGAACACATTGTTGCGCAATCCTTCCGCCGGATTCATCTCGACCAGCGGAACGTGCTTGTAGGCTGCGGCATGATAGACCGTATCGGGGGACCATTGCGCGAAGATGGCATCCATCCGGGTTTCGTCGAGCACCGACGCAAGCAGCGGAACCAGCTCGACGGGTTCATCGCTGATCTCCGACATCTGTTCGAGTTCGCGGTGGATCGAATAGAGATTGAACTCGCCTTGCTCGACGAGCAGCAGCGTCGTCGGTCCCAGCGCCATGATCTGTCGGCACAATTCGCTGCCGATCGATCCGCCGGCACCCGAAACAAGGACAATCTTTCCCGACACGGTTTTGGACATCAGGATACGATCGGGTGTCACCGTATCGCGGCCAAGAAGCTCGTCAATGTCGAGCTCGCGCAAATCGCTGACCGTTACGCGTCCCTGTGCTAGGTCCATCATGCTGGGAAGGGTGCGGATGACGACACCCGTTCCCTGGACGCTTTCCACGATCTCGCGGCGGCGTTGCCGCGTCGACGACGGAGCCGCCAGCAGCAGATCGTCCACCACAAGATCTTCGACAAGCTCCGCAAGATGCGCCGCAGAATATATCGGCACACCGTTCAGGATATTGTCCTGCAGGGTGCGGTCGTCGTCGACAAACCCGACAACCCGCATCTCGTGCCCGAACGACAAGGCCGCCGCGAGCTGCCGGCCCGCGGCGCCGGCGCCGAATACCAGCACGCGCCGGCGGCTCCCGCCAAGCAAGGCGAATTTGCTGCCGCTCCCCAGCCAGAAACGCGCCGCCCACCGGGTTGCCCCGACTGCCATGAACAACAGTACGGGCTGAAGTATCCCGACCGTTCTTGGCACGCCGTCGATACCGATGACGGCAAACAACGCAGCGTATGCGAGGGCATAGATCGCACAGGCCTTTATGACGCTAACGAACGCGCCCCAACCCGCGTAGCGAAAGATCGCCCGATAGAGGCCCAGGCGAATAAAAATGGGAACCGCGAAGACAAGCGCGAAGATGTAGGAAAGCCATTGGGTGCCTACGGGCCGAGGCCAGTAATCGAGACGAAGCCAATAAGCGACGCTGACCGTTGCGATGCAGAAAAAGGAATCGACGGCCAAGACCAGGGCGCGTTTTTTCGTACGCGAGAGGCCAAGAGCAGATGCCGTCAACCTGTCTGTGGGGGAGAGATTTTTCACGTCAACCTGCTACCCAACGTCGGACGGCAATGCAAATGGCAATGGAGGCCATTCGTCGCTGATATCTGCCGTTTCAAAAGCATTTTGAACCCGCGAGCGGCCATATCGGCCACCACGTTTGCCACCAGCGCCCGATTTGCTATGGGCAAGTGGACGCTTGGCAAGCAACGCACACCAGTTTGCGATAGCCGGAATAAGGAAAGCCCCACATGTTGAGGACGTTATATCTATCGCCGCTTGGGTGGCCGATTTCCATGACTCTCAACCTGATCGCGCGCCTGCTGCGCCCCTTCATGGTCTACGGCTATCGCGACAAGCCGTCGGGGAAATTCCGGAAATTTACGCGGATCAGCTCGACCGTGTCGCTTGGCCATCGGGACAAGATCGCCATCGGCGACCATGTCTGGATCTGGCATCATTCGATCGTCGACGGCAGCAATTCGGTAACGATCGGCGATGGTGTTCAGATTGGAGCGTGGTGCGGGATTTTCACGCATGGCAGCCACGTGGCTATCCGGTTGCTTGGTGCAAGCTACATCTCGGTCGCGGAAAAGGACCGCCCGGGCTATACGCGCGCGCCCGTCGAGATCGGCGAGTACAGCTTTATCGGGACTAGGGCGATCATCATGCCGGGGGCGAAGATCGGCAAGGGCTGCATCATCACGCCCGGCTCGGTCGTGAGCGGCACGATCCCCGACTTCGCAATCGCGAAGGGCGACCCCGCAAAAGTGGTTGGCGACGTGCGCGAATTCGACAAGCGCTTTTTGCGCGATCCGGCGCTTCAACAGACCTATTTCGACGCGAATGAGGTTGCAAACCTAACCTCCAGCGAAGAAAGAGGCCGCAATCAGGAATCACAAACGAAGTAAGGTTTCGCTACATGGAAGATCGCGTATTCGGCTGTTTCAAGGAGGTTATTGGGGTCGAGGATTCGACCGACCGCGCCACCATCGTCTACAATGAACATCCCGGCTGGGATTCGGTGGCGCACATGACTCTCGTTGCGGCGCTGGAAACCGAATTCGATTGCATGATGGAAATGGACGAGATCCTGGACATGAGCTCTTTTGACAAGGCCGTCGAAATCATCGGGAAATATGCCTGATCCCTGCAACCTGACCGATCAAGTCGCGGTCGTCACAGGCGCAACGCGCGGCATCGGTGCCGCGATTGCTGAAAAACTGGCGGCGCATGGCGCGCATCTGGTCCTCAACGGCGCGCGCGACGCCGCGACGCTGGATGCCATCTGCGCCAGACTGGCCGAGACCTATGGTATTCGCACCGTGGGCGTCCTCGGCGACGTCGCCGAGGCGCCGACCGCCGATGCCTTGGCAAAAGCAGCCTTTTCGACCTTCAAGCGGGCCGATATCTGGGTCAACAACGCCGGTATATTGCACGAAGGCCTGCTGGGCATGTCTCCCCCCGCCGAGATGGAACGCACCGTCGCGGTCAATCTGAATTCGGTGCTTCACGGCACCCAGGCGGCGGTCCGCATCATGCGGCGCACGAGCCGCGGTTCGATTGTAAATCTCAGCTCGATCATGGGCCGCTTCGGCAATCGGGGACTGACCGCCTATTGTGCCAGCAAAGCGGGCGTGATCGGGGCCACGACAGCTGCTGCCAAAGAAGTCGCGCCGCTCGGCATTCGTGTCAACGCGGTGGCGCCCGGCTTTATCGACAGCGATATGACCGCGGGCATGGCAGCCGACAAATATCAGGAAAAAATCGATCTGATCGGCATGAAACGCGCCGGAACGGTCGACGAGGTCGCCGACGTGGTCCTGTTCCTCGCAAGCGATCTGTCGCGTTACGTAACCGGGCAGACCATCGGCGTCGATGGCAGCATGATCGTTTGACAATGTCCGGTATTTGGGGCCTTCCGGAGGGAGCCGGTGAATCTGAACGGCCGGCCCTGATAAATGCGGCCGACAAGACGACATGGAGTTACGCGCGCCTCCACGCCACCGCGTCCGCCTGGTGTGACGCCATGTCAGGCGGCAAGGGCCTGTTGTTCCTGATGTGTCGCAATGCCCCCGATGACATTGCTGCGTTGCTCGGCGCGATCAGCGCCGGCCATGTCGTCGCGCTGCTCGATCCCGACCTCCCCCCCGCCGCGCTCGAAGCGCTCGATCATGCCTATCGCCCCGAATGGATCGTCCGGTCGGCCGATCAAGGTCCGCCGGCACGGCAGGCACGGTCCAGGGGCGATGCGGATGCGATCTTCCCGCAGACGGCGCTTCTGCTTTCCACGTCAGGATCGACCGGCAGCCCGAAGATGGTGCGGCTGACGACGGACAATCTGGCGACGAATGCCGCGGCGATCGCCGAGGTGCTCGACATCCGCGCTGAGGAAATTGGCGCAGCCCACCTCCCCCTTCATTATTCCTACGGCCTGTCGGTACTGACGAGCCATCTAATGGCGGGAGCATCGCTCCTCCTCACAAACCGGGGAATGATGGATGCACAGTTCTGGCGCGATCTGGCCGATGCCCCGGTTGCCCATTTGCCCGGCGTTCCCTATCATTATCAGATGATGCTGCGGCTCGGTCTGAAACGCCTCCCGCTCGGCAGCGTTCGTGTCCTGACGCAAGCCGGCGGCGGCCTGCCCATCGAACAGCGACAGCTATTATGGGATTTCATGGATGCCAAGCGCGGGCGTTTTCACATCATGTACGGGCAGACCGAGGCAGCGCCGCGCATGACGACCCTGTCCCACGCCGCCTTCGCGCAAGCGCCGGCATCGGTTGGGGCACCGTTGCCCGGTACCGAAGTCCGCATCGTCGATGATCAGGGACATGCCCTGCCCCCCGGACACGCCGGACTGGTGGAATTTCGCGGGCCCAATGTCATGCTGGGCTATGCCGAGCAGCGGACGGATCTCGCGCATGGTGACGAACAGCACGGCGCCCTGGCGACCGGCGACCTGGGAAAAATCGACAACGACGGCCTCCTCACGCTCACAGGACGCGCCAAGCGCATCGTCAAATATGTCGGATTGCGGATCAATGCCGACGAGTTGGAGATTTCGCTGGCGTCGCTGGGCGAGGTTGCGGTTGTGGGAAAAGACGACCGGCTAGCCCTGTTTTACGTCGCAGACGCCGATCAGAACGATGCGATGATCAAGGAAATCAAGCGCCGGCTTGGCGAAAACGCAAATTTGCCGATGTCCGGCATTTATTTCGAGCGTCTCGACGTCCTTCCGCGAACCGACCGCGGCAAGTTGGATTACCGGGCGCTGGAGGGACGATTGTGACCACACCGCTCGAACTCATGGCTCGCCAGCCCTACTCGATTCCCGCCGCCGAGCGCGCAGCGCTGCTGCTTGGCGAACTCAACGCCCTTTCCATCCATCACTATGAAAACTGCCTGCCCTATCGCCGAATAATCGACGGCGGCTGGCCCGGCAGTCGCACAGCCGAACGGATTGAAGACGTCCCCTATTTGCCCGTTTCGCTGTTCAAAACGCATAATTTGCGGTCGGTAGACGCCGCCGCAGTCAAGATGACCCTGACGTCGAGCGGCACGACCGGCCAGACGCGCAGCACCATCGCGGTCGATGCCGAAACGTCGAACCTCCAACAGCGCGGGCTCGCCAATTCGCTGGCCCATATGCTGGGTCCGAAGCGCCTGCCGCTGCTGGTGATCGATACGCCCGCCGTATTCAAAAACCCCCAACTCATGTCGGCGCGCGGCGCCGGTGTACTGGGCATGATGCGTTTCGGTTATGACTATGCCTATGCGATGGATGAGGCGGAGGCGCCCGACGTCGATGCGGTTCGCGCATTTCTTGCGAAGCACGGCGGCAAACCCTTCTTCATCTTCGGCTTCACCTTCATGGTGTGGGCGCAGCTCTTCGAAACCTTCCGCGACGAAGGGCTCGACCTGTCGAACGGCACGCTGATCCATTCCGGCGGCTGGAAGAAGATGATCGAAAAGGCCGTTGGGAACGAAGAATTTCGTGCCGGCCTGAAAGAGTCCTTCGGGCTTGATCGCATCTTCAATTTCTATGGAATGGTCGAACAGCTCGGCTCGATCTTCGTCGAAGGACCCGGAAACCTGCTCTACCCGCCCAATTTTTCGGATGTGATCATCCGCTGCCCCGAAAGCTGGGCGCCCCTGCCGCCGGGCGAAACGGGCGTGATCCAGGTCTTGTCGCTTCTGCCCCGATCCTACCCGGGCCACAGCCTGCTTACCGAAGATCTCGGCCGTATCGAATGCATCGATCCCGGCGTTGATGGCTGGATGGGCAAGGGACTGAAAATCGAAGGCCGCGTGAAGAATGTCGAACTGCGCGGCTGCAGCGATATTATCGCGACGGCAGCTGCGGCATGATTTCCGTTCTCGACCCGACCCCGCGCGCGATATCGGCGCAGGATTTGCTCGATCGTGTCGATGCGATGACGGGACGCGGCCGTGCGCCGCTGTCCGACGACGCGGCGCAGCTTCTAGCGGCCATTTCCGAACGGATCCTGGCCGACCCGTTCGGCCGCCGGTCGCCGCGCTTCGTCGCGGTCGCCTATTGGCTGAGGCGTGCGGCGATCCAGCGGCTCGTTACCGAGTTGCACGCAAAGCACGAGGCCGACGATATCGTCCTGTCGCCGCGCGGCACGGTCCTTCATCTGCCACCGACAAATGTCGATACGATTTTCCTGTATAGCTGGGCCTTGTCGGTCCTCGCGGGCAACTGCAACGTCGTGCGTATGCCAAGTCAGCCGGATCAGGCTACGCTGTGGCTGACCGAGCTTGTCTGCGCCGTGATTGCCGAGTTCGGCGAAGAAGATCGCCAGCTTTTTTGCGCCTTTCCCCATGGCGGCGACCTGGTAGCGCATATTTCCGCGCGGTGCGACGGCCGCATGATCTGGGGTGGCGATCAGAAAGTACTCGATGTGTCGCGTTTTCCGACGCGGCCGGACGGACTTTCGCTGGGCTTTCCGGATCGCACCTCGATCGCTGTATTTTCGATTGAAGCCTATACGAATGCCAGCGAAGCGGACCGGGCAAAGCTGACCGAAGGCCTGTATAACGACATCTATTGGTTCGATCAGATGGGATGTGGATCGCCGCGTATCCTGTTCTGGATCGGCGATGGGGATCATGGCGCGGTCAGCGACGACCTTGAGCGGCGGCTGGCGGCCAAGGCAGCTGAAAAGGGCTATCATGTCGATACGTCGGTCGCGCTGGGCAAGATCAATCTGGCCGCCGGCGCCTTGGCAGATGGCCTTGCCGGGCAGATGCGCCATCATTCAAACGCCCTCGACGTGCTCGACGTCGCCGACCTCGACCAACTGGGGCGCAAAAAGCACGGCGGCGGCATACTCTATGTCCAGCATGCCCGGTCACTGACGGACGTCACCGCGTGGGCGGACCACAGCCTCCAGACGATCGTGCATTTCGGTTTTCCGCACAGTGAATTGACGGGTTTGGCCGGTGCGCTAGCTGGGCGCGGCGGGTTCAGGCTCGTTCCCCCGGGCGCCGCGCTTCAGTTCCATCCGGTGTGGGATGGCGTTCCCCTTGTCACACATCTGACGCGGCAGATCGTGATCCTTTCCGGAACCTGACGCGTTAATCCGTTGCGGCGACGGGCTCCGTCGAGAGAAAGCTTCGTTCGGCGCCATGCAGGCAGATGGCGGTCAGCCGCCCTGACACATAGGCCCCCGTGTCGATCCCGATCCGGTTCGGCATTTCCTCGACTTGCGGCGAAATCGTATGGCCGTGGACGACCATGGCCCCGTGATCGGCGCGGCTTCCCAGAAATTGTTCGCGAATCCAGCGCAGATCCGATGTATTCTGCTTGTCGAGCGGGATGTTTTCGCGAACCCCGGCGTGAACGAATGCATAATCGCCATAGAGGACCATATCCTCACCGCGCCCCAGAAAATCGACATGTGTCTGCGGAACATGGTCGCGGAAAACCTCTGACAATTCGGCGAATTCCAGCCGCTCATACAAACTATCGTCGCGCAAATAACTGCGAACCGTCGCATCGCCGCCTATACGAACGAAATAGCGCATCGCGCGAATATCGCCCGACAGCGCCGTCAGCATACATTCTTCATGGTTGCCGATAATGTGATGAACCCGGTCGAAGTCTGATCGCAACCCGATGGCGCGCTCGACCACAGCAGCCGAGTCGGGGCCCCGGTCCACAAGGTCGCCCAGCAGGATCAGCACGCATTGGTGGTGACTGCGCGTCTGACGGTCGGCGGCGATCCGCTCGAGCAGTTGGACGAAAAGATCGTCGCAGCCGTGAATATCGCCGATGGCATAAACCAGCATCCCCGCCGGCACGCGAAACTCGGCCGGTACGGGCGATGGAGTTCTACGGAATCGGGCCAGAAAAGACATGAGGCGGGATAAATCCTGAACGGGTTTGAAATTCCAAGCGCCGCGCGCCTTAGCCACAGCAGCAGCGAAATACCAATGTTTCGAGGTGAAGCGATCTATTCATGGCTCCTTGCTGCACGATGAACGCAGCCCGGCAACAATCAGCTAGTGAAAAACAACGCTTACCAGCTAAGAGCCTGAGCGGCGGAGGCGCTCCCTTGCAAGCGCCCCTTTTTTGGAAAGAAACCAGGTGCCTTCTCGTATTGTCATCGTTTTTGGTACCCGGCCGGAAGCGATAAAAATGTTCCCGGTCGTACACGCACTGCGCGAGCAGGATGGCGTGGATGTGCGCGTGTGCGTCACGGCCCAACACCGCGGCATGCTGGACCAGGTGCTGGAAATCGCCCGGATCGCGCCCGACATCGACCTGGATGTCATGCGGGAGAACCAGACGCTCGACGGCCTGCTGGCGCGATTGGTAACAGGACTTGGCGAGGCATTCGACGCAGAAAAGCCCGATCGCATCCTTGTTCACGGCGATACGCTGACGACGATGGCCGCGACGCTTTCGGCCTATTTCCGCAAGATTCCGGTCGGTCATGTCGAGGCTGGCCTGCGCAGCGGCAATATCTATCACCCTTGGCCTGAAGAGGTGAACCGCAAGGTCGCAGGTGCGGTCGCCGACCTGCACTTCGCCCCCACCGCGACCGCGGCGGCGGCGCTGCGCGCTGAAAATATCCCTGCCGACCGGATTCACATCACGGGCAACACCGTTATCGACGCCCTGTTGGCTACGAAAGCGCGGATCGACGGCGAACCGGCGCTGGCGTCGGGACTTGACCCGCTGATCAGCCGCTTTGCCGGCAAGCGGATCATCGCAGTCACATCGCACCGCCGCGAGAATTTCGGCGACGGCATGAAGGCTATCGCCGATGCAATCGCCGCGATCGCGGTGAGAGACGACGTCGCTGTCGTTTTCCCTGTCCATCCCAACCCGCAGGTCCGCAGCACTATGGAGCCGATCCTTGGTGCGCTCCCCAATGTCGCGCTGATCGATCCGCTCGACTATCCGCATTTCGTCCGCCTGCTTGCGACCTCGGAACTGGTACTGACCGACAGCGGCGGTGTGCAGGAAGAAGCCCCCGCGCTCGGCAAGCCTGTGCTGGTCATGCGCGAGACGACCGAGCGTCCCGAAGGCATCGAAGCGGGAACAGCGCGACTTGTCGGGACCGACAAAGCGCGTATCGTTTCCGAAATTTTCAAGCTTTTGGACGACAAGGACGCCTATTCGGCCATGGCCCGCGCCCACAACCCCTTCGGTGACGGCACGGCGGCAAAACAGATTGCGGAGATTGTTGCGCGTGCCCATTGATACGAAACAGACGGTCACGGTCCTCGGGCTCGGATATATCGGCCTGCCCACCGCAGCGCTGATTGCGCGTTCGGGTTGCAAGGTGACCGGCGTCGACGTCAGCCAGAAGGTTGTCGACACGGTCAACGGTGGCAGGGTGCATATCGAGGAAGTCGATCTCGATGGCCTCGTTCAGGGTGTCGTGTCGCGCGGAGCGCTGAAAGCCTCCATCGAGGTCGTCGCCGCCGACACCTTCGTTATCGCCGTCCCGACTCCGCACGACGAAGAGCATCGCCCCGACATCAGCCATGTTCTGTCGGCCGCGCGTGCCATCGCGCCTGTGCTGGAACCCGGCAACCTCGTAATTCTTGAATCAACCTCTCCCGTCGGCACAACCGAAAAGGTCGCAGCTCTGATCGCCAGGCTGCGCCCCGACCTCAAGGTTCCCGGCGCCTGCACCGGCGCAGCCGATGTCTTCATCGCCTATTGCCCCGAGCGCGTGCTTCCGGGCCGCATCCTTGTCGAACTGGTCGACAACGACCGTTGCATCGGCGGCATTACCCCCCGCTGCGCGCGCCGCGCGATGACCTTTTACCGCCAGTTCGTTCGCGGCGCCTGCGTCACGACCTCAGCGCGCGCCGCCGAGATGGTGAAGCTCGTCGAAAACAGCTACCGCGACGTCAACATCGCCTTTGCCAACGAGCTGTCCATGATGGCCGGGCATATGGGCGTGGACGTCTGGGAAGTCATCCGTCTCGCCAACCGCCACCCGCGCGTCAACATCCTCCAGCCGGGCCCCGGCGTCGGCGGCCATTGCATAGCGGTCGACCCCTGGTTCCTCGTCCATGGCGCGCCCGACCATAGCCGCCTGATCCGCACCGCGCGCGAAGTGAACCTTGCCAAGACCGCGCATGTCATCGGCGCGGCCGAAATGCTCGTGTCGCAGCATCCGGAAGCCCGGGTCGCCTGCCTTGGCCTCGCCTTCAAACCCAATATCGACGATTTCAGGGAAAGCCCGGCAGTCGAGGTCGCCGCAGCACTCGCACGCCGCTTCGGCAAGCAGATCCAGATCGTCGAGCCCTATGCGCGGGGCCTGCCGATGGAGTTTTCCGGCACGGGCGCCGAACTGATCGATCTCGACAGTGCACTCGCGACCTGTGACGTGCTGATAGTGCTGGTCGATCACGAACTGTTCAAGTCGATCCCCCTGGAAGAGCGCCGCGACAAGATCGTTTATGATACGCGCGGGCTCTGGCTCGACCAACCGGGCGTCGACGCCGGTGAACGGCTGCGCCGCATCGCTTGAGCAGGCAACATGCTTGACGGCTGGTCCGCCTGATGTTCGCAGAACAACGAGAGAGCAAAAAGACACCATGATCGTCCCCGTCATTCTGTCCGGCGGTTCGGGCACCCGGTTGTGGCCAGTGTCGACCGGCACCGCACCAAAGCAGTTTCAACCGCTAACGGGCAAGGACAGCATGTTCCTGCAAACGCTCGATCGCGCAGTCGACCGTAGCCGCTTTACCGCACCGATGATCGTTTGCGGCCCGGCGCATGTCGCATATGTCGAGGCCGACCTGCTCTCGGCAGGCGTCACCGATGCGCGCATCATTATTGAGCCCGCCGCGCGCAACACGGCGCCGGCGATTGCCCTCGCGGCTTTCGCGGCGCTCGCCCAATATCCCGACGCGACGATCCTCGTCATGCCCGCCGATCATGTGATGGCCGACGCCCCCGCGTTTCTGGACGCCGTCACGGCCGCATTGCCGGCGGTAAAAGGCGGCGCGCTGGCGACGTTCGGCATCGCCCCCTCCCATCCGGAAACCGGCTATGGCTACATAGCCGCCGGCGCGCCCCTCGCCGGGACACCCGGGCTTCACAAGGTCCGGCGTTTCGTCGAAAAGCCACAGCGCGACAAGGCCGAGGCCATGATTGCAGAAGGCGGCCACTACTGGAATGCCGGCATTTTCCTGATGCGCGCCGACGCCTTCATCGCAGAACTCGAAAAACAGCAGCCTGCCATGGCAGCTTCCTGTTCTGCCGCGTTCGCCAATGCCCGGTTGGACGGCGACAAAATCCACCCCGAGGCTGGTTCCTTCCTTTCCAGCCCGTCGGATTCGATCGACTACGCCGTCATGGAAGGCGCCGGACATGTCGTAGTCGCCCCGGTCGATCCCGGCTGGTCCGACGTCGGGGGATGGGCGGCGCTGCACGAGCTTGGCGTCAAGGACGACCGCGACAATGTTTGCACCGGCGACGTCATAGCGATTGGCGCGACAGGCAATTATCTGCGCGCAAGCGATGGGCAACGCATTGCAGTGGTCGGCGTCTCCGACCTTGTCGTCGTTACGCATGGCAACGACATACTGGTCATTCCGCGTGCCCGCGCGCAGGAGGTCAAAGCTGTCGTCGAGTATCTGGCAACCAATCCGGCAAGCTGACTTCTGCCCTGCCCTTGCGGGCCGCCAAGCGATCTCCCATATCGCCGTTCATGAGCGAAACATCAGCGCAGCGTGCCGCGCCCTGGCACGGAACCACCATCCTTTCCGCCCGCACCCCTGAAAAGGTCGTCATCATCGGCGACGGTCAGGTGTCGATGGGCCAGACGGTGATGAAACCCAACGCCCGCAAGGTCCGCCGCCTGCACGACGGCAGTGTCATCGGCGGCTTCGCCGGAGCGACCGCCGACGCTTTCACCCTGTTCGAACGGCTCGAGGCAAAGCTTGAACGGCATAACGGCCAGCTTTTGCGCGCTGCGGTCGAACTCGCCAAGGATTGGCGCACCGACAAATATCTTCGCAACCTCGAAGCAATGATGATCGTCGCTGACAAGGAAGTCACGCTGGTCATCACCGGCAACGGTGACGTACTCGAACCCGAAGGCGGGATCGCTGCGATCGGCTCGGGGGGCAATTTCGCGCTCTCCGCCGCGACCGCACTCGTCGATTATGAAAAAGATGCCGAGGTATTGGTCAAAAAGGCGATGCAGGTCGCAGCGCGCATCTGCGTTTACACCAACGACCAGTTCACCCAAGAAACCATCGAAATTCAGGCCTGACCCCATGAACAAAGATCTGACCCCGAAGGCGATCGTCGCCGCATTGGACACGCATATCATCGGCCAGGACGCCGCCAAGCGCGCAGTCGCCGTCGCGCTGCGCAACCGCTGGCGCCGCCAGCAGCTGTCGTCCGATCTTCGCGACGAAGTGACGCCGAAGAATATCCTGATGATCGGCCCCACGGGCTGCGGTAAGACCGAGATTTCGCGCCGTCTGGCAAAACTCGCCGACGCACCCTTCATCAAGGTCGAGGCGACCAAATTCACCGAAGTCGGCTATGTCGGCCGCGACGTCGAACAGATCGCGCGCGACCTCGTCGAAGAAGCCGTGCGGCTGGAAAAGGACCGCCGCCGCGAAGCTGTGCGCGCCGCCGCCGAAGAAGCCGCGATGGAGAGGCTGCTCGATGTCCTCACCGGCAAGGGCGCCAGCGAAGCGACGCGCCAGAGCTTCCGCCAGCGCATCCGCGAAGGACATCTCGACGACAGCGAAATCGAGATCGAGGTTTCCGACGCCCCCAGCATGCCGTTCGAACTGCCCGGCCAGCCGGGCCAGATGGGCATGATCAACCTGTCGGACATGCTCGGCAAGGCGATGGGCGGCGCGCCCAAGAAGCGCCGCAAGCTGAAGGTCATCGAAGCCGCGACGCGCTTGATCGAGGAAGAGCAGGACAAACGCCTCGACCAGGATGATGTCGCGCGTGTCGCGCTCGCCGATGCCGAGGCCAATGGTATCGTTTTCCTCGACGAAATCGACAAGATCGCGGTCAGCGACGTGCGCGGCGGATCGGTAAGCCGCGAGGGCGTCCAGCGCGACCTGCTGCCACTGATCGAGGGCACGACGGTCGCGACCAAATATGGTCCGATGAAGACCGACCATATCCTCTTCATCGCCTCGGGCGCCTTCCATGTCGCCAAGCCGAGTGATCTGCTCCCCGAACTGCAGGGCCGCCTGCCGATCCGCGTCGAACTGAGCGCACTCACCGAGGCCGATTTCGTTCGTATCCTCAGCGAAACCAAGGCTGGTCTGCCCGAACAATATGTCGCGCTGATCCAGACCGAAGGTGTCACCATCTCCTTCACCGACGACGCGATCGCGCGCGTCGCGAAGCTCGCCGCCGAGGTGAACGAGAAGGTCGAGAATATCGGCGCACGCCGGTTGCAGACGATGATGGAACGGCTGGTCGAGGAAATCAGCTTCGGCGCAGAGGATATGGGTGGAACAACGCTCGAAATCGACGCCGCCTATGTCGACCGCCAGCTTGCCGATGTCGTGGGCGATACCGACCTCAGCAAATATGTCCTCTGATCGCGCCGCATTCTGCCAGGCTTCCGGGTGAACAGGATAAGGTGTCCATTAAGCCGTTCGTTTTGCCGAACTTCATTTGACTTTGCCGCGCCGTCAATGCGATGAACGGTGCGACACGGTCGATATGGGTTGCAGCCGACCGGCACGGAGACAGCAATGGCAGAAGAAGAGGGCGCCACCCAAGGCGAACTGGCGATCACGCGTACCGGCGATCGGCTACGCTTGGCGCGCGAGGCCGCGGGGCTGTCGCTCGCCGATATCGCCACGCGCACGCGCATCACCCAGCGCCATCTTCTGGCCATTGAAAAATCGGAATTTTCGGAACTTCCCGGGCGGACCTATGTCACCGGCTTCGCGCGTGCCTATGCCCGCGCCGTCGACCTTCCTGAAGCCGAGATCGGCGCGGATATCCGCCGCGAGCTCGAAGAAGATCAATATGGCGCGCGCCCGCTGTACGAGGCCTATGAACCGACCGACCCCGATCGCCTGCCGACGGCACGGCTGACGTGGACCCTCGTCGTCGTCGCGCTGATCCTGGTGTCGGCCTATGGCGTGTGGCGTTTCCTGTCGGTCGAACCCGACGAGGCGCTGATCGCGGCGCAGAATCGCGACGCCGATGCGTCCGAAGCGCCCGCAGCCGCTGGCGCACCCGCGACCAAGGCCGGAACTCCGGCCGGACAAACGGCGATTGCAGCCAATGCCCCCGTCGTCCTCACCGGCATTTCGGAAGTCTGGATCGGCTTCGACGACGCCACCGGCAAGACCGAAAACTGGCGCACGCTCGATGCAGGCGAAACCTATGAGGTTCCGCCGGCCTATATCGAACAGTTCACGCTGCGCACCAGCATCCCGCAGGCGCTGAAGGTCACCGTCGGTGGCCGCGATATCGGCGCGGTCGGTCCCGCCGACACGCTGGTCAAGGGTGTGTCGCTGAAACCCGCCGACCTGGTCGCACGGGCCGAGGGCAATGGCGCGCCCGGCACGCCTCCGGCTGCAGCTCCGCTCCCGAAACGCTGATCCCAGGCTCAAACGGCCGCCATTTCGGCGGACCGGAACGACCGCGCGCCGAATTGGGTTTGCGCAGCCGCCGGTTGCGGCGTTATGGGTGCAGAAGTGAATAGTTAATTGTGGGGACCGATCGGCCAATGAAAACGCGTAACATCATGTTCCTGGGCGCAGCGGCAATCGCGCTGACAGCGACGCCCGCGGCGCAGGCCCAGCAGGCCGGAATCGACAAAAGGGTCGAGCGACTGGAAAAGGAAATGCGTGCGGTGCAGCGTTCTGTCTTCCCGGGCGGCGCGCCGACGTTTTTCGAAGGCGAGATCGCACCCGACAATACGCCTGGCACCGGCGTCCGCAGCAACACACCGGTGATCGAGCTGACCACACGCGTCGATGCACTCGAATCCCAGCTTCAGGCGCTGACCGGCCAGACCGAACAAAATGCTTTCCAGCTTCGCGAACTGGAAAAGCAGTTCACTGTCTATAAGGCCGAAATGGACAAGCGCTTCGCGGATCCCGCAGCTGCGGCCGCCGTCGAAACCCCCGCCAGCCTGACCCCGACGGTCAAGCCGCCCGCCGTGACCCCGGTCGTCGCCGCCGCGCCGGCAAAAAAGCCCCCGACAAAGCCGGCCGCTGCAACGACGCCCGATGCCGCGCGACTGGCGCTGGTCAAGAAAGTCGAAGTGCCCGCGACCGGCAATGAAGTCGAGGACGCCTATAATTACGGCTATCGCCTGTGGGAGGCCAAGCTTTACCCCGAAGCGCAAACCCAGCTTAAACAGGTCGTGACCAAATGGCCCAAAGACAACCGGGCGAGCTTCGCCCAGAATCTGCTCGGCCGTGCTTATCTCGACGAAGGCAAGCCCAGCCTCGCCGCGGTCGCCTTCTACAACAATTACAAGGACCGGCCGAGCGGCGCCCGCGCGCCGCACAGCCTGATGTATATGGGGGTTGCGCTCGACAAGCTTGGCCGCAAGGCCGACGCCTGCAAGGCGTTTCGCGAACTCGACGAAGTCTATGGGGCCAAGGCCCCGAAGGATGTCCGGGACGATGCGGCTGCCGCCAAAACAAAAGCTGGCTGCTGACGGCGACGCCGCCGATCGGCTGGCCGGCGATCTGCTGGCGCTGGTCGGCCACGACTGGCACCGGCTACATTATGGCGTCGCCGTTTCGGGCGGACCCGACAGTATGGCACTGCTCTGGCTGATGGCGTCGGTGCTGCCCGGACAAGTCTGGGCGGCAACCGTCGATCATGGCCTGCGCCAGGGATCGGACGAGGAAGCGCGGATGGTGGCGGGATTTTGCGCGCGCGAGCATATCCCCCATTCAACCTTGCGCCCGGCCGAACCGATCAAGGGGTCGTTGCAGGCCGCGGCGCGCACAGAACGTTATCGCCTGCTCGAACAATGGCGTGAAGCCAATGCCCTCGACCATATCGTCACCGCGCATCATGCCGACGACCAGCTCGAGACAATCGTCATGCGCCTCAACCGCAGCAGCGGGGTCGGCGGGCTCGCCGCGATCCGCGCGCGCAACGGCACGCGCCTGCGGCCTTTGCTCCACTGGCGGCGCGATCAGCTCGTCAGGCTGGCGCTCGAAAACGACCTGCCCTTCGTCGATGATCCATCGAACAGCGACAATCGCTTCGACCGTGCGCGGCTGCGCCATGCGCTGCGATCGCAAAGCGTGATCGATCCCGAAGCGGCGGCGCGGTCGGCCCGATGGCTGGGCGAGGCCGACGACGCGATCGACTGGGCAGTCGAACGCCTGATTGCGTCCTGGCCCGACGCGTCAGACATCGCCGTGATCCGCGACGATGGCTATCCACCCGAAATTTTCCGCCGCATCGTGACCCAGCGGCTCCGCGCCAACGCGCCGCAACTGGCGCTGCGCGGCGCCTCGCTCGACGGAGTAATCGCCGCTATGCACGCGGGACGACGCGCGATGGTTGGATCGCTGCTGATCGATGTGGTGCGCGGCCTTCAGGGCACGATTTGGCGCATTTCGCTCGCCCCGCGCCGGAAAGCCCGCACAAAGGCCTGATTGGCTCATTGTCATTTAACCGGATTATCCTATCTTATATGGGTAGGATCGCGACAGACGCGACATTTTGGAAAGATTCCGCATGCAGGACGACAAGGAACCGCAGGGCAACCCCTGGATGAAGAGCGTGATGATCTGGAGCGGCATCTTGCTTGCCATGCTCCTCGTCGCCTCGATGTTCGGCGGTGCAGCACAGCCTGCGGGGAGTGCCCTTGCCTATTCCGAGTTCCGGCAAAAGGTCGAGGAGGGCGCCGTCAAGGACGTCGTTCTGTCCGACGACCGGGTGACGGGCACGCTGTCGAACGGCGACCGTTTCACCGCCAACGTCGTGCGCGATCCCGAACTGCTCAAAATGCTCAACGACAATAATGTCAAATATGACGGAAAGCCGACCGAAACGGGCAATGTCTGGATGTATATGCTCATCCAGATCCTCCCCTTCCTGCTGATCCTGGGCATCGCTTTCTTCGTTTTCCGCCAAGTGCAGAAAAACAACGGCTCGGGCGCGATGGGCTTTGGCAAGTCGCGCGCGAAAATGCTGACCGAAAAGCAGGGCAAGGTGACCTTTGACGATGTCGCCGGCATCGACGAAGCCCGCGAAGAACTCGAAGAAATCGTCGAATTCCTTCGCGACCCGACCAAATTCTCGCGCCTCGGCGGCCAGATTCCGAAGGGCGCATTGCTCGTCGGTTCGCCCGGCACCGGCAAGACCTTGCTCGCCCGCGCAATCGCGGGTGAAGCCGGCGTGCCCTTCTTCACCATTTCGGGTTCGGACTTCGTCGAAATGTTCGTCGGCGTCGGAGCCAGCCGCGTCCGCGACATGTTCGAACAGGCGAAACGCAACGCGCCCTGCATCGTGTTCATCGACGAAATCGACGCGGTCGGCCGCCATCGCGGCGCAGGCCTCGGTAATGGCAATGACGAGCGCGAACAGACGCTGAACCAGTTGCTCGTCGAAATGGACGGCTTCGAGGCGAACGAAGGCATCATCATCGTCGCCGCGACCAACCGCCCCGACGTGCTCGACCCCGCGCTGCTGCGTCCGGGCCGCTTCGACCGTCAGGTCGTCGTGCCGCGTCCCGATATTGAGGGCCGCCAGAAGATCCTCGAAGTCCATACGCGCAAAAAGCCGCTGGCGCCCGACGTCGACCTGCGCCGCGTCGCCCGCGGCACCCCGGGCTTCTCGGGCGCCGATCTGGCTAATCTTTGCAACGAAGCGGCACTGCTCGCCGCCCGCAAAGGCAAGCGCCTGATCGCCAACGACGAGTTCGAGGAAGCCAAGGACAAGGTCATGATGGGCGCCGAGCGCCGATCGATGGTGATGACCGAGGACGAGAAGAAATCGACCGCCTATCACGAAGCCGGCCACGCGCTCGTCTCGCTGCACGTCGAGGGCTGCGATCCGCTCCACAAGGTGACGATCATCCCGCGCGGCCGCGCGCTGGGCGTGACGTGGAACCTGCCCGAACGCGACCGCTATTCGACCAATATGAAGCAGATGAAGGCGCGCCTCGCGCTCTGCTTCGGCGGCCGCATCGCCGAACAGTTGATCTACGGTCAGGATGAACTCAACACCGGCGCATCGAACGACATTCAGCAGGCGACCGACATGGCGCGTTCCATGGTGATGGAATATGGTATGTCGGAAAAGCTCGGCTGGCTGCGCTATCGCGACAATCAGGACGAGGTGTTCCTCGGCCATAGCGTGTCGCGCGCCCAGAATATGTCGGAAGACACCGCGCGCCTCATCGACGCCGAAGTCCGCCGCCTCGTCGAAGAAGGCGAAAATGTCGCGCGCAAGGTGCTGACCGAGCATCTCGACGAGCTCCACCTGCTCGCCGGCGCGCTGCTTGAATATGAGACGCTGTCAGGCGAGGAATCGAAGCGCGCGATCAAAGGCGAAGACATCGGCCGCGAGGATGATGCCGACAAGCGCGGGACGCCCGTGCACGGCCACGCCGGGTCACTGCCGCAGATCAAGCGCAAGAAACCGCGCCCGTTCGGCGACGCCAATCCGCAGGGCGCATAAGCAGCAACCACTTCGCCTAATGTCGATGGGAAGGCTATCATCCGCCACGTTGGCGGTCGGCGCGGGGGTCATGCTGTGCGGCATGGCCCCCGGCGACATGAGCGTCGCCGCCTTCCTGCTCCGCGCCGATTCGGTCAGCCGACTGGGCGCACTCGCGATCGCGACCCCCGAAGGCATCCGCCTCAAGAATGAAGTCGTTGCCGCGGGCAAGCGCTACAAGGCGCGGATCGACGCCCAGCGCCGCGCAGGCCTCAGGACAACGAGCTGTCCGCCCGAAACGGGATCGCTGACTCCCGATCAATGGCTGGCGCATCTGCGCAGCTATCCCGCCCCGACCCGCAAGTCGGTTTCCATCTACGTCGCGTTCGATGCGCTGATGAAGAAACGCTATCCCTGCCCGGCCTGATCCGCCAGGAAAGGCGGGCGACCGATATATGACCGACGAACGGGGAGCCAGCGGCCAAGATGACAATTTATTGCGATGAATCGGGCGGCCTCAACGCCGGCGCCATGACCTTTTCGGCAGTGATGCTGACCCCGCAAGCGGCGGCCGCGATCCACGAGCGATTTCGCGACGTCACCGGGCTGCGAGGCGAGCTGAAAGGCAGCCGGATCAGCATCGTCGAGCGCGCATATCTGCTCGAACTCTTCGACCGCGCCGGCGGCCGTGCCTGGGTCGCAGTCGCCGACCGCGACACCCTCGCGCATAATCCTGGCGGCACCTTGCCCAGCGACCTTGCCCTCTATGCCGCGCTGCTCAACCTCGCGGTCGGGCGCTGGCTTCCCGAAACCGGCGGCGTGTGTACCGACGTCGTGATCGATGACGGCCGGTATGACGCCAAAATCCTGTCGCATGTGCGTGAAGAGATACAGGCAGGCCTCGGCCAATGGGGCCGCGCCTCGCTCGCCGACAGCAAACGCAGCAACGGTGTCCAGATCGCCGACGTGATCGCCAACAGCCTGTTCAACATCGCCGTCGAATCCCCCCGCGCCCACCGTATCCAGCGGATCATCGACCCGATGCTGGCGTCAAAGGCGATCCGCATCGCCGAACTGACGAAGTTCGGCTGAAGCCGCCAGAGCGTCAATGGCGGCTTTGGGGTGGAAAGCGGACACGTCAATTATCCTTTGGTCCCTTAGTAATCGCAACGTGCCTTTGGACCAAAACTTTGCCTACCAAGAGCAGCGCGGCGAAAAAGCCTGGAGAAGCTTGCAACCAAGTCGCGTCAAAAAATGCGATCACCACTAGGCCACCAACGACCAGACCGAGAGCTCCGTGAATAGGCTTAGGCATCGTGTATTCCTAGTCTAGCGGCGTTGCTCATCGTAACGCTAATTCTCCAATGTCCGCAATTGGTCGTTTGCAGTCATTCCGATCAGAACCGTTGCGAACGACCGAAATGGGGTGAGAAGCGGACGTTGCCAGTTAAGCCGCTAAATGGTTAGATACTCGGATGAAGTCGAAAACAGGCAAGCTGCCGAAAGGGCAGAGCTATCCTCTCAAACCCTCCTTTCTCGAGGAGGCACTTGCAAGCGCCGGTATCGTTATTGAAACGCATCTGATGCGGAACCCGGGAAATCTGTTCGACGCGCATTTCTGGCCGCCGAACCAGAATGTGCCATATGAGAGGCTTTATGTCCGCGCCGGATCGGTGCCGATCGAAGACGCTGCAAATGCACGTCACCGGGTTGAAAATCATGCTGTGCCCGCACTTGTTAAGTGGGTCGGCGACATACTGGCGCTGGATCGGGAATCGCCTGTGCGGCGCGAGACACAGCATTTGGGCTTATAGGTTTTTCTGTCTTCTATCGGTCGATTCCGGTCTTTACCACCATTCGGCAGTGCATGATCTAAAAGGGGTGGGAACGAGCGATGGTTCAGGCTGAATCCAGTTTCCAAGGCTCACGCTGAACGAAGATTTTTGGGACGCTGTATTTTTCTGCCCATTCTATCGCAGCGGCTATCGCCAACTCTAAACTGACGTCATCTTCGGATAGCGATCTATAAAACACGTTTTCTCCCGAAGGCTTCCGGGTCCAGCCGGTGCCGTAGAACCCGCCTTCGTCGTTCGCTTCGACGTGTAGCCAACGCTCCTCGTCCGGTGCTTCTGGCGCGTTTTCATGGGGTGCCAAGTAGACGAGTTCGACCATTGGTCTACTACTGGCAAATTCCCGCCAATGTCCACAACCGGTCTTTGCAGACACAGGCATTGGCCAATCTCTGCCTTTCATGATTTACTGCGGCATTCTGTCCCCGCCAACTCGCCATAGATTCGCCAGGCGCTCGCGATGTCCTGCACAACGCTGCCGAGCGACTTGTATAGCGTGACATCCCCGACGCTGGTCCGGCCCGGAAGGGTGCCCGCCATCACCTCGCCGATTTCCCCCAGAACATGATTATCGTCGATCAAGCCCGCTTGCCGGGCGTGGAGAAATTCGGCGCCCTGGGCGAGGACGCCTTCGTGGTGGTCTGCGAAAAAGCGTGCGCGGACGACGAGATCGGTGTCAATCTCGGCTGGGCCGGCGCGGCTCGATCCGACGATGTTGAGATGCGCGCCGGCCGGAACCTGCCGCGCGGAGAGGATCGGTTCCGCGGCAGCGGTGAGCGTGCAGATGATATCGGCATCGGCGACGGCGCTTCCCGTGTCCGGCGCGGCAACAGCATCAATCCCCAGCGTGCGGATTCGTGCGGCCAGAGCCTGCGCACGCTCCCCTGCCCGCCCCCAGATCGTCACCTTTTCCAGGGCGCGAACATGGCGGATCGCCTCGACATGACGCCATGCCTGTTCGCCATAGCCGAGAATGGCGAGCCGGGTCGCGTCAGGCCGGGCCAGCACATCCGTCGCCGCTGCCGAGGCCGCCGCGGTGCGGATCGCTGTGATCTCCCCGGCATCGGCGATGCACACCGGCGCGCCGGTCTCGGGATCGAAAAGCACGACGACCCCCTGATGCGACGGCTTGCCCTGTTCGAAATTGCCGGGATAGACACTGACCAGCTTGGCACCGAACGCGCCGCTGTCCAGCATCGCGCCGGGCATCACCCCGAAGGCATTGCCGCCCTCAAGGTCGATGATACCGCGCAGCAACTGGCGTGTGCGGCCTTGCGAGAGTGCGATCATCGCCTCGCGCATCAGCGGGATGCAGGCTTCATACGACAGATGCCCCGCCACATCGGCGGCGGACAGGACGACGAGGCTCATGCCGCCTCGCTAGCCTGCTCTGCCGTGATCCTCGAGCGGAACCAGCGGATCAGCAGCCCGGCATTGAGCAGCATGACGACGCCATAGATGTTTTGCATGACTGCGAGGGGAAGATTGTCCAGCACGCTGAGCGTGATGAAGATGGCAAGGGTGACGTTGTGGACACCGACCTCGATCGCGATCGTCATCGAATCGCGCGCATTGGCCCCGATGCCGCGCGCGATCAGCAGGCCGACCCCGGTGGCGACGACGTTAAGCGTCCAGATTGCCGGGCCGGCGCGCCAGAGGTTTATGAGGACGGTTTCGAAGCTTACCAGCACCGAGAAGGCGATCACGCCGACCATCACGATCAGCGCGGTCGGCCGGAGCCAGCGACTCATTCGCGCGGCGAGATCGGGCAGATAGCCTCGCACCAGCATGCCGGCGATGACCGGAAGCACGGTGATCCGCACCAACTGCATCACCGTGCTGAAAATCGACAGTTCCGGGATCTTCCCGCCGACCGGGAAGTGCTGCACCGCCCAGCTCAGCAGCAGGGGGATGGTGAACACTGTGATCAGGCTCGACAGCGCGGTGAGCACGACTGCCAGCGCGACATTGCCGCGACCGGCAAAGGTGAGCGCGTTCGAGGTCGTGCCCGCCGGACAGATGCCGAGGATGAACAGGCCGAGCGCGAGCTCGGGCGGGAGCCGGAACAGTACCCCCAGCGCAAGGGCGAGCAGCGGCATCAGCAGGAGCTGGCCGCCAAGGCCGGCGAAGACCAGCTTCGCATTGGTCAGGACCAGCCTGAAATCCCGCAGCGCGAGCGTCAGCCCCAGGCTGAACATGATCAGCATCAGGCCGATCGGTACGAACACCGTATTGACGAACATCACGTAATCGGCCGGCATATATCCCCCAATGCTCTTTTGTTTTATGATATTTTCCGGTGATTTCCCTTTGGCTCAACCGCCGCGGATATCCCCGTAGAGCCGGTAGAAATTGCCGCCGATCACCTTTTCGATGACCCGCGGCGAATGACCGGCGCCGGCAAGATCGGACGCGATCAGCTCGATACGGCGCGATGCATTGAGCTCGGGAACGGTAACCGGGCCCTCAGCCTCGAGCGGAGTCGCGATGCCGGCCGCGGTACGCTGCGCATTGATCGTCCCGACATATTTCATATACTCGGGCGAAATATCGACCGGGGTGGTGCTCTGGTCGCTGCCGATCCCGACATGATCTTCGCCGCACAGCTTCAGTGCGTGCTCAAGATGGCGCAGGAACAGCGCGCGGCTCGCGCTCTTCGGATCCTGGCCAAGAAAGGGCATGAGGTACATGCCGACCACACCGCCGCGGTCCGCCACGGCGCGGAGCGCCTCGTCGGGCGAACTGCGCTGATGATTATAGACCGCACGGCAGCCCGTATGGCTGATCGTGATGGGAGTCTTCGAGGCGGCCGCGGTGTCGATCATCGTGCGAGGATTGGCGTGCGCAACATCGACCAGAATCCGGTTCGCATTGAGCCGCTCCACCGCCTGGCGGCCGAGGTCGGTCAGTCCCCGGGTTTCGGGTTCCGAACTGCCCGCACCAAGCGCGTTGGAGCGGTTATAGGTGAGCTGCATGATCGTCACCGAGAGGTCGAGGAAGGTATCGATCAGCGACAGGTCGGTGCCGATCATGTCCAGCCCCTGGAACCCCAGGATCACCCCCATCCGTCCCTCGCGCTTGGCGGCGTCGATATCGCGGCGTGACGTAACCAGCCGGAGATAATCGGGGTGCCGGGCGATCTCGCCATGCCAGGTTGCGATCTTGCGCACCGCCTCGATGAAATTCGCATCGCTCACGGTCTGATTGAGCGCAGTGATGCCAGAGGCCCGGGCGTTGTCGAGCTGCGCTTGGGTCAACGGGGCGAGTGGCGGATACGGTACGTTGAAGGTGTTGGGCGAGGCGAGCGCGTCGATCACGATCGAGCGGTCATACAGCTTGCGGACGGCCGCGGGCACCGTCGCGTCGAGAGTGGCGGTCTTCGCTTGTGCAGATGTGCCGAAGGCCGTGGCTGCGGCGAGGCCAAGTGCAAATGTGCGCCGGTCAACGGCAAGGTTGGAAAGGGTCAAGCATATCTCCGTCCGCCCTGAGGGCGTGCTGGCGGGTGTCGCGAAACGCCGGCGGCGGAATTGCCGTCGGCGGAAAAACTGAATGGCGCTGCGATCTGTTTTGCGGCGGGGATGTGCCGCAGGTCGGTCTAGAAGATATCCGCTTCTGGCAGCCCGGCCACTTTTAACCCGGGCTTCGGACCGATCGCCACAAACTCGTGCTCTGATCCATGCCGGTTACGCATCTGATATCCCCCCTTATTATTGGACCTGCGCCGAAGCTGTCCCGTTCTTCGCGCAAGACTAGCGCACACGCTATGCACGTGCATTGCTTTTTGACAGGGCAAAACTGCCTGTCACGCACGAATTGTGCAGAAATCTCCGAATTATCGTGTTTATGATGCTGGCAATCGGCATGGTTTTGAAAAAAAGTGGCCCAAACTCACAAAAACATGCGTGCTGATTCCCCGAATCCACTTGACGCAAATGCGGTGATGTCTCACTTGCTTGTCATCAAAAAGAAGCCGGATCGGCGTGTCACGACTGTCTGTCGCTGCTGCCGAATCCGTCCGGGTCAAACTCGGCGAGCCCGTACACACGGCCCCGCCGTCAGCCACATATGGGGGAGGAACTCTAATGTTCTGTGTTTCGAAAACGGCCGCGCTCGGCCGTCCGCTGCGCCTTGTCTTGCTTGCCAGTACCATAAGCGGATTTGCGATTCCGGCCGCTGGGCAGGAGGCCGCCGGAAGTGCGGCTAGCGCCAGCCAGCAGGGAATCGAAGACAGTGCCGATATCGTCGTCACCGCACTAAAGCGCAGCACCAACCTGCAGGAGACGCCGATCTCGATCTCGGCCGTCACCGGCGAGGCGCTCGCCAATTCGGGCGCGCAGAATATTGCCGAAATGGCGGGTTCGGTGCCCAGCCTCAACTTTGTCGATGCAGGCCCCTCGCAGCGCCGCGTTGTGATACGCGGAATCCAAGCGGTCGGCGAACCCACGGTGGGCGTCTATTATGACGAAACCCCGGTGATCGGTGCGATCGGATCGACAAATGATGCCGGGGGCACCACGCCGGAACTCAAGCTGTTCGATGTCGAGCGCGTCGAAGTGCTCCGCGGGCCGCAGGGCACGCTCTATGGCTCGGGGTCGATGGGCGGCACACTGCGCATCATTTACGAAAAACCCTCGTTCGACACGGTGGGCAAGGTCGATGCGACGCTTTCAGCTACCAGGGATGGCGGCGTAAATTATGAAATGAACGGCATGATCAACGCGCCGGTCATCGACGGCAAGGTCGCCTTCCGCGCCACCGGTTTCTACCGCAGCCGCAACGGCTATATCGACAATGTCGCACTTGGCATCGACAATATCAACGACGAGAAGACCTATGGCGGCCGCGCGCTGCTGCGCTTCGCGCCGACCGAGACGCTGACTATCGACCTGGCTGCCTATATCAACCGTTCGCGCACCGACACGCCGTCGTGGAATCCGAGCGCCGGCAAATATAATACCGATCTGCTGTCACGCCAGCCGATCACCGATGATCTCAATCTGTACAGCTTGACTGCCGTGCAGGATCTGGGCGGGGTCGAAGCGACTGCGATCGTGTCATACATGACCCGCGAAATGACCAGCACGACCGACGTGTCGCGCTTCATCCGCACCAACCGGACGCCGGCACGTTGCTCCGCGCTGCTCAACGGCCCGCCGGTCGGCGGGGCCATACCGCCATGTACCCCGACCCAGCTGACGGGTTTCTACACACTGGTCGACAGCCAGTCGAACAGCACATTGTACCCGCAACAGGATATGAACACACTGACCGGCGAGTTCCGCCTGAATTCGAAGGGCGGCGGTGCGCTGAACTGGACCGCCGGCCTGTTCTATTCGCGCCGTCACAGCAATGTTCAAAATCCGCAGGTGAACACCGACCCCGTCACTGGCGAGATCATCTTTCCGCTGCAAACGGCGACAGTTCGCTTCATCGACGACAAGCTGACCCAGCTTGCTGCATTTGGCGAACTTTCCTGGGACCTCACGTCAAAGCTCAACCTGACTGCAGGCATCCGCTATTTCGACTACAAGAAGGACATTCTTGGCGAGACGACACTCGGTTCGATCTTGGTCGGTGCGCGGGTCACGCCGCCAACCACGGCCAACTCGAAGGAAAATGGCACCGTCCTCAAGTTCAACGGCTCCTACAAGATCAGCGACGTCGTGATGATCTATGCCGAGGCCGCGCAGGGCTTCCGCCCGGGCGGCGCCAATCAGGTGCTCGGCCTTGCCGCAGCGCTGACGCCTTATCAGTCCGACAGCCTGTGGAACTATGAAATCGGCATCAAGACGGCTTCCTTCGACCGCAAGCTGCTCGTCAATCTCGACGCGTTCCTGATCGACTGGACCGACATGCAGGTGACCGGCCGCACGCCCAATGGCGCGTTCAGCTATATCACCAACGCCGGTGCGGCGCGCGTGAAGGGCATCGAGTTCGAAATGACCGCACGCCCCGTCTTCGGCCTGTCACTGCAGGCCAATGCTTCCTACATCGATGCCAAGCTGACCGAAAATCAGGCCAATGCGAACCTCAACGCACCCGGCCTCAAGGGTGATCGCATCCCGTTCGTCGCGAAATTCTCGGCCGGGGCCAGCGCGCAATACAGCTGGCCGCTTTCGGAAAATCTGGGCGGCCTGTTCCGGCTCGACTTCAGCCATGTCGGGTCGTCCTATTCCGACTTCCGCCCGACGGCGACCTTCACACGCAAGATCGACTCGTATCAACTGGTCAATCTCCGCACCGGGATTGAGGGCGGCGAAGGCAAATGGGGGGCGTATCTGTTCGTCAGCAACCTGCTGAACGACACGGCGATCACTCGCGCCACGTCGAGCGCCATTCAGGTCAACCAGACCGTCGTGACCAGCGCGGCGCCGCGCACGATAGGCCTCAATCTCCGCGCCGCCTTTTGATCAGCACGGCCGCCCTGCGGGGCGGCTTTTTCCTGGCAGGGACAAATCATGAAAATTATTCGCAAGACCCCGGTTACCCTCGCTCTCACCCTTGTACTCGCGCTCGCGACCGCGCCGTCCGTTGCGGCCAAGACCATCGTCATCCATGCCGGGAAGCTGATCGACGGCCAATCGGCCAAGCCGCGCGCTTCGGTCTCGATCCTGATCACCGATGACCGGATCACTGCTGTTCGTGACGGCTATGAAACACCCGAAGGCGCGGAGGTGGTGGATCTGCGCCATGCAACGGTGCTGCCGGGGTTGATCGACAGCCATGACCACATCACCTTCGAATATAGCGGGAAAAATCCCATCGCCGCGAAATTCACGACGACGGGGGCCGATACGGCCTTCGCATCGGTGAACTATGCTGCGCGGACGCTGGATGCCGGATTCACTGCAGTGCGCGACGTCGGCGGGGATACTCAGATCGTCGTTGCGCTGAAGCGCGCGATCAACAGCGGCGTCATTTCCGGGCCGCGGCTGTTTGTCGCGGGCACGCCGCTGGGTCCGACCGGCGGGCATGGCGATGCGCGCAACGGTCTCGATCCCGAGGTCGATCATCCGCACTGGGACGACAATGTCATCGACGGCCCCGACAGCGCAATGAAGGCAGTTCGCCGCCTCGCCCGCGAAGGCGCCGATCTGATCAAGATCATGCCGAGTGGCGGCGTGCTCAGCGTGGGCGACGATCCCACGCACACGCTGATGAACGATGCAGAGATCAAGGCCGTCGTCGAAACCGCGCATGCGCTGGGGATGCGTGTTGCCGCCCATGCCCATGGCCGCGATGCGATCAACCGCGCCGCCGCGCTGGGAGTCGATTCGATCGAGCATGGCTCGTTCGGCGATCAGGCATCCTATAAGGTGATGAAAGAGCACGGTACGTGGCTCGTGCCGACTCTGCTGGTGGCGGAGACCGTCCAGCAGATCGCGAAGACACGGCCGGAGACGCTCAACCCGTCCTCAGCCAAGAAGGCTCTCGAGGTTGCACCGCTTACCGTCAGCAATCTTGGCGCGGCCTATGCGGCCGGCGTGAAGATTGCGTTCGGGACCGACCAGGCACTGTCTCCGCACGGTCGCAACGGACAGGAGTTCGCGCTGATGGTGCGGGCCGGCATGACCCCGATGGATGCAATCAAGGCGGCCACGGTCAACGCCGCCGAGCTGCTCAACGCGAGCGCCGATATCGGCTCGATCCAGCCGGGGCGCTATGCCGACATCATCGCGGTGGCGGGCGATCCGCTGGCCGACATCACGGTGCTCGAACATGTCGCTTTTGTGATGAAGGGCGGGGCGACCGTGAAAGGTTGGACTGCCCACCCCGACTAGGCTCGGGATCCCAAGGTCCGGACAGGCGAGGATGCAGGCATGACAAAAGATCGTCTCGACACCTTCGACCGCAAAATCCTCGCCGCCCTGCAACAGGATGGCGACCTTGGCCCCGCCGAGCTCAGTGCGATCATCAATCTATCGCCCTCGCAGTGCTCACGCAGGCTGGTTCGATTGAAGAACGAGAAATATATCGAGCGCGTTGTCGCCTTGCTCAGTCCGAAACGACTCAACCTGGGGGTTTCGGCCTATATTGCGGTCAAACTGCGTTCGCATGATATCGAAAATGAGCGCCGCTTTCGCGAACGCGTAGCAAAGCTGTCCGAAGTGACTTCGTGCGAGACCCTGACCGGTGAGGCCGACTTCATGCTCCGCGTCTCCACCCGGGATCTGGAATCCTATAATGCGTTCCTGACGACGAAGCTAAAGGCGGCGGAGATCGACACCGTCCGTTCAAGCATCATTCTCGAAAGCCTGAAATATACGACCGAACTGAGTCTGGATTTCTGTAGCTGACGGGAAAACGGCGCACCAGCGCGGCATGGATTCTAAGGGCCTCTGCGAATGCCACCCGGCAAAATGACCGCTTTCAAACTGTATTCGAACTTGTTCCATCGTCTGGAATCGGTCGCCTGCCACCATTTCTGCAATCGACTTACGGCCCCGCAAACAAAAAGGGCCGCGGTTTCCCGCGGCCCCCTTGGTGATCTTTAGTCGCAGCGCTTATTCGAAGTCGCTGCCGCCACCAGCCGGGCTGCGCGGCGGCGCAGCGGCGGTCAGGCGAAGCGCTTCGGCCGAACGGCTGATCGAGCTGATTTCATCGGGCGTATCGTCATCGTCGACGACAACCTTCTGCAGCGAACCGACCAGCGTTTCTTTCAGATCGGTCGGACGCACGGTCTGTTCGGCGATTTCGCGCAGCGCGACGACGGGGTTTTTATCACGGTCGCGGTCGACGGTCAGCTCCGAACCGCCCGAGATTTCACGCGCGCGATGCGCGGAGAGCAGGACGAGGTCGAAACGGTTCGGAATCTTGTCGACGCAATCCTCGACGGTAACGCGGGCCATGTTGTTTCCTTGATTGAGGAGAGACCAGCCTGGAAGGGCTGGCGGCAAGCGCTGCGCGCTAGCAGCGACAGGCCCAAATGTCAATCTAACGACGCCTCGCTTCCCCCTCGACCACCACCCTTGCCCCGGTCGCAAGCCACCGCCTATGAGCAGGTGATGACCGAAACGCCCGGCCCCGCCCCAACTCCCGACCGACTGACGGCGGATGTTGCCGGCCACCGGCTCGAACTGCTGTTCGACGGCGCCGAGCGACTGGCGCGGCTGATCGCGCTGATCGACGATGCCGCGCACAGTATCGACATCATCATGTATATTTTCGAGCATGACCGCGCCGGAACCGAGGTGCTGGACCGGCTGGTCGCGGCGGCCGAACGCGGCGTGCGCGTGCGCGCGGTGATCGACAGTTTCGGCTCGTCGGATACTCCCGATGCGATCTTCGCCCCGCTGCGCGCTGCGGGCGGCAGCGTGACCTTTTTCTCGCGCCACTGGCGGTCGAGCTATCTGATCCGCAACCATCAGAAGCTGTTGCTGATCGACGGCCGTATCGCCGTGACCGGCGGCTTTAACATCGCCGACGGCTATCTGAGCAACGAAGGCGAAACCTGCTGGTTCGACCTTGGCCTGTTCGTCGAAGGCCCATCACTGTCGCGCATCGTGCAATGGTTCGAGGATATTCATGACTATACCGTCCGGGACGACGGGAAATTGCTGATCCTTCGCCGGATGATCCGCGAATGGCCGATCGCGAACGGGCCGGTGACATGGCTGGTTGGCGGCCCGACCCAGCGCCTGTCGCCATGGGCCCGCGTCGTGCGCGGCGACCTCGACAAGGCGCGGCGGCTCGACATGGCCATGGCCTATTTCTCCCCCGGGCAGGGCATGTTGCGGCGGCTCGGTCGCGTCGCGCGGCGCGGCGCGGCGCGTTTCGTGATGGCGGCCAAGTCGGACAATGCCGCGACGATCGGCGCCTCACGCCTGCTCTATGGCTATTTGCTGCGCAAGAAAGCCACGATCTGGGAATATCGGCCGTGCCGATTGCATATGAAGCTGATCATTATCGACGATGTCGTTTATGTCGGTTCGGCCAATTTCGACATGCGCAGCCTGTTCATGAATGTCGAAGTGATGCTGCGTATCGATGATGCGGGCTTTGCAGAGCAGATGCGCGGTTTTGTCGACGGGCTGGAGGGCGATTGCGACGTCATCACGCCCGCGGTTCACAAGACGCGCGGCACCTTCCTGACGCGGCTGCGCTGGACGCTGGCGTGGTTCGTCGTCGGCCTCGCCGACTATACCGTCACACGCCGGCTGAACTTCGGGCTCACCGAAAGCGATCCGCGGCTGGAACTTTAGTCCTTCCAGCCCCAGAAGAGGAAGCATGGCGGAACATTGACCCATTCGAACGCATTGTCGATGCGGGTAAAATGTGCGGCGAGGAAATCGCGCGCGCGGGCGCGGAACTGATAGACGAGAAAGGCACCGCCGGGGCGCAACGCGCGATGCGTCGCCGCAGCGATCGCCGGGCCAACGCCGGCGGGCAGCGTCGAGAACGGCAGGCCCGAAAGGATATAATCGGCCTTCTCAAAGCCATGCGCGGCGATAATAGCCTCGACATCAGCGGCCGATCCATGAACGGCCACGAAACGGCTGTCGCGAATATCCTTGCGCAGATAGTCGATAAAATCTTCGTTGGTGTCGATCGCGATCAGCATCGCATCGCCCGCCATGCGTTCGAGAACCGGACGGCAGAAGGTGCCGACGCCGGGGCCATATTCGACGAACAGCTTCGTATTTTTCCAGTCGACCGGCCGCAGCATGTGCCGGATCAGCGTCGGCGATGACGGGACGATCGATCCAACCATCACCGGATGCTTGATGAACCCGCGGACAAACATGCCCCATGGTCCGAAAAAGCGTTGCAACCGGGTACGAATCCGGTCGGTCAGCGCGATCTTCGTAGCTTGGGCCTGCGCCCGAGGATTGGTCATGATGGCTTTCGCGTTGTTGCGGGTCCCCATGGCGTGGCAAAATCGACGCGCGGACGCAAGGAAAGAGTCAGTCTTGACTCTGGACAGGCCGCCCTTCGGCTGTAGGGTGGGCGCAAGCTTGCAAGCGATGAGCAACGGGAACGGGGCGAATATGACGACAAAAACCCCTTCCATTCCCGCCGACCGCATGGCGGTCCTCTTCGCGGTCATGCTCGTCGCGGCGGCGGGCAATACGGCTATGCAGTCGATTCTGCCCGCGATCGGTGCCAAGCTTCACATCCCCGACGTCTGGGTCAGTCTGGCATTCAGCTGGTCGGCGCTGCTCTGGGTGCTGACCGCGCCGCACTGGGCGCGCCAGTCGGACAAGCGCGGGCGCAAGGCACTAATGGCGCTTGGCGTGTTCGGTTTCCTGTCGTCGATGGCTTTGTGCGGCATCGTACTGTGGGCCGGACTGAAGGGCCTGATCGGTGCCGGGGTCACCTTCATCGTCTTTGCGCTGTTCCGTAGCCTCTACGGCGGCTTGGGGTCCGCGGCGCCGCCCGCGGTGCAGGCCTATGTCGCATCGCGCACCGAGCCCGAGGAGCGGACGCAGGCCCTGTCGCTCGTTACGTCTTCCTTTGGCATCGGAACGGTCATCGGGCCGGCGGTCGCGCCCTATTTCATCCTGCCGATCGTTGGAATGGCAGGCCCGATGCTGATCTTTGCTCTGATCGGACTGATCGTCCTTGCTCTGCTGCGCTGGCGTCTGCCCAATGATACGCCGCGTTTTGCCGCGCGCGGGGCTATCGCCTCCTACCCCTTGTCCGCCGGCCCCACCGAGCCGACAGGCGAAGCGGAGAATGATCCCGACACCCCCGTGCAAGAACCGCTAGGCTGGCGCGACGGGCGCGTTCGACCATGGCTGTTTGCGGGCCTCCTTGGCGGACAGGCACAAGCGATGGCGATCGGCGTCATCGGATTCCTCGTCCTCGACCGCCTGCATTTGCGAGCCGACCCGGATACGGGCGCGAAGCTGACGGGTACGGTCCTGATGGCGGGGGCCTTCGCGACCCTGCTCGCGCAATGGGGACTGATCCCGCTGTTCAAGATGACACCGCGCCCGACGGTGTTATGGGGTGCCGCGCTCGCCATTTGCGGAATATTGATGACGGGTCTCGCGCAGGATTTGCACAGTATCATTCTCGGCTTCGCTATCGCATCGCTCGGCTTTGGCTTGTTCCGCCCCGGCTTTACCGCGGGCGCTTCGCTCTCGGTCCCGCGCCGCGATCAGGGCGCGGTGGCGGGCATGACCGCGTCGATCAACGGCTCGGCCTATATCATCTCGCCCGCCATCGGCGTGCTGCTCTACAGCTGGCACCCGATGGCCGCTTACGGCCTGATGGCGGCGTTCTGCGGCTGGCTGGTGGCGTGGGGCTGGTCCGCGCTGAGGCTGGACCAGCCGGCCACTTAATCCTTCGCGTCGCCGTCGTGCTTGCGCTCGCGCACGGGTTTGAGCATGCCGGGCGCGAAGAAGCCGATCGGATCGACGCTCATCGCGGCCTGTTTGATCTCACCCTGAATTTTTTCATAATCTCTTTCCATCGCCTCGGTCACCGAGGCGCGGGTGTCCTTCAGCGCAGCTTCGAAATCCTCCATCGTCACCGTTTCGCTGTCGATCGAACGCTTGAGCGCGGCGAGTCCCGCGCGCCGCGTCAGATCTTCCAAGTCGGCGCCAGTGAAACGATCCGACCGTTCGGCGAGCGCCGCCAGATCGACATCCTTCGCCAACGGCATCTTGCCGGTCTGGATTTCGAGGATGCGGCGGCGCCCTTCCTTGTCGGGCACCGCGACATAGATAAGTTCGTCGAGGCGCCCCGGGCGGAGCAACGCCGGGTCGATCAGGTTCGGACGGTTCGTCGCGCCGATGACGACGACCGACTGCATCTCCTCGATCCCGTCCATTTCGGCGAGGATCGTGTTGACGACGCGTTCGGTCACCTGCGGCTCGCCTGACGTGCCGCTACCCCGCGCGGGCACCAGACTGTCGAGCTCGTCGATGAAGACAATGCACGGCGCGACCGCCCTCGCCCGCGCAAACAACCGCGCAATCTGCTGCTCGCTCTCGCCATACCATTTCGAGAGCAGGTCCGACGATTTGATCGAGATGAAATTGGCATCGGATTCGCGTGCGGCGGCTTTCGCGAGCAATGTCTTGCCGGTTCCGGGAGGACCATAGAGCAGAAAGCCCTTGGCCGGGCGGATACCAAGCCGGCGGAACGCCTCGGGATTCTTCAGCGGCAGCTCGATCCCCTCGATCAGCTTGTCGCGCGCGGCGTCGAGACCGCCGATGTCGCTCCAGCGTGTCTTCGGCGCCTGCACCATCACTTCGCGCATCGCCGACGGTTGGACGCGCTTCAGCGCATTGTTGAAATCTTCGCGCGTGACGCGCAATTCCTCGAGCACCTCAGGCGGGATCGTCCCTTCCTCAAGGTTGAGCTTGGGCATGATGCGGCGTACCGCCTCGATCGCCGCCTCCCGCGTCAGTGCCGCCATGTCGGCGCCGACGAAACCAAAAGTCGTACGCGCGAGTTCGGCGAGATCGACATCTTCGGCGAGCGGCATGCCGCGCGTGTGGATGCCAAGGATTTCGCGCCGCCCGCTCTCGTCGGGGACCCCGATCACGATTTCGCGGTCGAAGCGACCCGGACGGCGCAGCGCCTCGTCGATCGCATCAGGACGGTTGGTCGCGGCGATGACTACCAGATTGGTACGCGGCTCCAGCCCGTCCATCAGCGTCAGCAATTGCGCGACGAGGCGCTTCTCGGCCTCGCCCGTCACCTGCCCCCGCTTGGGCGCGATCGAATCAATTTCATCGATGAACAGGATCGACGGCGCGGCCTTGGCCGCCTGTTCGAAAATATCGCGCAGCCGCTTTTCGGATTCGCCATAGGCGCTACCCATGATCTCCGGCCCGTTGATCAGGAAGAATTGCGCTTCGCTTTCATTGGCGACGGCACGCGCAAGGCGCGTCTTGCCGGTGCCCGGCGGGCCATGAAGCAGCACCCCGCGCGGCGGATCGACGCCAAGGCGCCGGAAGAGTTCGGGGTAGCGCAGCGGCAACTCGACCATCTCCCGGAGCTGGTCGATCGTATCGCCAAGCCCGCCAAGATCGTCATAAGTGACATCGGTGCGGCGCGCATCCTGCGGCTCCTGATATTCGGGGAGCAGCTCGACCTCGGTATTCTCGTCGATGAAGACGACGCCTTTGGGGGTCGCCGACACGACGAGGAGGCGAACCTCGGCGAGCGCATAGGCTGGCGCATTGAGCATCTGGCGCAACTGCGGCGGCATATCCCCCGCCGAAACACGCTGCTGCCCCGCGGTCGCGACGGTATCGCCAGCGACGAGCGGGCGGCCGAAGAAACTGCGCTTCAGTGCCATCGCCGAACCTTGCAGCCGCAGATTTTCCTGCGCCGGAGCAAAGACGACGCGGGTCGCCGGACGCGTCTCGACGCGGCTCAGTTGCACCATATCACCCGCGCCCGCCCCCGCATTGGCACGCTGCAGGCCGTCGAGGCGGATAACCTCCAGCCCCTCATCCTCGGGATAGGGCGCGACGACGCGCGACGCAGTCTGGCGCTTGCCGCTGATCTGGATGATATCGCCCTCGGTCACGCCCAGTTCGGCCATCGCCGAGCGCGGGATGCGAGCGATGCCGCCGCCGCTTTCTTCGGCCCGCGCGCTGGCGACCTGCAGCTTGACCTGCTTTTCCTTACCCTCTGCGTCAGCCAATTCGCGTCTCCCTAAAAACGTCAGAATGCGAAGATAGGATGGTCGTTCCCGATTTGCGACCCCCCCTTGCCCGCCATTGGCCCGTCAGGCTTTATGCCGCACTGCACAAATTTCTGGTATGTTCATCAGCAACATGTCATCACTCCGCGGAGACGAACATGCCACGCCTTCCTCCCCTCAGCAGCATGGAGGCCTTTCTGGAGGTCGCCCGCCACGGCACGGTCAAGGCGGCCGCGACCGAGCTTGGCCTGTCGATGCCCGCGCTGTCGCGGCGCATCCAGACGCTCGAGCATGCAGTGGGCCGCCCGTTGTTCAACCGCCACCACCATGGCCTGAGCCTGACCGAAGCCGGACGCGCATTGCAGGACCAGCTATCGCCGATCCTCGACGATTTGCGCGCGGTGATCGGGCAGATCAGCAGCCCCGACGCCTCGCTGCGCCTGCATCTCAACGTCCTGCCGCTCTTTGCCCAGCAGCGCCTTTTTCCGCGCCTGCCTGAATTGCGAAGCGAGCATCCCGAATTCCATATCGATATCGAAACCATCTCGCATGCCGAAGCACGACTAGGCGACGGGATCGACGTTGCGATCGCTCTCGCCCGCTCAATCGACCCGGCGCTCTATGCGGCGCGGCTCGACCAGGACAAGATTTTCCCGATTGCGGCGCGCTCGCTCGCCAGCGGCGATCAGGCGATCACGGTACCCGAACAATTGCAGCGGATGAACATCCTGCTTCACCGCGAAATGCCCGAGACCTTCCTCGAGTGGAAGAAGGTGATCGGCATGCCTTATCTGGAACCAGCGGGGTTCGACTATTTCGATTCGGGGCCGCTGATGCTCGAAGCCGCGGCGCAAGGCATCGGCGTCGCCTTCATGCACGGCCATCACTTCGACGACGCCCACGACCCGCGGCTGGTTCGCCTGTTCGATTTCGACGTCGACAGCCCGTACAGCTACTGGTTTGTGTGCCGCCCGCGCGCGCTGCGTCAGCCTGCGGTGAAAATTTTCCACGACTGGCTGCTCGCAGCGAAAATCTGAACCGGCTGTTACGCGCTGGTTGGCGGCGGTGATTCGGCGCGCATTGTCGTCGCAATGTCCCACACAGCGATGAACATCGCCGCGATCACCGGGCCGATCACGATACCATGAAACCCGAACAGCTGGAGCCCGCCCAGCGTCGTGATCAACACGACATAATCGGGAATGCGCGTCTCGCGTCCGACGAGGATGGGACGAAGCACATTGTCGACCATTCCGATCACGAACAGGCCGCAGAAAATCAGCACCACGCCCTGCCAGACCGCGCCAGTGAACAGCAGATAGAAAGCCATCGGTACCCATACGAGCCCGGTGCCGACCGCAGGCAGCAGCGAAGCCGCGCCCATCAGCACGCCCCACAATAGTGCCGCTTCGATCCCCAGCGCCCACAGCACGATCCCGCCGATCAATCCCTGGAGGATCGCGACGACAAGGCTGCCCTTGATCGTTGCACGCACCACGACGATGAACCGGGTCACCAGCAATTCGAGGTGATCGATACGCAGCGGCACGGCATCGCTGATGCGGCGCTGCAGGCTTTCGCCGTCGCGCAGCAGGAAGAAGGCGAGGTAGAGCATCACCATCAGCTTGACGAACAGGCCCAGCAAGCTCTGCCCCAGCGACAGCGCCTGAGTCAGGATCGCGCGAACACCTTCGGCCGCGCTGCCACCGAGCATCGTCTTGGCGGCAGCGATATTCTCAACCCCCAGCCGCTCCAGAGCCGTCGACATCCAACCCGGCATGCCCGACTGGAACCCCGCCCAAATCTGGGCCGGATTGATATCACCCGACTGGATGCGCTGATAAACCGTCGCCGCTTCTTCCACCAACGCCACGGTCAGAATGGCAGCGGGCAGAATCACGACACCGATGATCGAGAGGAGCGTCAGCAGCGCCGCACCATTGTGCCGGCCCGGCATCCAGACAAGCAAACGGCGATAAAATGGCATGAACAGGATGGTGACGATCACCGCCCAGAGAATCGCCGCGAAAAAGGGCCACAGGATAAGTGCAAAAGCGGCCGAAACGGCGATCAATATGGCCAGAAACGGCCAGCGATCGTTTGTGATGGCGCGCTTGTCCTTACCCGCCATGTTCGCACGCTCCCCAAAACCGCCAAACGGCGTTCGCCGGTTCTAGACCGGCCGCCGAGCGCGCGTAAAGCGCGGAATATATCCGGAAGAATGGTGCTGCTGGGGAGGATTGAACTCCCGACCTCGTCATTACCAATGACGCGCTCTACCACTGAGCTACAGCAGCAGCTGGGCCGTCGCAAACATGTGTTCGCTGGGCAGGCGCGGCCTATGGCTGGGTGCCTTGCCCCTGTCAAGCGGCGAGACTTGACGCCGTGCCGATTTCGCAGGATGGGCTGTGCCGTGAGCAAAACACCCTCTCCTGCCGACCTCGAACGCGAACGCCGTCTGGCGGAGGCGCTCCGCGCCAATTTGCGCAAGCGCAAGGCGCAAGCGCGCGACGTAAAGGCCGACGAGCCGCCTAAAGACTGACGGTCACCGTCACCGCATCGCCCTCGGATATTCCCTCGGCCTTTCGCACCGCAGCTTTTACAGGGAGCAGCCAGCCACCGCTTTCCTTGTGCGGAAAGACCGAGGTTTTCCAGCGCGTGTCGCCAATCTGCACATCGACCCGCGCCGATCCAAATCCCTTGCGGCCATCGAGCCATTGCCCGCTGATCGCTGCCAGCCGAATCTCATCAGCGACATCGCCCGCGATGGTAACGAAAAACCACGCCGCGGGCGCCGTCGCCGATTGCCAGCGCCAGAGCGGGGTGGTGACGGTGAAATCCTCCATTGCGTTACTTCGCCGTCACAGCGCGCACGGGGACCGGAATGTTGCAAATATCGGCCCCGCCCGCTGGCTTGATGAAAAAAGGATCACGCCGGTTCTGGCGCGCGTCGGCATAGCGCGCGAAGCTGTCGCTTTCAGTCGAGAGATATTCAAATTTCGGCTGGTCGGAGGCAGGCATCTCGGTCGCAATTCGGATCGACTTGATCGGCACACGCTCAGCCTCATCTTCATAAAAGCCAAGCGCGCCGGTGCCACGCGGCAGGCTCGACAAATGCTCGATCCCGCTGATCACGCGGCCAACAACGGCAATGTTGCGATCGAGATGGCGCGGCGCATGGCCGATAACGGCATAAAGCTCGGCGCCGCTTCCGGTATCAGGCGACATGTTGCGGCCAACGCCGACCGCGCCATAGCAGTGGACGGGCCAAACTCCTGTCGTGTCTGCAGCCAAAATCCACCCGTCAGCGGCACCCGCAAATGCAGCGTAGCTATCTGTGAATTTCCCATCCGACTTTGGCATTGAGGCCGCCCTGATCGCCTCGTCGGCAGCTTCCTCTGCAGTTGGTACCTTATCCGATTCTTTTGCCAACCGACCGCTAATATATGAATATCCTCGGTCACTTGAAACATACTCCCTCTCCGGCACGATCGCCAACCCCTTCGGCAACGGCTTCTTCTCCGTCGCATCGCCCCATTGCGCCACATAGTTATCCTGCACGCGGTTGACGCTCGTCCCGTCCCACCAGCGCGCCGCCGCGAGCTTGCGGATATTGTCGATCCAGCCCTGGCTGAACGGCGCGGGCATCAGCTGAATGACGACGCGGCGCGCCTTGCCCTTCGCATCGGGCGCAAGCTCCATCACCAGCAGGTCCGAAGGCGCGATGGCGATCCATTCGTCAGCCTTCGCGGCGGCCGAGATCTCACCCGGCGACGGAATCGGCGCGGGCTCCTGCGCCTGAACCGGAAGGGCGAGCGATGCGGCGGCGGCGGCGGCGAGGAGAAGCTGTCTCATGTCCTTGATCTGCCATGTCCATGCGACTTGCGAAAGCCCCGCCAAGCGATTAGGGCGCCTCTTCCAGTGCATGCGGAGCGGTGGCCGAGTGGTCGAAGGCGCTCGCCTGGAAAGTGAGTATACGTCAAAAGCGTATCGTGGGTTCGAATCCCACCCGCTCCGCCATTTACCGCCGCAGATCTGCTGGTCCGGGCGCACAGCGCGATCAAGCGGGAACGTAGGTCAACCTGACCGCCTTCTCACCAATCAAATCGCTGGCAACAAGGCGGAGCGGCGGCCGGGGTCCGGCAAAAAATGCTGTGCCGCATCCAAGCACGACGGGATGAAGATAGAGTCGATACTCGTCGATCAGACCGAATTCGGTCAGGCTTTGCGCCAAATCCGGGCCCGAAACGGCAACCTCCCCGGCAAGTCGATCCCTCAGCCCGCGTATCACCGCCTCGACCTCGTCCGCGACAAGGGTGGCGTTGGGGCCGACGGACGTCAACGAGCGCGACACGACCCATTTCGGCTGGCGCCGCCACGCCGCCGCAAAGTCGCATAATTCTGGCGTCCACGCGGGATCGTCCTCGTCCCAATAGCGCATGATCTCATACATGCGGCGGCCGTAAACACTGCCCGTCAGGCCGCGCACATGCTCTGTCCAGTGGCGGAAAAGTGCGGGATCGGGCGCAAATTTATCGTGGTCGACATAGCCGTCCAGCGACTGGTTCATTCCAAAGACGATCTTTGCCATGCTGCCAAATCTCCGATCCGGATTATTGGACCAGTGTAATTCGCCGGGGCACGAAGGCAAAGTCGGGAGCGCATTGCGCGTAGTTCGACAGGACAGCAACAACATGCGCTATGACATAGCCATGGTCACCGCTTCGCAGGCCTCCGCCCGCCATCGCCCTTCAAGGGGCCCGCCGTCTAGGAACGAGCGCGCCTCCAGCGCAGCCCGACCATCAACACAAAGGGCCAGAAGATCGTATTGATGATATCGAACATCGTGTCGGGCATCCGCCATGCGCCATGTGCCGCCCGGTCGACGGCTTCCTTGGCCAAAGCCGCAGCCAGCACCGTCAGAAACGGCGTCCACGTCGCCAGCGATCGCCGAGTGACCAGGCGTGCCAGAAACATCACCGCCATCCCGGCGTGGACGTGAAGAAGTGAATCGGACGCCCCCGTCCGATCTCCGACACTTTGGACAACAAATTTATAGATTTCAAAATATTCAATCATCGCGTGTCTTTGGACGCGCCGGTCCCGGCTGTCTATTCTCATGCGCCGGCAGGAGGCTATGGCATCGCCTGCGCCGCACGGCCGCGCTGCACCGCGCATTCGCGTGCGAGGAAGTCGAGCAGCGCGCGTACCGACGGCAACAGTCCGCGCCGCGACGGAAAAACCGCGTGGATGATCCCGGCGGGCGGGCGCCAGTCGGGCAGGACATGAAGAAGCCGCCCAGCCTCAATATCCTGCCAGATCATCATAGTCGGCAACTGCACCACCCCGACGCCCCCGATTGCCGCTTCGCGCAGCGCCGCCATGTCGTCGGTGATCAGGCGGGGATGATGGCGAATTGCCGCGATCGCACCGTCAGCATTTTCCAGCTGCCATAGATGGTCGCGATGCGGCGGCCCGAGATCGAGACTGGGAAGCCCCTTGAGGTCGGCGGGAAAGCCGAGCGGCCCGTCGACCAGCACCGGACTTGCGACGAGGCATTGGGTGCTGTCGTCGAGCCGCCGCATCACCAGATGGCTCGATTCGAGCGGCGGGAAGCGCACGCGGATCGCAATATCGAAACCTTCGGCGACGACATCGACGCGGCGATTGCTACCCTCGAGATGAAGCTCGATCGCCGGATTCTCGGCCATGAAGCGCGCAAAGAGCGCCCCGAACTGAAACTGGAGCAATGCAACCGGACAACTGATCCGGATGACCCCGCGCGGCTCGGCGCGGCGTTCGGCGACCAGTTGCTCGGCCGCCTCGGCCTCAACGAGCACCGCGAGGCAACGCTGATAAAAGTCATGGCCGATCTCGGTCACCGAAAAATGGCGCGAGGATCGGTTGAGCAGCCGGACGTCGAGGCGGTCCTCGAGTGCAAGGATGCGGCGGCTGAGCTTCGACTTCTGCAGTCCCAGCGCGCGCGCCGCAGCCGAGAAGCCGCCATGATCGACGACCTGGACGAAATAATAGAGGTCGTTGAGGTCCTGCATCGTTCCAGTGATAGGACGCTGCGTCGGATATCGCAATCTTCTGCGCGCAGCGTTGCTCATTTATATCGGGCTCAACAGCGATGAGGCGCCTTCGTCCGTCGCGCTTGGAGACACGCTATGAGCAAGACCATTTTGGGCCGCTATGGCAATGACCGCGGCCACTGGGTGGGCGACGGCTTTCCCGTTCGCTCGCTCTTTTCGTACAATATGCTGGGCGAACACATCAGTCCGTTCCTGCTGCTCGACTATGCGGGGCCGCATTATTTCGCGCCCACGACCGATCGCCGCGGCGTCGGCCAACACCCGCATCGCGGCTTCGAAACCGTAACGATCGTCTATGACGGCGAGGTCGAGCACAAGGATTCGGCGGGCAATGGCGGCATTATCGGCCCCGGCGACGTCCAGTGGATGACCGCTGCGGGCGGCATCCTGCACGAGGAATATCATTCGCCGGCCTTCGCCAAGACCGGCGGACCGTTCAGGATGGTGCAGCTGTGGGTCAATCTGCCCGCCAGGGACAAGATGGCGCCCGGCGGATATCAGGGCATCGTCGCGGCTGACATTCCGCAGGTTGATCTGCCGCAAGGTGCGGGCACGGCGCGGGTTATCGCAGGCGAACTGCTCGGCGCGAAGGGGCCTGCAAAGACCTTCACCCCGATCAACGTCTGGGACGTCCGGTTGAAAGCCGACGCCAGTGTCACCCTCGACCTGCCCGAAGGCCATACCGCGATGCTGGTCGTGCTTGGTGGCCATGTCACGGTGGGCGGCAGCGAGCCGGCGGGCGAAGCCGAAATGATCATGCTGAGCCGCGAAGGCGGCGATGTGGCGATCCACGCCGACGGCGATGCAACCCTGCTGGTGCTGACCGGCGAACCGATCGACGAGCCGATCTTTGGCCACGGTCCGTTCGTGATGAACACCGAGTCCGAGATCCGCCAGGCGATCGACGACTTCAACAACGGCAGGTTTGCGCAAGTCGCAGCCTGACGCGAACCCGGCTCCCCCCCTCCCCCGTCCTCCCGGCGAGCCGGGTTCATCCTGTTCGGGGCGGCCGCCCGCGCCGCCCAAACCGCCGGACAAGCTCCGCGCGGCATTGATGGCGGGCATCCGACAACCGACGAAAGGAACCCCGACATGTCCAGCGAACCGATCCGCGATCCCGAGGCCGACCATCTGCTCACCCCGCAGAATTCGGCCTTCATCATCATCGATTACCAACCCGTTCAGGTGAATTCGATCGCCTCGATGGACCGGCAATTGCTGCTCAACAATATCGCCGGCTGCGCGCGTGCGGCGGTCGCCTATGACCTGCCGATCGTCCACTCGACGGTGAATGTCGAAACCGGCCTCAACAAGCCGCCGGTGCCGCAGGTCCGCAAGATACTCGGCGACTATCCAACCTATGACCGCACGACGATCAACAGCTGGGAAGATGTCGAGTTCAGGAAGGCGGTCGAGGCGACCGGGCGCAAGAAGCTGATCATGACCGCGCTGTGGACCGAGGCGTGCCTGACCTTCCCCGCGCTCGACGCGCTCGCCGAGGGCTATGAAGTCTATGTCCCGGTCGATGCCGTCGGCGGCACCTCGCTCGCCGCGCACGACGCCGCGCTCCGCCGCATCGAACAGGCCGGCGGCAAGATGATTTCGGTGCCGCAGCTGTTTTGCGAACTCCAGCGCGACTGGAACCGCAGCGAGACGGTTCCCGCCTTCATGAACCTGTTCATCGAAACCGGCGGCACCGCCGGAATCCAGTTTTCGTACGACAAGACCGACTGACACCCTTTGCCCCGCGCCGCCCGGCGCGGGGCCTCCCCCAGAATCTTTGGAGAAGCCCCATGTCCACCCCCGCCAACTTCAACGGCCAGCGCCCGGTGATCGACCCCGATGATGCAGTCATGCTGTTGATCGATCATCAAAGCGGCTTGTTCCAGACCGTCGCCGACATGCCCTTTCCGGTGCTGCGCAACCATGCGACCGCGCTCGCGAAAATGGCGACGCTGACGAACATGCCGGTGATCACCACCGCCTCGGTACCGCAGGGTCCCAATGGCCCGCTGATCCCCGAAATTCACGAAAACGCCCCGCACGCACGATATGTCGCGCGCAAGGGGGAGATTAATGCGTGGGACAATCCCGACTTTGTCGCGGCAGTGAAGGCGACGGGCCGGAACACGCTGATCATCGCGGGCACGATCACCAGCGTCTGCATGGCCTTCCCCGCGATCAGCGCGGTGCAGGAAGGCTATAAGGTCTTCGCCGTGGTCGACGCTTCGGGCACCTATTCGAAGATGGCGGAGGAAATCACGCTCGCGCGCGTGGTGCAGGCCGGGGTTGTCCCGATGGACACCGCCGCGGTCGCCTCCGAACTCCAGCGCACCTGGCACCGCGACGATGCCGCCGAATGGGCACAAGTCTATACGAAGATCTTCCCGCCCTATCAGCTCTTGATCGAAAGCTATGCCAAGGCGCAACAAGTGGCGACCGAGCATGAAATGCTCGACTCGGCGCGCGGCTGAAAACGGGAGATAGAGTGGTGAGCGACCAGATCATCGACAATGTGGACCAGCGACGCTTTGAACTGGCGCTGGACGATGATCTGGTCGCCGCCGCATATTACCGGATCGAGGACGGCCGGGTCGTGCTGACCCATACCGAAGTGCCCTATGAATTTTCTGGCCAGGGGATCGGATCGCAACTCGCGCGCGGCGTGTTCGATGCGATCCGGGCCAGCGGGCGCAAGGCAGTGCTCAAATGCAGTTTCATGGCGCGCTTTTATGCCGCGCATCCCGAATATGCGGATATTGTCGACGGCTGACCGTCGACGGAGGAGAATAAAAATGATCGAAATGGTGATCGAACAGCGGCGGCGCAGCCTTGGCGGCGGGCTCGAGGTCGGCCGGGTGCTGCCCTTCGCCAAGCGGCGCATGGTGGGGCCGTTTGTCTTCTTCGACCATATGGGGCCGCTCGACGTCGCGGCGGGTGCCGGACGCGACCTCGATGTCCGGCCGCATCCGCACATCGGCCTGTCGACCGTGACCTATCTCTTTTCGGGTGAGATCATGCACCGCGACAGCGTCGGGTCGGAGCAGGCGATCCGGCCGCAGGAGGTCAACTGGATGACCGCCGGGAGCGGGATCACCCACAGCGAGCGGTTCGAAAAGGCGCGCGCGACGGGCGACCATCTTCACGGTATCCAGGCATGGGTCGCGCTGCCGACCGCCGACGAAGAAGAAGCCCCCTCCTTTTCGCACCACGCGGGCGCCGATCTGCCGCACTGGAACGATGGAGGGGTCGAGGGGCATCTGATCGCGGGGAGCGCCTATGGCTTGACCGCCGCGGCGCGGACCCATTCGCCGCTTTTCTATGCCCATCTCGACATGGCGCCGGGCGCGGTTGCCGAGATCCCGTCCGATTTTTCGGAACGCGCGCTCTATGTTGCAACCGGTGCCGTCGAATTTGACGGCGCGCGGTACGACGCGGGCAAGATGCTCGTACTCGGCAAAGGCGCGTCAAAACTGCGCGCAACCGAGGCGGCAACGGTGATGCTGCTCGGCGGCGAGCCGATCGGCGAGCGCTTCCTCTACTGGAACTTCGTCTCCTCGTCGCAGGACCGGCTCGTGCAGGCGGCCGAAGACTGGAAGGCGGGCCGGATGAAGCTTCCCGATGCCGACCATGACGAGTTTATCCCGCTGCCCGACGGGCCGCCGCCGCCGACCAAATCCTGAAGCCGCGACCCGCAGGAGGAAAGAATATGACCGACATTGTCAGCGCCACCGTCTCCGAAAGCGGCGAGAGCGATTTTGCCGTGCGCATTACCACCGGGCGCCACAGCCTGACCGGCGACGAGCCTGCCGACATGGGCGGCAAGGACCTTGGCCCGTCGCCCTACCAGCTGCTTGCATCGGCGCTCGGCGAGTGTACCACGATGACGGTACGCTGGTTCGCGCGGCAGCAGAAATGGCCGCTCGACCATGTCGCGACTGAGGTCACGCACCGCAAGGGCGAGGTCGAAGGGCGCACCGGAAAGGTCGACATCTTCAGCAAGACGGTGGCCATCCGCGGCGATGCGCTGACCGACGAGCAGCGTACCCGCCTGCTCGACGTCGCGGCGAAATGCCCGGTGCATCGCACGCTCGAAAATGGCGCACATATCACCACGGAAATGGCCCCGGCCCCCGCGACCGCATGAAGTCAGGGGTGCATAATCCCCTCGCCGTCCTCGCAGGTCTCGGCCTCGGTCTGGATCGTCGCATGGCGAATGTCGAAGCGCGAGGCGAGCATATCGATCACCGCGCGGCGGACCGTCTCGGCATCGCCGCCGCCCGATAGCGCGACATGTGCGGTCAGGCTCGCGTCGTCGCCCGCGACCGACCACAGATGCAGATCGTGGACGTCATCGACCCCCGCAACCTCTTCCATCGCCGCGCGAATGGCCTTGAGGTCGAAGCCGCGCGGAACGCCCTGTAACAGGATATGGGTGGTGTCGCGCAGCAGCACCCAGGTTCGTGGCAACACCCAAAGGCCGATCGCAATCGCGACGATCGGGTCGATCCAGTTGTACCCGGTGAGGTAGATAGCGACCGCCGCACCGATTACCCCGACTGAACCCAGCATATCGGCCCAGACCTCCAGATAGGCGCCCTTGATGTTGAGGCTGCTTTCCTTGCCGCCTGCAAGGATACGCATCGCGATCAGGTTCACGATCAGCCCCAACGACGCGACCGCCAGCATCCCCAGCGATTCGACCGGCCGCGGGTCGAAGAAACGCGCAATCCCTTCGATCGTCACATAGCCCGCGACCGCAAACAGCAGGATCGCGTTGAACGCCGCCGCGAGTATCTCGAACCGGCGATAGCCGAAGGTGCGCTTGTCGTCAGGCGGGCGCTGGCCGATCCGCACCGCAGCCAGGGCAATGGCGAGCGCGGCGGAATCGGTGAACATATGCGCCGCGTCGGACAGCAGCGCGAGGCTGTCGAAGACATAGGCTCCGACCAATTCGGCCACGAGGAAAGTGGACGTCAGCCCCAGCGCGAGGGCGAGCCTTTTGCTGCTCGCCCCCGCACCATGATTGTGACCGGCATGACCACCGCCACCGGCGTGATCCGTATGGGAGTGGGTGTCGCTCACATCACTTCTCCTGGCTGCCTTCGCTCGGGACCGCCGGGCCCCCAAGCGTGGTGACATCGCTATAATCGCCAGCGACATGTTTCCGATATCGCCCGCGCAACAGCAAGTGGCTGATCGCCGGAAGCACGAACAGCGTCAGCAGGGTCGAGGTGATCAGCCCGCCGATCACGACGATCGCGAGCGGCTTCTGCACCTCGGCCCCCGTTCCGGTCGCGAGCGCCATCGGCACGAAGCCGATCGCGGGGACGATCCCCGTCATCAGCACCGCGCGCACACGCTCCATGATCCCCTCGCCAATCGCGACATCGACGGGCTTGCCCTCATCGATGCGCTGATTGATACTCGTCATCACGACCAGCCCGTTGAGCACGGTGACACCCGACAGCACGATGAAGCCCACCGCCGCCGATACCGAAAAGGGCAGCCCGGTCAGCAGCAGTGCAAACACCCCGCCAGCGAGCGCCAGCGGGATCGCCGAATAGACCGCAATCGCCTGTCGCACGCCGCCCAGCGCCATGAACAGGATTCCGAAGATTGCAGCGAAGATCAGCGGAATGACGACCGACAGGCGCGCCGAGGCGGCTTGCAGATTTTCGAACTGCCCGCCCCATTCGATGAAGCTGCCCGACGGCAATTTCACCTGTGCCTTCACCTTCTCCTGCGCTTCGGCGACGAACGAGCCGAGGTCGTTACCGCGGACATTCGCCTGCACCACAACGCGGCGCTTGCCATTTTCGCGGCTGACCTGATTCAGCCCTTCGGAAAAGCTGAATTTGGCGAGTTCGCTCAGCGGCACCGACGCCCGCGTGCCGCCTTCGCCGGGAAGCAGCACCGGAAGTGCCCCGACCGCATCGAGATCGTCACGCGTCGCACCGTCGAGCCGGACGACGATATCGTACCGCCGGTCACCCTCGAATATGATGCCCGCCTCACGCCCGCCGAGCGCCGCCGCAACGGTATCGCTGACATCCTGCAAGGTCAGCCCGTAACGCGCGATGGCATCGCGATCGAACTGGACGTCGAGCACGGGGAAACCCGCCGTCTGTTCGACCTTGACGTCGGCGGCGCCGGGCACGGTGTTCAGGATCGCCGCGACCTGCTGTGCTGCGGCGCCCATTTCATCGAGATCGTCGCCGTAAAGCTTGATCGCGATGTCGCCGCGCACCCCGGCGATCAGCTCGTTGAAACGCAGCTGGATCGGCTGGCTGATTTCAAACGCGTTGCCGACCAGCGGTTCGAGCTGTTTTTCGACCCGCGCGATCACATCATCCTTGGTCCGCACCCCGTCGGGCCACGCGTCGCGCGGCTTCAGGATGATGAACGTATCCGACGCATTGGGCGGCATCGGGTCGCTTGCGACCTCCGCCGTCCCGGTTTTCGAATAGATGAAGGCAACCTCGGGCAGCGTCGCCACCGCCTTTTCGACCTGAAGCTGCATCGCCTGCGACGTCGCGAGCGAGGTCGAGGGGATGCGCAGCGCCTGCATCGCCAGATTGCCTTCGCCGAGCACCGGGATGAACTCGCTGCCGAGCATCCCGAAGGCCAGCACGGCAGCGGCGAAGGTGCCACCGCCCGCACCGATCCACGGCCAAGGCCGCGCGATAACGCGCTCGAGCAGCGGCGCATAGCGGCGTTTGACCCAGCCGATCGCCTTCACTTCCTTTTCGGCGACCTTGCCGCGAATGAGCAGGGCAACCATCGCCGGCACGAAGGTCAGCGAGGCGATGAACGCGCCGCCCAGCGCGAGCAGGACCGTGATCGCCATTGGCGAGAAGGTCTTGCCCTCGACCCCGGTAAAGGTCAGCAACGGCACGAAGACGAGGAAGATGATCGCCTGACCATAGATCGTTGGCTTGATCATTTCGCGCGAGGCTTCGAACACCTCGTGCAACCGCTCGGACAGCGTGAGCAAGCGCCCTTCATAATGCTGTCGTTCGGCAAGGCGTCTGAGGCAGTTTTCGATGATGATGATCGACCCGTCGACGATCAGCCCGAAATCAAGCGCGCCGAGGCTCATCAAATTGCCTGACGTGCCGGTGATGTTCATCCCCGTCCCCATCACAAGGAACGAGATCGGGATGACCAGGGTCGCGATCACAGCGGCGCGAAAATTGCCGAGTAGCCAGAACAGCACGGCGGCCACCAGCAAAGCGCCCTCGGCCAAGTTTTTCTCGACCGTACCGATGGTGGCATCGACCAGTTCCGACCGGTCGAGGACCGGCTTTACCACGATCCCAGCCGGCATCGACCGCGCGACGTCTTTCAACCGCTCGGCCGCCGCCGATGCGACAAGGCGGCTGTTGCCGTTGGCGAGCATCAGCACGGTGCCGACGACCAGCTCCTTGCCATTTTCCGACGCCGATCCGGTGCGCAGTTCGCCGCCGATCACGACCGACGCGACGTCGCGCACCAGCACCGGCACCCCGCCACGGCTCGCCACAGTCGCACGGCCTATCTCGTCGAGGGTACGGATGCGGCCGTCGGCGCGCACGAGGAAAGCTTCGCCCCCGCGCTCGACGAAATGCGCACCGACCGAGATATTGGCGCGCTCCAGCGCTTCGGCGAGTTCGGAAAAGCTGATGCCGTAGCTTGCCAGCTTCGTCGCGTCGGGCTGAACGACGAACTGCTTTTCATAGCCGCCGATCGAATCAATCCCGGCGACACCCGAGACCGAACGCAGTTGCGGGCGGATCACCCAATCCTGCACCGTGCGCAAATAGCCGAGCTTGGCGACCTCATCGGTCAACAACTCGCCCGACGGAGTCATGTACGAACCATCGGGCTGGAACCCCGGCTTGCCCGCGCTCTTCGCCTTGCCCACGCTTCGGTCAAAATCGACCGTGTACATCAGCACTTCGCCAAGCCCGGTCGACACCGGGCCCATTTGCGGTTCGGCACCGTCAGGCAAGGTGCCCTTGGCCTGATTGAGCCGCTCGGCGACCTGCTGCCGCGCGAAATAGAGGTCGGTGTGATCTTCGAAAATCACCGTGACCTGACTGAACCCATTGCGCGAGATCGAGCGCGAGCTTTGCAGGCCCGGAATGCCGGCCATCGCGGTTTCGATCGGAAAGGTGACGAGCCGTTCGATGTCGAGCGGCCCCAGATTGGGTTCGACCGTGTTGATCTGGACCTGTTTGTTGGTGATATCGGGAACGGCATCGATCGGCAGCTTCAGAAGCTGTGTTAGTCCGTAAGCCGAAATGATGAGGGTAAGGAGGACCACCGCCCAGCGAAAGCGTAGCGACGCATCGAGAAGTTTTTCGATCATCTCAATGCTCCGCCTCGCCCTTGCCGAGTTCGGCCTTGAGCATGAAGGCGCCGCGCGTCGCGATCACCGCGCCGGGCTTGACCCCGTCAACGATCTCGATCCGCCCGCCGCCGCGATTACCGGTGACCACCGGAACCGTCTGAAAACCCTTGGAGGTCTTCACAAACACGACGTCGCGTCCCTCGACCGACTGCACCGCCTCGTCGGGTAGCGCGATCGGGCCGGCCGCAGTACCTCCGCGCGGTTTGATCCGTGCGCGCAGTCCCTGCCCCGGCGTCAGTCCGGTCACACTGTCCGGGACCAGAACGACCGTTACGGTCCTGCTTTCGGGATCGAGGCCGGGAGTCGCCGAGCGCACGACGGCGGTGACGGTTTCGCCGCCGGGCAGTTCGACGACCGCCGTGTCGCCGGGCTGGACCCGGCGCGCATCGATGGCGGGCACCGATGCCTCGATCTGAATGCGACGCGGGTCCGACACGCGGAACAGCTCGGTTCCAGCGGGAACATAAGCGCCCAGTCGCGCGTCCGATTTGGTGATCCGGCCGGAGATGAGGCTAGTCACCGCGAGCGTGCGACCATCACCCGACAGGTTGGCGGCCGACGCCGCCGATTGCGAACGCCGCGCTTCGGCTTCGGCTGCGGCGAGCGCTGCCGCCGCGCCTTCCAGATCCTGTTTCGCGGTGATGCGGGCGTCGAACAGCTTCTTTTCACGCGCATAGGTTGACCGTGCAAGCGCCAGCTGCGCCGAAGCCGAGCTGCGTTCCGAGGCAATCGCAGCCGCGTCGCGGCTCTCGATCACCGCAACCGTATCGCCTGCCCGCACAGCATCGCCGAGACGGCGGTGAATGCGGGTGATCGCGCCGTCGGCGCGCGCGGTGAGCACAGCCTCGCCATCGGGCGTCGCCGCGACGATGGCCTGCGCCAATATTTCCGACCCCAGACCGCCCGCCTGAACGGTTTCGGTCATGATGCCGGCGCCCTTCGCGCGGGCTTCATCCATCAATATCTGGCCTTCGACATGCCCCTCTTCTTCGGCTTCGGCGGGTGCCGCAGCGGCAGCAGATGGTGGCGCCATCGACCGGCCGAGCAATATGCCCCCGCCGCCCAACACGAGCGCGCCCACCGCAACCGCGGCGAGCAAATATTTCCGATTTTCCATCATGTTCATCATCACTATCCCTATTGCGCGTTCGCGCGGCCTAGCGCGGCGAGCGCGCGGGCGCGGTCGAGCTGCGCTTCAATGAGTTTGAGGTTGGCGCCGGTCAGCGCTTCTTGCGCGTCGATCAGCTCGACCAGCGTGAACTTGCCCTGCTGGTAACCAATCTCGGCGATGCGTGCGGCCTCGGTCGCCTGCCACAGCCCCGCGCCCGACAGCGCCGACAGCCGTTCGCTTGCGGCGGTCAGCATCAATTCGGCATCGCGGCGCGAGAAGCGCGTGTCGAGCCGCGCCTGGGCCAGCTGCGCTTCGGCCGCCGCACCATCGGCGCGCGCCGCCGCGATATTGCCGCGATTGCGATTACCGAACGGCAGCGGGATCGACACGCCCATCATCACCGCCGTCTCGCCGCCCTCGCGGAAATTGCGCACGCCGCCCGACGCCGTGACGTCGGGGACCCCCTCGGCCTGTGCGAGGCGGATCCGCGCCGACGCCGCGTCGCGCTCAGCCGAAGCCAGCCTTTCGTCGAGACTCTGCACGTCGGCCGCCAGCGCCGGCGGCGCCAGCACATCCTGCGCCACTGCCGACAGTTCGGGATCGTCGCTGCCAATGAGCAGCGCCAGCCGATGACGCGCCGACAAAAACTGTCCGTCGGCGCGCAGTCGTTCGGCGTTTGCCTCGGCGAGCAGCGCATCGGCGCGCAATTTGGTCAGCGGCGGATCGCGCCCGACATCGACAAGCGTTTCGGCGATCCGCGCCAGCTCGGTCGCGCGCGCAAAGACGCTTTGCGCGAGCCCCGCGCGGTCATCGGCCGCCCGCAATTCGGCATGCGCGACGCCGATGTCATAGGCGAGGTCCGCCTCGGCGCGCCGCAAGGCGAGCTGGGCAAAGTCCCGCTCCGCCGCGGCGACCGCCTTTCGCGCCCGGCGCTTGCCGCCCAGCTCGAACTGCTGCGACACCGCAACACTCGTCTCGGTCTGGCCAAAGCTGCGATAAGGGCCGGTGCCGCTGAAGTTTTCAACATTGACGGACAGTTCGGGATTCGGCCGGACACCCGCCTGCATAGCGCGCCCTTCGGCCGCCTTCACTTCGGCGCGCGCCCCAGCGATCCGCGGCGACACATCCTGTCCGCGCGCGAGTGCGTCGGCCAGCGTGACGGGTTCCGCATACGCCGGACTCCCCGTCATGGTCAGCACCCCTGCCAGCAGCAGGGGGCCCAATGATTTCAACATAAATGCTCCTGATCAATGCGTGACGACGCGGGCGAAAACCCGCGCGAAGCAGTGATCAGGCTGAAGGAGGCTGGGTCGGTGGCGCGGTGGCGCGCGAGGAGAGAACTGCCGCGTGCTCACGAAAGAAAAGGCCGCTGAAAACGGGCACATCGTGCGCTTGGGCAAAGCCGTCAAGTTCGATACAGGCCGAACAATGGTGATGGTCAATGTGCAGCGGAGGCGTACCGTCGGGCGCGGTTTCGCTCCCGGCATCATCCGCCTCGGCAAGGCTGCAATCGAGGTCGATCAGTTCCAGCGCATGATGTCCGGGCTCGGCCTTCGCGAGCGCAGGAACCGCCACGCTGCCGAACAGCAGCGAGAAAGCGAGAACAACACGGACGAGAAAAGCCGACATCGGCCGCCATCTAACATGCGCGGCATCGGACGACAATCGGGTCGCCTTTCCCGCATCCATGTTAAAACGGCCAAGCATCGAAAATTCCTGTCGATTGCGTTCGAGTCGAGTCAGCTTATGCACTCTGTAGCTGCTACAGGGTCAAGCGATGAAAATCGGCGGCGCTATCGTTCGACCTTGGTCGCCAATATCACCGACGTTGTCGTGCGTTCGACCCCATCGAGCAGGCCGATCTCGTCGATCAATTCGTTGAGCTGGGCGCCATCCTCGGTCTCAAGCATCGCAATGATGTCATATTCGCCGCTGATCGCATGGATCGCCTGGACCAGCGAAAACTGCGCCAATGCCTGTTCGACTTCGCGATGATAACGCGGCAGCGTCTTGATCATCATATGCGCGCGGACCCGGCTCGCCGCGAATGCGCTGCCGAGCCGGACGGTATAGCCCGCAACGACATGCCCCCCCTCAAGCCGCGCGAGCCGTGCATAAATCTGCCCCCGCGAAATACCGAGCTCCTTGGCGAGCTGAGCGATCGTCTGGCGCGCATCGTCGCGCAGCAGGGTGAGCAGGCGTTCGTCGACTTCGTCGAGGGTGACGCCCGGCTGCGCCATCAGTCCGCCCACTTCTCGTCGGCGAAAATCGCGGTTTCGGCCATTCTCCCGGCGCTCATCCGCCCACGATACATGCCGAGGTCGTTGATGGCAAAGGCGGGGCGGCCGTCGGGGCCCATCGCGATCAGCCCACCGTCGCCGCCGATCGCGCCGACCGCCATGATCGTTTCCTGTGCCGCGTCCTTCAGGCTCTCGCCCTTCCACGCCACGCGGTCACAAACCTGCCGCGCCGCGCTTTCGCGAATGAAATATTCGCCCGATCCGGTCGCCGACACCGCGCACTGGCCATTTTTGGCATAGGTGCCCGCACCGATGATCGGGGAATCGCCGACCCGGCCCCAGCGCTTGCCGGTCATCCCGCCGGTCGAGGTTGCGGCGGCAAGATTGCCGTCGGCATCAATCGCGACCGCGCCAACCGTGCCGAACAAATGGGTCGGGTCGACCGCCCCGAGCTGCTTCTCGCGCCAACGGAGCAGGCCCTGCCAGCGCTCCTCGGTGCGGAACCAGCCGGGATCAACTTGCTCAAGCCCGCGTTCGACCGAGAAGCGGTCGGCGCCAGGCCCCGCCAGCATGACATGCGGGCTTTTGTCCATCACCGCGCGCGCAAGATCGACTGGATGGCGGGTGCGGGTGACGCCGGCAACGGCGCCGGCCTTCTGCGTCTTGCCGTCCATGATCGCGGCGTCGAGTTCATTCTTGCCCTCGGCGGTAAACACCGCGCCGCGCCCGGCGTTGAATAGCGGATTGTCCTCGAGCACGCGGACCGCCGCGGCGACGGCATCGAGCGACGCGCCGCCCTTGTCGAGCACCGCCGCGCCCGCACGAAGCGCTTCGTCGAGCCCGGCGCGATACGCCTTTTCCTTCGCGGGCGGCAGCGAACCCCGTTCGATCACTCCAGCGCCGCCGTGGATCGCGAGCGACCAGCGCGGCACCTCGACCACCTCGCCCGCGCGCACCGCATAGTCGCGAACGAACACCGGCGCGTCGATCCGCCCCGACGGCAGATGAATGACCGATCCCGGCCCAACCCCACTCACGCGGATGCGCGGGGCATCGAGTGGACCGCGGCCGGTTATCCCGCGCAGCGACGCGCCGTCGACGAGCCACGCGAAGCCATCGGACTCGGTGGCATAGATGCGGCCCGACCCGTCGGGTTCGACCGCCAGCGCGGCGCTTTCATCGACGCCAAGGCCGAGCATCGCGGGCTGATCGGCAGCACGGCCGACCTGCGCCTTGGCGACGAAAGCGAACAGGCGTCCGAGCCGGTCGCGTTCCTTGAAATGCGTATCGGTGATCACGCCCTTGAGCAGCGCGAAGCGGAGGAAATTGCCCTCAATCGTGTTCGCGGGGCCCAGCGGATCGGCAAGCGCCTCCACGCTCGTGAGGCTGCCGTCGTCCATCGCTCCGTACAATTTCTCGCCCTGCACCGCGAGGCCCGCGCTTGTCCCCGCGAGCGGTTTGCCCCCCGCGACATGCGCGTTGAGGATTTCTTCGACCGGCGTCCCACGCCAGTATCGGACGTAACGCGCCTGATCGCCGCCAGCGATGAAAATGCCGTCGGCTTTGCGCAGACGTTCGAGGATTTTCTTGTTCGATGCCTGGGCACGGCTGTGAAAAACGAAAATTTCGGTCGACTGGATGCCACCGATATCCTTGTAGAATTCCTGACCGATCTCTTTGCCATAGGATGCGCTGATCACGACGATATGACCGTTGCCGGCCTTGCCAAAGAACCACTTCATCGAATCGATATTGCGATCGCCTCCGCCCATCAACAGCAGGCCGCCCGATACCGGGCCGGGGGTCGGCGTATTGAGCTTTCCGAAGACATAATGCTCGTACGGCTTCGCTTTGGCCTCCTTGGCCCCGGCAGGTGCGAGCGCGAGGCCGACTGCGGCGAGCAATGGCACCACCACCGCCCGCATCATCATCCGCAACATTTCATTCTCCCGACCCGATAGACTGACCGCAGGATGTTACATAATATACACAGTCAAAGACAATATGATTTCACATAATGTCATATTGATTGAAATTATCGACGGTTTCTGGTGAAGGCAGGATGAAATAGGGATTGTGTCGGCGCGACTTGAGTCGCGCCACAAGCAGCAAAAGGGGCATGTCATGAAGGGTCTGGGTCAACACTCGTTGCGCATTATGCTGGGGTTGGGCGTCTGCCTGCCGGCGATGGTCGCACCGGTTTGGGCGCAAGAAGCGGTGAGCGGTGCGGCGGTGAGCGACGAAATCATCGTCACCGGATCGCGCATCCCGACGATCCGCGATCAGGGCCCCTCGCCCGTCACCACGATCGATTCTGATACGATCCGCGCCAATGGCTATACCAGCGTTCCCGAACTGCTAGCGGCGATGACCCAGAACAGCGGCGAAACGCAAAGCCCGCAATCGGGCAGCAGCTCCGACTTCACCCCCGGCGCACAGCAGGTCGATCTGCGCGGGCTTGGCCCCAACCACACGCTGGTGCTGATCAACGGCCGCCGCATCGCCGATTTCCCGCTGCCCTATATCGGCCGCAGCAACTTCACCGACATTTCGAACATCCCGGTCAGCCTGATCGACAAGGTCGAAATCCTGAGCGGAGCGGGCTCGGCAATCTACGGATCGGACGCGATAGCGGGCGTCGTCAACTTCAAGATGAAGGAAAAGCTCGACGGCATCACGCTCGACTATCGCCACGGTCGCACCGAACATGGCGGCGGCATGTCACATCGCTTCACCGCGACCGGCGGTTGGTCGTCGGGCCGCTTCAACATTGTTGGCGGCGTCGAATATCTCGATCAGCGCCCTCTGTGGGCTTATGAACGCAGCATTCAGGATAGCACCGAAGACAGCCCGGTCGCATCGACAAGCATTGCGCGGCGAACTTTCTATCGCGCCAATAAAGCTGTCGACTATCTCACGCCTCCCGATGGCGCATGCGACACCCTGTCCTATCTGAACGGGGGGTCCGTTTTTCTGGCAAACCGCCCGAATTACGGCGACTATTGTGGCAGCAAGACCTCTGTAGGCTACGGCACGATCATTTCGGGCCGCAAAGGCTTTAACAGCTTTGGCACCATGTCCTTTGAGCTGTCCGATAACGTAAAGCTGTTCACCGACTTCCAACTCGGGATCAGCAAGGTCCGCCTGAAATATGACGTCACAAGCTGGGCGTTCGAGCAATCCTCCAGCAGCGCCAACAATGAGTTCTTCAATGAATTCACCGATCAGGTCGAGGATTGGGGTCGTCAGTTCGCACCGGAAGAAACCGGCGGACTGGAGATGCAGCGGAGCAAGCAGACGACCTACAGCATCACGCCCGGCATTCGCGGCAATTTCGGCAAGAGCTGGAATTACGAGCTGTCGTTCAACTACAGCCGCTATCAGTCGGTCGTTCGCTGGCCTCAGATCATCGCGAGCAAGGCAAACGCTCTTTTCCTCGGCACGCAGAACGGCGTCGATGCAGAAGGTCGCCCGATCTTTAATGCCAACCCCGACCGGCTCTATCAGGCGCTTACCCGCGCAGAGTATGAGAGCATTTCGGCCGACACCGTCTATCGGCCCTTCAGCTGGACGAGCAATCTGCAGGCGACGCTGACCAATGGCGAGCTGTTCCAGTTGCCCGCTGGCCCGGTAGGCTTCGCCGCGGTCGCCGAATATGGCAAGCAGGGCTATAACCTCCGTCCTGATCCGCTGGCGCTCACCGATTATTACTACAGCTGGAAAGACAGCGCCGGCGAAGGCAAGCGCAGCCATGCCGCAATCGGCGGCGAGGTCCGCGTGCCAGTGCTTGATTTCGTGACGGTGACGGGCGCTGGCCGCTACGATCATTTCCGCTTCGGCGGGGGAAGTACCGGAAAATTCACCTACAACGGCGGGCTTGAGGTTCGGCCGATGGATAGCCTGCTATTCCGCGCTGCCTATGGCACCGCTTTCCGCGCGCCCGATCTCCACTATGTGTTCACGGGTCCGGGCAATATCGAAGGCAACGTCAACGATTATCGACTCTGCGCCGACAACGGGCAGGAAATCGAGGATTGCGATTTTGCAGATATCGATATGGTCGTGAACCGCACCGGCAACCGCGACCTGAAGTCGGAAACCGGTCGCACACTGACCGCAGGCTTCGTCTTCGCGCCCTCGCGCCGCCTGCATGTTTCGGTAGACTATTTCCGCGTCACGCTCGACAATCAAGTGGACGATCTCAGCATCGACACGCTGGCACGCGACGAAGCAGATTGCGCGGCAAATAAGCTCGATCCGACCTCGCCAACCTGCGTGGACGCGTTCGCCCGTATCAAACGTTTCCCGTCAAATGTTCAGAACGGGCGTATCGAATCGATCCGTGTCAATCCAATCAACATCGCGCGCGAAAAGACGAGCGGTATCGACCTCGCCTTCCGCGGCACGCTGCCCACCAGCTTTGGCGACTTCACCCTTTCGCTCGCGCACAGCCATGTCTTCAAGCATAGCTTCCAGCAATATCCGGGCGATCCGGTCGAAAACAAGCTGGCGGCCGACAGCGGCTATTACCTGCCGCGCGACAAGTCGAACGCCAGCATCAGCTGGGCCGCCGACGGCCTGCAACTGACGGTGTCGGGCACCCGCCTCGGCAAGCTGCCCAATTATGATGAAGACGCCTTCATCAAGGCGAGCACGCTGTTTAACGCCTCGCTGCAATATGATTTCACCGATCATATGCGCGGGTCGCTGACGATCCGGAACCTGTTCAACACCAACCCGGTGAAGGACCCGACCTGGTCGAGCTATCCCTATTATAACACCAGCTGGTTCGACAGCATCGGCCGCAGCGTCTTCCTGCAGCTGACGTACAAGCTGGGCGGTTCGGCGCTCTGATCGTCCCCGCCTCCCCCGGCCGCATACCGGCCGGGGGCTTGCGCAAATGCCCCGCTACGCTATGGGCAGCGCCGTGAGGGCTTTGGCCCCCACATGATCGCGCCGGTGCCCGAAAGGGCTTAATATGGGAACGCGGTGAGAAGGATCTTCCCGGAAGATCCCTCGATTCCGCGGCTGTCCCTGCAACTGTAAGCGGTGAGCGCGATGCACCGTCCCGACTTTTTCGAGGTCCGGGACAGCCACTGGGGGGACCTGGGAAGGCGTGCATCAAGCCCTGACCCGCGAGCCAGGAGACCTGCCGGCGTGGGTCGCTCAATGCCTGGGCCCAGGGAAAGGCCACGGCACGGAGAAGTCCGTCGAGCGACGACCAAGCGGCTGGAGCCGTTTCGGTGCAGGGGACGTGGGCGCATTGCGCCCGCCCGCAGCCCATGCACTGGTCGATCGCCCCCAAGCGCATCGGCAGGCTCCCGCCCTCGTTGCCGGCGTGTGGGGGACTCCCATGTTGAAATTTACGACCACCATTTCCTTGCTGGCACTGACCGCGGCCACCCCCGCCTTTGCCCAATCGGCCGACAGCGCGAAGGCGGCCAAGCCCGGCGACGAGATTATCGTCACCGCATCGCGATCGGGCGAAGGCATCCGCGCGAGCGAACTCGGCGCATCGGTCACCGTCATCGACACCGAAGCGCTGTTGCAGCGTCAGACGCGCATCATTTCGGACGTCCTGCGCGACGTCCCCGGCGTCGCAATCACCCGCATCGGCGGGATTGGCGGCCAGACGCAGATCCGCGTACGCGGCAGCGAGAGCAATCATGTCCTCGTCCTGATCGACGGCATCGAAGCCGCCGACCCCTATCAGGGCGAATTTGATTTCGGAACGATGGTCGCCGACCCTGCCGCGCGCATCGAGGTGCTGCGCGGCCAGCAATCGTCGCTCTATGGCTCAGACGCAATCGGCGGCGTGATCAATTACATCACCCTGTCGGGCCGCGAAGCGCCGGGATATAGCGCACGGATCGAGGGTGGATCCTTCGGCACGATCAGCGGCGCCGCACGCGCCGCCGGGGCGAGTGGCAATTTCGACTATGCCGTCACGGGCTCCTATTATGGCACCGACGGCTATGCCACTGCCCGCGGCGGCTCCCGTGATGTCGGGTCGGACACAATCGGCGCCAGCGCCAAGCTGAACTGGTCGCCGAGCGAAGCGTTCAAGCTCTCCGCCGTGCTCCGCTACAACCATGTCAACGCCGACACGAACAACAGCGACAGCGATGGTCCCACCAAGGACGTGTTCCCCTTCTTTGGCTATACCGTCGACAGCCCTGGGGTCTATTATACGAGCGAGGGTTTTTACGGCCTGCTCTCGGCGCAGCTCAGCGCGCTCGACGGGCGCTGGGTCAACACGCTGTCGGGGCAATTCGCCGACACGACGCGCCAGGGCTACGCGTCCTTCGGCCTCGACTATGGCAACAAGGGGCGGCGCTATAAGGGCAGCTTCACGTCAAGCTTCAGCTTCGGCACCGACACGATCACCCACCGGTTGACCGGCGCAGTCGATGTCGAGCGCGAGACCTTCCGGACACTGACCCCCGGAGCGTTTCAGGGCGAAAAACAGGCCGACAATCTGGGGCTGGTCGGCCAATATGAACTGACCGCGGGCGACCTTTCGCTCGGCGCCTCGGTCCGCCATGACGACAACAACCGCTTCGACGATGCGACAACCTGGCGCGTTCAGGGCAGCTATCGCCTGCCGACCGGAACCCGCGTCCGCGGGGCTTACGGCACGGGGGTCAAGAACCCCGGCTTTTTCGAACTATATGGCTATATGGACGGCAAATATATCGGCAACCCGAACCTGAAGCCCGAAAAGTCGGAGGGCTGGGAAGCAGGTCTCGAGCAGAGCTTCGGCGCCGATGATTGGGCGACGATCGGTGCGACCTATTTCGACGCAAAGCTGACCGACGAGATTTTCACCGATTATCCGGCACCGAACTATGTCGCGACCCCGGCGAACCGCACCACCGACAGCAAACAGCACGGGATCGAAGCTTTCGTTAGCGCCCAACCAATCCCGCAGCTCCGCTTCGACCTCGCTTACACTTGGCTCAAGTCCAGGGAAAATGGCGTCGCCGAAGTACGTCGTCCCAAGCATATTGCCAGCTTCAACACGACAGTATCGAGCGCCGACCAGCGCTTCGCCGGCACGGTGACCATCCGCTACAATGGTCGGACGACCGACACCGCCTATACCGATCCGTCCTATGTGCCGGTGACCGTCGCGATGAGGGACTATGTCCTCGTCAACCTCGGCGCCGACTATAAAATCTCGGACAATTTCTCGCTGTTCGGACGGGTCGAAAATCTGCTGGGTGAGAATTATGAGGAAGTCTTCAGCTTCGTCGCTGCAGGCCGTGCCGCTTATGGCGGCGTCCGCCTGAGCTTCTGATGCCCTGCGCTCGCGCAGAGCCGCCGCGCACCGACGGGAGAAATCGCATGAAGACGCGTACCGACGCCGCACATAATGCGAAGATGAAGAAGATTCAGGCCGCGCAGGCCAAGAAGGTCGCGACCAAGACGATCGAAAAAGGCCTCATTATTGTCCACACAGGTCCCGGCAAGGGCAAGACCTCTGCCGCGCTCGGCATGGCAGTGCGCGCGATCGGACATGACATGAAAGTCGGCGTCGTCCAGTTTGTGAAAGGCGCGATGGCGACTGGTGAGAGGGCGGTATTCGACCAGTTTCCCGACTTGATCGAATTCAAGCCGATGGGCGAAGGCTTCACCTGGGACACGCAGGACCGCGCCCGCGACATCGCGGTCGCGCGCACCGCGTGGGAGGAGGTCAAGCGGATGATCGCCGACCCGTCGTACCGGATGGTCATCGCCGACGAGCTCAACATCGTGCTGCGTTACGACTATCTGCCGACCGACGAGGTGCTGGAGGCGCTCGCCGCCAAGCCCGCGATGACGCACGTCATCATCACCGGCCGCAACGCGCCGCAATCGCTGATCGACGCCGCCGACCTCGTCACCGAGATGGCGCAGGTCAAGCACCCGTTCCGCGAGCAGAATGTCAAAGCGCAGGCGGGGATCGAATTTTGACGCTACGCGCGAGCCTCCTCGCCACGACATTGCTGCTCGGCGGCGCGGGGGCATTGTGGGCGACGACGGCGCCTCCGGTAGCGAAAGCGCCGGCCGTCCCGGAACGCATCGTCTCGATCAACCTGTGCGCCGACCAGCTCGTCCTCGCGCTCGCTGACCGCAAGCAGATCGCCGGGCTGACACACAATGCCGCCGATCCTCAGATGTCAGGCGAAGCGACCGCCGCACGCGGGCTGCTCCTGATGAGCGATTCGGCCGAACAGATATTGGCGATCGACCCCGACCTGATCGTCGGCATGCCCGCCAGCCGCAGCGCGGCGCTCGCCGCCCTGCCGCGCAAAACCTATCCGCTGCTCGACCTCGAGACCGCCGACCAGCTCGACCAGATCTATGCGTCGATCCGCCAGACAGCGGCGGCCGTCGGCCACCCCGCGCGCGGCGAAGCACTCGTCGCGCGGATGGAGGGCGAGCTTGCCGGTCTCCCGAAACCCGGACGCGGCCGGGTCGCGGCCTATTATCAGCGGCGCGGCTATATGACCGGAACGGAAACGCTGATCGACGAGCTGATGACACGCGCCGGCCTCGTCAATCTGGCGGGCAAGCTCGGCAAGCCGCCGCTGTCGCAGCTCAGCCTTGAGGAAATGGTCGCGGCACAGCCCGATTTCCTGATCGTCGAAAGCGCAACCGACGACGTCACCGATCAGGGGAGCGAAATGCTGCACCATCCCGCACTCAAGGGCATCCCGCGCATCAGCGTTCCGCAGGCATGGACCGTGTGCGGCAGCCCCGCCTACACGCAGGCCGCGCGGAGCATCGCTGCCCAGATCGCCCGTATCGACAGGACAACATCATGACGCGCTTCGCCCCGCCCCGCTGGAGCCTGATCGCGCTGCTCGCGGCGCTCACGCTGATCGCCGCCGTCGCGTCGCTCCTGTTCGGCGCCGTCGACCTGTCGGTCGAGCGGCTGATCGCCGCCGCGACGGGCAGCGGTGACGAGGTCGCGACGATCATCCTCTTTGACCTGCGCCTGCCGCGCACCCTGCTCGCACTCGTCGTTGGCGCGATGCTCGGCCTCGCGGGAGCGGGCCTGCAGGGCTATTTGCGCAATCCGCTCGCCGAGCCCTCGGTACTCGGCACTTCGAACGCCGCCGCCCTCGGTGCGGTCGGTGCGATTTACTTCGGGGTCGCCGACCTTCACCCGACGATGCTGCCGATCCTCGCAATCGGTGGCGCGCTGCTGTCGCTCGCCTTGCTTTTCGCACTCGCAGGACGCTCGGAAAGCCCGCTGACCCTGATCCTCGCGGGCATCGCTGTCGGCACCCTCGCAGTCGCCGGGACCAGCCTCGCGCTCAACATGTCGCCCAATCCCTTTGCCGCGATGGAGATCATGACCTGGCTGCTCGGTAGCCTCGAAAACCGGTCATTCCAGCATTTCTGGATCGCCCTGCCCTGTATCGTGATCGGCGGCGCGCTGTTGCTGTGGAACGCCCGCGCGCTCGATGCGCTGACGCTGGGCGAGGATGCCGCGCAAGCGATGGGGGTCAACCTCCGGGCCACGCGCCTGCGCCTGCTGATCGGAACCGCGATCGGGGTCGGCGGCGCGGTCGCGGTGTCGGGATCGATTGGCTTCATCGGCCTGATCGTCCCGCACCTCATCCGCCCGCTGACCGACCGCAGCCCCTCGGCGATCCTGCTGCCCTCTGCAATTGGCGGCGCCGCGCTGCTGACGCTCGCCGACCTTGGCGTAAGGGTCATCCCGACAACGAACGAGCTGAAGCTCGGCGTCGTCACCGCCTTCCTGGGGGTTCCCGTCTTCCTGATCCATCTGATGCGGGAGAAAAGGCTGTGGTAATGCTGACCCTCGAACATGTCGGCGTCCAGCTCGGTCGCCGCAGCGTCGTCCAGGGCGTCGATGCCGCCTTCGCGCCCGGAACGCTGACCGGGATTGTCGGTCCCAATGGCGCAGGCAAATCGACGTTGGCACGCGCGATGCTCGCGCTCGTTCCCGCAACCGGCCGCATATCGATCGATGGCGACGCTGTTGCCACGATGCCGCGCGCGGAACTCGCACGGCGTATCGCCTATTTGCCGCAGGGGCAGACCTTGCACTGGCCGCTGACCGTCGAACGGCTCGTCGGGCTCGGCCGCCTGCCGCACCTCGCCCCGATGTCGAAGATTTCGGACGCCGACGCCGCGGCGATCGAGCGCGCGATGCTTCGCGCCGATGTCGGCGATCTCCGCACCCGGATCGCGACCGAATTGTCCGGCGGCGAACGCGCCCGTGTCCTCTTCGCCCGCGCTTTGGCAGTCGGGGCGCCCGGGCTGATCGCCGACGAACCGCTCGCCAGCCTCGACCCCGGCCACCAGATCGACGTCATGGAACTGATGCGCGCCGAGGCCGATGCCGGGGCGCTGGTGATCGCGGTGCTCCACGACCTGACGATGGCGGCGCGCTATTGCGACCGGTTGCTGCTGATCGACGACGGCCGGATCGTCGCCGACGGCACCCCGCATGAGGTGCTGACCCCGGAGCTTTTGCGCACCGTCTATGGCATCGACGCGCGCGTCGAGAGCGGCGGCGACTGGCCGACAGTCACGACTTTTGGCCGCGCGCGGTCATGACCGCCGAAGCGTTTTATGCCGAACAGGGCTATGCGGCCCTCCCCCTGTTCGATCCCGAACTGATCCGCGCGGCCGAGGCCGATATCGCCGAACACATCAACCGGCTGGCATGTGCGCTGTACCTGCCCTTCGAACGCAGTTGCCCGGACGCGCCGCTCGCGACCCGGCTCGATCGCATCTTTGAGACGGATAGGAGCGTCGCCAACCTGCTGCGCTCCGCAATCTGCACCGACGCGCATCGCGGCCCGCGTTTGCAGGAAATCGCAAACGACCCGCGCCTGATCGAGGCCGCAACCCGTCTCGGTGACCGAAGCCTGTCGGGATCGGTGGTGCGCGTCCGCGCCAGCATCGCGAGCTTTCCCGAGCATCGCCACGCCTGGCATTCTGACGTCGCGCGCGACGACGGAACTGCATGCGGCAAAGTGTGGGTCACCGCCTGGATTCCGCTGAGCGATGCCGGTCCCGCCACCGGCGGTCTCGAGATCATCCCCGGTCGCCGCGCCATGCCGATGGCCGAACTGACGGCACATGGGTATGAAATCCCTGAAGAGCAGATAGCCGGCCTGCCGCGCGTCCAGCCGCTATGTCCGGCGGGAACCACTCTCTTTCTCGACCGCTTCACCCCGCATCGTACCCTTCCGACGACCAACGCACGTTTTGCTTTGGTCGTCTGGATGAAGGCCGCCTGATCTTATTGCAACGCAGCAATTGACCCGCACGCGATATTCGATGTAACGCGCCGCCAGCGACAGGTTCCCCGAAAGGGGATTGAAAGGGAACGGGGACAAAACCCCGGCTGCCCCTGCAACTGTGAGCGGTGAGTCATCAGGCCATATGCCATTGGGATCTTCGACGATCCTGAGAAGGCGGTCCGAACCGGCGTCGACCCGCAAGCCAGGAGACCTGCCCGTCGCCGTCGTCTTTCGCGCGGACAGGGTGTGCCGAGCGGACGGGGGTAAACCCGAGCGACGACAAGTCTGGCCGCGTGTTCACGCGGGCCGATGTCGTGCGCCCTTTCGGCACCCGCATCGCCCCCGCGCGTGCACAACGCCCTGTCGATGGGGTTGTTATGTTCAAGTCAATTTGCCGTTTTTCCGTTTCCTTTGCCGCAATCGCGGCATCGTCCACGTCGTTTGCCCAGCAAGTGCCGGTATCGCATGCCGTCGCGGCGGACAGCGACAGCATTATCGTCACCGCGACCCGCGCGCCGCTGACGCTCGACGAAATTCCCGCGTCGATCACCGCGCTCGACAAGGCCGCGATCGATCGGTCGCAGGATATCGGCGTTACCGAACTGCTGCTGCGCACACCGGGGATCAGTTTTGCGCGCAACGGGGGCTATGGCACCTCGACGTCGCTCCGCATCCGCGGCGCCGAGTCCGATCACACGGTCGTCGTGATCGACGGGGTGAAGCTTAACGATCCGTCGTCGACTGGCGGCGGCTTCAACTTCACCAACCTGCTCGTCGGCGACATTGCCCGGATCGAAGTGCTGCGCGGGCCGCAGTCGATCCTGTGGGGCAGCCAGGCAATCGGCGGCGTCGTCAATATCGTGACCGCCGTACCGCAAAAGGAAATTGAAGGCAGCTTCGACCTCGAAGCCGGATCGCGCGACACCGTCAGCGCGCGGGCCGCAATCGGCGGCCGCACCGGTCCCTTGAGCTGGCGCCTCGGCGGGCAGACTTTCACCACCGACGGCATTTCGTCGCATGCGGCGGCCTTTGGCGGCAAAGAACGCGACGGCTATCGCAACCGCAATGTTTCGGGCCGCGCCGAACTCGAACTCGCCCAGAATATCAGCGTCGATGTGCGCGGCTATTATTCGAGCGGCCGGGTCGAATTCGACGGCTTCAACGCCGACAGCGCCGACTATGGGCTGAACAAGGAATTCGTCGGCTATGCGGGGCTCAATATCGCCCTCGCCGACGGACGCTTCCGCAACCGCTTCGCCTATGCCTACACCGACACCAACCGCGACAATTTCAACCCGACCCGCGCGCGCCAGCAAAGCTTCGACGCCGAAGGGCGCAACAAGCGCTGGGAATATCAGGGCAGTTTTGCGGTCAGCGACGCCATTTCGGCGATCTTCGGGGTCGAAAACGAACGCTCGAACTTCAAGAGCCGCTCCCCTTCGGCCTCGCTCGCAACCCCGCTACCGCCCTTCGCGGTCGGCAAGGCCGAACTCACCAGCGTCTATGGCCAGCTCAGCGTCCAGCCGGTCGAAGGGCTGACCCTCAACGGCGGCGTTCGCTACGACGATCATGATCGCTACGGTGGCCAGACGCTGTTCGCGGCCGGCGGCGTGTGGCGGCTGTCGACGGGAACGGTGCTGCGCGCGAGCTATGGCGAAGGGTTCAAGGCTCCCTCGCTCTATCAGCAGTTCAGCGAGTACGGGAATATCGCGCTCGATCCCGAAGACGCGCACGGCTGGGAAGCGGGGATCGAACAGCAGCTTTTCGATCGCAAACTGGTCGTCGGGGCGACCTGGTTCGATCGCAAAACGACGAACCAGATCATCTACAATGGCTGCCCGGCGCCTTCCACCGACCCTGCAGCCCCTCCTCCCAACCCGATGTGCTTCGTTCCCGGAACGACCACACCGCGCTTCGGTTATTATTCGAACGTCGCGCGCAGCGAAGCGCACGGGATCGAGGCGGCCGCCGCGCTGACCCTCGGCGGGCTGAAGCTCGACGGCAATTACAGCTGGATCGTCTCCGAGGATCGCTCGCCCGGCAACAATTTCGGCAAATGGCTGCCGCGCCGCCCGCGCAATACCGCCAACGCTTCGGTCAGCTATGACTTCGACTTCGGGCTCGGTCTGGGCGCGGCGGTGCGCTGGTCGGGCAAAAGCTTCGACAATGCGACCAATGCGACGCGGCTCGACGATTATACGCTCGTCGACCTGCGCGCCGAATATGCCCTGTCCGAGAGCGTCAAGCTGTTCGCCCGCGCCGAAAACATCTTCGACGAGGAATATATGACGGCGTTTCGTTACGGCTCGCTCGGCCGCAGCATCTATGCCGGCATCCGGGGGCGGTTCTGATGGCCGCGCTGTCGAATCGTGGCGCGTCGGCGCTGTGGGTGTCGCTGCTCACCGCGGCGAGCACCGTGACGACGCTGGCGCTCGCCTGCGCGACCCCCTTCCCGGCGCTTGCGGCGCTCGCGGCGGTGCATATGCGCCGCCGCGACGGCATCGCGCTGATGCTGCTCGCGTGGGCGGCGAGCCAGGCAGTCGGGTTCCTGCTGCTCGGCTATCCGCGCGACGGCAGCACGCTTGGCTGGGGCGCCGGGCTCGGGACGGCAGCGATCGGTTCGGCGCTCGCGGGCTATGCCGTGCTGCGCGCGCTCGATTACAAGTCGACGGCAGCGCGCCTGGCGACGGCCTATGCGGCGGGTTTCACCGCGTTCAAGGGGATAATCCTGCTCTGGGCGCTCGTCCTGGGCGGGCTCCACACCGCGATGGCGCCCGACCTGCTGGTCGAGCAATTCCTGCGCAACGGTGCGATTCTGATTGGGCTGTACGCCCTCTATCGCGCGCTCGTCGCGGTCGGCGTTCCCGCGCCGCCGCGACCGGCGACGGCCGCCGCATGACATGCTGACACCGGTCGATCCCGGACCGGCGGTGGTGGCGTGCAACACATGCCGCTACAGCAAAGAGGCGCGTGACGATGCGAACGGCGTTCGCGGCGGCGCGCGCCTCGTCGCGGCGTTGCGCCGCGTCCAGGCGAGCGATCCGCGCTACGCCGGGGTCGCGGTGCAGGAAATGGCATGCCTGTTCGCGTGCCAGGATTATTGCACGATCCATCTGCGCGCACCCGACAAGGTCGGCTATGTCCTCGGCCGGTTCGACGGCAATGACGACGACGCGCGCGCCATTCTGGACTATGCCGTCCATTATGCGGCGAGCGAGCATGGCCGCGTGCCCTTTTCGCAGTGGCCCGAAGCTGTCAAAGGCCATTTCATCACCCGCACACCACCACCGGGATTTGTTGCCGAATGACAAATTTTGCCTCCGTCGCAGCTTTCGAAACCGCCCTCGCCGATTTACGCGGGCCCGACCCGCGGGCCGAAGGCGCAGCGCGCGAGCGGCAGGCGGTGCTGACCAAGCCGGCCGGGTCGCTGGGGCGGCTGGAGGATCTCGCGATCTTTTTCGCAGGCTGGCAGAGCCGGGCGCGGCCGCGCATCGACCGCGCGCGCGCCGCCATTTTTGCGGGCAACCATGGTGTGACGATCCACGGCGTCAGCGCCTTTCCGGCCAGCGTCACGGCGCAGATGGTCGCCAATTTCGAAAGCGGCGGCGCGGCGATCAATGCACTGGCGGGAGCCGCGGGCATGGAACTCAAGGTCGTCGCGCTCGACCTCGACCGCCCGACCGCCGATTTCACCGTCGCACCGGCGATGAGCGAAGGCGAATGCCTCGAAGCGCTGAACGCCGGGGCCAGTGCGGTCGCCGATGATCTCGACCTGATCGCGGTCGGCGAGATGGGGATCGGCAATTCGACCGCAGCCGCCGCACTTTGCGCGCGCAGCTTTGGTGGCGGCGCGGCATCGTGGGTCGGCCCCGGCACCGGGGTCGATCGCGACGGCATTGCGCGCAAAACCGATGTTATCGAGCGCGCGCTCGCCTTCCACGCCGACGCACCGGCATCAGCCTTCGAAACGCTTCGCCGGGTCGGCGGGCGCGAGATTGCAGCGATTGCGGGGGCCGTCATCCGCGCACGACAGCTGGGCATCCCGGTCGTCCTCGACGGTTTCATCAGTTGCTCGGCGGCCGCCCCGCTCGCCGCCGATAATCCCGCGATCACGGACCACTGCATCGCGGGCCATTCTTCGGTCGAACCCGGCCATGCGGGACTGCTGGAAAAGCTCGACCTGTCTCCGCTCCTCTCGCTGGGTATGCGGCTCGGCGAAGGCAGCGGCGCGGCGGTGGCGACCGGCGTGATCCGCGCTGCGCTCGCCGCGCACGACCAGATGGCGACCTTTGCCGAAGCCGAGGTTTCGGCGTCGCTGTGAGCGGCTTCGCGCTCCATCTGCTGCGGCATGGCGCGCTCGAACAGCCCGGCCTGATGATGGGCCGTACCGATGGTGCACCGACGGCCGCGGGTATCGCCGCTTGTGTCGCGCAAGCGGCGGATCTTGGCGTTGAACAGCTCATCGCCTCCGACCTTCAGCGTGCACGCAAGGCGGGTGCGTCGATCGGCGACGCGCTCGGCCTGCCGCTCGCCATCGACCCGCGCTGGCGCGAGCTCGATTTCGGTGAGTGGGACGGCAAGGCGAGCGCCGAGGTCGATCCCGACACGCTGGGCGCCTTCTGGGACGATCCCGATGCCAACCCGCCCCCCGGCGGCGAGCGCTGGTCGTCGCTCGTCAGCCGCATATCGGCGGCGCTTGCGGACCTCGCGCCGCAAACCACGCTGATCGTCACCCACGGCGGCGCGATGCGCGCGGCGCTGCATGCACTGTGCGGCTTCGACCAGCGCCAGCTCTGGGCGTTCGACCTGCCTTATGCCGCGCGGCTTTCGCTCCGGATCTGGCCGGGCGAACAGCCGAGCGCACAGATTATCGGCCTCACCCGATGAAGGGTCTGGTCGTCGCGATCCAGTTTATGACCCGGCTGCCGACGCCGCGCCTGACCGTGTCGGACGCCGAATTCGCGGCGTCAATGCGCTGGTCTCCCGCGGTCGGACTGATCGTCGGCGCCATTGTCGCGGCGGGCGGCTGGGCGGGCGCGCATCTCGACGCCTGGACCGGTGCGTTTGCGGCGCTGCTATTGTGGGTCGCCGTCACTGGCGCGCTGCACCTCGACGGATTGGGCGATGTCGCGGATGCGAGCGGCGCGGCGCACAAGGATCGCGAACGCATGCTGGCGGTGCTATCCGACCCGCATGTCGGCAGCTTCGCGGTCGTCGTGATCGCTATTCAGCTCATCGCCAAGCTCGTGCTGCTCCACGCGCTGATCGATGCTGAGGCTTTTGCCGCCATCGCGCTCATCCCTTTCGCCGCCCGCATCGGCCCGCTGCTCTGGTCGCGCTGGCTCCCCGATCTCCACTCGGGGCTGGGGTCGCGCTTTCGCGGTGTCGTGCGCCCGATCGACTTTGCGATCTGGATCGCCGCGCTCATCGCCGCCGCCCTCGCCTCGCCATCGCTGCTCGTCACCCCGCTCGCCCTCGCCGGCTGGGGCTGGTGGCTGAAGCGCAAGCTTGGCGGCATTTCGGGCGACGGTCATGGCGCGGGCATCGAAATCACCGAAAGCCTGCTTCTCGCGGCGGCGCTGATCGCGGTGCGTCTGGCATGACCGATCCATGGACGTGGCACGGCGGCAGCCTCGGCGCCGCGCAACGCCATTTCGGCGGCGCAGACTGGATCGACCTGTCGACCGGCATCAACCCCGATCCATGGCCCGGCGCCGACGATATCGAGATCGATTGGCGGCGCCTGCCCGACACTGACGCGCTTCGTCATTTGGAGGAAAGCGCTGCCCGGTTCTTTGGCGTCGCCCCCGAATATGTCTGCGCCGTGCCCGGCACCGAAATCGGCCTGCGCCTGACCGGCACATTGATCGGCGACGAAACGCGATTTATTGCCCCCAGCTATCGCACCCATGGCGAGATGATCGCCGGCGCAGTCGCAATCGACCAGGCTGCCGCCGAACATCATGACGGCACGCTCATCCTCGCCAACCCCAACAATCCCGACGGCCGCGTGATCGAGGCCGTCGTGCTGCACGACATGCTCGACCGGCGCGCACCCGACAGCTGGCTGCTCGTCGACGAAGCCTTTGCCGACCCCGATCCAGCCATTAGCCTCGCGGGGCTGGTAAGCGGCACCCGAAACCTCGTCATCTTCCGCTCGTTCGGGAAATTCTTCGGCCTCGCCGGGGTGCGGCTCGGCTTCGTCCTTGCCCCGCCCTCGATCCTCGATCCGCTACGCCGCCTGCTCGGTGCATGGCCGCTCTCGGCCGCGGCGGCAGGGATCGGCACCGCTGCTTATACCGACGAGGCATGGATCGCCGCGACCCGCCGCCGCCTGCCCGAACAAGCTGCCGCGCTCGACGCGATATTGACCGATGCCGGTCATCGACCGATCGGCGAATGCCCATTGTTTCGCCTGATTGAAGTCGACGACGCCCAATCGCTGTTCGAACGTCTGGCGAAAGCCGCGATCCTCACCCGCCCCTTTGCCGACCAGCCGCAATGGCTGCGCATCGGCCTGCCCGTTGGTGATGAATTGGCGGCGCGCCTGACCGCCGCACTAGTCCATGGCTGAGCCCATCGCGCTCGTTGCGCTGGCCATCGACGCCACGCTCGGCTGGCCGCAGCCGCTCTATCGCCGCATCGGTCATCCGGTCGGGCTGTTTGCGCGGATCATCGACGGGTGCGAGGCACGGTGGAACCGGCCCGAACGGGCCTTCGCAACGCGCCGCGCGCTCGGCATCCTCACCATCCTTTTCCTCATCCTCCTCGTCGCGGGAACCGGCTGGGCGATCCAGTCATGGCTCATCGCCCTCCCTTATGGCTGGGTCGGCGTCGCCATCCTCGCGTGGCCCGCGCTCGCCCAGCGCAGCCTCTACGACCATGTCCGGATCGTCGGTCAGGCACTCGACGGCGACGACCTTCCCGCCGCCCGCACCGCCGTCGGCGCGATCGTCGGCCGCGACACCGCAATATTGGACGAAGCCGGAGTTGCCCGCGCCGCGATCGAGAGCCTCGCCGAAAGTTTTTGCGACGGCGTCGCAGCGCCCTTGTTCTGGCTGCTCCTGTTCGGCCTGCCCGGCGTCTGGGTATATAAGGCGGTCAACACCGCCGACAGCCTGATCGGTCACCGCGAGGCGCGCTGGCGCGCCTTCGGCTGGGCTGCGGCGCGCATCGACGATATGGCCAATTTCCTTCCCGCACGCCTGTCGGGCCTGCTGATCTGCCTCGCAGGTCGCGGCGGATGGCGGACCTTGTGGCGCGATGCGCGCAAGCACGCCTCGCCCAACGCCGGTTGGCCCGAAGCCGCGATGGCGGGTGCTTTGGGAGTTCGCCTCGCGGGGCCCATCGCCTATGACGGCGCAATGCATGACAAGCCCTGGATCGGTGATGGCCGCGCGCAAGCCAATGCCGACGATATCGACCGCGCGCTGCGCTTTTATCTGGGCGCCTGCCTGCTCTTGTGGCTGATCGCGGGAGGCGCGACATGGCTGCGCTGATGCTGCAGGGCACCGGGTCCGACGTCGGCAAGTCGGTGCTTGTCGCGGGGTTGTGCCGCGCGCTTGCCAATCGCGGCCTCACCGTGCGCCCCTTCAAACCCCAGAATATGTCGAACAATGCCGCGGTGACGATCGACGGCGGCGAGATCGGGCGCGCGCAGGCTTTGCAGGCCATCGCCTGCCGCGTCGAAGCGCATAGCGACATGAACCCGGTGCTGCTGAAGCCGCAGGCCGACCGCACGTCGCAATTGATCGTCCATGGCCGGGTGCGCGGCACGCTGGGCTCGGGCAATTTCCGCGAAGCGCGCGGCGCGTTGATCGCCGAGGTCATGCAAAGCTATGACCGCCTTCGTGCGCAGTGCGATATCGTCGTCGTCGAAGGCGCTGGATCGCCCGCCGAGATCAACCTGCGCGCGGGCGACATCGCCAATATGGGCTTCGCGCGCGCCGCCAATGTCCCGGTCATCCTAATCGGCGATATCGACCGCGGCGGCGTGATCGCCTCGATCGTCGGCACCCGGGCGGTGATCGATGCCGATGACGCGGCGATGATCCGCGGTTTTCTGATCAACAAATTCCGCGGCGACCCCGCCCTGTTCGAGGATGGCTATCGCGAAATAGAGCGGCGCGCTGGCTGGGAAGGTTTCGGCGTTATTCCCTGGCTCGCCGCCGCAAAACATCTCCCGAGCGAGGATGCGGTGATCCTCGAACGGCATGGCAAGGCCGAGGACGGGCGTGTGATGATCGCCTGCCCGATTCTGCCGCGCATTTCGAACTTCGACGACCTTGATCCGCTGAAGCTCGAGCCCGCCGTTCGGCTCGTGATGGTGCCGCCGGGACAGCCGATCCCGGCTGAGGCCGCGTTGATCGTCCTGCCCGGATCGAAGGCGACGATCGCTGACCTCGCCGCGCTGCGCAGCGAAGGATGGGATATCGACATCCACGCGCACCGTCGGCGCGGCGGGTTGATCCTTGGTCTGTGCGGGGGATATCAGATGCTCGGCCGCAGCGTCGCCGACCCGGACGGGATCGAGGGCGCGGCGACGCTTTCCGAAGGGCTGGGGCTGCTCGACGTTGGAACGATCCTGTCACCGGCGAAGACGCTGCGCCATGTTCGCGGCTCCGCACTCGGCGCGGCGGTGGAAGGATATGAAATGCATATGGGCGAAACCTCTGGTCCCGACACCGCACGACCATTTGCAACGATCGACGGGCGCGGCGAAGGCGCGATCAGTAGCGATGGTCAGGTGATGGGTAGCTATTTACACGGCCTGTTCGCCAGCGCCGACATACGGCGCGCACTGCTCGAGCGCTTCGGTCAGGTTGCGAGCGGCGCGGATTATGGCGCGGCGGTCGATGCTGCGCTCGACGATATCGCGGCCGAGCTCGAACAGCATGTCGCGATCGACCGGATGCTCGATATTGCGCGGGGTGCGGACCGATGACGGGCTTGTCGCATCTGATCCTCGGTGGGGCGCGCTCGGGCAAGAGTCGCCATGCACAGATGCTCGCCGAAGCCTTTGACGGCGACCTGATTTTCATCGCCACTGGCGAGGCGTTCGATGACGAGATGGCAGAGCGCATCGCGCATCATCGTGCCGACCGCGGGCCGCGCTGGGATACGGTCGAGGTGCCGCTCGCGCTCGGCGACGCCATCCGCATACAGGCGGCGCCCGGAAAATTATTGCTGATCGACTGCCTGACCCTGTGGGTGTCGAATTTGATGCACGCCGAACGCGATATCGCGAGCGCGACCGCCGACCTCGTCGCCGCGATGGGCGAAGCGACGGGACCGTTGATCCTTGTTTCCAATGAGATCGGATTGGGGATCGTCCCCGACAACGCCCTCGCCCGCCGCTTTCGCGACGAGGCCGGCCGCGTCAATCAGGCGGCGGCGGCCGCAGCGAACGAAGTCAGCTTCGTCGCCGCGGGCCTGCCATTGCGCCTGAAATAATCGCTCAGCCCGCGGCAGGGGCTTCCTGCCAGCCGCCGCCGAGCGCGAGGAACAGCGACACCAGATAGGTTCCGCGCTGCTGCTCCGACTGGGCGATGCTCGCCTGAATGCCCGCGAGTGTGCGTTCGGCGTCGAGCACGACCTGGAAGCTCTCGCGACCTGCTTCGTAGCGCAACCGCGCGATCCGCGCCGCCTCGCCCGCTTCGTCCGCCGCCCGGCGCAACGCCGCAAGCCGGTCGAGTTCGCCCGCATAACGCGCGAGCGCGCTTTCGGTTTCCTCGAGCGCGCCAAGCCATGTGCCGTCGAAGGTCGCCAGCGCCGCATCGGCGCCCGCTTCAGCCTGCCCCAGCCGCGCCCGCGCGACCGCCATATTGGGGAAATTCCACGAGATGAGCGGACCGATCGAAAAACGGAAGCCGTCGGACTTGCCGAGTCCCGAAATCGAATTTGCCGTCGATCCGATCGATCCGCCGAGGCTGATGCTGGGATAGAGATCCGCCGTCGCGACATTGACCCGCGCGGCGGCGGCGGCGAGCTGGCGTTCGGCGCGGCGAATGTCGGGACGCCGCGCGAGCAATGATGCGCCATCGCCAACCGGCACCGCCCGATTGAGTTCGGGCGCGGCCTGGCATTGCAGCACCGCTGTCGGCGCCTCTGCCGGCGGCTTGCCGGTCAGCACCGCAAGACGATAAAGCGCCGCCGAGCGCTGTGCGGTCAGCGTCGGGATCGACGCACGCGTCTGTTCGAGCAGCGCGCCCGCCTGCCCGGTTTCGAGCCGGGTCGCGCGCCCCCCCTCATAGAGGCGGCGCGTCAGGTCGAAAGTGCGCTCCTGAATACGCAGCGTCTCTTCGGCCACCGCGACCTGCCGGTTGAACGAACAGACGTCGGTATAGGCGCGCGTCGTTTCAGCGGCGACGGTGATGCGCGTCAAGTCGAACGCCGCCTGCACCGCATCGGCATCGGCCCGGGCAGCGCGGATCGCGCTGCCGACCCGCCCGAACAGGTCGATCTGATAGCCGACGTCGAGCCCGACGTTATAGCTTTCGCCCTCGACCGAACCGGTTCCGAGCGGGCTCGGCTGGCGTGCATAGGTACCGCCGGAACTGATACTGGTCGTCGGCAGGCGTCCGGCGCGCGACTCGTTCAGCACGGCACGCGCCTGCGCGAGGTTCGCCGCGGCAACGCGCAGATCGGTGTTGGCGGCCAGCGCCTCTTTAACCAGCGCGTCGAGCGTGGGATCGGCGAACAGGCTCCACCATTCGCCCGGCGGCTGTTCGCCGGTGAAGGCCGGCGATTTGCCGGTTTCGAGGAACGGCTCCTGCGATGGCGCCGCGGGGGTCGGCGACACGTAGGCCGGACCGACCGTACAGCCGGTCAGCGCGAGCGCGCCAACGGCGGTGAGCAACAATGTGCGGTTCATTATTGAGCCTCCAGCGGCGTTTCGTCCGCATTCTCTGTTTTGTCCGCGCCGCGCCGCGCCACCCGGTCACCGAGGCGACGGCAGACGACATAGAAGACGGGGGTGAAGATCAGACCAAACACGGTCACACCCAGCATGCCGAAGGTCACCGAGGTGCCCAGCGCCTGCCGCATCTCCTGCCCCGGCCCGGTCGCGATCGCGAGCGGGATGACGCCGAAGATGAAGGCAAAGCTGGTCATCAGAATCGGGCGGAGGCGCGACCGCGCGGCATGGACCGCCGCATCGAGCACGTTCATCCCGTCCTGCTCCTCGGCCTGCTTGGCGAACTCGATGATCAGGATCGCATTCTTTGCCGCGAGCGCGATGAGCACGACCAGCCCCACTTGCACGAGGATATTATTGTCCATCCCGCGCAAATTAACCCCGAGCATCGCCGCCAATATGCACATGGGCACGATCAGGATCACTGCGAGCGGTAGCGGCAGTGATTCATATTGCGCCGCGAGCACAAGGAAGACGAACACCACTGCGAGCAGGAAGATCAGCACCGCGCCACTGCCCGCCGCCTTTTCCTGATAGGCGAGGCCTGTCCACTCATAGGTGAAACCCGACGGCAGCGTCTTGGCGGCCAATTGCTCCATCGCGACCAGCGCCGCGCCCGACGAGACGCCCGGCGCCGCAGCCCCCTGCAGTTCGACTGCGGGGAACATGTTGTAACGGACGACACGCGTCGGACCGCTATCGTCGCGGAAGGTCGCGACCGATGCCAGCGGCACCATCTCACCCGAGGTCGAGCGAACCTGCAACCGTCCGACATCCTCGATCTTGCTGCGCGACGTCGGCTCTGCCTGTGCCGTCACGCGGAAGGTGCGACCGAGGAAGTTGAAGTCGTTGACATAGGTCGAGGCCAGATAGGTGCCGAGCGCGGAGTAAACCTGCCCCGGATCGACGCCCAGCATCAACGCCTTGTCGCGATCGACATCGGCAAAGATGCGCGGGCTTCCGGTGTTGAACAGCGAGAAGACCTGCGTCACGTCGGGCTCTTCCTGGGCAGCGCCCATCATCGCGCCGGTCACCTGCTCCAGCTCGCGATAGCTGCCGCCGCCCGATGCCTGAAGCATCATGGTGAAGCCGTTACCGGTGCCAAGACCCGGTACCGCGGGCGGTGCGATGACAAAGGCATTGGTTTCGGGCAGCGCGGCCGCCATGGCGCCCGACAGCTGCTGCGACAACGCCACGGCGCTGCGCTCTTTCCCGCGCTCGCCCCAGTCGGTCAGGCGGATGAACATCGTGCCGGCGTTCGACGCGGTCGAGAAACTCGATCCGTCGAGGCCCGCAAAAGTCGAAATGCTGTCGACGCCTTCGATACCGGCAACGACCTTCTGCGCGCGTTTCAGCACCTCGCTGGTCCGGTCGAGCGACGCACCCGGCGGCAACTGGACCACGCCGATCAGCACGCCCTGATCCTGATCGGGAATGAAGCCCGTCGGCGTGTCGGTCAGCCGCCAGCCAGTGAAGGCGAGCAGCACCGCATAGATGATCAGCATCAGCCCCGTCTTGCGCACCAGCGTCGCCGTCGTGCGGCCATAACGGTCGGCCAGCTTGTCGAATCCGGTGTTGAACTTGTCCGCCGCGCGGCGGCCAAAGCGCATAATCGGGTTCTTCGGCTCTTCGCGATGACCGGTTTCGTGCGGCTTCAGGAACAGCGCCGCCATCGCCGGTGACAACGTCAGCGACGTCAGCAACGAGAACATGGTCGCCGCCGCGATGGTCACCGCGAACTGCTGATAGAAGATGCCGGGGATACCGGGAACGAAAGCCGTCGGCACGAACACCGCGACGAGCACGAGGCTGATCGCGACCAGCGCGCCCGACACTTCGCCCATCGTCCGGTGCGCGGCTTCGCGCGGGCTCAGCCCGTCACGCATATGTTTTTCGACCGCCTCGACGACGACGATCGCGTCATCGACGACGATCCCGACCGCAAGCACCAGCGCAAACAGCGACAGCGAGTTGATCGAATAACCGAGCGCAAGCTGGACGAAGAAGGTGCCGACGAGCGCGACGGGAATCGCGACAATCGGGATGATCGCAGCGCGCCACGTCTGGAGGAAGACGAGCACGACGAGCACGACAAGGATGATCGCCTCGACCAGCGTTTCCTGCACCGCGGTCACCGATGCCTGGACATATTCGGTCGGGTTGAACGGAATCGAATATTCGAGCCCCGGGGGGAAGTCGTCGGAGGCCTTTTTGATTTCCTCCAGCACCAGATTGGCAGCGTTCAGCGAGTTGGCACCAGGCTGCTGAATCACCGCCATGCCGACGCCTTCGCGGCCGTCGAACACGCCGCGTACGCCATAATCCTGGCTGCCAAGCTCGACCCGCGCCACGTCCTTCAACCGGGTGATTGCACCATTTTGGGTGTCGGTCTTGATCACCACGTTCGAAAATTGCTCGGGCGTAACAAGGCGGCCGAGAACTTCGACGGGAAGCTCAAAAGCGGGATTGCCCTTGCCATAAGGCGGAGCGCCAACCGAACCGCCGGCGACCTGTACGTTCTGGCTTTGCAGTGCCGCGATGATTTCGGGCGCAGTCATGTTGCGCGCGGCCGCCTTGTCGGGGTCGATCCACACGCGCATCGAATAATTGCCGCCGCCGAAAATCTGCACGCCGCCGACGCCTTCAAGGCGAAGCAGCCGGTCGCGCAGCGTCGAATTGGCATAGTTGCCGACATAATCGACATCGATCGCCGGGTCGGTCGAGGTCAGCGCGACGATCATCAGAAAGCCGCTTTCCTGCTTGTTCACCTGCACGCCAATCTGGCGCACCTGTTCGGGCAAGCGGGGTTCGGCCAGGGCGACGCGATTCTGCACGAGAACCTGCGCGGCATCGAGGTCGGTCCCGGGCTGGAAAGTGACCGTTATCTGCGCCGCACCCTGCGTCGACGAGGACTGCAGATACAGCATATTTTCAACGCCGTTGATCTCCTGCTCCAGCGTCGCAGCGACCGTTTCGGCGATCGTTTCGGACGAGGCGCCGGGATAGGCGGCGTTGATGCTGATCGTCGGGGGGGCGATCTCCGGATATTGGGCGAGCGGAAGCTGCGGATAGGCGAAGGCGCCAATCAGCGTGATGAAGATCGCGATAACGGCCGCAAAGATCGGCCGGTCGACGAAAAAGCGACTGAAATTCACTTCGCGTCACCCTTGGGCTTGGCGGCGGGCGCGGCGGCCTTCGGCGTCAGCACCTTCCCGTCGGCGCTAATCGTCCCGGCTTCAACCTTTGCGGGCTGGCCCGGCCGCGCGCGCTGAATGCCGTTCACAATGACGCGATCCTGTTCGGTGATCCCCGAACGGACGACCCGCAGGCCGCCGATGACGGGACCGAGCTGAACCGGCCGCGCCTGCACGACGTCCTTTTTGCCAATCACGTAAACGACCCGGCGCGCACCATCGGTGACGATCGCGGTATCGGGCAACATCATCGCCGGACGCGGCGCCGATGCTGCGAGCTGAAGCTGGCCAAACAGGCCTGGACGCAGCTTGCCGTCGGGATTCTGCACCACCGCACGCACCGCGATCGTCCCTGACCCGCTGCTCAGCGCATTATCGACGAAATCGATACGGCCGGTACGCGTATAGTCGGTTTCGCCCTGCAAGCGGATGCGAACCGGCGAACCCTCCAGTTCGTCGCCCTGACGTTCATAGTCGAGCAGGCTCGCTTCCGAACCCTGGAAGGTGAAATGCAGCGGATTGGTCGAAACGATCGTCGTCAGCACCGTCTGGTCGGCAGTGACCGAATTGCCGGGATCGACCAGCCGCTGCGACACACGGCCCGAGATCGGCGCGGTAACGCGAGTGAAACCGACATTGAGTTCGGATCCACGGATCGCGGCGCGGGCGGCGGCGACATCGGCCTCGCCCGTGCGAACGGCGGCGCGGCGTGATTCGACTTCTTCCTGGCTCGCAGCCTGCGACTTGGCGAGCGTTTCGGAACGCGCGAGTTCGGTGCGGGCATTGGCAAGCGTCGCCTGCGAACGCGCCAGTTGAGCGCGGGCCTGGTCGAGCGCAGCCTGCGACGGGCGCGCGTCGATCGTGAACAGCAATTGCCCTGCGCGGACATATTGGCCATCGGTGAAATGCGAGCGCTGGAGGTAACCCGACGCGCGCGGCCGCACCTCGACGCTGTCCACCGCTTCGAAGCGGCCGACATAGTCATCCCATTCGGTGACTTCGCGCACCAGCGGCTTGGCAACCGTCACCGGCAGGGCCGGGGGGCCGCCCTGTGCATCGTCGGCGCCGGAGCAGCCGGTGAGCATGAGCGAAAGGAACAGGAGGGGCGCGAGGGCCTGGCGCTTCATCATGGCTTTGGGATCTTTTCTGTCTGGGCGGTCCGACACCGGGCAGCTGGGAGGGGGGGAGAGCTGCCCGATGCCGGGTTGCGGCGATTAGTCCGGGTTCCTTCGCAAGTCAACGGCTGTTGATTTATTTTCACAAGCGTATAAAGGCAATAGCATGGAGAGTAGCACAACTATAAAAAAACGCGATGCTGTCGCGACCCGCGCCACCATCTTAGCCGCAGCACATCAGCGCTTTCTACGCGAAAGTTATGACAGTGTCGGGTTGCGCGACATTGCCGGCGACGCCCGAGTCGATGTCGCACTGATCAGCCGTTACTTCGGCGGCAAAGAGAATCTGTTCCGCGAAGTCGTGTCAAACGACGCGCGACCCAATTTGTTCCGCGAGCCGCAAAATCTGTCCGAACTTCCAGCCTATCTCGCCCGACTCATTGCCGAAGACGAGGGTGACGATCTGCAGGAACGGATGGAGATGTTCATCATCATGCTGCGATCGGCCTCCTCTCCGCAGGCTGGCGAGATCATCCGCGACCTCGTCCATCTCGACATACTCGGCCCGCTCACCGAATTGATCGGCGGCGAACATGGCGCGCTTCGCGCCAGCATGCTGCTCGCTATCCTGACGGGTGTTAGCGTCCTGCGCACCATCATGATGGTCGATGACGTCAACGATGTCGCCAACCCCGACGAGTGCATCGCGCGCTTCCAGGGCCTGTTCGAGGCCGCCCTGACCTGCTGACCCGTGGCGGGCGCGGCTTGCTGCGCCGCCCCCGGCCCCCGACCCGTTTCGCAACGATCCTGCGTCGGCCATTCGCGCCAGCGCGCCCCCTCGCCTATCTGTCATCTGAATTGGTTCGGAAGATCGCCTATCAAAGTGGGTTGATATCGTCATACCACTTGTATAGTCCAATGACGCATAAGACATTCCTCGGGAAGGGACGCTATGCTGCTGCGGACTGCTTTAACATTGGCGATCATGGCTTCGGCGGCCCACCCGGCGCTCGCCCGCGACATATTGGTCGCCGACCAGGCCCAGTTCAAAGCGGCGGTCAAGGCCGCGAAGGCAGGCGACTCGATCCTTCTCGCCGACGGCGAATGGCGCGACTTCCAGGCCGTGTTCACCGGCGAGGGCCGTGCCGGCAAGCCGATCACCCTCACCGTCCAGACCAAAGGCAAGGTCGTCCTGACCGGCCAGTCGAACCTCCGCCTCGGCGGACGCCATCTGGTCGTATCGGGCCTGATCTTCCGCAACGGCTTCAGCCCGACGAGCGAAGTGATTTCCTTCCGCCGCGATTCCAGGTCATTCGCGCAGGATTCGCGCGTCACCGAAGTCGTGATCGACGGTTACAGCAAGACCGATCGCCGCGCCGAGGATATGTGGGTTGCGCTCTACGGCACCGGCAACCGCGTCGACCATTCGCATTTCGAGGGCAAGACGAATGCGGGCGTCACCCTCGCGGTCATCCGCCGCGCCGGCCAGCCGCTCGATAACCGCCACCGCATCGACCATAATTATTTCGGCCCGCGCCCGCCACTGGGCTCGAACGGCGGCGAAACGATCCGCATCGGCACCAGCGAAGAATCGCTTTCGGCCTCCAACACGATCGTCGAACGCAATATTTTCGACCGCACCAGCGGTGAGGTCGAAATCGTGTCGGTCAAGTCGGGCGGCAATATCCTGCGCGAAAACCTCGTCCTCGCGTCGCAAGGCGCCTTTGTGCTGCGCCACGGAAACGGCAATCTGGTCGAGCGTAACATCTTCTTCGGAAACAACGTCCCCGACAGCGGTGGCGTCCGCATCATCAACCGCGACCAGGTCGTCCGCGACAATTATTTCGAGGGCCTCGCAGGTAAGGATTTAAAGAGCGCAATCAGTGTGATGAACGGTGTTCCTGACTCCGTGATCAACCGCTATCATCAAGTCGCCAACGCCGTGATCGAGCGCAATTCGATCGTCGACAGCGCGCGCATCACCTTTGCCGCAGGCGCCGACGCCGAACGCTCGGCGTCGCCTGTCGGCAGCCGTTTCAGCCACAATCTGATCGCGGGCGTGAACGGCAGCGACCCGTTTCGCGCAGACGGGGACATCGCCGGCATCGCGCTGGCGAGCAATGTCGAGGCCAAAGTCGCCAGGCCCCTGCTGACCAGCGGCGTCGAACAGCGCGACATTGCGCTCGTCCGCGCAGCGAACGGCCTGCTCTATCCGACCGACGACGCACTCGCGAATGTTGGCGCGCCGCGCGATCTGATGCCGGTAAAGCGCGCAGAGGTCGGCGCACCCTGGTATCGGTCGACCACTGCCGAAGCCGCTTTCGGCGCCGGCCGCACCATCCCCCTCGCCCCGGCGGCGTCGCTGGCCGAGGCGATCGGCGCTTCACAGGCCGGCGATACACTGGCACTCGCGCCCGGCGCATATGACGTCATGGCCCCGGTTGCGGTCCATCATCGCCTGACCATCGCAGGCCAGAAGGATGAGAAAACCGTGCTGCACCTCGCCGAAGGCGGATTCGCGCGAATTGCGGCCGGCGGCGGTCTCCGCCTCGAGAATGTCGCGATCGACGCAAGCGCAGCACACACCGACGCAGCGCTCGTTGCGGTCGAAGCGGGTGCCGCACCCAATTACAATATTGCAATGCAAGGCGTCACGGTACGCGGTCCCGGTGCGAAAGCGCGGCTCGACGGCATCGTCATGGCGCCCGGCACCTTCGCCGATGCGATCGACATCACCGGCAGCCGCTTTGCCGATATGGCGGGCGCGGTCGTCCTCGGCACCGGCGAGCAAGCGCCCAAGGGCTGGTATCCGGTCGAGCGGCTGACGATCGCCGACAGCCATTTCGCGCGCGTCGGCATGGTCGCCGACCTGCTGCGCAAGGGCAGCGACGAGAGCACCTTTGGCCCGTGGTTTGCGATGAGCGGATCGCAGGTCATCGACAGCGGCGCCGACGGTGCGTCGCTGCGCCTGACGGGTGTTCAGCACGCCGCGATCACCGGCAATGACTTCACCCGTTCGGCGCCCGTCGCAGTGGTCCATTCGGTCGGCACCCCCGACACACGCATCGCCAAAAACCGCTTTATCGCGACCCCCGAGCCCCGGATCGAGGAACTCGCCTATAAGGGGCCGGTCCGCGCAAACCTGTCAGACAATATCGTGGAGGCCCGCCCGTGACCCGCACCCTCGCCCTTTTGCTCGCCGCCGGCGCGGCAACGCTTGCCATGCCCGCACCGGCGCAGACGCCCCCGGCGACCGCACAGAAGCTGCGCTCGCCGCCGTTCGCGGCCGAGGTCGAGCGCGCGCAAGCAAGCGTCGACGCCTCGATCCGCGCCGGCATTCATGTTCCGGTCCCCAAGGATCCGGGCGGCGGCGTCACCCACGAACAGCATAAGCGCAACTATCGCACTATCTTCGAAGGCGGCCAGTTGTACCGCCTGACCGGCGATGTCCGCTACCGCGACCACGTCCGCGACCTGCTGCTCGCCTATGCCGACCTTTATCCCAAGCTCGGCCCCCACCCCGCCGCCGCCAATCAGATACCCGGCCGGCTGTTCTGGCAGAGTCTGAACGACAGCGTGTTCCTCGTGAATGCGGCGCAGGGCTATGGCGCGATCCGCGACGCGCTCTCTCCGGCCGACCGCGCGCGCATCGACGACAATGTGATCCGCCCGATGGCGCGCTTCCTGTCCGACGGCTCGCCCGAGGTGATCAATCGCATCCACAATCATGCGACCTGGGCGGCAGCCGGCGTCGGCCTTTCGGGCTATTTGCTCGGCGACCGCGATCTCGTCGACAAGGCGCTGCTGGGGCTCGACAAGAGCGGCAAGGCGGGCTTTCTGCGCCAGCTCGACCTGCTCTTTTCGCCCGACGGCTATTATGCCGAAGGCCCCTATTATCAACGCTATGCACTGCAACCTTTTGTCGTGTTCGCATCTGCAATCGCGGCGAACGACCCCGATCGCAAAATTTTCGAATATCGCGACGGCATCGTCCTGAAGGCCGTGCGCGCCGCGATCGACGTCACCCACGACGGCTATTTCCTGCCGCTCAACGACGCGATGCCCGACAAGAGCCTGCGCACCGAAGAACTCTACCACGCGGTCGCTATTGCCTATGCCGCGACGAAAGATCCCAGCTTCCTGTCGATCGCCGACTGGCAAGGCCGCACGGTGCTCACGCCCGCGGGTGAAGCGCTTGCGGCCGACCTCGCGGCGAGTAAACAAAAGCCTTGGCCATTCGCCTCGCGCCTGTTCGGCGACGGCCCTGACGGCAAGCAGGGCGCGCTCGTCCTTTTGCGTAGCAAGCCCGATGCGACAGGGCCGCTGCTTGTCGCGAAGAACAGCGTGCAAGGCATGGGGCATGGCCATTTCGACCGGCTCGGCTGGCTCTATTATGACGAGACCGGCGCGGTCGTGACCGACTATGGCGCCGCGCGCTTCCTGAACGTCGAAGCGAAGCGCGGCGGACGCTACCTGCCCGAAAACGACAGTTGGGCGAGTACGACGGTCGCGCACAACACTCTTGTTGTCGATGAACAAAGCCACTTCGCAGGCAACTGGAAAACAGGCGAAAAATATCCGACGCAGCAGCTCGCTACCGCACTCGACGGTCCGACGCGCTATTCGATCGCCGAGATTGGCACTGCGTACAAGGATGTACGCTTCCGCCGCGCGCTGCTGCTCCTCGACGTCCCTGGCCTCGCCAATCCGCTGACGCTCGACCTGCTTCGCGCATCAAGCGGCACCAGGCACCGCTACGACCTGCCGCTCCATTTTTCGGGGCACATCATCGACAGCGACATCGCCTTTGCCCGCAACCTCGCCGAACGGCCGGTGCTGGGGAAAGCCAATGGCTATCAGCATCTGTGGGTCGATGGCGAAGGAACGAAGGCGGGCAAGGCGCGGCTCACCTGGATGCAGGGAAGCCGCTTCTACAGCTATCATATGGCGCCGCCCGCGGGCGCGCGCTTCATCGTTGCCGAAAGCGGCGCAAATGATCCCGAGTTCAACCTGCGCCGCGAACCCGCGCTGATCCAGCGCGTCGATGGCGCCGGCGACGCGACGTTCGTCAGCCTGCTCGAACCGCATGGCGAATATGACGCGTCGGCCGAAACCACCGTCGCCAGCAGCGCGCGGGTCAGCGCGCTCGAACAGCGCCGCGAAGGCACCGCCGACCTGATCCTCGTCACATTGATCGACGGGCGGCGCCTCGCGATTGCCGTCGCCGACGATGTCGCGGCGGGCACAAAGCATAGCGTGACGGTCGATGGACGCGCGCTCGCGTGGACCGGCCCCGTCGGCCGCTTTGACCTCGCCAAAACCGGAGCGAAGAAATGAGCAATATCAAGGGGCGCTTCCGCTGGTGCGTCATCGGGCTGATCGGCCTGGCGACCGTCATCAACTATATCGACCGCAACGCGCTCGCCGTGATGTGGCCCGAAGTGTCGAAGGACATCGGCGCCACCAAGGAAGATTATGCGCTGCTGGTGACGATCTTCATGATCTTCTACGCCTTCGGCCAGTCGCTCTTCGGGCGAATCTTCGACGCCATCGGCACGCGGATGGGCTTTGCCCTCTCGATCATCGTCTGGTCGCTGTCGATCGCGGCGCACGCCCTCGTCCGTTCGCTGCCGCTGCTCACCGTCCTGCGCGCGACGCTCGGCGTCAGCGAAGCGGGCAACTGGCCCGGCGCGACCAAGGCCAATGCGCTGTGGTTCCCGTCGCGCGAGCGTGCGCTGGCGCAGGGCATCTTCAACGCCGGCGCGTCGCTCGGCGGCATCGTCTCTGCCCCGCTCGTCGCGCTGCTCTTCGTCTATTTCGGCTGGCGCGGGACCTTCCTCGTCATCGGCATATTGGGCTTTCTGTGGCTGCTGCCCTGGCTCTGGTTCTACAAGGCCGATCCCGAAAAGCACCCGGGTCTGAGCGAGGAAGAGCGCGAATATATTCTGACCGGTCGCACCGAGGCGGGCCGCGATGAAGGGCGCCGTATCCCGCTCGGCGAACTGCTGCGCTATCGCCAGAGCTGGGGCGTCATCCTGTCGCGCTTCTTCCTCGACCCCGTGTGGTGGCTCTTCGTATCGTGGCTGCCGATCTATCTCGCCGAAACCTTTGGCTTCGACGTCAAGCAGATCGGCATGTTCGCCTGGGTTCCCTTCGTCGGCGCCATGATCGGCAGCCTGTTCGGCGGCTGGCTGTCGGGACGGATCATCACCGCGGGCGGCGGCGTTCACAAGGCGCGGACGCTGACCATCGCCATCGGCTGCGCGATCATGCTGCCGGCATTGCTGTTCACGATGGGCGCCGATGATCCGCTGACCGCGGTGCTGCTGATCGCGTGCATCCTGTTCGGGTTCCAGATGGCGATCGGCAACATCCAGACGCTGCCAAGCGACTATTTCGGCGGCGGCGCGGTCGGCAGCCTCGCGGGGATCAGCGGCACTGCCGCGGTCGCCGGGACGCTGATCACCACCTGGCTCGTCCCCGTGCTCACCAAGACGAGCTACGCGCCGATCTTCGCGCTGAGCGCGGCGATCGTGCCCATCTCGTTCCTCTGTTTCTGGCTGGTCGGCGGTCGCGTCGAACCGGTCACCACCACCCCCTCTAACACCCAAAAATAAGGAAAAAACAGAATGACTCTCCAGGGCAAAACTGCACTCGTCACCGGCGGCGGACGCGATATCGGCCGCTCGGTCTCGATCGCCCTCGCCCGCGCCGGCGCGCGCGTCGCGATCAACTATAACAGCGGCCGCGAAGCCGCCGAGGAAACGCTGGCGACGATCAAGGCCGCCGGCGGCGACGCCTTCCTGATCCAGGCCGACGTCACCGACAGCGCCGCGGTCAAAACGATGCTCGAAGAAGTCGGCGTCGCGTTCAGCGGCCGGCTCGACATTCTCGTCAACCTTGCGGGCGGCATGGTCGCACGCAAGACGCTGAGCGAAATGGACGAAGCCTTTTTCGACCATGTCATGACGCTGAACCTGAAATCGGTCTTCCTCGTCCTTCAGGCGGCCCAGCCGTTCCTTGGCGAGGGTTCGTCGGTGGTCAACGTGTCGTCGCAGGCCGGACGCGACGGCGGTGGCCCCGGCGCTTCGGTCTATGCGACGGCGAAGGGCGCGCTGATGACCTATACCCGCTCGCTGGCGAAGGAGCTCGGGCCGCAGGGCATCCGCGTCAACGCCGTTTGCCCGGGCCTGATCGGCACCAGCTTCCACGACATCTTCTCGAAGCCCGAAGGCCGCGCCGCCACCGCGGGCAACACCCCGCTGCGCCGCGAAGGCCATCCCGACGAGGTCGCCGAAACCATCGTCTATCTCGCGTCGCCGGCCGCCAGCTTCCTCGCCGGGGTCTGCCTCGACGTGAACGGCGGACTCTATTTTTCCTGATCGCATTTAAGGGAGAGGATTATGCGCCGGCTTCTTACCGGGGTCATGGCCGCTGCACTTGCAAGCGGCGCGCAGGCACAGGAGGGCGAGCGCAGCGATGCGCCGCCCCTTCTGCCCTACAAAGTCATTCTGGTCGGCGATTCGACGATGGCGCCGCACAGCGGCTGGGGCGGTGCCTTTTGCGCACAGCATGTGAAATCGTCGGTCGCGTGCCTGAACACAGGGCGCGGCGGACGCAGCACACGCAGCTATCGCCAGGAAGGCGGATGGGACATCGTCCTCGCGGAGGCGGGCGTGCCCGGTTATCGCGAAACCTATGTCCTCATCCAGTTCGGGCATAATGACCAGTCGACCAAACCCGAACGCCGGACGGACGAGAAAACCGAATTTCCCGCCAATTTGCGCCGCTTCGTCGAAGAGGTCCGCGCCAAGGGCGCAATCCCCGTTCTCGTCACTCCGCTGACCCGGCGCGAGTTCAAGGACGGCAAGCTCAAGAACAGCCTCTCCAGCTGGTCCGATCAGGTGCGCGGCGTTGCGAAGGCGCTCGACGTGCCGCTGGTCGACCTCAACGCGCTCAGCGCGGCGCAGGTGCAGGAAATGGGCGCCGAGATGGCCACCAAGCTCGCGCAGGAAGCGCCTACCCCCGAGGAACTGGCCGCCGCGCGCGCCGGAACCACGCTAACCGCGCGTCCTGCGCCACCTGCTCCGCCGCCGATCGAAGGCGATGGTCCGCGCGGCCAGGTCACCAGCAAGTTCGATTACACCCATGTGGGGAGCATCGGCGCAGAGGTGACCGCACGGCTGGTGACGCAGGGGCTCGCCCGCGTGGCGCCAGGGCTGCGCAGCCAGCTGGTCCGTTAGACGGTACGCTGGATTGCGCCATTGGTTAGTCCAATTTGATAGACACAATTGTTGACAATTTTGTTACGATGCTCAAGTGAATTGGTCAGAACAGATTCGTTTGACCAGGGAGAGACCGAAGTGAATTCTCAGAACCAGACCCGCGTCCGCGCGCTGCGCGCCGCCTTCCTGACCGGCGCGGGATCGACGCTGTTGCTCGTCGCCGTGCCCGCCGTGGCGCAGGACAGCGCCGCCGCCGACATTGCCGCCCCGAGCGACGAGGGCGACGAAATCGTCGTCAGCGGCATCCGCGCGACGATTCAGGATTCGATCAACGTCAAGCGGCAGGAAACCGCGATCGTCGACGCGCTGTCGGCCGACGACATCGGCGACCTTCCCGCGCTTTCGGTTGGCCAGGCGATCCAGACGATTACCGGCGCAACCACCCACCGCGAAAAGGGCGACGCGTCCGAAATCGCGCTGCGCGGCCTCGGGCCCTTCCTTTCGAACGCAACCTTCAACGGCCGCGACGCATCGAACGGCAGCGGCGACCGCTCGGTCAATTTCAACCAGTTCCCCTCGGAGCTGGTGAACAACATCAAAATCTACAAGACGCAGCAGGCCAGCCTCGTTGAAGGCGGCGTCGCCGGAACGATCGAAATCGGTACGCTGCGCCCGCTCGACTTCGGCAAGCGCCGGCTGCAGGGCGAGGTCAAGGCCCAGTACAACCCTTATGGTGACCGTATCGTTGGCGGATCGGGCGGCGTGGGCTGGCGCGGGACGGTGAGCTATGTCGACCAGTTCGCGAACGATACGATCGGCATCGCAATCGGCGCCCAGCGCAACGACAGCAACAACCCCGAAGAAACCTATGCAGCGAGCAGCACCTGGACCGCAATCCGTGACGGCAATGCCGCCGACGCGCCCTTCTACCTCGTCCCCAACGCCTATACCTTCCGCCAGATCAGCGAGACCGACAAGCGCGATGCGGTGTTCGGTTCGATCCAGTGGCGTCCCTCGGACCAGTTCAACATCAACCTCGATGTCCAGTATTCGGACCGCACCTATGTCGAGAGCCGCCGCGACCTCAACCTGTCAGAGGGCCGCAATGCCCTGACCAACGTCGAATATGACGAAAATGGCATCGTGCAGCGGCTGAACGGCCGGAGCGCGCTCGAGTCCAACGGGTCCGAACTGTCGCGCTCGGAAGAGTATCTGGGCGGCGGCCTGTCGATCGAATGGAAGCCGAACGATCGCCTGACGCTGACGGCCGACGGCAGCTATTCACGGACCATTCGCACCGAGGTCGAGCGCAACGTCCGTTTGCGCACCGATCCGATGGACGTCAACGGCGTGCGCACCGTGTTCAACGACATGCGCATCCCCTATACCTATGAAATCAAGCCGGGCAGCTTCGTCCCGACGATCACCATCGATCCGCGCTTCGACCTCAACAACCATGATCTCTTCTGGGACGACGCGCGCCTGCGCCGCGACGAAGTGCGCCGCCACAACGAAATTTTCGCGGGCCGGTTCGATGCCGCTTATGAAATGGACGGCTTCTTCAGCAACATATCGGCCGGTGCCCGCTGGTCGCAGCTGACCTACCGCGACTATGACGTCCGCAACGGCGACTTCAACTACAACCCGGCAATGAGCGAGGACCGCCGGATCAACAATCTGTGCCGCCAGGCCTTCCCGCAGACCGATTATCTGTCGGCAGCCAAGGGCAATGGCATCAACAGCTGGGCGACCTTCGACGTCGATTGCCTGTTCCGCGAATATATGGGGACCGAAGACCCCGGCAACCTCGCCGACACGCGCTCGGACGCAAACCGCGACGTCACCGAACGAACCCTCGCCGGCTATGTGATGGCAGAATATGACGCTGATCTGGGCAATATGCCCGTACGCGGCAACTTCGGCGTCCGCGTCGTCAACACGCGCGTCGTGTCCGACGGTCTGCGCAGCGGCCTCAATGTCGTAACCGATCCCGTCAGCGGCAACATTCAGCTCGTCAGCTCCGGCGAATTCGACACGGTGACGATCAAAAGCAGCAGCACGCGTGTACTGCCCAGCATCAACGCGATCTTCGAAGTTGCACCTGACACCCAAGTGCGCCTCGCAGGCTATCGGGCGATGTCGCGCCCGAACCCCAGTGCGCTCGGCGCCGGCCGCCGCTTCACGCTTGAGGACGGCACGGATTTCAATTCGATCGAAGATGCGATCAAAAACATCACTGCGACGGGCAGCCCGGGGCTGAAGCCGCTGATGTCGTGGAATGCCGACGCTGCGATCGAATGGTATCCGAACAAGGACAGCCTGCTGTCAGCGACCGTCTATTACAAGCAGTTCAGCGGCGGCTTCCAGCCAGTCGTCTATGACGAGACATTCACGATCGACGGGCAACAGATCACCGTTCCGGTGACCCAGACGCGCAACAGCCCCGACAAGTCGCGCATCTACGGCCTCGAACTGACCGCGGCGACGCGCTTCAGCTTCCTGCCCAAGCCGCTCGACGGCCTCGGTGCGAAGGTCAGCTATAATTATGCCGACTCCAATTTCGAGACTCAGGACATTCGCCTTGGCGACATCTACAATCCCGAGACCGACACGGTGACGCCGGGGATCATCCCCCCCGCCAATATCTCGGGCTATTCGAAGCATGTGCTGTCGGCGCAGGCCTATTACGAGATCGGCCCGGTGTCGTTGCAGGCGATCTACAATTATCGTTCGAAATATTTCCAGGACTTCGTCGGCGGCAACAGCCAGCTGCGCTATGTCGGGCCCAGCGAAACCGTCGATTTCCGCGCTTCGCTCAACCTGATGAAAGGCGTGTCGCTCCGCTTCGAGGCGCTCAACCTCTTCAACGAACCGAAGTCGACCTATATGCCGGTATATGGAAGCAGCCGTCAGTATCACTATTATGGCGCGAAATATTTCATCGGCATCCGGGCGCGGATCTAGGCGCGCGATGCAAGGATCCGTTCTTGGTCCGATCGTGGCGGCGGCCTTGCTGGCAACAGCATCGCCTGCCACCGCATCGGACGAGGCGGGCCCGGCGCGGATCGCCAGAGACCTTCCCTATCTGACGATCGCAGGCAAACCGCTCCACCTCGACGTCTATGTCCACCCCGCTGCGGCCAAAGCCCCCACCCCCGTCCTGATCCATTTTCACGGCGGCGGCTGGGCGCGCGGCGCGCGGCCCGAGAGCTGGACAGGCTTTCGTCCCTATCTCGCTGCGGGCATGTCGGTGGTGACCGTCCAATATCGCCTCGCCGGCGAAGCGCGCGCGCCCGCCGCGGTGCAGGACGCGCGCTGCGCGCTCCACTGGATCGGCGCGAATGCAGCGGAATTCGGCTTCGACGCCAGCCGCATCATCATCTCGGGAACTTCGGCGGGCGGGCATCTGGCGCTGATGGCCGGGCTGCTCCCGGCCGGCAATGATATCGACCTCGACGCCTGCAAAGGCGGGCCCAAGGCAGCGGCTATCCTCGACTTTTTTGGCCCCACCGACCTGACGGCGAATGGCACCGACCCGCGCCACCCAACGATCGCAAGCTGGATCGGCGGCGGGGCGGGAGCGGAGGCTCTCGCACACCAGATGTCGCCGGTCACATGGCTTACGCCTGCCAATCCGCCGATCTTCATCGCGCATGGCGATGCCGACCCCATCGTTCCGATCGCCCAGTCGATCGACCTGAAACGGCAGCTCGATGCGCTGTCGGTACCGTCCGATCTTTTCATCGCCGCCGGCGGCGGTCACGGAAAATTCTCGCGCGAACAGCATTCGGCGATGATGAAACGCGCTATCGGCTTTCTGTGCAGCCGGAAGCTGCTTGAAGCACACGCATGCGAAGTCCCGGAGAGAATATGAATTTCACCTTCGTCATGGGCTTCAAACTTGTCATACCTGATTGTATGGACTCCCCAGTACATATGTGGGGAGATGACTAAACCATGGCCGAACGCCGCCTTTTTGAGGATGTCGCCGACACGATCCGGCGCCTGATTCTCGACGGAACCTATCCGCCGGGGACCCGGTTGCCCGGCGAACGCGAATTGTCGGAGCGGTTCGAGGTCAGCCGCGTGACGATCCGCGAGGCTGAAATCGCGCTGCAAGCGACGGGCTGGATCCACATTCGCACCGGCGCCGGCGCCTATGTCCAGCCGCATCTTCCGGGCGACAATGCCCTCCTCCCCTCGGTCAGCGCGTTCGAGCTTACCGAAGCGCGCTCGCTGTTCGAGGCCGAAGCCGCCGCGCTCGCCGCGCCGACAATCTCGGCCGAAACGCTCGAAAAGCTCGAAACCCTGCTGGAAGCGATGGCCGACACCAGCGCCAGCGAGGACGAGATTAACGCGATCGATCGTGAATTTCACATGACGATCGCCGCCGCCTCGAACAACAAGGCGATCATCCATGTGATCGAAAGCCTGTGGCGGATGCGGCTGGAATTGCCCGAGGTACAGCACAGCCATGCAATGGTATGCCAAAAGGACGGCAGCGTGCGCCAGGCCGAACATGCCGATGTCGTCGAGGCACTGCGCAATCGCGACGGCGCCGGCGCGCGACTGGCGATGCGCAAGCATTTCAACCGCCTGATCGAATCGATGCTCGACGAAACCGAAGAGCGCGCGCTCGTCGACCTGCGCCGCCGCGCCGCCGAAAGCCGCGAACGCTATCTGCTCAGCGCCAAGCTCGCCTGATGTCCGGAGATTTTTTCGCATGAGCGCGTCCTCCAACGCGCAGAACATTGTCGCTGCGCTCCTCGAGGCCCGCCTGTCCGGCCGGGCGCTGCCGGCTTTCCCTGCCCCCGTCCCCGCCACCCTCGCAGAGGCCTATGCGATCCAGCACAAGCTGCGCGCCGCGCTTGGCCGGCCGGTGTCCGGATGGAAGCTCGGGCGCGTTCCACCGCCCCTCGTCGCCTTGCTCGACGCGACGCGGCTCGCGGGGCCGGTTTTATATTGCGCCGATCCCCATGCCGAGAATCCCGGCGAAGCGCGTATCTTCGCCGGCGGCGCCAGCGCGATCGAGATCGAGGTGATGCTCCGCCTGCGCAGCGTCCCCGGTCACCGCATCGACAGCGACGACGAGGCGCGGACCTATATCGACGTGGTCCGCGCGGGATTCGAGGTCGCCAGTTCACCTGCGCCCGACGTCTTCGAGCACAGCCCCTTCAGCATCATCGCCGATGTCGGCATCAACAACGGCCTGCTCCTCGGCCCGCAGATCGACCTTGCGGGCTTCGACGAGATCGAGGTTTCGACCGAGATCGACGGCGTGCATGTCGGGACCGGACGGCCGTCAGGCGTGCTCGATGGTCCGCTTGGCGCGCTACGCTTCCTCGTCGAGCTTCATCATGACGGCGTGATCACGCTCGAGCCCGGGCAATGGATCTCGGCCGGGGCGATCACCGGCGTCCATCCGATCGCACCCGGACAGACCGCCACGGCGCGCTTCGGAACCGACGTCCGCATCGCTTGCACCACCATTCCCGACACTGGATACCCACGATGACCTCGCCCACCAAAACCATCGCCTGCTTCGGCGAAACCGTTCTGCGTCTGGCCGTGCCCGCCGGCGAGTTTCCGCTGCAATCGCCACGCCTCGACGCCTATGTCGGCGGCGCCGAAACCAATGTTGCGGTCGCTCTTTCGGCGCTCGGCCATCCGGTGCGGATGCTTGGCGCCGTTCCCGAAGGGCCGATCGGGGACGCCGCGGCCAGCGAATTGCGCCGCCACGGTGTCGACGCTTCGCACATGCTGCGCCCCACCGGACGCATGGGCCTTTATTACCACCTGCCCGGCGGCGCGATGCGCCCCGCCGAAGTCGTCTATGACCGTGCCGATTCGGCCTTTGCCGCGGCGAAAGCCGACGACTGGCGTTGGAACGAACTGCTCGCCGGGGCCGACTGGCTGCACGTCTCGGGCGTGACCCCCGCGCTCGGCCCGCAAAGCGCGGAAGCGACGCTGGCGGCGGTGCGCGCCGCACGCGCTGCCGGCATCCGCATTTCGTTCGACGGCAATTGGCGCGGACGCCTGTGGAGCCGCTGGAACAGCGACCCCGCGGCGACCCTCCGCCCGATCGTCGCCGAAGCCGATGTTCTTTTCGGCAACCACCGCGACGCGACGCTGCTGCTCGGCCGCGATTTTTCGGGCGATGGTCCCGACCGGCGCCGCGACGCCGCGCTGGCGCTCCTCGACGCCTTTCCGAAGCTCGAAACCGTCGCGTCGACCGCCCGGCATATCGTCGAGCCGACGAAGCATCAGATCGTTGCACGCATCGATCGCCGCGACGACTGCGCCCAGACCGAAACGGCCGAAATCGCGCCCATCATCGACCGGATCGGCACCGGTGACGCCTTTGCGGCGGGCGTAATCGACGGCCTTTTGACCACCGAAACATTGGCCGCCGCCGTGCAGCGCGGACTGGCGCTGGCGGCGCTAAAGCACGGACTGCAGGGCGATTTCGCACCCTTCGCACGCCACATGGTCGAAAGCGTTTCGTTCACCGCAGCCGACGTTGCCCGCTAGCATCGCTTAAACCTGCCTCCCAGCGCCCGTTAATGGTCGCATGACCACAAATGCAACATCTCGCGAGCCGGTAGGGCGGCTCCTGGATTGGCTGGGGCTTCGAAACCCACGAAGCGATGCCCCGACAGACGAACCGCCACCCGACCCGCGCCAGGCCAGGCACGCGTTGGCGCAGGCGATCGCGTCCTTCCTGATCGATCATGATCTGGACGTGTCGCCCGCCAATCTGTCGCTGGCACACGCGGCCTTTTCCGGCGCTAATCCCCAACTCGCGCGCAAGATCGCAATGCGGGCGCAATCGGGGGAGGTGATCACCCAGACCTGGTTGAACGAACTCGCGGCCAGCGACGGCGCCATGCCCGATCAGGCCGATCTCGACCGGTTGATCGCGCGGCTCGAAAGCAATCTCGACACATTTTCCACCCACACCAAAGCGGCCCGCACAGTCGCGCACGATTATGGATCCGAACTCGAACAGCATGTCGTCGACCTCGAACAGGTCCAGAAAACCGGTCAGCTCGTCACCAACCTCGCCGGGCTCGCCCGCGCGATGCTCGAACGGACGCGCAAGGCCGAAAATGATATGCGCAAAAGCGAGGATGAAGCCAAGGCGCTACGCCGCAGCCTCGCCCGCGCCAAACGCGACGCCGAAATCGATTATCTGACTGGCCTGCCCAACCGACGTGCTTTTGAAATCCTGCTCGAACATCATTATGCCGAGGCGAAGTCGGAGTGCGAAGCGCTGAGCGTCGCCTTTTGCGACATCGACGAGTTTAAAAAAATCAACGATCTCCACGGACATGAGGCGGGCGACCGGGTGATCAAGCTGATCGCCGACACGCTGGCGAAAATATCCGATGATCATTGTCATGTCGCGCGGCACGGCGGCGAGGAATTCGTCATGCTGTTCCGCGGCCTGCCGCCGGCCGACGCCGCGCAGCGGCTCGACGCGGCGCGCGACAGCCTCGCCGAGCGCAGGCTGATCAACCGCAAGACCGACGAGCCGTTCGGCCAGATCACCTTCTCCGGCGGGGTCGCCGACGTCTTTGGCTATGGCGAGGCGCGCGCCGCGCTGAAAGCCGCCGACGATGCGCTGTACCGCGCCAAGGAAAGCGGGCGGAACCGCATCGAGCTGGCGACCCCGGCCTAAGTTGTCGCTTTTTCCGTGAGGGGGCGGGAGCGCCGCGGGCGATCACTCAGACAAGAGCGATCGCCCGCGGCTATCCGTGTGCGCTCAGACCGCCGGGCGCCGGGCGTAGAAGCCGAACCCTGCGATGACGGCATAGCAGAGTGCCGGGAGCAACAGCGCCGTGGCGAGGCTCCCCGTGAGATCGGCAATCGCACCGGTCGCAAGCGGCACCACCGCCCCGCCAAAGATGGCGACGTTGATGATTCCCGACCCGTCGGCAGCACGGCTGCCGAGCTTTTCGGACGCGAGGCTGAAGATCGTCGGGAACATGATCGAATTCATCAGGCCGATTGCGAGCAGACTATAACCCGAAACGACGCCGACCGTATTGGTCGAGATCAGAATCAGGCTGATCGCACCGCCCGCGACGACGGCGAGGAGCTTGCCGGGGCTGATCAGACGCATCAGGCCCGAACCAATGAACCGGCCGATCATGGCGCCGCCCCAATAGAGGCCGATCAGCTTGCCCGCGGCCTGTTCAGGAAGCGCCATCACGCCCGGCTGCATAAGATAGCTGACAATCAGCGACCCGATCGACACCTCCGCCCCGACATAGAGGAAAATGCACAGAGCGCCGAAGCCGAAGCGCGGACGCTTCAGCAAATCAAGGCCGGCAAGCCCGGCGCTCGCCTCGTGCCGTTCACCCTGCAAGCGATTGCGAAACAGCCACACCGCACCGGCAACCACCGCCAGCGCCACCGCAATGCCCAAATAGCCGTGCACGATCGCCTGGCTTTCAGCGGTACGATAGGCGTCGAGTTCGGCGCCCGACAACTGGTCGGCGCTGACGGTCGCAAGGCTACCGAGAATCAGCACCGAACCGACGATCGGAAAAATGGTGGTGCCCAGTGAATTAAATGCCTGCGCAAAAGTCAGGCGGCTGTGCGCCGTCTCGGGCTTTCCAAGCATGGAAATCAGCGGGTTGGATACGACCTGGACGATCACAACGCCGCTCGCCAGCACGAACAGCGCCAGCAGGAACAGGCCATAGACCGCGTTCTGCGAGGCCGGGATGAAGAGCAGACAGCCGACCATCATCGTCAGCAATCCCGCAACCGCACCGCGCATATAACCGATTTTCTTGACCAGTTTCGCACCGGGAATGCCGATCACCAGATAGGCGGTGAAAAAACAGAATTGAACCAGCATCGCCTGGGTATAATTGAGCGTAAAAAGTTCTTTCAGCTTCGGAATGATCACATCGTTGAGCGACGTGATTCCGCCAAAAATGAAGAACAGCCCCATGACGAACAGGCGCAGTTCGGGTGCATCGACATGCGTCCCGCCGCCTTCGCCAACGGCCGCATCGCCGCGCGGCGCAATCTCTGGCGCAAGTGCCATTTTTCTCTCCCCAATGATTGGCTTGTGCCATCCCGTATTGGGGTCTGATCATTTTGCCGCGGGCGGGCAAGACAGATTATCGCCGATGGCTTCGACATTCGTATGCATCAACGTCACCGCCAGCCCCTTGTCGCCATGGGGGCCACTACCGGAAACCCAGGAAGCGCGAATTTGACCACAGCGGACAAGTTGGCAGAATCCACAGCGACTGCCGCGATCAAGGGCATGTCCTTTGAATCCTCAGGATACATACCAATTGAGTACCAATTTTCGATTTGGCTGATTTCCGGGACGAAACCGCTGATCGACACATCGGAAATGGTCTCAATATTGACTTGCAGGGCAAGATTGTTATGACTTATACATAACCAATCAAGACCAATGCACATAAACCGATCTTTGGGAGGGTCACATGCTAAAATCAAAAGGACTTTTTGCGACTGCAAGCATCATCGCCTACGCGACGTGCCTGTCGCCCGCCATGGCGCAGGATAGTGAAACAGCCGCCGCCGACGAGATCGTCGTCACCGGCTTTCGCGCTTCGGTTGCACAATCGATCGATGCCAAGCGCAACCTCGCCGTCATCGCCGATGTGGTGACCGCCGAGGATATCGGCAAATTCCCCGACAAGAATGTCGCCGAAGCACTCCAGCGCGTTCCCGGCATCGTCGTCAACCGCGAGTTTGGCGAGGGCGAGCGCGTCTCGCTGCGCGGCACCGCGCCCAACCTTACCAAGACTTTGCTCAACGGCCATTCGGTCGCCACCGCCGACTGGTTCATCCTCGATCAGGTCGCCTCGACCCGCAGCTTCAACTATCTGACGCTGCCCGCCGAGATCGTCGGCCGGCTGGAAGTGTACAAGAGCCCGCAGGCCGATGTGGAGGAAGGCGGCGTCGGCGGGACGATCAACGTCCTCACCCGCAACCCGCTCGACCTCGATCCATTCACCGTGTCGGTCTCCGCACAGGCTGCCTATTCCGACCTGTCGGGCAAGGTCGATCCGCAGGTTTCGGGACTGGTCAGCTGGAAAAATGCCGACGAAACTTTCGGCGTCCTGGTCGGCGCCATCTACCAGAAGCGCCGCACGCGCCGCGACGGAATGGAGATTTTCGGTTATCGCTCCGCCCCCGTCGGCGGCGGACAAAGCGCGCTGGTTCCAACACTGATCGGTTCGACGATGTTCGAACAGGATCGCGAGCGCTACGGCGCCAACATCGGCATCCAGTTCCGCCCGTCGGACAAACTCGAAATTAATATCACCGGGCTCTATTCGCGCTTCAACGCCGACAACTTCAACCAGAATTATATCGCCTGGGGCGAGCAGGCACTCTTCCCTGGCAACGGTCCCGCCGGCACAATCACCAACGCAGTGATCGAGGATGGTGTTGCTGTCGCCGGCACCATCGCCTCGGCGAATGGCGGCACCACAGGCTTCGGCGTCGTCTATGACGCCATCGATCGTCAAGCGGTCGCCAAGACCGTTTCGGCCGATTTCGATCTGACCTATCGCCCCACCGATACGCTGATGGTCCATTTCAAGGCCGGCTGGACCAAGGCGAACGGCGACACGAGCAACGAGAATTTCATGGAATTCGCCGGGCCAGGCCGGTTCAGCTATGATTTGCGCAGCGGCCGCCCCGAAGTCAGCTTTGCCAGCCCCGACCCACTCAATCCCGCCGGCGGCATTCGCCCCGACTTTGCGCGCATCCAGTCGGTGACGAATGATGACGAAGAGAAATATTTCTATCTCGATATCGAGAAAGAGGTCGAATGGGGCCCGATGACCGCGCTGAAATTCGGCGTCAAATATACCGATCATGACCGCGTTGCCGAACGCTTCGCCACCAACGGCGGCGTCTTCACACCCAGCATCCGCTGCGGCAGCGTCGCCTGCACGGCGGTCGATTACGCGACCGGCGGAGGGATGCCCGGTGACTTCCTCGACAATATCGCGGCGCCCGGCACGCTGACCGACTACTGGCGCGTCGATCCCGCGAAGCTGCGCGCAATCTATGGTGCGCAAAGCGGGCCGGCGACCGATCGGTTCCTCGTCCCCGGGAACAGCTATTCGATCAACGAGAAAGCCTATGGCGGCTATGGTCTCGCCAAATTCGGCGGCGACGGCTGGCGCGGCAATGTCGGCGTCCGTGTGATCCGTACCGACCAGACCTCCGAAGGCTTTATCATCGGCGGCGCGAACCCCGAATTCACCAATCCCTTTGGCGGTTTCACGCCGAGCACCGCAAAGCGATCCTACACCGATGTCCTGCCGAGCGCGAACCTGTCGGTGGATCTGTCGGACAAGATCGTGCTGCGTTTCGGCGCGGGTAAAACAGTGACGCGTCCCGACTTCGTCGACATCACCCCGGGGGTCGACCTCAACGGCACTCTGCTGACCGGGCGCGGCGGCGACCCGAACCTCGATCCCTATCGCGCCAACCAATATGATTTGTCACTCGAATGGTATCCCGATCGCGAGACGATCGTCGCGGTCGCGCTCTTCTACAAGGATATCCAGTCGTACATCGTCAACACGACCTCGACCGAAATCCTGCCGGGCGTGTTCGTGCCCGGATCGCAGCCCGGCGGCTGCATCGCGGCGGGGGGAAGCAATCCAAATCTGTTCAACTGCCCCTATCAGATCAATCGCCGCAGCAACGGCGACGGCGGTCGCAACCAGGGCTTTGAATTCCAGGTTTCGCGCCCGATTTGGGGCGGCTTCGGCGCGGTGGTCAACTATACCTATTCGGATGCCCAAGCGAATAATGGCGACCCCATCCCGGGCAATTCGAAGCATTCGCTCAACCTGACGGGCTATTATGAAAACGACCTGCTCAGCGCGCGCGTGTCGTATAATTACCGGTCGAAATTCTTCATGGACATCGACCGTTCGGCGCCGCTCAACCAGGCCTCGCTCGCCTCGCTCGATGCATCGGTCAGCGTCAACGTGACCGACAATATCGCGCTCACCGCCGAGGCGGTGAACCTGACCAATGAATCGATCGAGCAATATTCCGGAACCACCTCGCGGCCGCGCGCAATTTTCGACAACGGCCGCCAATTCTACGCCGGTGTCCGAGCAAAATTCTAACTCTGGGCGCAGAGGCCGTATCAGTCCCCTCGGGGGCTGATACGGTGCCTCCGCAAATCGCCGTTCAGCGGCTCCAGCGCGCGAAGATCGCGGTCGGCAGCAACAGCCCCCTCGCCTCCTCGCGCACCGCCAGCTCACCACATTCGATCGTCCCCGGCAGGTCCGCGAACAGCTGGTTCAGTAACTCACCAATCGCCAGCGCCGACATGCGCACCGCATAAACGGTCAGGAACAAAGCCCGGCTGTCGGCATCGAGCAGTTTGCGGCAGTCGGCGAGCAAAGGCGCGAGCCCCTCCTCGAGCTGCCAGCGCTCGCCATCGGGACCGCGACCGAATTTGGGCGGGTCGAGCAAGATCGCATCGTAATGTTTTTCGCGCCGCACTTCGCGCGCCGTGAACTTGCCGGCATCGTCGACAATCCAGCGGATCGGCTTGTCGTCATGCCCCGCCAGCGCAGCATTCTCACGCGCCTGCGACACCGACTTTTTCGACGCGTCAACATGGGTCACCGACGCCCCCGCGGCGGCGAGCGCCTGGCTGCCGACGCCGGTATAGCCGAACAGGTTCAGAAACGCCGGATCGGGCTTGCCGGCGATGCGTTCGCGCAGCCAGTCCCACACCGGCGCCATGTCGGGAAAGAAGCCCAGATGGCGAAAGGGCGTGCAGCTCGCGGTGAAGCGCGTCTCGCGCCAGCCGAGCGGCCAGCCCTCGGTCGGCACCGGTTTGTTATAGTACCAGCGGCCGCCGCCATCATCGTCGGACGCGGGGATGAATTCGCCATCAGCGGCTTCCCAATCCGCCGCGGGCAGCGCGGGCGCCCACATCGCCTGCGGTTCGGGGCGGATGAAGCGAAAGCGACCATAGCGCTCGAGCTTGCGCCCGCCGCCGCTATCGACCAGCCCATAATCGTCCCACGCCTCACCAATCAGCGTCTGGATGGGCTGAAGCTCAGCCACGGGCGACGGTCGCCAGGATATGCGCCTTCACTATGTCATAGTCGCCCGGCAGACGCTCGTAACGCTCTTCGCGCTCGAACAAATTGCCAAGCCGCGCGGGAAGCGGCGGCCGCACCCCGGTCGCACGCTCGACCGCTTCGCGGAACTTTGCGGGATGCGCGGTTGCCAGCGTGACGATCGGTACATCAGCCTCGATGTCGAGCGTGCGCGCCGCGGCAAGCCCGACCGCGCTATGCGGATCGATGATCTGGCCGCCATGTTCCTGCGCCCAGCGCAGCGCGAGCGCCATCGCATCGCCGTCGATGCTGGCGCTTGAGAACAAGCCGCGCGATCCAGCGAGCATATCGCCGGGGATCGTCATCGCGCGGTTTGCGTCGAAATCGCCCATCATGCCGGTGATCGCCGCGCCGTCGCGGCCGGCGAGATCGAAAAGCAAGCGTTCGAAATTGCTGCTGACCTGAATGTCCATGCTCGGGGTCGCGGTCGCGGTGACCGTCCCGGCGCTATAGTCGCCGCTGGTCAGCGCGCGGTGGAGAATGTCGTTGACGTTGGTCGCGACGACCAGCCGCGCGATCGGCAGCCCCATTTGCGCCGCAACATAGCCCGCGAACACATCGCCGAAATTGCCCGTGGGAACGCTGAACGCGACCTTGCGATCGGGTCCGCCCAGCCGCACGGCGGCGTAGAAATAATAGACGACCTGCGCCATCAGCCGCGCCCAGTTGATGCTGTTTACGGCGGAGAGGGTGAGCTGATCGCGCGCCTCGGCATCGCCGAACAGCCGCTTCACCATCGCCTGCGCGTCGTCGAAGCTGCCGTCGATCGCGATATTATAGACGTTGGGCGCGAGCACCGTTGTCATCTGGCGCCGCTGGACGTCGCTGACCCGGCCTTCGGGATGGAGCATGAAGATGCGGATATGCTCGCGGCCCGCCACCGCCTCGATCGCCGCCGATCCGGTGTCGCCCGACGTCGCCCCGACGATCGTGATGTCGGTCTCGCCCCCGCTCAGGAATTTCTCGAACAGCTGGCCGAGCAGTTGCAGCGCGACGTCCTTGAACGCCAGCGTCGGGCCGTGGAAGAGTTCGAGCAGCCAATGGCGATGATCGAGCTGGACCAGCGGGGTCACCGCGTCGTGCCCGAAGCGGCCATAGGCCGCTTTGCACAGCTCGCGCAGTTCGTCCTCGTTCAGCGCGCCCGCGACGAAGGGCGTCATCACCCGCACCGCGGTTTCGACATAGTCGAGCCCCGCGAGCGCGCGGATCTCGTCCTGCGTCATTTGCGGCCAGCGCGCCGGCACATAGAGGCCGCCGTCGTTCGCCAGTCCGGCAAGCGTTGCGGCACGAAAGTCGAGGGTCGGCGCGGAGCCGCGGGTGCTGATATATTCCATGACGAAACGCGCCTAGCGGCGACAAGTCACGGCTGCAAGCGGCGGCGAACAGCGAGGGCGTATATGACGAGCGCGGCGAGCGCGAACAGGAACCATTGCCCGGCATAGGCGAGGTGGTTGTTCGGCGTATCGGCGGCCGATGGCACCGCGCTGGCACGCAGCCCCGGAAGAGGCTTGTCGGCGATCAACATCGCGCGTGCAGGCACCGCCTTGCCTGTCATCCGCTGGATCAGCGACGGCTGTTCGGGACCGGGAACAATCGTCCCCGCCACCGTTCCGCCGCTCCATTTGGGCGGGGTGAAATCGTCGGTGATGCCGACATCGACGAGCACGCCCGGCCCTTCGGCCCCGGTGCGGCAGTCGGCGATCATCCGAAAGCCCGCCTGCCCCTTCGCGTCGCTGCCGCTCCGCGGGTCCCAGCGCACCGGCTCGAGACAGACGACGCTGCTCTTGCGATAGAGCAGCGCATCGGGAACCGGGGGAAGGTCAGGATAGGCGACGGTCGCCGACATCGCCATGTTACGCTGATAGAGCGCGATCAGCGCTTCCTTCTCGGCTTTGCGCTGCAATTGCCAGACACCGAGCGCGACCATGATCGCCACGGCGGCCAGAACCAGGATCGTCGGGACCAGCGGCCAGCGACGGGAAACAACGGTCGGGTCAGTCATGCTCATCCTCCACGCGGCGCCCCTCGGCCGCCTGCCGTTGATGTTCGCTGGCGAGTAGCGCCGCCTTGGCGATACGCAGTCCATAGATCACCGCCGCGGCGGTCAATGGAACCCACAGCAGAATATGCACCCACAGAGGCGGCGCCAAGACCGAATCGAGCGTCAGCGCCAGCACGATCAGCAAGGCGCCGATGATCAGCGTCAGGAATGCGGCAGGGCCGTCGCCGACATTGTAGCGGCCATAGTCGAGCCCGCACGTTTCGCAGCGCTCGCGAAACTGCACCGGCCCGTCGAACAGGCCCGGCGCTCCGCATTCGGGACAAAGGCCAAAAAGGGCGGCACGCCAGACCGGCGGCCGCCCCTTTGGAGTTGGATTGTCTTGCGACAATTTAGTGTGCGGCGACAGGTGCGCCCCAGCCACCCCAGATGTAGACGATGATGAAGAGGAACAGCCACACCACGTCGACGAAGTGCCAGTACCATGCAGCGGCTTCGAAACCGAAATGCTGCTTGGGCGTGAAGTGGCCCTTATAGGTGCGCACGAGGCAGACGATCAGGAAGATCGTGCCGACGAGCACGTGGAAGCCATGGAAGCCGGTCGCCATATAGAAGGCCGAGCTATAGTTGGTCTGACCGAACGGGAACGGCGCGTGCATATATTCATATGCCTGGATCGTTGAGAAAACGACGCCAAGAATGATCGTCAGCCACAGGCCCTTCTTCAGGCCTTCGCGGTCACCGTGGATCAGCGAATGATGCGCCCAGGTGATCGTCGTGCCCGAGCAGAGCAGGATCAGCGTATTGAGCAGCGGCAGCGTGAAGCCGTCGATAACTTCGATGCCCTTCGGCGGCCATTGCGTGATCGCAGCAGCGCCATCCTGGCCGAACAGCGACGTCACCGCGCCGTCAACGACCTCGATCGGCACGGGGAACAGCGAGAAATCGAACCAGGCCCAGAACCAGCCAACGAAGAACATCACTTCCGACGCGATGAACAGGATCATGCCGTAACGCATGTGAAGCTGGACGACCGGAGTATGGTCGCCCGCATGGGCTTCGTTGATGACGTCCGACCACCAGCTGAAGAAGGTGCCGATGACGCCCATCAGGCCCAGGCCGAGCACCCATTTGCCGATACCGCCGAAATGATCCGCGTGCATCGACATCACGAGCCCGAAGAACATCACCAGTGCGGACACCGAACCGATCAGCGGCCATACGCTGGGGTTTACCAGGTGATAATCATGATGTTTGGCACCAGCCATGTCACTATTCCCGTTTTGCAGCCCCAGCGTCGCGATTCCCCATCGCCCGCCGGTCCTTGATTAGACTCTTGATCGCGGCCTTAGCTCGCCTTTTTACCCTCGTCTACAGGGTGGAAGGTGTAGCTGAGGGTGATTTCCTGAACATCGCGCGCGTCGGGGTCATCCATGATCTTGGGATCGACGAAGAACAGCACCGGCATGCGCATTTGCTGCCCCGGCTCCAACCGTTGTTCGGTGAAGCAGAAGCATTGGATCTTGGTAAAATATTTGCCCGCCTGGGTCGGCGTGACGTTGAAGCTCGCCGTCCCGACGACGGGGTGCGACGAATTATTCTCGGCGATGAAAATCGCCATGTCGCGCGCGCCGATGCTGACCGTATCGCGCGGATGTTCGGGATAGAATTTCCACGGCAGCTTGGGCGACACATTGGCGTCGAACCGCACCGACATCGTCTGGTTCAAAATCTCGGGCTCGGCAGCAGCGGCCACCGGATCATAACGCTGCGTCGTACCGCCAAAACCGGTCACGCGGCAGAACAGATCGTAAAGCGGCACCGCGGCAAAGCCGACCCCGACCATCGCCAGCGCTATCGCCGAAGCGAGGCTCGCCGTCTTGGCGTTGGGAGACATTTTTTCGATCTTCATTGGAAAATCTGCATCTTCGCGATGGTGATCAGAAAGAAGAGGATCGCGAGCCCGCCGAGCATCCACGCCATCATATTTGCGCGGCTGCGCTGGCGACGGCGATATTCCGCCTCGTCGAAAGGTTCTTGATTCGGTTCCTGGGTCATAGCGGCCACCAATGGTCGGCAACGACAGCGCCGAACAAAATGAAAAGATAAGCGATCGAATAGGCGAAGAGACGCTTTTCGGGGCGCATCAGATCGCCCTCACCCGTCGTCCGCGTGCCGACCTGAATCGACAGCAATACGAACAGCGCCGAGAGTATGACAGCGGTCCAGCCATAGAGCGCCCCGGTGTAGCCGAGCGGCCACGGCGCAATCGCCGCGACAGCCATGATTACCGCATACACGAGAATCTGGCGGCGGGTCGATTTCTCGCCCGCGACAACCGGCATCATCGGGATGCCGGCGGCGGCATAGTCAGACTTCATGAACAGCGCGAGCGCCCAGAAATGCGGCGGCGTCCACAGGAAGATCAACAGGAACAGCAGCACCGGCAGCGGTGCGAGGCTGCCCGTCGCTGCAACCCAGCCGATCAGCGGCGGAAAGGCCCCGGCCGCACCGCCGATGACGATATTCTGCGGCGTCCGCGGCTTCAGCCACATCGTATAGATGAAGACATAGAAAAGGATCGAAGCTGCCAATAGCAGCGCCGCCTGCCAGTTCGATGCAAACAGCATCAGGAAGACCGAAAAGGCCGCCAGCCCGACACCGAATTGCAGCGCCGTCTGCGGATCGAGCCGCCCGGCGGGAAGCGGCCGATTGGCCGTCCGCTTCATTTTTGAGTCGATCCCGGCTTCATACCATTGGTTGAGCGCGCCCGACGCCCCTGCCCCCAGCGCGATCGCGAGGATCGACGAGAAAGCAAGGATCGGATGGACGTCGCCCGGCGCAGCAAGCAGGCCGCAGAGGGCGGTAAACACCACCAGTGACATTACGCGCGGCTTGGTCAGCGCGAACAGGTCACGCCAGTCGGCGGGAAGCGCCATTTCGCCATGGGTCAGGCTCTGCGCCATGATAACTCCGGCCTGCTGGGAAACGCCCCCTGCCGCAAATTCAGCAGGGGGCGAAACCGGTCAGGCGATACGCGGCAGTTCATTGAACTGGTGGAACGGCGGCGGGCTCGACAGCGTCCATTCGAGCGTCGTCGCACCTTCACCCCACGGATTGTCGGCGGCCTTCTTGCCGGCAACCAGCGAGTAGAGGATGTTCACGAAGAAGATCAGCACACCGACCGCCATGATCACATAGCCGTAGGACGAGATCAGGTGCCAGAAGGCATAGGCTTCGGGATAGTCGGGGTAACGACGCGGCATACCCTGCTGACCCAGGAAGTGCTGGGGGAAGAACAGGACGTTCACGCCGATGAAAAAGATCCAGAAGTGCAGCTGTCCGAGGAACTCGTTGTACATCCGGCCCGACATCTTCGGGAACCAGTAATAGAAGCCGGCGAAGAGCGAGAAGACCGCGCCCAGCGACAACACATAGTGGAAGTGCGCGACGACATAATAGGTGTCGTGCAGCGCGGTATCGACGCCGCCGTTGGCGAGAACGACGCCGGTGACGCCGCCCACGGTGAACATGAAGATGAAGCCGAGCGCCCAAACCATCGGGGTCTTGAAGCTCATCGACCCGCCCCACATGGTAGCGATCCAGCTGAAGATCTTGATGCCCGTCGGAACGGCGATGACCATCGTCGCAGCGGTGAAGTACATCTTGAGGTTCACGCTCATGCCGACCGTGAACATGTGGTGGGCCCACACGATGAAGCCGACGGCGCCGATCGCGACCATGGCGTACGCCATACCCAGATAGCCGAACACCGGCTTGCGGCTGAAGGTCGAGATGATCTGGCTCACGATGCCAAATCCGGGCAGGATCATGATGTACACTTCGGGGTGGCCGAAGAACCAGAAGAGATGCTGGTAGAGAACGGGATCGCCGCCGCCCGTGGCATCATAGAAGGTGGTGCCGAAGTTACGGTCGGTCAGCAGCATGGTGATTGCGGCCGCAAGAACCGGCAGCGCGAGCAGCAGAAGGAAGGCGGTGACGAGCACCGACCACACGAACAGCGGCATTTTGTGCAGGGTCATGCCCGGCGCGCGCATGTTGAAAATGGTGGTGATGAAGTTGATCGCACCCAGGATCGACGCCGCGCCCGCAAGGTGGAGCGAGAAAATCGCCATGTCGACCGCAGGCCCAACCGAGCCGCTGGTCGACAGCGGGGCATAGACCGTCCAGCCGGTGCCGGCACCAAGGCCGCTCCCGCCGGGGACGAACATCGAACCGACCAGCATCACGAACGCAACCGCAGTGAGCCAGAAGGAAACGTTGTTCATGCGCGGGAAGGCCATGTCGGGCGCGCCGATCATCAGCGGCACGAACCAGTTGCCGAAGCCGCCGATCATGGCGGGCATGACCATGAAGAAGACCATGATCAGACCGTGGGCGGTGATCATGACGTTCCAGAAATGCTTGCCCTGGACTTCGCCAGCACCCGCATCGAAGAACTGTGCCCAGCCGGTGAGATACTGAACGCCGGGGTGAGCAAGCTCAAGGCGCATCATCCCCGAGATCACACCGCCGACGATGCCGGCGATGATCGCGAAGATCAGATAGAGAGTGCCAATATCCTTGTGGTTCGTGGACATGAACCAGCGGACAAAAAAGCTCGGCGTATCATGGTCGTCATGCGCATGGTCGTGACCATGTGCGGGTGCAGTCGCTGCAATATCGGTCATCTGTCGGACCCCTTATTAATTCTTGGCGGCCGGGGCAGCGGCGGGAGCCGCAGCCGGGGCTGCTTCGGTCGTGGCGGCAGCGGGCGTCGCAGCCGGTGCCGCAACGGCGGGCGCCGGAGCGGCAGCGGCGGGTGCCGCAGCGGTTTCACCCGAAGGATTGCCGCCCTTCGAACGGACCCAGGCTTCCCACTTGTCGACCGGCAGCACTTCGACCGCGATCGGCATATAGCCATGGTCGACGCCGCACAGTTCCGAACACTGGCCATAATAGACGCCGACCTTGGTCGCGGTGAACGTCGTTTCGTTGGCACGGCCGGGAACGGCGTCCATCTTGGTCCAGAAGGCGGGAACCGCGAAGCTGTGGATCACGTCGGCACCGGTGATGATCAGCTTCACCTGACGACCAACGGGAACGACCATGCGATTGTCGACGGCGAGATGATAAGGCTCGCCAGCGGCTTTGGCCTTGTCTTCAGGAAGAATCTTCGAGACGAATTCGCCGATGCCCTGGTCAGGGTAAGCATAGCCCCAATACCATTGATAGCCCGTGACCTTGATCGTCAGCGCGTCCTTCGACGGCGGCGCATATTGGGCGGCGAGCAGCTTGATCGACGGAACCGCGACCACCGCGAGGATCAGGACCGGAATAGCGGTCCAGATGATTTCGATGAAAGTGTTGTGCGTCGTCTTCGATGGAACCGGGTTCGCCTTGGCGCGGTAACGCGCCATCGCCCAGAGCATCAAACCAAGCACAAGAAGCGTGATCACGGTGATCACCGGCAGCAGGATATAATGATTAAACTCATATGCCTGCTGACCGATCGGCGTAACCTGCGGCTGGAAATTAATCCCGCCATCGACCGGCTGGCCGATACCCGCGGTGGGCTTCATCGGCACGTAGGTCGCGTCGCCAGCAGGCGCTGCCGCGTCGACCTTGGCCGGAGTCGCTGCGGTGGTGACCGCTGCGGGCGCGACCGGCGCCGGATTCGCGGTTGCCGTTGCGACGGGCGCTTCGGCCGGGGCCGTAGCAGGGGCCTGCGCATGGGCCGCACCGACGGCGCCAAGCGACAAAGCTGCCGCAATTACAAGGGTTTTCAAGCTCTTCATAAGGATAGTGCCGCCCGTTGCCTGTTGTTCTTTCGTTGGCCCAGCCCGTCCGCGCCAACCACCGACACAGGTCGGGGCAGCCGGCAGAGGGGCTGAATCTCGCGGGCGCTATAGACCCGCTTGCCGCTTGCCTCAAGCATCTCTAACACTATTTTACGGTCAGCAAATCTGCGCCGCCAAAACCCCGTCGCCCATCAAGAGCGACGCTCTATATATAAAGAACGCACTCCCGATGACCGACGATGAAATCCTGGCCGAATTCCGCGCTGCCGACGCCCTGCTGCAGGGCCACTTCCTGCTCTCCTCCGGACGCCATAGCGAATATTATCTGCAATGCGCGCGCGTACTGATGGACACCGAACGTGCCGGACGCCTCGCCGTCGCGCTCGCCGGGAAGCTGCCGCGTGATCTGAAACAGGCGATCGACGTGGTGGTCTCGCCGGCAATGGGCGGCATTATTATAGGGCATGAGATGGGCCGCGCGCTCGGCAAGCCCGCGATCTTCGTCGAGCGCCCAACTGGCACCTTCGAACTGCGCCGCGGCTTTGCGATCGCACCGGGGACCAAAGTCCTGATGGTCGAGGACGTCGTCACCACCGGTCTGTCGTCGCGCGAAGCGATGGAAGCAGTGCGTGCAGCGGGCGGCGAAGTGCTGGCCGAAGCGGCGCTGGTTGACCGGTCGGCGGGCAGCGTCGACCTGGGCGTTCCTTTCTATCCGCTCGTCGCGATCAATTTCCCGACCTATGCCGAGGATGAGCTTCCCGAGGCTCTGGCGGCGACCCCGGCGATCAAGCCCGGCAGCCGGAGCCCGGCAGCTTGACCCTGCCCCACTCCTCCCGGCTGCGGCTCGGTGTCAACATCGACCATGTGGCGACGATCCGCAACGCACGCGGCGGCGAACATCCCGATCCGGTACGCGCCGCCGAAATCGTCGCAGCGGTCGGCGGCGACGGCATCACCGCGCATCTGCGCGAAGACCGGCGCCATATTCGCGACGACGATCTCGCACGAATTCAGGCCGCGACCGACCTGCCGCTCAACCTCGAAATGGCGGCCACTGACGAGATGGTCGAGATCGCGCTGCGCCACAATCCGCACGCCGCGTGCATCGTCCCCGAAAAGCGCGAAGAGCGCACGACCGAGGGCGGGCTCGACGCAGCGGGGCAGCATAATCACCTCGCCCCCATCGTCGCGCGGCTCAACGATGCCGGCATCCGCGTCAGCCTGTTCATCGAACCCGATGCCCGGCAGATCGAGGCCGCGATGCGGCTGCGCGCGCCCGTCGTCGAATTCCACACCGGCCGCTATGCCCATGTCGAAGGCGAGGAACGCGCGGTGGAACTGCGCCGTCTTGCCGACGCCGCCGCGCTCGCGTGGAAAAACGGCATCGAACCGCATGCCGGGCACGGGCTGACCTATGACAATGTGGTTCCGGTCGCGGCGATCCCGCAGCTCGCCGAACTCAACATCGGCCACTATCTGATCGGCGAGGCAATCTTCACCGGGCTCGATCCTGCGGTGCGGCGGATGCGCACGTTGATGGACGAGGCGAGAGGCGCCGCATGATCATCGGCCTTGGATCCGACCTGTGCAATATAGAGCGTATCCAGGCATCGCTCGACCGTTTCGGCGAACGCTTTGAAAACCGCGTTTTCACGGACGTCGAGCGCGCGAAGGCGGCACGCCGCCCCTTCACCCGCGCCGGCACTTACGCCAAGCGCTTCGCCGCCAAGGAGGCGTTCTCGAAAGCTGTCGGCACCGGATTCAAGCGCGGCGTGTTCATGAAGGACATTGGCGTCGTCAACGCGCCCTCTGGCGCCCCGACGCTCGCGCTGACAGGCGGCGCCGCCGCGCGGCTCGAAGCGATGACCCCGCCGGGGCACAGCGCTCATATCCATCTGACACTGACCGACGATCATCCCTGGGCGCAGGCCTTCGTCATCATCGAAGCAATCAAGGACTGAACGAGCATGGCGAAAAAGGCAGCGAAGGATAAGGCCAAGGACGAAAGCTGGGGCAAGACGATCCGCGACATCGTGGTCATCCTGCTGCTCGTGCTTGGCATCCACAGCTTCATCGCCAAGCCTTTCTATATCCCGTCCGATTCGATGATGCCGGTGTTGCTGTCGGGCGACCGGCTGATCGTCAGCAAATATCCCTATGGCTGGTCCTATGCCTCGGTCAGCTTTCACCTTGCGCCCAAGTTCGCTGGCCGGCTGTTCGCCAAACTGCCCGAACGCGGCGATATCGTCGTGCTCGAACATCCAGTTACCCGCGAGGATTATATCAAGCGCGTCATCGGCCTGCCCGGCGACACCATCGAGGTGAAGGCCGGGGCGCTGTCCATCAACGGCAAGCCGGTGAAGCGCGAGATCCAGCCGATGCTGTCGATCCCCGTCGATGCCAACACGCCGTCGGGCGACGGCAGCCTGTCGCGCAACGTCGCGCGCGGCGCCGACGGCCAGCCGGTGCTTGAAGTCCCGATCGTCCGTGAAACGCTTCCCAACGGCGCGACCTTCGACACCATCGACCTCGGCGCGAGCCAACTCGACGATTATGGCCCGTACAAAGTCCCGGCGGACCATCTGTTCCTGATGGGTGACAACCGCGACGGTAGCGCCGACAGCCGTGCCCCCACCGAAATGAAGGGCCTCGGCGGCGCCGTTCCTTTCGACGCGATCGCCGGTCGCGCGGAGATCATCACCTTTTCAACCGACGGCACCGCCCAATGGTATAATCCGCTGAGCTGGTTTCAGGCACTGAGGTCAGGTCGCGCGGGAACCGACCTGCGCCCCGAACGTGACAGTAAGGGAAAATAGGGAAGAACAGCATGGCGCAGCAGAGCAAGACAACAGCCGAGACCCGCGCCGAAGCCCCCGGCCCCACCGAAATCCAGAGTCATCTGGTCCGTACAGAACTTCTTAAGGCCGGCGTCTGGCTGGGCCTCGCGCTACTGATCGGCGTCTGCATCATCCTCGTTCAGCCAATCTTGCTGATCTTTGCCGGCATCGTCATGGCATCGATGCTCGACGGCGGCACCCGCCTGCTCGGCCGCATCCTGCCAATCGGGCGCGGCTGGCGGCTCGCGATCGTCTGCCTGTCGCTCGTCATGTTCCTGATCTGGACGGTCATGTTCGCGGGATCGCAAATCGCCGATCAGGCCGCGACGCTGCAGCAGGTCATCATGATCCAGGTCGAACGCATCGCCGTCTGGGCCAGCGAGCATGGCATGGGCAATTTCCAGCTCGACACGAAGACCATCACCGACAATCTCGCCGGGACCGTAGGGCGCGTGACAGCCGCTGTGGGTTCGGTCCTCGGCGGGCTGACCAGCCTCGTCATGATCGTCGTGCTCGGCATCTTCATCGCGATCGAACCGCGACTCTATGAGCGCGGCGTTGCGTGGATGCTGCCGATGAAGAGTCGCGAGAATTTCTACATCACCACCGCGCGCATGGGCTTCACGCTGCGCCGATTGATGGCGGGGCGGCTGCTCGGCATGCTCGTCGAAGGCGTCGGAACCTGGCTTGCCTGCCTTGCCGTCGGAATTCCGATGGCGGCACTCATGGGGCTGCTTACCGGCCTCCTCGCTTTCATCCCCAATATCGGCGCGATCGTGTCGGGCGTGCTGCTCGTCCTTGTCGGTTTTTCGGCAGGGATGGATACCGGCCTTTATGCGATCGCGATTTATTTCATCGTCCAGACGGTCGACGGTTATCTGATCGTCCCGATGGTCGCCAAGCAGACCGTCGACCTCGCCCCCGCGCTGGTCCTCGGCGCACAGATATTGCTGGGCGCGCTGCTCGGCCTGATGGGACTGGCGCTCGCCGACCCGATCGTCGCGATGATCAAGGTCGCGCTGGAGCGCGAAGCCGAGCGCAACGCGAAGACCCAGTTCGCATAAAAGAAAACGGCGGCGGACTGATCCAGCCCGCCGCCGTTTTTCGCAGTTTCCTGATCGCGCCGGTTACGGCTGCGGAGCGCCCGGCGGCGGACCTGCCGGGCCGCCCGGAGCGCCGCCCTGCATCTGCTGTTGCTGCTGCATCATCTGCTGCATCTGGCGAACTTCGGCTTCCGAACGGAAATCGAGCAATTCGACCTCGAAATGCAGCGTACTGTTTGCGGGAATCGGCCCGGCTTCGCGGTTGCCATAGCCCAGCTTCGGCGGAATGCTGATCTTGTACTTGCCGCCCTTTTGCATCCGGGTCAGCGCTTCGGAAAAGCCGGGAACGACCTGCGCGACCTGCATCGGCGCCTGTTCATTGGCGTCGAACACCGTGCCATCGTCGAGCTTGCCTTCATATTTGACCAGCACCACGTCGGCGATCGTCGGGCTGGGACCGGTACCGGCCTTCACAACTTCGAAGCCGATGCGCGGAGTGCTGTAATAGGCAAAGGCCGCGCCCGCAGCGAGCAGCGCTACAAGGCCGATCCACAGCAGCCACAAGCCGCCCTTGCCCACCGGGCGCAATGGAACCGTCGTCACACTCATCGTCGCTGATCCTTCCCCTGCCCCCCAAAAGATTTCTGGCGGAGCGTAAATAACGGCACGCCTATAGGCGGAGCGGCGCAGAGCGGTCCAGAGGCAATCGCCTGCGCGCGCAGAACGAAAAAGGGCGCCGCGTTGCCGCAGCGCCCCTTTCACGAACTGGATCCCGAACGGATCGACGGGTTCTACTTGATCCCGTCGCGTTCCATCCGCTTGCGCTCCATCTTGCGGGCGCGGCGAACGGCGGCAGCACGCTCGCGCGCGCGCTTTTCGCTGGGCTTCTCGTAATGACGGCGCAGCTTCATTTCGCGATACACACCCTCACGCTGCAGCTTCTTCTTGAGCGCGCGAAGGGCCTGGTCGACATTATTGTCGCGAACGATGATCTGCATACGCCGTGTCGTCTCCTGTTCGTCGGACGCTCCATGGTTCCGGGAAAAGCCGGTTCGTCATGAATCGCCTATATTCGGGCAATAAAAAGAGCGCCGCAAGCCAGCGACGTTCGGATGAAGCGCCAACTAGAGAGATTCGCGCTCAAATGCAAGCCCCCGCGCGGCGAACCGCGCCCGGGCCGCCGCAAGCCCCGCTTCCCCGCTCCGGGATTGTGCCGCGCCCTTTTCCTGTGGCATAGGTAGCAGGACAAAACCGAAATATGGGAAGAGGACTGTCATGGCGACTCAATTGCAGCGCAACAGCAAATACAGCGAAGCCGAATGGACCGCGCGCCAGGAGCTTGCCGCCTGTTATCGCATCTTTGCGATGATGGGCTGGGACGAGATGATCTTCAACCATATCACGGTGAAGCTGGACGATCAGGAAGGTGCCTTTCTGATCAACCCCTATGGCATGCATTTCAGCGAAGTGACGGCGTCGAGCCTTATCAAGATCGATATCGACGGCAACAAGCTGGATGAGGACAATCCCTGGCACGTCAACAAGGCAGGCTTCGTCCAGCACAGCCTGTTTCACCGCGTCCTCCCCGACGCGCATGCGATCATCCACACCCACACCACCGCAACAATGGCGGTGTGCGGGCTCGAGGGCGGATTGCAGCCGACGAACTTCTACGCCTGCAACTTCATGGGCCAGCTCGCCTATCATGATTTCGAGGGCATCACGGTGCGCGAGGAAGAAGGCACGCGACTCGTCGAGCATCTCGGCGACAAGCGCATCCTGATGCTCCGCAACCACGGTCCCGTCGTGATGGGCAAGTCGCTGTCCGACGCCTTCATCAAATATTGGGCGCTGCAGCGCGCGTGTGAAATCCAGCTCGCGACGATGAGCATGGGCAAGCCGATCCTGATCAGCGACGATGTCGTCAAGGTCCACCAGCGCGACCTCTATATGGCCCAGATTCCCGGCCGCCAGTCGGGAAAGGCTGAATTCGACGCGATGGTGCGCAAGGTGGACAAGATCGACACAAGCTGGCGTGACTAATCCCGCCAGACGGCTAAACCGGCCGGCATGACGCGATTCTCTGTCAACGACCGTCCGGTCGAATATCGCATGGAGCCCGACACGCCCTTGCTGTGGGCGCTGCGCGACGCGTCAAACCTGACGGGCACAAAATATGGCTGCGGGACTGGCGAATGCGGCGCCTGCACCGTCGACATCGATGGTGAGGCAATCCGTAGCTGCATGGTGACGATCGCCGAGTGCGAGGGCCGCTTCGTCACGACGATCGAGGGGCTGGCGCGCGACCGCAGCCATCCGGTGCAGCAGGCGTGGGTCGCCGAACAGGTGCCGCAATGCGGCTTCTGCCAGTCCGGGATGATAATGGCGGCTGCCGCGCTGTTGCGGACGAACAGCAATCCGACCGATGCCGAAATTGACGCCGCAATGACCAACATCTGCCGATGCGGAACCTATCCGCGCATCCGTACCGCGATCCGCCTCGCCGGGCGCGTGCTGCGCGGCGAGGAACGCATCGCCGCGGCCCCGCCCCCGGGCATTCGTCCGGCCGACGCCGCACGCGCAGTGCCCGCACTGCGCCCGACATCGGGAAGCTGAACGGTGCGGTTCATCTAGCTGAACCGCAGGCAACGGCGCGGTCAGCCATCGATCATCTTGTGAGGCGTAAGAATCACTCCATCATCCCGGCTGGTGCCTTCAGCAATCGGGACATGGGTTGGAGAGTGGTGAGATGAAGAAGATGTTCGGAGGGTTGCTCATCGCTGCGACGATTCTGACCCCCATCGTTCCGGCGGCCGCACAGGCTTCGGGCGAACGGGCTCAGATGGCGCAGCGCGGAGAGCGAAGTGACCGTGGCGACCGCGGCGACCGTGGACCGCGCGGTCCCGAAGTGCGTCGCGGCGGCAATTGGGGTGGTCAAGCTCGCCCCGAACGCCAGCAAAGCCAGCAGCAGCAAGTCGAGCGCCAGCAACGTCAGCAGCAATGGCAACAGCGCGGCAATGACCAGCAGCGTCAGGCACAGCGCCAGCAATGGCAGCAGCAGCAGCAGCGCGACAACGACCAGCGCCGCCAGACGCAGCAGACCGATCGTCAGCGCGGCGGCTATGATCGCAACCGCGACGGCCGCACCGACCGTCAGTGGGATCGCAACCGCGATGGTCAGATCGACCGGCGAACCGACCGCAACCGCGACGACCGCACCGGCCGCCAGTGGGACCGCAATCGCGACGGTCAGGTCGACCGGCGAACCGACCGCAACCGCGATGGTCAGATCGACCGCCGCTGGGACCGCAACGACAACAACCGCGTCGACCGGCGCGCCGATCGCTACCGCGACCGCTATAACGACCGGCGCTATCGCGACAATGACCGGAACAATCGCTGGAACCGCGACTGGCGCAGCGACCGGCGTTATGACTGGCGCAGTTATCGTCAGTCGAATCGCAACTATTACCGGATGCCGCGATATTACTCCCCCTACCGGAACCACAATTACACGCGGTTCAGCATCGGATACACCTTGGGGTCGCTCTTCTATGGGCAGCGCTACTGGATCAATGATCCCGGCTATTACCGCCTCCCGCCCGCCTATGGAGGCTATCGCTGGATCCGTTATTATGACGATGCGCTTCTGGTTGACACCTACTCGGGCGAAGTGGTCGACGTTCTCTACGACTTCTTCTGGTAATATCCTTTCGGTTGCCCGAAGACAAACTGAGGGGTCGGCTCGCCGGCCCCTTTTTTACGGGTGGTAACAATGCGCTCACTCGTCAATTTCGCGCTTCGGGTGCCGGAACAGACGCTATTCCGTTTCGCTTAGCAACTTGATACAGTGCTCCATGCCTGCTGTTCGCCTCTTGCCGCCCACCCAGTTTTTCGACCGCGCCGAATGGTGCGCGATCACCACCGCGTCGCGCTGGCGCGGCATCTGGCTGGTGGCGCATGCATGGATCGTCAGCATCACGCTCGTCGGCCTCGCTGCCTGGTCGCAAAACCCCTTCGCATGGCTGCTCGCGGTGATCTTCGTCGGCGGGCGCCAGCTTGGTCTTGCGATCCTGATGCACGACGCGGCGCACGGTGCGCTGCACCCGAACCGGAAAATCAACAATTTCCTTGGCCAGTGGATGACGGGCGCTGCGGTCGGATCCGACCTCATCGCCTATCGCACCTATCATCTGCAGCACCACAAATACACGCAGCAGCCTGAAGACCCCGATCTGTCGCTGTCGAAACCCTTCCCCACCACGCGCGCCAGCCTGTGGCGCAAGGTGCTGCGCGATATGACGGGCCAGACCTTCTTCAAACAGCGCGTGGCGCAGTTCGGATATGCGCTGGTCGGCCTGAAAGCGATGCTCCGCGGCGAGCAGCCGGTGAAGAGTGGCGCGAGCACAAAGGCGGGGACGCCGTTCAACAAACAGTCCGACGACGGCATGACCTCGCCGACGGTCGACGTCGCGGGTGCGATGGCGGTCGCCCGCGCGGTCGGCCGCTTCCTTGTGGTTCAGGCGGTCCTGCTCGCGGCTTCGCTCGCGCTCTATGGCTGGACGCCCTGGCTGCTCTGGCTGGCGGGACTTGCGACAACCTTCCAGCTATACTTGCGCGTCCGCAATATCGCCGAGCATGCGTGTACGACGACGGGCAGCGAAGATCCCTTCACTCACGCGCGCACCACCCAAGCCGGCTGGCTGGCACGGGCAACGGTCGCGCCCTATTGGGTCAATTATCACTCCGAACATCATCTGTTCATGGGCGTTCCCTGCTATCGGCTGCCGGAGGTCCATGCTGCGCTCGACCGCGCCGGCCGGCACGAGGCCATGACGATCGCACCGAACTATGCGGCGGTGCTGCGGCAGGTTACAGCCAAGCCTGTCCTGAGCTCAGTCGAAGGGGGCTGAGCCCTATTCCTCGACGAAGCGCTGCCCGGCGCGATCCTTGACCGTCTTTGCGGGATCAAAGATCAATCCGTTCATCGCAATATAGACCCCGGGCGGCAACGTCTGCACCGCGGCGAGCGCGAAGCCAACATTGAATTCGGCGTCGCTCGCGCGGACCGACGCGGGCTGCATCGCCCCCGTCATCACGATCGTCTTGCCCTGCATGCCCGCCAGCACGCGCCCGGTGACAGGCATAGTGTCGGTGCCATGGGTGACGAGGATGCGCGTGGCTTCGCTCGCCGCGACGGCGGCACGAATGACCTCGCGGTCGGCGTCGTCGAGCTCGAGGCTGTCCTTGCGCATTAGCTGGGTGACGCGGTGCGGGACATGGACATTATGTTCGCGCAGCATGTCGGGGATCGCCGCTGGGCCGATCTGGAATTCGGACAGAGCATCGAAATAGACTTTGTCGATCGTCCCGCCGGTCGTGAAAATCTCGATCATGTCGCTCATCAAGCACACTCGTCCTGGACCGGCAGCGCCGGCGTGCCGTCGGGCGCGCCGAAGGGCCGTTTGAAAGTGAAAGCGTCGGCTGCCGGGCCGTTCGCTTCGAGCATCACGATCCGCGCCATGCCCTCGGCGACGGTCGGGCGATGGCCCGCGGGCACCCACCACAGCGCCTGATAGATGGCGACATGGTCGAACCATTCCTTGCGCCGCCGCATGATCGCGAGATGTTCGGGGTTGCGATAGACATAGGCCGCGAGCGCATCGACGTCGCGCCATACCGACATGTTGGCGATGACGTCCGGGTCGTTGGTCACCGGTACATCGGTCGCGTCATTGCCCTCACCCGTCAGGCGCCAGACGAAGCCGTCGGATGCCTCGGCAAGCGCATTCACGGGATCGAGCGCATCCATGAAGTCGCGGTTGGCGACATGCTCGGCGGGCAGGCGAAAACGCGCAATGTTGATCTGTGCGAGTTCATAAGCCGCCATGCCGCGCTCCCTCAGCCCAATGCCTCGGCAATCAGCCGCCGCGTGTTGTCGATCCCGAACAGCGCGATGAAGCTGCCCATGCGCGGCCCCGCGCTCGATCCGAGCAGGGTTTCGTACAGCGCCTTGAACCAGTCGCGCAGATTTTCAAAGCCATAGGCCTCGTTCTTGCCAATCTCGTACACGATGTTCTGGATATCGTCGGCGCCCGCATCGGCGGGAAGCGCCGCGAGCTTGTCGTCGAGCTCCTTGAGCGCCGCCCCCTCGCCGCCCTGCGGCTTGCGGCGCTGCAAGGTCGGCGCGACATAGTCGCGGTTATACGCCATCGCATTGTCGATCAGCCCGTCGAGTTCGGGATAGGTCGCCGCGTCCGCGCCTTCGACATATTGGCCGAGATAGCGCCAGATCTGGTCCTTCGACGCATCGGCGCCCATCACCCCGACCAGGTTAAGGAGCAGGCCGAAGGTCACCGGAAGTTCCTTTGCGGGCACCGGCTCGCCGCGCGCGACATGGACATGGTGCACCGGGTTGCCGAGCTTCTTGTCGCCGTCCTGCGCCGGATAATTGCCACGCATCTGGAGATATTCGTCGACCGCCTTCGGGATCACCCCGATATGGAGCTGCTTCGCCGCCTTGGGCTCGCGATACGCGAAGAAGGCGAGGCTTTCCTCGCTGCCATAGTCGAGCCATTGTTCGAGGCTGAGGCCATTGCCCTTCGACTTCGAAATCTTCTCGCCCTTTTCGTCGAGGAACATTTCGTAGATCAGCCCCTCGGGCTTGCGGCCGCCGAGCGCCTTGGCGATCTTGCCCGACTGGACGCCGCTGTCGGTCAGATCCTTGCCGTACATTTCATAATCGACGCCCAATGCGACCCAGCGCATCGCCCAGTCGACCTTCCACTGCAGCTTGGCACCGCCGCCGAGGATCGAATGGGTGATCGTCTCGCCCTCGTCCTCGAACGACACGAGCCCCGCGTCGGCATCGACGACGGTGATCGGTACCTGCAGCACGATCCCCGACTTCGGGCTGACCGGCAGGATCGGCGAATAGGTCGCGGCGCGCTCTGCGCGCAGCGTCGGCAGCATGATGTCGAGAATATCCTGATTGTGGCGCAGGACATTCTTCAGCGCATCGTCGAACGCACCCGACTTGTAGCGCTCGGTCGAGCTGACAAATTCATATTCAAAGCCAAAACGGTCGAGAAACTCGCGCAGCATCGCATTGTTATGATGCGCGAAGCTCTCATACTTGCCGAACGGATCGGGAATGTCGGTCAGCGGCTTGCCGAGGTGTGTGCGCAGCATGTCGCCGTTGGGGATATTGTCGGGCACCTTGCGCAGCCCGTCCATATCGTCGCTGAATGCAACCAGCCGCGTCGGTGCACCACCAGTGAGCGCCTCATAGGCGCGGCGGACCATCGTCGTGCGCAGCACTTCGTTGAAGGTGCCGATATGCGGCAGGCCCGAGGGGCCATAGCCGGTTTCGAAAATCACCGCCTCGCCGCCGGGCTTGCCGTCGGGATAGCGTTTCAGCACCTTGCGCGCTTCCTCGAACGGCCAAGCCTTGGAGGTTTGCGCGGATGCGCGCAGGGCGGGATCAAGATGCATATCAGTCATAGGAGCGCCCATAGCGGCAAGAAGGCGCGATGGGAAGAAGGGCGGAATTCTGCGCAACTTCACTCCGGAATCGCCGCGCAGCGCCCACGCCAGTACGGACTAAAGCCACAAAAGCCCCGCATGCGCGCCCGCGAAATGTGCTGTTTGTGGCTTTAGGGGGAAGGGTATCGACCGGCGGCACGGGCCGAATGAAGCATAGCCGGACAATGTAGGAAAGGCCGCATTCCTGCAGCCTTCGGCGAAACCGCACCATTCACGGTTTCAGCGCATTGCCTTTCAGAATTCGGCCAGGAATGGCGGGACGGTCCGGCGCCGCCAATGTCACCGCATCGCCATCGATCGACAGGCTGGCACAGTCCTGGTCGCGAAAATCGCGCCGCTGCTCGGCGATGCACAGCTTGCCGTCGGTCTGCAACAGCCATTTGATCGACGTCGGCGCCCCATCGCGCCATTTCGCCAGACCGGAGCCCTCGCGCAGAAAATAGACGACGCTATCGGTTTCGGCCTGTCGGTCGGCGGCCTTCAACAACATTGTATTGCCGATCAATGCGTCGGCCATCTTTCGGATCGCCGCCCCGGCTGCGGGCGAGAGGTGCCGCGCATCCCCTTTCAAAAACCGGGCATGCAGAGGCCCGATCCTGTCGTCGCGCAAGGTCACGAGGTCGCCGGCAATCGAAATGGCGGCGCAGAAACTTCCCTTCCACTGCCCTCCGCTCAGGCAGAGTTGATCATCCTTTTCGCGGATCGACCATTTTTCGTCGGCCTGAAGCACCCAATGATCGAAATAGGGCTGTTCATTATGCGCCCGTCGGACCTTGCCGGCGGGCATGAAATAATGCGCCCGATATTCCCGGCCGCCGCCCTCCGGAATGAAGACGAGGGTGTTGCCGACCAGCGCGTCGATTGCTGCTCTTCCGACGAAGCTTTCCTTCGAAACCTCCGCCGGGTCGAGCTTCCAGGCATCGCCCTCCAAAACCCGGCCGGGCCAGACCGGCCCGCTCGCCGGGGTCAGCGTCGCACTGGCACCGTCGACCGAGAGGATCCCGCAATCGCCTTCCCAGGATTTGCGCCCGACATCGCTGATACAAAATGTCCCATCCGAAACATTGGCCCATCGAATAGCGCGCGGTTCACTTGCGTCGTCCCGCCCGCGTGTCGCCGCCAGCCCGGTGCCGTCGAGGCGAAGGAAGACGCCGACCTCCTCGCCGGGCCGGTCGGGCCTGACGTAGACGAATGTATTGCCGACCAGCGCACGCGCGGCTTTGTGGGCGGCCTGGGGGTGCAACTCTTCTTCGGCATGCGCCGCAAGGCTCCCCGCGCAAGCGCAGCCCAACAGGGTCGCAGCGACCACCCATGTCCTGATTTGCATGATCTCCACCCGCTGAATTCTTTCCTGATTGCCGCCTATACTGGCCATTATCGCTTGTAATATAGCCTGAATCTTTGTTGCCGTCGGCCGACGGGTGGACGCGCGGCAGATCATGGTTACCCGAAATTTACCATGTTGGGCCTAGGGTGTCCGCATGATGACCTCACACACCCCGCAGCCCCGTGGCCACAAGCGCACCGCCGTTTCGATCGACATCACCGTCAACGGCGTGCTCAATCATGTCGACGGCCGGATCACCGACCTGTCGGAGGGCGGCGCGCGGATCGACGGGGTCAGCCTGCCCGCGCGGTCGCGCTGCGAAATCCATTATGGCGGCGCGGTCGTCTATGCCGTCGTCATGTGGTCCGAATATGACCGCATGGGGGTGCGCTTTCCTTATGAGCTGACCCACGGCCCACTGTTCAATGCCCTCGAACGCGCGCGCAACGCCGCGATGCTCGACCCGGCCAGGATTTTCCTGAGCAATCGGCCTTCGGGTTTTGGACGGCGCGGACTGAGTTAAAGCCCCTTTCATCGTCATTCCCGCGAAATATGGGCTGAGTCGCGCTTGCCGCGTTCGCGCTTTGTCCCTAGTTTGGCGCGGTGCCGCCCATCGCCCTCCCTCCCCTGCCCGCGATCCATGCGAGTCACGTCGGCATCTGGATCGCCAGCCCTGACGGGCGCGTCCAGCGTGTCGGACGCGGCGAGGCGATCGCCGCGGTCGCAGCAACACCGCACCTTCTTCTCGGCGCGACGCTGGCCGGCGACCGGCTTGGCTATCCCGAATTGTCGGGGCTCGATCTGCTCGAGCTGTTCGCTTTCCTCTATCCCGCGCGCTTCGCCGTGCCGACCCCGGCGGGAATAGCCGCCGCGATCGGGCTCGAACCTCCCAAGGCAGAGGAGGATATTGCCGCCTTCCTGCCGCAGGCCGCCGCCGCGATGCTCGCGAGCCTTGCCGACCCCGACTGGCCCGAGCGCGAGGGCGCATGGCACGGCCTGCAAGCACTCGCCCGTCAGCGTTGGCCATGGGCCTCACTGATCCAGCCGCGCCTCGGTTCGCCCGATCAGGCCGACCGCTGGCTGTTCGCGCGCCTCCCCGAATGGGAGGAAGGTGCGCCGCGCCTGCCGCCGCGACAGGTGACGATCAATCCCGACGATGTGACCGCGCGGCTCGACCGGCTGACCGGTGACGGCGCCGAACGGCGGCCGGGGCAACAGGATTATGCCCGCGCGGTCGCGGCGATCTTCGAACCGCGCGAACGCAAGGACGCGCCGCAGATGCTGGTGGCCGAAGCCGGAACCGGGATCGGCAAGACGCTCGGCTATCTTGCCCCCGCGAAACAGTGGATCGACCAGTCGGCGGGCAGCATCTGCATCTCAACCTTCACCAAGGCGTTGCAACGCCAGCTTTCGCGCGAGACCGAGCGGCTGTATCCCGACGCCGCGACGCACCGCGAAAAGGTGGTGGTGCGCAAGGGCCGCGAAAATTACCTCTGCCTCCTCAACCTCGAGGATGCGTTGCAGGGCGGTTTTTCCGGGCGCGCAGCGATTCTTGCGCAATTGGTCGCGCGCTGGGCAACCTACAGCCGCGACGGCGACATGATCGGGGGCGATCTGCCCGGCTGGCTCCCCGCCCTCTTCCGCCGCAACGGCACCACCGCGCTGACCGACCGGCGCGGCGAGTGCATCTATGCCGGCTGCCCGCATTTCCGGAAATGCTTCATCGAACGCTCGGCGCGCGCCGCGACGCAGGCCGAAATCGTCATCGCCAATCATGCGCTGACGATGGTGCAGGCCGCGCGCCCGCGCGACGGCGGCGCCCCCGCGACGCGGCTGATCTTCGACGAAGGCCATCATCTGTGGGACGCCGCCGATTCGATGTTCGCCGCCGCGCTCACCGGGCAGGAAGCTGTCGAAATCCGCCGCTGGGTGCTGGGGCCCGAAGGCAAGTCGCGCGGGCGGCGGCGCGGGCTCGCCGCGCGCCTCGCCGATCTCGCCAGCTATGACGAGGCGGGCGATCGTGCGATCCAGGCAGCGATCGTCGCAGCCGGCGAACTTCCCGGCGACGGCTGGCTCGGCCGGCTGACCGAAAATGATCCATGGGGTGCGGTCGAGCGGCTGCTCGCCGCCGTGCGCGCGATGACCTTCGCCCGCGCGGTCGAAACGAAGACTGCCGACAGCGGCTATGGACTCGAAACCGAACTCGCCGACCCCGATGCGGGGCTGGTCGATGCTGCCGCCGGGGCAAGCGACGCCCTCGATGCGCTGCTCCGCCCGCTGCTGGCGCTCGGCAAGCGGCTCGAGGCGCTGATCGACGATCCGCCCGACTGGCTCGACGGGCAGGCGCGCGCGCGCATCGACGGCGCGCGGCACAGTTTGAACACCCGCATCGACACGCTCGGCGGCTGGTTGTCGCTGCTCGGGCGCATTGGCGGCCCTGCCAACCCCGATTTCGTCGACTGGCTCGCGGTCGATCGCTATGACGGGCGCGAGTTCGACTGCGGCCTGCATCGCCATTGGCTCGACCCCGCACGGCCAATCGCCGAGGCGGTCTATCGCCCCGCGCAGGGCGTACTCGTCACCTCGGCGACGCTCCGCAACGGCGGGCACGGGCATGGCGGCTGGGCCGACGCTGACATTCGCACCGGCGCGCGCCACCTCGACGGCAGTGTCCGGCATTTCGCGGTCCCCAGCCCGTTCGACTATGCCCGCCAGTCGGAAGTGCTGATCGTCACCGACATCGCGCGCGGCGATCTGCCCGCACTCGCCGGCGCTTACAGCCGGTTGATCGAGGCATCAGGCGGCGGCGCGCTGGGACTGTTCAGCGCGATCCGGCGGCTGCGCATCGTCCATGCGCGCGTCGCCGACCGGCTCGCCCGCGCCGGGCTTCCGCTCTATGCCCAGCATGTCGACCCGCTCGATACCGGGACGCTCGTCGATATTTTCCGCGCCGACCCGCACGCCTCGCTGCTCGGCACCGATGCGCTGCGCGACGGGGTCGATGTTCCGGGCGAATCACTGCGGCTGGTGGTGATGGAGGGCGTGCCCTGGCCGCGCCCGACGATCCTCCACGCAGCGCGGCGCGCGGCGCAAGGCGGCAGCACCTATGACGATATGGTCATTCGCGGCCGCATCGGCCAGGCGTTTGGCCGCCTGATCCGCCGCGCCGATGATTTCGGGCAGTTCGTGATGCTGTCCTCGTCTTTCCCGTCGCGATTGCTTGGCGCCTTTCCCGAAGGCACGCCGATCCGCCGCCTGCCGCTCGACGAAGTGGTGAACCATGTCGCTGCCGCGAACGTCGAACGGAGAAAAAGCGCCTTTGCCGCCTTTTCACCGTCATGAGTTTGCGGCACAAGGCGGCGCAACGAGGGAATAGCGCCACGGCGCGGGGAGAGATTTTGAAGAGTTTGACGATCCTGCGCCACGCCAAATCGGGCTGGGACGCCGCCGTAGAGCGCGATTTCGACCGTCCGATCAATGCACGCGGCCAGCGCGGCGCCGAACTGGTCGGCCAATGGCTGAAGCGACAGAAGCTGCCGGTCGATCACATCCTTGCCTCGCCCGCGGTGCGTGTGACCCAAACGCTCGACATCTTCCAGCCTGCCGCCGACCTCGACCAGCTCGAACCGCATTGGGACCGGCGCATCTATCTCGCCTCGGCCGCTACGCTGATCGACGTCATTCGCGAGGGCGGCCGCGACGCGACCCATCTGCTGATCTCGGGGCATAATCCGGGGCTTGAGGATTTGATCCTGATGCTGGTCCCCGAATCGGCCGACGACGAACTGCGCGCCAAGGTGGACCAGAAACTGCCGACCTCGGCACTGGCACGGCTTGAGCTCGATATCGACGATTGGCATGCGCTCGATACCGGAATGGCGCGCTTCACCCAGTTCATCCGGCCACGCGACCTCGATCCGGCGCTGTCGCCGGCGATCGACTGAGCTTTCAGCCGAGCGCGGCCGCGAGCCGGCGGCGGAGTGTTACCAGCGCCTCGACCGGAACCCCAGAAACCCTTTGCACCGGCGCGACGCGTTCCAGCGGCGGCGTAGGCGTTTCAGCAGCGACAGGTGCCACAGCCTGTTCGGCGGCGCCCGTACCCGACAGCGCCTTGCGCGCGCCTTCGACGGTAAAGCCCTGCACATGCAACAAATGATGGATGCGTTCGGCCAGCGCGACATCCTCCGCGCGGTAGTAACGACGACGCCCCGAGCGCTGGAGCGGTTTCAATTGCGGAAAGCGGGTTTCCCAATAGCGCAGCACATGGGTCGGAACGCCGATGCGCGTCGCCAGTTCGCCGATCGCCAGCATAGCGCCGGCAGCTTTACCGCTGTCGTTGGGGCCGCCACCGCCCGCGTCGTCAAAGTCAGACATGGCGGCCACCCATATTATTTACCCGCGACGCGGGCGCGCATCGTCTGGCTGGCGCGAAAGGTCATGACCCGGCGCGGCAGGATTGGCACTTCGATGCCGGTCTTCGGATTGCGGCCGACGCGCTGCGCCTTGTCGCGCAGGACGAAGGTACCAAAGCCCGAAATCTTCACATTCTGTCCGTCAGCGAGCGCATCGGACATATGGTTCAAAATCGATTCGACGATATGCGCCGACTCATTGCGCGACAGGCCAATCTGCTGGTTGATGCGCGCCGCGATATCGGCGCGGGTGAGCGTCCCTGCTGCCATCATCTTCCCTTCCCCCTACTGAAGCGAATGCATATTCGGGATCAGGAAGGCCCCCACCTTCGCGAGTCCCGAAGCACCTTGTAACAAAAGCGAATAAATCCGCCAAACTGAAACGGATGGACGGAAGAGTTGATGCGATGAGATCATCCGGCGGCGCAAATGCGCCAATGTCGGCGATCGCGTCTAAACCCGCAGGGCCGCAGCACCCCAGGTAAAGCCGCCGCCCATCGCCTCGAGCACCACCAGGTCGCCGCGTTGGATGCGCCCGTCGCGCACCGCAAGGTCGAGCGCCAGCGGCACCGAGGCAGCAGACGTGTTGGCGTGCTGATCGACAGTCATCACGACGCGCGCGGGGTCGAGACCCAGCTTTTTGGCGGTCGCGTCGATGATCCTGCGGTTGGCCTGGTGCGGCACGACCCAGTCGACGTCGCTCGGCGACAGGCCGGTATCTTCCAGCACTTCACCCAGTACCGACGCGAGGTTGGTGACCGCGTGACGGAAGACTTCGCGCCCGTGCATGCGGACATGACCGACCGTGCCGGTCGTCGACGGGCCGCCATCGACATAGAGCATGCCCGAATATTTGCCGTCGGCGTGCAGCCGGGTCGCAAGAATACCCTGATCGTCGTCGACATCTTTCGCCGACAGCACAACCGCGCCCGCGCCGTCGCCAAACAGGACGCAGGTCGTGCGGTCTTCCCAGTCGAGAATGCGGCTGAAAGTTTCCGAACCGATGACCAGCGCGTGATTCGCGGCGCCCGTGCGCAGCATCGAATCGGCGACCGTCACCGCATAGAGAAAGCCCGAACAGACTGCGGCAACGTCAAAGGCGATGCAGTCGGGCGCGCCGATCAGCGCCTGCACCTTGGTCGCGCTGGCAGGAAATGTGTTGTCGGGAGTCGCTGTCGCGAGGATGATCAGGCCGATGTCCGAAGGCTGGAGCCCAGCAGCGGCAAGCGCCTGCTGCGCGGCGGCGGCGCCGAGCGTCGCCGTCGTCTCATCGGGCTCTGCGATGTAACGGAAACGGATTCCGGTGCGCTCGACGATCCATTCGTCGCTCGTATCGACGCGCTCGGCGAGTTCGGCGTTCGACACGCGGGTACGGGGCAAAGCCGACCCGGTGCCGGCCAATATGGCACGACGGGTCATGCTGCGTCGCCGCTGCGGAAATTGGCCAGATCCTGCGTCACCTGCCGCGTAATGTCCTTTTCGATCAGTTCGGCGCACAGGTGGACGCAATTGGCGACCCCCTTGGCATCCGCGCTGCCATGGCTTTTCAATACAACGCCGTTCAGTCCGAGGAAGACGGCGCCATTATGGTTGTTGGGATCGAGATGGTGGCGCAACAGCTCGGTCGCCGGGCGCGAAATCAGAAAACCGATCTTCGAGCGGGTCGAACTGGTGAAGGCGCGACGCAGCAGGTCGGTCACAAAGCGCGCCGTCCCCTCGATCGTCTTCAACGCGATATTGCCCGAGAAACCGTCGTGGACGATCACATCGACATCGCCGCGCGACAATTTGTCGCCTTCGATGAAGCCGGTGAAATCCATCGGCAGGCCCTTCGCAGCCCGCAGCATCGCTGCGGCATCGCGAATCTCGTCGGTGCCCTTGAGCTCCTCGGTGCCGATATTGAGCAGCGCGACGCGCGGGCGTTCCAGCCCCATCGCGGTGCGCGCATAGGCGGCGCCCATCACCGCAAATTGCGTGAGATTATTGGCGTCGCAGTCGGTGTTGGCGCCCAGGTCGAGCATCACGACGTCGTTGTCACCGAGCGTCGGAAGGAGCGCGGCCAGCGCCGGCCGGTCGATCCCCGGCATGGTGCGCAACGCGACCTTCGCCATCGCCATCAGCGCGCCGGTATTTCCCGCAGACACGGCGCCGCCGGCATCGCCGCGCTTTACCGCGTCGATCGCCAGCCCCATCGAAGTGCTCTTCGCCTTGCGAAGCGCCTGGCTGGGCTTGTCTTCGCCGGTGACGACACCATCGGTATGGATGATGTCGGTCGCCGCGCGCAGATTCGGGTGGTTTTCGAGGGCAGCCTTGATCCGCACCTCGTCGCCGACGAGGAGGAAGCGGAGGCCGTCATGCTTGTGGCGTGCCATCGCCGCGCCTGCGCACATCACGCGCACGCCGACGTCACCGCCCATCGCATCGATTGCGATTCGCGGTGTCAGGCTCATGATGACGCCCTCCGGCTAATGATTAAGCGCCGACCGACACCACTTCGCGGCCATTGTAATGGCCACAGGCATTGCACAGATTGTGCGGGCGCTTCAGCTCGCCGCAATTCGGGCATTCCTGGAAGGCTTCCACCTTCAGGCTGTCGTGGCTACGACGCATGCCACGCTTCGAGGGCGAGGTTTTTCGCTTGGGGACGGCCATGATATTTCCTGCATTCTTAAATGTTTACACGAATCGGCAAACCCGGATTTGTCGCCCCCGTTGCCGGGAATGACTGGCCCGCCCGCCGTGCCGAAGCCCGTTCCTGCCTGGATATGACAAGAAAAATCTTCCGCCGAAGGGTGCCTCAACGCCTGATGGTGTCGGGTGCCGGATTGGGCGGGGCTATAGCGTTTTTGCCCGCAAAGGCAAGCCCCGGATCGCGTTCCGGGTGACGATGGCCCCGGTGGGCGCGCTTGCCCTTCCCTTATGGGAATGCCACACCTCCCGCCTCGCCGGACCGCAGGGGACGCCGGCCGATCCACTTGGGGGATAATTATGATCTTGTTGCCTGTCAGCCTGACGATCGCCGCCGGAGCGGCGCTGCTCAACATCTGGCTTTCGGTCCGCGTCGGGCGGGTGCGGACAAAAGAGAAGATCTTCGTCGGCGATGGCGGCAACGAACTGGTGATGCGGCGCATGCGCGCGCACAGCAACTATGTCGAAAACACCGCTTTTGTGCTGATTCTTCTCGCGCTCGTCGAACTCGGCCTCGGGTCGTCGATGTGGCTCTGGGGCGCCGGGGCGCTCTATCTGGTCGGCCGCATTCTGCACGCACTGGGCATGGACGGAATGATGTGGGCCCGCCTGGTCGGTACGATCATCACCATGCTGACCCAGCTTGGCCTGGCCGCCACAGCGCTGACCGCAGTCTACCTGACGCCAACGCGCTTCACTTCGGTCGATGTCACCGAGACGGTGGTTCTGGAACAGAAGTAAACTCTTCCCCCCCCCATGCGGGAGGGGGATTAGCCCGCCGTCCCCAGCACCATATCGCCGACGAAGGGATTGCTGCGCCGCTCGTGTGCGAAGCTGCTGTGCGCGCCATGCCCGGGCAGGAAAGTCGTGTCGCCGCCGAGCGGCCACAATTTCTGCGTGATCGAATCAAGCAGTTGCTGATGGTTGCCGCGCGGAAAATCGGTGCGGCCGATCGATCCCTGAAAAATGACATCGCCGACGATTGCGAGCTTCGACGGCGCATGATGGAAGACAACATGGCCGGGCGTGTGGCCGGGGCAATGGATGACATCGATCGTCAGATTGCCGACGGTCACCGTATCGCCATCGACCAGCCAGCGGTCGGGTTCGAACGATTCGCCCACCATTCCGAAGCGGGCACCGTCCTCGGCAAATTGTTCGATCCAGAAACGGTCGTCCTCATGAGGCCCCTCGATCGGTACGCCGAGTTCCTTCGCGAGCATCCCCGCCTGACCGCAATGATCCATATGGCCATGGGTGACGAGGATCTTCTCGACCTCGACCCCGGTCTGCTTAACCGCCTCTTTCAGCTTGTCGAGGTCGCCGCCGGGATCGACGAAGGCCGCCTTGTTCGTTTCGGTACACCAGAGGAGGGTGCAATTCTGCTGAAAGGCGGTGACGGGCACGATCGCGGCGCGCAGCGGAGGATTGGGAGCGTTCATGCCGGCTGATGTGGGCAAAGCCGCGGGATTTGGCAAGCCCGGGCGCCTCAGCGCAGCGTCATCATATCGCCTGCGACATTCACCGAGTCGAGTTTCGAGAGGAAGCTCTGGCCAAGCAGCGACACCCCCATGTCGGCGTCGATCACCGCCGCCTGCACCCCGCGCACTTCGATCCCCTCGATCGCAACGCTGTCGAGCATAACGACCCGCATCGGAACCTCGCCGCCCGCCGTGCGCGCCATCCCGACGACCGGCAGCCCGTCGACGTCGATCCCGATCGCTTCAGCATCGCGGCGCGTCAACGCCACGATCGACGCGCCGGTATCAACCATCATCTTGATGCTCGCCCCGTCGACACGCATATCGGCATAGAAATGCGAATCGCCCGAGCGGCCCAGCCGCACCTCGTCCGACCCGGTTTTGCGGGCCGATGCCGACGACCAGCCGCTTCCGCCGCGCTGACTCCAGCCGCCATCGTCAACGGATTTCACGACCGATTGTCCGGCATCGTCACCGGCGGTCCGGCTGGCGCAGCGCGCCATGCCGACCGATGTAGCCGCGATCACCGCGGCCATAACAAGGATGCGCCCCAACATGAGGGCCGGTGTCGCAAAATTGGGTTGGAGAATCGTTAAACGCCGGCTCCGCTCAGCGCGTCGTCTCGATAAAGCCGCGCCACAGCGGCGCGTCGCCGCGCACCGAATAGGCGATCCGCGCGCAGGCATAGGAGCGATCCCCGCGATTATCCGCTTCGGCAGCAGTCAGCGGCCACGCCGCCGCAGGACGCGCCGACCAGCAGGCGAGCGCCTCAGCCTCAGGCCGGGCGGCGATCTCCGCCTTTTCGGCAGACGAATAGGATGCGGGGATATTCCACCCCAGTATCCGGCGCTCGATCGGCCCCGGCGCCTTCAGCAGCGCACCAAATGCGCCGCAGGGGTCATCGATCATCGACGCGATCGCGCTTCGATCGGCCTCGCCCAGCCAGCGACCGCCGAGCAAGGGCTGCCAACGGCGCTCGTCGCGCGATTGCAGCGCGGAAAATAACTGGTCTGCGGCCGCCTCGAACCGTCCCTGCCAGGGCGAATCGGCTGCCAGCGGCGCGAGCTTCACAGGCTCAATCGGCTCCTCGGGCGCGATCGCGACCAGCGGAGCCGACGCGGCGGCTTCGGGCGTTGAAAGAGGCAAAGTGACGCAACGGCCTTCAGCAGCGGCCGGCGTTGCGACGAAAGCGGCGGCAAGCGCCGACGAAATCAGGAAAGCGCGCATGGCGGTATTTTAGCAGCAAAGGCTGCATCTGTCATGAACTGGCAGCGCGCGACCTTGTAACCAGCTTCGGAGTGCAGACACTTCCCCCACTTTCGTCATGCCGGACTTGATCCGGCATCCATTCGGCGACGGCGCCATGGACCCCGGATCAAGTCCGGGGTGACGACAGAGGGGTAATCAGGCATCCATCTCTGGACGACTTCACTCCCCGACCACAAGCCCTTCGCGCATCCAGCCCGGCGCGCGGGCAGCATCGATATTCTCGACCCGGCGATGCTCGACCGACCAGCCAAGTTCGGGATAAGCGATGACCTGCCGCTTCGCGTCGGCTTCGGCCAGCGGCACGACGACCAGCCGCCGGTTGACCTTTTGCCGCCAGTTCATCCGCGCGGTATTTTCCTGTCCGACATAACAGCCCTTCGAAAAGCTGACCCCGTTGAGTTCGACGGCATTGCATTCGAGCCACAAGGTCGTTCCGTCGCCGATCTCGGCGCGGCCTTCGGTGACCCCGAGCGCCAGTCGATGGGCGCGCCATGCGGCGTCGGCGCCCTCGCCTTCGTCGACCGGGGCCAGCCAGCGCTGGCCGAGGCCGGACAGGCGCGGATCGACGACACCAAGGTCGCCCGCGGGCGCCCAATGAACGCCGATGTCATCCTCGCGCTCGATGACGATCGCGCGGCGCAGGCGATAGAGCTTTAGCCGCTTGGCCAGATCATCCGCCGCATCCTTCTCGCAGTCGATCAAGATATCCTCTTCATCGGCCCAGATCAGGAAATCGAACAAGGCCTTGCCCTGTGCGCTCAGCAACGCGGCCCACACGGGAAGATTGCCCGACACATCATTGGTCACCAGCCCTTGCAGGAAGCCGCGGACATCCTCGCCCGCCAGACGGATGAGCGCGCGATCGTTGAGGGTGGTATTGGTCATGGCGATAATCTAGGGACGCGGCAGCCAAAACCAAGCATCCATTTCACCCGCGAGAGCCATATGACCGACCGCATCACCATCCGCCGCCCCGACGACTGGCACGTCCATCTGCGCGACGGGGCGATGCTCGATCATGTCGTGCCCTATACCGCGCGCCAGTTCGCGCGTGCGATTGTCATGCCGAACCTGTCGCCGCCGGTGACGACGGCGGCCGAGGGGATCGCCTATCGCGACCGCATTCGCGCCGCGGTTCCGGCCGGGGTCGACTTCACTCCGCTGATCGTTGCCTATCTCACCGACAACAGCGACCCCGGGACGATGGCGCGCGGCCATGCCGAGGGCGTATTCACCGCCGCCAAGCTTTATCCCGCCAACGCCACGACGGGCAGCGCGCATGGCGTCACCGATATCGCCAAGATCATGGGCGTGCTCGAACGCATGGCGGAGATCGGCATGCCTTTGCTCATCCACGGCGAAGTCACCGACCATGACGTCGACATCTTCGACCGCGAGGCGGTGTTCATCGAGCGCACACTGGCGCCGCTGGTGAAGCAGCTTCCCACGCTGAAGATCGTCTTCGAACATATCACGACCGCCGAGGCCGCGCAGTTCGTCGCCGACGCCCCCGCCAATGTCGCGGCGACGATCACCCCGCAGCATCTCCACATCAACCGCAATGCGATGCTGGTCGGCGGTATTCGGCCGCACGCTTATTGCCTGCCCGTCGCCAAGCGCGAGGCGCATCGCCTTGCCGTCCGCGCCGCCGCAACCTCGGGCTCGCCCAAATTCTTTCTCGGCACCGACAGCGCGCCGCATGCGGTCCACACGAAGGAATCCGCCTGCGGTTGCGCGGGCATTTTCAACGCGCCCTATGCGCTCGAATCCTATGTTACCGCCTTCGATCAGGACGGCGCACTCGACAAATTCGAGGGGTTCGCCAGCGAACATGGCCCGAACTTCTACGGCCTGCCGCTCAACAGCGGCACGATCACGCTGGAACGCGGCGAAACGATCGTTCCCGACCGCTGCGGCGAGGTTGTGCCCTTCCATGCGGGCGAAACGCTGGGGTGGCGGCTGGTATAAGCCAACCATCGTCACCCCGGACTTGATCCGGGGTCCAGCAACGTCGGCGTAGCTGGATGCCGGATCAAGTCCGGCATGACGAAGATAATTAAGCGACAGCCACCATTTTGTCGGCGCGCATCTTGCGCCACATGTCGAAGCTGAAGATCGCGATGCTGATCCAGATCAGCAGGAAGCAGACGAGCTGTACGGGCTTCAACGGTTCGTTAAACACGAACAGACCGAGCAGGAAAACGATGCTCGGCGCAAGATATTGCACGAAGCCCAGCGCAGCAAAGCTCATCCGCCGTGCCGCCGTGGCGAACAGGAGGAGCGGTACCGCGGTGACGACGCCCCCGGCCGCGAGCAGCAGGCTGATCCCCGTACCCGTTCCAAAGCCGCGACCATCCCCGATCCAGAGATAATAGCCCGCCGCCGCGATCGCCACCGGCATCAGCAATGTCGTCTCGATCGCCAGACCCGGCAGCGCGCCCACCGGTATAACCTTGCGGATCAGACCATAGAAAGCGAAGGTGAAGGCCAGCGTCAGGCTGATCCATAGCGTATCGAGCGCACCCGCAAGCAGGATGGCGACACCCACCGCCGCAAACGCGACAGCAAGCGCCTGCAGGCGACTGAGCCTTTCACCCAGAAAGATCATCCCCAGCATCACATTGACCAGCGGGTTCAGATAATAGCCCAGGCTGGCCGCCAGCACATGATCGGTGAAAATGGCATTGATATAGACCAGCCAGTTCAATGCGATCAGCGCCGAACTCGCGATCAGCATCCGCAGCACGCGCCAATCCTTGAACGCCGCCAGATAATCGCCGATCTGCCGCCGGAAGATCATGATCAGAAAGCATAGAGGCAGCGACCAGATGATCCGCTGCGCCAGCACCTCGACCGGCGGAACGCTGGTCAACAATTTGAAGAAGAGCGGAACAATGCCCCAGATCGCATAGGCGCCGAGGGCATAGGGCAAACCGCCCTGATGGCTTCCCGGGGGGACGGGCGCCGATGGCTTGGTCATGATGCGGCTCGTTTCCGGGAGATCAGATGAGGCCGCCGCCCAGCATCAGGCGGACGACCCCGACGACGACGACGACGATGTTCAAATTGCGCCCGCTTGTCTTGTCCGACATCGCGCCCAGCGCGAGCCCGACCACCGCGAAGGGAATGATCACCCAATTCGCCCAGCCGAGGAACGGGATGAAGGCGAAAACCGCGAGAACAAGCGCGATGACGCCGATAGCGAGCGAGGCGATATTGAGCATGACCGAAGTGTCGCATGCCACCTGCGTTGCAGCAAGGCCTTTCGGTTCATCGCCGCCAGCACTCGGTTCGTCTCGTTGCCTAGGGTTAATGCAACGCCCGGCAGAGTCCAGCCGTTCTGATTTCGAAGCGCCCTTCCCCTTCACCAGGGTTCGAGGCGCAGAACCAGGAAAGGACTTGATATGCGTAGTTTCACCAAGGGCCTGACCGGCGCTTTCATCGCCGCCAGCATCCTCGCAACCGCCCCGGCCTATGCCGGAATCGCCGCCCCCGCGAAGGCGCCGGGCTATCACAATTTCGAGCAGGCGAGCGACTTCCACAAGAAGCGCAAGCATCGCGACCGCCAGTATGCGCGCGACGAGCGCCTCGGTTCGAACAGCCGCGTCTGGCGCGGCAACGACGGCCGTTATCACTGCAAGAAGGATAATGGCACGACCGGCCTGCTCATCGGCGGCGCCGTCGGCGGCCTCGCCGGCAATGAAATCGCCGGCCGCGGCGACAAGCTGCTCGGCACCGTGATCGGTGCGGGTGCTGGCGCCCTGCTCGGCCGCGAGATCGACCGCGACAAATATCGCTGCCGCTAAGCGATTAGCGAAACCATTGCAGGCGCGGGTCCGAGACCCCTCCGCCCGCACCGCGATGGAGGAGGGCGTCAACCTGGTTGGCGCCCTCTACGCGTTCAAAGAGCGCCCCCTTTCGCCTTGCCCCGCCCGGTTTCTTGCCGCAGAAGCGCGCTTTGTTGCGCACCTTCGAAAAAGGACCGACGATGTTGAACGGCCCCCTGCTCGTCACCGAACGGCTGATCCTCCGCCCACCCGCGACAGAGGATTTCGACGCCTTCGCAGAAATGAGCGCCGAAGCCGATACGATGCAGTTCCTCGGAGGCACTTGCCCCCGGTCGCAGGCCTGGCGTCTCTGGTGTACCCTCGCCGGCGCATGGCACATCCGCGGCTTTTCGATGTTTTCGGTGATCGAGCGCGAAACCGGCGAATGGGTCGGGCGGCTTGGTCCGTGGGAACCCGACGGCTGGCCCGCGCCCGAGATCGGCTATGGCGTCCGCGCCAAATTCGCTGGCAAAGGCTATGCGTTCGAGGGCGCGATCGCGGCATGCGACTTCGCGGTCGATTTCCTGAAATGGCCCGAACTGATGCACTGCATCGATCCCGCCAACACGCGATCGCAGGCACTCGCCGCGCGGCTCGGTGCAACGAACAGCGGCCCGACCCGCCTGCCCGCTCCGCTTGAGGACATATCGGTCGATGCATGGAAGCAAAGCGCCGACCAGTGGCGGATGAAGCGCAAGGAATTACGGCCGTGAGCGCCCCCTCCGGCGATCACCATATCGACCCCGAACGCGCGCAGTTCGACGCCTTTAAGGCACTGCCGCGCGATACGCCCATCCACATGCTCAACCTCGTGCGCTTCAAGGGACGGGCGACCTATCCGGCCGACCATGCGCTCGCCGGGCGGAGCCTGAGCGGCGCCGAAGCCTATGCCCATTACGGCGCCGACAGCGGCGCCGTGTTTCAGCGTGTCGGCGGCCGCATCGTCTGGCGCGGGACGATGGAGGCCATGGTGATCGGGCCGGACGGGGAATATTGGGACGCGGTGTTCGTCGCCGAATATCCGAATAGCGGCGCCTTCATGGAAATGGTGACCGATCCCGTCTATCGCATGGCGGTAGTCCATCGGCAGGCTGCGGTCGAAACCTCGCGACTGATCCGCTGCGACCCGAAAGCGTCTCAGGCCGGCACAGTTTTTGGCTGACAAATCCCTGCCCATTCGCGAAATTTGCTCATATTTCCCTGTCCCTGTACCGGTAACTCCGGTGGAAGATTAAGGGAGTGTTCGCAATGATCTCGCGCGGAAAATGGCTGGTAACCGGCTTGCTGATGGCCGCCGCGCCGCTCGCCGGCTGCCGGGACAATCCCGACGCCAAGGCGGACCTCGGTTCGATCGACGAGGGGCTGACCGATGCCGACCCCGCGATCAAGGGCGCACTCGAAGACCGGATCATGGTCGATCCCAAACTGACGGGTCAGGCAAACCGGAACGCCGCAGGGCCAGGGAATCGCCCCGTAGACGGCGGGGTTCCCGGCGTCGCGGGCGGCAAGGCCGCGACCGCCGCGGAGGCCGCCGCCGCGCTGAAAGTCGGCAAATTGCTCCCCACGCCCAAGGCGCTGCCGTTCGAGGCGGGATGCGATGGCTGCGAGGCGAAAGAGCGCCCCGTCACCATCGGCGCGCTCGCCCAGGAGCAATCGAAGGGCGCGTGCGACGCCAAGCTGACCTATGGCAATGCCTGGGCCGAACGCCTGCCCGCCGCCTTCAAAGTCTACCCGCGCGCGACGCTGCGCGAGGCTGCCGGGATCGCTGGCGGCAAATGCAATATTCGCGTCGTCAACTTTCAGACCGCGGCACCGATGCAGGTCGTTCTCGACTATTATCACACGCTGGCGGTGCGCAACGGCTACACCAGCGACCACCGCGTCAACGGCAACGAGCATATGCTCGGCGGAACCAAGGGCGATCTCGCCTACGTCCTCTTCACGCGCCGCGACGGCGGGATGACCGACGTCGATCTGGTCGCCTCAGGCGGGAAATAACAGAACAACAAAAAAGGCCCCGAGGGACCGGGGCCTTTTTCTTGCGTGACGCTCGTAAAGATCGTCAGATTTTGTCGCCGAGCGCGCCCTGGACCTTGCCCTTCAGATTCTGGGCTTCGCCCTTGCGTTCCTGCGCTTCGCCTTCAACGCGGAGGCGCTCGTTGCCGGTGGCCTTGCCGATCGCCTGCTTGGTGTTGCCGGCAGCTTCGTTGGCGAGACCTTTGGCTTTTTCGGTGAATTCACCCATGGGAGTTCTCCTTGATCCTGGCAGAGGCGGCAGTGCCTCTTGCCGGATCAACGACCCTTTACAGCCGACGTTCCCGACTATGGGACCAAGCGTGGCTGGCGAAGGATGGTCCACGGATCGAGGCCATATTTCCGCCCGCGCCACTCATTGTTCTTGATACGTTCCAATCCCGCGTTTATCGACGAAACCTTATTCGGGAGAGGGAGATGATCGTGAAGCTCGAACCCAATTGTGTCGTCCACGATACCGATCTGTCCGACCACGACTTCGCCGATGCCGATCTCGCGGGCGCGGTGCTGACCGACTGCGTGATGCGCGACGTGCAATTTACGGGGACATGCCTGCAGGATGCACGGCTGACGCGATGCCGCCTGATCCGCTGTCGCTTCGCCAATGCCGACCTGCGCGATGCGGTCTTCGAAAATTGCTCCTTCATCGACGATGTGGAGCATAAAGGCGTCCAATTCGCCTTCTCCCGCCTCGAACAGACGCGGTTCAACCGCTGCGATCTCTCCTTCGCGACATTCGATCGTTCGGCGCTGTTCGGGGTCGAGTTGGACGCCTGCAACATGCGCGGCGCCGCTTTCGACAAGGCAGATTTCAGCCGCACGTTCGGGCGCACGCTCGTCAAGACGGCGGCGACCCTGCGCGGCTGTAATCTCGAATTCGCCGATCTCAACGGGGTACGGATGCCCGACTGCGACCTCTCGGGCTCCAGTTTTCGCGAAGCGGTCCTGTTCGACGCCAATCTGGAAGGCGCAGACCTGCGCGGCTGTGATTTCGTCCTGGCGCTAACCGCCGGCGCCAAGCTCGCGCGCGCCGACTTTCGCGGCGCGGAGCTGGCGGGCTTGAACCTGAGGGAATTGGCCAGCCTCGAGGGCATGATCGTATCACCCGATCAGCAGCCCCATTTACTGACCGCGATGGGGCTGGATCTCTCCATGGGGTGAAATCGGCTTACTCGTGGCGGGGGAAAGCTTCGCAAGACATGTCCCCCGCCCTCGTCATCCCGCCGTCAGATCAATCCCGCCAACGGGCTCGACGGATCGGCATAGCGACGCACACCCATCCGCCCGGCGAGATAGGAATCGCGCCCCGCCTCGACCGCCAGCCTCATCGCACGCGCCATGCGGATGGGGTCTTTCGCCTCGGCGATCGCGGTGTTCATCAGCACACCGTCGCAGCCGAGTTCCATGGCCACCGCGGCGTCACTCGCGGTGCCCACCCCGGCATCGACGAGCACCGGCACCGACGCGCCCTCGACGATCAGACGGATCGTGACGCGGTTCTGGATCCCCAGCCCCGACCCGATCGGCGCGCCGAGCGGCATCACCGCGACGGCACCCGCATCCTCCAGCTGCTTCGCCGCGATCGGATCGTCGACGCAATAGACCATCGGGAGGAAGCCCTCCTTGGCCAGCGTCTCGGTCGCGGTCAGCGTTTCGCGCATGTTCGGATAAAGCGTCTTCGCTTCACCCAGCACTTCGAGCTTCACCAGATCCCAACCGCCCGCCTCGCGCGCCAGCCGCAGGGTGCGGATCGCGTCGTCGGCGTTAAAGCAGCCTGCGGTGTTGGGGAGGTAGGTGATCTTCCTGGGATCGATATAATCGGTGAGCATCGGCGCGGTCGGATCGGACACATTGACCCGGCGCACCGCAACGGTAACGATTTCCGCCCCCGATGCCGCGACGGCCGCCGCATTCTGCTCAAAATCCTTATATTTGCCGGTGCCGACAATCAGCCGCGACGTGAATGTCCGTCCGGCCACACTCCATTGATCGGTCAACAACCGCCTCCCACAAAATGTACAATTTCCAGTTCGTCGCCCTCAGCGAGCGCGACATCGGCCAAAGTCGAGCGCGGCACGATTTCGCGGTTGCGCTCGACCGCGACTTTTTTGACATCAAGACCCAGCGATGCGACGAGGTCGGCAATGCTGCCTTCGCGCGCTTGCCTTTGCTCGCCATTGAGCATGATCGAAATCACCGCAACCCTACCTTCTTTGCCTTTTACGATGCAGCCCATATAGGGGGAGCGTCCATCGCCGCAACCGAAAGCCCGCGCATTGTCCGACAAGCCAACCGTCTATGTCCTCTCCGGCCCCAATCTCAACCTGCTCGGCACCCGCGAGCCCGAAATCTATGGCCATGACACACTGAACGACATCCACGCGCGGCTCGAGGCACAGGCCGCCGAACTGGGGCTGCGCGTCGAATGTCGCCAATCGAACCACGAAGGCGTGCTGATCGACTGGCTTCACGAAGCCTATGTCGCGGGCGCACAGGCGGTGTTGCTCAACGCCGGCGGTTATACCCATACGTCGATCGCCCTTCACGACGCGATCAAATCGATCAAGGTGCCGGTGATCGAGGTTCATTTGTCGGACCCGATGAAACGCGAATCCTTTCGCCATATCAGCTACATCGGCATGGCTGCCGTAGCGCATTTCGCCGGACATGGCGCGCAAAGCTATACGCTGGCGCTGGACGCCGCCGCCCGTCTCTGACAAGAGGGCGCCATCATAATCGGGGTCGAGCGTTGCACCAACGACGCCGCAGCAACAGGAAATATTCTCATGGGTGACCATAAAGACAATGGCATCAACATCGATCCGGCATATGTCCGCGCGCTCGCGGAACTGCTCGACGACACGCAGCTTTCGGAAATCGAGGTCGAGGACGGCGATCGAAAGGTGCGCGTCGTCCGCACGCTGACCGCCGCGCCCGTCGCCTATGCCCCCGCGCAGATGGCGGCGCCTGCGGCCCCGGCCGCACCCGCCGCGGCGCCCGCCGCCGCTGCGCCCGCTGCTGACACATTCGCCGACGCGGTGAAGTCGCCGATGGTCGGCACCGTCTACCTCTCGCCCGAACCCGGCGCGCCCAATTTCGCGGCCCCCGGGTCGGCTGTAAAAGCCGGCGACACCGTCCTGATCATCGAAGCAATGAAGGTCATGAACCCGATCGTCGCGCCGGCGTCGGGCACGTTGAAGGCCGTACATGTCGAGAACAGCCAGCCGGTCGAGTTCGACCAGCCGCTGTTCACCATCAGCTAAGGCTCAGCCCATGGCCATCGAAAAGCTTCTGATCGCCAACCGCGGCGAGATCGCGCTGCGCATCCACCGCGCGTGCCACGAAATGGGCATCAAGACGGTCGCGGTCCATTCGACCGCCGATACCGACGCGATGCACGTCCGCCTCGCCGACGAAGCGGTGTGCATCGGCCCCCCCGCGGCGAAGGACAGCTATCTCAACATCCCCGCGATTATCTCGGCGGCCGAAATCACGGGCGCCGACGCCATCCATCCGGGCTATGGCTTTTTGTCGGAAAACGAGCGTTTCGCCGAGATTATCGAAGCGCATGACATGATCTTCGTCGGGCCGAAGCCCGAACATATCCGCACGATGGGCGACAAGGTCGAGGCCAAGCGAACCGCAGTCGCGCTCGGCCTGCCGGTCGTTCCAGGCTCGCCCGGCGCGGTCACCTATGGCGACGAAGCACTCAAGATCGCCGAAAGCATCGGCTATCCGGTGCTGATCAAGGCCGCTTCAGGCGGCGGCGGCAGGGGTATGAAGGTCGTCCCCGATGCCGACAGCCTCGAAAGCCTGATGGGTCAGGCGTCGAGCGAAGCGGCGGCCGCCTTTGGCGACCCGACCGTCTACATGGAAAAATACCTCGGCAACCCGCGCCACATCGAATTTCAGGTGTTTGGCGACGGCAAGGGCCAGGCCATCCATCTGGGCGAGCGCGACTGCTCGCTCCAGCGCCGTCATCAGAAGGTGCTCGAAGAAGCCCCCTCGCCGATCATTTCGGCGGAGGAGCGTGCGCGGATGGGCAAGGTCTGCGCCGATGCGATGGCAGCAATGCATTATCGCGGAGCCGGCACGATCGAGTTTCTCTGGGAAAATGGCGAGTTCTTCTTCATCGAAATGAACACGCGCATTCAGGTCGAGCATCCGGTGACCGAAATGATCACCGGCTTCGACCTCGTCCGCGAACAGATCCGCATCGCGGGTGGCGCGGGTCTGTCGGTAAAACAGGAAGATCTGGAATTTCGCGGCCATGCCATGGAATGCCGCATCAATGCCGAAGATCCGCGGACCTTCATGCCTTCACCGGGCAAGGTCACCAGCTATCACGCCGCGGGCGGCATGCATGTGCGCGTCGATAGCGGGCTCTATGCCGGCTATTCGATCCCGCCCTATTATGACAGCATGATCGGCAAGCTGATCGTTTACGGTCGCACGCGCGAAAGCTGCATGATGCGGATGCGCCGCGCACTCGAGGAAATGGTGATCGGCGGGGTCAAGACCAACATCCCGCTCCATCAGGCGCTGCTCGCCGACCCCGACGTCATTCATGGCGACTATACCATCAAATGGCTCGAGGAATGGCTGGCCCGCGAAGCCGAAGCCGGCGCCGCCTGATATTCATCGTCATCCCGGCTTTCGCCGGGATGACGATGTGAGGTACCTCACTTTAACTGTCGGATTTTTTTGGCTATGGCATCGCCATGGTCAAAACCTCCCCCCATTTCGCACGCCCCGCCACGGCCCTTCTCCTTCCCCTGACCCTGCTCGCGGCGCCCGCGCTGGCACAGCAGGGTGTCAAAGAAGATTCGGTGGTCCTTCAACCCGACAAGGTGAAGGATGACGCCCCCGTCGTCGAGACAGCTGCCGAAGCGAACCTGCCGGACTGGTCGAAGCAGAATGCCGAAGCGCTTCTGACCGCGATCGAACGCATCGGCACCGAAGGCCTGTTCGCGAAGGATTATAATCCCGACGCGCTGGCCGCCGCGATCCTCGGCGACGATCAGGCGCAGCTCGATCGCGTCGCGACCGACACCTTCCTGCTCCTCGCCACACATTTGCGCGACGGCCGCACGCCCAATGCCGCGCGCAAACAATGGTTCATGGTCGACAGCGACAGCAACAGCGAGCCCCTGCTTGCGCTTCTGGCCACCGCCCTGAATGCGGGATCGGTTCGCGAAACGCTCGCGTCGCTCAACCCCGCGCACCCCGATTTCGCCGTGCTCAAGGCCTCGCTCGCCAAGGCAAAAGCCCCCGCCGACGCCAATGCGATCCGCGTCAACATGGAACGCTGGCGCTGGATGCCGCGCGACCTTGGCGCACGCTATGTGGTCAGCAACGTCCCCGAATATCTGACCCGCGTCGTCCACGGCGGCACGATCATCGCGACCCACAAGGCGGTCGTCGGCAAGCCATCGACCCCGACGCCGCAGCTCAATCCGATGGCGACCGGCATCATCGTCAACCCGACCTGGACGCTGCCGCGCAGCATCATCAACGAGGGTATTGGTGCGACGATCGCCAGCAACCCCGCCCGCGCCCGCGCGCAGGGCTATACCTGGACGGGCAGCGGCAAGACATTGTCGGTCGTGCAAAAGGCCGGTCCGGGCAATGCGCTGGGCGTGATGAAGCTCGAAATGCTCAACGAACACGCGATTTACCTGCACGACACGCCGTCGAAGGGCGCCTTCGCCGCCGCCGCACGCGCGTTCAGCCACGGCTGCATCCGTACCGAGCGCGCGCTGCACTTCTCCGGCCTGATGGCGGTGATGTTCGCCGGGCGCAGCCCCGAAGAGTTTGGCGAAGTGGTCGCAAGCGGCAAGACGACGCGCTTCGCCTTCGACGATCCCTTCCCCGTCTATGTCGCTTATTGGACCGTCGTTCCCGACGGCAAGGGCGGCGTGAAGAAGCTCGCCGACATTTATGAGCGCGACGCCCCCGTGGTCGCCAGCTTCGCCAAGCCCGGCCGCCCCACCGCGACGGTCATCGCGCCCAAAGCCCCCTCTGTGATCCCAACCGTGACAACGACCTCCCGCGCAACGACGCCGGGAACTTCAGGGATTTATTGAAAAGATTGCGTCGCCCCCGCGAAGGCGGGGGCCGCTATCGGCGGTGCGCAAGGCTGCCAACGGCCCCGCCTTCGCGGGGGCGACGATTTGCGTTAATCCGCGGTCGTCGGAAACGTCCCGCTGACCGAACCCGCGTGCCGGATATTCTCCGTCCCCGGCGCGGGGATGTCGAACGGCTTGAACGCCGGCGGCGCGATGCTGAGCTTGTCGGCGAACAACAGCCGCCCGGGGCCAAGCTTGTAGAGGATCAGCGGCAGCAATTCCTCGCCGAACACGAAACAGCCCTCGCTGCGCCCCAGTTTGCCCTGCGTCGCGATCAGCGACGGCTCGGCATACCAGGCGCCGTGGACGACGATTGCGCGCGCATCGGCATTGTTGTTGTCGGGCTCCAGCCCCGCGAGCCGCATCGACGATCCGTTGCCGCCCATATAATAGTCGCTGGTACGATAGGCGCCGCGCGAAGTCGCAAGGCTGCCGACACGGTTCGAAAAGCTCTTGAGCCAGCCGTCGTGCTGCGGGTCCGACCCGCGGCCGTGAGTAACCGGGAACATGTCGATCTTCCCCGCCACCATATCGACGAGCGCGAAGCGCGGCCGTGACGACGGCAGGCCGAAATCGACGATCCCGACACGGTCGGTCTGCATGATGTTGCGCCCCTGGCGCGCCAGTTGCGTCCGCGCGATGGCGAGATAATCGACCGGCGGCGCGGCGGGCGCCGGCTGCTGGATCCAGTTTGGCATCTGGGCGCGGGCCGAGGTCGCGGCCAACACACCTGTGCTCGCCAGTCCCGTCAGCATCGCCCTGCGATCAATCAAATTATTCACTTGCAACCCATACCCCGCATTGGCCGCCTTTACGGTCCCTCGATTCCTCACAAATCATGGGTCCGGCCTTCAAAGGCAAGCAGGTGATGCCTCTTCATGCGGGCAAATGTGCCATATATGCCATGAACAGCGGGTTTACGCTGCGGTAAGCCCGCGTTAGGACGCGTCCATGAACGCAACCATCTGGCACAACCCCGCCTGCGGCACCTCGCGCAAGACCCTCGCGATTCTGCAAGAGACGCCCGGCCTCGACGTCACCATCGTCGAATATCTGAAGAATCCCTACGCGGTGGACAAGCTGCGCCAGCTGTTCGCCGACGCCGGCCTCGCCGCGCGCGACGCGCTGCGCCTGCGCGGCACCGATGCCGAGGATCGCGGCCTCAAGGACGCGAGCGAGGACGACATCATCGCCGCGATGGCCGCCAATCCCGCCTATGTCGAACGCCCGATCGTCGAAACCGACAAAGGCGTGCGCCTCTGCCGCCCGCAGGACATGGTGCGCGAGATTCTTTGACAAAAGCGAAAGGGCGCAGCTTCGCAGCCGCGCCCCTTCTCGGTCCACTCCCCCCGGAGTGCCGGTAATTTATCGCGAGGCCATCCGTACCGGGTTGGCTTTTGCTGCCCACTGGATGCTTTCGCCGCCGCCCATCTGGCGGACAAAGCAAGTCTGGCCCTGCGCCCTTAGCTCGTTGCACAAGCTCGTCGCATCGGTGCGGGTCGCAAGGCCGTTGACGGTCAGGCGATAGAAGGTGCGCCCCTTCACCGTCGCAGCGTGGCTCGATGCCGGGAAATTCGCCAGCATGACGCTCCGGCTTTTCAGGCTGCTCCATTTTTCCTTGGCGATGCCCAGACTGTCATAGGCACCGAGTTGCACGGCCCAGCCCGACGGCTTTTTCGAATCGAAGCCCATTGCGGCGGGCATGATGCGCGTCGCCAGTTCCAGCGCCTGTTGCTGATACGGACGCAATCGTTCGCCGGCTTCGCCCGCAACGTGCGGTGCGGCGCGATAAGGCGCGGCGTCGGCCAGGATCACTTCACCTGCGGCCTTCGGTTGTGGCAGTTCGGTCAGCGGCACCACGCCATCGGCGGTACGCTGTGGCATCGGCAGTTCGACGGTCCGGATCGCACTCGATGCGTCGGCCATCACGGGCGGCGGCGGAGCATAAGCGGCGACCGGCGCCGGATCGACATTGGCGAGTTCGACCGCGACGGGTGCGGCGGCCATTTGTGTGTCGGCAAAATTGCCCAGCGCCAGGCGCACCGGCATGCCGGCGTCGCCCTGTACTTTGGCGCCGATCAGACTCGCGACGCGGACCTGTGCATTCGGCTGTTCGGCGAGCTTCGACCATTCGGCCATTCGCCCCTCAAGCTTCGCGGGCGACAGATCCTGCGACGCGAGGATGCGGGCCTGCGCCCAGCGTCCCGACAAAGCGAAGGCCAGTGCCAGATTCTGCCGCGTGCGCGCATCGGCGCCGGGAGCCCGAGCGGCCTCGCTCAGCATATAGATCGCCGATTCGCTGTCGCCGGCCAACGCCATTGCCAAACCGGTGTCCGATGCGGGCACCTTGTCCTGATGCGCACCCAGCAACGCGGCCGCATCGACCGCCTTGCCCTGTGCAATCTGCGCCAACGCCAGCGCGATGATCGTGTTGCTGTCGGTCGCGCCCAGCTGCATCGCTTCGGTCAACGCCGCAGTAGCCGACGCGAAGCGCCCGTCATTCAGATAGGCCTGGCCCAGCAGCGCGCGATAGCCTGCATCGCGCGGGCTTGCGGCAACCGCGGCCTCAGCGAAGCCCACAGCCTTGCCGGGCTTGTCCTGCTCAATCGCCGCACGCGCCTTGTCGGCCGACTTGCCGGCGACGTCGGGCTTGCCCGCCGCATTGGCGGGCGCCGATGCCACCTGCCCCAAGCCGCTGCAACCCGCGGTCGTAGCGGTCAGGACAAAGCCTGATATGGCCAGTTTCATCAACATCTTGCGGTTCATGATATAATCCCCCCTTGCTGGCCTAGCCCTGCGCCGTCCGGCGCGGCGGGCGCGCCGCCGGAAGGCGGCTCGCCATCGCATCGATTTCGGGCAGAGACGCCAGATATTCGTCGAGCAAATCGATCAGGATCAGCTGCGAGGAGCGGTTCGTCACCGCGCTCGCCAGCCGCAGCCGCAAATGACGTTCGGCGTCGAGCCGCAGCGTGAAGGCCGCCTTTTCGCGCGCGAGCAATGTGCGCGGCGCCTTGGCTTTCGGTGCCTTCGGCGCAGGGCGCGCTTCGACCTTGCGTGCCACGGCGGCGACACGGTCGACCAGCGATTCCTGCTGGCGAACGATCTCGGGGATCGCGGGTGCTTCGGCGAAATAATCCGCATCGACGCCCATGATTTCGGCTGGCTCGGCTGGCTCGGCTGGCTCGATCAGCTCGGTCAATTCGCTGCCGACGCCCTCTTCGACCGCCTGTTCGGCCTCGATGTTGTGCGCCAGCACCGATCCGGTAAGCAGCGGCTTCAGATCGAGCATCTGCGCCGGTTCGCCCGACTGGTCGGGATCGACGTCATAGCCCATGTCGTTCCAGCCGAGGTCGTCATAACCGGTGCCGCTCATCGACACGGGACCGCTGCCCAGCGGCTGGCGGCGCATGGCGGGCCGTGCGCCACCCTTGCGGGCCAGCAATCCGGCGCTCAGCGATGCGAGGGGTTTGGGTTCGCCCATGATATCCACTCCCTCTCTCACTGGCCCGCGATGCGGCGGCCGAAACCACCACCCATCGGGCGGACTGCACCATAGCCAGCCTGCGCCGGGATCGGCGAACTGAACACGGTGCGGCGAAAATTCTTCTCGAGGCGGTCGTTCATATAGGTCCACAATTGGCGGATCTCCTCGGCCGACCGGCTGTTCGGATCGACCTCCATCACCGTGCGACCGTCGATCATCGACGCGGCATAATCGGTGCGGTGGTGCAGAGTGATGGGGGCAACGGTACCATGCTGCGACAGCGCGACCGCGGCCTCGCTGGTGATTTTCGCTTTCGGGGTCGCGCCGTTGACGACGAACACCAGCGGCTTTCCGGCGCGTTCGCACAGATCGACGGTGGCACCGACGGCGCGCAGGTCATGCGGGCTCGGCCGGGTCGGAACGACGATCAGTTCGGATACCGAAATCACGCTCTGGATCGCCATGGTGATCGCCGGCGGGGTATCGATGACCGCCAGCTTGAAGCCTTGCTGACGCAGGATTTCGAGATCAGATGCCAGCCGTGCGACGGTGGTCTGGGCAAAGGCGGGAAGGTCGGTTTCGCGTTCGTTCCACCAGTCGGCGAGCGAGCCTTGCGGATCGATGTCGATGAGGACAACCGGCCCCGCTCCCGCAATCTGCGCCTGTACCGCCAGATGCCCCGACAGGGTGGTTTTACCCGACCCGCCCTTTTGTGAAGCCAATGCCAAAACGCGCACAGCCGTCCCCCTGATAAATCCACGAATTGGCGGTGGAATGCCATGCGGGGCGCTAAAATTGGGTTAACGATGATAAAATGATGGTGAACGATCCGTTGGAGGGCGTGGTAAACAAAGGCATAATGCCGCATTGTCCCATTCCGGAGCAAAATTGCCGCTTTTAGGTTTCGCTAACATGATGTTAGCCATTTCCGTCTAACCGGCATGTCGGGATTGCAGCCGCCTCCAGGCGGGGCATGCCATTGGAGACTATTGATGCGCATTTTCCGCACTGCCGGTTCGCTGGCCCTGTCCTTGATCGCCGTCGCTGCGCTCGCTTCGCCTGCCCATGCCGACGTCAAGGCCGGTGTCGATGCGTGGCAGAGCGGCGATTATAAAGCTGCGGTCGCCGAATGGCGCCCGCTCGCGCTCGCTGGTGACGCCGATGCGCAGTTCAACCTGGGGCAAGCCTACAAGCTCGGCCGCGGCGTCCCCACCGACCTCGTTCAGGCCGAAAGCTGGTATCGCCGCGCCGCCAAACAGGGGCATTTGCAGGCCGAGGATAATCTGGGCCTCATCCTTTTCACTGCCAACCGACGCGAAGAAGCGATGCCGTTCATCCTGCGCTCGGCCGAACGTGGCGAACCGCGCGCGCAATATGTCCTCGGCACCGCGCATTTCAACGGCGACCTCGCCAGAGAGGATTTGCCGCGCGCCTATGCGTTGACCAAGCGTGCGAGCGACGCCGGCCTCACCATCGCCTCGGCGCGCCTCGCGCAGCTCGACCAGCTCATCCCGCTCGAACAGCGCCAGCGCGGCCTCGCGATGCTGCCCGAGATCGAAAAGGCCGAACAGCGCGCACGCCTCGCCGCAGTCAATGCCGCCGCGCCGCCCGCGACCAAGGCGACCACCCCCTCGCCAATCAAGGTCGCCAGCGTCCCGCCCTCGGTCCCCGCCGCCCGCCACACCCCGCCGCCGGTGATCGCCCCGGTCAAGCCGAGCCCGCCGAAGCCCGCAATCAATGCATCACAGCTAGGCACCAGCTATCCCGCGCCGCCCGAAAGCGACACGCCGGCGCCCGCACCGGCGAAGCCGGCCCAGGCAACACCCGCCGCGCAAACGAAACCCAAGCCGGTCGTCGCGAAGCCCGCCGCCGCGGCATCGGTGCCAAACGCCGCCGCCAGCCCGTGGCGCGCGCAGCTCGGCGCCTTCGGGGTCGAGGCGAATGCCCGAAACCTGTGGGCATCGCTCGAAAAGAAGAACTCCGCGTTCGCCGGCCGCCAGCCCTATCTGATCAAGAGTGGCAAGGTCACCCGCCTCCAGGCCGGCGGCTTCGCCAGCAAAGCCGAAGCCGAAACCTTCTGCACGGCGGTGCGCAAGGGCGGCCAGGACTGTCTAGTGGTCGACAAATAAGCTCTTCGCGATCGCGGCTCAATATTCCGGCTCGACCGCCTCGCCCTTCGCGGGTGCATCCCCCTTGCGCCCCATCGCGAAGCGCACGGCTTCGACGCAGCCGGTTGCCCCTTGCGACGAAGGCGCGGCGCGGGCGCTGCGGACGATCTGCATCGCCTGCTGGCCAAAATCCTCGGCGGGCTGAGACGCCAGTATCCTTACATTGCCAACCTCGCCCCATGGCGCGAGGTCATAGCCGACAATCGCCCACCCCTCGATCGACCGGTCGCGATAGGGCTCGGGAAAGCGCAGCGTCGGCCGGGTCGTCCATTCGGTCTTCGCGGCGCAGGTCGCGTCAGCCGCGCGGAAGGATTGCAGGTCGGGCCTCTCTGGCGCCTCCAGTATCGCCGGAGCACGCCAATAGGGATACAAACAACCGGATCGCGCGCCTTCGGTAAAGCGCGACTCCCGCACCGCCTTGATCGACGCCTTGTCCAGCGCCGGATTACCGGTGCCATGTGCGACCCGCAAATTGACCGGCTGGCCCTTGTCATTGGTGTTATACGAAATCAGCGACCAGTCGCGCACCCCGGGGGTCGCCGGTACGTCGCGATAATCGGGATAAGCGCGAACCAGCGGTCGCGGCCGCGGGCTGTCTGCGCATGTCCCGACCATGCGAATGCGGTCCCAGCCCCGCCTGGGCATCCGGCCCGAAATCGGGTTGAGGCTATAGGATGTCAGATCCTCGATCGGCGCACTGCCCAGCGGTTCAATATGCGGCACATAGCTGACGCTGCATTTCATGCGCGGTGCCCCCGCCGCAAAACGGCTGGCCGCTAGCGCCGGGCCGACATCGCGCGTGAGAGGCCTGATCCCGGCTCCGTTCCGCACAATCGACAAGGGCCGCCCCGTCCCGTCGATCGCGAAATCCAGCGTCACGGGTTGCGGTGTACGCACCGCTTCCGAAAGCATTTGATTCAACGGGCGACGGATCGGCGTCCCCGCGACGACGGCACCGTCGCACCGAACCTCGCCCGGGGTCCATGAGAGAAGCGTCGGCGGCGATGACGGCGGCGAAACAACTGGCGGCGCTGCAAAAGTCGCACCCCCCGGCACCATCGCAAGCGCTGCCGACAGTCCGAACGCGACCGACCATGGCGGCATCATCGTCCATCTCCCCGTTTTCGCGGCCAGCCTAATCGCATTTTCGGGACATACAATGTTGAAATCAGGGATGTCCAGGTCGGCTATGCGCGCACCTCACTCCCTTATGCGAACGGGCTTGCTGCCGCCATCCGCCGCAATCGCCTTCGCGCCAAATGGCAGGCGATGCCATTGTTTCACTGAATAGAGCCGCGTCTGGTCGGCGTAATGCGGCGACGCCGGGTCGGTCGACTGCGAATAGGACAGCACCGCATCGGCCACCGGCCCCGACGCGTCGAACCCGACGATCTGGATATAGCTCGACCCGTGGAAGGGGACGACCCCGCCGGGCGCCGCCGCGGCATTCTGAAGGTTCAGCACCCCCGCAATACCTTCGCCGCCGTGCACCGGAATCTTCTCGGCGCCCCGCGGCGCGTATTGGACGTCGCCCCAGCGCGCATCGAGCGCGATCCCTTCCTTGTCGAGCTGCGCGGTCGCCGCCGCGAGCGCGGCGAGCAGCTTCGTCCCGACCTCGCCCGTCGTTACCATGTCGCGCGGGGTGTGGACCGGGTCGGCTACGTCGAACTTCACCGCCCACAGGCCGGGCATCTTGTGGACGCTCTTCCAGAAGGCCGTGAACAGATAGGCGCCGCGGCTATCGAGGTTGAAGCGGCGATCCCAGCCGGCCAGTGCCGCGCATCCACGCGCGACCTCGGCCTTGCCGCGGCACAACTCAAGCAGCCGGTCGACCGCAAGGTCTGCGGCGAGGCTCTTGTTTGCCAGCGTCAGCTCCTGGGCGATCTTATGATCGATCTTCACCCCGGGCTTGCCGCCCTCCCCGTTCAGCAAATGGCCCAGCTCGATAAAATTCGACCGGGTGCGCAGCGACAGGACGCTCTCGGCCGGGCCGAGGATCGGTGACAGCGGCTTGTGCGGCGCGCTGGCATTGCTCATCCAGTAACTGTCGTTGCTGTTCGTGACATAGTCACGCCGCGCATAGACTGCCTGCGACGCCGCGGGCAGCAACCCCGGAACCGGCGTGCCCACGGCCACATCCCAGTCGCATTCGGCGCGCGATCCGTCGAGCAAGGTCGCGACACTCGCGGCGAGCGCCGAAAAGGGTGTCGCACAGGCCTTGATCTTGTCCGCGGACAAATTGGGCACCGCGGTCACATCGGCGTGCAAAATGTCGCCGTTGCGATCGGCGACGATCGTGTTGACCCAGGGAATGCCCAGCGTCTCCTCGACCGCGCGGCGTACTTCGCCGACGTTCTTCGCCCGTGCGATGCGAACCCACGTCCCCAGCGCGCGCTGATTGCCGCTATTGACGTCGCGCATGGCAAAGGCGGTCGTCGCGCTCCACGTCAGCCCCGACGACGGCAGCGCAACCAGCGCGCCGAAACGCGTCGTATAGAGCGTACGGCTGACCGGCGCAGCCCCCTCACCCACCGGCACGCTGATCGTCCGTGTGCCCATCTTTTCCGATTTGCCATTGACCAGATAGGCGGTGGGATCGGCAGGATCGAGTTTCAGCTGGAACAGCGTGAAATGCCGCGCCGCGGTCACGGTATGCGTCCAGGCAATGTCGCGGTTAAAACCAAGGATCGGCAGCGGCGTCCCCGCGAGACCAACACCCATCGTATCGACCTGCCCGGGGATCGTCACATGCATCTGCCAGAAACGATTGGGGCCGTTCCACGGAAAGTGCGGATTGCCGATCAGCAGCCCGCGACCGTCCGCCGTCGTCTCGCCGCCGAACGCCCAGCCGTTGCTGCCAAAGCGCGCATCATCGGGTCCGGGCAGCCCGCCCGACAGGCCCGCGATCGCCTTGCCCGGCGGCGCGGCGTTGGCGATCCCGTTAGCCAGCGCCAGCGATCCCGCGAGCAGCATTGTTTTCTCGTTAAGTCGGAGCAGATCGTCGCTGCTGATCGGCCGCACCCACGCCTTGCCCCGACACCCTTCGGGAACACCATTCGGGCCGATCTCCCGCAACCAGCGGTTATATCCCGCAACATATCCATCGACCATCGCGACCATCTCGCGCCCCTGTGCCGCCGCCCCCGCGCGCAGACGCGGCAGGTCGACCGTCGCGCGGAAAAACACGTCCGACGACAGATTATCTATCTCGCTGAAGCCCAGTACAGCCTTGTTCGCGGCACCGAAATGCAGCGACCGCTCGCCTGCAACGGTCGCAAACTCCTCGGCGATCAGGCACAGATTATCCTGTGCATAAGCATAGCCAACGCCATAGCCGAGGCCGCGCCAGTCCTTCGCCTTGATATGCGGGATGCCATAGGTCGTGCGGACGATCGTTGCGTCAAGGCGATCCTTCGCCGCCGCCGGTACAACCGACACCGCACCGGCCAAAGCCGTCGCCACAACCCATTTCATCATACGGAAATCCCCCGACAATTTGCGTTATCCGCGCATCTGGCTCAACTCAGCCCGCAAGTGGCACGCGGCGCGCGGGAGCGTCAAGCGCGCCGACGATACAAATGTCGGCAGCGTCGCCGGTCTTATCGCCCTCCGCCGGCGACCTGCCCCCGCAGCCGCTCCAGCTCGCGTCCCGACACAGGTGCCAGCGATGCCGCGGGCTTGCCCTCGCGCAGACGCTTGCGGTCCTTCCCGGAAGGCTCGACGCGGCGCACCCGCACCATCGCATGGCCCTGCGCTTTCATACCCAGCGCCTCGGCTGCCCCCCTCGACAAGTCGATAATCCGCCCCGCCGCAAACGGCCCGCGATCATTGACCCGCACGATGATCCGCCGCCCGCTATCGAGCGCCGTCACCTCGACATAGGTCGGCAAGGGCAAGGTCGTGTGCGCCGCGGTGATCCAGCCGGGGCGGAATTTCTCGCCATTGGCGGTGCGGTTTCCCGACTCATTTCCGTACCAGCTCGCATAGCCAACCCGGTCATAGTTTGGCGCCGCGGCGGGTACATAGGTCGTGCCTCGGACCGCATAGGCAGACCCGATCCGCACCGGCGTATCACTCACAGGGCGAAAACCGCCACCGCCTGCACAGGCCGAGAGCATCAGAACCAGCGCTGTGGCGCTCACCAATCGGGTTGTTGAATGTCCCTGCATTCGCTCGATCCTAGATACTGCGAGCGTGAGGATAAAGCCCTTTGGCGATTTTCCGTCGCTTGGGCGCGCGCTACCCCGCCGCAATCCGTCCGCCTGCAATGCGAAACCGCGTCACCGGCCCAGGCATATCGGCGAACAACGCCGCTTCGGTACCGGTGAGCCATGCTTGCCCGCCCTGCCCCGCCAGCCGCTCATAAAGCGCGCCGCGACGCGACGGGTCGAGATGCGCCGCGACCTCGTCGAGCAGCAACAGCGGACGCCTGTCCCGCGCCCGCGCGACGCAATCGCTGTGCGCGAGGATGAGCGACAGCAGCATTGCTTTTTGTTCGCCGGTTGAACAACGCGCGGCGCTGCGGCCCGTCACAGCGTGGACCGCCGACAGGTCGTCGCGGTGCGGTCCCACAGTCGCACGTCCCGCCGCCGCGTCGATCCGCCGCCGCCCCGCGAACAGCGCCTTCAGCGCCTCGACCTCGTGCGGCTGCTCGCGGGCCAGGCCGTCGCTGTCGACGAGCGTCAGCAACGGGCGAGCAAAGGGCGCGTCGGGTTGCCCCGCCAGTTCAGCCGACAGCGCGACCAGCATGGACTGCCGCGCGGTATCCATCGCCGCGCCATGTTCGGCAAGCTGCGCCTCGAGGCTCGCGAGCCATTGCGGGTCGGCGGACGACGGGTCGGAAAGCAATTTGCCTCGCGCACGCAGCGCCGCTTCATAGCGGTTGCTGTGCTGCGCGTGGCGCGGATCGAGCGCCAGCACCAGCCGATCGAGGAAGCGCCGCCGGTTCCCCGCAGTCTCGACGAACAGGCGATCCATTGCAGGGGTCAGCCACAGCACCGCGACCCACTCGCCGAGCGACGCCGCCGCCGCCGATGCTCCATTAATCCTTACTATCCGGCGTCCGGGGTGCGCGGGCTCGATCCCCGTCCCCAGCGCGACTGGCGCCAAATCGACGCCCGCCTGCACCTCGGCAAAAATCGCAAAGCCGCCGCTCGCGCCATCGCGCACCATGTCCGACAGCGCTGCGCGGCGCAGCCCGCGGCCCGGCGCGAGAAGCGAGATCGCCTCCAATATATTGGTCTTGCCCGCGCCATTGTCACCGTGAAGCGCAACCAGCCCGGCGTTGGCCGCCATGTCCGCGCCAGCATGATTGCGAAAATCGGTCAGCGAAAGGCGGATGAGCGTCATGTCGCCGTCGTCCTAGGGGATTTCGCAGTTTGAAGGAAAGAACAGTTTCCTTCTTTGCCTTGTGGGCGGCAGACCGCTCACATGAGCCTCAAAAAATTCCCAACATTGGGAAATTTCACCACCTTCGCGCAATTTTTGCAATGACGAGGAAATCAAAAATCCCGAAAACCTCACTTAACCGCCAATGAATGAAATTGGCACGCCTCCTGCATTACCTTTGGCATCCCCCGGATGGTCCGGCGGGAAGGATACAGGAAGGACAATATCATGGCATATTTCAACATCGACTCGCTCCGCAGCTACGCCGTCGCCGCCGTTGCTTCGGTCTATTGCTCGGTCATGCTGCTCGCGATTGCCGGCCAGAATGGTGCGCAGGTTGGTTCGCTGGTCATCTGACCAGCGGCCTCCCCGTCACCCAGAAACGCCGGCGCCAGCCGGGACAGAAAGGAAAGAAATGAAACAGGGTTTTCGCAAGAATCGTCGCGATGGTGTGCTCTTCGGCGTGTGCGCCGGGATGGCAGACCAGTTCGGCATCGACGTCTTGTGGACGCGCGTCGCCTTCGTGGCTCTGACGCTCCTGGGCTTCGGCCTGCCGCTGCTGCTGTACCTCGCCGTCGCGATCCTCGCGCCATAGGACAGCCCGGGCCGGACGCAAGCACGCGGCCGCACCGGCCCGCATATTCCCGAAACCAGGGGCTCACCGGCCACTCCGGTGGGCCCTTTTCTTTTATGTCCGCGACGCCCCCGTCACACTGCAGCCTGCAGGGAGCGAGCCGCCCGGGCGAGGCGCAGCCGCCTGATCCACGCCCTGACGACGCGGTCGGCCGCTGCCGCCGGCCAGGCGAAGAGCACCATGCTCGCGACATAGATCAACAACGCGGCTTCCGCCGAGCCGGTCCATTTCTCTGCGGCGTCCCCGACAAACAGCAGCGGAACATGCAGCACATAAAGCGGATAGGAGATGTCGCCGAGATGCTTTGCGACCTTTTCCAGCGCCGGCGGCAATTCCCAGCGCACCGCCAGCCAGACGAGCAACGGGAACAACAGGAGGACACTCACCCCCTGAACCTCGGCCCGCATCGCCGCGGGAGGCGCCAAACATAGCGTGATCAACACAAGCGCGACCGGAACGAAGGACAGCCAGGTCGAGCGTCGCCTGGTCGCCGCGCCCAGCCGAAAGATCAGCATCCCCGCCAGAAAGGAATAGAGGGTGCGCGGGAACCCACCGAAAAAGGCCGACCATTCCGAGCCCATGTTGAACGAATGGGGCGGCGTCGCCATCACCACCAATACGACACCCGTCACGACCATGACCGCCGTCAGCGTGATGTTTCTCAGCCTCCAAAGACCCAGCGCAAAGGCGAAGTTCACCAGCAGTTCGAAGAACAGCGACCAGCCCGGGATGTTCAGCGGGAATATCGAACGCTCCGAAGGAGCCGGCAGCATCAGAAGATTGGCGACGGTGATACCAGCGAACCATTTCGGCGAGGTTGTCGCCACGCCTTGTGTCAGGAAATAGATCACCGCCACCAGGCAACCGAGCAGCCACAGCGGGTAGAGCCGCTCCAGCCGCAGGGTCATGAAACCGGAGACTCCCAACCCCTGCCCGAGCTTTTCGGAATAGCTCATCGCGATGACGAAGCCGCTCAGGACAAAGAACAGATCGACCGCAAGAAAGCCCATCGCCCCAAAGGCACCCGAATGATAGGCCACGACGACCAGAGCGGCTAAGCCGCGAATGCTGTCCAGTGCATAGAATCTGGTTTCCCCACGCATCGTCAGTCCCTGCTTCATCAAATGCCGAGGGTGGCCCTAGATTGGATTGGCAGAAAAGAAATGAAAAATTCCGAAGCAAAATGGCCAAGAGCAGGCAAGAAAAAACCCCGCCGGATCGCTCCGGCGGGGCTCTTTTCTGTCAGCCTTCAGGCGAAGAAACTTATTCCTCGCCGCCAGCTTCCGGACGATCTTCCACCATCACATCGTCGGTGGTGAAGTCTTCGCCCTGAACCTTGCCCAGCGGATCGTCACCGATCGCGGCTTCGGGGCCCTGCGCCAGTTCGGCGGCATGCTCTTCGGCTGCGGTTTTCGGCGCGATCAGATGCTCCTGGTTCGCGGCGCGCATCGCGGCACGAAGGGCGGCATCCTTGCTCGACGCGGTAACGCGAACGCGGTTCATCGCAGCGCCGGTACCCGCCGGGATGAGACGGCCGACGATGACGTTTTCCTTGAGGCCCTGCAGCGAATCGATCTTGCCCTGCACCGAAGCCTCGGTGAGCACACGGGTCGTTTCCTGGAAGGACGCCGCCGAAACGAAGCTGCGCGTCTGCAGGCTCGCCTTGGTGATGCCGAGGAGGACCGGACGCCCGACGGCGGGACGGCCATTCTTCGGCAGCTTGGCGTTATATTCCATCATCTCCAGATAATCGAGCTGTTCGGCAGGCAGCAACGTGGTGTCGCCGCCGTCTGTGATCTCGACCTTCTGCAGCATCTGGCGAACGATCACCTCGATATGCTTGTCGTTGATCTTCACGCCCTGCAGTCGATAGACTTCCTGGATTTCCGCGACGAGATATTCGGCCAGCGCTTCCACGCCCATGACGTCGAGGATGTCGTGCGGGTTCGGCGAACCGCTGATCAGCGCGTCGCCGCGCTTGACCTGATCGCCTTCCTGCACTTCGAGGACCTTCGACTTGGGAATGAGGTACTCGATCGAATCGCCTTCTTCCGGAACGATCGCGATCTTGCGCTTCGCCTTGTAATCCTTGACGAATTCAATGCGGCCGCTGATCTTCGCGATAACGCTGTTGTCCTTCGGAATACGCGCTTCGAACAGCTCGGCAACACGCGGCAGACCGCCGGTGATGTCGCGCGTCTTCGACGCTTCGCGGCTGACACGTGCCAGGACGTCGCCCGCTTGCACTTCCTGGCCGTCCTCGACCGACAACATCGTGCCGACCGCGAGCAGATAGCGTGCCGCTTCACCCGACTGATCGTCGAGCAAGGTCAGGCGCGGCTGAAGGTCTTCCTTCTTGCTGCGGCCCGCCGAGCGATATTCGATCACGACGCGCTGAGCGATACCCGTCGCTTCGTCGACCTGTTCGATCAGGGTCTTGGTATCTTCCAGATCCTGATACTTCACGATGCCCTGCTTTTCGGTGATCAGCGGCATGGTGAACGGATCCCATTCGGCAATCCGCTCGCCCTTCTTCACCTTGTCGCCATCCTTGTGGAGGATGTGCGCGCCATAGGGCAGCTTGTGCGACGCGCGCTCGCGGCCTTCGCTGTCGATGATCGCGATTTCGCCCGAACGCGCAAGCGCCAGACGACGGCCACGCTGATCGACGATCGTCGGCATGTCACGATATTCGATCGTGCCGTCCGAAATGGCTTCGGCGTTCGACTGTTCGTTGACCTGCGCCGCACCACCGATGTGGAACGTACGCATCGTCAGCTGCGTGCCCGGTTCACCGATCGACTGGGCGGCGATAACGCCGACAGCTTCACCGATGTTGACCGGCGTACCGCGGGCAAGGTCACGGCCATAGCATTTGCCGCAAACACCCAGCACCGCTTCGCAAACCAGCGGCGAACGGATCTTGACCGCCTGAACTTCAGCGTCCTCGATCAACTGCGTCGTCGGTTCGTCAAGCAGCGTGCCCACGGGCGCGATGACATTGCCGTCCTTGTCGACGACGTCTTCGAGCGTCGTGCGGCCGAGGATGCGCTCGCCCAGCGAGGCGATCGTCGAACCGCCCTGGATGATCGCGCGCATTTCCATGCCGCGGGTCGTGCCGCAATCTTCCTCGATCACGACGCAATCCTGCGACACATCGACCAGACGGCGGGTCAGATAGCCCGAGTTCGCCGTCTTGAGCGCCGTATCGGCCAGACCCTTACGGGCACCGTGGGTCGAGTTGAAATACTCGAGAACGGTCAGGCCTTCCTTGAAGTTCGAGATAATCGGGGTTTCGATGATCTCGCCCGACGGCTTGGCCATCAGGCCGCGCATACCCGCGAGCTGCTTCATCTGCGCCTGCGAACCACGGGCACCCGAGTGCGCCATCATATAGATGGAGTTGATCGGGGCCATGCGGCCGTCGGGCAGCTTCGGCGTTGCGCGGATTTCGTCCATCATCGCGTTCGCGACCTTGTCGCCGCACTGCGACCAGGCGTCGATCGCCTTGTTGTACTTTTCCTGCTGCGTGATCAGGCCGTCCTGATACTGCTGCTCGAAATCCTTCACCAGCGCGCGGGTTTCGTCGACCATTCCGACCTTCGACGCCGGAATGATCATGTCATCCTTGCCGAACGAGATGCCCGCCTTGAACGCGTGACGGAAGCCCAGCGCCATGATGGCGTCGGCGAACAGCACGGTCTCTTTCTGGCCGGTGTGACGATAGACCTGATCGATCACGTCGCCGATTTCCTTCTTCGTCAACACGCGGTTGACGACGTCGAAGGGCACGGTGTGCGATTTGGGCAGGCATTCTGCGATCAGCATGCGTCCCGGGGTCGTTTCGAAGCGCTTGAAATATTCATTGCCCTTCTCATCGGTTTGCGGAACGCGGCTGATCACCTTGGTGTGCAGTGTGACCGCGCCAATGAACAGCGCCTGGTGCACTTCGGCCATGTCGGCGAGCAGCATATTCTCGCCGGGTTCGCCTTCGCGCTCCAGCGACAGATAATAGAGCCCGAGGACCATATCCTGCGACGGAACGATGATCGGCTTGCCGTTCGCGGGCGACAGGATGTTGTTCGTCGACATCATCAGGACGCGGCATTCCAGCTGCGCCTCGAGGCTCAGCGGAACGTGAACAGCCATCTGATCGCCGTCAAAGTCGGCGTTGAAAGCCGAGCAGACCAGCGGGTGAAGCTGGATCGCCTTGCCTTCGATCAGCACAGGCTCGAACGCCTGGATGCCCAGACGGTGAAGCGTCGGCGCGCGGTTCAGCATGACCGGGTGCTCGCGAATGACTTCGTCGAGGATGTCCCAGACTTCCTTGCGTTCCTTTTCGACCCACTTTTTCGCCTGCTTCAGGGTCATCGACAGACCCTTGGCGTCAAGGCGCGCGTAGATGAACGGCTTGAACAGCTCGAGCGCCATCTTCTTCGGCAGGCCGCACTGGTGCAGTTTCAGTTCCGGACCGGTCACGATGACCGAACGACCCGAATAGTCGACGCGCTTGCCGAGCAGGTTCTGACGGAACCGGCCCTGCTTGCCCTTGAGCATGTCGGACAGCGACTTCAGCGGACGCTTGTTGGCACCCGTGATCGTGCGGCCGCGACGGCCGTTGTCGAACAGCGCGTCAACGGCTTCCTGAAGCATGCGCTTTTCGTTGCGGACGATGATGTCCGGCGCGCGCAGTTCCATCAGACGCTTCAGGCGGTTGTTGCGGTTGATCACGCGGCGGTAAAGATCGTTAAGGTCGCTTGTCGCGAAGCGGCCGCCGTCGAGCGGCACCAGCGGGCGCAGTTCGGGCGGGATCACGGGGACGACTTCGAGGATCATCCATTCGGGGCGGTTGCCCGAATCGATGAAGCTTTCGACGACCTTCAAGCGCTTGATGATCTTCTTGGGCTTCAGTTCCGACTTGGTCGTCGCCAGATCTTCCAAAAGATCGACGCGCTCCTGTTCGAGATCGAGATTCTCGAGAAGTACGCGGATGGCTTCGGCACCGATGCCGGCGCTGAACGCGTCTTCGCCATGCTCATCCTGTGCGTCGAGCAGTTCGTCCTCGGTCAGAAGCTGGAACTTCTCGAGCGGCGTCAGGCCGGGCTCAAGAACGATATAGGCTTCGAAGTACAGGACGCGCTCGAGCTGCTTGAGCTGCATGTCGAGCAGCAGGCCGATGCGCGAAGGCAGCGACTTCAGGAACCAGATGTGCGCGACCGGCGCGGCGAGCTCGATATGGCCCATGCGCTCGCGGCGGACCTTGGTCACCGTGACTTCGACACCGCATTTTTCGCAGACGATGCCCTTGTATTTCATGCGCTTGTACTTGCCGCACAGGCATTCATAATCCTTGATCGGACCGAAGATGCGCGCGCAGAACAGGCCATCACGCTCGGGCTTGAACGTCCGATAGTTGATGGTTTCGGGCTTCTTGATCTCGCCGAACGACCATGAGCGAATGCGCTCGGGGCTCGCAATGCCGATCTTGATCATGTCGAAGGTTTCGGGCTTCGCGACCGGGTTCATGAAATTGGTAAGCTGGTTCATAATTTAGCTCCACTGCCCCTCCCGCGCGGCGGGAGGGGTGAGGCAATATCTTTTACTCGGCGGCTTCGGGAAGAGCGTCCGGGGCTTCGTCGGGATCCTGCTCCGCATAGGAGGAGAGTTCGACGTTGAGACCCAGCGAGCGCATTTCCTTGACGAGCACGTTGAAGCTTTCGGGAATGCCGGCCTCGAAGGTGTCGTCACCCTTGACGATCGCTTCGTAAACCTTGGTGCGTCCGATCACGTCATCGGACTTCACCGTCAGCATTTCCTGGAGCGTGTATGCGGCGCCATAAGCCTGCAGAGCCCACACTTCCATTTCCCCGAAGCGCTGGCCACCGAACTGGGCCTTACCGCCCAGCGGCTGCTGGGTGACGAGGCTGTAGGGGCCGATCGAACGCGCGTGGATCTTGTCGTCGACGAGGTGATGGAGCTTCAACATATAGATGTAGCCCACGGTCACCTTGCGATCGAAGCGATCCCCGGTGCGGCCATCGTACAGGTCCGACTGACCAGATTCATGCAGGCCCGCGAGGGTCAGCATGTCCGTGACGTCGGCTTCCTTGGCGCCATCGAACACAGGGGTTGCGAACGGCACGCCGACCTTCAGATTTTCGGCGAATTCGACGATGCTTTCGGCACTGCGCGCATTGATGTCGTCGGCATACTCGGCGCCATAGACATATTCCAGCGCTTCACGCACGGGTTCGGGCATCTGGCCACCGGTCGCGTCGGGGTTGGCGTTGCGCCATTCCTCGAGTGCCACCGTCACCTTTTGACCCAGACCGCGCGAAGCCCAACCGAGGTGGGTTTCGAGAATCTGTCCGACGTTCATACGCGACGGCACGCCCAGCGGGTTCAGCACGATATCGACATGGGTGCCGTCTTCGAGGAACGGCATGTCCTCGACCGGCAGCATGCGCGAGATAACGCCCTTGTTGCCGTGACGGCCGGCCATTTTATCGCCCGGCTGCAGCTTGCGCTTCACCGCGACGAAGACCTTGACCATCTTGAGCACGCCCGGTGCGAGTTCATCGCCGCGCTGCAGCTTTTCGACGCGATCTTCATACTTTGCGTTGATGCGCTTGATTGCGTCGTCATACTGCGCCTTGATCGCTTCCAATGCGGTCTGCGCATTGTCTTCGACGACGGCGAGCTTCCACCAGTCGGCACGGTCAATTTCGACCAGCATCTCTTCGGTGACGACATCGCCCTTCTTCAGGCCCTTCGGCACCGCGCTGGTCGTCTGACCGACCAGCAGGTCGCGCAGGCTGGAGAAGGTCGCACGGTTGAGGATCGCGCGCTCATCGTCGGCGTCCTGCTTCAGACGCTCGATTTCCTCGCGTTCGATCGCAATCGCACGTTCGTCCTTGTCGATACCATGACGGTTGAAGACGCGGACTTCGACGACGGTACCCGACACGCCCGGGGGCAGACGAAGCGAGGTGTCGCGCACGTCGCTGGCCTTTTCACCGAAGATGGCGCGCAGCAGCTTTTCTTCCGGCGTCATCGGCGATTCACCCTTGGGGGTGATCTTGCCGGCCAGAATGTCGCCCGGGCCGACTTCGGCACCGATGTAGACGATCCCGGCTTCGTCGAGGTTGCGAAGCGCTTCCTCGCCGACGTTCGGAATATCGCGGGTAATGTCTTCCGGCCCGAGGCGCGTATCGCGCGCGGTGACTTCGAATTCCTCGATGTGGATCGAGGTAAAGACGTCGTCCTTCACGATGCGTTCGCTGATGAGGATACTATCCTCGTAGTTGTAGCCGTTCCACGGCATGAACGCGACGAGGACGTTCTTGCCGAGTGCCAGTTCGCCCAGCTCGGTCGACGGACCGTCGGCGATGATGTCGCCGGTGCGGACGACTTCGCCCACCTTCACCAGCGGACGCTGGTTGATGCAGGTGTTCTGGTTCGAACGCTGGAACTTTTGCAGACGGTAGATGTCGACGCCCGACTTGCCGGGTTCGATCATGTCGGTCGCACGGATCACGATACGCGTCGCATCGACCTGATCGATGATGCCGCCGCGGCGTGCCGCGATGGCAGCGCCCGAGTCACGCGCAACGGTTTCTTCCATGCCGGTCCCGACGACCGGTGCCTCTGCACGAAGCAGCGGCACAGCCTGACGCTGCATGTTCGATCCCATCAGTGCGCGGTTGGCGTCATCGTTTTCCAGGAATGGAATGAGCGATGCGGCGACCGAAACCAGCTGCTTCGGCGACACGTCCATCAGGGTGATCTGATCGCGCGGCGCCATCAGGAATTCGCCCGCTTCGCGTGCCGAGATCAGCTCGTCGATGAAGCTGCCATCGTCGTTGAGGTCGGCGTTCGCCTGCGCAACGGTGTGCTTCTGCTCTTCCATCGCCGACAGATAGACGACGTCGTTGGTCACCTTGCCGTCGATGATCTTGCGATACGGGGTTTCGATGAAGCCGTATTTGTTCACCCGCGCGAAGGTCGCGAGGCTGTTGATCAGACCGATGTTCGGGCCTTCCGGCGTTTCAATCGGGCAGATACGGCCATAATGGGTCGGGTGAACGTCGCGGACTTCGAAGCCCGCGCGTTCGCGCGTCAGACCGCCCGGCCCAAGCGCCGACACGCGGCGTTTGTGGGTGACTTCCGACAGCGGGTTGGTCTGATCCATGAACTGCGAAAGCTGCGACGAACCAAAGAATTCGCGGACAGCAGCCACGGCGGGCTTCGCATTGATCAGGTCGTTCGGCATAACGGTCGACACGTCGACCGAGCTCATACGCTCCTTCACCGCGCGCTCCATGCGGAGCAGGCCGACGCGATACTGGTTCTCGAGCAGTTCGCCGACCGAACGGACACGACGGTTGCCGAGGTTATCGATATCGTCGATTTCGCCCTTGCCGTCCTTCAGGTTCACCAGCTCCTTGACGACGGCGAGGATATCCTCGCTGCGCAGCGTGGTGACCGTGTCCTCGGCGTCGAGGCCGAGGCGCATGTTCAGCTTGACGCGGCCGACGGCCGACAGGTCGTAACGCTCGGGATCGAAGAACAGGCCGCCGAACAAAGCCTCGGCGGTTTCACGCGTCGGCGGTTCGCCGGGGCGCATGACGCGATAGATGTCGCTCAGCGCCTGGTCGCGGTCCTCGGCCTTGTCGGCCTTCAGCGTGTTGCGGATCCACGGACCGGTGTTGTTGTGATCGATGTCGAGCAGCTCGAGCTTTTCGATGCCCGCGGCGTCGATCTTTTCGAGGTTCTCGGCGGTCACTTCGTCGCCGGCTTCGATGTAGATTTCGCCCGTCGCTTCGTTGATCAGGTCATAGGCGCTGTAGCGGCCGAAGATTTCCTCGGTCGGGATCAGCAGCGTGTCGAGACCGTCCTTCGCCGCCTTGTTGGCGAGGCGCGGGCTGATCTTGTGGCCGGCAGCGAAGATAACTTCGCCGGTCTTGGCGTCGACGACGTCGAAGCCGGGCTTCGCACCGCGCCAGTTTTCGAGCATGAACGGAATTTTCCAGCCGTTCGCGTCGCGCTCGAAGATCATCCGGTCATAGAAATGGTTGAGGATTTCCTCGCCCGACATGCCCAGCGCGAACAGCAGGTTGGTCACCGGCAGCTTGCGCTTGCGGTCGATACGGACGTTGACGATGTCCTTGGCGTCGAATTCGAAATCAAGCCACGAACCGCGATACGGAATCACGCGCGCGGCGAACAGGAACTTGCCCGACGAGTGGGTCTTGCCGCGGTCATGGTCGAAAAGCACACCAGGCGAACGGTGCATCTGCGACACGATAACGCGCTCGGTGCCATTGACGAAGAAGGTGCCATTGCCGGTCATGAGCGGCATATCGCCCATGTAAACGTCCTGCTCCTTGATATCGAGAACCGAACGGGTGTCGGTTTCGCTGTCGACTTCAAAGACGATCAGACGCAGCGTGACCTTCATCGGCGCCGCATAGGTGATGCCGCGCTGACGGCACTCGTCGACGTCATATTTCGGCGCTTCGAGTTCGTAATGGACGAAGTCGAGCTCGGCGGTGCCGGCGAAATCGCGGATCGGAAAAACGCTGCGCAGCGTCTTTTCGAGGCCCGAGACATAGCCGACCGACGGATCGGACCGCAGGAACTGCTCATAGGATTCGCGCTGAACCTCGATGAGGTTGGGCATTTCCACGGCTTCATGGATATTGCCGAACAGCTTGCGGATTCGCTTGGTCGCGGTTGCTTCGAGGGACTTGCCCACCGACTTCGCCTTGGTCGCCATAAGTGATTGTCTCGCCTGTCAAAAATCAAAATCGCGAGCGCTCCGACGCGAAAAAAGCCGCAGGCAACCGTCGCCGGTTTACCGCAGCTTTCCACGCCTGTCGAAATCCCCGCCGACCTATCCGTACAGCCCGCTGCGCAAAGTCAGGCTCTATCTCGGACGATGGGGTGTGGAGGCGATATAGGATTTGGGGCGCACGGTGTCAACGGGGTGGGTCGGATACCGCATGGACATGCGCCTCGACGCTGGGGTGGTTAGCGGACCTCCAATTTCGTCATCCCGGGCTGGACCCGGGACCCCGCTTTTTTGAGATATCGACAGGCTTTGGTTTCAGGTGGGACCCCGGATCAAGTCCGGGGTGACGACATATGGATGGTAGCCTCTGGTCGTTTCCGGACATTCAGGCCAAAGCCTAGAAGATACCCTTGAGCAGCCGCGTCGGATCCCGTCGCAACGCCGCCTCCTCGCCCGCCATATAGTGGAAGATGCCTTTCAGCGCCTGTTCGGTCACCGAACGGGTCAGACCGTCACGGGTCAGGCCCGCCGATGCCATCAGCTGATTGCCCTTCGACAGCTGGTCGAGCTGGCGATAGGCGCCGACATTATCGAGTGCCGACCCGATCAACGGCGATACCTTGCCAAACAGCACGTCGCCCGCACTCGACTGAAGATAGCGCGTCGCGCCGTCATTTTTAGACACGAGCGCGGGCGCGTCGGACCAGCGCAGATTGTCGATCGCGGCGCGGAACACCGGCTTGGCCTCGCCCGCTGCCCGGCCACCGGCATCGTTCAGGCTTTTGGTCAAATTGGTCGTGAGGCCCAGCTTGTCACCCATGCCGAACAGCTTCGAGGCAAGCTTTCCGCCCGCGCCAGGCAGCAGAATGCGCACCGCCGTATCGCGATAAAAGGCGCCGGGCACAGCCAATTTGTCGAGCGCCCCGTCGGAGGCATTGCCGATCAAGCCCTTCACGCCGCTGCCCGGCAGCTTCGCCAGGCTCCACGGGGCATAGGCGATCGCCAATACTCCAGCCGCTCCGGAGAGCATCGCCCGTCGTCCGGTCATTTCCTCATCCCATTTCATGGCGCACCTCCGCTGCCCTGCCTTCGGCAATCAGGCTAGCAGCAAAGTTGCGACCGCCAAAGCCCGATAGCCATGCGCCGGAAACACCCGCAGCGCCGATAATTTATCGAAAAACGATATATCGATTGACGACGTGCGATATACAGCATATCGTTATTCAATAAATTGCATATTGGAGTTCGATATGAAGACCGATAATCGCGTTCTCCTCGCCACCCGCGGGTTGATCCTTCTGATCATGGGGCTGGTCGCCGCCGCCGCGCTCGGCTTGACGGCCGCAGCGCTCGCCCTGCCCTTTTATCGAAGCGAGGTCGCCAGCGCGCTGGCCGAGCAAGCGCCGGCGCTCGACATCGGGGCGCTCTACCCGCCGCTCTATGGCGCATTCCTGTTCGGCCTGATCGCGCTGGCCCTCATCTGGGCCACCCTCGGCAAATTGCGGGCGATCGTCGCGAGCGTTTCCGAAGGCGATCCGTTCGTCGCCGCGAACAGCCGGCGGCTGAAGGCGATCGGCTGGCTGATGGTCGCGGGGCAAATCGCCGCCATGGCGCTCGGACTGATGATCGGCCGGGTCGCGAGCCTGACGGGCACGCACGGTGGTGGTTCCGACCTTTCGCTCAACGGCCTCCTCGCGATCCTGCTGGTGTTCGTGCTCGCCGGGGTGTTCGAGCGCGGCGCGCAGATGCGCGAAGAGCTGGAAGGGACCATCTGATGCCCGTTCTGGTCAAACTCGACGACCTGCTGCACGACCGGCGCATGACGCTGACCGAACTCGCCGAGCGCGTCGACATCACCCTCGCCAATCTGTCGATCCTGAAAACCGGCAAGGCAAAGGCGATCCGCTTCTCGACCCTCGCCGCCATCTGCGCCGCGCTCGAATGCCAACCCGGCGACCTTCTGAGCTTTCAACCCGACGAATAGCGCGGAGCCGTATCGATCCTGCCTGTCCACGGCGTCGCCGGCGGCGGTGCCGTACCCTTTCGCGCATCCACATGATGGAGAATGTCATGCGTTCCGTCCTGATCCTTTCGCTCTTCCTGACCAGCCTCCTCCCCTCGGCGGCGGGCGCGGCCGCCGCTAACGCCGACCGGTCGCGCATCCTGCTGGTCGTGAGCAGCCACGGCCGCGATGACGGCAAGACCCAGCCCGGATTCGAGATGGACGAGTTGGCGCAGGCATGGCTGATCTTCCGCGACAACGGCTTCGTCGCCGATATTGCGAGCCCGGAAGGCGGCGTCGCCATCCCCGACGAATATGCCGCCGACAAAGCGTATAACCGCGCCTTCGCCGGCGATCGCGACGCATCGGCACAACTTGCCGCCACGCTGCGCCTGTCGGCGGTCGATCCCGGCCGATACGCCGCCGTCTTCGTCATTGGCGGCAAGGGCGCGATGTTCGATCTGCCGTTCAGCCAGGCACTGGCGCGGCTGATTTCCAGCGTTCATGGCCGCGGCGGAGTGATCGGCGCGGTCTGCCACGGCCCGGCCGTGCTTGCACGGCTGCGCGACGCCGAAGGCAGATCCTTCGTCGCGGGTCGCACCGTCACCGGCTTCACCGACGAAGAGGAAGCACTGTTCGGCAAGAAATGGGTCGCCGAATTCCCCTTCCTGCTCGAAACCGAACTGCGGCGTCTGGGTGCCCGCTTCAGCGAAGCCACGTTCATGCTGCCCCATGTCGTTGTCGACGATCGTGTCGTGACCGGCCAGAACCCCTATTCGGTCGCCCCGGCCGCCGAAGCAGTGGTGACAATGCTGGGGAAGTCCGCCGCCCCGCGCGCGCCATGGCCGGACGAGAGGAGCATGGCACTGCTCGCGTCATCGCTGACGGCAAAACCCGAGGCACTGGTCCGCGCGCTGGCACAGGACAACCAGCAACTCGACATGCCGCTGATCGCGATATGGGGCTATTATCGCACGATCGATGCAGTCGGCGACAGAGCACGCACAGCCGAGGGTTTGCGCGTCATGGAGGCCGCCCGACCGTGGTTCGACGACGACGGACTGGATCAGGCAATCACTGCGGTACGCAAGACCCTTGCGGCACCCGGCAATATGAAACCGCCGAACTAGGCCGCCGTGCGGAGCCGGTTCCGGCCGGAGCGCTTGGCGTCATAGAGCGCCTTGTCGGCGCGCTGGAGCAAATCCTCGATGGTTATTTCACCAGCATAGACGGCGAGGCCGATGCTGACCGTCACGTGCGGCAGCCCGCTGCCATCCTCGGCCTCGACCGCCTTGCGCACCCGTTCGGCGACCATTTCCGACGACAGCGCACTGTCGCCCCGCAATATGCAGACGAACTCCTCACCGCCGAAGCGACCGACCAGATCCGCCTCGCGAAGCGGCGCCTTGGCCCGCTGCGCGACGCGGCGGATCACATTGTCGCCCACGGCATGGCCGTGGCTGTCGTTGATCCGCTTGAAATGGTCGATGTCGAAGATCGCGACCGCCAGCGGTGCCCGATCGTCCCGCGCGGCAGCGAACGCCTTTTCGAGAAAAGCAAGCGTTTGCCGGCGATTGGGCAGACCGGTCAGCATGTCGGTGTTGGCGACCCGTTCCGCCGCGCTGCGCGCCGCCTCCAGGATGCGGGCATTTTCGACCGTCTCGGTCACATCCTGGATCGTTCCGAAAATGCCGATCGCGACGCCATTGCGGTCCATTTCGATCGACCCATGCGACTTGGCGTGGCGCACATCGCCGTCGGCGCGCATGATCCGCCCCTGAAATTCGAACGGCGCGCCGGTCGCAATGGACTGTTTCAGTACCTTGCGCACACGCACCCGATCATCCTCGAGATAGCAGGCGAGGCTGCCCTCAACCGTCATCCCGGCCCCCGGCTCCAGCCCGTGGATGCGATAGGACTGGTCCGACCACTGGATCGTCCGGCGCACCAGATCGACACGCCAGTGGCCGACCAGCGCCACCGCTTCGGCCTGAAGCAGCCAGCGATTGCTTTCCTCGAGCCGCCTGGCGAGCCGCTTTCGCACGACGATCAGCGCCGCGAGCGGCAGCGCAATGGACAGCATCGTCACCAGATAAAACTGCAGGAAGAATATCTTGACCTTCTGCGGCCCGTCGATCGCCGCGATGGGGCCAAGCCCCTGCCCCGTCAGCAACGCGGCAATGACGGCGACGATCAGCATACCCGCCGCCGCGCCAAAGGGGCCGAGCCGATAGGAGGCCAGGATCACCGCAAGGCAGGGAAGGAAGGTCGCCGGAAAATGGGACTGCGAAAAGGAGGCCGCGGTCAACAGAGCCGCACCGGTCAATATTCCGGTCGCCTCGGCCTTCATCGCGATCGTCGCATTGCGCATCGCGTTGGACGTGATCATCCGTGCCAGCATGACGATCGGCGGCGTGACGATCAATATGCCCAGCGCGACCGTACTCAACCATGACAGAAAAAAATCGGCCCCGGTTCCCGCGAGCAGCGTTGCGACCACCGCGCTGACGATGCTCGCCGCCATGGCCGCGATACAAAAGCTTCCGACCGCGCGCGGCACCATGAACGAGATCATGTCGGGTTCGCGGCGCCGGATCACCCACAGTGCAACGACCGACTCGCAGGCATTGGCCAATGTAAAGGCGGCGGCGGTCAACAGCGGAGCGCCGCTCAGCATATTGGCCGACAGGCTGGCCGCGACCATTCCAGCGAACGAGCCGATGCGCATCCGCGCGGGCATCAGCAACAGCAACGCCAGAAAATATCCGCTCGGCGGCCAGATCGCGGCGATATTGTCGGCGCCCTTGGTCGCATGGAGCGAAAGACGCGCCAGCAGGAAATAACCGAGCGCCGTGAGCAGGAGCCAAAAAGCCGCCTCGACTCTGGGTGGGAGCGCTCGCGTCATCCCGCCACGCTACGAGAAGCTGGAAAAGAAGCAATAAACATCATGCACTGGCCATTCCGGCCCCGGCCGGCCGTACAGCAGCTAGTGGATACCGCCGAAGGTCAGGCCAACGACCTCTTCGACCATGGCTTCGTCCCATTGCACCCGTTTGTCGAGGATCAGCATGGCGAGGCCGTGGACAAGTGCCCAGGCATGGAGCGCCGCGGCGTCGGGATTTTCAACCCCGGGCAGCGCCTCGCCCACCCCGGCGCGCAGCAGGTTGTACGCGACTTCGCCATCGCCCTCCCCCTCGGCATAGCGTTCGGGCATTTGCCGCGTGAAACTCAGCCGGAACAACGCCGGCTCGTCATGCGCAAAGCGAACATAGGTGATGCCGATCGCCTTGAAGGCGTCGCGCCCGCCGCCCGCCTTCAACCACGCCTGCGCCTGAAGCGCACCGAGGCGCCGTAGCCCTTCGTCGGCCAGCGCGTCGAGCAGCGCCTCCTTGTCAGGGAAATGGCGATAGAGCGCGGTCGCGCTGACCCCGACGTCGCGGGCCAGCGCGCGCAGCCCCAGTTCGCCGTCGTCGCCGCCCTGCAACCGCTTCAGCCCCGCCGCGATCACCGCCGCGCGCAGATCACCGTGGTGATAAGGGGAGGCGGTTTTGACGTCTGCGCCTTTTATGTTGACACTGTTATCTTCGCTTGCCATGTTGTCACCGTAAACATTTCGAGTCGCCAGCGCAAGCCGCGACCCCCCTGCAACTTTCCGCTTAAGGAGCGTCTCCATGGCTAGCAATGTCGAAAACCTGATCCGCGGCGCGGTGACCAAGGGCATCGTCAAGGTCGCCGAATTCAACCGCAAGCGTCTTCCGAGCCCAACCGACGCGCACCCCTTCCTCACTGGCATCCACACGCCGATGACCGAAGAGTTAACACTGGAAACATTGCACGTCGATGGCGCAATTCCGACGGCGCTGACGGGGCGCTATCTGCGCAATGGCCCCAACCCCGCGGTCGCCCCCGACCCCGCCAGCTATCACTGGTTCACCGGTGCCGGCATGGTCCACGGCATTCGCATCGAAGGCGGCAAAGCCGACTGGTATCGCAACCGCTGGGTGCGCGGCGCCGAGGCCTGCGCAGCGCTCGGCGAAGAATTGCCCCCCGGCCCGCGCGAAACCAGCGACGCGCCGAACACCAATGTCGTCGGCCTCGCAGGCCGCACCTTTGCCATCGTCGAAGCCGGCGGCAAGCCGGTCGAGCTGGACTATGAACTGGGCACGATCGCGCACAACCCCTTCGACGGCACGCTCGCCGGCGCTTATACAGCGCATCCGCATCACGACCCCGCCACCGGCGAAACCCACGCGATCACCTATAAGGGCGATACGCCGACCAGGGTGTGGCACGTCGTGCTCGACAAGGACGCGCATGTGGTCCGCGAAGAAGCAGTAGCGGTCAGCGATGGCCCGTCGATCCACGACTGCGCGATTACCGCAAATTATGCGCTGATCTTCGACCTGCCCGTCACCTTCTCGATGAAGATGCTGCTCGGCGGCTATCGCTTCCCCTATGCGTGGAACGAGGCGCATCCGGCGCGCGTCGGCCTGCTTCCGCGGAACGGCAGCGGCGACAGCGTCATCTGGGTGCCGGTCGAGCCCTGCTATGTCTTCCACCCCGCCAACGCCTATGAAACCGCCGATGGCAAGGTGATCGTCGACGTCGTCGTGCACGACACGATGTTCGCGCAGTCGACGCGCGGCCCCGACAGCGAAAAGTCGCGGATGGAGCGCTGGACGATCGATCCCGTCGCCGGAACCACCGTCCGCAGCATCATCCACGATCATGCGCAGGAGTTCCCGCGCTTTGACGAACGGTTGACGACGCAGCCCTATCGCTATGCCTATACCGTCGCGATGCCCGACGGCGAGAGCATCGAATGGGCGATGGCCGACACCCGCCTGTTCCGGCACGATCTGGAAAAGGGCGTGACCGACATCCATGATTTCGGCCCCGGCCGCCATCCCGGTGAGTTCGCCTTTGTCCCGCGCAGCGCCGACGGGGCCGAAGATGACGGCTGGTTGATCGGGTTGGCCGTCGACATGAACGACGAGACGACCGATCTGGTGATCCTGAACGCCGACGACTTTACCGGCGCACCGCAGGCCGTCGTCCATCTGCCGCACCGGGTTCCGCCGGGCTTCCACGGCAACTGGATTGCCGACTGACGGCCTTGCCGGGATCGGCGGGCGGCCAGAACCGCACCGACCGGTCCCGGCGCCTCACCCGGTCGCAAAAGCGGTCGCTGCGCGCGACCAACCGGGGCAAAATCCTCGCTCAGTCGTCGCACGGCCACGGCTCACCCTGAAAACAGACGCTTTTCGGCATCGCTTTGCGAGCGCCAATCGTTTCCGTCTGACTATGACAAAAGCAATCCCACTCTCCCGCCCCACCATGAGCGCGATTGCCGCGTTCCTGGCCCTTTCCGCCCCGCAGGTCTTTGCGCAGGCCACACCCGCCGATGTCCCGGCGATGGTATCGCCCGTCGCCGCGCCCGAACCGGGTGCGCCCGCACCGGTCGCCGCACCGCAAGTCGCCGAGCCCCCTCCGCCCAAACCCGTCATTCGCCTTCCGATCGACTTGCCAGCCGAACCGGTGGCCAAGACGGCCGAGCGTCCGGCCGTGACTGCCAAGGCCGCACCGCCGCGCGCCGAACGCAGCGCAGCCCGTACGCGCAGCGCTGAACCTGCCGCCGCGAAAACCAACGTCCCGGCCGCAGCCGCTGTGGCGATCAGCGAACCCCTGCCGGTCGCCCCGCCGGTGACGGCGCCGATCGAGCCCGCCGCCAACCTTTCGCCGCTGCCCGTTGAAGCGGCCCCCACAGAGGTCGCCAAGTCGAGCGATGCCTTCCCCTGGGAAATCGCGGGCGGTGCCGCGGCCTTGCTGCTCGTGGGTGGCGCGGGCCTCGCCTTCGCACGCCGTCGCCGAGCGAATGATCGCGCCGACGATGGCGCAATGAGCCTTGAGGAAATGGCGGCTGCGGAGGCGGTTCCCTATAGCCCCCCGCGTACGGAAGCCGCGCCGCAACCCGCGATGCGCAGCACTCCGGGCTTCGCCGCCGCACCGCACGGCAGCATGGGTCGCCACGAAGCATTGGCGCTGACCGGGCCGACGCCTGACAATCCCTTCGCAACGCTCAAGAAGCGGTTGCAGCGTGCGCGCTTTCTCGATCAACAGGAACGGGCGCAATATGAAGCAACACTTGCCGGACAGAAGGACATGCAGCGCAAACCCGTCAGCGCCTGGGAAATCGCGCACCGCATTGTTCCAGCCCCGGCTGAACAGGAAGTACGCCGCCCCGAACGCGGCAGCGCACGCCCCGGCGACCTGCGCCCGGGCCTGATCCGCCACTAAATCGCGGCCCGTTCGCGACATGAAAAAAGGGCGGCGCCTCGCGGCACCGCCCTTTTTTTCGCTGGAACCCGGCCGGATCGAACCGGCCGGGGGCCCGCAAACCGAATTACTTCAGTTCGACGGTGGCGCCAGCGCCTTCGAGGCGCTTCTTCAGCTCTTCAGCTTCAGCCTTGTTAGCAGCTTCCTTGACGACCTTCGGTGCGCCTTCGACCAGCGCCTTGGCTTCGCCGAGGCCCAGACCGGTGATCGCACGGACTTCCTTGATCACGTTGATCTTGTTGCCGCCGTCACCCGTCAGGATGACGTCGAATTCGGTCTGCTCTTCAGCAGCCGGGCCAGCAGCGGCAGCAGCCGGAGCAGCAGCAACAGCAGCAGCAGCCGAAACGCCCCACTTTTCTTCGAGCAGCTTCGACAGGTCAGCCGCTTCGAGGACGGTCAGGGTCGACAGTTCTTCAACGATCTTTGCGAGATCAGCCATGTTATTTCTCCATCAAAACCGGGACATGCCCGGCACTAGTTCAAGTTCGGTTCGAAAGATTATGCAGCTTCTTTGGCGGCATATGCGCCAAAAACCCGCGCCAACTGACCCGCCGGGGCTGCGGCGATTTGCGCAACCTTGGTGGCCGGAGCCTGCACCAGACCAATGATCTTGGCGCGCAGCTCGTCGAGCGAGGGAAGCGAAGCCAGCGCCTTCACGCCATCAACGTCGAGGACCACATCCCCCATGCCGCCGCCAACGATTTCAAGTTTGTCGTTGGTCTTGGCAAATTCCACGGCGATTTTCGCAGCGGCCACCGGATCGGTGGACGATGCAAGCGCCGTGGGTCCGGTCAGCAGATCGCCGATACCGGTGTAGGACGTGCCATCGAGCGCGATTTTGGCAAGACGGTTCTTCGTGACGCGAAAGTCGGCTCCTGCATCACGCATCTGCTGACGCAGCACCGTCGACTGGGCGACGGTCATGCCAAGGTTGCGGACGACCACAACCGAAGCAGCTGACGACAGGGTAGCGTTCAGCGAGGATACGGCTTCGGCCTTTTCCGTACGATCCATGCCTATACTCCACTCATCTGCCCGGATACACACACGCCGAAACGCACGCGCCGCCGGGCGGCTAACACACGCAAATACCGATGCGAGCCAAGGCTCACCTGCATTTGCGCAACGATGTCCGAAGGGGTCGGTCAAGACGCGTCGCCTGATCAAACAGGCGGGCGACCGAAAAAGACTGTTCCCCGTCTCGGCTGGAAATTAAGAAGGGCATATTCCCTTCACCAACTGTCTCGGACGGAATCGCCACCGCCGGAGCGATGACAACACAGTCGCGCCTAATAGCGGCGACGGGCGCGGAGTCAAGTTGCGATGGCGCACCGCAGCAACGTCGGTTAATGCCTCGGCAATGACACGGATCCGTACCTCCACCCCCGCCGACGGCGCGCGCGCGCTCCAGATCTGGCGCGACGCCGTTGATGCGACGCATGACTTTCTGACGCCCGAAGACCGCGTTGCGATCGAACAGGAGGTCGCGAACTTCCTCCCCGCCGCCCCGCTCTGGCTCGCGGTCGATGCGGACGACCGGCCGATCGGCTTCATGCTGCTGGACAGCGCGAGCATGGAGGCGCTGTTTATCGACCCCGCGCATCGCGGCGAAGGCGTCGGGCGTACGCTCGTCATGCATGCGCTGACGCTCCATCCCACGCTGACGACCGAGGTGAACGAGCAGAATGTGCAGGCCGTCTGCTTTTATGAGCGCATGGGCTTCGTCCCCACCGGGCGTTCGGAACGCGATGGCCAGGGGCGCGCTTACCCGCTGATTCGCTTGCGCTTCGGCGCCCGGGACTGACCACACCTCAGGCCGCCAGCATGACAGGATACGAAATTTCACACGCCACCCCTTGCGCATCCGTCATTAAGATATATCTTAGAGCTATCACGAATCACTCTAAGGAACGATATAATGCATTTTCACGGAAGAATGAGCGGACATGGCTGCGACAAGCGGCATGCGATGCACCGCGGCGGGCGCGGCCATGGCTTCGGTCACGGCCGCGGCTTTGGCGGACGCCACCGCGATGACGACGAGGGCCGCGGCCCGCGCCGGCGGATGTTCGACAGCGGCGAGCTGCGGCTCGTCCTGCTCAAGCTGATCGCCGACGAGCCGCGCCACGGATATGATCTGATCCGCCAGATCGAAGAGCTGACCGGCGGCGCCTATGCGCCGAGCCCCGGGGTCATCTATCCCACCCTCACCCTGCTGGGCGACATGGGCCAGATCGAAGCGCAGCAGAGCGACGGCGCGAAAAAGCTGTTCGCAATCACCGCTGACGGCCAGGCCGAACTCGACACCAGCAAGGATGTTGTCGAGGCACTGATCGCGCGCCTCACCGCGTTCGGCGAAGAGCGGCAGCGGACCGACAGCGCATCGGTGCGCCGCGCGATGGGCAATTTGAAGCAAGTGCTGCTCAACCGGCTCGGCCAGCGCGATCTCGACGACGCGACATTGCATGCCGTCGTCGCGCTGATCGACGAAGCGGCGCAGAAGATCGAGCGATTGTAAGGAGCAGCATCATGACGATTTCCGCAACCGCAAGCGTGCCCACCGCGCACGCCAGCAAATATCTGCAACAGCTGTGCAAGCATTGGGAGCATAATCTGTCGGTGGAATTCACCGCCGCGCACGGTACCGTGACCTTTCCCAGGGACGCGCGCGGCGCCGACTGGCCGGGCGATGCCCTCGTCACCTTCGACGCCGGCGCCGATGCGCTGGCGATCCGTATCGACGCCAGCATCGACGGGCAGCTCGAAGCCTTGCAGGGCGCAGTGGCCCGTCACCTCGATCGCTTCGCGTTTCGTGAAGCGCCGCTGCCGTTCGACTGGCGCGCAGCGGAGGGCTAGCAGGACGCCGGAGCGGGGCCTTTTGCGCCCGGCCCCGCGCGACCCGGGGCCGATCAGCCGACCAGCGCGCGCTTCCTTGCATAAAGGAAATAGACCACCAGCCCGCCAATGTTCCACAGCAGGAACCAGAACTGCGTCTGCGCCGGCAGGCTGAAGAAAAGATAGGCACAGCCGAGCACCGCAATGGTGCCGATCACCCACGGCATCGGCGCACGGAAGGTGCGCGGCGCATCGGGGGCGCGGCGGCGCATGATCAGCATGCAGATCGACACCGCGGTGAACGCCGCGAGCGTCCCCGCATTGGCGAGTGCCGCGAGTTCGCCCAGCGGAATGAAGCCCGCGAGCACCGCGACGACCAGTGCGGTGAAGATCGTGATCCGCACCGGGGTTCCCCGCGACGACAGCTTCGCAAGGCTCGCGGGCAATAGTCCGTCGCGCGCCATGGTGAAGAAGATGCGGCTCTGGCCATAGAAGAAGGCAAGGATGACCGTGGGCAGCGCGATGATCGCCGAGACGGCCAGATATTGCGCCGCGAGCGGGCTGCCGAGCTCGCGCAGGATCAGCGCCAACGGCTCCGGGCTGTTGGTGAAACGGGTGTAGGCGATGGCGCCCACGGCAGCGACCGCGACGACGATATAGATGAGCACGCAGGCCAGCATCGAACCGACAATGCCGATCTTCAGGTCGCGGTCGGGATTTTTGGTTTCCTCCGCCGCGGTCGCGATCGCGTCGAAACCATAAAAGGCGAAAAAGATAATCGCCGCGGCCGCCATCACGCCCCGCTCCACACCGTCGGGGCCGACATGCTTGGAAAAGCCATAGGGGCTGAACGGTTCGAAATGGGCGGCGTCAAACGCCGGAAGCGCAACCGCGACGAATACGACCAGCGCAACGATCTTCACGAGCACGAGGATCGCATTGACGGTCGCGCTTTCGCGCGTCCCGACCAGCAGCATGCCTGCAACCACCGCAATAATACCGATGGCCGGCAGGTTGACGATGCCTTCCAGCTCTGGGCCCTGCATCAACGCCATCGGGACGCCGGCCCACGCCTGCAGCAAGGGCGCGGCATAGCCCGACCAGCCGACGGCAACCGCGCTGACCACCAGCGAATATTCGAGGATCAGGCTCCAGCCGACGACCCAGGCGATGATTTCGCCAATGACGACATAGCTGTACGTATAGGCGCTGCCCGACGCCGGGATCATCGTCGCCATTTCGGCATAGGCGAGCGCGGCGCAGGCGCAGATCAGGCCGGCGATGCCGAAGGAGAGGATGACCGCGGGCCCCGCCTTGTCGGCGCCGACGCCGATCAGCGTCAAAATGCCGGTGCCGACGATCGCGCCGACCCCCAAGGCAATCAGATGCGGCCAGCCCAGCGTCCGCGCCAGCCCTTGTCCATCCTGATGCTCGGGAACAATCGCTTTGCGGCGCAGCAGGCTATCGGACATTTTGGGCTTTCCTTTGAGATTTTCGCCGCTTTTAGACCAGCGCTACGACGGCGCAAGGCCGCGTCAGAGCAGCGCCTCGATCGCTTCGGCGAGCTTTGCATCGCGCTCCGACAATCCATCGGCATCGTGCGTCGTCAGCAAAATGTCGACGCGGTTGTAAACATTGGACCATTCGGGGTGATGGTCCATTTTTTCCGCGATGATCGCAACACTCGCCATGAAGCCGAACGCCTGCGCGAAATCGGCAAATTTGAACTGACGGATGATCGCATCGCGAACGGGTTCGTGCGCCCAGCCGGGGAATCGGGCCAACAGAGCGGCGCGCGCCGCATCGTCGAGTTTCTGGATCATCGTCTCTTCTCCCGCTGGCCAATCCGGCCCGCCCGCCATAAGGGTGAGCGCGATGAGCGACAAGCCCACCCTTCCAGACGGCTGGACCGGAGGCCCGCCCGACGCCGACGCGCTGTTCGCGATGGCCGAGGCGGCACTGGAAACCATGCCCGCGGAGTTCCTGCCGCATATCGCAGGTGTGGTGATTGCGATTGAGGAATTCGCCGACGCCGAAACCCTCGCCTCGCTCGACATCGAGCATCCTTACGACCTCACCGGCCTGTACGAAGGCCGCCCACTGACCGAGCGCAGCATCGACCAGAGCGGTGGCATGCCCGACCGCGTCACCCTCTATCGCGTCCCCATCCTCGTCGAATGGATCGAGACCGGCGAGCCGCTTGGCGGCCTCGTGCGCCATGTGCTGATCCACGAAATCGGCCATCATTTCGGTTTTTCGGACGATGATATGCACGCGCTGGAAGATATGGCGTGACGGCGCTGCTGCGGCTCGACCGGGTGGCGTGCATTCGCGGCGACCGCTTGCTGTTCGAGAATCTGTCGCTGACGCTGAACCGCGGCGACGCGCTATGGCTGCGCGGCCCCAATGGCACCGGCAAGTCGAGCCTGATCCGCCTCGCCGCCGGATTGCTGCGCGCCGCCGCGGGCACGGTCGAGCGCCATGAACGCTGCGCGCTGATCGACGAAGCCGCCGCGCTCGACACCGAACTGCCGTTGCGCCGCGCGCTCGATTTCTGGGCGCGGATCGATACGGTCGATGGCCATAGCGTCGACCGCGCGATGAACGTCATGGCGCTGGCGCCGCTCGCCGACGTGCCTGTCGCGATGCTCTCGACCGGCCAGCGCAAGCGTGCCGCGATTGTGCGCGTCATCGCCTCGGGCGCACCAATCTGGCTGCTCGACGAACCCGCGAACGGCATGGACGATGCAGCGCAGGCGCGGCTGGTCGCGGCGATCGCGGCGCACCGCGCGAATGGCGGCGCAGTGCTGCTCGCTTCGCATTTCGCCCTGGGGCTCGACGATCTGGCGGAACTCGACATGGGAGCGCTGGCATGATGGCCCCCAAAGTTCGTCATCGCGATCCCGGGGAAGCGAAGTGACCGCGCTGATCGCCCTCTTCTGGCGCGACCTGCGCCGCGCGTGGGGCAGCGGCGCGCTGTGGTTGCCGGTGCTGTTCTTCCTGCTCGTCGCGACAGCCTTTCCCTTTGCGGTCGGGCCGGACGCACCGCTGCTCGCGCGGACCGGCGGCGGGATGATCTGGGTCGCGGCATTGCTCGCGGCATTGCTGCCGATCGACCGGCTGGTGCGCCCCGACCTCGATGCGGGGGTGCTCGACCAGCTCGCGGTGCGAGGAATATCCGACGAGGTGATCGCTGCGGTCAAGATCGCAGCTCACGCGATCGGTTTCGGCCTGCCGCTGTTGATCGCACTGCCGCCCGCTGCGGCGTTGCTCGCGCAGGACATGGCGCGGGTCGAGATACTCGCGGCGGGCCTCGCTATCACCATCCCCGCGCTCGCCTCACTCGCAGTGCTGAGTGCGGCGCTGACCGCCAACCTCAAGGGCGGCAGCGCGATCGGCGGGCTGTTGATCCTGCCGCTCGCGGTGCCGATGCTGATCTTCGGAGCCGGAATGCTCGATCCGTCAGGACGCGGCGCAATCAAGTTGCTCGGCGCGACGAGTTTGTTGCTGACAGTGATCGGGCCGTTTGCGGCGGGCGCGGCGCTGCGGGGTTTGCGGGAATGAGCCTGGTACGCCAGTCGCTTGCGCACATCGCGCTGGTCGTCCGCGACTATGACGAAGCGATTGAATTCTACGTCGGCACCCTCGGCTTCACCCTCGTCGCCGACCAGTATCAGCCCGAACAGGACAAGCGTTGGGTGCTCGTCGCCCCGCCCGGCAACCCCGATGGCGGTGCAACGATCCTGCTCGCCCGCGCAAGCCATGAAGAGCAGGTCAAATTCATCGGCGATCAGGCGGGCGGACGAGTCTTCCTGTTCCTGCAAACCGACGATTTCCGGCGCGACTATCAGCGCCTGCTCGACAAAGGCGTCAGGATCGAACGCGAACCGGTCGAGGCCGATTATGGCACCGTCGCGGTGTTCCTCGACCTTTACGGCAACAAATGGGATCTGATCGAGTTTCGCTGATCGCCCGTCGCGGCAAAAGCCCTTGCTCGAACCCAGCCGGACGCTTTTCCTTCACGACCTCGTCATCCCGGACTTGATCCGAGGTAACGAATGGCCGGAGGATGGCAGTGGCCGCCGAAGGGCAGCCTTGGCAAGAGTACCGGAACCAGAAGTTGGAGGCATTCGTGGCTATGTCGTCACATAAGGAAATCTATCTGGTTCGGCATGGCGAAACCGAGTGGAACGCCTCTGGCCGCTTCCAGGGAAAGCTGGACTCTCGCCTTACAGAAAGGGGGGCGGAACAGGCAGCTGCATACGGAAGGCACCTTGCCGCAGTCCCGGCCGATATAGATGCGCTGGTAGCAAGTCCGTTGGGCCGAGTGCGCGAAACCACAGCCATTATCAAAAGCTTTGGAAAATTTCCGGAACCACAGTGGGAGCCTCTCATTGCCGAGGTTTCGGTTGGTTCGTGGGACGGTCTTACCCATATGGACATAGACGCCCAGTGGCCTGGCAGGTTAGACGAAACGACCCCGTTCGACTGGTTTTTCCGATCACCTGATGGTGAAAGCTACGATGCTGCCATGGCGCGCGTGACTCAATGGCTGGATAGCTTGCAAGGCGTCGTACTGGCCGTCTCGCATGGATTAACAGGACGTCTCATTCGCGGAGCCTTGGGCTGGCCCAAGATGACGCCCTCGGCTTGCCCGTTCCGCAGGACATGATTTGGCGATTGGCCAATGGGCGGGTTGAGCCCATTCGCCCCAGCTGACGCGCATCGGGAATGTCCGCTGGCCGAGGGGGTCGCTGCCAAACCAGCCAGACCCTGGCTTCGCAATTCGCGAAGCCGCACAAGAAAAGGGCCGGAGTTTCCCCCGGCCCTTCCCTGAATCTGTGCGGATCGAGATCAGACGCCGGCGACGTCGGTCGTGTCGACCTTCACACCCGGGCCCATCGACGACGACAGCGCGATCTTGCGGACATATTTGCCCTTCGCGCCAGCCGGCTTCGACTTGATGATCGCATCGACGAAAGCGTCGAAGTTCTGGCGAAGCTTCTCTTCACCGAACGACAGCTTGCCGAGGCCAGCATGGATGATACCGGCCTTTTCGACGCGGAACTCGATCTGACCGCCCTTGGCGGCCTTCACGGCTTCGGCGACGTTCGGGGTCACGGTGCCCAGCTTCGGGTTCGGCATCAGGCCCTTCGGACCCAGCGTCTTGCCGAGGCGGCCGACGATGCCCATCATGTCCGGCGTCGCGATGACGCGGCCATAGTCGAGGTTACCCGCGAGCATGTCTTCCATCAGGTCTTCGGCACCAACCTTGTCGGCGCCGGCGGCCAGCGCCTTTTCGGCGTTTTCGCCGCGTGCGAACACGGCGACCTTGACGTCCTTGCCGGTACCGGCGGGCAGCGTCACAACGCCGCGGACCATCTGGTCGGCGTGGCGCGGATCGACACCCAGGTTGATCGCAACTTCGAGCGATTCGTCAAACTTGGCCGAGGCCAGTTCGCGAACGGTCTTGATCGCTTCGTCGACAGCGTGAAGCTTCAGCGCGTCAACCTTGCCCTCGAGGGCCTTGAGCTTCTTGGTCAGCTTTGCCATCGGTTCAGCCCTCCGTTACTTCGAGGCCCATCGAGCGCGCGCTGCCCTCGATGATCTTCGTCGCCTGTTCGATGTCGTTGGCGTTCAGATCCTTCATCTTGATCTGGGCGATTTCGGCGAGCTGCGAGCGCGCGATCTTGCCACCACTGATCTTGCCGGGCTCCTTCGAACCCGACTTCAGGTTCGCGGCCTTCTTGATCAGGTAAGTCGCCGGGGGCGTCTTGGTGACGAAGGTGAAGCTCTTGTCGGCGAAGACGGTGATGATGGTCGGGGTAGGCGTACCCTTTTCCATTTCGCCGGTCGCAGCGTTGAACGCCTTGCAGAATTCCATGATGTTCACGCCACGCTGGCCGAGTGCCGGCCCGAGCGGCGGCGAGGGGTTTGCGGTCCCTGCCGGAACTTGCAGCTTGATATAGCCGCTAATCTTCTTGGCCATGATGGCCTCCTTTCAATCTATTGGCCCGCTGTTTCCATCGAGCCTCAAAATAAGCGGTCGAACAGAAGGGCATCACCCCTTCCTCCCGCGCGGAATCACACCCGTATCTGATGCGAAGCGGCGCCGTTAGCGCCAAATGGACGGCAAAGCAAGGATATTGGCGCCTCAGGCAGGCGGCGTCAGCCGCAACAGCCCTTCCTGCACCGCAGAGGCGATCAACGTGCCATCCTGCCGATAGATTGACCCGCGGTTGATACCGCGGCTGCTGCCCGTCCAGTCGCTGTCCATCACAAAGACGAACCACTCGTCGACACGAACCTCGCCATGAAACCACATCGCATGGTCGAGACTCGTCGAAAACAGGCCCGGCGTCGACCAGTTCAGACCATGCGGCAGCATCGCCGAGGACAAGAGCCCCATATCCGACGCAAAGGCGAGGAAGGCGCGATGGATCAGCGGATCGTCGCCGACCGGCGCGGCGACGCGGAACCATTGATAATGCCGGGTCGCCTTTGCCGAGGCGGGCGGACGATGGTTGCGCAGCTCGAACGGACGGCGCCGCGCCATATGGTCGAACGCCTGCTCCGAGACGTGCGGATCGGCGGCGATCGTCTCGAGGAAATCGCGGCACTCCTCGGGCGGCAACAGGTCGGGCATCGACACCTGATGCGACAGCCCCCCGGTCGGCACCTGAAAAGAGGCTGTAAGGTTGAAGATCACCTTGCCGTCCTGCCGCACGACGACACGACGATTGGAAAAGCTGCGTCCGTCAAAATCGCGGTGGACGCGAAAATGCAGCGGCTTCGTCTCGTCACCGCCGCGCAGGAAATAGGCGTGAAGCGAATGGATCTGCTTGTCAGGATCGACGGTTCGCGCTGCTGCAACCATCGCCTGCGCGATCACCTGCCCACCGAAGATGCGCTCGCGCGATGTCGTGGCGAGCGCCGGAAAGTGGAATTCGTCGGGCTCGCCCGCGGGTTCGAGATCGAAAAGTCGCGACACCGCGCCAACGACCTTTTCGACCGCGACGCTGGCGTTGATCGCGCGGGCGCGATCGATGCGCGCCTGAATTTCTTCTGGAGTCAGCGCAGTCACGATGTCGGTTTGCCCCCGCTTCGTCATCCCGGTGAAAGCCGGGATCGCTGGCAAATCCGAAGACCGCCTGCGGCCCCGGCTTTCGCCGGGGCGACGCGTCTTATTTCATGCGTTCGACCTGCTCGAAGTCGAGCTCGACCGGGGTCGCGCGGCCAAAGATCGAAACGCTGACCTTGACGCGCGCCTTTTCGAAGTCGAGTTCCTCGACCAGCCCGTTGAAGCTGGCGAAGGGACCGTCGAGCACCTTGACCTGATCGCCGATTTCGTAATCGACGCGAATTTCCTGCTTCGGACGGGCAGCAGCCTCTTCCTTGCTGTTCAGGATGCGCGCGGCTTCGGCTTCGCTGATCGCCTGCGGCTTGCCCATCGAGCCAAGGAAGCCCGTGACCTTCGGCGTGTTCTTCACCAGGTGATAAACATCGTCGGTCATCGTCAGCTTGGCGAGGACATAGCCGGGGAAGAATTTACGTTCGGCCTGCACCTTTTTGCCGCGTTTCACCTCGGTGACCGTCTCGACGGGCACTTCGACCGCTTCGACGAGCTGGGTCAGCCCCATGCGCTCAGCTTCGGCGAGCACCGAATCGCGCACCTTGTTCTCGAAACCCGAATAGGCGTGAATGATGTACCAGCGCGCCATGTCTATGCCTGTCCTGTCTGAATTATCGCGCTGATCAGCGCGCGAGCGACGTCAGCCAGCTGACGATCGCGTTGAAAACCGTATCGATACCCACGAAGAACAGCGACAGGATCGTCGTCATGATCAGCACCAGAATCGTCGTTTGCACGGTCTCGCGACCCGTGGGCCATACGATCTTGCCGGCTTCGGTCTTCACCTGATTGACGAATTCGCCGATGCTGGTCTTGGCCATGTCGTTCGTCCTGTCCTCGTAAGCGTCCAATAATCGTTCAGATGGGTCACCGCCCCCCGCGCGTCAAGCGCGCTTCGGGCAATAGTCCGCCCACCCTCCCCGAGCAGGTCGGCGAAAGGCGGAAGAAAAACGGCGCATCTGTCCGAATGGGCGGCCTTTACTTGGGCAGCGCAGCGATTGCAAGTCAAAGGCGGGGCGCGATGGTCGGCATATGCCGCCGCATCGCGACGAGCAGGATGATCATGATCGCCCAAGCCGCCGACGGCAGGAGCGCGAACAGCAAATGGAGTTCGCGCGCCGACGCTTCGCCATTCTTCGGATCGAAGCCGACAAGATCGAGCAACGCATAGCTGACCGCGATGGCGGCGGCGACACCGAACTTCTGCATCAGGTTCAAAAGCGCGAACAGAAAGGCCGAGCGGTTGCGCCCGCACCGCCCGGCGTCGCGCGGAATCAGGTCCGCGAGCATCGAGTATGTGAAAAGCAGCCCGACGAACCCGGTCCCCAGCATCAGCGAAAATCCGGCCGCCTGCCCAAAGCCGCGCGGCTGCTGCGCCAACGTCGCGACCAGCAGAACAGAGATCAGCACCCCCATCGCGATCATCATGGATGGCTTGCCATAGCGCCGCGCCAGCCACGTCCACACCGGCGAGGCGATCGCCCCGCCAATGAAACTCGCGAACAGCAGCAATGCACTTTGCGTGTCGAGGCCGAGCACCGCGGCGGCAAAGAAAATGAAAAGCGAGGTCAGCGCCCCGAAGGCGAAGCTGTTGAGGAATTGCACCCCCAGCAACAGCATCAGCGGCGGAAAGGATAGCGAGGCGCGAATCTCTTGTCGCCAACCGATTCCCGGCGCGGCAATCACGGGGCGCGGCGGCACGCGGCGGATCGCGAATAGCGCGACGGGCGCCATGACGAGGAAGATGCTGGCATAGGCCATGATCCGCCCATGCAGGCTGATATCGGGCATCAGGAACTGCGCGGCTGCGGGCGCGGCGAAAGCGACGATCAGCGCGATTTTCGAAAACCAGTCGCGCGCGCCATAGAGCAAGGCACTTTCGGCCGGGGTGCGCACCAGCGCCGAGCCCCACGACAACTGCGCAACATCATAAAGGCTGAAGCTCGAATAAAAGAGGATCATCACGACAAACAGCGCCGCAAAAGGCAGCCTGTCGCCGAGCGTTACGATGACGAGGAGCAGCAACAGCAGTGGCAAAAGCGCGCGCAGCATCCAGCGCCGGTGCGCGCCGACCCCCGTCCCCACCCGGTCAATCATCGTCCCGATCAACGGATCGACGATGCCGTCCCATATGGTGGTGAAGGAGAAGAGCAGCCCGACCAGCGCCACCGCGATCACCCCGCCCTCGGCAATATAGGGCGGCAGATAGACGCTGAACGGCAGGCCGAGGATAACAGTCGGCCCCGCAGTCGCCGCATAGGCCGCCACGGTGCGCGGCCGCAAAACCGGGGGTTCGGCCAATGACGGGACGGTGTTGGCCAAAATACAAAGCTCCCACAGGAAGCACCAAGCTCTCAGCTATTGACAGATGTGTCAACGCGATAGGCCGGTCCTATTCCCAATCGAGCGCGCCCTTCTTCCATTCATAGATGAAACCGACGGTCAATATGCCAAGAAACACCATCATCGCGCCCCACGCTTCCCACCCGAGGTCGGTCACCGTCACTGCCCACGGAAACAGAAAAGCGGCCTCGAGATCGAAGATGATGAACAGGATCGCGACGAGATAGAATCGCACGTCGAACTGCGCGCGCGGCGCTTCGAAGGCAGGAAAGCCGCATTCATATTCGGATGTCTTTTCGGGATCGGGCGCGTGGGTGCCGGTCAATCGCGACACCGCCATCGGGAGAAATACGAACAGCGCCGACAGGATCAGCGCGACTCCCAGGAAAATCAGGATCGGCAGATAGTCGAGCAGCACAAACGACGCGGGTTCGGCGATAGCGGTCGCGGATGACGGAATGGACGGCGTCGGCATGACGGCTCCCCTGTTTCATGGAGCCGGGCCGTCCCGGGCTTGAGCCTGCGGACAAGCGCAGGGGAGGACGTGGCCTCGCTCGCTATTTTGCGCAGGTCAGGCCGGCGACGAGATTTTCATGAGCACGAGACCGCTGACGATCAGCACCGCAGCGCCGATCCGCATCGCATTCGCTTGTTCACCGAGCACAAGAATGCCGACCACAAAGGCGCCAACCGCGCCAATCCCGGTCCAGATCGTATAAGCGGTGCCCAGCGGCAGCGACTTCATCGACAGCGACAGTAGCGCAAAACTCGCGACCATCGTCACCAAGGTGACGAGCGACGGCACCAGCTTCGTAAAGCCTTCCGATTGTTTCATCGAAAAGGCCCAGACGATTTCGAGCACACCAGCGATTGTGAGATAGATCCAAGCCATAAACAGCCTCCTTTGCATCGGGCTGCCGGGCCGTCCCGGACCTGTAACCCGCGACACGCGCGGGCGAGGACGTGGCCTCTGTTCATGTGGCCTGGCAGGGGCAGTAAGACTCGAACTTACGACCCTCGGTTTTGGAGACCGATGCTCTACCAACTGAGCTATACCCCTAGGCCGGATGCGCCCCTAGCCCGATTGGCCGGGCGGGGCAAGAGGGATCACAGGTTGCAACAAGCAATCGGCCTGATATGCGCATTGGCACATGACCGCAGCCCCCTCCTCCGCCGCGCCGCAAAATTATCTGGGCGGAATCGCCCTGCGATTGCTGGCGATGGCCAGCCTTTCGCTGATGTTCGTGCTGGTCAAATATATCGACGAAGCGGGCATCCACATTCTCGAAAGCCTGTTCTGGCGCCAGGCGGTGGTGATTCCCATCGTCTTTGCCTGGGCCGTCTCGCACGGCGGCATCGCATCGCTCCACACCCGTCGAATCGGTGCCCATGCCCGCCGCGCGACGATGGGCCTGATCGGCATGGCGTGCAATTTCGGCGGGATGATCTTCCTGCCGATGGCCGAGGCGACGACGATCAACCTGTCGGTGCCGATCTTCGCCGTGATTTTCGCCGCGCTGCTGCTCGGCGAGCGCACGGGAATCCAGCGATGGAGCGCGGTGATTGTCGGCTTTATCGGCGTCCTCGTCGTGCTCGACCCCAGCACGATTTTCGCAGGCGGATTCAGCGGCGAGCATGGCGTCGGCACGCTAATCGCGCTGTCGGGCGCGATCATGACCGCGCTGATCACCATTGCGGTCCGCGACCTCGGCCGCACCGAAAATGCGACGACGATCGTTTTCTGGTTCAGCCTGCTCTCGATGGTCCCGCTCGGGATCGCGCTGCCCTTCGTCATCACCTCGCATACCATGTACGAGTGGCTGCTGCTGCTAGGCCTCGGGGTTTCGGGCGCGGTGGTGCAAATGTCGCTCACCGGCGCGCTCCGCCTCGCCCCCGTCGCGGTCGTCATCCCGATGGATTATTCGGCTTTGCTCTGGTCGATCGCCTGCGGCTGGTTCTTCTTCGGCACCTTCCCCGCCGAGACGACATGGATCGGCGCGCCGCTGATCATCGCGAGCGGGCTGTTCATCGCGTGGCGCGAGCATCGCCTGCATATCGAACGCACCAAGGATATCACCGCATGACGCTGCCGATTCTTTACCACTGCCCCGACGCCCGTTCGCTGCGCTGCCTGTGGGCGGCCGAAGAAGCGGGCATCGGGATCGACCTCAAGACCCTGCCCTTCCCGCCGCGCGCCTTTGCCCCCGAATATCGCAGTGTTAACCCGCTCATGACGGTACCCGGCTGGGTCGAGGGTGACCGGCTGATGACCGAATCGGCGGCGATCTGCGAACGCATCGCCGAGGGGACCCCACTGGAGGTTCGCCGCGACGAGGCCGATTATTGGGAGTGGCGCAACTGGCTCCACCGCAGCGACGCGACCCTGACCTTCCCGCTCGCGATCATGATTCGTTACACCCGCGTCGAGGCGCCGGAGCGGCGCCTCGCCCAGGCGGTCGACGATTACAAAGCCTTTTTCGGTGGCCGCGCGAAGAGCATCGAGGCGGCTTTGAGCGATGGCCGCGAATGGCTGGTCGCGGGGCGCTTCACCGCCGCCGACATCGTGATCAGCTACGCCGCTTTCCTTGCGACGACGCTGGGCGCAGACGATGTGTTGGGCGAAGCGACGCGGGCGTGGCTGGCGCGCTGCATGGCGCGCGACGGGTTCATCCGCGCCCGCGAACGACAGAAACTTGCAGGAGCCTAGGCAACCCGCTTGCAACCCGCCCGTTGCGGCAGCGGATTGGCATCGCCGAACGGCGACTGCCCCGATACCGGCCCGGATGCCGGATAGCCGAGCAAAAAGCCCTGCGCCTCGTCGCAGCCTTCGCGCTGCAATACCTCGAGTTGCTGATCTGTCTCGATTCCCTCGGCCAGCACGGGGATCGACAGGCTTTTGCCCAGCGCCAGAACCGCGCGAACGATCGCGGTCGCCTCAGGCGAACTTTCGAGTTCGGACGCGAAAATCCGGTCGATCTTGATCTTGTCGAACGGGAAGGCGCGCAGTGTTTCCAGCGATGAATAACCGGTGCCGAAATCGTCGAGCGCAACCCCGACCCCCAGCGCCTTGATCTGGCGCAACACATGAAGCGCACGATCGCGATCGGCCATGATCGCGGTTTCGGTCAGCTCGATTTCCAGCCGCCGCGGCGGCAGCCCGGTGTCGAGCATCACCTGATGGAAGAGTTGTGGCAGGCCGGCATGGGCGAGCTGCATCGGCGAGACGTTGACCGCCACCTTTGTTTGATGATCCCATCCGGTTGCGTCGGCGCACGCGCGCCGCAGCACCCATTCGCCCAGCGACAGGATCAGGCCGTTTTCCTCGGCAATGGCAATGAAGATTTCAGGCGGAACATAGCCGCGCTCGGGATGTGGCCAGCGCAAAAGCGCTTCATACCCGGTCACTTCGCCCGACACGACCGAAGCCTGTACCTGATAATGGACCTCCAGCTGATCGGTATCGATCGCGTGGCGGAGGTCGCTCGCCAGTTCGCGCCGGTCCCGAACCGCATCATCCTGTTCGGGGTCGAAATAGCAGGGACCGAAAATGCTCGATCCCTTGGCCCGGTACATCGCCAGATCGGCATTGTTTATCAGCATTTCCGCAGTCATCGCATCGTGCGGATAGATTGCGACACCAATACTCGCGCTCAAATGCGCGTCGAAACTGCCGAGGCGCAGCGGCGCCTTCAGAACCGCATCCAGCCCGGTCACGAGCGTCGTCAACTCGTCGCGATCGACATAGGGACGCAGCGCAACGAACTCGTCACCGCCCAGCCGCGCGACAAAGCCCTGCCCGCCCACTTCCTGCCGCATGCGGCGCGCGAAGGCGACCAGCACATCGTCCCCCGCCTTGTGGCCGTGGATGTCGTTGACCTCCTTGAACCGGTCGAGGTCTATCGCAATCAGCGCCAATTCGCCGTCTGTGGCACGCGCCTTGTCCATCAGGTCGTTCAATTTTCGCTGAAAGCTGATCCGGTTCGGCAGTCCCGTCAGCGCGTCGTTCATCGCCATATGGTGCAATTGTTCCATCGCATCCGACCGCGTTTGCCGGTCGATGAACGCGGCCGACACTCCGGCAGCAATCACCACCAGCCCGACGAGCGACGTCGCGAGGCCCAGCCCGTGAAGCTGCCCCGGATCGAGCGGTGTCTGGCTGAGCGCAAGCGGCGTAATCCGCAGCGCGGTCATCCCCACGAAATGCAGCAATGCGATTGCGGCGACGAGCAAGACAGCCCCGACAAGACGGCGATATTTGATCGATCGATCGGTGCCCAACATCGCGACCGCCGCGCCCGAAAACAGCGCCGCGCAGACAAGCGACGCGATCACATAGGGCCAGCGCCATTCGACAATTCCGTCCACGCGGTACGCGGCCATCCCGACATAATGCATCGCCGAAATCGCGGCGCCGACGACTAGCCCGCCGATCGCATGAAAAAGAACATGGCGGCGCAGCAAGGCCACGCCGAAACCAAGGCCGGTGCCGACAACCGCGATGATCAACGATGCAATGGTCAGCACCGGATCGAGCGTGACGACGACCTTCGCCTGATAGGCCAGCATGGCGACGAAATGCGTACACCAGATCGTCGCGCCGGCGCCGACCGCCGTCAAAAATGTCCAGCCGGCGCGCTGCGCGCCCACCGTGTTCTGCGCGCGCTCGAACATCTGCACGATCGCAAAGGCACCGCAACAGCAGATGAAAACGGCGAGCAGCACCATCCAGGGATTGTGCTCGACAGCGATGCACAAGGCGAGATTGATCATTGATTGTCCTTGACCGCCATCACCCCAACAGAGCGATTTTGAGCGGTCGAGACCCGTGCAATACCGATGCTTAAATTTCAGTTAAGTTATTGGGCTGCAAACCTATTCAGGGCGATGGCGGCGTCGCCCCCGGCGCCAGCTGGCGGCTGTAAAGCCAGCCGATCCCGATCAGGCTGAAGCCAAGCGCGACGAATGACGCGATGCGGAGCAGTCCCTCAAGGCCCGAGGCGTCGAACAGGAACACTTTTCCGACCGCGCCGAGCATGAGCACCAGCGAGGCGATGCGCCAGTCATGACGCCCGGTACGGATGCCCCACAGGAGGAAACCGATCGCGAGCGCGAGGATCAGGATCGAGCGCAGGATATTCTCGGCCGGCGCAACCCCCGCCCCGTCGAGCAGGCTGCCATGGAACAGCTGGCGCAAGGTAGCCCAGGCGAAGCCCGCGACGAGCAGCATGGTGACAATCTGGACGCCGCGGCCGAGCCATGCGGGCGCCGACGGGAACAATCGCTCGATCCGGGTGACGCCGAACCAGGCCAGCAGGAACAATGGCGCGAGCAAATTGAGGAACGGCCAAGGGCCGACGGCTTGGGTGGCCCAGAGTGGATTGTGATGAAGCAGGCTGTACCACAGGATATGCGCCACTCCTGCGAGGATGAGCGGGCGCGCGAGCGTCACTGCTCCGCGCTTCATCGCGAGCCAGCCGCCGCCGATCAGCAGCGCCTCCCAGACAAGCCGCTGCGCAATGCCGGTCGCGGCGAAATCCTGACCCGCCACCGCGGCAAAGCCGAGGCGATAGAAGCAATGCACCGCAATACCCCCGACAAGGCCGGTCACGCCGAGGCCCGTAAGCACCAACCAGCGTGGCAACTGACCGCGAATCCACCATAGAGATGCGCCAAGCAGCAAGGCGGGAACAAGCAATCGCAGCAGCAGCTGACCGGCCGGCAATCCGGCGGCATCGACCGGCATCGGCACGCCCGAAAGCGAGAGCAGTGCGTTGGTCGACCAGGCCGCAAGCGGCAGCGCCGCCCAACCGAGGCAAAGGACCGCAAAACTCGCCGTAGCACCATCGACACGCGCGAACGTGACCCGGCGCGCCGCGAGGAGTGCCGCCGCACCGCCGAGTGCGGGAACCAGCATGAGTGCCGAGCCGGGGATGATCTGGGCGAACGCACCATAGGCGAGCAACGCGCCGGCGACCTGACCCAGCCGCCGGACGATCGCGCCGTCCGCCCGCACCGCGAAAATCGCGGTGATCAAGCCGAGCGCAGCCCAGCGCAGGAATGCGCGCGCCCCGTCCCCGTCCGCGCCATCGAAGAGCCGCGCCAGCTCGTCGAATACCGACGGGCTAGCGGCCAGCGCGAGGATCGCCGCACCGACAAAGGCTGCGGCAACCGGCTCGATGCGCCGATCCTGCGCGACTTTGCCGAAGAAGAGCAGCGCAGCCGCGACAATTCCGATGCCGATCGGGGCCAGCCAGTGCGGCATGATCAGCACGATCGCGAGCGCCAGCAAGGCGCCGCCGGTCGCGGTCAGCCACGCAAAGCGGCTGTCCGCGGCCCGGCCGCCGGCTTTCCAGCCGCGCGCGATACCCGCGCCGACCAGCGATGCGCCGCCCAGTGCGACCAGCGCCAGACCCGCATCGCCCATGTCCCACATATGCCATTTTGTCAGCGGCGGCAGCGCGAGTGCGATCACGCACAATTCCAGCGTGCGCAGCAGAGCTTTCGAACCATCCCACAGCCGCGCGAGGAGCGGCAAAGCATGGATCGCGAGCAGCGACAGCCCGATCAGGGCGAACCAGAAGGGTGTTGGATCGGGCCACACCGCGATGAGCAAGATCGACAGCGCCGCGCTGATCGTCGGCACGATGGCAAAATTTCGCTCGCGCCAGGCAAGCCACTGCGCCGCCGCAGCGAGCAGCGCGAACAGGCCCCAATGGAGCGGCGCAAAGCCGCCATAGCCAACGAGCAATGCGAGCTGCAGCGCGCCAACGATAGCCGATGTCGCCCGGAGCAAGGCCGCACGCGGTCCGTCGAACGTCATCATCGGTATCGCAATGGCGAGCAGCAGAACGAACCCGCCGATCGAAAGCGAACCCAGCACGTCGAGCGCGCTGTTCGCGAGGATCATCCAGAGCCCCCAGCCCGCGCCGCCGATCAACGCCGCCAGCGCCAGCCACGGCCAGCGCCGCATCCGCGAGACCCCCGCGAGGCCTGCGATCGTCAGCGCCAGATAGACCGCGAGCAGCGGCACATCGGGCGCGACCGCCCCGACCAGCGCCGGCGCGGCGAGACCGCCCGCCAGACCGAGCAGCGCGCTGGGGCTGCCAAAGCGAAGCGACAGCCCCAGCGCTGACGCAGTAACGAGCGCGAGCGAGGCGAAGGCCAGCAAGGGCCCAATCAGTTGATAGACATTCGCCGCAACCATGATCGCGGCGTAAAGCGTCGCGATACCGGCGCCCGCCAGCGCCTGCGGCACGCGCACGTCGCGCAATTTTTCTTCGTTTCGCCAGGCATATTCGGCGCCACCGATCAGCCCCAGCCCGAACAACAGTCCGGCGACGATCTGCACCCCGGGAGTAAAGATGCGCGCGAAGAAGCCGGCGTCGATCGCATAGCGAACGATCAGCACGCCCGCGACCGCAAGTGTGATTCCGCCGGCCCAGATCGGTAGCATCTTGCCGAAGAGATTTTCGAACTGGAGCGACAGGTTGCGGGGAGTTTTGGGGGTTTCCTCACGCGGAGCAGAAGCTTGCTTCGGCGCAACGGCTTCGGGTCTGGCCACGGGAATCACCGGCTCCGCAACCTCGGCAGGTTCGACTTCGGCCGCACCCTGCACCATCGCGGGAAGCGGCGCACTGGCCGCCGCGGCCGATGCCTTTGCGCGAGCATCAACGGGTTCGCCCAAATTGGCGTCGGCAGACGCGATCCCGGGCGCAATTGCTCCGCCCTCGCCTGCCTTGGCAGGCAGCATGCCCGCATGGCGCTGCAACGCGCCGATGCGCTTTGCGGCTTCGTCCAACGTCGCTTCGGCGCGTTTCAAACGGCCCCGCATGTCCATCAGCATGACAAACAGGATGATGATCGCCAAAAACGTCAGTGCGCCCAATATTTTGATCCCTTCGGCTCCTGCCCTCTCTATCAAGCAGGCGGGCGAATGTCGGTCAACTTGTTGTGCGCGTCACCCGCGGTGCCGGATGAGAAAGCGGTCCGCTATCGCGACCGGGCGAACCAGATCATGTGCTTTGCGCCTTTTCCGTTGCTGCGCGCCCGAACGGCGACCGGGTCGACGGCAAAGCCCGCGCTTTCCAGCCGGCGCGTAAATTGCGGATCGGCCGCGGCCGACCATATCGCCAATATGCCCCCGGGCCTCAGCGCCCTTCGCGCCGTCGCGAGGCCCGCCATCGAATAGATGCGATTATTGGCCACACGAGTGAGACCATCGGGGCCATTGTCGACATCGAGGAGGATCGCGTCATAGCGCCCGGTCGCCGCGCCGATCACGCGCGCGACATCGTCCATCACCAGTTCAACGCGGGGATCGTCGAGGCAACCCGCCGTCATCGCGGCCATCGGTCCGCGCGCCCAGTCGATGATTTCAGGCACAAGCTCGGCGACGCTGATCCGCGCCTTTGGCCCAAGCTCGGCCAGCGCAGCGCGCAGCGTAAACCCCATGCCATATCCGCCAATGAGCAGGTGGGGCGCATCGCCGCGCGGCAATCGTTCGCAGCTCATCACCGCCAGCGCCTCTTCCGATCCGCTCATCCGGCTGCTCATCAGCTCGTTGCGATCGAGCGCGATGATGAAGTCATCGCCGCGGCTGAACAGTCGGAGTTCGCTTCCCTGGGGCACCTGCGCGGTGCCGAGCAACGTGCGCGGTATCAAATCATTCAGCCCTTCATCACGCGAAACAGGCATTCCTTCGCCGCGCGGCCGCCGCAATGGGCGCTCGCCTCGGCCGCTGTCAAGGCTGGGTGGCCGGGCAGCGTGTCCGCATGGCGGGTTTATACGGCAAAAATACTAGCTGATTGGAAACTCCAAGTTCGGACGTGGAATACACCAACCGTCGACCAGCAGCGCGCCCTCGATGGCCGGTGTCATCTCTCCTTCGCCGGGGCATGGACGGATGCGGAACTGGACGGGAGGTAGTTTGGCACGGACATAGCGGCCGGGGACGGGAAGCAGATTTTTAACGCGGAGACGGCGCATCACAATCTTTTGCACCTCGTCGCCGATAGTCCTGTCAGGCGATCGGATCACGACAACCATCAGCACGCGGCCCTCGGGGGTGATGATAACCTCGCTTTCGACAACCCCCTCATGTTCCTCGCGTATCGCCCGCGCCGGATAGTCATCATTTGTGATGATGCGTGTCAGATCCGCAGCCTTCAATGTGCCGCCGTCGACAAGACCTCCCGCACGCGCGAAGGCGTTGTTCATCACCTGCTCGGCACCGGGCGTCTTTGCGCTCGTCAGCATGCCAAGGTTGCGCCAGCCGAGTGCCTTGTCGGCCTCATCGCCTTTGCGAAGCGCTGCGTCGATCCAGCGCAACAATGCCGCGACGTCCGTATCGGGATATGCGATCGCATAATCAGTCAGCGCGAGGGCCGCCACGCGCTGATCGTCCCGCACCGGAGCCGCCAGCATCGCTCGATAATGCGGAATCAGCACGGCCCGAATTGCGGCTGCGCCCTGTCCCTTTAAACGCGACCAAGGCGCATATTGCTGCAGCGCCGCAGCGCGGGAGGCGGCATCGGAACTTTTCAATCGCTGGGCGAACATCGGCGCGAGGAGCAGGCCCGCCTCGTCGGCATAGGGCGCGGCCTTCACCAGCAGCGCTTCGGCGCGCGGTGCGTCGCGCGGGAGCCCTGCGCCGTCGAGAAGGAGGCGCGCGGCGCGAACCCACGCCGCACTTTCGTGCCCCGCTTCGATCACCGCGACCCCTTCGGCCGGGGCGTAACGCGGCGACAGCGGGTCGAGCAAGGCTTCGAGCCTCGCTTGCAGACCACTCCATGATTTCTTGGTATCAGACGCGGACAAGAACGCCCAAATATCTTCGCGCACAATGAAAGCGCGCAATTTTTCGGGCGCCCAGTTCGGCTGAAGACCAGTCCGGAAGGCATCTCCGCGCACCCACAAAATGCCTTCGAGTTCGGCGAGTTCTGCACGATCGGCGAGATCAGCGCGTTTCGACAGATAATAGGCAAGCGTATCGACGGTCTCGGCCTCGCGAAGCAGCAACGCCCCATCGCCGACGGCAAAACGCTGCACCGCAATCGCGAGCCCCCTGTCTTTTCGACAGCCTTGGGTGCCATCCCACAGTCGGCCGGCGATTTGAGAGAGCGTATCGACATCCGCTTGCAAGCGATCGAGCCGGTCCGGATAGCCCTGCGCGCGTCGGCACAAACGCACGAGCTTTACGTCTTGCTTGCGTATCTCGCGCAGTTCGCGAGGCGTGGGCTCAGGCAAGAGCATGGGGGCCGTCAAAGCGAGCGGCATTCCGGCCGGCGCGGCCAGAAGTGCAAGGACGAAACCTATGGACATTGCATCGCCATATTATGGGTCAAAGCCGTCGCGCGCCTCTCAATTCACCATCCGCTCATACCCCGCCCAATAGGGCGCGCGCAGATCCTTGCGCAAAATTTTGCCGCTCGCGTTGCGCGGCAGCGCCTCGATCACGTCGATGCTACGCGGGCATTTGAACGGCGCGATGCGTTCGCGCGCCCAGGCGATGATGTCGGCTTCGTCGACGCTCATGCCGGGCTTCGGAACGCAGACTGCCTTGACCGTCTCGCCCCATTTCTCATCGGGAATACCGATGACCGCGACTTCCTGCACCGCAGGGTGGCCGAAGATCGCGCTTTCGACCTCGGCCGGATAGATATTCTCGCCGCCCGAGATGATCATGTCCTTCATCCGGTCGTGGATGAACAAATAGCCGTCGGCGTCGAGATAACCCGCGTCGCCGGTGTGGATCCAGCCGTCGGCGGTCATCGTGTTCGCGGTCGCATCGGGCAGGTTCCAGTAACCTATCATATTATTCGACGATCGCGTGACGATCTCGCCAACCTCCCCCGTCGCGACTTGTTCACCGTCGGGGCCGAGAATGCGGATCTCGACGCCGGGAAGCGGTTTCCCGGCCGAGCGCATCCGCGCATTGCCCTCGGGATCATGATCCTCGGGCGGCAGCATGCAGATCGTGCCGGTCGTTTCGGTCATCCCATAGGCCTGAATGAACTGCGCACCGAACATCTTGATGCACTGGCGCAGCAGTTCGAGCGGGATCGGCGCGGCGCCATAGAGGATATATTTGAGCCGACTGAAATCGACGCTGGCGCAGCGCGGGTGGAGCAGCAGCATGTGGAGCGCCGCGGGTACGATGAAGAAACGCGTCACGCCATGATGCTCGACCGCGTCGAACACCCCGTCGGGGTTGAATTCGGCGAGGATAATGCCCGGAAGACCGGCGCCGAGCGCCATGATGCCCAGCCCTGTGCCGCCGATATGCGCGCACGGCATCGCGACCAGCACCGCCTCGTCATCCTCCCATTTGGTATAGGGCAGGTCGAGTTCGTTCGAATGTTTGCGCAGCGCGAACAGATTGCGGTTCGACAGCACCGCGCCCTTGGGGTTGCCGGTGGTGCCCGATGTGTAGAGTTGAAGCACCGCCTCGTCGGTTCCCGACGGTTCGAACGGTGCGCGTACGGTCGCATCGATCATCGCACGCGCCTCGGCGGCGCCGACGATCGCTGGATTATGGTCCAGCTTTCCGGCAAGCTGCTCGGCCAGCGTATCGAACCCTGGCCCGGCAAAGACCATCTTCGCCTGCGTATCATTGACGATATACGCCCATTCGGTGGGCGACAGGCGCCAGCCGATCGGCGCCATCACGATGCCCGCGCGCGCTGCGCCGAAGAAAAGCGTAAAATAGAGATCGCTGTTCTTGCCGATCCACGCGATGCGGTCGCCCTTCTTAAGCCCTGCGGCGAGTAGCGCCGTCGCCACCTTCGCGGTCCGGTCATCGAGTTCGCCATAGGTGAAGACGCGATCCTCTTCGCGCATCGCGAGGCGGCCGGGCCGCTCACCCGCCCAATGGGTAAGAAATTCGTCAAAGGTGAAAAGCTCCGTAACGTCGCGGGGCATGGCATTCTCTCTCCTCGAATCGCATTTTTCATGCGTTGAGGCGAAGGCTAGCGGCTGGGCGCGCGACGTAAAGCGGCGATCAACAATCCTGTCAGCAACGTCAGGTGCGGCGGAACAGCAGCATCAAATTGTTCGCGGGCATCGCGCAGCGTCCGGCGAAGGCGAAACCGGCATCGGCGGCAGCGGCTTTGACGTCGTCGGTATCGCGCAGACCCCACGCCGGGTCGCGGCCGCGCAGGCTGGCGTCGAACGCGACATTGCTTTCCGCCGTCGGTACGCCGGGCTCGGTATATGGCCCATAGAGGATCAGCGGCGCGGCGGGCGCGAGCAACCGCGATGCACCCGCGAACAGCCCCAGCGTCGCCGCCCACGGGCTGATATGGACCATGTTGATGCACAGAATCGCATCGCTTTGCTCGACGGGCCAAGCATCAGCGGCCGCGTCAAGCGCGAGCGGCGGTGCGATGTTGGCAAGCCCCGCGTCGGCGCACCATGCGGCGATCGAGGTCAGCCCGGCAGGGTCGGGATCGCTCGGCTGCCAGTTCAGTTGCGGAAATTCAGCGGCAAAATGGACGATATGTTCACCCGATCCGCTCGCGACCTCCAGCACCGTTCCAGTCGCAGGTAACCAGTCCGCGAGGACGGCGGCGATAGCATCGCGGTTGCGTAGCGTTGCAGGGGCGTGGCGTTTGACGGCGCGTTCGCCGTCGCCGGGCATCCACGGCTGCGGGGTCACTTTGCCTTCGCCGCCGCCTTGGTCTGCGCGCGCGAACGGCGGTCGCGGACGATCAACCACGCAAACAGGCCGATGGGGCCGACCATCAGGGTCAGGAACAGGAAGGGAAGCTGCACGATGCGGCTGAAACCCTTTTGGTCGGCATCGCGCGCGATCCACATGCCGATGAACAGGTCGAACGCCAGATAATGGGTCCAGCCGATTACCGCGCCGCCCTTGCTGTCGAACAGCGCCATCACACCCGCCAGCGTGGTGAGGTCGGGGGCCTTGCTCGGCCCCCAGCCGCCAAAGAAAAACCCGCCGAACATAATCGCATAGGCCAGGCAGAGCAGCATGACGCCGAGGTAAAGGATCAGCGCGAGGATCTTGGGATTGCGCGGTGCCGCGGCGAGCGCAAGCCAACTGACCAGCGCCCAGCCATTGGTTAGCGAAAATATTGTTTCCCAGCTCATGCCCCGCCCCTTTTCAGATCAACCCGCCCAGCCCAAACAGCGCGACCCCGCCGATCAGCGCCGCGGTGCCGGCGAGCAGGATCAACAATGTCAGCCGTGCCGCCGACGCGCGCCGCGACGCCCAAAGCGCGATCACGGCTCCGCAGCCCATGGCGAACAGCGGCGCATAAAGAAAGACCCAGTCAGAACTGAACTCGCGCCGGACGCGGATCATCGCCCACTGCTCGACCACCAGCCCATAGAGCAGGATCGCGAGCAGCCAGCCGATGATTGCGGTGAAAACGAATAGCGCTACCACGCCGACGCATCCCCAGCCGCGCCCGGTCCGGGGCATATCGTCCGGACCGGGCGGCGGGGTGTCGGTCATCAGCCTTCCCAGGCCAGCACGGGCTTACGGGCCGCCAGCGTCTCGTCGAGGCGCGCGCGCGGCGCAAAATGCGGCGCCGATTTGAGCATCGGATCGCCGTTTTTCGCGCGCAGCGCAATGCTGCGCAACGCGCCGATGAACTGGTCGAGCGCCGCCTTGCTCTCGGTCTCGGTCGGCTCGACGAGCATCGCGCCATGGACGACGAGCGGGAAATAGACCGTCATCGGGTGGTAGCCCTCGTCGATCAGCCCCTTGGCGACGTCGAGCGTCGAGAAGCCCTCGGCGAGCCCCTTGTCGCTAAACAGCGCCTCATGCATGCACGGCCCCGATGCCGCAAAGGGTGCGTCGAGCACATCTTCGAGGCTGCGCAGCATATAGTTCGCGTTCAGAACCGCATCCTCGGCGACCTGCTTGAGCCCGTCGGCGCCGTGGCTGAGGATATAGGTCAGCGCGCGGGTGAACATCCCCATCTGGCCGTGGAAAGCCGTCATCCGCCCGAAGGTCTGCGGATGGTCCTCGCCCGCATTTTCTTCCTCGATCAGCCGGAAGCCGCCGTCGGCCTGCCTGGTGACGAAGGGCAAGGGCGCGAAGGGCGCGAGCGCCGCCGACAGCACGACCGGACCCGAACCAGGGCCGCCGCCGCCGTGCGGGGTCGAGAAGGTCTTGTGCAGGTTGATGTGCATCGCATCGACGCCGAGGTCGCCGGGACGCACCCGGCCGACAATCGCGTTGAAATTGGCGCCATCGCAATAGACATAGCCGCCCACGGCATGGACCGCGTCCGAAATCGCCTTCATGTCGCGCTCGAACAGGCCGCAAGTGTTGGGGTTGGTGACCATCACGCCCGCGACATCGGGACCGAGCCGCGCCTTCAGCGCCGCCAGATCGACGCGGCCTTCGGCGGTCGCCGGAATATCCTCGACCGTGAAGCCCGCAAAGGCTGCGGTCGCGGGGTTGGTACCGTGCGCGCTCTCGGGAACGAGAATGACGCGGCGGTCTTCGCCGCGTGCTTCCAATGCAGCCTTGATGCAGAGGATGCCGCACAGCTCACCGTGCGCGCCGGCCTTCGGCGACATCGCGACACTGTGCATGCCAGTCAGCGTGATGAGCCATTCGGCAAGCTCGTGGATCACCGCATAGGCGCCCTGCACCGTTTCCTGCGGCTGCAACGGGTGCGCGTCGGCAAAGCCGGGCATGCGTGCGACTTTCTCGTTCAGCCGCGGATTATGCTTCATCGTGCAGCTTCCGAGCGGAAAGAGGCCGAGGTCGATCGCGTAATTCTGCCGCGACAGACGCGTGTAATGGCGCACCGTTTCGGATTCGGCGAGGCCCGGCAGGCCGATCGGCGCGGTGCGCGCGAGCGCGCCCATGTCGAAAGCGGGAGCCGCTTCGTCGAAATCAACGCCGGTCGTCTCGGTCGAGCCGATTTCGAAGATCAGCGCCTCTTCGAGCATCAACGCGCGGTTGCCGGTGAAAGTCACATTGTCGTCGGCGCCGCCGGCGACGGTCATTTCAGGGCGCCAGCCGGCGGGGTTAAGTGCGGTCATGCCAGCACCTCCTTCAGGGCAGCGGCAAAGGCGGTGATGTCCGCCTCGGTGACGGTCTCGGTCACCGCGACGACGAGGCCGTTCGCCAGATCATGATTGTCGGGATAGAGGCGGCCGAGCGACACGCCGCCCAATATGTCGCGTTCAGCAAGCTTGTGGATCACCGGCCGCGCCTCGGTCGGAAGCAACAAGGTGAACTCGTTGAAGAAGCCGGTGTTGAGGACAGACACGCCCGGAACCTTCGCCAGTTCGGCTGCGGCCGCCTTGGCACGGCCATGGTTGATCGCCGCGAGCTGGCGCAGCCCGGCTTCGCCGAGCAAGGTCATGTGGATGCTGAACGCCAGCGCGCAAAGCCCCGAGTTGGTGCAGATATTGCTCGTCGCCTTTTCGCGGCGGATATGCTGTTCGCGGGTCGAAAGCGTGAGCACGAAACCGCGCTTGCCATTGGCATCGACCGTCTCACCGCACAGGCGGCCGGGCATCTGGCGGACATATTTGGTCTTGCACGCGAACAGGCCAACATAAGGCCCGCCGAACTGGAGCCCGACGCCGAGCGACTGCCCTTCGCCCACCACGATATCGGCGCCCATTTCGCCGGGCGCCTTGATCAGACCCAAAGCGACGGGTTCGGTGACGACGGCGATCAGCAGCGCACCAGCAGCCTGACAGGCGGCGGCGAGCGCGGTCATGTCGTCAATGCGGCCGAGAATGTCGGGATATTGAACGACGACGCAGCTTGTGTCCTTGCCCACTGCGGAGGCGAGCGCGGCCCAGTCAGTGCCGGCTTCGAGCGTCGGATCGCCATCGACCAGCACGTCGCCGGTATATTTGGCCATCGTCCGCGCGACGCTGCGATAATGCGGATGGAGCCCGGTCGAGAGCAGCGCCTTGTCGCGCTTGGTGATGCGCCGCGCCATGACGATCGCTTCCCAGCAGGCGGTCGAACCGTCGTACATCGACGCATTGGCGACGTCGGTGCCAAGCAGGCGCGCGACCTGCGACTGGAACTCAAACAGCATCTGCAGTGTGCCCTGCGCGATTTCGGGCTGATAGGGCGTGTAGGCGGTCAGAAACTCGCCGCGCTGGATCAGATGATCGACGCTCGCCGGCACATGGTGGCGATAGGCGCCCGCACCGAGGAAGAAAGGCCCGTCACCCGCCGCGCGGTTGCGGCGCGCCAGCGCCCCCATATGGCGTTCGACCGCAAGCTCGCTGGCGTGCATCGGCAGGCCGGCGATCGGGCCATCGAACTGTGCTTCGGCGGGAACGTCGGCGAACAGATCGTCGATCGACGCCGCGCCGATGGTGGCGAGCATCGCCGTGCGATCATCGGGGGTGAGCGGGAGGTAACGCATTTCACTGTCTCCCCCCTCCCGCTTGCGGGAGGGGCTGGGGGTGGGCTTCGCCGCAAAGTTGAACGCGGCCCCCTCCCGCATGCGGGAGGGGAGAAGCATCAAAGATCGTCGCAGAAGGCCTTGTACGCCGCGGCGTTCATCAGCGCGTCGAGCTGACTCTTGTCGCTCAGCGTCATGCGGAAGAACCAGCCTTCGCCTTCGGGATCCGAATTGACGAGCGCGGGGTCTTCCTCGAGCTGGCCATTGCCTTCGGTCACGGTGCCGTCGACGGGCGCGTAGACGTCGCTTGCCGCCTTCACCGATTCAACCACCGCGGCGTCGCCGCCGGCGGTCAGTTCAGCGCCGGTGTCGGGAACCTCCACGAACACGATGTCGCCAAGCTGGCCCTGAGCAAAGTCGGTGATACCAACCGTTGCGATATCGCCATCGACATCAAGCCATTCATGCTCTTCGGTATAATAACGCGGCATCGATCAACCTCCCTGTTTGCGGACATAATTGTGGGGAACAAAGGGCGTCGCGGCGACCGTCACCGGCACCCGCTTGCCGCGCACTTCGGCGGCGATCGCGGTGCCTGGCGCGGCGTGACCGCGCGGAACATAGCCCATAGCGATCGGCGCGCCGACGCTGGGGGCAAAGCCGCCCGAGGTCACGACGCCGATTTCAGTGTTGCCGTCGAACAGCTTGGCGCCTTCGCGGACGGGCATCTTGCCGTCGATCAAAAGGCCGACGCGCTTGCGCGGGCTGCCGTCGGCGAGGTGGCCAAGGATGCGCGCGGCACCCGGAAATCCGCCCTCTTCACGGCGACGCTTCGAGATGGCGAAGGCCAGATCGCCCTCGATGGGGTCAATGCCCTCGTCGAGGTCGTGGCCATAAAGCGGCAGACCGGCTTCAAGACGCAGCGAATCGCGCGCGCCGAGGCCGATCGGCTTCACCTCTTCCATCGCGCACAGCGCATCGGCGAAATCGGCGAGCGCTTCATTCGGCAGCGAGATTTCAAAACCATCCTCGCCGGTATAGCCAGAACGGCTGAACGCGATGGCGTGGCCGTTCCACGTCGCCTTGGCGGCCTGCATAAACACGAGGTCTGCAGCTTCGGGAACCAGTCGCGACAGCGCCGCGACGGCCTTCGGCCCTTGCAGCGCGAGCAGGCCATAGTCCTCATTGTGGTTGAGGGTGATGTCGTCGGGGAGGTTTTCGCGCAGATATCCGATATCTTCCCACTTCACCGCGCCGTTGACGACGATGCCGATCTGGTCGCCCTCGTTGGTGACCATCAGATCGTCGAGAATGCCGCCATCCTCGGCAAGCAGCAGCGAATAGCGCATGCGGCCGGGCTTGAGCGCAGAAATATCACCGGGGACGAGGGTTTCGAGGGCTTCGGCGGCGCCGTCGCCCGACAGGCTGATCTGGCCCATATGACTGACGTCGAACAGGCCCGCATGTTCGCGCACCCACATATGTTCGGCCATGATGCCTTCATACTGGATCGGCATCCAGTAGCCGGCGAATTCGACCATCCGCGCGTCCTTGGCACGGTGCCAGGCGTCGAGCGGCAGCGTCGCGGTTTCCGGCGCTATTTCGGTCGCAACTTCTTCATCTTCGCGCATATCGCACTCCCGTTACTGGCACGGCAAGACGCGGCAAGATGCCGCCCTGTCGCCATGCCCCCTCTGTCACGGGAACCTGAGAGTTTTCCTCCACAAATTATGGAGTTACCCCTTCGGTGGTTCCGGGATGAGCCGGAACGCTTTCCAGAGTGTTCAGTCCAACCGCGCGGTCCTGCTGACCTGAGAGTTTCCGGGGCGGTTGCTCCTTCGGTGGTGGATCGCCAGTTACCCGGCATCCACGCTCTCCCGCGCAGTTGGTCGAATCCCTTGCGGAGATCCAACGAACGCCCGAGCCTTGGCGCTGCGCTTTTGCAGAGTCAATCGGCGAGCCGCTGCATAGCGTCATTTTCATGCACAAATGTGCCCGTTCCGCGCCCGGCCGCCAGCGCGACGATCGCTTTTGCGACGGTGGCGGCGGAAATCGAGCGGTAACGGCGCAGCGATCCGTGCATCAGCATGTCGGCGAGCGGGGCCGCGACCATCGCTATCCCCTCCCCCAGCCGCGCCGGGCCTTCGCGGTCACCGGTGAGCAGGCCGGGGCGCAAGATGTCGAGCCGGTCGAAGCCGAGCGCGCGCAGTTCCTCCTCGGTCTCGCCCTTGATGCGGAGATAGAAGTTGCGGCTGTTGGCCGACGCGCCGACCGAGCTCACCACGATCATATGCGGCGCGCCACCAGCGCGGGCGCCGCGGGCCGCCGCCATGATCAGGTCGTGGTCGACGGCACGAAAGGCAGCTTGCGATCCCGCCTGCCGGATCGTCGTACCGAGGCAGGAAATGAGGACCCCGGGGCGCTCGGCGGCGATGAGATCGCTCCAGCGTTCGGGCGGCGCGACGAGCGCCGACTGTCCCGCAACCTCACGCCGCGCGAGGATCGTCAGCTTGCGCGCGCCGAAACTGCCGACCACCGCCCGCCCGACCAGCCCGGTCGCGCCGACAATGAGCGCGTCAGACATGCGCCAGCGCCGCTGGCACGGCATCGCGGCCGAAGATATCGGCATAACGGTCGATGGCAAAGCGATCGGTCATGCCGGCAATATAGTCACCGATATGGCGTATTGTCGCGCATGTTTCTTCGGGCATACGCCCCGCCCAATCGGCACCCATCAGGCGTGGGTCGTCGGCATAGGCAGCGAACAGCCGACCGACGATGTCGTTCGCTCCCTCGGCGGCAGCGATCTGTTCGGGGTGGTGATAGAGATTGGCGTACATAAAGCGTTTGAGGTCACGCTCGCGCTCGGCAAGTTCAGACGAGAAGCCACCGAGCGTCCGTCCAGCCGCGCGGACCTCCCCGACGCTTTGGACGCCAGCCGCAGCGACATTCGCCTGTGTCGCGGCGATCACGTCATTGACCATCACGCCGATCTGGTCGCGAACAAGTTCGCGCAGCAAACGATCGCGCGGTGCACCGGGAAAGCGGCCCTCGACAGCGCGGAAATTGGCGGCGACGAACGACTGTTCCATCAACTGGTCGATGCAGAGCAGCCCGGCGCGCAGGCCGTCGTCGATGTCGTGATTGTCATAGGCGATATCGTCAGCGACCGCGGCAATCTGCGCCTCGAGGCTGGCGTGGCTCGTCAGGTCGAGTGGAAAGTCCGCGTCGATCCCGGTGAGTGCCCAGCCGGGATTCTTCACCGGGCCATTATGCTTGGCGAGCCCTTCGAGCGTTTCCCACGTCAGGTTGAGCCCGTCGAAACGCGGATAGGGACATTCGAGCAAGGCCAATGTGCGCAGCGTATGGCCATTGTGATCGAAGCCGCCATGCGCCGCCATCGCGGCCTTGAGCGCATCCTCGCCGGCATGGCCGAAGGGCGGATGACCGATGTCGTGCGCGAGGCAAAGCGCCTCGGTCAGATCCTCGTTCAGCCCCAGCGCGCGCGCGATACCGCGACCGACCTGCGCAACCTCGATGCTGTGGGTCAGGCGGACGCGATAATGATCGCCATCCGGAGCAACAAACACCTGCGTCTTGTGGCGCAGGCGGCGAAAGGCGATCGAATGGATGATGCGGTCGCGGTCGCGCTGGAAGTCATCGCGCGGCCCCCGCACCACGCGGCCGAGTTCCTCATAGCGACGCCCGCGGCTTTGCGCGGGGTCGCTGGCGCACTTCGCCACACTCACTTGACGGGATCGACGGACTGGCCCGCCTCGCTGTTGAACGGGAGGCCATCGCCGCCGGCCTTTTTATAGTTCGCAAGCCAATCCTGTGCCGCCTTGCGATCCTTGAACGGACCAACGAGCAGACGACGGATCTTGCCCCATTCGACGATTCCGCCCGACTTGCCCTTGAACAAATCGGGGCTCTTCTTGGCAAACTTGCCATAGTCGGTGGCGAGCGCGCGCGCATTGGCGCCCGCGGCAATCTGCACCCAGATGCGCGCGGGGCTGGCCTTTTTCTCCGCAGCTTCAGCCTTCGCCTTGGCGGCTTGAGCCCTCGCCTCGGCGTCGGCTTCCGCCTTGGCCTTGGCTGCGGCGGCTTCCTTTTCACGCTTAGCCGTTTCGGCAATTTCGGCGCGGCGCTTGTCGTCGAGCAATTTGGCGAGCGTCGCGGCGCCGATCGCATTGTCGGGGCGGCTCAATTCCTCCGCCGGGATTTCGATCGAACCGACAATGTCGGCCAAGGAAGCGAGCGGTGCGGCAGCCGTGAATACAGGCACTGGCGTAGCGGCTGGGATCGACGCGGCAGCGGGGGGAGACCCCGTATCCGCGATGGAATAGCCCGGCCCGATCGCCCCCATATTCTGGTTCATGGCGACGCCGATCGCACCCGGCGTCGCGGCTGCCGGTGGCGGTGCGAATGCAGCAACGGGTGCCTGAGCCAGTGTCGCCGCTTCCAGCGCCGGGCTATTCGCGGACCGGGCCGGTTGAAGCGGCGAGGCAACGGCAAGCTGGCCGCCGGAGACTGCTGGCGCGGGGATGGTCGTCGGCGGTTTCGCTTCAACCGCCCATCCCGGCGCAGGAGCCGGCTGCGGCTGCGGCTGCGGCTGCGGCTTCGCTTCGACGGCCCATCCCGGAGCGGGTTGCGATGGAGCCGGCAGGGTAGCACTCGGCGGGGTCGCGCGCGCAGGCGCAGGCTGCGGCTTCGTTTCGACCGCCCAACCCGGAGCGGGCTGCGATGGCGTCGATCTGGCAGCCGCGACGACCGGATCGGGCTTGGCACGCGTGGGAGCCGGAGTGGCCGATGCCGCGAGCCTGCGCGCGTCGCGTGCAGAGGGGCGCTTACCCGGTGTCGCCACCGCCGGCGGGGGCGGCGGAGCCGCCGCCGCGATCTGTACCGGTTTGCGCTTCGGCCCCAGATTTCCTTCGGGGAAACGACCGAAATGCGCGGCCGCAGCCTGTTGCGCGGGGTTCAGCCGATCAAGCTGAGTCAGATAGGGCATGATATTCTGCGCGAGCGCCGCCGGCATCGTCGCATTGACGATCTCGGTCGCCTCTTTGTCGCGGCCATTCATCGCGAGGATCATCGCGCGCAGTCGCCACGCGCCACGATCTTGCGCGCGCAATTGCGGGGTTAGCATCTGCACCGCTCGATCGGCGTCGCCGCTGATCCCCAGCGACAGCGCGTAGCGGCGCGTGGTTTCGTCGTTGGGCGCCATCGACAGCGCGAGCTGATAATCGCGTTGCGCCGTGTCCTGCTGGCCCAGCAGGTCGCGCGCCAGCCCGCGGTCGGACAGGAATGTCCGCTCGGGCGCGCCAAGCAGCTGCGCCTCGCCGAAATAGTCGAGCGCCCGGGTCGGGTTTTCCATATGGACCATCGCCGAACCCAGCGCGGCCTTGACCGTGCCGTCGCGCGGCGCTGCCTGTTCGGCGCGGAGCAGAAAGCCGAGCGCGGCGCGATAGTCATCCAGCTCGATCGACGCCCGGCCGGCATCGCGCAGCGCCGACACGTCGCTGCTGTTCGCCGCAATGCGCGCAAGCGCGGACGACAACAGACTCCGCGCCGCGGTGCGCTTGTCCATCGCTGCCCTGGTGGCAGCGTCGGGCGATGGCGTCTGCATCGCATGGACCGGCGACAGCACGGCCGACGACAGGAACAGCGCACCGAGCGCGGCAGCATATCGCTGCGCGCGTCCCGGCCCGCCCGTTGATTTCAATCGCCGCTGGGGCAAGTCAGATCATCCCGAATTTCGGCCTGCCCTTGCCCGGAGCAATGGCCTTGGAATTGGCCCTGTTACTGGTTGTTCTGGCGATTCAGGAAACGCGGAATATCAACCCCGTCTTCCTTGCCACCTTCATCGCTGTCGGGTGCGGTCGATCCGCGCGACAGGCGCGACATGCGCTCGAACAGAGTACCACCGCTCGCCGCGCGAGCCGGAGCTTCCTCAACCGGAGCCGGCTGATAGCTGGGCACCGGAGCTGCGGGTTCACCGAGCACCAATTCACCGGCCAGATCGTCATAGGTTGCAGCAACCTGCGACAAGACCATCGGTTCTTCCTCGACCGGAGCCGCCGGGGCTTCGGGCTCGGCATGACCGCCGAGCGAGAAGCCCGGTGCCGGTTCGTTGATCGGAGCCGGAGCCGCTTCGGCAACCGGCACTTCTTCAACGGCCGGCTGGATCGCCTCTTCGACGACCGGAGCGGGCGTTGCAGCGCGCGCCGGAGCGAAGGAGAAGCTGCGTGTCGCGGGTGCGGCGGGAGCTGCCGCTTCGCCATTGTTGTCGATACCGGTCGCGACGACCGACACGCGGATCTTGCCCTGAAGCGATTCGTTGAACGCGCTGCCCCAGATGATGTTGGCGTCTGGATCGACCAGCTCGCGAATATGGTTCGCGGCTTCGTCGACTTCCATCAGGCGCATGTCTTCGCCGCCGACGATCGAGACGATCACGCCCTTGGCGCCCGCCATCGAAACGCCATCGAGCAACGGGTTGGCAATCGCCTTTTGCGCGGCTTCGAGTGCACGGCCGTCGCCTTCGGCTTCGCCGGTGCCCATCATCGCCTTGCCCATTTCGCGCATCACGCTGCGCACGTCGGCAAAGTCGAGGTTGATCAGGCCCGGCATGACCATCAGGTCGGTGATGCCGCGCACGCCCTGCTGCAACACTTCATCGGCCATGGTGAAGGCTTCTTTGAAGGTCGTGTTCGGGTTGGCGACAAGGAACAGATTCTGGTTGGGAATGACGATCAGCGTGTCGACATGTTCCTGCAGCTCGGCGATGCCCGAGTCCGCCGAACGCATGCGGCGCTGACCTTCGAAAGTGAAGGGCTTGGTCACGACGCCGACGGTCAGAATGCCGCGGTCGCGTGCCGCCTTGGCGATGACCGGAGCCGCACCGGTGCCGGTGCCGCCGCCCATGCCGGCTGCGACGAAGCACATATGCGCGCCGTTCAGCGCCTCTTCGACCTGCGCGATGCTTTCTTCGGCCGCCGCGCGCCCGACTTCGGGCCGCGAACCGGCACCCAGCCCCTGGGTGATCTGCGTCCCCAGCTGGATGCGCCGTTCGGCGGGCGAAGCGTTCAGCGCCTGCGCGTCGGTGTTGGCGACGATGAAATCGACACCCTCAACCCGCGCGGCAATCATGTTTGCGATGGCATTGCCCCCAGCGCCGCCGACGCCGATCACCGCGATGCGCGGCTTCAGCTCATCGACCTGCGGCGGGCCAATATTGATGCTCATCAATCAGTCTCCCTGCAGCGGCCAACCATTACCGCTTCCTCACTATGCAACCCTGTCTGAGCGGCGGTCCGACCACCCGACTATCTGTTACCGCATTGCACTATTGTGAAACGGGAATCACCCAAAAAATTAACCTTTTCACGTGCTCTGCCTTCAAAAACTACTTTTCAGTGCCGCCATAAGGCGATGCAGGATCGAACTGCCCTTCGGCCGATAGACGTCTTGCGACATCGTGGGCAGATCGCGCAGGTCGACGGGGTCCGACGCGGCATAGAGAACCAGACCCGCGAGCGTTGCGAAAGCCGGTCCGCTGTGTGCATCGGGCAGGCCGTGCAAGCCGCGCGGTCGCCCGACGCGAGCGGCACGCCCGAGCGCGCTCTGAGTGTAATCGGCGATGCCTTTGAGGTCCGCGCCGCCACCGACGAGGACCACCTGACGCCCGATGGGGCCGACGAAATGCAGGTCCTTCAGCGTCCGGCCAATCTCCCCCATCATCGCATCGAGCCGCTGGCGGATCACCGACACCAGTTGCGCACGCGTGATGCGCGGCGCATCGCTGCCCGCGGGCGCGCCGGGATCGAGTTCGATGATCTCGTTATTGTCGCGCGGGGACGCCGAGGCCGAGCCATAGAAGCTCTGAAGCCGTTGTGCCTGACTGCGGCGAATGCCGAAGGCCGAGGCGATATCGTCGGTGATGTCGGTCGCGCCAAAGGGCAGCGACACCATTTCGACGAGCATGCCGCCAGCATAGAGCGACACGGTGGTGACCGCTGCGCCAAGCTCGACCAGCGCGACGCCAAGGTCGCGCTCCTCGTCGGACAGGCAGGAAAGTCCCGCCGCGATCGGCGAGGCGACGACCGCGTTGACGTCGAGATGCGCCTGTCGCACCGCCGCCTCAAGGTTCCGCACCGGTGCGCCGTCGGCCATGATGATATGGATATCAACGCCGAGCCGGTCGGCGTGGAGGCCGATGGGGTTCCTCACCCCGGTCAGCCCGTCGAGCGTATAGAGCGCGGGCTGGGCGTGGAGGATCATCCGCCCTTCGGGGTCGATCCCGGCGCGGCCTGCGGCGAGCAGATCGTCGACATCTTCCTGTTCGATCCGGTGTCCGCCGAGTTCGCTTTCGATCGGCGCAACGTCGCTCATCAGGCTGCCCGCCGAAAAGCTGACCCAGACATCGTCGATGTTGAGCCCGGCGATACGTTCGGCCTGTTCGATCGCCTCGCGCACGATATGCTCGGTCTGTTCCATGTCGGCAACATAGCCGCGCTGGACCCCGCGGCTTTCGCGCTGGCCGGTACCGAGGACATGGAGCTGGCCATCGGCGGTCTGTCCCGCAATCAGCGCGCAGACCTTCCACGACCCGACATCAAGCGCGGTGATGATTTTCTCGATCCGCGGCGGGGCCATAGCCTATCCCTTCTCCGCCGCGCTGGCGACGGCGACGGCATCGACCGCGGCGCGCGCTTCGTCGAGCTTCGCCGGGGCGACCTGTCCCTCGTGCGGCAGGCGCAGCACGAAGCGGTTTGGATCGCGCATGTCGAAGCGCAATATGCCGCGCCCGAGCAGGCGATTGGCGCCGTCCATATGCGCGAATTTCGCGAGCGCGAGCTTGGCGTCAGCCTCGCCTTCGGGAAGCGACAGCGTCTCGCCGCTGCGGAAGCGCAGGTCCCAGCGGCGATCGCCGACCCAGGTCGCGCCCGCGAGCAATTCCTTGAGGCTGCTCGCTTCGGCCAGCAAGCGGTCGAGATCCTGCGAACGCTGGTTCGCCTTGGGCCCGATCACCAGAGGCAGGTCGGGCATCGTCGCGACGGTGACGGGTTCGAGCACGACGCCCTGTTCGTCGATCAGCGACAGGCGGTTATTATGCTGCCAGATCGCCGCCGGGGTCCGCTCGACGATATCGACGACCAATGTGTCGGGCAGGCGCCGCGACACGCGCGCATCCTTGATCCAGCCATAGCGCATCAGATCGTGGCGCAAATCCTCGATATCGACCGCCGCCATCGAGCGGTCCTTCTGCGCGAGCGCGATGTCATAGACTTTCAGCCGGTCGATGCGGTCAGCGCCGACGACCTCGACCTTCTTGACCTGGAACCCTGCCCGCCCGACGACCTGCGCCCATTCCTCATTGACCTTCGCGGTGACGCCGGTGGCGTGCGCGAGCAGGCCCGCGACCGCGAACAGGCTGAGCCCGATCGTCCAGTTGGCGACCTTTTGCAGCCGCTGCGGGCTGATCGGCAGCGCGTTGATGATTGCGTTAAGGCGCGAGACCTTGACCCGCCGCCGCTTCTTCGGCGTACGCGTCGGCCGCCGTGGCGGCGCGGTGGCCCGCTTGATCCGTGTGCTGCTCATGACAACGCTTCCCCCACGATGCGTTCAACCAGTTCGGCATAGTCCATGCCCACGGCACGGCCCTGTTCAGGAACGAGGCTCAATGGCGTCATCCCCGGCTGGGTGTTGACCTCGAGCAGGAAGATGCCCGCGAGGCCATGTTCGTCGTCCCAGCGGAAGTCCGAGCGCGAAGCGCCCTTGCAGCCTAGCAGGCGGTGCGATTGCAGCGCCAGATCCTTCATCCGCTGCGCCACATCATCGGGCACATCGGCGGGGCAGACATGTTCGGTCAGGCCCTCGGTATATTTGGCGTCATAGTCGTAGAAGCCCGACTTGACGCGCAGCTCGGTGACCGCAAGTGCCTGATCGGCGAGCACCGCAACCGTGAGTTCGCGGCCCTTGATGAAGGGTTCGGCGAGCAGGCGGTCGAATTCCTGCCACGGCCCCACCGCGCCGCGCGCGATCGGGTTGCCGTAATTGCTGTCGTCCTTGACCATCGCGACTCCGACCGACGAGCCTTCGTTGACCGGCTTCAGCACATAGGGGCGCGGCAAAGGGTCAACTGTAAAGAGGCTTTCGCTGTCGACCATCGTCCCCGTCGGCATCGGGATACCATGCGGCACCAGCGCCTGCTTCGTCAATTCCTTGTCGATCGCGATCACCGAGGTGACGAGGCCGCTATGGGTATATTTAAGGCCCATCAGGTCGAGCATGCCCTGCACGGTGCCGTCCTCACCCGGGACGCCGTGGAGCGCGTTGAACACGACGTCGGGTTTGGTTTCGGCGAGACGCAGGGCGACGTCGCGGTCCATGTCGATCCGCGTGACCTTGTGCCCGCGCGATTCCAGCGCGTCGGCGACGCCATTGCCGCTCATCAGCGACACTTCGCGTTCGGCGGACCAGCCGCCCATCAGGACGGCGACATGCCACGGACCCCGGCTCACTTCGCCTTACCCACTTCGTTCTCCTTTGGCGCTCCGGCAAACATGCCGACGCGCTGAATCTCCCAGTGCAGATCGATGCCGCTCTTGTCCTTCACCCGACGGCGAACTTCGTCACCCAGTGCTTCGATATCTGCGCTCGTCGCATCGCCGGTGTTGATCAGGAAATTGGTGTGCTTCTCGCTGACCTGCGCGCCGCCGATGGTGAAGCCGCGGCAACCAGCCTCGTCAACGAGCTGCCAAGCCTTGTGGCCATCGGGGTTTTTGAAGGTCGAGCCGCCGGTTTTGGAGCGCAGCGGCTGCGAGGCTTCGCGGCTCGCCGAGATGCGGTCCATTTCGGCCTGGATGACGGCGGGTTCGCCGGGGCGGCCGCGGAAGGTCGCGCCGATGACGACCGCGCCTTCGGGCAATTCGCTGTGCCGATAGGTGTAGCCGAGCTCGGCGAGCGGTAGCGTGCGACGTTCGCCCGAGCGCAAGACGAGATCGCAATCGACGAGGATATCCTTGACCTCGCTGCCGTAGGCGCCGCCGTTCATGCGGACGAAACCGCCGACGGTGCCCGGGATCGAGCGCAGGAATTCCATTCCCGCGATGCTGGCGTCGCGCGCGGTCGAGGAAACGAGGATGCCCGATGCACCGCCGCCACAGCGCAGCGTCGTTGCGTCAACCGCTTCAACCCTGGCGAACGCCTTGCCGAGCCGGACAACGACACCCGGAAAGCCGCCGTCGCGGACGATCAGGTTCGATCCAAGGCCGAGCGCCATCACGGGCACGGCGGGATCGAGGTCGCGGAGGAAATCGGCGAGGTCATCGGCGTCCTTCGGCTCGAACAGCCAGTCGGCGGGACCGCCCGACTTGAACCAGACGAGCGGCGCCAGCGGGGCCTGCTGCGTCAGCTTGCCGCGTACGGCCGGAAGGGTTTCGACTGCACTCATGCAGCCTCCACCGCCGCAGCCAAGCCCGCCGCGATCTTGGTGATATCGCCTGCGCCGAGGCAGATGATCTTGTCACCCGCGCCAAGTTCGCCGGCCTTCACCGCATCTGCGATGGCTGAAGCGAGCACAGCAGCGTCGGCGACGACATTCGCCTGACGATGCCCCCGATCACGCAATCCCGCCACCAGCGTATCCGAAGAGACGCCGTCAATCGGGCTCTCGCCTGCGGCATAGACGGGCAGCGCGAGCACAATGTCGGCGTCGTTAAACGCCTGCTGGAAATCGTCCATATGGTCGCGCAGGCGCGTGAAGCGGTGCGGCTGGACGACGCCGACGACACGGCCGGTCCCGACGCCTTCGCGTGCAGCCGAGAGGACGGCGCGGATTTCGACGGGGTGGTGGGCATAATCGTCGATCACGGTGACAACGCCCTCACCCGCCGCAATCTCGCCGACCTTGGTGAAGCGGCGCTTGACGCCGGCGAAGCCGTTGAAGCCCGATACGATCTTGTCGTCGCTGACGCCCATGTGGAGCGCGACCGCGATCGCGGCGAGCGCGTTCTGGACATTGTGGCGGCCCGACATCGGCAGGTGAATGGCCTCAATCGTCCGGCTGTTGCCATCGCGGTCGCGCACAACGACGTCGAAGCTGTTGCCCTCGGCGCCGGGCGTCACATTGGTACCACGTACGTCGGCCTGCGCGGAGAAGCCGTAGGTGACAATCCGCCGGTCGCGGATGCGCGGGATGATCGCCTGCACCTCGGGATGGTCGAGGCAGAGCATCGCGGCGCCATAGAAGGGCACATTTTCGATAAACTCGACGAAGGCGTCCTTGATCGCGTCGAAGCTGCCATAATGGTCGAGATGTTCGGGATCGATGTTGGTGACGACCGCGATCGTGCCGTCGAGGCGCAGGAAGCTGCCGTCGCTCTCGTCGGCCTCGACGACCATCCAGTCGCTGGCGCCGAGGCGCGCGTTCGAACCATAATTGTTGATGATGCCGCCATTGATCACCGTCGGGTCGATCCCGCCCGCGTCGAGCAGCGCCGCAACGAGGCTGGTCGTCGTCGTCTTGCCGTGCGTCCCCGCGATAGCGACGGTCGATTTCAGCCGCATCAGTTCGGCGAGCATTTCGGCGCGGCGGACGAGCGGAATGCGCTGCGCCAGTGCGGCCTCAACCTCGGGATTGCCGCGCTTGACCGCGGTCGAGGTGACGACGACCGCGACGCCGTCGACGTTCGATGCCTCATGCCCGATCGCGACCTTGATCCCGCGCTTGCGCAGACCCTCGATGACATAGCCGTCGGCGATGTCGCTGCCCTGCACCTGATAGCCAAGATTGTGCATCACCTCGGCGATGCCCGACATGCCGATGCCGCCGATGCCGATGAAGTGAATAGTGCCGATATCGGTTGCGACGCCGCGCATTATTGAGCTTCCTTGCGTGCAGCGGCGATGCCGCTGGTCCGGGCGCGCTGCGGGGTCGCGCCGAGACGGATCACGTCCATCATCGGCGGTGCAGCGAGCGATTCAACGAGGTCGGCGAGGTCGCGGGTCGCGTCGGGCAGGCCGCAACTCGCCGCGCGTTCGGCCGCTTCCTCGAGTGCGCCGGGTTCGAGCGCCATGCGCTGGATATGCTTAGCCACTGCGCCGGCGGTGAAATCGGGCTGCTGGAACGCCACTGCCCCTCCCGCCTCGACCATGTCGACGACGTTGTAAGTCTGGTGATTATCCATCGCATGCGGATAGGGCACGAAGATCGCCGGCCGTCCAGCGCAGGCGAGTTCGGCGACGGTAGAGGCGCCCGCGCGTGCAATCACCAGATGCGCCCAGCGCAGCCGCTCGGGAAAATCCTGGATATAGGACGCGCATTCGGCGGCGACGCCGAGTTCGGCATATTTGGCGCGCACCGTTTCGATATCATCCTCGCGGCACTGCTGGACGACCTGCAGGCGGTCGAGCAGCGCGCGGGGCAGCATCGCGATCGCGGCGGGGACGACTTCGCTCAGCACCGTTGCGCCCAAACTGCCGCCGACGACGAGCAGGCGGAAAATGCCATCCTCGGGCAGCGGCGGAAAACCGTCGTCGCGGATCGCGATGATTTCCTCGCGCACCGGGTTACCGGTCAGGTGGCGCTTATCCTCACATGCCGCGGGCAGACGCTGGATGTTGTGATAGGCGACCGCGATGGCGTTGACCCGCGAAGCGAGCAGCCGGTTGGTGCGCCCGAGCACGGCATTTTGTTCGTGAACCACGCTCGGCCGCTTTGTCGCGCGCGCGGCGAGCAGACTGGGAAGCGAAGGATAGCCGCCGAAGCCGACCGCGACGGCAGGGTCGAAGTCGCGGATCAGGTCGATCGCCATGGCCCGCCCCTTTCGGATCGCGAGCGCGGCCCTGATCCAGCCGATCGGACCGCCCGACACGCGTCCGGCAGGAAGGACATGGGCTTCCATCTCTGCGGGCGCGCCGGGAATGCGCAGCCCGCGGTCGTCGCTGACAAGCGCGACGCGATGGCCGCGCGCGATCAATTCGCCCGCGAGGGCATAGGCGGGCAGCATATGCCCTCCGGTCCCGCCGGCGGCGAGCAGGAAGTGGCGGGTTGCGGTCATTTCTTGTTCCAGTTGCGGGTCATCGACACCCGTGCCGCATAGGGGTTCCGCCGGGTCAACGACAAGAGCAAACCCATGCCGATCGACAAAGCGATGAAGGACGACCCGCCATAGCTGATGAAGGGCAAGGTCATGCCCTTCGACGGGAAGAGCTGGGTGTTCACCGCCATGTTGATCGTCGCCTGGCCGCCGAACTGTGCGATCAGCCCTGCGACCGCGAGGATCAGGAAGCTGTCTTCTTCGTCAAGCAGGCGCACCAGCACGCGGACGATGATCGCCAGATAGATGGCGACGATCGCGAGGCAGGCGATCATCCCGAACTCTTCGCCGATGACCGAGAAGATATAATCGGTGTGCGCCTCGGGCAGCTGGAATTTGGCGAGCCCCGCGCCGGGACCGGTGCCGACGAGCCCGCCCGCGGTCAGCGTCGCATGCGCCTTGTCGACCTGAAAGCTGTCGCCCTGTGCGAACAGCCAGATGTTGATGCGCTGCTGCGCCACCGGGTAAAAGAAATAAGCGAGGACGAGGCCGGCAAAGCCCGCGCCGACGAGCCCGGCGAGAATGCGCATCGACAGGCCGGCGACGAGCACGAGCACGAACCAGGTCGCGGCGAAGATGATCGTTTGCCCGAGGTCAGGCTGCCCCATCAGCAAGAGCGCGATGACGCCGGTAAAGGCGAGGCTGAGCGGCACGACGGGCAGGCTCTGGTCGTGCAGGCGCAGCGACAGGATCCACGCGAGCGACACCGCGAAAAAGGGTTTCAGAAATTCGGACGGCTGAAGCCGGAGGGCACCGCTGCCGATCCAACGCTGGGCGCCGTTCACCGTCGTTCCCACGAGCGGAACAAGGAACAGCAGCACGACGAAAATCAACGTGCCGTAAATGGCGAAGCGCCGCGCCTGCTGCTTCGGCAGCATCGACACCATCAGCATCACCGGGACGCCGAGGATCACCCACATCAGCTGGCGATAGAAATAATAGAGCGGATCGAGCGAGGCGGTCGAGGTCGACAGCTTTTGCGCCGCCACCGGCGATGCCGCGGCGACCGCGACCAGCCCGACCGCGATGAGGATCGACACGAGAAGCAGCAATACGCGGTCGATTTCCCAGAACCACAGACCCAGCGGGGTGCGGTCGGCGCGGCTGAGGCGCGGGCCGCGGCGCTTGGTCGAGCGCTGTGCCGCGATCACCGGCTTTTCCGGCGTCGCGTCGAGATTGTCCATATTGCCGGTCATGCGTCGAGCTGCCGAACAAGCTCGCGGAACACATCGCCGCGCTGCTCATAATCCTTGAACTGGTCGAATGATGCACAGGCCGGCGACAAGAGAACGATATCGCCCGGCTGGGCAGCGGCGGCAGCGTGGGCGACCGCAGTCGCCATGTCGCCTGAGCGGTCGACCGGGATCGCATCGCCGATCTCAGCGGCGAAGGGCTCCATCGCCTCACCTATCAGATAGGCACGCTTGATGTGCCCGAACCACGGACGGCACGCCTCCAGCCCATCGCCCTTGGCCTTCCCGCCGGCGATCCAGTGGAGACGCTGGTCCGGCGCCGGCGGAAATGCCGCCAGCGCCGGTGCAGCGGAAGCCGCGTTGGTCGCCTTGCTGTCATTAAACCAGCGGGCGCCATGGGCTTCGCCGACCAATTCCATACGGTGCGGCAACGCGTTGTACGTCGCGAGGCCGCGCTCAATCTGTTCGTCGTTCAGGCCGAGCACGCGGCACACTGCGATCGCGCAGACGGCGTTCTGGGCGTTGTGCGGTCCCTGCAGCGCGGGCCAGCGCATCTGGTCGACGGGATCGATATCCTTCGCCGAGACGCGGTGGAGTCGGTGGTTGATACGGCCTGCAACCATCTTCGACGGATCGTCATCGACCGCGACGATCGCGACCTGATCGCGGCGCTGCAGGCTGAACAGCCGCGCCTTCGACGCCGCATAGCCCGCGAAATCATCATAGCGATCGAGGTGATCAGGGGTGATGTTGGTCAGCACCGCGATATCGCAGGCGAGGTCGTGCGACAGGTCGATCTGATAGCTCGACAGTTCGAGGACATAGACCCCGCCCTCGGGGAGCGGGTCGCGCGAGAGAATCGGCAGGCCGATATTGCCGCCCATCAGCGACGGCACGCCCGCGCTTTCAAGCATATGGTGGACCAGCGCGGTGACGGTCGACTTGCCGTTGGTGCCGGTGATGCCGACGACGCGGTGCGGCGGCAGCTCGGCGCGGGCTTCGGCGAACAGCTCGACGTCGCCGATCACCGGGACATGCGCTTCGCGCGCATGGGCAGCGATCGGGTGGCGGTTCAATGGTACTCCGGGCGACACGACGACCCCGGCAAAGCCGATCAGGTCGACGACCAGCGGATCGCCGATGTCGGCGCCGAGCGCCATCGCTTCGTCGCGCGCGGCTTCGCGGTCATCCCACGCGGTGACCCCCGCGCCGCTGGCGATCAGCGCCTCGACGGTCGCCAGCCCCGAGCGCGCCAGCCCCAGCACCGCATAACGGCGACCGGCAAAGGCGCGCGAGGTGATCAACGGAGTTTGAGCGTCGCGAGTCCCGCGAGTGCGAGGACGATCGAGACGATCCAGAAACGGATGACGACGGTGGATTCGGGCCAGCCCAATTGTTCGAAATGATGGTGGATCGGCGCCATGCGGAACACGCGCTTGCCGGTGCGCTTGTACCAGAAAACCTGAATGATCACCGACAGCGCCTCGACCACGAACAGCCCCCCGATGATCACGAGCACCAGTTCATGCTGCGCGGTGACGGCGATGGTTGCGAGCGCGCCGCCCAATGCGAGGCTGCCGGTATCGCCCATGAACACCGCAGCGGGAGGCGCGTTGAACCAGAGAAATGCCAGGCACGCGCCGATGATCGCGGCGGCAAAGATTGCAAGCTCGCCTGCGCCGGGGACATGCGGGATACCCAGATAGCCGGCGAACTTAGCATTGCCCGACAGATAGACGATGATCAGCATCGCCATGCTGGCGATGATCACCGGGAAGGTCGCGAGCCCGTCGAGCCCGTCGGTGAGGTTCACCGCATTGCCGAAGCCGACGATGAGGACCATCGCAAAGACATAGTAAAGCGGCCCGAGCTGGATCACGGTGTCGCTGAAAAAGGGCAGATAGAGGTCGGTCCCGGTGCGCGAGACGATCAGCAGCACCGCGACTCCGGCGATGACAAATTCGATGAGAAGCCGGACGCGGCCGGGAATCCCGCGGTGACTGGCCTTGGTGACCTTGTCGAGATCGTCCATGAAACCGACCGCGGCGAAACCGCCGGTGACGAACAGGCACGCCCAGACGAACCGGTTGGACAGGTCCATCCACAGCAGCGCCGATACCATCAGCGAAATCAGGATCATCAGCCCGCCCATTGTCGGCGTGCCGCGCTTGGCGAGATGGCTTTGCGGGCCGTCTTCGCGGATCGGCTGGCCCTTGCCCTGCCGCATGCGCAGCATCAGGATGAAGCGCGGCCCGATCCACAATCCCAGGATCAGCGCGGTCGCCACGGCGGCGCCCGAGCGGAAACTCAGATAGCGGATGAGATTAAGAACCCCCGGAAAGCCAAGCCATTCCGCTAGCCAGTAAAGCATCAATATTCCCCATTGGTCAGCGCCGTCACAAGATGCGACAGGCCGACACTGTTCGATCCCTTGATCAGCACGGCATCGCCGGCCCGGATCAAGTCGCCCAGCCGCGCCTTGGCAGCCGGTTGGTCGGCCACATGCGCGAAATCGATACGCCCCTCAAGCGCTTTGGCAAGCGGCGCCATCTCTTCGCCGACGAGCAGGGCGAATTGCACTCCCGCCGCGACGAGCGGAGTCGCGAGCGCGGCATGATAGACCTCTCCGTCCGGTCCCAGCTCTTTCATCGCGCCCAGAATCGCCACCCGGCGCATCGCAGATTCGCGGCCGAGCTGTTCGATGGTGACCGCCATCGAGGCGGGGTTGGCATTATAGCTTTCGTCGATCAGCAACAGGTCGCCGCCGGGCACCGCAATCCGGTGCCGCGCGCCGCGCCCGGCAAGCCCGCCCATTTCGGCGAAGGCCAGCCCCGCGGCGGGCAGGTCGCCGCCGACCGCCTTGACCGCCGCCAGCACCGCAAGCGCGTTCGACACCCAATGCGCACCGGCCTGCGAAATGGTGAAGCAGAGCAAGGCTTCCTGCACCTGTGCGGTGACGAGCGAACCACCCTGCCCGTCGGACAGCCAGTCGACCGCGCGAACATCGGCGCCCTCGCCCAGACCAAAGCTGACGACATGCGCAGCATGTTGCTCGGCCTTGGCGCGCAGCCGCGCATAATGCGGGCTGTCGAAGGGGAGGATCGCGGTGCCGCCGGGCTCAAGCCCTTCGAAAATCTCGCCCTTCGCGTCGGCGATCGCCTCTTCGCTGCCGAAATATTCCATATGTGCGGGCGCAATGGTGGTGACGATCGCGACATGCGGGCGGACCATACGGGTCAGCTCGGCGAGTTCGCCGGCATGGTTCATCCCCATTTCGAACACGCCATAATCGGCGGTCGAGGGCATGCGCGCGAGGCTGAGTGGAACGCCGACATGGTTGTTATAGCTTTTGACCGAGCGGTGCGCCCGCCCCGGACGGAAACGGTCGAGCGCGGCGAATAGCGCCTCCTTCGTCCCCGTCTTGCCCGCCGATCCGGTCACACCGATGATCCGCCCATGGCCGCGCGCGCGCGACGCGGTGCCAAGTGCGTTCAGCGCCGCCACGCTGTCGGCGACGAGAATGTGAGGATGGTCGATCGCGGTTTCGCAGACGATGCCCGCAGCGCCCGCAGCGATCGCCTTGTCGATGAACTTATGCCCGTCGGTCGCCTCCCCGCGCATCGCGACGAACAGATCGCCTTTGGTCACTTCGCGCGAGTCAAAGGCAACGCCTTGCAAGGTAAAATCGGCGCTCGCCGTTCCGCCAGTGGCGGCAGCGATAGCGCGGGCAGTCCATAGCGGGGTCATGCGGCACACTCGCGCGCGACGGCGACATCGTCAAAGGGAATGACACGCATCTCGGCGCCCGCGCCGACAATCTGGCCCTGTTCATGCCCCTTGCCGGCGATGCAAATGATGTCATCGGCGCGCGCCTCGGCAATCGCGGCGGCGATCGCGGCGCGCCGGTCGCCGATGATTTGCGCGCCCGGCGCGCCCTTCGCAATGGCGGCACGGATGAGCGCGGGGTCTTCGCCGCGCGGATTATCGTCGGTGATGATCAGAACCTCTGCCTTGGCCGCTGCAACCCTGCCCATTTCGGGGCGCTTCACCTGATCGCGATCGCCACCCGCGCCGAACACCAGGATCAGACGGCCGGTCGCGTGCGGGCGCAGCGCATCGAGGGCGGCCTCGATGGCGTCCGGCGTATGAGCGTAATCGACATAGACCGGCGCACCCGCGCGAGTGATCGCCGCGCGTTCGAGGCGGCCGCGCACCGGCTGGAGCCGCGCGAGATTGGCGAGGGTCTGTGCGACATCGCCGCCGGTCGCGATGACGAGGCCGGCGGAAACGAGCGCATTGGCGACCTGATAGGCGCCGATCAGCGGCAGTTCGACCTTCTGCGTCAGATCGCCCGCGGCGATGACGAGTGACTGGCCAAGCTGGGTCGGAGTGCGCGAGACGAGGCGCAAATCCTTGCCGGTCGCGCCGACGGTCATCAGGCGCACCCCGCGCTTCGTCACCGTTTCTAGGGCGACGGGCGACCAGATATCGTCGTTCCAGAGCACCGCTACACCGTTCGCGTCGACCACTTCGGTAAACAGCCGCATCTTCGCGGCGAGATAGGCCTCCATTGTACCATGATAATCGAGATGATCGTGGCTAAGATTGGTGAAAGCAGCCGCCTTCACCACCAGCCCTTCGGTGCGATATTGGTCGAGGCCGTGGCTCGACGCCTCGAACGCCGCATGGGTAACGCCCTCGGCGGCGAGGCCCGACATATTGCCGAGGAAGGTAACGATGTCGGGGGTCGTGAGGCCAGTCGAGGCGCTCTCGTTCGACGTGGTGATGCCAAGCGTGCCGATCGACGCGGCCTGAAACCCCACCATGCGCCAGAGCTGGCGCGTCATTTCGACGGTCGAGGTCTTGCCGTTGGTGCCGGTGACCGCAACGCAGGTCGCGGGAAAGCGGTGAAAGAAGCGCGCGGCGATATGGGCAAAGGCGCGGCGCGGATTGGCGTCGGCAATATGGACCGCACCCTCGACCCGTGCTTCGGGACGCGCGACGACCGCGATCGCGCCCGCAGCAATCGCAGCTGCGATATAATCTTCGCCGTTGAATTTTTCGCCGACAAAGGCGCCAAAGATCGTTCCCGGTGCGACTTTGCGATGGTCGATGGCGAGCCCGGTCACCACCGGGTCCGCCCCTGCCGGCCCCTGATCGCCGAGCAGAGCGGCGAGGCGCATTACTCGCCTTCCCCGTTTTTCCAGAGCAGCGGCGTCAGTTCGGACACGTCGACGTCGCGGCTCTCGTCGGGGAAGACCCCCAGCATCGGCCCGGCGCGCATCACGACTTTCTGGACGACCGGCGCGACCGTCCAGCCCGCGGTGCGCTGGCCCGAGCTGAAGGCATTGCCCTTGGGCTCGTCGATCATCGCGAGGATGACGTAACGCGGATTGTCCATCGGGAAAGCGGCGGCGAAGGTCGAGACGAGCGAGGTGCGGCGATAGCCACCAGCGCCCGGCTTTTCGGCGCTGCCGGTCTTGCCACCGACGCGGAAGCCGGGGGCATCGGCCTTTTTGCCGGTGCCGTCGGATACGATCAGGCGGAGCAGCTGACGCATCCGCGCGCTGGTCGCGGCCTTGAACACGCGGCGGCCCTGCGGCGGCGCCTTGTCGCCCAGTTTCAAGATGGTCGCGGGGCGATAAATGCCGCCATTGACCAACGCGGCGTAAGCGCTGGCGAGATGCAGCGGGGTCACCGCGATGCCATGGCCATAGCTGGTTGTCATCGTCGTCAGCCGGCCCCAATTTTTGGGCCACAGAGGGAAAGCGCGTTCCTTGAGCTCGATGTCGGGGCGCCCGTCGAATTCAAGGCTGCGGAACATCGCTTCCAATTTTTCGCGGCCAAGCTCGTCGGCGATGCGCGCGGTGGCGATGTTCGAGCTGTGGATCAGCGTTTCGGGAACGTTGAGCCAGCGCCCCATATTGTGCGAATCGCGGATGCGGAAACCCGCAATCGGGAGCGGCTGGGTCGCGTCATAGCGGCGCGCCATGCTGGTAACCGTCCCGGCGTCGATCGCGGCGGCGACCGTCAGCGGCTTGAAGGTCGAACCCAGCTCATAAAGATTATAGGTGACCGCGTTGCGCCGCGTTGCGGGATCGCTGCCCGTCAGCTTGTTCGGGTTGAAGGTCGGCAGCGAGGTCATCGCTACGACTTCGCCGGTGTGGACGTCGAGGATGATCCCTGCCCCGCCGATCGCTTCCAAATTGGTGACGGCGTTGGACAGTTCGCTTTCGAGCACACCCTGTACGCGCGTATCGATCGACAGCGCCAGCGGTTGGCCGCGCGTCGCCTTGTCGATCAGCCGCTGGTCGAACGCGCCTTCGACCCCGGTGACGCCATGGCCTTCGGCATTGAGGAAGCCCATGACATGCGCAGCGAGCGTCAACTGCGGATAAAGCCGCTCTTTTTCGCGCGGGAAGTCGAAACCGACGTCGCCGATCGCATTCACCGCCGCGACCTGATCGGGCAGCGCGCGGCGACGGATATAGGTCGGGCGCGATCCGCTGACCTTGGCCAGCAGCTCCTCGCGGGTCATGTCGGGGAAAATCTTGTGGAGTTCGTCGGCGAGAAACTGCCGGTTGTTGAGCAGTTTCTCGGGCACGACACGGATCGAGTAGCCGTCGATGGTGCGCGCGAGCGGGACGCCGTTGCGGTCGACGATATCGGCACGCGCGGGAATGAAAGCCGCCGAGCCGTTACCGCGCCCCGTTCCGGCGTCAAAGACGACGAAATAGACGAGGCGCACCGACACCAGGAAAAAGGCCGCCATGAACAGCAACATCAGGATCATCAGCCGCTGTTGCGCGGTCAGCAAGATCTGCTGCCGCACCCCTGCGGTGCGAACCCTGGCTGGACGGACGACCAGCGTGTTCATCGGCCGGACTTGCCTCCAGCCGCTTCGGCCGCCGCCGCGCGCTTGAGATCGGCGAGGGTCGATTCAGCGAGTAGCTGATCCTCGATCATCTTCAACTGTTCGCGGCGACGCGTCGGCGTCATGCGCGGCGCGGCGTCGCTGCGAATATCCGAGGCCTCTGCCTGCGCGATCTGGATCGGCTTGGCGGCGGTGACGGGCGTGGCGACCGGGCCGGCCTTTGCCGCCGCGGGCGTTCCGACCGGCGATACCATGGCCATCAGCACCGGCGCGACATCATTCGCCCCGCGCGCGCGCGGCAGGCGATCGAAAGACGCGAGCTGGCGTTCGTTTGACAGATATTGGCCGGCCGACGGCGCCGAATAGCCGAAGGTGTCGGCGTTCCACTGTTCGAGCTGACGCATCGAGGCGCGCACCGCGAGTTCGGATTCGAGATAGCGGATATTGTCGCGCGTCCGGTCGATCTGCTTTTCGATGCGCGACAATTCGCTGCGCGTCGCCGCGACCTTCAGCGACACGGGATAAAGGATCATCGCAAAGACAAGCACGAGCAGGACCAGGCCGATTCCCTGGAGTTTACGAGCAGCCATCAACATGACATCGCCTCCTTCCCTGAATTTCCTTGGGTCGAACTGTCGGGCCAGGCAGGAGCCGCGGTGCGAACCGCGCTGCGCAGCGTCGCCGAACGGGCGCGCGGGTTGCGCGCCTCTTCGGCCTTGCCCGGCCGCACCTTGCGCGCCGGGGTCTCGAAAGTTGCGGCCCGCGCCAGAGGGAGCGGCGCGGGCCGGTGGCGCGAACCGGCGGCATCGCCCCCGCTCCGTTCGCGCAAGAAATTCTTCACGATGCGATCCTCGGTACTGTGGAAGCTGACGACCGCGAGGCGGCCGCCCGGACGGAGAAGGCGTTCGGCGGCGGCGAGACCCGCGTTCAACTCGTCGAGTTCGCCGTTGATATGGATGCGGATCGCCTGAAAACTTTTCGTCGAGGGGTCCTTGGGCGCGCCGGGCGGATGGCGCAGCGCCTTGCGGATCACGACGGCGAGTTCGCCGGTGCGGCTGAGCGGGCGTGCAGCAACGATCGCGCGCGCAACGCGGCGCGACTGGCGCTCGTCGCCATAGTGAAAGAGGATGTCGGCGATCTCGGCCTCGTCCGCACGATTAAGCCATTCGGCGGCGCTTTCGCCGTCCTGCGCCATGCGCATGTCGAGCGGGCCGTCCTTCTGGAAGGAAAAGCCGCGTTCGCTGCGATCAAGCTGCATCGACGACACACCAATGTCGAAAACGATGCCGTCGACCTCAGCAACGCCTTGCTCGGCGAGCAGCCGGTCGATTTCGCCGAAACGGCCGTGGACGAGCCGCAGCCGCCCTTCGCTGGCGTCGACCAGCGCCTGCCCTTCGGCAATCGCGTCGGGGTCGCGGTCGCAGGCGATCACATCGGCGCCCGCAGCAAGCATCGCGCGAGTATAGCCGCCGGCACCAAAGGTCGCGTCGACATGCAACTCGCCGGGGGCAATGGCGAGCGCGGAGACGATTTCATCGCGAAGGACCGGATCATGACGCGGATCGCGCGGAAGGCCGGTCATTTGCGCCCCTTCCCTTTTGCGGCATCCCATGCGGCGGCGAGACGCTGCAAGACGGGATCGGCATCTACACATTCGGCGACGGTCGGCAGCCACCAGATTTCAAAGCGGCGTCCCGACCCCACAAAAGCCGTCGCGCCGGCATCGCCGACGCGGTCGCGGTGGATGAAGCTGGGCAGAAAACGACCGCTATCATCGAGCGCGTAGGGCTCGGTATAGCTGAAGCGTTTCTTGAACTCGGCATCCTCGTCAAAGTCGAGGTTGCGGGCGAGCGCGGTGTCGCGGTCGCGCTCGATTTCGCCGTTCAGCCGGTCATATTGATCCTGGCCATAGGCGACCAGGCAGGGCAGCTTTTCGTGGAAGCCGACCCAGAGCACGCGCTGGCCATCCGCATTCAGGGGCACATTGTTGCGGAATTGTGAGGGGACGGCGATGCGTCCCTTGCCATCGATCGCGGCGAAGTTGGTGCCCGCATATTGACCCGGGGTCACAACCGCCATCGCTTCGCCCCCCGTAATCGCGCCACCGGGCAAAACTTCCCTGATCCCGGAATCGCAGATTCCGGCGCAAAAGACTCAGGTGGAGATTGCCCCTCTCCGATTCCTGACTACCAACTATAGATCGGGGTGAAAAGGGGTAAATTAGGGTGAAATAGGGTTCAGAACCCCATTTCATCGCAAAATGACATCAAAAGCCACCCAAAAGGGCTCGCCTGCGCAAAAGGGTGCGCACGCGGATAGCGAAAATGTTGAAAAGGGGCCGCGGCGGCGGCTTACTCGCCGGGTGCGCGAATCCAGAGCGGGCGCAGCGGCGCGCGGGTCGCCGCATCGCCCCACAAGCGCGCGGCGAGCCATTCCATCGTATCGGCCCGGGTCAGGTGCGACGCACCCGGCACCGCGGGCTGCCAGAGCGGCGCGAAAATCAGGTCGGCATCGCCGACCAGCCACGCCTCACCCTGCCCGATCCGGCAATGCGCGACGCGCCGCCCCGCAAAGGCGCGGCACGATGCAGGCAACCCGTCAAAGCGGCCGACACTGAACAGGCGCAGCCGTGCGCCTTCGACATCGGCCGGCAGCGCGTCCTTTCCACCAACCGCTGCAGCACCGAGGGTGATGCCCCAATGGTCGAGAAGCGGGGTAAGCAAACTGGTGACCGGCGGATTGCGCGGGTCGCCGAGCGGATAGGAAATGGGCCAACCCGACAGCGCATCGGCCAGAACCACGGCGCGCCCGCCGCCGCGCACAAAGGCGTCGATCGCCACCAGTTCGCGCGGGGCAAGGGCGCGCGGATGTGCGAGCAGCAGAACACCGCCGGGCGGCGGGACATGATCGACGAGACTGTCGACGAGCGACACCGGGCCCGCTGCCTGAAGCTGAACAAGCGCCGGATCCTCGCCCGGCCCATTGGCGATCATCGCGGCAATATCACCGCCACCCGCCCAGCGCAGCGGCAGGCTGGTGAGCATGGTGACTGCGGGGGTTCCCGCAGCGACGGGCGCGGCACGATAAAGCGCAGAGAGCAGCGCATGACCTCCGGCGAACCAGCCGGTGACAAGCAATGCGGCGATGACGAGGCGCAGCCCCCTGCCCCACTTGCGGCGCTGCACGAGCGCGTCGGCGATCCAGCCGGCCAGTGCGGCGACCGCGAGGTTCAGGAGAAGTTGCGCCGAGGCGAACGAACCCGCGAGCATGAAAGCGAGCAACGCCTGCCCCGCAGCAAGCATCAGTAGCGCAAGCAGGATCGTCCGCCGCCTGTCGGCGGCGGGATCATCACGCTGCCACCAGCCAAGCAGCAGCATCGGGAAAATGAGCAGAGGCACCGCGAGCGCCGGGTCGATCCGGCCGAGCAACGCCTGCGCGCCGGCCGTCCATGCCAGCGACAGGACCAGCGCCGCCACGACCAAAGCGCGCAACATCGGCCGCCGCAAGGCCGTCATCACTGTTTCGACTGGCGCGCGCGCTCGAGCGTGGGATCGGGTTCAAGGTCGGGGACGCTGGACGTAGTCGGTGCGGCCTGCGGCACCTTCACCGGGGTGACCGCATTTTCATCCTTGGATACCGGCTGGACGCCCAATTCCTCGAGCGGGGTCCCGCTGCTTTTCTGTTCGGCGCCGGGTATCTTGACCTCCCCTGCCGCCACCGCATCGCTGGCCGCCCGTTCGCGCGCACGGTCGCCGATCAGCCCCGCCATGCCGACGAGCAACAGCACGGTCAGCACACCGGCGATACCGATCTGGAGCCGCCGCATCGTGTCGTTCGCGGGCGCAGGCTCTGCCGCGACTGGCCGAACCTCCACCTTTCCGTTCGTCATGCCGGCGTCTCCGCGAGGCCCTTGCTCGCCAGCCATTCGGGGTTGAAAAGCGTCGAGAGATAGCGAAATCCGCTGTCGCACAGGATAGTTGCAATGCGCTTGCCCGGCCCCAATTGCCGCGCCAAAGCCATCGCTCCGGCGACGTTGATCCCCGACGACAGACCCAGACACAGACCTTCCTCGTCGAGCAGGCTGCGAACGACCGCCAGCCCCTCGGCATCCGAGATGCGGAACTGGGTGTCGATCGGCGCACCTTCGAGGTTGGCGGTGATGCGGTTCTGACCGATCCCCTCGGCGACGCTCGACCCTTCGGGCTTGAGTTCGCCGCACTGATAGTAATTATAAAGCCCGGCCCCGTGCGGATCGGTGAGCGCAATAACGATGTCGGCGCTCTTCGCCTTCAGCCCGAGCCCCGTTCCGGCAATCGTGCCGCCCGTCCCGGCAGCGCAGGTAAAGCCGTCGATCCGACCACCCATCTGTTCCCAGATTTCCTCGGCAGTGGTGTGCACATGCGCCTTGCGATTGGCGATATTGTCAAACTGATTGGCCCAGATCGCATTGTCGGTTTCCTCGGCGATACGGCGCGAGGTGTGGACGAAATGGCCGGGATTGGCGAAGGGCGCGGGCGGAACGAGCACCAGTTCGGCGCCCAACGCGCGGATCGTCGCCATTTTCTCGGCACTCTGATTGTCCGGCATGACGATGATCGTCTTGTACCCCAGCGCATTGGCAACAAGCGCGAGGCCGATACCTGTGTTGCCCGCGGTCCCCTCGACGATCGTGCCGCCGGGCTTCAGACTGCCGTTCGCCTCGGCGTCGCGGACGATATACAGCGCGGCGCGGTCCTTCACCGATCCGCCGGGGTTGGCATATTCGCACTTGCCCCAGATTTCGCAGCCAGTGGCTTCGCTCGGGCCGCGCAGCAGCACCAGCGGCGTGTTACCAATCAGCTCGAGGCTGTTTTCAGCAATAGTCGTCATCCCCCTGATCTAAGGCCGCAGCCGGGACGCCGCAAGACAGCTTCGCTTGGCGCCGCGATGTTCGGCCTTTGTCGACCAACCGTACCCTGGTTCCGACCAACGCCCTCGAAGCGGGTTTTCGGGGCTTGTCATTGTAACAGTATATCATTACTGACCCCGGCAACATCTTCCCAACTGACAGGATTTTCCGCCGATGCGACTGCTCTCTTCCGCCGGTTTCACGCTTGCCATCATTCTCTCCGTCCCCGCTTTCGCGCAGGATCGTGCCGTCGCGGGCAGCGACGATGATGTCCATGCCGGCGGACCGATCGTCGTCACCGCGCCCTATGTCCGCAGCCTCGACATCCTGGGCAATGTATCGGTGCTGGAAGGCGACGAGCTGGCGCGCGACATCCGCGGGCAGATCGGTGACACGCTGACCCGCCAGCCCGGCGTCTCGGCAACCAGTTTTGCTCCCGGCGCCTCGCGCCCGGTGCTCCGCGGCTTTTCGGGTGAGCGTGTCCGCGTGCTGACCGACGGCATCGGGTCGATCGACGTGTCGAACACCTCCGCGGACCACGCCGTCACTATCGACCCGCTGACCGTCGAGCGCATCGAAATCCTGCGCGGTCCCGCGGTGCTGCTGTTCGGCAGCCAGGCGATCGGCGGCGCGGTCAATTTGTTCGACCGCCGCATCCCGCGCAAGGTTCCCGCCGACCATGTCCATATCGACGCGATCGGCGGCTATGCCACCGCCGCCAACGACCGCAATGTCGGCGCCTCGGTCGATGTCGCGCTCAGCCCGCAGATCGTCGCGCATGTCGACGGCAGCTGGCGCAAGAGCGGCGACGTCCGCGCGGGCGGCTATGTCTTTGCCCCCGAAATCCGCGGCGACCTGCTCCACCTCGCCGAACATGCGGTCGAGGATGGTCACCAGGACGAAGCCGACGAACTCACCGCCCAGGCCAATTCGCGCGGCAAGGTCGCCAACACCGCCAGCGAAACCTGGACCGCCGGCGGCGGCCTGTCGCTGATCAACGATGGCGGCCAGCTCGGCATTTCGATCGGCTATTTCGACAGCAATTATGGCGTCCCGAGCCGCCCGAACACCTCGCACGACCATGGCGGCGAAGAGGGCGGCCACGACCATGGTGAAGGCCCGGTGACGATTGGCCTGAAACAATGGCGCGCCGATCTGCGCGGCGAAGTCGAACTGGGCGACGGTTTCTTCAGCAAGCTGCGCCTGCGCGGCGGTTTTGCCGACTATGAGCATACCGAATTTGAAGGCGACGAGGTCGGCACGGTCTTTACCAATCAGGGCGTCGAGGGACGGCTGGAACTGGCACAGAACGACCGCGGCGGCTGGCGCGGCGCGAGCGGAGTGCAATATAGCCACCGCGACTTCAACGCGGTCGGCGCCGAAGCCTTCGTCCCGCGTAACCTGACCGATCAGTTCGCGTTGTTCACGTTGCAGGAATGGACGCTGGGCTCGCTCGGGCTCGAGGCCGCTGCACGCTTTGAAACCACCGATGTTCGTGCGCCGGCGCTGGGCATCACCCGCAAGTTCGACACCGTCTCGGGCGCACTTGGCGCCAATTACGAGATTGCGGAGGGTATGAAGTTCGGCGTGTCACTGGCTCGTGCGGTGCGCGCGCCATCCGCCGAAGAGCTCTTCTCGAACGGCCCGCATATCGCAACCCAGTCGTTCGAACTCGGCAACCCCGACCTCAAGCGCGAAGCCAGCTGGGGCGGCGAAGCCTCGTTCAAATTTGCGAGCGACGCGATCAACTTCAGCCTGACCGGCTATGCCAACTGGTTCGACAATTTCATCTATTCCGAAGCGACCGGCGCCGAGGAGGATGAACTGCCCGTCTTCCAGTATTTTCAGCGCGATGCCCGCGTCTATGGCTTTGAGGCCGAGGCGAGCGCACGGCTGGCGCAGATCGGCGGCTTCAACATCGTCGGCGACGTCACCGCCGACATGACCCGCGCCAAGATCAAGGGCGGCGACCATGTTCCGCGCATCCCGCCTCTGCGCGTACTGGGCGGGATCGAGGCGCAGGGCGAGCGGATCGACGCGCGCGCCGAGGTCGAATGGACCGACAACCAGAACCGCAACGCGGCGTTCGAAACCCCGACCAAGGGCTTTACGCTGGTCAACGCCTCGATCAGCTGGCGGCCGCTGCCCGATACAAAGAATCTGACGCTGTCGCTGGCCGCGAACAATATCTTCGACGTCGATGCGCGGCGCCACGCCAGCTTTACCAAGGATTATGTTCCGCTGGCCGGCCGCGATATCCGCATCACAGCTCGGGCGAGCTTTTAACCTCTCCGGGCGGAGCGGGTTCCGGCGATGGCGCCGGGCTCGCTTCGGCCGGTGGTGGTGTGATGATGGCCGGTTCGGGTGTCCGTTCCGGGATCGCCTCCGCCGGTGGCGGCGGGGCGATTACCGGTTCAGAGGGCAGCTCCGGCGCCGGGACCGCCTCCGCCGGTGGAGGTGCGGCAATGGCTGGTTCGGGCGCGGGCTCCGGTACGGGAGCCGGGATCGCAGGCGACGGCGCGGCGGCGGGCCCGGACGCAACTGCCGGTGCGACCGGAGCGAGCCGCGCCGGTTCGGGTACAGCAAGGAGCGATAGCGGCATCACGGTCCACGCAGACAATGCCTGGCGCTGGCGCCAATAGATCGACGACGCGGCCGCATAGGTTCCGACGCTCTCCCACGCCGGCGAGCTGAGGTTTTCGGTATCGATCCCGCTTTCCATGAAGGCCTGGATCAATATTTTGACCTGCTCCTCGCCCATGCCGTCCGACAAGGGGGGATTGCTGCGGCCCGGCCCGAAATCGAGCGCCGTGTCGATGGTCGAAGCCGACAAGCCATAGCTCGCCAACCGTTTGGTCAGCCATTCGCGCAATATGTGGCTGACCCCATAGTCGAGATAGGCCTTTTTCTGCGCAGCATCGAGCACGAAGCCCGCGGTGCAGCCATCGGCGATAGTCGAAAACTGACCCATCAGCCGTTCAAAGCCCAGATTGTCGCCGTCGCCGATCAGCGCTTCGGCGAGCAGATTCCGGAACGCGGGCTCGGCCTTATCGACCGCGCAATCGAGCTTGTCCCCCAACTGCGCCGACGCCGCGACCGGCAGCACTGCCGCCGCCAGCGCCGCACCGCACAACAAGACTCTGATCATGCCGCATCCTCCCCCATCGGGGCGTCATGCACCCCGTCTGGCTCAGGACAGCATGGCCATCCCGCCGTTCACATGCAATGTCTGACCGGTGACATAGCCCGCTTCCTTCGACGCGAGATAGACGACTGCGGCCGCGATGTCGCTCCCCTCGCCCATCCGGCCCGCCGGGATACGCTGATTGAGCGCTTCCTTCTGCGCGTCGGGCAGGTCGTCGGTCATCGCGGTGGCGATGAAGCCCGGTGCGACGCAGTTGGCGGTGACGCCGCGGCTCGCCAGTTCCTGCGCCAGCGCCTTGGTCATGCCGGTAACGCCCGCCTTCGACGCCGCATAATTGGCCTGCCCCGGATTGCCCGTCGCGCCGACGACGCTGGTGACCGAGATGATCCGGCCAAAGCGCGCCTTCATCATCGGCTTGGCGGCGGCGCGCGCGAGACGGAAATTGGCTTCCAGATTGATGCGGATGACATCCATCCACTCCTCATCCTTCATCCGCATGATCAGGTTGTCGCGGGTGACCCCGGCATTGTTGACGAGAATATCGAGCTTGCCGAGCGCCTCGACCGCCGACGGCACGAGCGCATCAACCGCCGCGCCATCGCCCAGATTGCACGGCAGCGCGACATGGTCGCCGCCAAGGCTGTCGCGAAACGCATTGAGCTTGTCGGCGTTGGAACCCGACACCGCAAGCCGCGCGCCCTGCGCCGCCAGCGCCTGCGCAATGGCCGAACCGATGCCGCCGCTTGCGCCAGTCACCAGCGCGGTCATCCCAGTAAGATCGAACATATTCCCGTGTTGCTCCTCATCAACGGCGTCGCTGGCGGTCCGGGGTGAAGTCGATGCGCGCCTTTTCGCGTACCTTCCCGTCCAGCCAGCGGCCTTCGACAAGCTCATAGCCCATCAGCGCGAAGATGCGACCGCCAAAAAACACCGGTCGCGCATCGCCGTACCAGTCAACACACGACGCGAGACAATGGTCGTCGCGCTGCCCCGGCCGGGCGTCGAGCGTACCGGCCAGCGACAGGTCACGCGCGGCGCGGCGCAAATAGAGAATCGACGCGGCACTGCCGAGAAACTTCGTACCGTCACCGCCGCTCCGCATCACCGGCAGGCCGAGCAGCCCGTCGTCACCATTGCCGCCCGGATCGGGGCGATAGAAAAAGGCGTGGCTGCGATTTTCGCCTTCGGCCGCCGCCGGGAAGCTGTAGCGGCTGGCAAGCCGCGGCGTGCGGTCAAGCGCGATGGTCGTAAAGACCAGCGCGTCATCCTTTCCCGCCCCGACGATGATCGCATCGCGGCCCATGATGTCGATACGCCCGACATCATGCCCCGGATCGAACGGCACGACCGCGCCGCCCTTCACTGGCACGGCGTAGAGCGCGGCCTTGTCATCGCTCTCCTTGCGCAGATCGCGCCGGACCGCACCGCCGGCGTAGAGCAGCCAGTCGCCGACGAAACGATTCTGGCGTTCCCAGCCCTCTACCCCCGGCAGCACACGATAATCGGCGGGCGTCACCTTGGCGCCGCCGTTGCCGAAACGCGATGCGGCGAGGCGAAGCAGCGCCATGTCGCCCTTATCACTCGCTTCGGCCTTCCACATCGCATCACCGCCGCCAGCGGCCATCGTCAGCACATTGAGCGCGCCGTCGGCTTCTTCGCGGAAGGAGAATTGATCGAGTGGCATGCCCGCAACTTCGATCGCCTGCGGCGCCGCGCCGTCGAGCGGGATACGATAAAGCATCGCCCGATTGTCGTCGGCGCCCTCGCCCCATTCGGGGCCGAAACCCGTCCAGACATAGACGGCGCCTTGCGAGACGTAGAAGCTGCGCGACCGGCCGCCGAGGACATTGTTCGCCTTGCACCCCATGTCGGCGCTGCCGATGTCGCAGATCATCACGCTGTGCAATATGTCGCCGCCGAACCGGTCGTCACGCCATGCCCGATCGGGCATATAGATTTGCCGGGCGGTGGCGAAGGGTTTGAACCGGCCGACCTTTCCACCCTTTCCCCATGCGGCGAGCGCCGGCATGCTGTCGTCTTGATCGGCATGGAGATGGAGCGGCGCATAGAAGATCAGCTTGTCGCCGATCAAACGCGAGGCGTAGTTGCGCGACGAATAATAATCGCCCGAGCGCAGATAATGGGTGTCGCGCCACGTCAGCTTGCCGTCGGACGACAGCGCGAAGCGGTTCACTTCGGTGCCGCTGCGCGCATAGCTGTAGCCCAGCACCACGACCATGTGCTCGTTGACGAGCATCTCGTCATACCAGGTGGAATCGGGCTCATTCTGCCCCGGGAAGACGTCGACCGCCGCGACCCGGTGCATGCCGCCGCCCGACGTGTCGATGGTGAACAGGCGACCGCGGCGCAACACGATGAGCAAGTCGCCCTGCCTCTTGACGATGCCGCCTTCGTCCACTCCGGTGGTCTGGACATTGGTGATGCCGTCGTCGGGCGACCCTTTGGCGGCGGGCGGGGCTTCGGCGACTTCGAGCGCTGCGGGTGCCGCGGCATCGACGGCCGCGGCATCAACGCCCGGCGCCACCTCGTATTTGACCGCGTCATAGTTGACGTTGGCCGATTCCGCTTTCGCCCGCTCGGCACGTTTGACGAGAAAGGCTTTGAGTTCAGTGTCGCCGGCAAAGGCGCGCATCGTCACGCCGACGCCGGTGATCACTGCGAATTGCCGCGCGAGACCGGCCGGGCCCACCCACAGCGGCGACGCCATCAGCGCCGCGACGAGCACCCATTGCCCGAACGCCCAGATCCGCGTGAACCCGCCCATTGCCCTCTCCCCTCGCTTGAATCGAGAGGGCAATGATATGTTATCTCCTTGATTGAGAAAAGCGATATTTGATCAAAGGCTTTTCAGCAGCGCCTCGATATCGTCCATCGAGATAATGCTGGCGGTCTCCACCTCGCCCGATGCGCTGCGCTTGACCATCGGCGACAGGACTTTGCCGCCGAATTCGACGAAGTGCGTGACGCCGATCGCTTCCATCGCGCCGACGCTCTCGCGCCAGCGGACGCGGCCGGTGATTTGCTGGACGAGCAAGTCGCCGATCGTGGCGGCATCGCTCACCGGGCTTGCGGTGACATTGGCGACGACGGGGATGAGCGGCGCGGCGGGCGGGTTGGCGCCGAGGGCTTCAGCCATCGCGTCGGCGGCGGACTGCATCAGCGGGCAATGGAAGGGCGCCGAGACGGGCAGCAGGACGCCGCGCTTGATGCCATATTCCTTGACCAGCGCGACCGCGCGCTCGACCGCGCCCTTGTGGCCCGAGATCACGACCTGCGACGGGTCATTGTCGTTGGCGACGGTGCAGACTTCACCCTCGGCCGCGGCATCGGCGAGCTTTTGTGCGGTCTCGATATCGGCGCCGAGTAGCGCGGCCATCGCGCCGATGCCCACGGGCACCGCTGCCTGCATCGCCTGCCCGCGCGTCTTCAAAAGGCGCGCGGTGGTCGCGAGGTCGAAGGCTCCGGCGGCGCAGAGCGCGCTATATTCGCCGAGGCTGTGGCCCGCTACATAATCGGCCTTGGCCGATAGCGTCACGCCGCCTTCCTTTTCGAGCACGCGCAAGGTCGCGATGGCGTTGGCCATGATCGCTGGCTGGGCATTTTCGGTAAGGATGAGCTGATCCTCGGGGCCTTCGCTCATCAGCTGGAAGAGTTTCTGGCCGAGCGCCTCGTCGACCTCCTGAAACACTTCGCGCGCGATCGGCGATGCGTCGGCGAGCGCCTTGCCCATGCCGACTGCCTGGCTGCCCTGACCCGGAAAAATAAATGCGCGCATCTTGCGTCCCCTGTGGAGTGATTTGTTGCCCCGCGCCTATTGCTTCACCCGGCGCGATGCAAGCCGAAGGGGACGACCTTGTTATCGGCATCATGCCCGATGTCGGCGCGGCCGAGCCAGGGGATGCCCGCGCGCGCGCACCAGCCCTGCACGATTTCCTCGGCCTCTGCACCGAAAGGCCGGTCGTTTTCAGGCACGTCGCTGACCCGGCCGAGGCGCAAGCCGGCGAGCCCGCGCGGCGCCAGATAACTGGTGACGTGGAAAAGGGCGCGGTCGAAGGCATACAGATATTCGCTGACCTCCTCGACCAGCAGGACATGGCCCGACAAATCGGGTTCAAGCGCGGTGCCGAGCAGCATCGACAGCGTCATCAGATTGAACGCCGCGTGGCGCGCGCCGTGCTGCAACCCCGGCTCGCACGCGGTGGGGTCGCGCGCGACGAGCCAGTCGAGCGCACGCAGCACCGCGGCATCACCGCCCTCGCGGCGGATGTCGGCGACCATCGGCCCATGGGCGACATGGTCGAAACCGTCGCGATAGAGCGCGCCGAGCAAATTGCCCTGATCAGAATAGCCGAGAAACGCCTTGCCGCGCGCGACCGGAGTCATCGCGGCGACGGCATCCTCGGCGATCCGGCACGCGCCATAGCCGCCGCGCGCGAACCAGATCGCGTCGATGTCGGGGCGGTTCGCCATTTCGACGAGCGCCGCGAAGCGATGCCCGTCCTCACCCGCGAAATGGCCGTGGACGGCAAAGCACTGCGGGTCGAACTCCAGCTCGACACCCGGATAGCCGAGGCTGGCGAGCGCGCGCACGGCTTCGGCGTCGTCGGGGAGAATGGGGGTGGAGGGAGCGACGATTCCGATGCGCATAATCTAAGCCAGTCTCTCTGTCGGTTCGCATCAACGGGGTTTGCGGTGGGTGCCGGTTGCAAACCCCTCGCCGAGGCCATAACGCCGGGCCATGACCGAAAACAAATCCTATTTCTTTTGCGGCATCGGCGGGTCGGGCATGTTGCCGCTGGCGATGATCGTCGCGGCGCGCGGCGCCAAGGTTTCGGGGTCGGATCGCAGCCGCGACCAGGGCCGCTCGCCCGAGAAGTTCCAGTGGCTCGCCGATCAGGGGATCGTGCTGTTCCCGCAGGACGGCAGCGGGCCGCAGGCCGGCCAGATCCTCGTCGCCTCGGCGGCGGTCGAGGATAGCGTCCCCGATGTCGCCGCCGCCAATGCCCTCGGTCTGCCGCGCATGACGCGCGCCGACCTCAACGCCGCGCTGTTCAACGCCGCCGACAAAGCGATCGGCGTCGGCGGGACGAGCGGCAAGTCGACCGTTACCGGGATGACCGGCTGGATCCTCGAAAGCGCAGGTCGCAAGCCGACGGTGATGAACGGTGCGGTGATGCGCAATTTCGCGGGCGACGATATGCCCTTTGCGAGCGCGCTGGTCGGCGACGCCGCCTCTTATGTCAGTGAAGTCGATGAAAGCGACGGCTCAATCGCGCTGTACCAGCCCGACGTCGCGGTGGTCACCAATATCAGCCTCGATCACAAGAGCCTGGAAGAGTTGCACCAGCTGTTCGGCGATTTCGCCGCCAAGGCGCGGATCGCGGTGATCAACGCCGACGACACGGAATCGGTGCCGTTGCTGGCGGGCGACAATGTGATGCGCTTTGGCTTTTCGGATGCGGCGGCGATCCGCGGCGGCGATTTCGAGGCGCTGCCCGACGGCTGCCGCTTCACCGTCAGCTTCGCGGGCGACCGCCACGATGTGCGCCTGCGCATGCCGGGGCGCCACAATGCCGCCAACGCCCTCGCCGCGATCGCAGCGGCGCGCGCGGTCAATATTTCGGTCGGGCAATCGGTCGCCGCGCTTGCTGACTTCGCCGGCCTTGCGCGCCGCTACGAAGTGCTGGGACAAGCGAATGGCATCACTGTCATCGACGATTTCGCGCACAATCCCGACAAGGTGGCCGCGACCCTCGCCGCCGTCGCCGAGCTTCCGGGGCGGGCTTTGCTCTTCTTCCAGCCGCACGGCTATGGCCCGCTGCGCCAGATGGGCAAGGAACTGGCGGCGAGCTTTGCGGGCGGGATGCGTTCAGACGACAAGCTGTTCGTTTGCGACCCCGTCTATTTCGGCGGCACCGTCGATCGCAGTATCGGCAGCGAAGCGCTGGTCGCCGATATCGTTGCCGGGGGTGCGGAGGCCGTCCACCTGACCACACGTGCGGCGTGCGGCGCGGCGATGCTGGACGAGGCGAAACCCGGCGACCGCATCCTCATCCTCGGCGCGCGCGACGACACGCTCACCGAATTCGGCCGGGAATTGCTGGGAAAGCTGGCGGTCAGCGCTTGATTATTCCCAGCGACTCTGTATAGGCGCCGGCATCGGGGCGAGGCTCTTTTGCCGTCGCCCCGTTTGCTTTGCACCATTTCGCACAGCAACGACGACAGCCGGAGGGGTGACGCGATTGGCGCGGCACCAGCGATCGGCCAAATTGAGGAAGCGCACCATGCCGTTCTACGAGCATGTTTTTATTGCGCGTCAGGACCTGAGCCAGGCTCAGGTCGACGCGCTGGCGGAAACCGTCACCAACGTCATTACCGAATATAAGGGTCAGGTTCACAAGACCGAAACCTGGGGCCTGAAGCAGCTCGCCTACAAAATCGCAAAGAACCGCAAGGGTCATTATGTGATGCTGTCGGCCGAAGTGTCGGGCGAAGCCGTCGCCGAGATCGAGCGCCAGGCTGCCATCAACGAAGACATCCTTCGCTGGATCACCATCCGCGTCGACGAACTCGAAAAGGGTCCGTCCGTGATGATGCGCAAGCAAGAACGTCGTGGCGGCCGCGGCCGTGACCGCGACGGCGAAGAATAAGGAACAAGCACCATGGCACGACCCTTTTTCCGCCGCCGCAAGACCTGCCCCTTCAGCACGAAGGATGCACCGGTCATCGATTTCAAGGACGTTCGCCTGCTTCAGGGTTACCTGTCGGAGCGTGGCAAGATCGTCCCGTCGCGGATCACCGCGGTGTCCACCAAGAAGCAGCGTGAGCTGGCCCGTGCGATCAAGCGCGCGCGCCACATCGGCCTGCTCCCCTACATTGTGAAGTAAGGAGCGCGGAACGATGGAAATCATCCTGCTCGAACGTATCGAGAAACTGGGCGGTATCGGCGATGTCGTCACCGTCAAGAATGGCTTTGCCCGCAATTTCCTGTTGCCCAACAACAAGGCGCTGCGCGCAAACGAAGCCAACCGCAAGCTGTTCGAAGCCAACCGGTCGAAGATCGAAGCCGACAACGCTGAACGCCGCACCGACGCCGAAGGCCGCGCCAGCGGCATCGACGGCCAGCAGGTCATCCTGATCCGTCAGGCGTCGAACACCGGCCAGCTTTATGGTTCGGTTTCGGTCCGCGACATCGTCGATGCGCTGATCGAAAACGGCGTCGAAGGCGTTGGCAAGGCGATGATCGAGCTGGAACGCCCGATCAAGTCGCTCGGCCTCGTCGACGTCAAGGTCAAGCTGCACCCCGAAGTCATCGTGACCGTCAGCGTCAACGTTGCACGTTCGCCTGACGAAGCAGAAATGCAGAAGCAGGGCATCGACGTCATCGCGGCGATGTTCGAGGAAGAACAGGCCGAGGCAGTCGCCACGGCGCTGGAACCCGACAGCGAAGACGAATTCGAAGAGGGCACGCCCCCTTCGGAAGTCGCTGCAGCGGACGCAGAGGGCGAAGAAGCTTAATCGCTTCCCTCCCGCAAGAGACAGAAAAGGCTCCGGAACATCATGTTCCGGAGCCTTTTTCTTTGATGATGGGTGCTGGCGAGCGCGAACGCAGGCCCTTGCTTTGAGTTGAGAAGCCGTCACAAAGCCCCCACCCTCGTCATTCCGGACTTGATCCGGGGTCCACAGGAGGCAACGGCTGCGATGGATCCCGGATCAAGTCCGGAATGACGAAAAGGGAATGTCTGAATTGGAGTGGGAAGCAGACGTTCCGCTGTTCGCGGCACAAACACCAAGGAGAAAGTGCGGAAACGGCCTGTTAGGAACTCCATCTTATGGGTGTCGTATGATGCCGAGATTGCTGACATTGTGCATATTGGCGCTCGCCGTCGCGAGCATCCCGGCTCAAAGTAGCGCGCAGAGGCGTGTCACTTTTCAGGAATCCAGCGTTACCGTGCAACAACTTGTTTGCCCGCCGAAAGAGAAAGATCTCAAAGAATGCCGGGATCAGGCAACGTTGCGTGGAGATATTGCAACGGCCATAAGGTCAGATGATTACCCTCAGCGTGCGGGAAACGAACAGCGAGGCGGCACAGTCCGTTTTCGCTTGCTGGCTGATCCCAAGGACACGAGCAGGCCCGGAAATTGCTTGATTGTGATGTCGAGTGGTCACGAGGACCTCGACGCGGAAACTTGCAAATGGTTGAAGCGCCGCGTGCGCTTCGAAGCACAATCGGTAAACGCAATGCGAACCGGTGTCGATGGACGAGTGACCTGGGTTCCGCCGTGGTGGGGAACGGCTTATGACCCGCGAGAGCCGATCATTCACACCGGTTTTCTTTTCGGCGACGTATCAGATAAACCCGTATGCTGGACCAACAAGGTACGGCGTGAAGAAACCGGTTTCCGCGTCTACCTCGATCGCCAGCATCCAAATTTTGTTCCCGGTCCGTCGCCCACGCCCGATTTCAGGCCCGAAGAGTTGTCCGACGGGAAGCGGGGCAGTTCCTTTTTTCTGGCCCCCGGCGAGAGCGTGATGATGTCGACCAATCCGCATGACGCATGCACAATGAAAATTGTGCAAAAGGACGGTCGCCCGGCTGTGGAACAACACGCCACGTTCAGTTGGCATTGAGAATTTCAGATCGACGCGGTTGATCCCTTTGCCCGGGTTCGAATTAACATAGAACTTCCGCAACTGGTCGTTAGTGGCCATTCCCGCCATCGCAGGACCGCAAACAGCCCGCCATCAATAGCCCATCAGGCTCAGCACTTCCTTGCGGCTGCGCTGATCATCGAGGAAGCAGCCGAGCAGGCGACTGGTGACCATGCCCACGCCCGGGGTGCGGACGCCGCGCCCGGTCATGCAGCCATGCTGCGCATCGATGACGACCGCGACGCCATGCGGCTGGAGATTGTCCCAGATGCACTTCGCCACCTCGGCGGTCAGCCGTTCCTGCACCTGAAGCCGCCGCGCATAGCCGTTGAGGACGCGGGCGAGTTTCGAGATGCCGACAACGCGGTCCTTGGGCAGATAGGCGATCGACGCCTTGCCGGTGATCGGCGCCATATGATGTTCGCAATGCGACTGAAAGGGAATGTCGCGCAGCAACACGATTTCGTCATAGCCGCCCACCTCTTCGAAGGTCCGCGACAGATACACTGACGGATCTTCGGCATAGCCCTGGCAATACTCCTTCCACGCGCGCGCGACGCGACGCGGCGTGTCAAGCAGCCCTTCGCGCGCCACATCGTCGCCGGTCCATTCGATCAGCGTGCGGACGGCATCCAGCACATGGTCGGGAACAATGATCTTGCCGTCCGGTCCCACTTCAACTTCGCTCATTGCCCCGCTTTCACTGTTGCCTTGATGCCGCACATGTCGGGCCGATTGGCGCGATAAGCAAGGCCGCAGCGACAAGTTTTTGTGACCCGCGACCAAGTTTACGTTGCGGAAACCGAAGTTTTCCCGCGTTGAAACACGATGAAATTTCCGCGCATTTCTGCGCCAAACAAGTGGCTTGACGCTTTCGTCAACTAAGCGCACCTTTGGCTTCATACAGAGCTCGCTCAAGCGAGCCGTATTCCGGAGATGCCGGCGTTTTTCCCCGACGCCGGTGGGAGAGGACGATGACCAGCACTGCTGGCAAGTGGGATACACCATGGAACCGGGCCATCTGGGCCGGGCACCTTGTGCCACATCTGGTCATACCCCCTCCCCTTACCACAGATTGAGTTGGGCGATCCCGCACCTCGCGGGCTCGAAAAAGGGAGGCTATACATGAAGTTCAAGGCACTGATCGGAACGTCGATTCTTGCGATGACGGCGGCGACGCCTGTATTTGCGCAAGATGCAGCTGAAACGGAAAGGGATGCCTTCGGCGGCGAAATCGTCGTCACGGCCCAGCGCCAGTCGGAACGCCTGCAGGACGTGCCGATCGCGGTCAGCGCCTTTTCGACCGAAGCGCTGGAAGCACAGCAGATCAAGACCCCGTCCGATCTTCAGCTGACGCTGCCCAACGTAACCTTCACCAAGACCAACTTCACCGGCGCGAGCTTTACCATTCGCGGCATCGGCGACCTTTGCGTCGGCACGACCTGCGACAGCGCAACCGCGATCCATCTGAATGGCGACCCGCTCTTCTCGACCCGCCTGTTCGAAACCGAATTCTTCGACCTCGAACGCATCGAAGTGCTGCGCGGGCCGCAGGGGACATTGTTCGGTCGCAACGCAACCTCGGGCGTTGTCAACGTCATCACCGCCAAACCCAAACTCGGCGTGTTCGAAGCCGCCGCCGAAGCCGAATATGGCAATTATGACTCCATGAAGGGCAAGGCGATGGTCAACATCCCCTTGGGCGACACCATGGGGCTGCGCGTTGCGGGCATTTATCTCAACCGCGACGGCTATACGAAAAACACCTTCCTCAACACGCGCATCGACGACCGCGACCTTTACTCGGTCCGCGGCTCGTTCCGATGGGAGCCGTCGTCCGACACGACGATCGACCTGATGGGGTCCTATTTCCGCGAAAAAGACCAGCGCACGCGCATCCAGAAACAGCTTTGCCAGCGCGACCCGACCGGCATCCTTGGCTGTTTGAACAACCGCCTCGACGCTTCGCCCTTCAATGGCAACTCCACCTTTACCGCGGTGCTGACATCGAAGGAATTCCTCGCGACGCAGGGCATTCCAGCAGCGTTCGCGCTGGGCAGCATCTATGGCCCCGACGTCTATGCCAACACGACGATCCCCGCCGATTCGCGGACGGTCAACACCGCCTTCACGCCCAGCTATTTCACCAGTGAGCTCACGCTGCAGGGCCGGATCGATCATAATTTCGGGCCAGTGTCGTTGCAGGTGTCGGGCCAGTATCAAAAGATCAAGCTGGAAGCGCAGCAGGACTACAACAGCAATATCGGCAACCGCGCGCTCTATGCGGGCGGTCTCGCGACCTTGCAGGCGGCAGCGAATGGCGCTTTGGGCCCGGCTCTTGCTACCTATTTCGCGCCCGTCGCCAAGGCCCTCATCCCAAACGGTCCGACGGGGGTATTGTGCACCTCGCAATCGGACGATAGCGGCAGGGGCGTTTACGGCGGCAAGGGCATTTGCAGCAACCAATCGCTGCAATTCGACCGGTCAAACCAGTACAACACCAGCTGGTCCGCCGAAGCGATCCTGAACAGCGATCTCGACGGTCCGTTCAACTTCCTGCTCGGCGGCATCTATGCCAATTATCATCTCACCGAAAACAGCTACTATGTGAACGCTTTCCCGATCGACTATCTGACCGGCGTGCTCGGCGCCTTCTCGGCGGCCGGCGCGGGCTTGCCCCCGTCGGTTCTGGGCCAGCCGTTTTTCCGCAACAACACCGACGATCTGAAGATCAAATCCTATGGCATCTTCGGTGAAGCCTATGTCGAGTTCAACGACCGGCTGAAGCTGACCGTCGGTGTGCGGTACAATAATGATAAGAAGGACGTCCGGGCGCGCTCGCTGCTCGCCAGTTCCAACGGCAACATCTTTGCCCCGCATGCCATGACCGGGGGGCTGTTCGACACGCTCTATGGTGCCCGTTTCGATGGCGACAGCGCCACCCTCTGCCCGCCGGGATCGCCCGTCGGTGCCGTGGGCTCGGTCCCGGGCTGCGAAGCCTTCCAGGTTCGCGGCGTTTCCTATGAAAAAGTCACCGGCCGCGCGGTGATCGATTTCAAGGTGACCGACGACAATCTGATCTATGCCTCCTATTCGCGCGGCTATAAATCGGGCGGCATCAACCCGCCGTTGCAGCCCATTTTTGCGGTCCCCGAAACCTTCAAGCCCGAACAGGTCGATGCGTTCGAAATCGGGTCGAAGAACAGCTTTGGCAATGGCGCGCTCCAGCTGAACCTGACGGCCTTCTACTATAAATATAAGGATCTTCAGCTCAGCAAGATCGTCGCCCGCACCGCGGTCAACGACAATGTCAACGCCGACATTTATGGCTTCGAGGTCGAATCCATCGTTCGGCCCGACCCGAATTTGGTGATCAACCTGGGCTTCAGCTATCTGCATAGCAAGGTATCGCAGGACAAATTCACCAGCAATCCGCGCGATTTCGGCGGCGGGCGTTCGGACTCGGTGATTATCAAGGACATCACCAATGGCGCGAACTGCGCCGTCGCACCGGGCACGGCGGGCAATGCCGCAGGCAGCAACGCCTTCGTAAACTTCGTCAACAACAGGATCAACACCACCGGTGTCGACGTGAACCAGAATGGCGTGATCGCGCCGGGCCAGGGCGATATTCTCCCCGGCGCGGGATTGCAGGGCACAACGACTTTCCCGGCCGATGGCGGCATCGCCTCGACCGGCGCATTCGGCATCTGCGGCGTGTTGCAAGCCTTTGCGGCGGCGGCTGGAAACAACTTCGATCCCAATGGAATCCAGGTTTTCTCGGCCGGCATTCCCGTCAACATCAAGGGCAACGAACTGCCGCAGGCACCGAACTACAAGTTCAGCGCCGGGATCCAGTATACGGCGCGTCTGGGCGATGGCGGCATGACGCTCGTCCCGCGCTTCGACCTTGCCTATACCGGTGAAAGCTATGGCAGCATATTCAACGGCAACGTCAACAAGATCGCGGGCTATGCCCAGGTCAACGCCCAACTGCAGCTGAACGGCGCCGACGATAAATGGTATGTGAAGGGGTTCATCCAGAACCTGTTCGACGCCAACAGCGTCACCGGCCAGTATATCACCGACCAGTCGTCGGGGAATTACACCAACATCTTCACCCTCGAACCGCGCCGTTATGGCATCGCGGCCGGCGTGAAATTCTAAACGATCCGGCGGCAACGCCAAAAGAAACCCCGGCCTCTCAGTGGAGAGGCCGGGGTTTTTCCTTGTCCGCTGTTCGTGGCGGCCGGGGCAGCTGGTCAGCCGCCCCGGCCGTCAGCGATCAGAATTTGAAGCGGCCGGTCACGCCATAGGTGCGCGGCTGGTTGGGATAGCCCGATACGCTGCCTGCCTGCGCAACCGCCGGGAAGACCGTCGTCAGATATTTGGCGTTGGTGAGGTTGCGGCCCCACACACCGAGTTCGAGCCCGTTGGTGAGCGCGATGGTGAACGACGCGTTGAGCTGGTTCACTTCGCGCGTCAGGCTCTGCGCGACGCTCGGCGGGAAGCCGTTCAGACCTTCAACGATCTGGACCGGGCTTTCATAATGATAGTCGGCGTGGAAGATCGCGCGCGTTCCACCCGCGAACTCGTGGGTGTAAGTGCCGCCGACTGCCATCGTCAGTTCGGGGATGCCCGCGGGCATGGTTCCCGAAATGTCGCCAAAGGACGAGTTGGTGAACTTGTCATACTTCGGATCGAGATAGGTGACCGCCAGCGTCAGGTTGAGCCCCTGAACCGGACGCACCGAACCGTCGAATTCGATACCGAAGGTCGACTGCTTTTCGGCGTTGACCAGTTCGAAGCCCGTGCCGTTGAAGACGTTCGACTGGAACCCCTTGATCGACTGCTTGAACACCGCAAGGTTCACGGCCGCGACCGACCACTGCCCCTTCAGGCCGATTTCATAGACTTCCGATTCCTCGGGAGTCGCAAAACGGGTACCCGAAGTGAGGTTGGGCGTCGCCTTCCCCGCAGCGATGATGGCCGCCAAATCCGCGGCCAGCGGGCGGCTGTCGCGCGACAGGTTGACCGAGCTTGCCTTGAAGCCCGTTGCATAGGTCGCATAGAGGTTGACCGTGTCGGTCACTTCATAGGCGGCGCGCAAGCTCCATGCGAGATCATTGTCACGGGTCCGGTTGGGCTCGAATGCATTCGGAAGGTTGAAGAAGTCCGGCAGAAACTGGAACGCCTTCAGTGCATTGAGGGGGTTCGCAGCAGGGTTGTTCTGATTGTTGTTGGCATTGGTCTGCGCAGCTGCCGCAATCCCGCCGAACGCGACCGGATTCGCGCCGGCGAAGGTTCCGACTTCCGTTGCCGTCGCAGGGCGATTCAGCCCGAGCGCCTGCCCAACGCCCGCCGCGACACCGCCTTGAAAGAGCAGCTGATTGCGGAACGGCGCATAGGCCCCGGCATCGAGATTGATCTTCGAGAAGGCGTCGCTGCTCACCACGTCGGTCGAGAAACGCTTGCGATCCTGCGTGTAGTTCGCGCCCGCCGACAGCGTCAGGCGATCGGTGACTTCGAAGTCAACGGTGCCGAAGATCGACCAGGCGGTGTTCTTCATGCGATAGCCTTCGTCGAGGCCGGTTCCCACCTTGAAGAAGGAGCCGCTCGGCGCGCCCAAAGCGCCCTCGAGCAAACCGACGTTGAGCAAACCGCCGCTCGCCCCCTGAATCAGCGCATTGCCATAGGCGCGGAAATCATCGCCGAACTTGATCGCGCTCTGCTGCTTCACCTTCTCGTGGAAATAATAGCCGCCGAGCAGGAAGTTAACCGGACCATCGAAGTCGGAGGTCAGGCGGACTTCCTGGGTGAAGGTGTCGATGCCAACCTTGTCGCTCTTTTCGCCGATCAGGTCGGCGCTGGTGAAGTCCGAATCCTGGTTGGTGTCGGCCTGAACCTTGCGATACGCGGTGATCGATGTCAGCGCGAGGCTGCCGAGATCATAGTCGATCTGCGCCGAACCGCCGTAATTCTCGATCTCGTTCGACGACAGGAAGTTGTTGTAGACGTTGTACGAGAAGGGGTTGTTCGCATCGACACTCGGACCACCGACCAGTGCGTTGGTGATGCCGATCGTCGGACCGGCGATGACATTGCCTGCGATGCAGCAATTTTCGTCGATCTTGTCATAATCGCCGATCAGGCGGATCGAGAGCGCGTCGGTCGGTTCGAACAGCAATTGCCCGCGCACGCCCCAGCGGTTGCGGTCGTTGACGTCGGTATCGAGGTTCAGGTCCTGCGCATAGCCGTCGCGGCGGTTGAAATTGCCGGCGAGCGAGAAAGCGATGGTTTCGCTGATCGGGCCGGTGATGCTGGCCTTGGCGGTGATCGCGTCATAATTGCCGTAGCTGACTTCGGCCGAGCCGCCGAATTCAAACTGCGGCTTTTGCGTAACGATGCTGATAACGCCCGCCGAGGCATTTTTGCCAAACAGGGTCGATTGCGGCCCGCGCAGCACTTCGACGCGTTCGAGGTTGGGAAGGTCACCAATCTGCGCGGCCGAACGCGAGCGATAGACCCCGTCGATGAACACGCCGACCGACGGCTCGATCCCGGCGTTGTTGGCGCCGTTGCCGAAACCACGAATGATGAAGTTGGTGTTGGCGCTCGACTGGAGCTGCGACACGCGCAGGCTGGGCACCGCCGACTGCAGGTCGATGAGGTCACGGATCGCCGAATTCTGGATGTCGGCGGCCGAAGTCACCGAAACGGCGATCGGTGTATCTTGCAGCGTCTGCGACCGCTTGCTGGCGGTCACGATGATGTCATTGCCATAGTCGACGTCGCTCGCCGCGGCGGCATCGCCGGCGGGGGTCGCATCCTGGGCAAAGGCATAAACAGGGGTCGTTGCGGCGCACAGCATCGTGGCGCCCAACAAAATATTGCGCAAATTCATGATGTCTCTCTCTCCAAACCGGTAGAAGCGCGGCACGTTGGCCAAGGAGGGAGATGCCCCACCGGTGATTGGTTGCTGTCATATGGCGCACCACGGCGTCAACGCGATGCTTCATGTCCCGCCAAATTTTCCTAAATTTTGTGACCAAAAAGCAACAGTTTGCGCCGCAACATAAGTGTCGCAAAGGATGTGTGTTCGGCGATTTACTGGCTGCGCCCGCCCCGCTAGGGTTCGATCGACGCGCGATACAACGTCAATTGTTAAGACCACGAACATAGATTGCCGTAGCGGCCGATCGACGGCACGCGGATAAATATTAGGGGGGCCGAAATTTCGCCCGCCCATCATGGAGCAGATATGATCCGTCTTTTCCTGTCCGTCGACATGGCCGGCTCGACCGAATTCAAGGCCCGCCTTACCGGTCAGGGCAACAAGGGCTGGCTGGAGACTTTCCGTGTCTTCTTCACCAATTTCCCGCTGATGTTCGCCGGGCAAGTCGGATTCGAATTTCTCGACGATGATTCTACGCCCGCGATCGACGTGTGGAAGGCGATGGGTGACGAGGTGATCTTTGCCGCCCAGCCATCGAGCGCCACCGAACTGGCGTCGATCCTGCGCGCGCTGCTGCGCACAATGACGCTTTACGAGAAGAAATATTTCGAGCGCCTGCCGCTGCGGCTCAAAGGCACGGCGTGGCTGGTCGAATTCGGCGAGCAGAATATCGAACTCGACATCGCCGAACTGGCCGGCGACGGCGGCAGCCATATCGATTTCATCGGACCTGACATCGACCTGGGTTTCCGGCTGTCGAAATTCGCCCGCCCCTCGAGCCTCACCCTCTCACTCGATCTGGTCGAAGTACTGCTCACCGCGCCCAATCGCGATCAGTTGTCGCTCCATCTGCTCGGCAATGAGGAATTGAAGGGCGTGATGTTCGGACGCCCCTATCCGGTCATCTGGGCGTGCGACGCCGATGCGGGCTTCGATTTCCTGCCATGGGAGGTCGAAAGCTGCCCGCTGGTCGCCGCCGCGGCCAGCACCGAACCGACGGCGGCAGCGCCGCTGCAAAAAGCCATCGCCGACATGCGGCTATATCTGCGCAAGATGCACGGCGTCGATCGCGAGCCTCTAGCACTGGGCGCCTAGCGCGCTGCGGCGCCCTCGAAACAGACCACCAAAATCGCGATATCGTCCGACTGCGGCACCGTCCCGACAAAGCTGCGCACACTGTCGGCGAGCCCCTCGGCAATATAGCGCGCCGAAGGGTCTTCGCGCGCCTGTTCCAGTGCGGCCTGGATACGGTCGGTGGTGTAAAGTTCGTCGTCCGCCCCGGTCGCTTCCGAAACACCGTCGGTGAACAGGATCAACGCATCGCCCGGCGCAAGCGCGAAACGGGCGGATTGATAGGCGACATCGTCAAATATCCCCATCGCCATGCCTTGTTGCTTGGTGAGCCGTTCGACGCCACCACCGTTTCGCACGATGAAGGGCGCCTCATGCCCCGCGTCGCTATATTCGACGCTGCCGTCGCGCAGATCCAATATGCCGGCAAAGGCGGTGACGAACATTTCGGCGACATTGTCGCGCGCCAGTTCAGCGTTCACGCGCGTCATGATCGTCGCGGTCGATGCCGCGGACAGCGCCTGCGCTTTGAACAGGGTTGTCGTCATCGCCATGAACAGCGCTGCCGGAACGCCCTTCCCCGACACGTCACCGACAACGAAGAACAGCCGGTGATCGTCGATCAGGAAATAGTCGTAGAGGTCGCCGCCAACCTGCTTTGCCGATTCGAGCATCGCAAAGACATCGACGTCGGAGCGCCCCGGAAAGGGCGGGAATTTGCTGGGCAGCATGCCGACCTGAATATCGCGCGCGGCGGATAATTCGCCTTCGACACGTTCGCGCGCCGCGGTCGCTGCCTCAACCTCGATCAAATAGCGCTGCAACCGCGCGATCATCGCCGCCATCGCTTCGGCGAGGCTGCCGACCTCGTCACCGCGGCCGCTGCCAATGCGCTGGATCGCCTCCATCTCCTGATCGTCGGGGTTGAAGCTGCGCCGTTCCATGTTGCGGGTGAAGGCGGTCAGGCGCACCAGCGGCTCGACAATCCGGCCGATGACCAGCCAACCCACCGCGAGCGACAGCATGAACATGATCATCCCGACGCCAATCGACTGCATCAGCGCCTGATTGAGTTTCCGGTTGAGCTGTCCCAGGTCGACGTCGGCGCCGACGACATAGATGCGGCCATCGGCAGCGCGGACCGGCTTGTACATCGACCGGAACCGGCCGAAAGCGTCGCTATATTCGTCATAGCGCACACGCCCGTCGGCGAAGCTGCGCAGCAACGGAGCGGGCGCGGTGTCATAAAGGGCGAAATAGCGGGTCTGCGACCCCGCCTGCATTTCGGCAGTCGTCGCGCTGGTCGCCACGGTCCGCACCTGCGGCCCGAATTTCATGTAGGTATAGACATAGGCAAGTTCGGAATCGTTCGAGAAGCGTGACAGGCGATCCTGCAATGCGTCAAATTCCGCCGGCGCGACCGAATCCATGTTGGCGATCCGCTCATGATAGCCCGCCGGAATAATCTCCTGCACTGCATTCACCGCGGTTTGCAGCCGGCCATCGATACCGTTCATGATTTCGGCGCGATCGATGCCATAGAGCACGACCGAATAGGCCACGGCCGCGATCAAATTGAGCGCGAACAGCAGCAGCAGCAATTGGGGCTTGAGCCCGATTTTCCGTTTTCGTCCTGTCATTTAGACCCCGCTGCACCCACCATTGCGTCTTTGCGTGGGCCTGACAACTCTGCAGCTAACTTCATCAACAATTTGTTGCTATGCGAACGGACGAAGGCGGGAGGGCGAAGAATTTGATCGACAAACTCAATCGCCTGTTCCGCGTGAACCGGGGCGAATGGCCCAAGCTCGTCCAGTTCGGGTTGTTCGGGTTCCTGCTCCAAATGGGGCTGGGGATCGGGTTCAGCGCGGGCGACGCTGCCTTTCTGAGCCACGTCGGCGCCGACAAATTGCCCGTCATCTTCATGCTCACCCCGCTGGTGATGCTCGTCTACACCGGCATATTTTCGGTGCTGATGGTGCGTTACTCGATCGACCGGATGGTGACGATGACGCTGTTGCTGCTCGTTGCCGGGGGTCTGACGCTCTGGGCCTTGCTCGGCAGTACCGGTGGTAACTCAACGCTTTACTACGCACTGAAGCTCTATCTCGCGATGTGGTATATCGGACTCTACAGCCTGTTCTGGAATTATACCGACGCCTATTTCGATATTCAGGATGCCAAGCGGCTGTTCCCGCTGTTTGCAGCCTTTTGTGCGCTCGGCACCGCGGCCGGGGCGATGATCGTCAACCTCACCGCCGCAGTCATCCCGATACACGGCTTCATGGCGCTGTGGGCCGCGATAGCGCTCGCAACGATCCCGCTCGCGCGGATGCTCGGGCGGCGCTGGCAGCAAATTGCGGAAAATGATGCCGATGCCGGCGACGAGCCGCAGGGCGTAGTTGCGCAGCTGGCGCTGCTCGCGAACAGCTTTCGCACCTCGCGCTACACGGTCGCGTTGACGGCGACGCTGTTCGTCACGCTGCTGATGACCAACCTCGCCGAATTTCAATATTCGACAGTGCTGCAGGCGGGACGGAGCGAGGCCGAGCTCGCGGCGCTGTTCGGCGCGCTTTACGCTGCGTCGAACATCTTCAACCTGATCGTCTGCCTGTTCGTCTTCAACCGGCTGGTGTCGCGCTTCGGCGTTCGCAACATCGCCTTCATCCTGCCTCTGACCTATTTCGCGACCTTCGGTCTCTTTTTTCTCAGCGGCGGCTATGCGGCGGCGATCGCGGCCTTCTTCGCCTATCATGCGGTGCTGACGTCGATCGAATATAACAACCAGAATCTGCTGTTCAACGCTGTCCCCTCGGCGATCAAGCGGCCGCTCAGGACGGTGATCGAAGGGATGTGCGAACCGCTTGCCAGCCTGATCGCCGGCGCCTTCCTGCTCTACGCGGCGACGCGGCTCGATCTGCGCGAACTGTCGGGGATCGGGGTGATATTGGGCGCGGCGCTGATCGCGGTCGTCATCCTGCTTCGCCAGCTCTACCCCGCCGCCATGACCGCGAATATGCGGCGCGGTTGGCTCAATTTCGGCGACCCGGCGCTGACCGCGCCGGCCTTCACTCCGGATGCGGCGGCGCGGTTGCAAAGCGATGCGCGCAGCGGGGATATGGCCGCGCAGTCGTTGCTGGGGCCGACCTATAACGCGTCCACGGCGTTCGAAGGCGACGTCGACGCATTGATCATGGCGCTGCGCAATGGTGACGATAGCGCACTCGACGGGCTGCACGATCTTGCCACGACCGACGACATTTACCTCGTCCCCCTACTCGCCGACCGGCTGGGTCGCTTTCCCCGCAGTCAGCGCCAAAAGGCGATCGCGCTGATCGGCCGGATCGGCGATGTCGAGGCGATCCCCGGCATATTGACGGCCGCGCGAACGCTGGCTCCGCGCGATCGGCGGGCGATCGCGGCGATGCTCGCGGGGCTTGGCGACACCGCCATTCCGCACCTCGTCGCCGCGCTGCGCGATCGACGCTGCGACTATTCCGAACGGTCAATCGCCGCACATGCATTGGCCGAACTTTCCTATGCCCAGTTTGACGCCCAGCTCGACAGGGTGGTCGACCGCGAACTCACCGATGCCCGGGCGTTGATCGAGGGTGCCGCGCGCGCCGTCGATGGTTCGCCCCCCCTCACGCTGCTCCTCCGTGCGCGGCGCGAACGCGCCGAGGCATCGATCGACTTCACGCTCGAGCTATTGGCGCTCGGCGGGCTGTTGCCCAATTTCGACCTGCTGATCGTCTCGCTTCACTCGTCCAATCCCAAGGTGCGCGGCAATGCGCTGGAGGCGATCGAAAGCGGCGTCGGCCACGCCCTGTTCCGCAAGATCGATGCGATTTTGCACCCTCAGGGCAAAGCAACCACGGCGGCCGAGATCGATATTCTCGCGCTGGCCGAGGCCGCGCTCGACAGCGGTCGGTGGATCGAAACTGCGGCGGCGTTGGCGATCCTGCACGATCGCCTGCCCCCCGCCGGCTTCGCCCGGCTGACGAACCGTCTGGTGCGAGCCGACATGCCGGCCGTGCTGCGCCGCCAGTTGCTCTGCCTCCTCGGTCTCGAAAACGACGATGGCCCCGACATGCTGGCGCTCGTCGATGCGCTCTCGCGCATGCCGGGTTTTTCCGCCGCAACGCTGCGCGCGCTCGCCGATCTCGCCGCCGCCGCGCGCGGAGTCATTCCCGACCGCCCTGCGGTCCACGGTCATGCGGCGGGCCGTGATTTCTGGCTCGCGAACGACGATATAATGGAAGTGGCATCGCGCCACCCCGATCTCGCGCTGGTGATGCTACGCGTGCAGGATGGGCGCGCCCATGCTGCCTGAGAAAACGCCGCTCAAGAAGACCATTGGCATCCAGGGGCTCTTGCTGCGCACCTTCCTTCCGCTGGTCGTGGTGGTGGCAATCCTGCTCGCCGCGATCGTCTATAATGCGCTTTATGCCATCACACTGAAGGGGTTCGACGACCGGCTGATCGCGGCGAGTGCGTTGACCGGCGCGCTGATCGATCCCGCGGACCATGACAGGCTGGTCCGCGCGGCAATCGACAGCAAAAGCGACGCCGAAAAGGTCGAGCAGGAGCGGCCTTATCGCCGCAATGTCGAACCAATGCAGCGCATCCGGGACCAGCTTGGCCTGACCTATATCTACACCCAGATCGCGGGCGGCCCCGAAGATGTGCTCTATGTCCTCGACGGCACCGAGGGCGACGACCACACGCTGATCGGCTCGCCCGACAGCCTGCCCGCCGAAACCGTCGCGGGATTGCGGAAGGTACAGCAGAGCGGCAGCATCCACATCTCGCCGGTCGAATATCAGGAGCAATGGGGATTGCTGAAGACTGCCGCCGCGCCGGTCTATGGTGCGGATGGGCGGATCACAGGCACTGCGGGTGCCGACGTCAACGTCTCGGTCATCCAGATCGCGACGCAAAATGCCTTGTTCCAGAGCGCGATGATCGGCCTTGCATCGATCCTCGCCTGCCTGTTCGTGACGCTGCAGATTGTGCGGCGCGTTGCCCGGCCGATCGAGCGGCTGACGCAGGACGCACTCAGGATCGCCGCGGGCGACCATAGCCCACCCACGGCAATCCGCAGTCCGCGCGAAGCCCGCGCGCTGCGCGATGCGCTCGACCGGCTGAGCGGTCATGTCGCCGGTGCGCAGGGCGACGCCGCCATCGCCGCCAACCGGCACCGGCTCGCAGCCGGTGAGCAACTGTTGCGGAGCGAGGCGGGAAATCCCGAAGTGGCGGTCGTGCTGGCGGACAGTCCGGCGCAGCGGCTCATGTGGGTCGCAACGAGCGGGCCGGATCTTGCATCGGCGCTCGCCGCCCGCGCGATGGCGGAGCTGCGCGATCGCGTTGCTGCGCGACCCGGCCTGCTCGATCATATCGAAACGCTCGCCGATCTCGAGCTTGGCGCGTGCCTGGCCTTTGATCCCGCGACCCGCAAGCTCCGCCTGATCGCGAACGCGCCACTGGCCGTCGAAACCGATGGCAGTACGGCAAGACTTTCGCCCGGCGAAACCGCGCATATCCCTGCCGGTGTCACATGGCTGCGGTACGCCCATATCGCGATCGACCTCGAAAGCGGGGCGCCACGATGATCGATGTCGATGTCATCGACCGCATGGCCGCACTCGCGGCGGTCGCCCCGTTCGACCGGTTGACCGAGCACGAACTGCTGATGGTCGCGCAGCATGTCCGGCCGCGTCATTACGAGGACGGGGCGATGCTGATCGAGCAAGGCCAAGTCGCCTACATGCTCTATGTCACGGTCGGCGGCCGGGCGATGGCGGGGAACCTTCGTGCCCCGGCCCTGTTCGATGCGGCATCGCTGCTCTTCACCCTGCCCGCCGCCCATGACTATCGCGCCGGCCCCGACGGGCTCGACGCGCTATGTCTAGCCAAGCCGCATATCTTCACGATCGCGCGCGAATGCCCCGACTTCATTGTCGGGCTGATCGCCATCGAGGCGCTGGCGCGATGAGCATCCGTTCGATCATCCTGTGCGTTTCGATCCCGCTGCTGATCCTCCTCGCGGCGGTGAACGGCGCTTTGCTCTATTTTCAGGGCAAGGCCGCGATGCTCCACGGCCTCGACGATCGCGCGCGCGCCGCGGCGATCACCGGCGCCGAATTCCTCGCGGCCGGAGAGCCGCCCGAAGCGATCGCCAGCGATCCGTTACGCCGGCGCGCGATGGCGGCGGCAGCGCGGCACATCGACGGGCTCGACGGCTATTATCTGATTGGCGGCGGCGCGAAGCCTGTCGCGCTCGTTCCGTCGGCAACGCCATGGGCGATTCCAGCCTGGACACCGCCCGCCGAACCGACCGTCCTGCCCATCGCGCGCGCCGCCGACGGGCGGCGTCATGTCGTGGCGCTGGCGCCGGTATCGCCCGGTCGCTTCGTCGCGGCGCGGGTCGATGCAGAGCCGGTTTTCGTCCAGGTCGATCGTCTGTTGCACTGGATCGAGCTTGGTATTGCGCTCGCCGCCGTGGTCGGCTTGGCGGCAGGCTGGTATGTCGCGCGACGGATCACCCGCGAACTGGATGCGAGCGCCCGGGCCATGCGCGCGCTCGAAGCCGAGGCGGCCGCCGGCAACAAGGAAATGCTTTCGATCACCGAAGCCCGGGATCTGTCCGCAGCTCTGCGGCTGATCGGCGCCAACAGAAGCGCCGCGCGCGATCGGCTGGACCGGCAGTTGCGCCATGAAGATGCAGCGCGCACCGCATCAGAGGCGTGGCGTGCCTATCAACAATCGCGCTTTGCGCCGATTGCGACAACGGTGGCGGGCAGCGATGTCTCGGTGCGCCTGCTCGGCAACGCTCCGCCGGGCTGCTTCTTCGCCTTGTGCAGCGCCGAAGGCGAAGCGGCGCTGGTGATTGGCGAATGCGAGGCGGCGATGGCGCCCGACGCGCTGGCGCTCGCGATCGCGGCGCGCGGATTTTTCGAACGCCAGCTATTTGTGTTGGGCGCCGACGCAGCGCTGGCGCTTGGCCGCGAAGCTTATGCGATCACGCGGATCGAACATCTGGTGTGGCGTGAAGCCGGCCCGCCATCGAATGCTCATTTAATCGTGCTGGCCGAACCAGCGCTTGCGCAGCGCGCGCATGACTATGCCGCAATCGATCCTGCCGCGGACCCGTCAGCGATACTGGATGCGATGGGCGTTCTGCTGGAACCCGACGGCCTGTTCGCCGCCATTCGGCGTAGCTGATCGCTTAGCCTATCGCCGCAAGCCCCGATGCGACGTCGGGTTTGATCGTGAAGATGGCGGTGAAGCCGCTGATGTCGAACACTTCGTGGACCGAGGGCGACAGGCCGGTGAGGACGAGCTTGTGCCCCGTCGCCTTCGCGGTCTTCATGCCTTTCAGGAATACGCGCAGCCCCGCCGAGCTGACATAGGCGACATCAATGAGGTCCATGATCGTCGCGTCATGCTCCTGCACACGGGCCGGCAGTACGGCCTCCAATGCAGCCGCGCTGTTGCTGTCGATCCGACCCTTCGCGGCGACAAGCCACGCGCCATCGAGCTGCTGTTCGCTGATTTCCATTACCGAATTCCTGTTGCGGACGCACGCTCGCCCCGACGCTCCGGCCATTATGTAGAGATTGAGAATTTTTTCCACTCGATTATGTTGGCTTTCCGCAAGCTTAAGCCTTGCCCGTTCAAGGGATCGGTATCGTGGAGACGGAATTTGCTTGCACGCTGTCCAGCGGACGCGCCGGCTTTCAGGCGCTGATGGACGATGCCGAAGCGTTTCTGGCAGGGCGCGACGTGCCGGACGCCACCGCCAGCCAGATCATGATCGCGCTCGACGAAATGATCACCAATATATTGAGCCATGGCGTCCGCGACGGCGAACCGGTCGTGCAGGTCGAACTGCGCGTCGCAGATGGCGAGGTCACCGGCGAGATCCGCGACGATGGCATCGCCTTTGACCCGCTCCAGAATGACGAACCCGATACCAGCCAGTCGGTCGAGGATCGCCCGATCGGCGGCCTCGGCATCCACCTGGTCCGCAAGATGATGGACGGGCTGCGCTATGATCGCCGTCACAGACAGAACCGCTTACAATTCCATAAGAAATTTACTGTATAAGGCGTATCGGGGACCGGACTCGCCGCGTGCGGGGCACACGGCGGTCTATGGGGGTAATAGTGACAATCTTTTCGCCATCGCTGAACGCCATGGTCTGCGACGACGCAGCGACAGAACTGCTCGCGATCGACCATGACGCGATCGTCGGGCTGTGCGTCCGCGCGCTGCGCGACTGTCCGGAAGGAGCGGAGCTCGACCGCTTCAGCGGCGAGATCGGGCCGCAAGTATCGCAGCACAGCCTGCAGGTGCGCGACGGCCAGCATATTTCGAACACACGGTTTATCGGCTATCTTTCGCACGGCTGTGATCCGAACTGCCGCCTCGACATGGCTGATTTCAAGTTGGTTGCGTTGCGCCCTATAGCGGCGAACGAGCGCGTTACGATCGACTATGCCGCGACCGAAGATCGCCTCCATATCCAGTTCGCCTGTTCGTGCGGCGCGCCCGATTGCCGCGGCTGGATCACCGGCCGCGACGATCCCGTCAACGAAAGCGGGCGCCAGCATCTGGCCGCGCTTGCGCTCTGCCCCGCCAGCCTTTGACGATGAGCGCTTTCTGGTGGCAACGCGGCGACCTTGGTCATGTCGACGGCCGGCTGGTCTTCGCGGGGCATGATGTCGCGGCGTTGGCGGCCGACACAGACGGCCCGCTCTACCTCTATTCGGCCGACCGGGTGCGTGCCAATCTGGACCGCGTCCTGGGCGCGCTGACGGACAGCGGACACGCGCACCGCGTCTATTATGCGATGAAGGCCAATCGTCACGGTCCCCTGCTGCAAATGCTGGCGGCAACCGGCCGGTGCGGCGTCGACATCTGCTCGCCGGCCGAGCTCGACCATGCGCTGGCCTGCGGCTTCATCACCGACCGGATCAGCTTCACCGGAACCAGCGTATCACGCCGTGACCTCGAGCGACTGCTCGTTCATCCCGGTCTGACGATCAATTGCGATTCGATCGGCATGATCCGCCGGATCGGCGAACGCACCCCCGGCCGCGCGATCGGTATTCGCGTCAATCCGGCGCGCGGCGTCGGCTATGGCGACAGCGAGCGGTTGACCTATGCCGGTGCGCGAACGACCAAATTCGGCATCTATCGCGAGCAATGGGACGAGGCGGTCGCGGCGGCGCGCGCGCATGACCTTCGCGTCACCAGCCTCCATTTTCACGTCGGCTGCGGCTATCTCGACGCACAACTCGATGACTGGGAGGCGGCGCTGCAAGCCGGCCTCGCTTTCCTCGCCGATTTGCCAGATGTCCACATCGTTAACATAGGCGGAGGCCTTGGCGTCCCCCACCGCGCGTCCGACAAGCCGCTTGACCTCGCGCGCTGGGCCGCGCTGCTGAAGCGCCATTTCGCGGGCCGCAATGTCGAAATCGCGGTCGAGCCGGGCGACTATCTGGTCAAAGATGCCGGGATGCTGCTGCTCGAAGTGACCAATGTCGAGTGCAAGCGCGACACGATGTTCGTCAGCGTCGACGGCGGGTTCAACCTTCACCCGGAACCCGCCTTCTATGCCCTGCCGTGCGAGCCCGTCGCCTGTGTCCCGCGTAGCGGCGCCTCCATCCGCGTCACCATCGCGGGAAATATCAACGAGGCACTGGACCTGTGGGCCGAGGATATTGCGATGCCGCCACTCGAGGAAGGCGACCATGTCGCGTTGCTCAATGCCGGCGGCTATGGCGCGGCGATGAGTTCCAACCATTGCATGCGCGGCGAATTTACCGAATTGATGATCTGACGCCGCGCACCATCACCTGCCCCCGCGACCAGCTTGGGGCTTGAAGCCATAGGCGGCCATATCGGCGAACAGCGTCTTGAGCGTTTCCTCGCGGATCGGCCATTTCTCGCCCGGGAAATAGTTGACCATGATCGTCCCGCGCACCTTCTTCGCCGGATTGACCCATGCGACCGTTCCCGCCGCTCCGCCCCAGCCATAGGCGCCGACATTCATCGCGTTGGCCTTGTCCTCGAGCACGACAAAGCCACCCGCGCCAAAGCCCATCTTCGCATTCATTGGTCCGTCGGCACCGCGGCGGATCATCGTGAATTCAACCCCTGCGGGCAGCAGGTTGGACATGGCGAGCTTCGCGGTTTCCGCCTTCATCACCCGCGCACCGTCGAGTTCGCCGTAATTTTGCAGCATGTGCAGGAAGCGGTCATAGTCGTGCGCCGACATGACAAGGCCCGAGCCGCCGTAGGGAAAGCTGGGCGGATCGAGCCATACCGACGTCGCCGCAGGGTCGAGCGGCGTATGGTTTTCTCCGAAGATCATATAATTGGTGGCGAAGCGCCCCACCTCTCCAGACGGCACCGTCCACAGGCTCGAGCGCATCTTCAGCGGGTCGAAAATGCGTGTCTGGATGAAGCCGTCGAACGACATGCCGCTCGCCTTCTCGACCACCGCGCCGAGAACATCGAGCCCCATCGAATAGCTCCACTTGGTCCCCGGATCGGCGGTGAGCGGCAGCGCCGCCACGCGGTTCGCAAATTCCTGAAGCGACGTGGGGCGCGTCTTGCGCGCCTCGATCTCCATCGCGCGATTGACCTGAGCGGGAGCGATGCCGTTTTTGTTATACTGCTCGAGCAGCGGCCCCATGGTGAGGATATTATAGCCGAGCCCCGCGGTGTGGGTGAGCAGATGCCGTACTGTAATCGGCCGCGCGGCCGGACGCGCTTCCAGCGTATTTTCGTTGAGCTGGACGGTCATATTCCTGAACGCGGGCAATATATCGCCGATCGGCGTGTCGAGTTGAAGCTTGCCGTCCTCGATCAGCAGCATCGCCGCCATGCCGGCGATCGGCTTGGTCATCGAATAGACGCGCCAAAGGCTGTCGGGGCCAGCGGCCGGCGCGCCCGCGTCATAGGATAATTTGCCTTCGGAAATGAAGATGGTCGGCCGGTTGGCCATGCCAAAGGCTCCGACGATGCCGGGCATCTTCTTCGACGCGACATAGGATTGATAGAGCGCCGCGGTCGTCGGAAGCGGGGCGGCCGACGTCGGCCGGGAGATCGGAGCGGGCGCGCTGGTTTCTTGACGCGCTGCGGCGCTGGTGGCCAGCAAGGCCAGAATGAGGCCGCCCGTAACGGGCGCAAAAAACCGACGCATTTACCTGTCTCCCATGATTTCGCGGGGCGTGTCCGCAAAAAGGGCCGGCATCGACACGAGGCCCCCCGACCCCGCCATACCGGCCCTTTCCGTTCGCCAGGCGGCCGAAACCGCCTGTGCGATCAAACGAGTGTGGGTGCCCAGAGCGGCGGACGCCGCGCCGCCCACGGACGCGCAGCCTCCAGTTCGAAAGCCAGTTCGAGCAGATCATAATCGGCGCCCATGCGCGCTGCGAACTGTACGCCCACCGGCAGGCCGGTCTTCGTCCAGTGCATCGGCAGGCTCATCGCCGGGCCGCCGCTCGCATTCTGAAGCATGGTATAATCGCCATAATGATTGAGCCGCTGCATCAGCACCGAAATCGGCAGCGAACCGTTGATCTCTCCGATCCGGACCGGCGGCTTGAGCAGGACCGGGGTGATGAGAATGTCGATCTTGTCGAAGAGAGAGAAATAGGCCTTCGAACACTCCTCGATGCGCCCGTAAGCTTTTTCGACATCTTCCTCGGTCAGGTCGCCGCTGATCCCGACCATGGCAAAGGATGCCGGTTCGACCAGACCCTTCAGAACGGAATCCGGGATTTCCGCACCGGCTGGAAGCATCTTCTTCGCCTCTTGTGCACGCGCGGCATAGATGAGCGTGAAATCTTCGATGAAGCGCTCGCCGGGGAACGGCCATTGCTCTTCGCTGACCTGGTGGCCCAGCGACTGGAGCGCCGCGAGCGTCTTGGTCACGCTTTCCTGAACCTCCGGCGCCGGCACATGCCCGCCCATCCCGTTCATGATATAACCGACGCGCAGCCGCTTTTTGGGCGGCCCCGTGACGGTACGCAGCGGCTGGAAGGGCGCTTGCGCTCCCTTGATCTCGACCAGCGACAACATGTTGGCGGTGTCACGCACGCTGCGCGACAGAACAAAGGATTCGCCAAGGAACGAGCCGACGTTGCGCTTGCCGTCGACAAAGGCGTGATCCCCGACGATCCGGTCGCGCGATGGTTTCAACCCGACAAGCCCGCAATTGCTGGCGGGAATACGCAGCGAACCCGCGCCATCCGACCCGTGCGCCACGGGGATAACCCCCGCAGCAACCGCCACAGCCGCGCCGCCCGACGAACCGCCCGGGACGTGATCGAGGTTCCACGGATTGCGCGTGATGCCATAGGCCAAGGTCTCGGTCGTCGGCAGAATTCCGAATTCGGGCATCGTCGTGCGCCCGAAAATGTTGAAGCCGGATTGTTCCATCAGTTCGACCAGCTGGTCATTTTTGGCCGCCAGCGGCATCATCTTGTCGAGCTTCGACGCGAAATTCTTCTTCGTTCCCGCGACATCGGCTTCGGCCTTGATCAGCATAGGGACGCCGCCGAAAGGCGTCTTGGTGTCGATGATGGCGGCGCGCTTGCGCGCACGTTCGTAAAGTTCTTCACTCAGAAAGTTGGCCTTGGGCTGAATCGCCTGCGCCCGGGCGATCGCCGCATTGATCGCCTCCAGCGGCGAAATCTTGCGTGCGCGGATCGCCGCGGCGAGCGCCGTTGCATCCATATCGGCGAAATCGGTGCCGACCGCGGCCCGAGCCAGACCACCGACCGGGATCAACGCGGCCGCGCTAACCGTTCCCATCGTTTTCAGGAAACCACGCCGCCCCTGTCCGGACGCGTCATAGGAAAAAATAGTCATCTGGCCGCACACTCCCTTGATAAATTATTATTGAATCAACTGGTTATAGAGAAATTCAGACACGCGAAGGCGCCCACAGCGGCGGACGGCGTTGCGCCCAAGGCTGAGCTTTTTCGAGTTCGAAGGCGAGTTCTAGCAAGACGCGCTCGCCCCCCATCGCGCTAGCGAATTGAACGCCGACCGGCAGATTATCCTTCGTCCAATGCATCGGCAGGCTGATCGCCGGGCCGCCACTTGCATTTTGCAACATGGTGTAATCGGCATAATGATTGAGCCGCATCAGCAGGACGGGAAAGGGGATCGAGCCGTTAATCTCTCCAATCTTCGCTGGCGGCGTGAGCAGCACGGGCGTGACCAGAACATCCATCGTGTCGAACAGATGGAAATAGGCCGACGAACTGATCGCCATGCGGACATAGGCCTCTGCAACCTGTTCGTCGGAAAAATCCGAACCCAGCGTGCCGACGTCGAAGGAAACCGATTCAATCAGCCCTTTCAGAATTGCCGGATCGGGAGCCGGGCCGCCCTTGGTCATCCGCGCGCGCGTATTCTTCGCTTTCGCCATATAGGCCAGCATGAAATCCTCGACGAACTGCCTGCCATCGAACGGCCAACGCGCCTCTTCGACCTTGTGATCGAGCGCTTCCAGCAGCTTGACCGTCGACGTGATACTGTTCTGAACTTCCGGCGATGGCCGGTTTCCGCTCAGACCGTTGGTGATGACACCGATCCGCAGCCGCTGCTTCGCGGGACCGGTCACCTGGCCGATTGGCGGATAGGCTGCACCCGCGCCCCGGGTTTCAACGAGCGCCAGTTGGTTCGCCGTGTCACGCACCGTGCGCGACAAGCAGAAGGGTTGCCCCAGGAAGGAACCGCCAACGATGCGGTCGCGCGATGTCTTGAGACCGACCAGTCCGCAATTGCTGGCCGGGATACGCAGCGACCCGGCACCATCGGAACCATGCGCCTTGGGCACGATCCCCGCCGCTACCGCCGCCGCCGCGCCTCCCGACGAACCGCCGGGGACATGATCGAGATTCCACGGATTGCGCGTCACACCATAAGCGAGCGTCTCGGTCGTGGGCAGAATGCCGAATTCGGACATGGTCGTGCGGCCAAAAGGATTGAGGCCGATCTGCTCGCACCGCTCGACCAATATGTCGTTCCGCTTCGCGATCGGCATCACCTTGTCGAGGCGCGACCCGAAATGTTTGGCCTTGCCGACGATGTCGGCTTCATCCTTGATCAGATAGGGAACCCCGGCAAAGGGCGTCGAAAGATCGACCGACGCGGCGCGCCGACGCGCATGATCGAATAATTCTTCAGAGATGCAATTTATCTGAGGCTGCACCGCCTGTGCACGCGCGATCGCCGCATCGACGGCCTCCAGCGGAGAGATTTTGCGCGCCTTGATCGCAGCCGCGAGTTCGGTCGCGTCCATTTCCCCCAACGCCGTCCCCGCCGGGGCCGGTTCGGTTCGCGCAAGCGCCACAGCCGGAAGCAAGGTGGCCACGCTGAGCACGCCGGCCACTTTCATGAAATTGCGCCGCGCGGGAAATGCGCCAGGAGATGAGAGCCAGCCGAATTTGGAGGTCATGCGATGGTCTTCCGGCCGCGTTCGACATGCATCTTATGGCTCGGCTTCGTCGCGAGCGAGCGTGTCGCGATGGTGTCGAGCAGCACCCATTCGCTGGTCACTTTTTCTGGCGTCACTTCGACCGCCATATAGCCACGGTTGCTGGTATCGGCCCATTTCAGCTCGGGGCTCGCGCCCTTGATAAATTGCGCCGTCGCGGCCGGAGGCAGTGCCAGATAGGCTTCGAGTCCGGGCGAGGTCACGCTCTGTCCGCTGAATTCGACCCCGGCGGGTTTTCCGTTTTCCAGCAGATCAAAAGCCCAGGCATTGTGGCTGTCCCCGGACAGGACGACGAGGTCCGCATCGACCGCCTGTGCCGCACCGAGCAGCCGCGCGCGCGCCGCCGGAAATCCGGCCCAGGTGTCGAGATCAGGCGGCAGTCCCGCTTTGGTCGCGGCATCGATCGCTTTGACATAGGCGGCGCCCTCGGGCGGGAGCCGCAAATTCTGCATCAACTCGGGCGGGAGCGGCGGCGCGCGCCATTGCCCCACCAGCACTTGCTGCGCCAAAATCTGCCACGTAGCACCACGCTTCTTCGACCGGGCGAAGCCGTCGTAGAGCCATTTTTCCTGCGCGCTGCCCATCAAGGTCCGTTTCGGATCGGCGAGCGGTCCGTCGCGCAGCGCTTTGAGCTTCTCGACCGGATCGCCCTCCCCGGCGACGATGACCCGCATGTCGAGCGGCTCGCTGCGCGCGGTCAGGCGGGTTTCGGGGCGGAAGATCGTCGCAAGGTCGCCAATGTCATAGCTCGACCAGACCTGGCCCGACACGGGAAGCCATTCATTATAGGCCTTGATCGACGCCCGCTTGCGCGCCTTGAAACTCCCCTCGTCGGGCGAATGATTTTCGGCGCCGCCCGACCAGCTGTCATTGGCCAGTTCATGGTCGTCGCGCTGCGCAATCATCGGGAACATCTGGTGCAGGCGTTGAAGATCGGGGTCGGCGCGATAGCAGGCGAGCCGCAGCCGGTAGTCGGCGAGCTGGATGGCCTCCCCTGCGGGTTCGACCAGGCGGCCCGCGACGGCCTTTGCCGCATCGGGATAATAGCCGCGCTTGAATTCATAGAAATAGTCGCCGGTGTGGACCATCAGATCGATGTCGTCGCGCATCGCGGCGTGGCCATAGGCGTTGAACCAGCCCGAGGGCATGTTGGCGCACGAAAAGACGCCGAGTCCGAAACGCGCGACCGCTCCGACCGGCAGCGTGCGCGTGCGCCCGATCGGCGACACCGCGCCATCGGGGGCGATGAAGCGGTAATAATAGGTGCGGCCGGGATCGAGCCCCTTCACGACAACCCGCGCGGTATGATCATCGGCGCGCTTCGCGACGGCGGTTCCGCCAGCCTTGGGAGCGCTGAAATCCTGGCTGGTCGACAGCTCGACCGTCAGCCGCGCATCGCCGCGCTTGCCCGGCACATAGCGCGTCCACAGCAGAATGGAATCTGAACCGGGCTCGCCGCTCGCAACATTGTGGGTGAAGCCCGTCGCTGTGAGCAGCGCGGCGGCGCCGGGACCTGCGAACGTCAGCGCGGCAAGCCCCAGCGAGCCGGTCAGGATCAAATCGCGCCGATTAATGTCCATTGCCATGTCGGTATCCCACCCGCGCCTGTCGGCGCCCCGTCTGCGGTTAGCGTTGCGGATTGCCCCCGGCGGACGGCGCAGCATCGGCGGACGGCTGCGGCCCCGCCGTCGCGACCGGGGCAGCGGCGCTCGCGGCCGTCTCGGCCGGTGCCGCGGCGTCGGCCGGGATGGCACGCAGCGCCTTGTCGACCGCATCGATCCGCTCGCGCGGCACCGCACCCGGGAACATCGCGTCGAGCGCGTCGAGGCTCATCGTCTTGAACTGTTCATACATCGGATGGCTGGTAAAACCGGGCAGTTCGGCGTCGATCACCGCCCTCGCAGCGGGGTTCGCAGCGATCTTTTCGATCGGCGTCTTGATGCTGAACACCGGCTTGTCATCCTTGGCAAGACCGGGGGTGGCGGCCATCAAGGCCAGGGAGGCGATCACGCCGTGAACGAAAGTCAATTTCCGCATGGAACCACTCCAATTTTATAATAACCCCAACTTCCCTGCCCATTTTCAAGGAACATACTTTGATAGTCAAAACTATCTTTCTCGAAGATGAACAATGGAAAGATATCTACAATAATATCGGGATTTATTCGGCTCTCAAGTCGACGACCTAAGTGCCATTGACAGAATCCGTCACACACGGCCCTGTACGAACGTCGGACATCGACAGAACAACTTCTCCAACCGGGGACTTTCCATTCATCGTCACGACGACATCGGTCTTTTCGGGAAGCGCCGTGCCGACGATCGTCATGTCAAAGATCTGATCCTTAGACGTGCATGCGCCGGCAATATCGACCTGCCCCTTGGCGACGGTCGTTTTCGACCAGGCACATTTGCCGCCCGCGGTCGCCCGGCGAGTCAGATCAGAAAAGACATCTTCCTTGTCGAGATGCTCTTGCGTGAGACACCGGTTCTGACTGGGATTATTTCCCATCATCTCCACCATGCGATCGCGCTGTTCTGGCGGCATGCCGGGCATTTCGAATTTCACGAGCGTCCGGTCCAGCTTCCAGTTGCCAGCTTCCCGTTTGACGGGACCATCGCCCGCAGCCATTAGCACGACACTCAGCGCGGCAATCACCATGACCTGTTTCATATCCGCAAACCTCAAATTCAACCGCCATCCCGATCGGTCTGGCTTTGGATATCCGAAAAACTATGACTTCCGTGCCCAACATGAGCGCACCGGTCGGCCAAGAATTTCAATTTTTTAACAATAATATCAGAAAAAAGGGCGCAGCGGTTACCCGCCACGCCCAATATTATCAAGGAGCGATCTTAACTCCCGTCGCAGTTAGGGTCAAAGAGCTCAATGTGCAAAGAAATCCGATCGGAATACTAGAACCGGTAACCGTCGAATTAGTCGTACCATTTACCCACGCAAGCTTGACATCATACTCTGTGCACAGTCCAAACGGCGCGTTGAAATTGATTTCGGCCACGTTGATCTGCGTTGTGGAGTCCGGCGTCGCGTAGAACGTATCAAAGGTGCCTGACGTGCTGTTGCAAGGCTGATAGGTCGGAAGACCGCCATGATCGTTGGTGAGAACCGAGGTGCCGTTAACGGACGTCATATCCGCGCTGGTTACCGTAAATTCAAAGGTGTCAATCCGACAGTCATAGCTCTTCCCGCCTCCGCCAGCGGTAAGATGCCCAGGTGCGTTATGGGGGTTGGCCCCGGTCGTCACGAAGGTGGCCGCCATGGCCGGAGCGGCGCTAGCAGCCAGAGCTGCGATAGCAAGAAATGCGGTGGATTTATAGAGTTTCATTGTTTTATCCTTTAAAAGATTTGAACAAATATTCAAAAATTATCCAGTAACATTAATACTATTACCTTTCCTCATCGCCCTCTCCTCCTGTTGATAAAATGAAAGATCCTGAAAGAGATAAAATTAAAATCCGACCTTCACGTTCAGACCATAAATACGCGGGTCGAGCGTGAACACATTCGTGAAATTGGATAGCTCATCCGGACCGGTATATGCATCGGTGATCGGAGTGTCGTTCAGGATATTCTTGATATAGAATTGAAACGACAAATCTGATTCAGGGCGACTTAGCGTTAGAGCGACGTTACCGTTGCCCCATCCCTTCAGTTTGTCATAGTCCGTATTGTAAATACGCGCATAGCTACTGCCCTGACGATAATAATCGCCGCGCACCGCCAACTGCCAATCGTCGAAGAAGAAGGTATATTGCGCCCCGACGTTGAAGGTCCAGCTCGGCGCATTCGGCAGCTTGTTCCCGCCGATCGGAGCGGCGAAGCCACGGCCCTGGTTGGGTGCGCCATAATTCTCCTGTTGACCAAGCGTATAATTGCTCGGCTTGCTCGGATCATAGGGTGCGAGCGGATCGAAAACGACACGGGTACGCCTTGCGCCCTCCGCCGGTGTTCCGTCCGGATTAATGGTGAATGGCCTCGACCCAAATCCAAACAAATTGGTCGTTTCGCAGAGCGCTTTAAGGGCGATCCCATTGCTGGACACAAAAACAAGATCGTCGCCTGGCTTCCAGCCAACAGGCGGCTGTCGGGGTAGGCCCACAGCGTTGAGCATGGCTGCGACCGCTTTTTTAGGCGCGATGCAGGTATTGGGGCTTTGCGCCCAAGGACGGATCACCACCCAATCCTTATTGCCCTGGAGACGGTCCATCACATCAATCGAGCTTTGCCCCTTGCCGATCTTGGTATCGAGCAAGCCCAATGTGCCACCGATGCGGAAATGCTTCGACGGAACCCACGCTGCTTCGAACTCGAGCCCCTTGGTCACCGCATCGACATTTTCGGTAAAAAAGCCGCGATTGATAAATTGCGCGATCTGGTAATTTTTATAGTCGTTGAGGAAGGCCGCAATGCTCAGCATGAATTTTCCACCAGCAAAGCTATTCTTGGCGCCGATTTCAAAGGCGTTCACATCTTCCGCTTCGAAGGTATCCGGCAATGTTGTATAGCTCGTGGTGTTCTCGTTGAAATCATTGCCCCTGGGGTTAGCGCCCCCAGCCTTATATCCGCGCGCATAGCTGGCATAGACCAAGGTGCTGTCGGTGAAATCCAGCTCAGGCTTCCAGTCGACCGCGAAGCGCCCGGTGAACCGGCCCCATTTCTGCACCAGTTCCCCATTTTGGGGATAGCGGCTGCCAACGACGCCGCCGCCTGCCTGGCTGTTCGAGGTGAAAAATTGGGTGGGAATGCGCGCCTGCGTCTTTTTGTCGCTCGTATAGCGAAGCCCGGCGGTCACTTTCAGCGTATCAGTCATTTTCCAGTAAATTTCACCAAATCCCGCAAAGCTGCGAATCTTGGCCTGGCTGATATTGCGCAGATAATTATGCCCGTCTTGCGTACCTTCGCCGATCGGATTCTGATCGATAAAAATACATTGTTCCATTTCGCCTTTTGGGGGAGGTGTTAATCCTACGGCGTTTTCACAACCGCCGATATTATCATTGAGCCCCAGCGCCACCATCGTATTAATATTGCTGTAAACAGAATATTCTTCTTTGGTTTTGAAATCGACATAATTGGCGCCAGCGCTGAAATTGATCGGGCCGTCAAACGAGCTTTGCAACCGGAGTTCCTGCGACCATTGCCTGCTCTCCGACCTGGCAACATCGACCGCCACCGCACGGTCGAGGCAGCCATCGCCAGTCGGCGTCAAATTCGTAAATTGCTTATCACAAAAAACGCCAGTCCCGTTCTTGTCCGCTCCCAGAAAAGGGGACCAGTTTTTCCATGTAGAATAGTCTGCAGGGTTGGCGCCTATAGCGGCGAAAGCATCCAGATAACTTTGCCTAGTGGCGAAAATTGGCTGTGAAACGAACCGGAAAAAATCCTGCGACCCATAATAGCTGTCTTCCATATACAGCGTCTGCGACGTCAGCGTCAGATTTTCCGTCGGATCAAATTCCATATTGAACTGGAACAGATCGTTTTTGGCACGAAACACCGGGTCATAGGGTGTCGCAATTTCACGCAAATTGGACGATTGCATGTCGCCGGCCACACGAAACGGATCGATCGCGGGCTTGATATACCGGCCATTCGGATTCTGCTTGCCGCCGAAAAAGGGGGAGCCGAACATCACACCCAGCACCAAGGGATTACCAACCCCATTGGGGACGCCATAAGCCTCGTCGGTGAACAGCGACTTATTCTGACATCCCGGCGTCAGCGTTGACCCTGTCCAAGCATCAAAAAGCGGCGCACTATTGGGATCGAAATGGATAGGATCGATCCTCGGGTTGTTGCTGGGACTGCTGGGATTATCTCGATCTGTATATCCCGCCGGATAATCGAATTTGGCCGGTGTCTCCGCACGCGTGCACAGCTGTTTACCGGTGCGCGAACGATTGTCGTTCTCGTTGAAATGTTCCCAAAAGGCGCTGACCCGGAAATTGTCCGACGGCTCCCACAAGGCCGACAGGCGCGTCGACCACAGGTCGCGGCCGTTCACCTTGCGCGCGGTCACCGTGTTATAATCAAAGCCCTCGCGCTTGGTCCACGAACCCGCGCCGCGAATGGCAAAAGTGTCCCCGAGCGGAACGTTGATCATACCGCGCAGGCGGGTCGAGCCGTAGTTGGCAACCTCACCCTGAATTTCGCCGTCCCACCGGCCAAGCTTCGGCTTGGCGGGGATCATATTGACCACGCCCGCCGTCGCGTTGCGGCCATAGAGTGTGCCCTGCGGCCCGCGCAGAACCTCAAGCCGCTCGATATCGAAATATTCCTGCTCGAACAGGCGGTTGCGCAGCAGGGTCGTGTTGTTGAAGCTGATCGCCACCGCCGGATCGGCGCTCACCGACGTCGCCTTGGTGCCGATACCGCGGATCGAGAAGTTATAGCTGGTGAAGTTATCCTTCGAGAAGTTGACGTTGGGGATCGCGCGGAGCAGTTCCGCGCCGGTCTCGATCTTCTGATCCGCCAGCTGTTCCATCGTAAAGGCCGAGACGGAGATCGGCACGTCAAGGATGCGCTCTTCCATCCGCTGCGCGGTGACGACAATGTCGGTCGAGTTTCGCGGCGCGAGATCGGAGGCTTCCTGAGCCTGTGCCGTACCAGCCACAGCCAGCAGAGCGATCAGCGCGCTACCCTTCAGCGCGCGGCTTTTAATGGTGCTTGCTGACGCATGCCGAGCCACATTCAAAACGAGATTCATTTTTGTTCCCCTGCTCCCCCTGGTGTCGGCTGTTCGGTTGCCCCAAATCATGCCGCATCCAGTAAGCATCAACATATGAAGCATATTTTATATAGTCAACACTAGCTTTATGCATGGACCAAGGGGCCAGAACCGCCTAAATTGCTGGCGTTGAGACCAATCGCTGCAGGAATGGTTCGAATAAATTATGCAAAAAACGGGGCATCCGAGAGGCGACTCGTCACCTTTGCTGACACGAAGGTCAGCATCATCCCATGGGTGATTCGGGCCACGCCGCGATGACGATGGTTGCATCGACGAGCGCCTTGCCGCACAAGATGTCGAAGTGTCGCCCGGGATCGGCACGAGGCGGATTGACCACCCGCGACCCCGGCGACAGTCAAAACAATGATCTCGTCACCCGAATCCTCCTCATTCGGATCACAGCCCGGAGCGCCCGCGACACAGGTCGGCAGGTCGGTCAGGCGCGATCCCTTGAACGAAGTTTGGGAGACTCATATTGCGTCGCGCGACCATGCGAGAATATTTTGGGGAGTGTGGCCCCATCGCATAGAATCCGGAAGCCAAACCCTTGACCAAAACAAACGAAAAACGTGAACCTCCCAAGCGAAAATCGATCATGGTGCCCAAACAGGCACGCGCCATTCAGACGCGCGAACGCCTGCTCGACATCGCCGGCGAACTTCTGGCCGAAGTCGGGCTGGAGGATATTTCAACGAACATGATCTGCGCCCGCGCCGGCGTCAGCCCGCCCGCGCTTTACCGCTATTTCGAGGACAAGCACGCCGTTCTCGAAGCGCTTGGCACGCGCCTGATGGAGAGGCAGAATGATTTGCTGCTCCGCTGGCTCGAGCGCCATGCCCCGCTGGGCATTCAGTCGATGATCGACAATGTCGAGGAAGTTCTGCGCGAAACCGCCGAAGCGACGATCAGCGAGCCAGGCGGCGCATGGATCGCCCGCGTTCTCCACGCCTCGCCCAGATTGGCGCATATTCGTATCGAATCACACCGCCTGGTCACCAATGCCCAGTTGGAAGTCTTCGCCGATATGCTGCCACATATCCCGCGCGAGACCCTGTGGGGGCGCATCCGGATGATGGTCGAGTTCGGCTATGCCGCGCTCGAAATGATGAGTGAAGAAGATCGCATTCCAAGCGACGAGGTGTTCGCCAAAGCCGCCCGCGTGATCAAGTTCACGCTGCTCGAAGGCGAAGCATAGTCCGGACGGCCGTCAGCGCCTAGACGCTCTGGCGGCCGTCGGCGGCGTGATCGCGGTGCAGCGGGTCGGCGGCCCCGCTCTGCGCCGCCCAGCGCGCGAAAATGGCCTCGCTCGTGTCGCGTGACCCGTCGTGGCTCCAACCCGGCGGCGCGACCAGATAGGCGATCTTGTTCTTCAGCCCGGGCGCCGCCCACGCATCCCGCGCCATCTCGACCCATTCGTGGAACGCCGCCCATATCAGATTGAAGCGGCCCAGATTCTTGACGATGCCATAGCGCGGTGCCTCCTCGTCCCGCTCGCTTGCGAATGTCCCGAACAGCCGGTCCCACAGGATGAAGACCCCCGCATAATTTCTATCGAGATAGCGCGGGTTCGTCGCGTGATGGACGCGGTGGTGCGACGGCGTGTTCATCACGCTTTCAAACCAGGCCGGCATACGGCGCACCGCCTCGGTGTGGATCCAGAATTGATAGATGGTGTTCAGGCTGCCGACAAAGAACAGCATCGCCGGCGGGAAGCCGAGCAGGAACAGCGGCAGAAAGAAAATGAAGCCAAGGCTGATCAGCCCGGTCCAGCTCTGCCGGAGCGCGGTCGAAAGATTATAATGCTGGCTGCTATGGTGAATGACATGGCTGGCCCACATCCAGCGAATTCGGTGCGAGGCGCGATGGGCGAAATAAAAAGCGATGTCATAGAGGATGAAGGCGAGCACCCACGCCCACAGGCTGAACGCTATGTCGAAGAGCGCAAACTGCCGCGCCCACAGTCCGATCGCCAGCACCGCCCCAGCCGTCAGGGCACTCGCGACAAGGCTGCCCAGCCCGAGCAACAGCGATATCCAGGTATCCTTGACATTATAGCGCGCCCGATCCTGAAATCGCGCCAGCACCATGTCGGTCAGGACCATCACGATAAAGGCGGGGACCGCATAGGCGATGGGTTCGGGCAGGTCAGGCATGGCTTTTCTTCCCGAGTACTTCGAATCTGGTCACCCATGCGGGCGTCTCTTTCCCCAGATCGAGCGCGACATCGTCGAACATCGTTTCGGCAAACGACAGGATGAGTTCGCCCCGTTCGAGGCGCCACGAGGTGGATGGATCGAGCAGGCGCGAGACGAAATGATTGCCGTGCGGGCGGATCACGATCAGGCGATCGACACGATCGCGGAGCAAGGCCGTCGCGCCATCACGGGCGATCGCGACATCGACCGCCTGAAAGCCGCAACAGGCTTCATCGGCGAGGCGGCGGGCATGATCCGGGTCAATGATACGCGGTTCAACCCCGAGCCCGAGCCAGCCCGCCGCCAATGTCATTGCGATGATCGCCACCAGCGACCCCGCAAGCAGCATCCAGTTCATCGCCCACCCTCGCCCGGCCCGGCATTCTCGCGCCGCCAGTACAGATACATCATCACCGCAGTGACCCCGGCGAGGACGTGCCACAACAAACCGTGCGGCTGGAACCAGCTATGCGGATCACACAGCGGCCCGCCAGTCTGCGACAAGGTCCAGAATAGCGTCGCGGTCGCGATCGCCGCGATGCCGGCGCTCCAATAGCATCGGGCAAGGCGATCGGCGATCAGGCCCGCAAAACCGAATTCGAGCAGCATATAAAGCACCACGGTGATGCCGATCAGGATAACCGAATCCACACCCGCAGCCGAAACCGCAGCGAAAGCCGCCGACGTCAATGGATAACCGATCCAGAAGATCCGGTCGCGCGCCGCAGCGCTCACGCCCGTCCGCACCAATCCCCGGTTCAGCGTGTAAAAGATCAGATAGACGGTGAAGGTGTACATCGACAGGCCGTCGATCCACGACACGTCGCGCGCAATCGAACCGTGCATCCACATGCTGCCGAGGCCGAGGAATAGCACGACGAACACGTAAAGATCAGCGATCGGATCCGCCGACGATATGACATTGGGGGCTGCAGGCGTGCGGCGGTCGCGCGCCATTTGCCAGCCGACAAACAAGCTGGTGCCGATCGCGTAGAGATTGGACCAGGTGTTGACCGGCTGGCGCACTCCCGTCGCGCCGCCAAGGACATCGGCCAGCTCGAAATGCTCGCAATAGCAACCATGGGCAACGCATTGATCGGGCGTCGTTGGCCAGCCGATGCCATAGGCGAAAAAGAGGAACGCCCCCATGACGACGATCAGGCTCGCCCCCCAGACCATCAGGCTGCGCGGGATCGCCCGACCGGTCAAACCGGGCTCACCAGCAGCGGCATCCCGCCCCTCGGCCGCAGCGTCACGCTGCCCACCGGATCGGGCGTGAAGCCCGCAGGGAGTGCGAAGCGCCGCGCGCTCAGCCACTCGGCCATGATCAGCAGCGCCTCCATCGTCGCAAAGCGCGCGCCGACGCAGACGCGCGGCCCTCCGCCGAAGGGAAGATATTGGAACCGGTGCTGCGCAGCGCGGCGCTCGGGCGCGAAGCGGCGATGGTCGAAGCGATCGGGGTCATCCCACAACGCACGATGGCGGTGGATGATCCATGGCCAGATTGACACGAGGTCGCCCTTGGCGATCGGCGTATCCGCCAGTTCATCGGGCGCCTCGGCCTCGCGATCAAAACGCGGCGCGGGTGGATAGAGGCGCAAGGTCTCTTCGAATATCTGTTTCAGCAGCGGCAAATGCTCGAACCGCGTTGCGGCCGGATGAGCCCTCGCCGCCACTGCCTCGGCCCGCGCTTCCTCCTGCAATTCGGGCTGGGCAGCGAGGCAATACATCGTCCATGCGAGGGCATTCGCGGTGGTTTCATGCCCTGCGACATAGAAAGTGATCGCATTGTCCGCCGCCAGCGTCGCGGCCTGCTCGGGTGGATAATGCTCGCCGAGCGAGCGGATCAGGCCACCGAAAAAGTCATCGCCGCCGCCATCCGGACCGCGATCGCGCACCACTTCGGTCAGCGTTTGCCGGAGCCATAAGCGCGACTTGCGGGCGCGCCGCATCACCGGACTGGGGTCCCAATCCTGCCAGCCGAGCAATGTCATGAAACGTGCCTGCCCCGCCGCCGCGAGCATTTGCTCAATGTAGCGCGCCGCCTGCGGATCGACCAGTCGCCGGTCGCCTGCAAACAGGCTGTTCGCGATGATCGCCATCGTCGCGCCGGTCGCCTCGGCAGCGATGTCGATCCGCGCGCTGTCCCTGGGCCATTTCGCCATATTGTCGGTCGTGCACCGCACCATCGTCTCGGCCATATTGGCGACCGCAGTGGGCGCGAAGGTCGGCGCTACTATGCGTCGCTGGGTCCGCCAACCCTCGCCCTCCGCGCTCAGCAAGCCATTGCCGACCAAAGGAGAAAGCAGACGCTGCGCTAAGCGCGGGCGGATGTAATTCGCCTTGTTCCCCAGCAGCACCCGTTCCACCGCGGCCGGATCCATCAGGATGTGCACGGTGAATCCCAAAACCTTGCGCGTGCGGATGGGAATATCGAAGATGGATTCGGGCAGCCCGTAAACGGTATTGCGTAACCGCTCGCCAAAAAGGCCACGCCATACAGGCACCCATTCCGCCGAACGCGGTGGCTGCACCGGAACAAAAGATGATAAGCTAGCCATGACTAGCACTTATCGCATAATAGTAAATCAGGAAAGAGCGATTATGCCGCCTGATCGGCCGATCGACGCATCGTGAAAACCGTCCTCGCCATGAGGTTGGGCCAAGCAATGTTGCGGGAGGGAGCCCGCGCCATGCTCGGGCGCAAAACCCGCGTCGAGATGCCCCGCGCGCCCTCCCGGTCAAATCTCCGCGCGAATGTCGCGACGAGAATCCTCGAGAAACGGGTTCTCGGCCGGATACCCAAAGAAATAGCCCTGCGCCTGCGGGCATCCTTCATCGAGCAACATCTGACGCTGTTCTTCGGTTTCCACGCCTTCGGCCACAATCGGCATGTTGAAGCTGCGCCCCAGCCCGACGATGGCGCGAACGATCGACCGCGCCGCCTCGTCATCAGCGATCGCGGCGATGAAGCTTTTGTCGATCTTGATCTTGTCGAACGGAAAGGCCTTGAGGTTGCTGAGCGACGAATAGCCCGTCCCGAAGTCGTCCATCGCAACCCGCACGCCGAGCGCCCGTATTTCATGCAGCGCCTTCAGCGCGCTCTGCCGGTTGCGCAAAAAGGCGGTTTCAGTGATTTCCAGCTCGAGCCGGCGGGCATCCAGCCCCGATTGCGCGAGGGCATCGCGGACGACGGCGGGCAAATTCGGCACCTGGAACTGGACGGTCGAGACATTGACCGCAATCGAGACATTGTCTGGCCAGGTTGCAGCGACGGCGCAGGCTTCGCGAAGCACCCATTCCCCGATTGCGACGATGGCGCCGGTTTCTTCGGCGATCGGGATGAATTGATCGGGCTCGATTGCGCCCATTTCGGGATGATCCCAGCGGAGCAGCGCCTCATAGCCAACGATCGAACCGAACGCCGTCGCCACAAGCGGCTGAAACACAAGGTGAAGCTGGTCGCGGGCGATAGCATGGCGCAGGTCATGCTCGAGCGCGCGGCGTTCGCGCGCATGTTCGTCCATCTCCTGATCGAAGAAGGCGGCGCTCCCCCGCCCGTTATTCTTGGCGCGATAAAGCGCCGTATCGGCGTTGCGCTGCAGCGTTTCGGCATCCTGACCGTCCTGCGGAAAAAGCGAGACCCCGATGCTCAGACCGACCGCCATCGGGTCGCGCGCGACATCCATCTCGATCGCCAGATTGTCGAGAATACGGCTGGCGAGCTTGCGTGCTTCATCGGGCTCCGAAACCGCCGTCTGGATGATCAGAAACTCGTCGCCGCCCACGCGGGCGATGACATCGTCAGCGCGAGTCGATGCCCTCAAAACATTGGCGACACGGCACAATATCTCATCGCCCGCGCTATGTCCGAAAATGTCGTTGACCGCCTTGAAGCGATCGAGGTCGAGAGCGAACATCGCAAAGGGTTCTTTGGCAAGGAGAGCGGCATCGAGAGCGCGACCGAAATGGGTGCGATTGGCGAGATCGGTCAGCGCATCGTGCGAGGCGAGATGCTCGATCGCGCGCTGCGCCCGCTTCCTGTCGGACAGGTCTCGAATAGCAAGGACCCGGCAGCTGCGGCCCCGATATTCGATGGTCTGGGTCGCGATCTCGAGGATATGATCATCGTCCGAACTGCTGCGGACACGAGCCTCGACGGAACACCCGTCGGGCGTCCCAAACGGACCGCCGTCCACTGCCACGAACCAGTCGGACGGCGCGCTGCCGATCAACGCGCCGCCGCTGACGCCAAGGAGCGTGCAAAGCCGGTGGTTCACCTCGACAATCCGATCGTCGTTGGTGATCGCCAGCGCTTCAAGCGTGGCCTCGGCAAGGCCATGCGCATCGGTGAGCCACCGATCGATGACCGAACCGGCCAGAGCAAGCGCGACAAGCACAAGCGCAGCCAGCACGACGGCCAACACCAACCAGTCGCGATTGAACGCGGTGGAGAATGCGACGGCGCGCGTCGGATCGGGAACCAGTGTGGTCGCGGACATGGCGGTAAAATGCATTACGACGATGGCGAGAACCGAGAACGCGGCCGGCAGGGCCACCTTGCGCCAGCCTGCGGTCTTCGCGAAGCCGAGGAAAGCGACCCAGAAACAAAGACCGGACAGGAATATCGAAACCATTATCGGTACCGGGTCATAGCTCAGCCGTGCGGGTGCGATGATCGACGCCATGCCGGTGAAGTGCATGCCGGCGACTCCGATCGCGGCTCCGGCGCCGGCGCCGGCGCAGCGCCATATACCGGGCGCCTTGCCGAGCCAGCGAAGCGAGCACCAGAAAAACCCGATCGCGATCGCTACCGAAAGGACGGTGAGCCCCACATCGAACCGTATCGGCATCGATCCCCGATAAGCGAGCATCGCGACAAAGTGAGTCGCCCACACGCCCACGCCCTCCGCGACCGCAGCGACGACCAGCCAATGGCGACGACGGATGTCGATGCAGAACGTCGACCGGTTCAGAACAACGAAAAGACAGATATTACCCAGAATACAAACAAGTGCCGCAACAAGAACGAGACGCGGGTCATGCTGATGGGTCACGCATTCGAGAACGCTGAACATATCTTTCCTCCCAGGTCCCCATAGTCTTCTTGAACACAACCGGTAAATATTGCCTTAGCCCTGCTGCCCTTCTCTTGCGGGAGAGTATAGTTCAAATCGGAGAAAAAACGATTTATCGACAGAAGAACAGTCAGTTCGCCATGTCGAATGGCGTGACGAACAGACAACGGCTGAAAGCACATTTTTGATCAGCGGCGCACCTCGAGGCCGTCTGGACTGATGACGTCTCCGGGGAAGATTGCCGTCACATCGAAATCCACCGGCTGCCAGGCCCTATCACTTGGCGACAGCGCCGCTTGGCCGAAAGGAATTCATGCTGCATGCGACAAGGCCACCTGGAATCCTGTTCACCGGAAAGCCGCTGCGCCTTGCCGGAATGGCCTATAAGTCTCTGACTTAACAAAACTATATAAAGTTTCATTCGAAAACCATGTTCTTTCCTATGGATATTTTCCGATTAACTCAAAGGCAAATTATTAACCTGTTTTTTCTAAAGATGATCAAGTCTTGTGGGGAAGACGAATTGAAAGGCACCGACCCTTTTGAGGAGTTTTCATGATGACTATGAAACCTATAATCTCATCCGCGCTTTTTTCTGTCATCGCACTTACTGTTTCACCTGCAAATGCTGCCATCACCGGAACAGTTGATGCGACAATAACGCTGGAAGCAGGTTGCAAAGTCAATGGACAGACTTTCGACAACGGGACGGCAGGCGCCGATTTCGGTACGATCAATTTCGGCACGCAGAACACGCTCTTCGTTCAAGCCGACTCGCAAATATTGAGCGGCGCCTCAGCCTTCACTGTCCAGTGCAGCAACGGCATCACTCCCGTCCTGTCATTCAACGCGGGGCTGCACGATGGTGATGGCGCCGGCCTGGGCCTCCACGCCATGGCGCATCAGACCCAAGCGGGCCAGTTCGTTACCTATAACCTCTATTCAGACGCGACCCGCCTGGCCGTCATTCCGGTTGGCGGCGACGTTGCTCTTGCGGGCGGCGGCGCACAGCAAACCGTCAACATCTACGCCCGCGCCTTTGGCGAAGCTGGCCTGATGCCCGGCGTCTATGCCGACGTCGTCACCGTGGTGCTCGAGCTTTAGGGCGAAGAACCGACGCAGGATCCGCAGCGATGGCACGCGCCCTCCAGCCGACGATGCGCCCTATACTCGCCACCCTCTTCGCGTGCGGGGCAGGCATTCCCGCCGTGAAGGCGGAAACGTCGGCGCAGTTCGAGGTTTCCGCAACGATCGTCGCAGGCTGCCTAGTCGATGGACTGGGCGGTAGCGGCGCCGCCGGAACCATCGGAACGCTGAATTTCGGAACAGATTCGACATTTTCGACCGCGACACACACGGCGACCACGACCGCTTCGCAAGTAATCCGCCTGCGCTGCACCCCTGGCGTCAATCTGACGATCGGCGTCGACGGCGGCAGCCATGCCGCGACGGGCGCGCGCCATTTGCAGCGTGGCGGCGATACAGCGGCACGGATCACCTATGCCCTGTGCCGCGATGCGGCCTGCAGCCAGCCGATCGCAATCGGCGGCTCGGCTGCGATGTTGATCACGGGTACCAACAGCGAAGACGTGCGCCTGCCACTTTTCGCTTCGCTCAATCTCCCAGGCGGGCTGCCGCCGGGAAACTACACCGACACGTTGATGGTCACGCTGACATGGTGATCACCCCTCCTTTTTCGGAGAAGCCGATGAAACACGGTCCTGCCTCCATCGCCCTGTTGCTGGTCGCAGCATTTTTTCTCGTTGCGATACACCGCCCTGCGAGCGCGCAGCAGCCCGGCTCGCTCCTGATCTGGCCGGTCAACCCCGTCATCGAAGGGGACGACCGCGCGGCCGCGCTCTGGCTCGAAAACCCGGGCACCGCGCCGATCACGCTTCAGGTCCGCATCTTTGCCTGGGCCCAGCAAGGCAGCGAAAATGTCTATGCGCCGCAAAACGACGTCGTGGGGACGCCGCCGATCGTCAGCGTTGCAGCCGGCGAACGGCAATTGATACGACTGACGCGCACGACGCCGCCGCCCGAAGTCGCCGAAAAGCCCTACAGGATCGTGGTCGACGAAGTCCCGACCGGAACGGCTTCGACCGCGCCGGGTGCTTCAGTCAGCTTTCGCATGCGCTATTCGCTGCCGCTTTTCTCCTATGCCCAGCGCAGAGACAGCAAGGCCCGGCCTGTGGCGCCCGCACCGCAAATCGCATGGAGCACCAGCGCGGACGATGACGAACGCTTCCTCGAGATCCGCAACACGGGAGCCGGTCATGCACGGCTGACCGACGTGAGCTTTGCAGCAGGATCGAAAAAGTCACCCGTCGCCCAAGGCCTGCTCGGCTATGTTCTTCCCGGCGCATCGATGCGCTGGCCGTTGCCACACGATATCGACACCACGGGCGAGTTGGTCGCAACGGTCAATGGAATGGTCGGAGTTCCCATCGCGCGCCGGCAGGAATGATGACCCATGGCCGGTTTGCTCCATCTGCCGGTGTATTTCCGATGGGCAACGCTGTTTGCGGCCGCACTCATGGCGCCCACCCTGGCCCACGCAACGGATGGGCGTGATGGCTATGGCGACCTGCCGCCGCCGCCTCAGCATATCGATGTCGACGCCAATCAGCAGCTCGAACTGGAACTGTTCGTCAACGGCATGCGCAGTGGCATTGTCGCGGCGGTCGCAAAGCAGGGGATGCGGTTCCAGCTCCGTACCGCCGACATGCGCCGTGCCGGCCTCCAACTGCAAACCGCGGACGAAGCGCTGTTCCTCGACAGCCTCGAGGGCGTTCGCGCCGACTATGACGCCCCGAGCCAGCAATTGCACCTGACCGTGTCGCCCGAATATCTCCCCAACCAGCGGATCGGCCGCGCAGCGAAGAAATTCGAGCGTGCGAAATATGATATGGGGGCGCTGCTGAACTATGACGTCTATGTCAGCGGCGGTGGCACGACGCCCACACAGGCGTCGTTGTGGCATGAAATCCGCGTTTTCGGTCCGGTCGGCATCATGTCGACGACCGGCGCGCTGCGGACAGGCGGCACGAAAAACTATGTCCGTTTCGACACCTATTGGCGCTGGTCCGACGAGCAGAGCATGACGACAGTCGAGGCCGGCGATATCATCACGCGCAGCCTGCCCTGGGCCCCCGCGGTCCGTCTTGGCGGACTTCAGGTCTCACGCGATTTTTCGGTGCGCCCCGACGTCGTCACCTATCCGCTTCCCGAATTCGCCGGCAGCGCCGCACTGCCCTCGGCGGTCGAGCTCGTCGTGGGCGGCCAGCGGATCTCGGGCTCGGAGGTGAACCCCGGCCCCTTCGCGATCGACACGCTGCCGCCGGTCAATGGCTATGGCGAGGCAAATCTGATCGTCACCGACATGCACGGCCGCAGCGTCGCGACCACCATGCCCTTCTATATCAGCAGCGCATTGCTGCGCCCCGGACTCACTGACTATGCGGTGGCCGCCGGTTCCTTTCGCCGCAATTATGGCACCCGCAATTTCGACTATGGCGCAGCCGCTGCCACGGCTTCGGCTCGCCATGGCGTGACCGACAGCGTGACACTCGAAGTGCGCGCCGAGGTCGCCGACGACATGCGCCTCGCCGGCGGCGGCGGCGTCGTCAAGCTCGGCAATTTCGGCGTCCTTAGCGCATCCTACAGCCGCAGCTTTCGCAAGGAGGCCGACGGCGGCGAGCTGACGATCGGCTATGATTTTCAGACGCGCGGCTTTTCGATCGGGCTGCGGCACAGCCGGCGCGACGGCGACTATACCGATCTTGGCCTGCTCGATCGCGGCACTCGAGGTGGCTGGGAGCGGCTGACCGCCGCGACTGCCAGCCTGTCGCTCGGCCACGCGGGCACGCTCGGCATCGGCTATTTCGACCTCGAGCAGGAACAGGGCCGAGACGCCCGCCTCGCGAACATCGCCTGGGCATTGCCGCTCTGGGGCGAAAGCCGCCTCTACACATCCCTGTCGCGCGACTTCGTCGATCGTAGCTGGTCTGGCGCGCTGACGTTGAGCGTCGCGCTAGGCGGCGGCACCTTCGCCGCAGGCGTCGCGCAGGGCGCCGACGGCCGGACCGGACTGCGCGCCGACTATTCGCGCGCAGCCCCGATCGAGGGCGGCATCGGGTGGAATGCAAGCGCAGTGAGCGAAGACGGCGCCAGCCCTTATTGGCGCGGCGACATGACCTGGCGGATGCAGCCGGTCCAGCTACGCGCCGGAGTCTATGGCCGGGGCGACGTCACCGGCTGGATGGCCGCCAGCGGCTCGCTCGTTTTCATGGACGACGCGGTCTTCGCCGCCAATCGCGTCTCCGACGCCTTTGCCGTCGTCAGCACGAATGGCGAACCCGGGATTCCGGTGCGCTATGAAAACCAGCTGATCGGTACCACCAACGAAAAGGGCCAGCTGCTCATTCCCTCGGCGAGCGCCTATTATTCCGCGCGTTACGACATCGACACGCTGGCGCTGCCCGCCAACGTCAAGGCGTCGGTGGTCAGCCAGCACGTCGCCGTCGCGGCGGGCAGCGGTCATGTCATCCGTTTCCCGGTCGAACATGTGACGGCGGCACGCGCGACGATCAGAAGTGTTGCCGGCGAACCGCTGCCCGCCGGATCGGCCGCGACCATCAATGGAACGATTTCGACCTATATCGGCTGGGACGGCCTGCTCTTCATCGAACGGGTGGCCGCCGACAATCTGGTGGAGGTGAAGCTCCCCGACGGCGACACCTGCCACATTGCCTTTGCCGCCGATGCAAAGGCCGACGATCTCATCGAACTGGGGAATCTGACATGCCGACCCTGACGCGCCTTATCTGCGCCCTGTCCGTATTCATCGCTGCGGCGCTGATAACCAGCGCCGCGTCGGCGGCGTGCACGACCGCTACAGCGAGCACCAACCTAGTCAATGCCAGCTCCTATGCCGTCGGCACGACGCCGCAACAGGGAAGCGGATCGGCGGGCCTTCAGTGCGACGTAACGCTCGCCTTGCTCGCCACACATTATATTGCCCTGCGCGTCGATGCATCGACTTTTCTACTCACCGGCCCCACCGGACAGACAATCACCTACGCCGCCTCGCTCACCGCAGGCGGCACGCCGCTGACGGTCGGCAATTTCCAGAATCTGTCCTCGACCAGCCTCCTCAGCCTCTTTTCCGGCACTAACAACAGCATCCCCATCTATATCCGCACCACGGCCACGCCAGGATTGCAGGCTGGGACCTATTCGGGTTTCCTCGATATGCGCTGGTATCATTCGGTCTGTTCGCTGGGCGTGCTCGCGTGCCTCGCCTATTCGAACAGCCCCGGCCTCGTCCGTCCGCTGCTCACTCCGCCGACCGTCTGGGGCACCGGCGTCGCCGTCCGGATCAATGTTGCGCTGGTAGTGGAAAATGATTGCGTCATCACCGCCCCCAATGCGGGCTTCAGCCCGGCGCCGCTCGCCGGCAGCTTCAATCCGATCACGCGCACCATCCTGATCCGTTGCAGCGCGGGGGCGAGCTACACAGTTGGCCTCGGCGACGGCAATAATCCGGATAGTGGCGTGCGCCGCATGCGCAACGGCAGCAATTATCTGCGCTATGAAATCTACAAGGGCACCAACTCAACCGACCGCTGGGGATCGATCGGCACCGCCCGGCGCAGCAGCGGGACGGCCGATGCCAATCCCGGCGTCCATGATTCGGTGACTACGCAGGGCTTCAACTATCGCGCAGCCATCCTTCCGGGTCAGCTCACGCCGCCGCCTGGGCCCTATACCGACACAATAATGGTCGACGTCGCCTTTTGAACCGACCTATCGAGTCCGCTTCGTATAGCGCGCAGCGCTGGCGTCTTCCTCGGCCGCCAGCTTGCGCCAGCGATCGAAACGCTCCGATGTCAGCGCGCCCTCGGCAATGGCCGCCCGAACGGCGCAGCCCGGCTCGACGCCATGTGCGCAGTTCGAGAAGCGGCAGTGTTGCGCCACTTCGATAAAATCGTCGAAAACCTCCGATATTCCTGCGCCCGCGTCGGAAAGCTGCAGCTCGCGCATACCGGGCGTGTCGAGCAGCCAGCCGCCGCGCTCGAGCCGGTGCATTTCGCGTACGGTGGTCGTGTGGCGCCCCGTCCCGTCGCGGGCGCGGATCGCCTGCGTGGCGATGCTGTCCGAACGCCGCAAACCGTTGACGAGGGTGGATTTTCCCACACCCGATGATCCCAGAAGCGCAACGGTTTCGCCCGGGCCGCACCAGGATGCGAGGTGCGCCACGCTGGCGGGATCGCGGCCGTTGACGGTTTCGACGCGCAGCCCCGGCTCGATCGCGCGCGCAGCCGCCGCGAAAACTTCCGGATCGTCCGTCAGATCGGCCTTGGTCAGAACCACCACCGGGTTCACCCCCACTTCGCGTGCCAGCACCAGATAGCGCTCCAGCCGCGCGACGCTGAAATCCTGATTGCACGATGCGACGATGAACAGCGTGTCGACGTTGGCGGCGATCATCTGATCCTTGCGCGGATCGCCCGGTGAGCGACGCTTGAACAGGTTCATCCGGCCAAGGACGCGGACGGGCAGGTCGGTGTGACGATCGACCAGTAACCAGTCACCAACCGTCGGATGATCGTCAGATGGTTTTGCCCCGGGAATATGAGGGGTGATAAAGCCCTGCCCCCCCGCGCCCGCCACGGCAATCTTGCCGCGATGGACGGCCATCACCCGGACGGGATGACATTGCTCCTTTTCGTCGGGCGCGACCTGTTCGCTGAACCAGTCCCTCCAGCCAAGCTCTTCCAGGGTCTCATTGGTTGATTTCATATGGCTGCAGAAGCAGCTTTCATGCGGCCCAACAAGCGGATTCCCCACATTTGACACTCATATGAGCAGATGCCGGCTTCGGAAGGCGGCACGGGGCCGCTTGCTCGATATTGCAAGATCTAGAGCCGCTCCATGCGCAGCCAACTCGCATCACCCTGCCATTCGCGCTCAAACGCCCGGCGCGCCGCCGCGGCTTCGAGACCATGTTTCTGCGCCTCCTCGCTGCGGGTCAGCCCGTAGAGCGCCCAGCCGTTTCGCGGTGTTTGCAAGAGCGCTGCGCGGAAGGCCTGACCGGCTTCGTCATAGCGCCCGGCCTCGAACAGCGCCGCGCCCAGCGACTGGCTGACCGGATAATACCAATAGGCCGGTTCCTGATACGGAATCTTGCCCTCGAAAGTCATCGCTGCGCGATAGTGGCGCACCGCATCGTCGAAGCGTCCCTCAGCCCGCGCAAAACGCCCGCGCGCGACGGCTTCGGCGAGCGAGAGGAGGTCGGGCGCGGGTACGCCCTGTGCGATCATCGACGCAAAGGCATCCGAATTGCGCAGCGCCGCCAGCGCCGCGATTTCGCGGTCAAACGCCGCGCGGTCGCGCCGCCCGGCTTGCGCCACTGCGCGGGCGTAGTGCCGCATCGCCACCGCATAGGGCAGGCGCGGATCGGCTGGCGGCATGGCGAGGATCGCATCGGGCTGCGCGAACTGCGCCATCGCGAGATAGGGCGCGGCATCGATCGCCTGAATCCATGCAATCCGTGCAGATGTTTCGGGGTCGAGCACCGTGCGCAGGCGCTTCGCCTCGCGGATCGCAGTGCCCATGTCGCCCGCCATTTGCGCCGAGGTGACGATGAAATGGATATTGTGCGGATAATAGCCGTAGCGGACGAGGCCGCGATCATCGGTGTCGCGGATGAAAGTTTCGTCGGCGCGCGCCGCCGCGATATTCACTCGCATCGCATCGGCATAGCGCCCCCGGACTGCATAGATATGCGACGGCATATGGACGAGATGCCCCGCGCTCGGCGCGAGCGGCCGGGCGAGCCGGTCGGCGGCGGCTTCGGCGCGCTGCGGATCGGCGCTATTCTCCATCAGGTGGACATAGAGATGCGCGGCCTGAAGATTGCCCGAATTGCGGGCGAGAACGGCCTCGACCAGACGGACTGCCTCGCCGCTGCGGCCCACTGGCGTTTTTTTGTCGGCTTCCCAATAATTCCATGGGCTGGTGTCCATCACCGCCTCGGCCGTCAGCACCGCGACGTCGTCGTCTTTCGGGAAACGGCGCGCGACATCCAGCATCGCATCGGCATAGGCGGCGTCGAGCGCGACGCGGTCGGCGTTCGGGTCGCGCGCATAGCGAAGCGCGATCGCGTCGATCAACGCCCGCTCCATTGGCGACGCCTGCGCACGCAGCGCCAGCGCCCGATCCATCGCGGCCAGCGCCGCATCGCGGTCGCGCTCATCCATCGGCGCGTTGATATTCGGCCCCAAAGCGAGCGCCTCACCCCACCAGCACATCGCACATTTGGGATCGAGCCGCTGCGCTTCGCGGAACGAGCGGACCGCACCCGCATGGTTGAAGCCATAGGTGAGCAACAGGCCCTGATTGAAATAATCGCGCGCCCGCGCGTTGGCCGTCGTGACCGGCATGCGCGGGGCCTTGAGATCGGGGTAGAGCGGTATTGGAGCAGATGCTGCACCGACCGGACCGGCGACCGTCGCCGCGAACGCCAACTCCTGTCGCAGCGTCGCCACGGCGGCCCTGCCGCCGCAAAAAGACGACGCCAGCCGCGTCGGGTCGAGCATCGCGAGCGCTTCCGGCGAGAAATAAGCTCCGGACGATGAACTGGAAAGAAAAGCTGATGAACTTAAAAGTATAGTTCTTTTCAAGAATTTGCGCATTTGACTCTCCACTTCAGGAAATCACCGCACAACAGAGCGCTATTTTTCTATCATTTCGCCACAAAACTCTCAACGTGCGAATAAATGCAACCGCTACGTTTCGAAGCCCATCCAGCTCCCTGTGACCGGCATTGGGAAACAGCGCCTAGCGCGCAGTGACAGCGCTCCAGTCGAGGTCGAAGCGGGCAAGATACTTCCGCAATCGATCCGCATCATTGGTTGACCTGCGCTCCTCCCGCGAGGCCGAGAAGAGCGCCCGCCCGGCGGCGGACAGGCTGCTGTTCTGTCGGCAGATGTCGACGACATAGGCGAGCTGCACCCGGTCGAAAGGATCGATCCGTTTGAGCCGGTCGGACGACAGCCAATGGTCGAGTACGTCGCCCCCGACATCGCCGGTCGACCACAGCGATCGCAGCCTGCCAGTCTCGAAGGCCACCGCATCAGAATCGATGCGCCCCGTCAGGCTGAGTGTCGCCATGCGGGTGACGCTGGCAGCAAGGTCGCGGAAATTGCCTTTCCACAACGCAGCCGCACTCTCGGCGAAGCCCAGATATTTGTCGCGCGCCTCCTTGTTGAAGGTGACCCGGGCCCCCTCGCGTTCGGCGAAGCGCTCCAGCTCGTAATCGAGATTGGGGGCAATGTCCTCGCGGCGCTCGGCGAGCCCCGGCAGACCGAACGTCCAGAGGTTGAGGCGCGCAAACAGATCGTCGCGGAAGCGGCCAGCGGCCACTTCCGCGACGAGGTCGCGGTTGGTGCCGGCGAGCAGCTGGAACTCGCTCTTCGCTTCGCTGTCGGCGCCGACGGGAAGGAAACGTCCTTCCTCGATCGCGCGCAGGATCATCGCCTGCTCGTCGAGGCCGAGTTCGCCGATCTCGTCGAGAAAGAGCAGCCCCTTGTCGGCCGACCTGAGCAGACCGGGGCGATCCTGCGCCGCGCCGGTGAAAGCACCCTTGCGGTGGCCGAACAGCGCCGACATCGCGCTGTCGCCTTTCAGCGTCGCGCAATTCACCTCGACGAATGGTCCTGCAATCTGGTGGCGCAGTTTCTTGAGCTCGTATATTTTACGCGCGAGCTGGCTCTTGCCAGCACCGGTCGGGCCCATCAGCAGGATGGGCGCGCGACTGCGCACCGCGACCTGCTCGATCTCCTCGATCATCCGGTTGAAGGCGGCGTTGCGGGTCTCGATGCCGCTTTTCAGGAAGCTCGTGCTCTCGGCGCTCGCTTCGGCAAAGCGCGTCGCGATACTGTCGTAGCGCGAGAGGTCGAGGTCGATGGCATTCCACGTCCCGATCGGCTGCGGCGCACCGCGCTGTGGCTGGGTCTGCAGAAGGCGCCCCGGCAGATAGCGCGCCTCGGTCAGCAGGAAGAGGCAGATTTGCGCAACATGGGTCCCGGTCGTGATGTGGACCAGATAATCCTGATTGTCGGGATCGAACGGAAAGCCGCGCGCGAAGTCTAGCAGTTTTCCATAGACCTCCTCGAAGTCCCAGGCATCTTCGAAGTCGAGAAGATGCTGTACCACCTCAGTCTCTGGCGACACGTCGCGGATATCGTCGGCGACATGTTCGGCGAGGCGGCGATGATAGCTGCCGTGGAGCAGGATGAAGCGGTCGACCCGCAAATCTTCCTGCATGCAGATGCTGACCGTCGGCCGCCACTTGCTCCAGCGCGACGGGCCAAATTTTGCGGCATCGAGAGTCGAGCCGAGGAATCCGATGACGGTGACGGGCTTCATAGCCAGTTTATATGTCAGGATAAATTACGATACAATATAATCATATTTGTCACACTTCCCATTTCCGCGTTGAAAACGAAATGGAAATTTTTCACCTGATAACAATGAATTATATGATATCATCGTCCACTTTCTGAATTTGGCACGCCTCCTGCAATTCTCTCTTTCGTCGGGGTTCACGTCTCCCGGCACGAGCGGAGCGAAGGGGCGGCCGGAATGGGCTGGCCGCCCCTAAAGTCCTCCAGGCACATAAAATTGTCTCGCTACCTCTGGTTGCTGGCACCATGAAAACAAGAAGGAGGTCAGCCATGACCCAGACGACCTACGAAGTTCAGCACGTCGACGGCGGCAAGCCGGTCAAGATGTGGACCCGCGGTGTCCCGGTCGAGGATGGCGCGCGCGCCCAGCTGGCGCGCGCGGCGCAAATGCCGTTCGTGTTCAAGCATGTCGCGGCGATGCCCGACGTCCATGTCGGGATCGGCGCGACGGTAGGCTCGGTGATCCCGACCAAGGGTGCGGTGATTCCCGCGGCGGTCGGGGTCGACATCGGCTGCGGCATGATGGCGGCGCGCACATCGCTGTTGGCGCACGACCTGCCCGACACGCTCGAAGGTATTCGTTCGGCGATCGAACAGGCGGTTCCGCATGGCCGTTCGGTCGGACGTGGCCGGCGTGACCATGGCTCGTGGGGCGATCCGCCGCCGGCGATCGTCGACGCGTGGGCGACGCTCGCCGAGCGCTTCGGCCATATCGTCGCCAAGCATCCGCGGCTCAAGAACACCAACAACCTCACGCATCTGGGGACGCTCGGCACGGGCAATCATTTCATCGAGCTATGCCTCGATCAGGATGCGCGGGTGTGGGTGATGCTCCATTCGGGGTCGCGCGGGGTCGGCAATGCGATCGGCACCTATTTCATCGAACTGGCGAAGAAGGACATGCGCAAATGGTTCATCAACCTGCCCGATGAAGACCTCGCCTATTTCCCCGAAGGGACCGACCATTTCGACGAATATGTCGAGGCGGTTGGTTGGGCGCAGGACTTTGCCGCGCTCAACCGGCGGATGATGATGGCCAATGTGATCGCAGCGCTGCGGCGCCAGATCGCCAAGCCCTTCGAGGCCGAGATGGAAGCGGTGAATTGCCATCACAATTATGTGACGCGCGAGAACCACTTCGGCGAGAATGTGCTGGTCACCCGCAAGGGCGCGGTGCGTGCGGCGAAGGGAACGCTGGGGATCATTCCGGGCTCGATGGGCGCGAAATCGTTCATCGTGCGCGGGCTCGGCAATCCCGAAAGCTTCGACAGCTGCAGCCACGGCGCCGGCCGCGTGATGAGCCGGACCGCGGCGAAAAAGCTCGTCACGCTCGACGAGCATATCGCCGACACCGCGGGCGTCGAATGTCGCAAGGACGCGGGCGTGATCGATGAGACGCCCAAGGCATACAAGCCGATCGAGGCGGTGATGGCGGCGCAGGCCGACCTCGTCGAGATCGTCCATACGCTGAAGCAGGTGGTGTGCGTGAAGGGGTAACCCTTCACGCCGCCATTACCGGAGATTTTCCGTGAAGCAGATATTGTGCTGTGCCGCCTGCGAGGCGCGATTGACGCACCCACTGAGTATCGTTTCAGGCAAGGCGCCCGGCGTCATTCCGCCAGAGTATGAGGAGGGCAAGCCGCTCACTCCGCGTGGGATCGCGTTCAAAAGCTGGGAAGCGATTGAGCGATCCTATAGCGATGTGCCGGCCCTGCTCGATTTCGTTCCGCAATATTGGCTGAATCCTGACGATCTCACTGAAGCCGTGCGCCAAACGCGCAATGCGCGTCGGCTCAACGGATGTTGTGGACTCGATGGCTGTGACGGTCCCAATCAGATTTGCCAATGCGGCAGCGACGTCGGCACATTGCGCACCGATTGCTGGACGCCGCGGGTATTTGTCCCCGACCCGCATCATACGAACTGGATTACAGAAACATGATCATCATCGACGGCTCCGAAGGCGAAGGCGGCGGACAGGTGCTGCGCTATGCGTGCGCACTGTCGCTGCTCACCGGCGAGCCCTTCACGATCGAGAATATTCGCGGCGGCCGTGAAAAGCCGGGGCTCATGCGCCAGCATGTCACCGCGATCGAGGCCGCGTGTGTCATCGGCGCCGCCGAATGTACGGGCCTCGCGGTCGGATCGACCCGCATCGGCTTCCGGCCCGGCACGGTCATGCCCGGCGACTATCACTTCGCGGTCGGCACCGCGGGCAGCACCGGACTTGTCCTCCAGACGATCCTCGTTCCGCTGATGCTGGCGGACGCACCGTCACGCGTCGTGATCGAGGGCGGCACCCATGCGATGGCGGCGCCGCCGTTCGAGTTTCTCGCGCGCTCGCTGCTCCCCATCATCAACCGCATGGGGCCGACCATATCGGCGCGGCTGGTCCGTCACGGTTTCTTCCCGCGCGGTGGCGGGCGGATCGAGGTCGATATTGCCCCCTCCCCGCTGCGCCCGACCCTGTGCATCGATCGCGGCGAAGCGCGCGGCGTGTCGGCGACCGCGATCGTTGCGGGCGTCCCGTTCGACATCGCCGACCGCGAACTCAAGGCCGCGCGCAAGGTCCTCGCCGACTGGCCCGACAAGGCCTTTGTCGCGCGCCAGCTGCCGGCCGAACAGGGGCCCGGTAACGCCCTGCTGATCGAGGCGGAATTCGATCAGGTGACCGAAGTCATGTCGGGCTTCGGCAAGCTCGGCGTGCCCGCCGAACGGCTGGCGCAGACCGCGGCCAGGCGCATGGCGGGCTATCTCGCGTCGGGCGCCTTTGCCGGTCCCTATCTGCAGGACCAGCTGCTGCTGCCGATGGCGTTCGCGCATGACGGGGCGTTCACGACGGTCAAGCTAAGCGAACACACGCGCACCGCGGCGCGCCTGATCGAACGCTTCACCGGCACCTGTTTCCGCGTGTCCGAGCGGGAGGACGGACGCAATCTGATGGAGGTGATCCGCTAGCCTGTTCGCGCCAATCGCATCGACCTAGGTCGCGGGCGTCAACCGATGATAATAGACGAGCGCATCGAAAGCCGTCGCCGGAGCGACCAGATTTTCGGTATCGAAATTGACCCGCAGCGATTGGGTCTGCGCCAGCCATTGCGCCGCCGGCGCATCCTTTCGCGCCCTCCTCAGGTCGAGAAGAAAATGTTCGAGACCGATCTTGGTCAAGGCGGCGTCGAGGCTTGCGGGCTTCCCCTGGCCCGGCAATTCCCGTGTGACCACACCGCCGCTACTCGCCATGATCAACAACTTTTGGCCCAGCCCGGCACGCAGATGCTCCCCCATCGCGGCGGGGGCCTGCGCATAAACCGACCAGATACCGCCGCGGGTGCGGGCGTTCATGACATGGCCGTTGTGCGCGAAGACCAGGATCCGGCCATGCGTCCCTTCGCGGTCCAGAACCCAGCCGACATTGGCCGCCATCGCTGCATCGCGCGCCGCATCGGCCTTATAGTCGTCGGGCGACAAGCCACCGTCCGCATTCGGCAATCCCGACACTTGAAACAGGGCTTCGAGCTGGCGCGCCGCGACAGCATTCTGACGCGCCCAGTCATAGTCGGTCTGCGATGATGCGGCGATCAACGCCGCGCGATGCCGATCGAAAAAGGCGATCAGGCCGCCGATTTCCGATCGCAGCCTCGCCCGCCCGCTGACCGTCATCCCAATATAGCCGGGAACGCTGAACTGGTCGAGGAACGGCTGAAGACGCCGTATCGCGCGTGCGGATTGCTGCGGCGCAGCCCTCGACAAAAAGGCGAGACTGTCATCCAATGTCGTACGCGCATTCTTCCATGCGCCGCTGGCGTCGCCGCCGCTCATGTCGATGCCGTAGAGGCGGATTTTTCTGCTGTGCGCAGAGTCTGTATTGTAGCTTCGGATCCAGTCGAGCAGTGCGATATTCTCGGGATAGCGCCAGAAGCCCCAGGTGAAACCGCGCCGCGCAATATCGCGCGCATCGCCCGCGCCGCCTGCGGTGTAATCGTGGAGTTGGCGCGATTCGTTCAGGCCGGTTTCGAGCGCGATCGCGGTGAAGCCCTGCTGCTCGACCAGATAGCGGAACAGGCAGTTGCGCAGCGCCAGTGGCTCGCGCATCCCGTGCGCAGGCTCACCGAGCGCGACGACGCGGGCATCGCCGACGGTCTTCGCCAGCACCTTCGATACCGCCGGTTGTGACCACCCATCGCACGCGGGAAGCGCGACCGCGTTCGCACGCGCCCAAGCGACGAAGCCGCTGTCCTCCGACGTCGCATTTGCAGGCGCCGCTACCGACATCGCGCAGGCAAGGCCGGCCAGCCGCAGCCCGAACCTCATGGCAGGTCGATCCGGTAGAGCGGGACACCGCTGAAAGTCAGGCGCTGCGCCTGCCCGTCGATGACCGTGTCGAAAGCGAGCCATTCAGGTGCGTGTTCAGGCATGGCAAAACGGAAGCGGTGCGGCGCCTCCTCGATAAGCGATGTTGCGGAACTCGCGTCGGCGTAGGCCATCGTCAGCTGGCCGCTACGCACGAAGATGCGGACGCCCGGGCCCTCCTCGCCGTGCGCAGCATAGCGCCCCACAAGTGCGCGATAGGCGGCGGGAGCTTCCGCTGGCGGATGCTCGCTGCCCGGCATTGCATAACCCGAAGCCCCCTCCGACACGTCGGTCACCTTGCCCGCCGCATCACGGAAGAAGAGAAAAGCGCGCGGCCCCTTCGGCGTAAGATACAGCCCCCAACTCTGCTTCCCCAAGCGCGCCAGCGGCGCAGACGCACCATCTTGCGCAAGCGCAAGTCCGCCCGGGCGATCGGTCCGGAAAACCAGCTCACGCCCGTCGGCAGCGACGAAGCGACCGGTAAAGCTTTCCGCGTCGGGCCATGCGGTGGTCGGTGATGCGGTCGCCGTTGCAGCCTTGGCTTTCGACAGTCGCGCGACGATGCGTTCGCGCAGCGCCTTGTCGAGCGGACCATTGCCAAGAAATGTCACCGCGAAGCCTTCATCGAGATACGCGATCAGGTAGGCCTGAAACCCCGCGATCGATCCACTGTGCGCAAGCACCCGGCCGCTGTCCAGCACATCGACTCCATAACCATAATCGCCGCGCACTGCGGTCGCGAAGCGGTCGAAGGCGCGTGCCGAAATCAATTGTCCGCCCGGCGCCTTGCCGCGCGCAAGCAACATGCGCGCATAGGCACCCATGTCGGCGGCGTTCGAGACGATCGCACCATCAGCCGACAGATAGTCGAACCACGGCGCCTCGGCATAATCGCCATCGGGGGTGCGCACATAGCTCGTTGCGATCCGGCCGCGCAGCCGGTCGTCGATCTGCGGCGCAGTGGACGTCATGCCCAGCGGGTCCAGCACCCGTTGCTGGAGGGTCAGCGGGAAGGGTCGGTGTTCGATCGCCTCGGCAGCATAGCCGAGCAGCTGATAGCCGGTGTTTGAGTACCAGAAATGTGCGCCGGGAGCATAATGTGGTTCGAAATCGCCGAGCGCCGCGATCAGGAAGCGCATCGAGGCGACATGCGCCAGATAATTGGGAAGCCCCGCGGTGTGCGTCAGCAACGCATGGCCGGTGATCGGCGCGAATTTCGAGCGTGGATGGAAATCGGGAAGATAGCGCGCGATCGGCGCGTCGGGATCGAAGCGCCCCTCGTCGGCCATTTGCATCAGGGCGATCGCGGTGAAGGATTTGGATATCGACCCGATCGCAAAGCGTGTGTCGGGCGTCACCGGCTGCTTGCGTGCGATATCGGCATAGCCGCGCGTCGCGACGAGCCGCATCCGGTCGCGATCGGTGACCGCGACGACGAGGCCGATGTCGGCTGGCGCCGCTTCGACCATTGCCCGCACATCGTCGAGCGCCGATTGCGTAATGCCGCCCTGTGCAGCCGCTCCCGCGCCAAACCCGAGCATTAGCGACAGGGCGAGAAGCAGGCGGATCATGCGAGGCATGCGTCCGCCAGCCGGTCGAACGCCACCCCCGGCCGCATCGGATCGGCAACCGGCACGCCCCACTCGTGCGACAACGCGATGACGGCAACAGCCGCCTCTTCGACTGAAAGTCCAGCGGTGTTGAGCGAGACCCCGGCACAACGCACGTGCGGGTTGGTGAGCCGCGCCTGCTCCAGCGTCACCTCAATCGCGCGGCCAATCGACGGCAGCGGATAATCCGGCAGGCCGACGATGCGCTGGCGCCCGTGGGCGTGGCACAGTATCAGCACATCGGGCTGCGACCCATGCAACAGCCCGAGCGAGACCCCGGCATAGGAAGGGTGGAAGAGCGAACCCTGCCCCTCAATCACGTCCCAATGCGCGGGTTCGGCGTCGGGACTCAGCGCCTCGGCCGCGCCCGCAACGAAATCGCTGACGACGGCGTCGATCGGAATGCCCGATCCCGCAATCATAATCCCCGTCTGCCCCGTCGCGCGAAAATCGGCGTCGACGCCGCGCGCGCGAAAGGCGTCGGCGAGCGCCAGCGCGGTATATTTTTTCCCCAACGCACAGTCGGTGCCAACCGTCAGGAGGCGCTTGCCGCTCCGCCGCCGTCCCGTTGCGATCGGAATTTCCGGCGGGGGTGTCCGCACGTCGATCAGGCGGCGGCCCTTTGCTTCGGCAACGCTTTTGAGGAGCGGGTTGTCCGCCAGCCGATCATGTGCGCCGCTGACGATATCGAGCCCAGCTTCGAGCGCCTCGACCAGATAAGGAATCCATGCCGGGCGGATCGCACCACCGATCGACGCCGCCGAAATGACCAGCGCCCGCGCACCGGCGGAATGGGCCTCACGCGGATGCATCGCGGGCAGGCCGAGCGTGGCCGCGGCGCCGTCGCACTTATGCTCGGCGAGGCACAGATCCGGCGCCCAATCGCGCAGGCCAAGCCCGGTCTTGAGAAAGGTCGTGTCGTCGGCATCGCCGAGGAACAGCAGATAGGGTTGCGGCAGGTCGGTCGTATCGCTCATGGCTTGGCCCGCGAAATGACCGGCCGTCCGGGCCGCACGTCTTCGACCAGCATCCCGCCTTCGACGACCAGCACACCATTGACCATCACATAGTGAAAGCCGTCCGACATGCGCGCAGCGTCGCCATAGGTCGCGTTCGTGCCGACCGTCGCGGGATCGAACAGCACGATATCGGCATCGGCGCCGGACTGGAGCCGCCCCTTGCGCGCCATCGCGGGTACAAACCCCTGCAATCGTCGCGCGGGCATCAGCGTCATCTTGCGGATCGCCTCGTTCAGGCTCAGTGCCTTCGTCTCGCGCACATAGTGGCCGAGCACGCGGGCGAAGCTGCCCGCCGAGCGCGGATGGCCATTCGGACCCTCGATCCGGCCGCCATCGCTCGCGACGATGACCGTCGGGTTGGCCAGCAGCGCTGCAATGGTCGCCTCGCTGTTCATATGCATGATCACGCCGTCGTCGCCGGCACCCAATCGCAGCGCGTCGAATTCGGCCTGCGTCAACCGCTTGCCGGTCACGCGCGACTGAAGGTCGCCGACGCCGACGCCCCAGCGTTTTTCCCAGCCGGGATCGAAGAAATGGCTGCGCACCGCATCGACCGATCCACCCCATGGATAGGTTTCGGTCGAGACATCGACGCCGCGCGCATGCGCGTCGCGGATCAGCCCCGCCATCATCGGCGCATCCGACATCGCCATGCTGTTGATATGCGCGATATGGACGCAGGCACCGGTGATCGCGGCGTTCGCGATATTTTCCTGCACCGCTTCCAATGTGCTGTCGGGCTCGACGAGGCTGCCATGACGGATATGGGTGAAGAGGCAGCTTTGTGTGTTCGCGGCGGCGCGGGTGACGGCCAGCATCTCCTTGTGGCTGATCCCCGCCGCATATTGGGTGCCGCTGCCAATCCCGATCGCGCCCTCGCTTACCCCTTGTTCAAGCAATTGCGACAACCGCGCTGAGGCCGCGTCGGAGATCGGCTGATCAGCCTCGGGCGCGCCGAATTTTTCCATCGGATCGCGAAGCGCCGCAAGCCCCGCCGCGCCCTCACCCTTTTGCACATAGTAACGCACGGGTGTGTGGCCCACACTTGTCCCGTAGTTCAGAAGCTCATGCCCCTGTTTTTTTTCGTACCAGGCCGACACTGGCCAAGTGCCGATCTCCAGCTCGAGCCGGGTCGTCACGCCGTCCTTCACCTGATAGCGCGCGGCTTCGAGGGTAGTTGCGTGCGAATGCAGGTCGATGAAGCCCGGCGCGGCGACCAGACCGCGCGCGTCGATCGTCCGCTTTCCCCTGAGCGGTGTCTCGACCACCGCAACGACCCGGTCGCCGTCGACCGCGATGTTGCGGATCGCATCGAGCCCGGTTTCGGGATCGATCGCGCGCGCGCCGATGAAGACGATGTCATGGACCGGCTCGGCCCGCGCCGCAGCGGGAAGCCCTGCCAGCGCCGCCGCCAGCAGGAGGATCGGTCGCCGCCGCGTCATGACAGCGCGCTTTTCATTGAGCTGACCTACCACGAATGGTCAGAAGTTCGCGCGCAGCGAGACGGTCACGCTGCGCGGTTCACCGACGACATTGCCGTAAAACAGCGTCTGATAATTGTTCACGAAATAATGCTTGTCGAAGAGATTCTTGACGTTCAGCTGCACGCGGAAGCGCTCGAAATCATAACCCGCCGACGCATCGACCAGCGTGTAGGACGCAATGTCGCGTGTCGCGCGGTCGAAGTCAGTCTTGACCGAGCCGACATAACGGATACCGCCGCCAACGAAAGCGCCGCCGCCGAATTCATAGCTGGTGTAGATGCTCGCGGTGCTCCTCGGCAAAAACGTCAAAGTCTTGCCGATCATCGTCGCATCATCATCCTCGCGGATCGTCGGATCGAGAATAGCCACCCCGGCATTGACCTGCCAGCCCTTGGTGATCTCGCCCACCGCCTGCACTTCGAACCCGCGGTGACGGACCTTGCCCACCGGAGCATAGCGGTCGATCAGGTCGATGGTCTGGTCATACCGTGCCTGATTGGCCTGTCGGACGTCGAACAGCGCGGCGGTCAAAAGAATCCGCCGGTCGGGCGATACATATTTGATCCCGAGCTCATATTGCTCGCCGGCAAGCGGCGGCAGGACGTCGCCGACGGCATCGATGAACAGCTGCGGCTGGAAGGATTCGCTATAGGAGGCATAGAAATTCAGCCCTTTCACAGGCTCCAGCGTTGCAGCGAGGCGCAGGCTGGTCTGGCTGTCGCCGCTGAAATCCTGCCAGGGGCCGGTGCGTGACTGCTTGCTGACATCGGGCTTGGCCCATGAAATGCCGCCAAGCAGGGTCAGCGGCTCCGCCACCTTGATGCTCGCCTGCGTCGACAGGGTAAAATAACGAAGCCGGCGGTTCAGGCCATAGTCGAAGCCCGGATAGGTCCGGCTGTTGAAGAGCGCTTCGATCGCGTCGACGCCATCGAAGAGGTTGGCGACATCGCCCTGCGACATGTCGGGGATCGTACCGGCCTGCTGCGTCTCATAATCCTGATAATTGGCCGCGACGGTGATGAAGCTGTCGGCGAGCCCGAGATCGTCGAACTTGTAAACGCCCGACAGCCCGGCGCTGAACGCCTCTGTCGAACTTTTGGTGATCCTGTTGACCGCAATCAGGAAGTCGCCGTTCGGCTGCAGATCATATCCGAAACCGCTTTCGCCCGTCGTGTTCGAGCGGAGATAATTGACCTTGAGGCTGACCGAGAGCGCCGACGACGCCTCCCAGTCGAGGCCGCCATTGACCCGGACCACCGGCGTCACCAGTTCGAAATCGCCGGAGCCAATGAAGAAGGACCGGCCAACCGGCGCAGGTGACCCGTCGGGCAAGGTCGGAATGCCATCGAACGAGGTCCGCCGATAGCGCTCATACCCGCCATGGATATAACCGGTCAGGTTGGACGACAGATCGGCGTCGATGCCTGCATAAAGCACCGTCTTGGCCGAACCGATCCGATCCATGAAACTACCGCCCTCTTCATGGACGGCGATGCCGATGACATGGACTGTCTCCGCAGTGTTCAACGCGCCCGCAAGCTGACCCTCGATACGCCAGCGGTCCCAAGAGCCGCCGAGCAGTTCGATATGCGACGGCGTTCCCGCTCGTGCACTCTTGGTCACCTGATTGATGATGCCGCCCGGATTGGCCGCGCCATACACCACCGACGTCGGCCCCTTGACGATTTCAAGGCGCTCGAGCGTCGCAAAATCGGGCTCATAGTCGAGCGCCCCCACATTCAACCCGTCGATCGCATTGCCTGCCGCGAAACCGCGCAGCTTGATGATCGAAGATGTCCCGCCCGGATTTCCGTCGAACAGGGCGCCCGGCGTATATTGCGCGACATCGCCCAAGGTCTTGGCGTCGGTCGCTTCCAGAAAATCCTCGCTGATCAGCGTGATCGACTGGGGCACTTTCTCCAGCGACAGCGGCAGGCCAGTGGTGCCGCTCGTATCCTCGCTGAGATAGCGACGGCCGCTGACGACGATCGTATCGCCTTCGGCAGTTGCGGCGGGCTCGGCTTCTTGCGCTTGCGCGGGTCCGGCCAAAAGCCCCGCTTGCAACGCGAGCGCGCCCACCACCACCAGATGGCGCCTGCGGCCCGTCCGCATTGCGCTTCCGAAGCCCCCATTCCGCCCAAGCCTGTTCATCGCATATCCCCTCAACAAATTCTGAAATCTGGCGGCCCCCTTCGTTGTTCGGATGACCGATATCCACCCGACTAAAATAGAGTTGCTATATTTCTGTCAATTGATAGTTTTGAAGGGTTAACTAACATAATTGAGATGGGAGAGCTTCGGATGAGTGACAGCCAGCATGGAGCGGCCCCACTGTCCGGTGCATCCAGCGCCGAGCGTCCCGCAATCCCCAATGTCCCGCTGTTGCAGCGACTGCAAACCGACCTGGACAATTATTCGTCCGCCGACCGCGCAGTCGCCGCCTATATGCTGGCGCATTACGCCACCCTCGCCTTTGAAACCGCAATGTCGCTGGCCGACAAGGTCGGGGTCAGCGAAATCACCATCGGTCGCTTTGCCCGCAAGCTGGGCTATCGCAACTTCAAGGCGTTGAAGAACGAGCTCAAGGACAGCAGCGAAGAAGGCTTCCCCTGGCTGATCGGCGACGACCTGGCGGAATTCGTCGAATCCGTCGACGGATCGGACGAAGGCGAAAGCAATATCCAGCGCGAGGTAAAATCGCTCCTTGCGGTCTATCGCCTCGCCGAGACACCGCAATGGGCTGCTGCGGTCGAGTTGCTCGCCAAATCGCGCACCGTCCAAATCGCGGGTTTCCAGACCGAGCGCGGCATCGCGATGCTGCTCGCCAATCATTTGCAATTCATGCGCGACGGGGTCCGGCTCGTTGACCTGAGCGCAGGCAATTATGCCGATGTGTTCGCGAGCGACGAAGAGGATAGCTGCCTGGTTGTCATCGATATCCGCCGCTATTCGCGCCAATCCTATCTGATCGCCGAACAGGCGAGCCAGCATGGCGTTCCACTGATCGTCCTGACCGACCTGTTCTGCGACTGGGCCGGGCGCTTCACCCCGCATGTGCTGGCGGTGCCAACGCAGACCGGGCTGTTCTGGAGCTCGCCCGTGGCGCTGGTGTGTGCGGTCAATCTGATGGTGAACAGCGTCATCAAGGCGATCGGAACGCGAGTCGAACAGCGACTCGAAAAACTGACCCGCCTCCATCAGACCTTCACCGGCTATGCAGGGCACCAGCCGCCGCGCCCGAAAATGTCCTGACCCCATCGCGAAAACCCGCTTCGATCAATGCGATGGATGTGACAGTTTTATATCTTTAAAATTCATAGACAGAAAAAATGCGCTTCGGTAGCCCATCGGGCATGACCAAAGCCCCTCCCTCCGCGCTGGATGCGATCGACCTCGCCACTGCGCTCGCCGCACTCGAACCATGCGCGCCGCGTATCGAGATAGAGATCGCACGGCTTCCGCTGAACGAACCCTTCCGCATCAGCGACCATGTCTTCCAACATATCGAGACGGTTGTACTTCACCTCGAAGCCGACGGCTGTGTCGGTCGCGGCGAAGCGGCCGGGGTTTTCTATCTGGGCGACACGCCTGCAATCATCGCGCAAATGCTGGCCGATGCGCGGCCCGCTGCAACGCAAGGCGTCGATCACGCGCGGCTGGCCCAACTCCTCCCCGCCGGCGGCGCGCGCAACGCCTTCGACTGCGCGCTATGGGATTTGCAAGCGCAGCGCATGGGGACCCCGGTATGGAGCCTGCTCGGCATGGCGCCGCCGGAACCGCTTCTCACAACCTACACTATCGGCTGCGCCACGCCCGAGAAGATGGCCGCTCAGGCTACAGGCTATGCACAGGCGCGGGCGATCAAGATCGAGCTGTGCGGCGACGCAGAGGACGGTAGCCGGATCGCCGCGGTGCGCGCGGCGCGGCCCGACGTGTGGCTGGCGGTCGACGCCAATCGCAGCCTGACCCCCGCGACATTGCGGCATTTGGTCCCTGCCCTCCGCGCCGCCGACGTCCGGCTGGTCGAACAGCCCTTCGCGATCGGCGCCGACGACGCGCTCGCCGGTTTCGACCTGCCGATGGCACTCGCGGCGGACGAAAGCATCCAGACGATCGCCGACCTCGATCGGCTCGCCAGCCTCTACGGCATCGTCAATATCAAACTCGACAAATGCGGGGGCCTCACCGACGGGCTGCGCCTCGCCCGGCGCGCACGATCGCTGGGGCTTGAGGTGATGGTCGGCAATATGCTCGGCACTTCGCTCGCGATGGCGCCCGCATGGCTGCTCGGGCAATTTTGCGAGGTCGTCGATCTCGATGGCCCGATCTTCCTCAAGGCCGATTGCACGCCGGGCGTGATATATGAGGATGGACATATTGATTGCCCCGCCACGCTGTGGGGAAGCGGACGATGACATCACACCGTCGCTTGAAAAGGTAAGCGCGAACGGCAAAGGCTACACTTTCCGTCTGCTCTGGGCTAGCGACCGCAGCATCGCAACCAACGCCCGCAATGAACGAGTGACAACCAGATGACCCATTCCAGCTTCTATCCTGTGGGCACTTTCGGCCAGCCTTGGGGTGAGGCCGAGCTCGACCAATGGCGGGGCCGGCAATCGCGCTTGCGCCGCTATGATGTGGATGTCCTGCCGCGCATCGACGCTTTGGCCGATCGCTATGAGAAGATCGCTTATGGACAGCTCGACTATGCAGGCGAGCGGTACACGTTGTTCGCGCTGCGCGACCGACACTTCGATCCCGCGCTTCCCACCGCGCTGGTGACCGGCGGCGTACACGGATATGAAACCAGCGGCGTCCTCGGCGCGCTCGATTTTCTCGAAACTTGCGCAGCGGATTACGCCGGCCGGATCAACCTTCTGGTCGCGCCTTGCGTCAGCCCGTGGGCATATGAGCGCATCAATCGCTGGAACTATGACGCCATCGACCCCAACCGGAATTTTCGTGCCGATGGGCCGGCGCGCGAAGCCACCGCGCTGATCGAGCTTGTCGGATCGGTGCAGGGTCCGTTCCTGGTGCATGTCGACCTGCACGAGACGACCGATAGCGACGCCAGCGAGTTCGGTCCCGCGCTAGCCGCGCGCGACGGCAAGAGCTATGAGACCGATGCCATTCCCGATGGTTTCTACCTGGTCGACGACAGCGAAAATCCGCAGCCCGAATTTCATCGGTCGATCATCGCCGCGGTCGAACAGGTAACCCACATCGCCCCTGCGGATGCAAAGGGCGAGATTATCGGTTCGACCGTCGTTGCACATGGCGTGATCGAATATCCGATGAAAAAGCTGGCGCTATGCTGTTCGATCGCGGGCGCGCGTTACACGACCACCACCGAAGTCTATCCGGACAGCCCGCGCACAACACCGACAGAATGTGTTCGGGCGCAAGTGGCAACCGTGTGCGCAGCGCTGGACTTCGCACTGACGCACCGCTGATGATGCGTCCGTCGTCCGGGTCCTCCTCGACCGGAAAATCCTGACTTCGCAATCAGGAATGCGGCCCCTGACTCACGCCGGTCCGGTGCAAAAACACCGGACCGGACCGTAGAGACCGCCGCAAAGGGGCGCTTATTTAGAAGTTGAACCGGATCCCGCCATTGACCGTGAAGGCGCGGAAATCCGAACCATCGTCGACATTACCAACGAGGAAGGCTGACACACGCCCGCCCCGCGCGTGGCCCATGATGCCGACCGAATAGCGCTGCGCATCGTCCCAGGTCGTCGTAGCCAGCGAGAAGTTCGTTACAGGAGCCCCGAAGGTGAAGTTCCCCGCATCGTCGCGCGACCAGTTCTTCATCCACGCGGCGCTGGCGAAGGGTTCAATCTGGATCTGGTCCACGCTGCCGGCACGATAGGACAGCCGCAGGCCCGCCCGACCAACCTTGGTCTTGTCGCTGCCCGGCGAATAGACGCTGTTCGCATCGATCGTCAGATCGTCGATCCGGCTGTCGGCATAGCTGAACCCGAGGAACGGCGTCGCGGCGAACCCGCTTTGGCCACCGAAGCGATAGGATGCGTGGACCGATCCGGCGGTAGCCTTGCCATCGACCTCCTGCTTCGTCGCGCCGAAGACCGTCGGCAGAACCAGGTCATAGTCGCGCCATTCGCGGCGTATCTGGCCGTCGATCGTCAACGCCCCGTTGCTGATCGCAACATAGCCGCCGACGAAACTGGTATCCACGGCCAGCCTTTCGGTGACCGACGGACTGGCCGCACCGTCATACCAGCCGCCGGTGATGCCCACGTGAACATTCCAGCCGCTGCCTCCCATATTGAGCAGGCCCAGATCGGCACCCATCTGGATTGCCTGATGCTCGGTCCGCACGTCACCGGCCGGATTGATCGTGAGCCCGCCGCCGGTCAGCGTCGATGCAATCGCCTGCTTCGTGTGGCCGCTGGCCCCGCGCATCCACAAACCGAAACGTTTGTCTCCCGCTGCCGGGTCGCTTCGCACGGTAACATAGGGGCTGATCGGCTCGTCGATCAGCATCGATGCAGCTTCGGCCACATAGCTCATGGCGCCCAATGTCGCCGCCGACGGATTGATCCTCTGGATCAAGCCGAACTGCGTGGCGTTGGCCGGGTTGCGACCGAAGCCTTCGAGAAGGAGCCCGCCGGAGAAAATCGTATTCGAGGTGAAGCTATTGTCCGCCGCAGCCCCGGCAACCGTCACGACCGGCAGGAAGCCGCCCGCGATGAGGTTGGTCCCGCCGACCCGGTTCAGCGTGACATTGGTCGTGCCCGAAGCCGAACCCGCAATATTCAGCCGGTCAGCGGTCATGGTGCCGGTGTTATAATCGGCAAAGAACTGGCCGCCGCCGGTATAGTTGCCCCCGACAGTGACGACATTGGTCGTCAGACCATTTTGCGCGTTGATGATCCCGCCGTTGGTCATCGAGCCATTGGTGGTGAAGGATCCGGCGCCGGCAAAATTGATCCGGTTCATATTGTTGGTGTTGCCAAGGAACAGGACCGTGCCGCCGGCGCCGATATTGGCCGTGCCGGCATTGGCGAAGTTGCCGGAAAAGCTCGATGCGCCTGCACCGAAATTCACCGTGCCGCCCGCCGCATTGTTCATCGTCGAGGTTACGACATTCGATCCGGTCACATTGACCGCGCCATTTAATGTGCCTGTGTTGGTCAGCATAAAGCTGCCATTGTTGAGCGTCGCCTGCACGGCGTTGCCCGTACCGGTGATCGTGCCACTGTTAGTGATCGCAGCACTGCCGCTTCCCGTCGGGGTCAGGCGAATACCGGTCGTGCCGGTGACGAGCCCGGCGTTGGTCACCGCGAGCGCCGCGTTGACGCTGGCGAGATCGATGCCGATCACACCCCGGATCGTGCCGGTGCCAACCTGGTTCACCGTGAGCGCGCCCGCCGCGCCGGCCCCTGTCGAGGTCAGCCGCACCCCGACATTGTCGCCTTCGACCAGGCCGGCATTGTTCACGGTCAGTGCGCCGGAAACGGTCGTCTGGTCGATCCCGACCAGCGGATCGATCACGCCGGTCGCAGCAACGTTGGTGATGATGTTGCCGACGGTCGAAAGGCTGCGAACCCCAGCCGCGCCAGCGTTGATCGTGCCGTTGACGTTGATCGTCGTGGTGCCCGACGACTGACCGCTGTCGGTGAAGATGCCGAATGCCGCCGGTGTATTGGCGATCAGCGTGCGTCCCGCTGTCAGGGTCACGTCGATCGTTCCGCTATTGGCAGCCGCCAGGATGTTCTGCGCCACGACCGCTGTCGTTGTCGTGGACGTCACATTGCCCGCGGTCACCGCAATATTGCCGCCGTTCGCCTCGGCCAATATGCCATTGCCGGTGGTTGCTGCAACCGGCCCGACGGTGGTCACCATGGTCGACCCCGTGCCGAGATTCCGGGCGGAGACGCCGACTCCGGCATTGACCGCCGCATTGGTGGTCACTGCGATATTGCCCGTCCCCGCCGGAGAGATCGCCGCGATGACCCCGGCATTGCCTGCGGCAACGGCCCCGTTTGCCACGATCGTTACATCGGCGGTCGTCGACAGCGTCTGGACGTCGATCCCATTCTTGCCGCCCGTCAGCGCGGTTACTGCCCCGGTGGTGACAGAGATGTCGCCGCCCGCTGCAGTATCCTGAACGAGGATTCCGGTTCCAGCCGCCGAACTGCTCGCCCCCGATATATTGACGACGACCGTGCCATTGCCATTATTCTGGATGCCCGCGCCGTCGCCGGTGCCGCCGACGAAACCGCCCGCGCCGGTCACCGAGATATTGCCGGTCCCGTTGGTCCCGCCAACGAGGTTCAGCCCGCGCGTCGCGCCGGTCACTATATCGCCCGCGACGACGTTCACCGCGCCGTTGCCGGTTATATTGATGCCGGCGGCGGCCGTGCCGTTGACGGTGCCGGTGGTGGTGACGCCGATCGCGCCATTGCCCAGGTTGACCGCCACGACGCCGATCGTCCCCGACACGGTGTCCGCGGTCACGTTCACCGCACCCGCCCCGCCGGGGCCCGTCTGCTGCGCGAAGATCGCGGCTCCGCCGGTCGACGTCACATCACCCGCGTTGACCGTAACGTCGCCGCCGGTCGACAACGCAAAGATGCCATTGCCCGTCGTCGCCGTCACCGGACCGGCCGTCGTCACCTTCGTGTTGCCGGTGCCGAAGTTCTCGGCATCGATCCCGAACCGCGCATCAATCGCGCCATTGGCGGTCACGTCGATATTGCCCGTGCCGCCCGCCGGGAAGATCGCGCCGACGATCCCGGCATTGCCCGCCTTGATGTCGCCGTTCGCAACGATCGTCACATCGCCGGTCAGCGACTGCGTCTGAACGTCGATCCCGTCCTTGCCGCCCGCCAGCGCGGTCACCGCGCCCGTCGTCACGCTGATATTGCCGCCCGCAGCGGTGTCGCGCACCGTAATGCCTTCGCCGGCCGTCGACGAGCTTGCGCCCGATATATCGACCAGCACATTGCCCGAGCCGTTGTTCTGGATCGTCGCCGCATTGCCCGTCCCGCCGGCAAAGCCACCCGCGCCCGTGACACTGATGTCGCCCGCGCCGCCGGTCCCGCCGGTCAGCAGCAGCCCGGTGGTCGCCCCGGTCACCGTGTCGGCGACCTTGATCGTCACCGCATCATTGCCGGTTGCCTTGATGCCTTCGGCGAACGTCCCCGTCACCGCACCGGTGGCGGTGACATTGGTCGCACCGGTCCCGCTGTTGGTCGCCTCGACGCCGGTCGTGCCCGATGTCGTGCCAACGGTTACGTCGATCACGCCCGCACCTGCAGCGCTGGTCTGCCGCGCAATGACGCCGATGTTGCCGGTCGAACTGACGTCGCCCGCCGCCACCGTCACATCGCCGCCCGTCGACAACGCGAAAATGCCATTGCCGGTCGTCGCCGTCACCGGACCAACTGTGGTAACCGATGTGCTGCCGGTGCCGAAGTTCTCGGCGTCGATCCCGAACCGCGCGTCGATCGCGCCGTTCGCGGTCACCTCGATATTGCCCGTGCCCGCTCCCGGGAAGATGGCGCCGACGATCCCGGCATTGCCCGCCTTGACGTCGCCGTTCGCCACGATCGTCACATCGCCGGTCAGCGACTGCGTCTGAACGTCGATCCCGTCCTTGCCGCCCGCCAGCGCGGTCACCGCGCCCGTCGTCACGCTGACATTGCCGCCCGCAGCGGTATCGCGCACCGTAATGCCTTCGCCTGCTGTCGACGAGCTTGCGCCCGATATATCGACCAGCACATTGCCCGAGCCATTGTTCTGGATCGTCGCCGCATTGCCCGTCCCGCCGGCAAAGCCACCCGCGCCCGTGACGCTGATGTCGCCCGCACCGCCGGTCCCGCCGGTCAGCAGCAGCCCGGTGGTCGCCCCGGTCACCGTGTCGGCGACCTTGATCGTCACCGCGTCATTGCCGGTTGCCTTGATGCCTTCGGCAAACGTCCCCGTCACCGCGCCAGTGGCGGTGACGTTGGTCGCACCGGTCCCGCTGTTGGTCGCCTCGACGCCGGTCGTGCCCGATGTCGTGCCGACGGTTACGTCGATGACGCCCGCACCCGCAGCGCTGGTCTGACGCGCAATGACGCCGATGTTGCCGGTCGAACTGACGTCGCCCGCCGCCACTGTCACATCGCCGCCGGTCGACAACGCGAAGATGCCGTTGCCCGTCGTCGCCGTCACCGGACCGACCGTCGTCACCTTCGTGCTGCCGGTGCCAAAGTTCTCGGCATCGATCCCGAACCGCGCGTCAATCGCGCCATTGGCGGTCACATCGATATTGCCGGTACCCCCGGCCGGGAAGATCGCGCCGACGATCCCGGCATTGCCCGCCTTGACGTCGCCATTCGCCACGATCGTCACGTCGCCGGTCAGCGACTGCGTCTGAACGTCGATCCCGTCCTTGCCGCCCGCCAGCGCGGTCACCGCGCCCGTCGTCACGCTGATATTGCCGCCCGCAGCGGTGTCGCGCACCGTAATGCCCTCGCCTGCCGTCGACGAGCTTGCGCCCGATATATCGACCAGCACATTGCCCGAGCCATTGTTCTGGATCGTCGCCGCATTGCCCGTCCCGCCGGCAAAGCCACCCGCGCCCGTGACGCTGATGTCGCCCGCACCGCCGGTCCCGCCGGTCAGCAGCAGCCCGGTGGTCGCCCCGGTCACCGTGTCGGCGACCTTGATCGTCACCGCGTCATTGCCGGTTGCCTTGATGCCTTCGGCGAACGTCCCCGTCACCGCGCCAGTGGCGGTGACGTTGGTCGCACCGGTCCCGCTGTTGGTCGCCTCGACGCCGGTCGTGCCCGATGTCGTGCCAACGGTCACGTCGATCACCCCCGCACCTGCAGCGCTGGTCTGCCGCGCGATGACGCCGATGTTGCCGGTCGAACTGACGTCGCCCGCCGCCACCGTCACATCGCCGCCCGTCGACAACGCGAAAATGCCATTGCCGGTCGTCGCCGTCACCGGACCAACTGTGGTAACCGATGTGCTGCCGGTGCCGAAGTTCTCGGCGTCGATCCCGAACCGCGCGTCAATCGCGCCGTTCGCGGTTACGTCGATATTGCCGGTTCCTGCCGCCGGGAAGATCGCGCCGACGATCCCGGCATTGCCCGCCTTGATGTCGCCATTCGCCACGATCGTCACATCGCCGGTCAGCGACTGCGTCTGAACGTCGATCCCGTCCTTGCCGCCAGCCAGCGCGGTCACCGCGCCCGTCGTCACGCTGATATTGCCGCCCGCAGCGGTGTCGCGCACCGTAATGCCTTCGCCAGCCGTCGACGAGCTTGCGCCCGATATATCGACCAGCACATTGCCCGAGCCATTGTTCTGGATCGTCGCCGCATTGCCCGTCCCGCCGGCAAAGCCACCCGCGCCCGTGACGCTGATGTCGCCCGCGCCGCCGGTCCCGCCGGTCAGCAGCAGCGCGGTGGTCGCCCCGGTCACCGTGTCGGCGACCTTGATCGTCACCGCATCATTGCCGGTTGCCTTGATGCCTTCGGCGAACGTCCCCGTCACCGCACCGGTGGCGGTGACATTGGTCGCACCGGTCCCGCTGTTGGTCGCCTCGACGCCGGTCGTGCCCGATGTCGTGCCGACGGTTACGTCGATCACGCCCGCACCTGCAGCGCTGGTCTGCCGCGCAATGACGCCGATGTTGCCGGTCGAACTGACGTCGCCCGCCGCCACCGTCACATCGCCGCCCGTCGACAACGCGAAGATGCCATTGCCCGTCGTCGCTGTCACCGGGCCGACGGTCGTCACCTTCGTGCTGCCGGTGCCAAAGTTCTCGGCATCGATCCCGAACCGCGCGTCAATCGCGCCATTGGCGGTCACATCGATATTGCCCGTGCCACCCGCCGGGAAGATCGCGCCGACGATTCCGGCGTTGCCCGCCTTGACGTCGCCGTTCGCCACGATCGTCACGTCGCCGGTCAGCAACTGCGTCTGAACGTCGATCCCGTCCTTGCCGCCAGCCAGCGCAGTGACATTGTTGGTGACCACCGAAACGCCAGTGCTGGTTGCGACGTCGCGAACGACGACACCTTCGCCGGTCGCTGCCGTCACATCGCCGGTGAGGGTGATGTCGATCGATCCCACGCCGCCGGTCTGTGTTACATCGAAGCCGTTTCCGGTGCCATTGTTGACGATATTGCCGCCCGTATAGACGATCGGTCCGCCCGCAGCGGTGACTGACAGGGCTGCTGTGCCGCCTGCGGTGGGCGCGTTGCCGGCATCGACGCTGATCGTGCCGTTGTTGGTGACGGTGACACCGCCGGTGCTGATATTGGCAACCGCAAGGCCGTTTCCGCTGACCGTTTCGCCCGCATCGACGTTCAGGATGATCGGCGTCGCTATCGGCCCCTGATAGGCGCGGTCATTGGGGGCGTTGGCGGGAAAGGTCGTGTCGGTGGTGCTGGTCGTGCCGCATTGAACGGTGACGGCGCCGACGGTGCAACTTGCCCAGGCTTGCTCCGGAGCGAGCAGGCTGACGCCGGCCAGGGCGACGATACCGATGGTCGATCGCAGCGCCATCCGGCTCGATTGCGAGAATAATTTCCTTCGGAACGCCGATTTCGACGCATCCTGTTCAGGAACAACAAACAAACGGCCAGCAGGATTGCGATCGCAAATCATAGAAAATCCCCTTAATTATTAAGGAAAATGCCGCTCATTTTTTTGAAGCGTGCTTATCCGATGCTTGGACCCTTCATTTTCGCTAGCACGAACACGGACCATCACCCCCCACATGAACATGTAGGTTCCCCTACCCGTAGGTGTAGGTTTACTGCGGTCCTCACACGCCTATCATAAGGGCGACCTCAAGGACCGGAGACGGCAATGATGATCCGCGTTGCGATTATCGAGGACGATCCCATCCTGTCGGCGCGCTTCGCTGACGCGATCAATGCGGCACCCGACATGATGGTCGTCAACACGGCGAACAGCGTGATCAGCGGCAGCGGCCTCGTCGACGCGGGCGGCTATGACGTGCTGCTGTGCGATCTGGGATTACCCGATGGCGACGGCACCACGCTGATCGCCAGAGAAGCGGCAATGGGTCGCGACACCGATATACTGGTCATCACCCAGTTTGCCGATCAGCAAAAGGTGCTCAACAGCATTCGCGCCGGCGCGCGCGGCTATCTTCTCAAGGACCAGCGGATCGAATCCTGCATCGAGGCGATCCTGGAAATCCGGCGCGGCGGCTCGCCGATATCGCCCGTGATCGCGCGCCGCATCATGGAGCAGATGGTCGAGGGTCGTTCGCCGACGCTACCATCGCCCGTTTCGCCCCTGTCGGAGCGCGAAACCGAGGTCCTGCAACTGCTGGCGCGCGGCTTTTCCTATGCCGAATGCGGGGACATTCTGCATGTTTCGCTCAATACAATTGGTTTTCACGTCAAGAATATCTATCGTAAGCTCGAGGTGAACAGCAGGGCGGAGGCATTGTTTGAAGCTGGGAGCCAAGGCCTTATCTCACGCAATTAGGGCGCTGCTCCTGTTGTTACTCGTTTGGCCGGCGCCAGTTCTGGCCGCGCCCCTGCTCAACAACTTCGTTCGCGAGCATAGCGATGGCGCAGTGATCCTGCGCTTTACCGACGCCGACTATGCGCGCACCGACAGCCCCCGGATACCGACCGAAGGCTGGGAACGCGGCCCGGCACGACGGGGTTTTGCCTTTGAAAAAACGGGTGCGACTTCGGCAACCAAAACGCTATGGCTGCGACTGCGCTTCGATCGCCGGATGCTGCCCGCCGGACCCGTCGCGCTGTATACCGAAAATAACTATGAACGCATCGCGGTCCGGCTGAACGGGCAGGAGATTTTCCGTAACTTCACCGAGGGCGACGACCACGCACTTGGCTGGTATCGCCCCGAGATTGCCAGGCTGCCCGATGCCTTGCTTGCCGAGGGCCTCAACACCTTGCTGGTGAAGGTGGAGAGCAATTACGACCTGGTCAGCGGCGACTATTATCTTGGCCCGGCAGCGGCTCTCGACGCGCGGCACGAGCGAAAGCAATTCTGGCGCATCACGGGTGTCCAGGCGGCCAATCTGACGATGATCGTGCTCGCAGCGGCGGCGCTCTGGTTCTGGCTGCTCCGCCGCGATGAGCCGGAGCTGCTGCTCGTCGCCATCCTGGGTCTGATGTGGTTCGCGCGCGACTATAATTTCACCGCCGTGCGCGCGCCTTTCGATGTCGTCGCCTTCAAGACGATGACCTATTACACCGTCTATCCGGCCATGTCGGCGAGCCTTGCATTTTGCCTCGTCTATGTTCGCCTGCCGGGGTGGAGGCTCCATAGCGTGATATTGCTGACGGCCGGCGTGCTCCTGTGCCTGATACGCTTCGTGACCGTCGAGCAGGGTTGGACCGGCCCCTTTGGAACCGATGCGATCGGGAACATACTTGCCGTAGTCTGCGTCGCCTATACCGCCTTCCTGTTGCTGACCCATTGGTGGCGCACCCGCAGCACTGGCGCCGCCGTCATGACGCTTTGTCTCGCAGCGATCATTGCCGGGACGGCTCACGATATCGGCAGGCAATGGGACAGCCGGCTCTGGGATGGCCTGGGCTTCTTTCTGCAGCCCTATATCGGCAGCCTGTTCTGCCTTGCTCTGCTGCTGTCGTTCGGAAGACGGGCCAACCTCGCCTTCGGGCGGCTGGAAGGCGTCAATGCCGAGCTGGAAGCCAGGGTGGATGAAGCCCGCCTCGCCCTTGAAGAGCGCGAAAAGAAGCTGCGCGAACTGGAAGTCGCACGGGCTCTCGCAACCGAACGCGGCCGCATTATGCAGGAAATGCACGACGGGATCGGGTCCAACCTTGTCGCCGCCCTGACGGTGGCCGAACGGCAGAAGCATCCGGCTGCATCGATCGCCACGCTGAAACGCGCACTGTCCGATCTGAAACTCACAGTGGACTCGCTCGAACCGCTTGCAGGGGATGTCGTGGCATTGCTCGGAAATTTTCGCCACCGCGCTGAACCCGACCTGGTTGAAGCGGGCATCAAACTCCATTGGAGGGTCGACCGATGCGAAAAGATCAGCTGGCTCGACGCGACCAATTCGCTGCACCTGCTGCGCCTGTTCCAGGAAGCGCTGGCCAATGTGATGATGCACTCAAGTGCGACCAGAATCGACCTCGCGTGCGTCGAGGAGACGCGCGACGGCGCTTCCGGAGTGACTGTGTCGATCGAAGACAATGGCTCGGGATTCGACACCGACCGCGCCGAGCCCGGCGGTCAGGGCCTCAGCGGAATGCGCAGCCGGGCCGAAGCGATCGGCGGTACGTTTGCTTTGTCCTCCACCTCGGGCGACGGAACGGTCATCATGGTATGGCTCCCCTATGCTCGGAAAGCCGCAGACCAGTAATCGCCCCGCGCCACAGATCGCCTGCATACTTCCAACCATCGACGAACAGAGCAAATCCACGCCCGTCACCAACGCACTCGCCCGGCCTTCGATGGACACTCGGCAGCACAAGTTCGGCCCACTGGTTGGGGCCGCTCAACAGAGCCAGGACCGAACCGGAACAACGGCTCGCGACAACTCGCCCAACGCCTGACCTTCATTGCGACGGACCGCATGTTTCGGCGCATCAACAAATGCTCATCGGCGCTTGTCATTGGCCAATCACGCTGCTAGTGGCGCCCCTCGTTGCCGCTTTAGCTCAGTTGGTAGAGCACATCATTCGTAATGATGGGGTCACAGGTTCGAGTCCTGTAAGCGGCACCATCCCTTTCAGAAGGGATTTCCAACACATCCGGCGGAAAGGCCTTTCAGCAGGGAACCCATTTGGGTCCGGCTTGCGTCACTTTAGGCAGGGAAATCGGCTCCACCCATGCGACACCCCTTCAAGCCGATGCTAAGTGCTTCAATCTGGCGGAAATAGCTTCGATCTCGGTCAGCGTGCCGATGCTGTTGCGGCCAGCGCTGGTTTCGGGCTAACCCCTGCCCATGTTTGAACAGACCTTCAAGAATATCGACGACGTCCTGCGCAAGGAAGCGGGTTGCACCACCGAGCTGGATTATACCGAGCAAACCAGCTGGATTTTGTTCCTCAAATATCTCGACGAACTGGAAGCTGATCGCGAGATTGAGGCTGAGCTGCGCGGCAAGCCCTATGCGCCGATCATCGACGCCGATCATCGCTGGAGCGTATGGGCTGCGCCCAAGGACGCGGCTGGCAAATTTGATCACAACGCGGCGCTGACCGGGCCGGACTTGATCGACTATGTCGACAAGACCCTGTTTCCCTATCTGCAAGGTTTCAAACAGCGCGCGCCTGCGCCCAATACCATCGAATATAAGATCGGTGAGATTTTCGGAGAAATCAAAAACCGCTTCAACAGCGGCTATTCGCTCCGCGACGCACTGGAACTGATCGACCAGCTATCGTTCCGCAGCCAGGACCAGAAGCACGAACTGAGCCACCTGTACGAAGCCAAGATCAAGAACATGGGCAACGCCGGGCGCAACGGCGGCGAATATTACACCCCGCGCCCGTTGATCCGCGCCATGATCAAGGTGGTGAAGCCGCAGATCGGCGACAAAATTTACGACGGCGCGGTCGGTTCGGCTGGCTTCCTGTGCGAAGCCTATGACTATCTGAAACCACTCGCCAAATCGACCGGCGACAATGAAACTCTCCAGCGCCGCACCTTCTATGGCAAGGAAAAGAAGAGCCTCGCCTATGTGATCGCGATCATGAACATGATCCTGCACGGGATCGAAGCGCCGAACATCCTGCACACCAATACGCTGGGCGAGAATATCAACGACATCCAAGAGAAGGATCGCTTTGACGTAATCCTGGCCAATCCGCCGTTCGGGGGGAAAGAGCGCCCGGAAATCCAGCAGAACTTCCCGATCAAGACCGGCGAAACCGCCTTCCTGTTTCTCCAGCATTTCATCAAATCACTGCGCGCGGGCGGCACCGCCGCCATCGTCATCAAGAATACGTTCCTGTCAAACAGCGACAATGCCAGCGTCGCGCTGCGCAAGGAATTGCTGGAAAGCTGCAACCTCCACACCGTGCTCGATATGCCCGGCGGCACCTTTCAGGGCGCGGGGGTGAAAACCGTGGTGCTGGTCTTCGACAAGGGCGAGCCGACCAAGCGCATCTGGTATTACCAGCTCGATCCAGGTCGCAACATGGGCAAAACCCACCCTCTGAACGACAATGACCTGACGGAGTTTGTGGAGCTGCAAGCTAGCTATGCCAACAGCCCAAAAAGCTGGAGTGTGGAGCGCAGCGAGATCGATCCGATCAGCTTCGACCTGTCGGTCAAAAACCCGGATGCGGGCGAGGAAGTGCCATTGCGCAGCCCGGTAGCAATATTGGAGGAGATCGCCGCGTTGGATAAAGAGAGCGTGGAGATTTTGGCTGAGATCAGGGCACTACTGTGAAGGCGGGGTGGCGTGAAAAACCGCTCGGTGAACTTTGCACCATCCAAAGCGGTAGTTCCAATACGCAGGATGCAGTTAGCGACGGTGCATATGCATTTTTTGATCGGTCAAAGGCACCAAAGCGCAGCAACCGTTATTTGTTCGATTGCGAAGCTCTGATAATCGCCGGTGAAGGTGCGGAGTTTAAACCCAAAAAGTATCACGGAAAGTTCGACCTGCATCAACGCGCATACGCAATCCATGGATTCGGGGACGGCCTGATCGGCGACTATCTCTTCTATTATCTTGAACACACTCACGAATATTTTCAAAAGGTTGCGGTTGGAGCGACGGTCAAGTCGCTTCGGCAACGACACTTTGATCAATTGCCGGTGGTTTTTCCAACTTCCCTCAACGAGCAGCAGCGGATTGTGGCGGCGTTGGACAAGGCCTTTGCAGCCGTCGCCACCGCGACGGCGAATGCGCAGAAAAACCTGACTGACGCCCGCGCCCTTTTTGAAGGCTACCTGCAATCGATCTTCACAGAGCGCGGCAAAGAGTGGGCAGAATATAGCTTCGATCAAATTTGCTCGATTTCATCCAAACTGGTCGATCCGCGATTGGATGCCTATCGCGACTTGCTGCACATTGGCGCGGGCAACATGGAATCGCGCACAGGCGGCATCGTGGATGTTCTCACCGCTCGCGAAGAAGGTTTGAAGTCAGGAAAATTTCTATTTGACCCTTCGATGGTGCTTTACAGCAAAATCCGCCCCTACCTCATGAAGGCTTGCCGTCCCGAATTTTCTGGATTGTGCAGCGCAGACGTTTATCCGCTAGTCCCGAAGGTCGACTTGCTTGATCGCGATATGCTCTTTCACATCTTGATGAGCGACGAATTCACAGCATACGCAGAGGCGGGTTCAGCGCGCGCCGGGATGCCCAAGGTGAACCGGGACCATCTGTTCAAATATTCTGTTTGGTTGCCCGATATTACGACGCAACGGGCTATTTGTCACAAGCTGGACGGTCTGTCAGTGAGGTGTCAGAATTTGGCAGAGGTATTTCAAACCAAACTCGCAGCCCTGACCGAACTCAAACAATCCCTCCTTCAAAGGGCCTTCGCCGGGGAGTTGACGACAGCGGTTGCAACGACAAACAAGTCGGTTGCCAATGACGCTTTCGCCACACCACAAGGTACGGCGCGCATCATCGCTTTTGGATATCGTCGGCACCAAATGCAGAGTCAGCAGCAGACCTATGGCCGCGTTAAAGCTCAGAAATCTTTGCATCTGGTTGAAAGCCTCGGCGGCATTGATCTTGGGCGTCAACCAATGAAGGATGCAGCAGGGCCGAACGACTTCCCGCACATGCTACGCGCTGAGGAGTGGGCAGAAGCACAGGGGTTTTTCAAATTTGTGCCGCGTGCCAGCGGCAATGGCTATGATTTCAAGAAGCTCGCGAATTACGACACTCTGTGGGCGGATGCCGTTGCAGCAACCGAACCTGTTGCGACGGCGCTTGAAAAGGCAATTGATCTTATCGTGCCGATGGTATCACTCGATGCCGAGGTCTTCGCCACCGTTCACGCGGCATGGAATAACTTGATCCGAGATGATGCCGCCATCACCGATGATATTATCGTCAAGGCTGCTCGTGACGACTGGCATTCGGCAAAGCTGAAAATTCCCGAACATAAATTCCGTAACGCGATCCGCATAATCAAAGCCAAGAACATGGAGCCGGACGGTCGTGCCAAATATGTTGATGGACAGGTAAAGCTGATTTGAACGAAGCCGAAACCCGCGCCGAACTGATCGACCCCGCGCTCGCTACCGCTGGCTGGGGTGTGGTGGACGGGAGCCGGACGCGGCGGGAAGTTATCGCTCCCGGCCGGTTGACTGGCTCGGGCAAGCGCAGCACGCCCAAGGCGGCGGACTATGTACTGGTCTATCGCAACACCAAACTCGCATGCGTCGAAGCCAAGGCGGCGACCAAGGGCGTGGGCGAAGGTGTCGGTCAGGCCAAGGATTATGCGGAGCGCCTGCAAACTCGCTTTGCCTATGCGACCAATGGCAAGGCGATTTATCGCATCGACATGGCGACCGGCCGGGAAGGACTGGTGGACCGCTGGCCGACGCCGCAAGAGCTGTGGGACGCCACCTTTGCCGAGGCGAATGACTGGCGTGATCGCTTTGCTGCCGTGCCCTATGAAACTGGCGGAAAATTCGAACCGCGCTATTACCAGTATAATGCCATCGAAAAGACGCTGGCCACCATCGCGGCGGGCAAGGACCGGGTGCTGCTGACCCTCGCCACCGGCACCGGAAAGACTGCCATTGCTTTCCAGATCGCATGGAAGCTGTTTCAGGCCCGCTGGAATTTGCAGGATTGGAAGACCGGAGCGGAACCGACACGCCGCCCCCGCATCCTGTTTCTGGCCGACCGCAACATCCTGGCCGATCAGGCCTACAATAGCTTTTCCGCATTCGATCCCGATGCGCTGGTCCGCATCACGCCCGCCGAAATCCGCAAGAAGGGTCGCGTACCCAAAAATGGCAGTATTTTCTTCACGATCTTCCAGTCGGTGCTGACCGATGGCGGAAAGGAGGAAGAACCGGCCTTCAACTATCAGGATTATCCGCCCGACTTCTTCGATTGCATCATGATCGACGAATGCCACCGCGCCGGGGCCAAGAATGGCAGCGAATGGCGTGGAATTCTCGAATATTTCAAGGCAGCCTTACAGATCGGTCTGACCGCCACCCCCAAGCGCAAGGACAATGTCGATACCTATGCCTATTTCGGCGAGCCGGTTTACACCTATTCGCTAAAACAGGGGATCAACGATGGCTATCTGACCCCGTTCAAGGTCGTCGAGTTGGGCACCACTATCGACGATTATGTCTATACCCCCGACGACGTGGTCGAGGCTGGCGAAGTTGCCGAGGGCAAACGCTATGCCGAGGGCGACTTTAATCGGATCATCGAGATGGAGGCACGCGAACGATACCGCGTCAAAATCTTCATGGAACGGATCACCCAGCGCGAAAAGACGCTGGTATTCTGTGCGACACAAAAACACGCCGCGATCGTCCGCGACCTGATCAATCAGGCAAAACACAACACGGACCCCAATTATTGCGTGCGCGTCACCGCCAATGACGGCGCGATGGGCGAGCAATGGTTGCGCACTTTTCAGGACAACGAAAAGACCATTCCAACGATCCTGACCACTTCCCAGAAGCTGTCCACCGGAGTCGATGCCCGCAACATTCGGAACATCGTCTTGATGCGGCCGGTGACCAACATGATTGAATTCAAGCAGATCATCGGACGCGGCACGCGGTTGTTCGACGGGAAGGACTATTTCACAATTTACGATTTCGTGAAGGCTTATGAGTTGTTCAACGATCCCGAATGGGATGGCGATCCCTTGGAGCCCGATCCCCCCGGTGTGCCCAGACCAAAGCCGCCCGGCGAACCCAATCCGGAACCGCCGGATGATCCCTCGGAACCCAAGGAAAAGCTGGTGATCCGGCTGGCCGACGGGAAAGAGCGCTTGTTCCAGCATATGAGTGCGACAACTTTCTGGGACGCATCGGGCAAGCCAATTTCCGCCGCGCAGTTTATCCAGAATCTGTTCGGTAAACTGCCTGAGTTGTTCCGCGATGAAGACGATCTGCGCCGCATCTGGGGTCAGCCCGATACACGTGCAGGATTGGTCGCCGGGCTGGCGGAGCGCGGCTTTGATGGCGAAGCCTTGGCATCAGTGCGAAAGATGATCGACGCCGAAGATTGCGACCTGTTCGATGTCTTGAACTATATCGCTTACACCAAAGCTCCGATAAAGCGCGCCGAACGTGCCGCCACCCACCGCACAAATATCCTGTCACGCTATGACGCCAAGCAGCAGGCGTTCCTCGAGTTCGTACTTTCACAATATGTGGCTGAGGGCGAAGAGGAACTCGGCACCGACAAGCTGCCCGATTTGCTCGACCTGAAATACGGGTCGCCATCCGATGCGGTGCGCGAATTGGGGAGCGTCGCCGAAATCCGTTCAACCTTCACCGGATTTCAAAAGGGCTTGTACGAGAACTAGCCAAATCCATCGACTCGCCAAGTGCGCGCCGGTCGCTGCCGGAACACCAGAAATCATCACGCGCAGCGTCAGATGCCTTATCTGAATATATTGGATTTCAAATGCGGGGCGTGCGGCTCGATGTCGAGCGCAGCGAGCCGGAGAGTGCTCGCATCCCGTTGTGGAGACGCAAGCCTACCGTTACGCCGGTCTGTTGCTGGCTGAAGAGGCGGCTGAACGGCGACAAGCGATGCGTTCGTCCTGGCGCCCTTCCCGACATTCAGCGCAATTCCGGAAACCTGTCGCGCGCCAGTTCGGCGCGTATTTTGGCCACATAAGTTCGTCCGATGCGTATCTCGCTGCCGCCGGCCAGCTCTGCGATCAGCGCCGAAAATTGCGCAGTCTTCAAACGAACGATGGCGTCCCGGCGGATAATCGCGCCGCGATGGACACGGATGAAAAGCCGGGGCGGAAGGCGTTGCTCCAGCGATGTCAGACTTTCCTGATGCAGGTGGCTTTCGCTGTCGCTGAAAATGCGGACATAATCGCGCTCGGCGATGATGTGGGTGACGTGCTGCAGGGAAAGTCGTCGATAGTCGCCGCGCGATCGCACCCAGAAATCCGGTCCGGCGCTTTCGATCTGCCGGAGCGCCTGACGCAGCGACCGGACCATTTCCTGAAGCTCGCCCATGCGCTCCTCGTTCGAACGGGCGCGCAGTCGGGCACAGGCGCGCGCGACCGCTACCTGCAAGCGGGCCGGCTCGAGCGGCTTGGTCACATAGTCAATCGCATGGGCGTCGAAAGCGCGCTGGGCCTGATGGTCGAATGCGGTCACAAATATTGTTGCCGGCGCCGCGGCACCAAGCCGTTCGAGAAGATCGAAGCCAGTTCCGCCCGGTATCTGAATGTCGAGCGTGATGATGTCGGGGCGCAATCGATCGATCAGCCTTTCCGCCTCATCGAGATTCGCCGCCTCGCCCACGACATGGACATCCGCCATTGTTCCAAGGGCGCGCCGGATGCGGCCACGCGCGAGTGGCTCGTCCTCGATGATCAGGACCGAGAAGCCACTCATTCGGTGCGTAGCGGCATTTCGATCATCGCCTCCCACTCTCCCTTGCCATTATAGCCTGCGCTGCATCGTCCGCGGTCACCGAACCGGGCAACCAGTCTTTCCCCGACATTGGCCAGCCCGATCCCCGTGGAGGGAAGGTCGGCCATTCCGCAACCCGGCGTCACATCATTGATTACCGTCAATATCAGCTTCTGTTCCACCATCCTGGCAGCGACCCGAACCCCGACAGGTGCGCGGGCCTGCCCAACACCATGTTTGATCGCATTTTCAACGAGCGGCTGCAGAATCAAACTGGGCACGAGTGCGCCGGACAGTGGAGCAGGAATATCGAATGCGAAGTTCAGCCGGTCGGAAAAACGTTCGCGTTCGATCGCCAGATAGTCCTGTTGCAGTGCGATTTCCCGGTCCAGGCGCACATCGCTGAACGGATCCAGCGTCAGCGTCGTCCGCAGGAATTCGGACAAAACGACGACCATTCGCTTGGCTTCGTCTGGCATACCTTCCTCGATCAACGCCGCGATGGAGTTGAACGTGTTGAACAGGAAATGCGGATTGATCTGATAGCGCAGCGCTCGCATCTGCGCCGTCAGCGCCTCTTCGCGGATCGCGGCCAGCCGTCGCTCCTGCTGGCGCACCTCATGGCTGTAGAGCATCGCGACGTAGAGGCATGCCCAACCGAAGAAGAAGGAGCTGTTTTCGATCAGGCTATAGACAAAATCGCGCGGCGCGAACGCCGGTTTAGCTGGCCACATATACCAGGATGCGATGAGAAAATCGATGCTCGCGGAAAAAGGCGAGCAGAGCAATGTGAGGGCAAAGCACAATGCGGCCTTGTGCAGGAAGGACAAATGACGCCAGCGAAGGAGCAGTGCCGAAATGCCGAAGGTGATGGCGACGCTTGCGCCGATCCAGACGAGCTTTCCCGGCGCCGATATCCACGCGTCGACGCCGACAAAATGCCAGAGAAGACTGGTGATCAGAAAAACGGAAGACCAGTAGACAGCCCCAAGCTGTCGGGTCATCCGGCGCAGCTCGGTCCGCGAATCCGCGTCTTCGTGCAACGCGCTGAGGCCGTCGGCATTCATCCCATGTCTTATTTGCATGTTGCCCCGCCAAGTCGAGTGCCGTTCGCGGCGATTTCAAGCCGTTCGCAGATTTTTTGCTCCACCAAAGGCCCGAATGCAGCGGATCGCCGAAATTCCCTTTCGGGATGCCTCTTCCCGCTGCGAAAGTTGAACCATGTGTCCATTCCGGCACTGTCGTTCCTCCTCGCCAGCAACGAGAGCCAATATGCCATCGCTTCCCCACATGATGTCCCTGAAAAGATCCGGACTGGCCGCCGCGGCCGTCATCCTTGGCATGGCAACGCCCGCGCACGCCAACCAGTGGCTCGTCTATACCGGCGGCGACCGGCCGAACCGCACCTTCACGGTGATCGACGAGGATTATATCAGCCCCGAATTCAACAGCGACACGAGCTTCAAGGTCGAGGCCGCGACAATTTACGAGGCCGCCTCGCAGCCCGACTGGTCGACCGCCAACTACCATGTCGATTGCACCAAAAAGACGGTACGCATCGATCTTGTCCAGATCAGCCCACGCACCGGCGCGCTGCGCCGCGGCCCCGATGTTGCCGACCATGCGCCCGCCAACGTCACCGAACATCAGATCATCACCTTCGCTTGCGACAAGGGCCCGAAAAAGACCTCCCAGCGCGTCAGCGAGCGCGAGGCCAACAATGATCCGCGCAATTTCATCTACCTTGGGCCGATCAGCCTGCCCAAGGTCGTCGATGTCGCGTGGGAGAAATTATGGACCGATGGAAAGCGGCCCGCCTACAGCAGCGACGTCTCCATCGCGGATCAGAATGCCCAGGTCGAAAAGATCATGAAGGAAAAGCAGGCGCTGGTTGCGCAGGCGGGCGCGATCGCCGGGCAGAGCCAGCGCGATGCCGACGCGATCGCAGCGTCACAAACGCGCCGCAAGGACCGGCTGAAGCGCGAGAAGGAGGTGGCGCCTGCCCTGGAAGAATGGATCGGTAAAAGCGAGGCGGAGGTGACTTCGGCATTTGGCGCTCCGGCAAGCAGCAGCAACCGCGGCGCGTTGCGGGCGCTGGTCTATCGCCGGACCCACAGCGAAACCTATGATGCCCAGGTCGGACAGGTGGGCAAGACGGGCTATTTTGAAAAACGCGAGAATCAGTTCCACTGCGATCTGACGTTCGGTTTCCGCAATGATGTCCTCGAGGATTATTTTACCGAGGGCGACCGGTGCCAAATTCTTTGGGGCCCACGATGATGCGTCACTTCGATCTGTACCGGGTCGGACAAATCCTCCTGATCGGGCTGGCGTGGTGCTTTTGGCCGGCAACGGCACAGGCACAACATTATCCGTGTAACGGACCCGGTCCGGGCGAACGGCTGGTCGGGATGGTTCCCGGTGGTCCCGGCGTCGCCCCGACCCCGCTGTGCGTGCGCGACGATGGCGGCGGGGCGCCTGCACAGCCCTCGGCGCCCAGTGAAAGCCATGCGGCCATCGCCTGGCATGTCGACGCCGCCGACGTCTGGGTCGACGGCAACTACACCGGCGCCAATAATGTCGCCGAACAAGGCGCGCTCGACGCGTGCAACAAGGCAATGGGCGGCGGCTGCACCTCGGCCGGCGCATGGTGGAATTCGTCGATCGCGATCATCCGCGACCGAAGCGGATATTTCTATAAGGGTTGGACCGGCGATGGCGGCGCGGAACGCGACCGGGTGATGGCGGAGTGTTCGGCCAAGCAGTTGCTGCCCTGCGAGCTTTTTGCGACCATCCGCTCCAGCACCAACCGCCGTTTCCCCGGTCCCGCGGTCCGCAAATATTTTGCCGCGTCGGCGTGGGTCGATGGCGGTGCCGCCGATGGATATAACGCCAAACTCTATGTCGCGACCGGCCTTCGCAGCGCCGATGCCGCGACCGCGGCGGCGATCAAGGCGTGCAGCGATGCGACATCGCGTCGCTGCGAAAGCAACGCGCTGACTGGCAACGGATTTATCCAGGCCTATCGACTGAACGGCGACGGCGACAGCGCAACTGTAGAAACCACGGCCAAGCGTGCGAAGGAGGCCGCGCAGGCGAATTGCAAGAAGCAGAAGAGTGTGATGTGCGAACTTCAGGCGCTGTTCGACAGTCGCAAGCCGGGGACGTTTGTGCATGATTTCGCAGGCGCCACGGCGCGATAGCGCCGCCGCTTCTCTCAATGATCTGGAAACGCTTGTCTCTGGCTGCGATCACATTGGCTGGCTTTGCCGATCCGCAAGAACTTCGCCCGGAGTCATCGCCTACTGCGACGCCCGACCGGATTTCCTACGTCGGCACCGGCAATGGCTGGAGTGGCGGACGTACCGAATGGTGGATCAACCGGTCGGGGCGCGGCGCTTACCGCTCGACGATCCGCGTCGAGATGGCCGGCAAGTTCAACGCCGGCCCGGAGGGCTTCGAACGCATCCACGCGATATTGCGCCCGCTCGAAGATGTACACAAATTGCCATGTGCTGGAGCGGTCACCGACCAGGGAATGGGCGCACTCAGCTGGCGACGCGGCGATCATGAAGCCTCACTGCGCTTCGATTTCGGCTGCAACTTTCGCCAGCCTGACGCTGCCCGAACCCGGCCAGTTCAGGCAAGCGAGCTCGTACAGCAGTGAGCAAAGGCGAAATGATCGGAGGAACCCCGACACCCCGGTTCAGGAGCACCTGACCGGGGTTGCTGGCGCGGGAGGTTAGAAGCGGTCATCCGGGATAGGACCGGTAGCCATTCGCGAACGTCTATTTGCGTGTAAATGTGTCGCCGCCGAGTTCCAGAGTGGATATCTCTCCATTCGGGGCGAAGGTGAAACCCACCGGGGTCTGGCCGCCAAGACTCATTTGGCCCGGGCTATTCCACTGCGCCTTGAACATGTCGTTGCGATCATGGTCGAGCACTGCGGTCGCCTGTGGCCGTGCGAGCCTGAGCTTGCCGTCGGCCAACGTGATCGCGACCTCACCGAGCAAGTCGCTCGAATAGGTACCGGCATAACGATCGAGCGGCAGCCGGGTGGGTGCAATTGCCGCAGTAGGCGCTGCGGCCGCTGCCCGTTCACGCGCGATCCGGACCGCGTCGTCGTTCGCCTGCTTCATGACGGCGCTGTGGTCGATCACGGCGCCACCAAGGAAGGCATCCAGCACGCGGAGTTCGACGGCCGCAGCCAGCTTTGTCCGCAGTCCGTTGGTCAGCACGACCACCCCGAGCTTCCTTTCCGGTATCATCCCGACCATGCTCTGCATCCCGTCAATCGCGCCGGAATGCTGGACGACCTTTTGTCCGCGATACTCCTGCACGCCCCAGCCGAGACCATATTCGCTAAACTTGAAGGTTGCGTCGGCCCCTCCGCGCGGGACGATCTGACCGCTATGCATTTCGGTCAGCGTCGAGCGCGCGATCAGCTGCTTGCCCTCGAACGTACCACCGCCCAGTTGCAGGCGCACCCACTGCGCCATGTCGCGCGCACTGGAATTGATCACACCGGCGCCGCCGACATTGTCGATCATGCGATATTCGACCGGTATCACCTTGCCGTCGAGCAGCGCATGCGGGGTCGCGACATTGGCCAGTCCCTTGAGGGCGGAGATACTGGTGCTGGTGCGACGCATGCCGAGCGGTTCAAAGATGCGGCCGGCGATGAACCGGTCAAAGCTGGTACCGGTCACCGCGGGTACGACCTCGCCCGCGACGATGAACATCTCGTTCTGATATTGGAACTGGTTGCGAAAACCGAGCGTTGCAGTCTGGAAGCGCAGCCGCCGGATGATTTCCTTGCGGTCGAATCCCGATCCGTACCAGAGTCCACCATTGGTGACGACGCCGGTACGATGCGACAGCAGGTCGCGCACCGTCACATGACGGGTGACATAGGGATCGTGAAGCTCGAACGACGGCATATAGTCGTGTACCGCGCCATCCCATGCGATCTTCTTCTCGTCGACCAGCATGCCGAGCGCTGCGGCGGTGAACGCCTTGGTCGCAGATCCGATCGCGAAGACCGTGTCGGCATCGACTTTGCCCGGCTTGCCTTCCTCGCGGACGCCGAAGCCCTTGGCATAGACGACCTTGTCATCCTTGACGATAGCGATGGAAAGACCCGGTATCTGCCATGCCTGCCGGGCGCCCTCGATATAGGCGTCGAGCCCTTCGAGCGCCGCTGCGATCGTCGGCGATGCTGTGGACGCCTCGACGGGCATCTCAACGACTGTTTGGGCCAACGCCGGACTGGCGAACAGCGCAAAACTCGCGGCAGACAGAATGATATGTCTCATCGGCGTATTCAGTGTCATGGTTTCGCTCCCTTTTCGGCGCTCACCATATCGACGACCTCGCGAACGGCAGCGGTTACCACTTCGGGACGATCGACCTGGATAAAATGGGTCGCGTCGGGCACGATCTGCTGGCGACCGCGGGTTGAGAAGGCGGCCTGTTCGGCATGAAGCGCCTTCCATTCTTCCTTGAAGCGCGCACCTTGTTCCGGCTTCAATCCCAGCCCGGTCAATTGCTCGGGCTTGAATGGCGCCATCGCGGTCAGCACGATCAGCGGCCGGTTGCCGAAGCTGCGAACCGCGCGCGCCTGTACCTGTGTGCGATCATAGCCATCGAGCTCGGAGGTCCCGCCCTTCACCGACGAGCTCATGTAAGCGAATTTCCTGATCGTCGCATCGCCCAGCTTTTTGGTTTCAGCCACGGTCCGAAGTTTCGGCATTTCGCTACGCGAGGCCACGAAGCGGACGATGCCCGTCCAGCCCAAAGCCGTCGCCGCATGCATCAGTGTCGACGCCTGCTTCGGATGGACATCTATGCCCACCACTTTCCCGAGCCGCGCGACCTGATCGGGATGCGACGGATCGACCATCACCAGCCCGGCGACCTGGTCGCCATATTTGCCAACATAGGTCCGTGTGTAGGGACCGCCGATCGAGTGGCCGACGAGCACCAGCGGACCGGATATCCCGGCGCCCTTCAGCAGCCTGTGCAGATCGTCGGCGACCGCGGCGGCGTCCTGCGGCGTATTCTTGGGATCGCTCCACATGATGCCGGCCCGGTCGTAAGCACAGGTACGGGTAAAGCCCGCAATCTCGTCATGGACAAGCGCCCAGTCGAGCGAGCCCCCGGTGCCGAGGCCCGATTCGAGGATCACCGTCGGGGAACCGGTGCCGCGGCAATCGATGTGCATCTTGCGCCCACCCACATCGACCAGCATTCCGGGCGCAGGAAAGTTCGCCCGGGCGCTTCTGCGTCCCAGCATTTCATAAATCGCGCCCACAGCGACCACGAGGAGAATGAGCGCCAAAAGTCCCAGCAGAATCCGTTTCGCCCAGCGCCGAACGCGCCGCCAGCCTGTCAGTTTCGTCATTTTGCGCTCCGCGGAATGGCAGGCTGAAACCCTTGGCTGTTCTTGGCAAAGCGGCTGTGCCACAGCCCGCATGGACCTGAATTCTGCACACGCCCCCTCTTCCGGTTTCGCCGCCTATCGACGCGAAACAAAATTTCTAAATTGGAAATATTTTCCACTTGAGACATAAATGCCGAATATGGAAATTGTCAATGGCGGCTGAAGATGGGACAGTCATGAGCAGCGCACGGCAGGGCGTTGAAGGCGCCAATCCGGCTTGGAAGCGGGGAAGCAAGGACGCAGGTCCGGCAATATTGAGGCGATGACGTTACTGGCAACCGCAGACGGCCATGAGCGCCGCGATCCCGTCCAGCCGCCGCAAAAGATCGCTCTGGTTCACGCAGCCGCTTGCAGGGTTGGTGTCGGCTTCATCCAGTCAGGAAAATGTTGCGCTGCGAGCATCGCCTCGGGCGCAATCCGGTCCGCAACGACCGCGAACCGGTCGCCATCGACAAGAACCTCCGGCACCAACGCGCGGCAATTATAGGTCGATGCCATCGTCGCACCATAAGCACCCGCCGTCCGGAACACCGCCAGGTCCCCGCGTTCGACAATGTCGATCTCGCGCGCCATCGCGAAGGTGTCGCCGCTCTCGCAAACCGGACCCGCGATGTTGGCGATCATCCGCCACCCATGCCGGCGCACCGCGACGAAATCGTGAAAGGCATCGTAAAGCGCCGGGCGCGCAAGATCGTTCATCGCCGCGTCGACGATGACATAGGGGTGGGTGGCGCCGGGCTTCACCCACAGCACTTCGGTCAGCAGCACCCCGGCCTCGCCCGCGACGAACCGGCCGGGCTCGAACATCAGCATCACGTCCCAATCGGCCGTGACGCGGGCGACCATCGCGCCATAGGCCGCCGGGGTCGGGCAGACATCGCCGGTACGATAGGGAATGCCGAGTCCGCCGCCCAGATCGACATGGGTGATGACATGCCCCGCCGCGCGAAGCCGCCCGATCAACGCGCCAACCCGCCGATAGGCTGCTTCCAGCGGGGCAAGATCGCCAAGCTGACTGCCGATATGGATCGCGATACCGCGCAGATCGAGGCCGTCACGCGGGGCCAGCCGGGCATAGATCGCCTCGGCATCGTCCAACCCGACGCCAAATTTATTGTCGCGGCGACCGGTGGAGATTTTGGCATGGGTGCCGGCGTCCACGTCCGGATTGACCCGCAGCACCGCCGGTGCGCGAATGCCGCGCATGCGGGCGAGATCCGCGAGAATCAGCCCCTCCTCTTCCAGTTCAAGGTTGAACTGTCCGATTCCGGCGGCCAGCGCGGCGTCGAGTTCGCGGCGCGTCTTGCCGACGCCCGAAAAGATGATGCTCTCCGCCGCCATCCCAGCCGCCAGCGCGCGCATCATCTCGCCGCCCGAAACAATGTCGGCGCCATAGCCTTCTTCCGCGAGCAGGCGCAGAACCGCAAGATTGGGATTGGCCTTCACCGCGAAGGCCAGATGCTTGCGTTCGACCGCCGCCAGCCCGTCCCGAAAGGATCGCGCTGATTCCCGGAATGCAGCGGCCGAATAGACATAGGCCGGCGTGCCGACCGTCTTGGCGATCTCGGTCAGCGACACTTGCTCGGCGTGCATGATGCCGACGTGATGGTGGAAATGGGACATGGGAACTCCGTCACGAAACAGGAAGGCGGTGCGGCAGCGGAATGGCGACGCGCCGAACAGCAATGGGAGTAAATGCTTGGGGGTCAGCGCCGGTCGCTGACCCCCGAGGACGGCGACCCCCGTCGCCGTCCCCTGATCTCCCGGATCGCCAGCACCAGATCGCGATGGCGGCTGCGCTCGACGCGCAATATCCGGAAGACGCGATCGCCCTGCACCAGCAGGAGTGCGCCGACGATCGCAAGCGGCATGCCAATCAGGACCGTGACCGCTTCATAGGTCGCGCTGCCGGGGACGAGATAACCGCCCAGAGGAATGGCATAGCCCGCCCCCATCAGCGCCAGTCCGCCAGCGCGCCATGCCCGGTTGCGCGCGTTCATGCCGCCACGCCCTGCATCGGGGCCCGGCGACACGGCGGGCCGGTGATGATGATATATCCCGCGGCCGCGACCGCTTTCGCGACCCGCGTCCGGCAACCGACTTCGCCGCACCATAATATGATGTCGGCGGGGAACTCGGCTTCTTCGGCGAGCGTCGCGACCAGATCCTGCGAATCGAATATGATGCCGATCGCCGGGTCGCTCAGTTCAGACGCCGCCGAACGCCCCCGCTCGACCAGCGCCGGAATCGCATCGATCCCGCGGGCCTCGATCGCCGTGAAGCCGAGCGCGCGGGCGTGCCGCACCGCATGGAGCAGCAGATCGCCCGATCCGCAATCGGCATCGACGATGCGCACGCTATGGCGCCCGGTCGCATGAAGATGCGCCAGTGCTTCGGCGACAGCGGGCCAGCGATCATCGTCGATTTCGGTGACCGCAACCGGTGCAATGGAACGAACCTCGCGGATGAACGCGGCTTGCCGGGCGAACCGCACTGCCGAACGCAATGATGTCCGGTTCATATCCGCGACTCCGCTATCCATTGGGCAGGCGCAGGGCTGCGCGCATATCCGGATGCGGTTTCCCATGGGGCCACGGGAGCGAAAGATATCCGAGGGACCAGCGGCGTCGTGGCGACCGCGATGCAGGCTCCTGGAAATCCGTGCCGCTCGGCACGGGCAAAGCCCATGGCGGCGGCGAAGGAAATGAACCGCCCTTCCAGTCCACCACCGCTTTCCTGAACCAGCCAATGGCCAGCCTCGTCTTGCCCTACGCTAAGGATCGTAATGCGAGAGTCGGGCTCCGGATCGGTAACCGTTGACACTTTTCTTGCTCCTGATGCCGGCGCAAATGCGCCTGTGTGCATCGGCTTCGCGCTCCTCTCCTCACGCTGTCGCGAACGGTGCCAACCGATCCGCCAAAGTTGAGAATGCTTGCGCGTTACCGCGTGCAAACAATCAAGTAGGAGGCGGCGCATAGCGTTGCGAGATCGATTTCGGCGCACCGCATAGAGATTGCGTAAGCTTTTTCGCCTTTTAGCGCCGCGCGCGCCTTCCGGGCGTATAGCTGGCCGGCGGTTGCCGACTGCATCGAACCTGACTTCTGGCTTCTGCCCTCATCTCATCTATTGGGGCAATGCTGACAAGATTTGGAGAGAGTGATGAACAATCCGTCAAAGGCGTGGGATGGGGAGCAGGTCCGAAAATGGCTGGAGCGCCGGTCCGAGGCTTCGAAGCTGGATCAGGCGGCTGCAGACAGGCGCGGGTACGAGGCACAGGACGAGTATGACAAGGCCGCCGCGGAGGAGTGGGTCTGCCGTGCACTGATAGCCGCGCATTGCACGAATGAGCAGACCGCGTTTTCCGGGCGCCTCAAGGAGCTGATCGGCCAGGAAGATTATCAAGCGACGGGCATCTATGACGATACGCGGTTCCAGCGGCATGTTCGCGGCCAGCTTCGGAAACTGGCAAAAATGACCAAGGCAAATGAAGGGTTCGAGAAGACGCTGCGCTATCAGTGAGCGCTACGCGGCGGGGCTCATCGTTTCCGGTATGCGGCCGATCAAGCTCCGCACGGGCAGCGCAGGTTCATGGCGACCATCCGCCGCGACCTTCCGTAGGCAGCGAGCCCGTCTTGCGCTCCAATCTCATCGATCGGACGGCTGTCAATGCACCGATTTCATCATTTTCCAAACGCTCGCCATCGCCAATCGGATCAACTCCCATGCCCCATTTTGGACGAAACGGCACGACGGCTTTGAAACAGATCAGTGCAAAACCAGACGTCGATTACTCGACGTCGCCTTCAATTTTCTCGGCCCGGAAACACTTTGGCAAAGGCGCGCTTGTCTACCGCGGCGTCTTTCCCTCGCTCTTCATCCGCGCCGGTTCACAACCAGATCGTCCACCACCTTCGGATCGGCAAGGGTGCTGGTATCGCCGAGGTTCGCGACGTCGCCTTCGGCTATCTTTCTGAGAATACGGCGCATGATCTTGCCCGAGCGCGTCTTGGGCAGGCCCGGTGCGAACTGCACTGCATCGGGGGTCGCGATTGGACCGATTTCGCTGCGAACCCATTTTACGAGATCGACGCGCAGCGTATCGTCGGAAATGCAGTCGGCATTGAGCGTGACATAGGCGTAAATGCCCTGCCCCTTCACATCGTGCGGCATGCCGACCACCGCGGCCTCGGCAACCTTGGGATGAAGTACGAGCGCGCTTTCGATCTCCGCCGTGCCCATGCGGTGGCCGCTGACGTTGATCACATCATCGACCCGGCCTGTAATCCAGTAGTCGCCGTCAGCATCGCGGCGGCAGCCGTCGCCGGTGAAATATTTGCCGGGGTAGGTCGTAAAATAGGTCTGGAAGAAGCGTTCATGATCGCCCCAAACGGTGCGCATCTGCCCCGGCCAGCTCCGCGCGATCACCAGATTTCCTTCAGCCGCGCCATGCAGGACCGCACCCTCGCTGTCGACGAGTTGCGGATCGACCCCGGGAAGCGGCCGGGTCGCGCTACCGGGCTTGAGGTCGGTCGCACCCGGCATCGGTGCGACCATCGCACCACCGGTCTCGGTCTGCCACCAGGTGTCGATGATCGGGCATCGGGCTTCGCCCACTATCTCATGATACCAGCGCCACGCCTCCGGGTTGATCGGCTCGCCTACCGTGCCGAGCAGTTTCAGCGACTTGCGCGAGGTTGGCGTCACATAGCCGTCACCGTCCTTCATCAGCGCGCGAAGCGCTGTGGGGGCGGTGAAGAGGGTGTGGACGTTGTGGCGATCGACCACCTGCCAGATGCGGCTGGCGTCGGGCCAGTTGGGTAGCCCCTCATACATCAGCGTCGTCGCGCCATTGGCGAGCGGGCCGTAGAGGATATAGCTGTGCCCCGTAACCCAACCGATGTCGGCGGCGCACCACCAGACGTCGCCGGGGCGATAGTCGAAGCACCACTGATGCGTCAGACTCGCCCAGAGCAGATAGCCGCCGCTGGTGTGGAGTACGCCCTTGGGCTTGCCGGTCGATCCTGACGTGTAAAGGATGAACAGCGGATCTTCGGCGCTCATCGCCTCTGCCGGGCAGTCGGCCGAAACTGTCACCACGGCCTCATGATACCAGACATCACGGCCTTCGGTCATCGCGACATCGCCGCCGGTCGCACGAACCACGATCACCGTCTCGAGCGTGGGCGCCCGCTTGGCCGCCTCGTCGACTTGGGCCTTGAGCGCGATGCGCTTGCCGCCGCGGCGGCCCTCGTCCGCTGTCACCACGATCTTGCTGTCGCAATCGGTGATGCGTCCCGCCAGCGCCTCAGGCGAGAAGCCGCCGAAGACGACCGAGTGGATCGCACCGATCCGTGCGCAGGCGAGCATTGCGAACGCCGCCTCGGGGATCATCGGCATATAGATGGTGATGCGGTCGCCCTTCCCGACGCCCTGACCCTTTAGGACATTAGCGAAGCGGCAGACCTCGCGGTGAAGTTCCAGCCAGGTGAAGCGCTTCGGCTCCTCGGCGGGATCGTCGGGCTCCCAAATGATCGCGACATCGCTGCCGCGACTGGCGAGGTGGCGATCGATGCAATTTGCGGCGACGTTAAGCGTGCCGTCGGCGAACCAGTTGATCCGGAAATCGCCCCTGTCGAACGACCAGTCGCCCGCTTTCGCCGGCGCCGTCATCCAGTCGAGCCGCTTCGCCCGCTCGAGCCAGAAAGCGTCGGGTTCCGTCATCGAGCTTTCGTACATCGTACGGTACGCCGCCGCGTCGACGGTTGCCTGCTCTTTCCACTCAGCCGGGACAGGATATACATCGGACACGCGCAGCTCTCCCGTCATTGGCCGCGGATGGGCAAGACGGGCGCCTTTGCGGCGGGAAGCGAAACCTTCAATTCTCCCGCGATCGTCGGGGCAATCTGCCGCATGTCGATCGTACCGAGGTTCTTGCCCGCGACCACCCCCGGCCCGGTGATGAAGAAGGATGAGTGCATGTCCGGACGGACATCCCGCGTCGAAAAGGCACCATGGGCGCCGCCCTTGGACGGTTTCACGAACGATCCTGTCATCGCGTTGCCCATGCGGTATCCGGGCTTGAACGCCACGACATATTCAGCCGCCGGCGGAAGCCCCCGTTTGGCATATTCATCACGGGCGTAGATGCGCTCGATCCCGTTCGCCGGATCGCGCGCCAGATTCTGCAGATATTCCAGCACGCGCTTGCCGGTCTTCTGATCCTTCCGATCCTCCAACACGACTATAGCCGAGCCGCCGATATACCAAATGAACGCCTTCCACGACGTGACCTCGGCATCGTCTCCCGCGCCGCTCAGCTTGATGAAACCCGCCTCGACCAGCGCGGCGTTCAGATTGACCTGATGCGACACCGTGTCGAAGCCGTGATCCGACACGACCGCAACGACGCTGTCGGGATAACGCTGCCGGTGCGCCGCGACGACCCGGCCGAGCGCGGTGTCGATCCGTTCCAGCGCGGCGTTGCCCTCAGCGCTAAACGGACCATGTTCATGCTGCTGATGATCGAGCGACACAAAATGGACGGTCAGCAGTTCGGGGTTCTTCTGTTCGATCAGCGCAATCGCATCGTCGGCGATCTTCTGATCATCCTCGTCATTGCCCTCGACCAGGTTGAAGTCGATGTCGGCCGCCTTCCTGGTAACGGGCCAGAAAATGCTGGCGGTCGTCAACCCCGCGCCCTTCGCCGCACCCCAAAGCGTGAGGGCCTTGATCTGCGCATAGGAGCCATAGCTTTTCGGCAGCTTCGCCGTCGGCGCGAATGGGCGGTTGTTATAGATGCCATGTTCGGCGGGCAGCACCCCGGTCACCAACGTTGCATGGTTGGGGTTGGTGACCGTCGGGTTCACATTGATCACCTGCTGCGCATAGCTGCCCTTCGTCAGGAAGCTGCGCAGCACCGGAATCTTCAGCCCATATTTGTCCGCCTGAAGAACCGCGTCGGGTCTCAGCCCGTCGATCGAGATCAGCAGAACCGGATGGCGGACCGTGACTTCGGCACTTTGCGGTGCGGTGACGGTGCCCGCTTGGGCAGCCGCCGGGCCCGCCGGCAGACTCCCCGCGAGAACGAGTGCGATCGAATATGGGATTGTCGGCCACAATTTCATGACTGGCTCCACAAATGGATGATGGCTGGACGAAGACCGCCGCGCGCGCGAAACCTAGAACCGGTGCTCGAGGCGCAGTTTGAACTGGCGACCGCGCGGATTGGCGGTGCCGACGAAAAAGCCCTCATCCTCGTCCGCGACCGGCGGCCAACTGTCGAACACATTGTTCACGCCGAAAGTGACGCGCGTATCGTCGCCGGGGCCGAAGGCATAGGTCACGCGAAAATTGTGCAGGATCGCTGGCTTCACGCGCATGTAGAAGCGCTTGATGCCATTGTCGTCAAAGGTCATGATGCTCTTCGGCCGGCCGAGCGCTTCGTAGATCGCCTCGGTCGTCGACGCCGACGTGTCGGCATAGGGACCATAATAGCTGGTGAACCAGCCCAGCGACCAGCCGCCGCTCTTCCAGTTGACCGACGCATTGCCCTTCCATTTGGCACGCTTGTTCTTGCCAAGATCGTCATTCACGATGCCGTCTTCAGCCAGTTCTTCGTCCCGCTTCAGATAATGCGTGGCTTCGGCCCTCAGGGTGAACTGGCCGAGGCCGAAGTCAGGGACGCGATATTGCAGGGCAAGATCGAGCCCCGCCAGCTTGCGCGACCCGAGGTTGATATAGTCGTTGATAAGGCTCGTGATTTCGCCAACCACAGCGCGCTTCGTCGCGTTGGTCGGCTGCGCGGCGTTATAGGCGTTAAACGCCGCAATGTCGGTTGCGGTCGGAGCACGGCGGGAAACGCGGCTGTTGCCGGCATAGCCGGCGGTACCCGAACCCAGATCGACCTGATCGATCGTCTTGCCCGACGCGAGCGCGGCCTGGGTCGCAAGGTCGAGCAGCAGCTCGTCGGTTGCCAGCACCTCGGTGTTGCCGAGCGCGGTGATCGCGTCACGCTGGTGCAGGCGCCAATAGTCGGCGGTGAAGGACAGCCCGCGAATGCCCGGGACCTCCATCACGATACCCGCCCCGAAATTCTTTGCCCGCTCGGGATTGAGCTTGTCATTGCCCTGACGGAAGGTGCGGCGCGGCGCGCTGTCATCCGCCGCCGAACCCGTGACATCCTGACGATAGGGATCCGCCGTATAATTCACGCGCAGCAACGGCGTCGTGTTGGTCTGGGCCAAGTTCGGCGCGCGGAAGGATTCATTGTACGATGCACGCAGCTTGAGCCAGGATGCCGGGCCCCAGAGGATGCTGTATTTCGGGGTCGTGCTCGCCCCGTGGATCGAGAAGCGCTCGTGACGGATCGCCGCGCCGATTTCGAGCCGGTTGAACAGGAAGAAGCTGTTGTCCTCGGTGATCAGCGGAAGCGCGACCTCGGCATAGGCCGCCTGCACATTCTGCCGCGCGTTGATATCCGAGTTGGGGCTCATCGCAATGAAGTCGTTGTCGTCTTCGCGAAGATAAGGGAAATCGGCGCCCGAGCCCGGGGGGTTGATGCCTGCAAACGGCGCCTTCCACGCGTGATATTTTTCCCATCGTGCCTCGGCGCCCGCGGCAACCTGAACACGCCCGCCGCCAAAGGGAAGCTGCCACAGTTCGCCTGCAACCTTGGCGTCCCAGACGATTATCTGTGTTTTGCCGTAGCGGTTGTCGGTGTCGTACATCGGATCGGTGACCGAGTCCGGATTGACATAGGGCTGATCGACCACGACGCGATTGTTCACCACTTTGAAGGTGACCGGGAACGGGTTGTAAGCAGTCCCATCGGTGCGGCCGAGCGCCCTGCGCAACAGCGATTCACGATAGATATTTTCTTCGGTCTCGTGGCTGTAGGCGCCGGAAATGAGCAGGCCGCTTTCCCACGACCAACTGTCACCGAACCGGCCGCGCGCGCCGGCCATCGCGCGGTAGAAGCTCGAGTTCACCTGAATATAGCGGTTTTTGGTTCCCGGCGGAATCAGGCCGGACACGATGGTGACGTCGGCCGGCGTACCCAGAATGCGTGTCGTCCCGTCGGCGTTGGGCAGACCTTGCGGGTGATAGAAGCGCGTTCCGAACGGGTTATAGGGGTTGGACGCCGGAACATAGAGCCCCGGTTCGTTGACATTTTGCATATTGGCCGCTTCACGCTGGCTGTGCGAGCGCGACCCCGAATAGATGACGTCGCCGAAGATCGTGAAATCATCGTTGAATTCATGCTCCGCGAAGAAAGCGAGGTTGAGCCGCTTGATCGCGGGGACCACCGTCCGGTTCGGCAGGCGGTTGTCATAATATTCGTCTTCGGGACTGCCGAGCGCACGCGATGGCGCCGTCTGCTTGAAGTTGACCGCACCCTCGGCGCCCGGATAAAGAAAAAAGGTGCCGTCGGTCGCGACCGTAGCCACGCCCCCGGTCGGCGAGGTCGATGTCGAAATGCCGCGGTTGCCATCGGGCCGGCCGCCGTTGAAGGTCAGATAATCCGACTGGATGAACCCGCGCCGATACTGGCCATAATGGGTGATGGTGCTGCCATTATCGAGATCATTGTCGAGCGAGAAATTGGTGCCCGTCGCCGGATTGACGATCGGCAGGCCATTCCAGGGTGCAGGCAGGTCGCGCGTGCGGCGAAGGTCCGACTGCGACCCCCATTTGCGGTCGCCGAAGAGAAGGTCGTTGCGACGGAAAAAATCGAGCGAGATTCCGAGCGACGTCTTGCCGAGCTGGAAGGTCTTCGCTGCGGTGACGCGGAACTCTTCGGCACCACCATGCTGGGTTACCGAGCTTTCCATGGCGATGCGTCCGCGATCCTTTGCCGGATTGATGATGTTGTTGATCACCCCCGCCGCGGCATCGGCGCCGTAAATCGCCGACGCGCCGTCGCGCAGCACCTCGACGCGCGAGACCAGCGCCGTAGGGACCACATTGGCATTAGGCGAGAGCGAGGGTACGCCCTGATCGGTTCCCGACAGCGGGTGCGGCGCCATCCGGCGACCGTTGATCAGAAGCAGTGTGCTGCCCGAGCCGATACCGCGCAAATCGGGAGACGACACGTCGCCGCGCGCGCCCTGCGACGCGATGGTGCCTTCATTGATTTCGGGCGGCGCCGCCGACGGCAGCGTTTCATAGAGGTCGGCCCCCGTCGAACCCCCGCGCAAATCGATGTCCGACTGGTCGATGACGGTGACAGGTAGCGCGCCTTCCTGGGTGCGGCGAAGGTTGGACCCGGTTACGACGATCTCCTCGCCCGGTGCGGCCTTGTCGCCTGCTTCCGGCGCCGTGGCATCAGCAGGCCCTGAAAGATTTTGCGCGTGTGCGGCCGAAGTTGCGGCCAACACGGCCATGATTGCGGTTCCGCATAATATCGAACGACGAGACATTGGTTTTCCCCTTCGCTTTTGAAAAATTGCATTTTTGTCGGGAAGGCGATTGCCCGTTGGCATGACTGCATCCCCTTCGGCAGCGCCGAACTTCACCTGCCCACGCGCCCCGCGGTGGCTCATCGGCGTATGAACAGCGCCACCGTCGCACTCGCCGCGCTCGCTGCCGCGACGATCAGGAACACCAGCGACGTATCGTGATGGGTATCCATGAAACCGCCGATCAGCGGCTCGCCGAGCCCGGCAAAAAGATAGGCGAAGAAGTTCATGATCCCGATTGCGGTCCCCGCCCGCTTGTGCCCGACAAGGTCGGGGCACAGCGCCCAGAAGGAGGATTGCGGGCCGTAGACAAAGAAGCCGCAGAGGAAGAGCGTGGCGAGACCGAGATACACGTCGCTGGCGGGAATTGTGTACATGAACAGCGAGGTCGCGGTGGCGAGCACCATGTAGAGAACGATCGCAAGATAGCGCTTCGACCCGAAGACATTGTCCGAGACCCAGCCGTTGGTGGCGGCACCGATTGCCATTCCTACCGGCAGAGCGACGCTGATCCACTGGGGATCGATGAAGCTGCTGGATGCAGCCGCCGTGTCGCCAGAACCGCCCAGAAAATGGACCGGCACCCAGACCAGCAAGCCGTAGCGCGCCGAGTTCTGGAAACCGATGGCAAGACCACCGAGCAACAACCGCCAGTTGGAGAGGACGGCCTTGTAGCGCGCCCACGAACTTTCGTCATCGGCAACGCCGGCATCATTGCTCTCATCAGCGTCATCGTCGGCGTGCGGCGATTCAAAGCCCATATCCTCGGGGCGTTCACGCGCGATCAGATAGAAGGAAACACCGCCGACCAGCATCAGCAGCACCGGCAGACGGAAAATCCAGCGCCAGTCGAGCTGCAACACATGGACCACGACAATCGAGGTGACGAAGGAGAGGACCGACGCCATGCCGGCCGCGAACACATAGAAACCGAAAACCTTGCCGCGCTCATGCTTGCCGAACCAGTTCGACAACAACCGGCTGCCCGGCGCCCAGCCCATCGCCTGAAAATAGCCGTTGAGCCCCCACAGCGCGCCGAGGCTGAGAACGCCGGTCGCGAAGCTCGCGGCCCAGTTCGCCATGCAGGACAGGATCGCGCCCGCACTCATCACACGGCGTCCACCAAATTTGTCGCCGAGATTGCCGTTGATCGCCTGCCCGATGGCATAGCACCACAAAAGCGCGGCACTGACCCAGCCTAGCGTTTCCTTCGAAACCCCGAATTCGGCCTGGATGCCGGGAATGGCGAAACCGAAAGTCTGCCTTCCCGTATAAAAGAACAAATAGCAAAACATTGCCGCAAAAAGCATACGATGCTGCGCTTTACGAAATAATAATTTACTATCTGCCGAGTTACGGAGATTCGTAACACCTTGCTGAACTATGTTCATTTGCATCAATCCCGTAAACAGGCACTTTATGTGCTCTCTATTTAGTGATTCTTGTAAAACTTTTATGACAGTTATTAAATATTCCAGGGCAAAGACCATGTTCGGACATTGGTGAAGCCCTTCATGGCTTCGACGACACCCTCCTTGTCACCCAACCCCGAATCCTTGATCCCGCCAAAGGGGGACATTTCGATCCGGTAACCAGGGACTTCCCAGACGTTGACGGTGCCGACCTCAAGCTCGGCGACGAAGCGCGAGATATAATCGAGACGGTTGGTGCAGACCCCCGACGACAGGCCATAGGCGGTCGAATTCGATACGCGGATCACCTCCGAAATATCATTCGGGCAGCGGATGATCGGGATCACCGGTCCGAACGTCTCTTCCAGCACCAGTTCGCAGTCGTACGGCACATGGTCGACCACGGTCGGGGCGAACAGCGCACCCTGTCGCGGAGCGCCGTGCAGGATATTCGCACCGTGGGCGACCGCATCATTGACCCGGTTTTCGAACAGGATCGCCGATCGCTCGTTGATCACCGTGCCGACGTCAGTCGCCGGGTCCATCGGGTCGCCGCATTTCAGCTTTTTTGCCTTCTCGGTGACCAGCGCCGAAAATTCGTCGGCGATGCTTTCGACCGCGAGGATGCGTTTGACGGCGGTGCAGCGCTGGCCGGAATTTTTGGTCGCCCCGGCGACCGCAAGCTCAGCCGCCTTGGCGAGGTCGGCGTCTTCCATGACGATCAGCGGATCATTGCCGCCCAGCTCCAGCACGATGCGCTTGTAACCCGCCGTGTTGGCGATGTGCTTGCCGACGCGCACCGATCCGGTGAAGGTCACCAGGTCGGCGTCTGGATCGGTGATCATCGCATCGCCCATCGTCGCCGGATTGCCCGTGACGACCGACAGCATTTCGGGCGGCAGCCCGGCTTCGTACAGCACATCGGCCAGCGCCAGCGCGGTGAGCGGGGTCAGTTCGGTCGGTTTCAGCACGACGCGATTGTTCGTCGCGATCGCAGGCGCCAGCTTGTGGCTCACCATGTTGAGCGGATGGTTGAACGGCGTGATCGCCGACACCACACCCAGCAACGGCACGCGCGTCGTGAAGATCTTGCGCTCCTTGCCCATCGGCGAGATGTCGCAGGCGTAAATCTCGCCATCATCCTTAATCGTCAGCTGTGCCGCGAACGACCATACGTCATAGGCGCGGCTCGCCTCGTACAGCCCGTCCTTCCAGCACAGCCCGGTTTCGGCGACGATCAGCCGGGCGAATTTCTCGCGGCGATCGCGCAGCAATTCGGCGGTGCGCTGCAATATCTGCTGGCGCTCATAGCGGCTGAGCGCGGGCTTGAAGGCCCTCGCCGCGCGAAATGCCTCGCGCACATGTTCGGGGCGCCCCGCAGGGACCATCCCGACCAATGAGCCGTCATAGGGGTTGCGGACCTCGATCGCGTCATCGGTCTGAACGAGCTTGCCCGCGATCCGCATCGATTCAAGCCGGACAGGCTGGCTGGGGGTGGCGTGGATGTTCATGGCTCAGCGCACCAAGTTCAGTGCGATGTCGAACGCATCGAAATTGCGCAGGACGCGGCCGGGCGCGATGTCGGTGGCGCGGTTCGAGATCAGCGGGACATTCTGCTCGGTCAGCCCGCCATGGCTGCGCAGCGGTTCGGTGAGCCCCGAAAAATCGTGCCGCGCGGCGGTCGTGCCCAGCACCTTGTGGCGATCGCAGATGACGACGACATCGCCGATGCGGTCGATCGGCAATTCGAAGCGTGCTCCGGCCTCCACCGCATCAATCGCGACCGTAATGCCCTCGATCGCTGCGGCTGCGTCGATCACCGATTGCACCTTGTCGGCATCGACATAGACGGTCGCGAACGACCCAAGCGCACCGTGATGCGCAACATAGGGATCGGTGATCGGCAAGATCACGCGGGCAACACCCCCACCCAGCGCTTCGTCGAGAACATCCTGAAGATAGATGACGTCCGGCTGCTGGTCGCTGTCATGCTTGTCGTTCATGCCATGGTCGGCGGTGATGACGATCGTGCAACCGGCAGCATCAAGCTCGCCGATATAGCGGTCGAACATCGCGTAAAAATCATTCGCTGCCGGTGCACCCGGCGCGGCCTTGTGCTGCACATAATCGGTCGTCGACAGATACATGATGTCGGGACGGAAGCTGTTCAGCAGCTTCACGCCCGCCGCGAAGATGAATTCGGAGAGGCCCGCCGAATAGACGTCGGGGAGCGGCAGCCCAACGAAACCGAGTACATCTTCGATGCCATTGTCAGCCTTGGTGGCCTTGTCGGCCTTTTCCGACGAAAAGGCGATCGCGGTGCCGCCACTGAAGTCCAGCCCCTTGCCGAGCAGCGTCCGCAATTTGTCCTTTGCGGTCACCACCGCAATCTTCATGCCCGCCTTCTGAAACGCAGCGAAGATCGTCGGAACGCGCAGGAATTTCGCGTCGTTCATCATCACTTCGACGCCCGCCTCGCGGTCATAGAAGAAATTGCCCGAAATCCCGTGCACCGACGGCGGCTGACCGGTGACGATCGACAGATTGTTCGGGTTGGTGAAGGTCGGGACGACCGACAGCGCGGTCCGATTGGTCCCGGTTTTGAGAATCCGGTCGAGGTTCGGCGCAACCCCCGCCTCAATCGCGCGCTCGATATAGCCGGGCTCCGATCCGTCGAGGCAGATGATAACGACCGGCCGGTCGGGGCGGCGATAGCTGCGGTCGTTGACGATGATGTCGGTGGTAATGGGCATGTTCACGGGGGTATTCTCCTCAGGCCGCGCTAGTCAGAAAGGCATCGCGGGTGCCGATAAAATTGCGTCCGCGCTCGCCATCGAGCGCGTCGTCGATCGCGGCGAGCCAGTTTTCGGGGGTGACGCCATAGTCGGTCGCCCGGGTCGATATGCCGAGATCGGTAAGGAAAGCCTCGAGCCGATCGGCACCGGCGACCAGATCGGCACCGAAAATCTGCTGGAGCGCGAGGTCGCAAACCGCATCCTGCCCGATCACGCTGCGCATCACCGCGGGCAGCATGAACGAACAGGCGATGCCGTGGACGGTGCCATGATGCAGCGTCAGATAATAGGACAGCGAATGCGCGAGCGCGGTCTTGGTATTCGAGAAGGCGAGCCCGGCGAAAAGGCTCGCCTGCGCCACCCGGGCGCGCAGTTCGATGTCGCCCAGCCGGTCGACCAGCTTGGGCAGCGCGTCGAGAAGCTCGGTCGCGGCCATAACGGCATGATTGGCCGACACCGGGTTGGCATTGACGTTCCAGATGCTTTCCAGCGCATGCGACAAGGCATCGAGGCCCGTGGCCAGCGTCAATCCGCGCGGCACCCCAAGCGATGTCTTGGGGTCGATGATCGCATGCTCGGGGTAAAGATCCGGGCGGTTCAGCGAATATTTCTTGCGGGCATCGGTGTCCCAGATCGTCGCCCACGACGTAACCTCGCTGCCGGTCCCGAAGGTCGTCGGCACCGCGATGATCGGGGCTGCTTTCACGGCCTCCCCGCTCGAACGCCCCTCAAGGATCGCCTGAACCTGCGAAAAGTCTCCGTCCGAAACCGCCAGCGCCTTCGCGGTGTCGATCACTGACCCGCCACCGAATGCGACGATGACTTCGGGCAGGGTGGCGGCGGAACCGAAGGTGCGGCAGGCGACCCGCAGGCCGTTGAAGCTGGGGTTCGCTTCAACGTCGCGCACCACGACCGCAGGGGCACCAACCCCGGCGGAGATCGCATCGACCATCTCGCCAAAATACGGATGATCATTATAGGTGACGAGGGCATAGGCGCGACCCGCAACCTTGTCCCGGATCGCCGCCACGGCGTCCTCGCAAACCGTCACCTCGACCGGATTTCCGTATTTCCACGCAGCGACCATCGGCGCCTTCCCCTTTTTCCGTGTTTTGTTCTGGGGCCATAAAAGACGAAGGCGATATGATTATCCAATTGATAGTTTTCACCACTTCTATAGAAAAAACCTATGCGATATACCCAGCTCCGATCCTTCCATGCGGTCGCCGAGGCCGAGAGCGTCACCGCTGCGGCGAACCGGCTCAACGTCAGCCAGCCGACGCTGACCACGCAGATCCGCCAGTTGGAGGAGGAATATGCGATCGAGCTGTTCGTGCGGACCGGCCGGCGGATGCGGCTCACCGACGCCGGCCGCCAGCTCCAGCAGATCACCCGCCGAATGATCGCCGACGAGGCCGATGCGCGGCATTTCCTGACCGAGAGCCGCGAACTGCGCACGGGCCGGTTGCGCGTCGGCGCGGTCGGCCCGTTTCACGCGACCGAGATGCTGGTCGCATTCCATGCCCGCTATCCCGAAATCGAAATCTCGGTGTCGGTCGGCAATTCCAATGTCGTTCTGCGCAATCTGCTCGAATTCGAATCCGACGTCGCGGTGCTCGCCTATGTCGAGGATGACGAACGGCTGTGGTTTTCACCCTATAGCCAGAACGAGATTGTCGCGTTCGGGCGCCGCGACCATCCGCTTTTCGCGCCGCACCGCGACGGCATCCGCATCGCCGAACTCCACGACGAACCGATGGTGGCGCGCGAGCATGGATCGAACACCCGCCGCGCCTGCGACGAAGCGATGGCCAAGGCGGACGTCCGGCCAAAGATCGTGATGGAGATCGGAAGCCGCGAGGCCGTGCGGGAGGCAGTGGCGAGCGGGGTCGGCTTTGGCTTCGTCTCCAGCGCCGAATATATCGGCGACGAACGCATCAGGAGCTTGCCCGTCATCGATGCAGAAATCTTCAACCACGCACACATCGTGTGTCGCCAAGATCGAGTGCAGTCGCGATTGATATCCGCATTTCTTGACGTCACGCGCACACTACGCGGCCCGTAAACCCGCTCCGCGCGAGGCGACGACGTTCCGGTTTCCGTTCGAATCTCCGGATATGATCCAGCCATCTGATTCTATCAATGACGCCAGATCAACCGTCTCGCAACACCCCGCCAAGCCCAACGCGCCTTCGACGTAGTCGAACCACCACCATCAACATATGCCCGCGGTCTGTGACTATAGTAAAATAACAATAATTGTACATCGTTGAAAATAGAAATATCAAAAGCAATCAGTGAAATACGACCAATTCGATATCGCACGCAGGGCAGGAAATGGCCGACAGCTGGCCGGATTCTCTGGATATCGGAGTGATTAAAGCTACCACCCGCAAAGCAGGCTCGACGCGACCAAGATTCAAGCCCCAAAAGAGGATACCACCTTTTTCTTTTCCGAAATCATTGAATGATCTGCCATCGACGCGCGCCATATTCGGATAAGGCTGCAGCGTTGCCGCGCACGCAACAACTGTTGCCGACAGAGCGATACCGACCCCTGTTCGATCGAAGCTAGAGGCCCCCGGACCGAAGCATCCGGGGGTAATCATGATTCGTATATTGCTGCTGACCACTGCCGCATTTTCCGCGTTCGCAGCGCACGGCCAGGAAACAGGCCCGGAGGTATCGAGCGGTGACGATATCGTGGTGACGGGTACGCGTACCGAAGGGCGCGCTGCGCTGGAATCTTCGGCGCCGATCGATGTCGTAACGGGCGAGGAGATACTCGACAGCGGCTTTCCGGATATCGGGCGCGCCCTCAACTTCCTCGAGCCCGGGGTGAATTTCGCCCGCGCGGCAACCACGGCGAGCGCAGCGAACACGCGGCCCGTCACATTGCGCGGCCTATCGCCCGACCAGACGCTGGTGCTGGTCAATGGCAAGCGCTGGCATGCCAATGCCGTGCTCAACGTCAACAACAGCGTCGGCCGCGGATCGGCAGGCGTCGATCTCGACACGATCCCGCAAAGCGCCATCCAGCGGATCGAGGTGCTCCGCGACGGCGCGGCAGCGCAATATGGATCGGACGCGATCGCCGGCGTCGTCAACATCATCCTCAAATCCAACGCATCGGGCGGCTATGGCGAATTGCTTGCCGGCATCACGGAAGAAGGCGACGGCGCGAACGCGATGGCCACGGCCAGCGCCGGTTTTGGCCTCGGCGACGGCGGCCATCTGACGCTGACCGTCCTCGCGCGCGGGCAGGAGGCGACCAACCGGGCCTTCGTCGACCGGCGTTTCAACCGCGTGACCTATCGCATCGGCGACCCTGAGGCGAGCGTCGCCAATTTCGCCTTCGATGCCGGCTTGCCGCTCGGCACGGCGGAGCTTTATGCCTTCGGCGCGGTCACCCGGAAGATTTCGAACAATGCCGCCGGGTTTCGCGTACCGGGCTTTTCCCCGCTCTATCCCGACGGCTTCCTTCCGATCATCGAACCGCACATCCAGGATGTCGGCGGGACCGTTGGTGTGCGGACCGAATTCGGCCGGCTGCGCGCCGATATGAGCTATGGTTATGGCGAGAATCAGGCCGACTTCCGCGTGTATGACACCGCCAATGTCTCGCTGGGGCGGGCAAGCCCGACGACTTTTGACTCGGGCGGCGTGACCTATGCCCAACATGTCGGCGACCTCGCCTTGTCACTCCCCCTCGATGGCGTGCTCGCGGGCGGCAATATCGCGGGGGGCGGGCAGTACCGGCGCGAAAGCTACAGCATCCGCAGCGGCGAGCCGCAGGCCTACTTCGGCCTGGGCGCCGACGGCTTCGCGGGTTTCAATCCGCGCAATCCAACCGACGCCCGCCGCGACGCCTATGCCGGCTATTTCGATGTCGAACTGCGGCCGGTCGCGGCGCTGCTGCTGGGCGGGGCGGTGCGCTATGACCATTATGACGATTTCGGCGGCAAAGCCACGTGGCGCGCGACGGCGCGGCTCGACGCCGCCGAAGGCATCGCGCTGCGCGGCACCCTCGGCACCGGGTTCAAGGCACCGTCGCTTCAACAGCAATATTTCAGCGCGGTGCAGGGCGCGACGAGCCAGGGCCAGCTTGTCACCGTCGGCACGCTGCCCGTTTCCGATCCGGTGGCGCGCGCGCTGGGGGCCAACGACCTCAAACCCGAACGCTCGCGCAACGCCACGGTCGGCGTCGTGTTTGGACCGTTCGACGGTTTTTCCTTCACGGCCGACTGGTTCCGCATCCGCATTCGCGACCGGATCGCGCTCAGCGAGCAACTCGGCGGCGCGGCGGTGCAAGCGGTGCTGAAACAGGCCGGAATAACCGGTTTTCAGCAGGTGCGCTTCTTCACCAATGCGGTCGACACCACCACCCAGGGGGTCGAAGTGACCGCGCGCTGGCAGGGCGATCTTGGCCCCGAAACGCACGCATCGGTCCAACTCGGCTATGGCTGGTTCAACTCGAAACTCGACACGCTGCGCGCAAATCCGGCGCTGCCGTCGCTGCCGCTGCTCAGCACCAAATCCATCCTGTTCCTCACCGAGGCGCAGCCGCGCAACAAATTCACCGTACAGGCGAGCCTTGAGCATGGGCCATTTGACCTGCGCGCCAATATCGCGGCCTTCGGCACCTATACGTCAGCGCCGCTGACCGGGGTGCAGACCTTTGGCGGTAAGGAGACGATAGACCTTGCCGCGGGCTATACGCTTGCGGACGGCGTCCGCTTCGTGCTCGGCGTACAAAATATGTTCGATGCCCATTCCGACGAGATCGATGGACAAGAACTGGTCATCGGCGCGACGGGCGGCAGCTTCCCGACCGGCGAAGAAACGCCGATCGGGCTCAACGGGCGCGCCTATTATGCACGCCTGACGGCGCGCTTCTGATGCTCGGGCGGCGACAGTTGCTCCAGCGCGCGGCGGCGCTCGCCGCGACGCAGTTCCTCGTTGGCCCGCTGTATGCCCGCCCGGCGGCAGGTCGCGCGCGGACTGCGGTCGACCCGTTTGCACTGGGCGTCGCGTCGGGCGAACCCGCGGCGGACGGCTTCGTGCTCTGGACACGGATCGCGGGACTGAACGAGGATCGGCTGGTCGGTTACGAGATCGCCGAAGACGAAGGCTTTCGTCGCATCGCCCGGCGGGGAAACGCCCTTGCCGCGCTAGCGCGCGGCGGGGCTGTGCACCTCGAAGCACGCGGACTGAAGGCAGGCCGCCGCTATTATTATCGTTTCCATTTCGCCGGCTCCGTCAGCCGGACCGGGACGGTGGCGACCATCGCCGCAACGCCCGCGCGGTTGCGGCTGGCCCTCACCTCGTGCCAGCATTGGGAACATGGCTGGTTCACCGCCTATCGCGACATGATCGCGAATGATGTCGAGGCCGTGCTGCAGGTCGGCGATTATATCTATGAGCGCTCCTTCGGTGGCGGACCGAATGTGCGAAGCTTTGGCGCACCCGATCCGCAGACGCTCGATGATTATCGTGCGCGCCATGCCCTTTACCGCAGCGATCCCGATCTTGCCGCAGCGCATGCAGCGATGCCGTTCCTGGTGAGCTGGGACGATCATGAGGTCGAGAACGACTATTTTGCCGATCGGGCCGGCTACACCGGCGACCCGCAAGCTTTCGTTCGCCGCCGCGCCGCCGCCTATCGCGCCTATTTCGAACATATGCCGCTCCGCCCCTCGGTGCTCCGTCCCGATGGCGAGGTACGGCTTTATCGCAGCATCAATTGGGGCGACCTAGCTGCGCTGCACATTCTCGACACGCGCCAGTATCGCACGCCAAGCGCCTGCGTCGCACATGATCAGGCAGCGGACGGCCCAATCGCCCGATGCGCACATGTTGGCAAGGACAATGGATCGATGCTCGGGCCCGCGCAGGAGGCATGGTTTGAGCGGGCGGCCGCAGCGCGGCCAGCGCGCTGGTCGCTGGTAACCCAGCAAACCCTGTTTTCGCGGCTCGTGCTGCCCGCAGGCCCCGATTCACTCTATTCGCAGTTCTGGGATGGCTATGCAGCGTCGCGCACGCGGCTGCTCGATGCCCTGGATACTGCAAAAACGCGTAATCCCGTCATCCTCGGCGGCGACGTGCATTCCTTCTGGCTAAATGATGTGAAGCGCGACTTTGCGCGGACCGATGGCGCGACGGTTGCCACCGAAATCGTCACCAGTTGCCTCGCTTCGCACGGCGGGCCCGAGGCATTGTTCGGACCCGCACCGGCGCTAAACCCGCATGTGCGGTTCCGCGACAATGCGAACGCCGGCTATGTCCTGCTCGACATTCAAAGCGATCGCATCGAAGGCAGCCTGCGTGCCGTTTCCAGTCTCGCAGATCCGCAAGCCACGTGCCAGGCATTGTGCAGCTTCGCGATCGAGGATCGCCGCCCCGGCGCGTTGATTTAGCGCGTTCTTCCACACTGCACGGGCTTCGCAGCCTGTGTCGCATAAATGTGACACTCGCCGCCTATGGCGATGCCATGCTTCGGAAGGCACCACCGCTCGAGTCCATCGAGATATTCGTTGCCGCTGCGCAAGGTGAAAGCCTGCGCGCGGTGGGGCGCCGGCTCGCGCTCAGCCCGTCGGCGGTCAGCCGGCGGGTCGGCGCGCTTGAACAATTCCTCGGGACCCGGCTGTTCGACCGTGCCGACCAGTCACTGACCCTGAACGCCGTCGGCGCGCGCTATCTCGAGGATGTGGCGCCGGCGATCCGGAGCATCCAGAATGCGACCGAGGCGATCCGTTTCAGCGAGAATCGCTTGCTGCGCGTCGCCACCTCACACAGCCTCGCGGGTTGGCTTCTCCCGCGCCTTCCAACGCTTCAGGCCCAAGCGGGAGTATCTGTCGAAATCACAGCCACCCGCGACGTTCAAGCGCTCACCTGCGGCGAGGTGGATCTTGCTATCTGGGGCGATCTCAAGGTGCCGTCCGGAATTGAAACAACCCATCTGCTGACCCCGGAGGCGATACCTGTCGCGGCTCCCCGCCTCGCCGACGGGCGCACCGCGCCGCGTATCGAAGCCGAACTGTCCCGCTACCCCCTTGTCTCGGTCCGCAAACCGGTCGGTCTTTGGGAGCGATGGTTCGCCATGGCAGGTCTCGAGGCAAGCGCACTGAGCCTGCGGAGCTTCGACACGCTGCAACTTGCCTATGAGGCTGCGGCCGCTGGAGGCGGGATCACGCTGGCGGTTCCGTTGGTGTCGAACAGCTTCCTTGCCGGCGGCAGGCTGACGGCCTGCACGCGCCGCGCCTTTCCGCTGGGTGCACGCTATCAGTTATACCGTTCGACCGAACGCCGGCGACACCCCCAAGGCGCCCCCTTCAAGGCGTGGCTCCACGAGCAAATCGACAACTCCGTCGCAGAGTTTCGAGACATGTTGCGCGCTCAATAGCATACGGGGCTCGCCTGCATCCGGAACACTTGCGCCCCCGGCTCAGATTGGCCGGTTTGAGACGGTCCGCTTTCAATAAGGAAATACGGAAGTGTCGAAAAGCGGACATCGCGACATATCCCCACATGTCTGTGACCCGCACAAGACGCTGGACTACCTTCAGGCTGCGTCCTTCGTCAAAGGCTCCACATAGCGGGATGCCGGGCGGATCAACCGGCCGGTCAGCGCCTGTTCGCGGGCATGCGCCAGCCAGCCCGCGACGCGGCCCATGGCGAAGACTCCGGTGAATACATGCTTTGGAAATCCCACCGCTTCCAACAGCAATGCCGTATAGAATTCGACATTGGTTTCGAGCACGCGATCGGGTTTGCGACGATGGAGCGCTTCGAGCGCAACCTGCTCGACACCTTCCGCAAAACGCAATCGCGCATCGACATCTCCGAACAACCGGAGCGCGGCCTTGAGCGCATCGGCGCGCGGGTCGCGCGTGCGATAGATACGGTGTCCAAATCCCATAAGCCGTTCGCCCTCGTCCAGCGCACGCTCGATCCAGCCGGCGCTGTCGCCCTCCTCCGCAATCGCATCGAGCATCTCTATGACCGGACCGGGCGCGCCGCCGTGCAGCGGGCCCTTCAGCGCGCCCAGTCCCGCGAGGACAGACGAGGTCAGCCCCGCCTGCGTGGAGGCGACCACCCGTGCAGCGAAGGTCGAGGCGTTCAGACCGTGATCGCTCACAGCAACGAGATAGGTGTCGAGCGCGAGCGCGCCGTCCGATCGGCCCAACATGCGGATGACATCCGCCGCGTGGCCGGCATTGGTCGAAGGCTCGATTGGTTCATCACCAGCCTGCAAACGAATCAACGCCGGAAGGAGCACCGCGGGAGCCGCGAGCAGACGCAACGCATCGGGCAGCACTGTGCCATCGGGCAGCATGGCCATCGCGGCGCGCATACCGTCATAGGCGGGCAGTCTCGACATCGGCCCTAGCAACTCCCGCACCCTTTCGAACACATCGACGCGAGCGGCGCCCAGCCTTGCAGCAAATTCCGCCGCGTCGGGCAAATCGTCGAAGAAGCCGGTAAACAGCAAATGCGCAGTCTGTTCGAAGGTCCAGCGCCCGGCCAATGCGACAAGCGGATATCCGCGGATGATCAACTGCCCCTCGGCACCGCGTACGTCCGACAGGACCGTTTCGGCCGCCACGACGTCTTCAAGACCATTGTTCATTTTCTTCGCTCCTTGACTGGCGAGAAGCAAAATGATCCCTTGAGCATAGTGAATCAATCTTGATCAAATGAATCAATCATGCGCGAATGGATGACCCGGGACGAAGTACTGGCCAGGCTCAACGTCCGGCCCCAGACACTTTATGCCTATGTCAGCCGGGGCCAGATCGAACGGCGCGCCGATCCCGCAGACCCGCGGCGCAGCCTTTATCGGGGCGACGACATTCTGGCGCTGGCCGATCGGCGCGCACGCGGGCGCCGACAGACATCGGTTGCGGCGAGCACATTGGCATGGGGCGAGCCGGTGATCCCCACGGCTATTGCCACGGTCAGTCACGGGGAGTTGATCTATCGCGGCGCGACCGCCACGACCCTCGCCGCGCACATGGGGCTCGAAGAGGTTGCGGCGCTGTTGTGGGAACAACCGGACGTCATTGTCTTTCCGGAAGTCGCCGTTGAAGGCGATCCGTTTCAGGCTCTCGCCGCATTGGCTGGAAGAGCTCGGTCGCTCATCGGCAGGCCCGCCGCGAAGCTGGTGAACGAAGGCGCGATATGTGTTGCCGCGATGGCCTCGGCTTTCGGCGCCGTCGGGAAGGGACCGATCCATGAGCGGCTTTCCGCGGCGTGGGCCGTCGACACTGAGGGCGAGGAACTGGTTCGACAGGCGCTGGTCCTGCTCGCCGATCATGAACTCAACCCATCGACGTTTGCGGTACGTATCGCGGCCTCGACGGGCGCCGGCATGCCCGCCGGCATCCTTGCCGGGCTCGCGACCCTGTCCGGACCGAAACATGGCGGCGCGGGGTCAGCTCTGGAATCGTTGCTCACTGAGGCGACCAATATGGGCGCCGACGCAGCGATAGAGCGCTGGCTCGCGGCCGGGCACGGGCTGCCGGGATTTGGCCACCCGCTTTATCCCTATGGCGACCCGCGTGCGGGCGCCTTGCTCGCGCATATCCAGCCGGACGGAGAGCTTGCGATGCTACGGGATGCCGTCATGGACATGTTGGGACTACAAGCCAACATCGATTTTGCGCTCCTCGCGATCGCGCGCCGATACACCTTGCCACCGCGATCGGGCTTCGCGCTGTTCGCTATCGCCCGAACGGTGGGCTGGGTGGCGCATGCGCTGGAGCAGGCGTCAACCGGCGCAACCATCCGGCCCCGCGCGCGATACCAGGGCCGAAGTCAAAAAAGCACCTGAGCATGGCCTCCCAATATAGTTTTCGATCATGGACCGGACGCCATGCAGAGCGCCCGGCTAAGCCGCGAATGACGATCGACGGGACTGTTCAGCGAACAGCCGGCGGGACCTGACCGTTTTTAGGCCTGTGGAGCTTCAATTTCCACGAGACGATCTCCGCAATCAAGTCAGAAAGCCTTCAGCCGGTGATGCGGGATCGTTGAAACCGGAGGATTCGAGCCGACAATCATTCATCGAGCGCATGCGGCGAAGCCGCAGCCCTTCGAGATTGAGCATCGCGCCAAAGGGCGGTGGCGTCGTGTTTCCCCTGACCATTTGCCGCACCGGGCGACGATGACCGGATTCATGGTTGGCCAGAATGGCTTTGATGCCTTAGAGCCTTATGATCGCGGGGGTTTTGTGGCTTTAAAAGGACAGGATCGGAATGACAGGGATCAAAATGAAATGGCTGGCCAGCGCTGTCGTTGCAGGTGCTTTGAGCTTCGGCGCGCCTGCGCTCGCACAGAAAGCCGACAGGCAATTGCCGGGCCAGCTCGACGAAAACAGCCAACGCGACGGTCGGCCTTATCAGGTGCGCACAATGACGCTTGAAGCCGGTAAGCGCTATGCTTTTACTGCGGAGTCGGAAGAGTTTGATCCCGCACTCAGACTCTCTTTCGCCAATGCCGACGACGAGGAAATCGCCGAAGACGACGATGGTGGCGAAGGCCGCAATGCCTATCTCGAATTTGTACCTGCACGGAGCGGCGAATACCGGTTGCGTGTGATCTCGGTGGGCGACGACATGGGAAGCTATACGCTGAATGTGCGTGAACTGGCGCCTCTACCGGCGCCGCAGCAGCCGGTGGTGGTGGGCAACAGCTCTATCGCCTTCAAACATTATGCCGGTGCCCTTACGCGGACCGACGGCGAAATTCGCGGTCGCCGTGTCGATGATTATCTGTTCCGCTTCGAAGCGGGCAAGCAGGTCATGATCTTCATGGACCGTGACGCCGACGGCCTCGATCCGGTCATCGAAGTCCATGCCGGCAGCGACCGCTATAGCACCGACCCGATCGCGAGCGACGACGATGGCGGTGACGGGATGAACGCCTTTCTGACCTTCACGCCGGAAGAAAGCGGCGAGTATATCGTCCGCGCGACCAGCGCGGGTAGCGAGCGCGCCATTGGCGGCTACAAGCTGCGGGTCGGACAACAGCCCTGATCGACGGGCGGGGGCGCATGGCGCGCGGTTGCGTGCCAGCTCCGGCGCCTGTGCCTTGATGCTCACCATGTGCAGGCCAGCCGCAGCAACGGGCAGTTCGGCGGCCTGCCAATGGGCATGGACCTTTATGGCGAAGTGCCTGGAACAAGGAGGCGAAGATCGTTTGTCCTCGCCGCTGATATCGTGGCTCGAGATCGTCTCCGCGCCATCCTCCACCCGCCGGCCAAGCTTCATTGCGACGGAAGCGATCGATACAAGCGCAGCCTATGCCGGGTGACGGTGAATGGGCGTGATGCTGGCGACGTGCTCGTACGCGAGGGGCACGCCGTGATCAGAAACGATTGGCGCTAGGCAATCAGTTTATGCTGACGTTCCCCGTCATTGAACCAGTCACTCTCAGTCGCGATCCGGCGTGCAAAGTGCACGGTGTGGCTGCTGTTACATTGTACATAAGTACAGCTTCGGATGCTGTAGCATTGAACCAAGGAAAATTAATTGTGGGAGCAATGCAGGTTCCGACTGGCGTGTTTAAATAGACGTTCTGTACTAATACCCATCCGCCCGGTTTCGCCAATAGCTCTATAGGAAGGTCGACATATCCTACGTCATCAGGGTCGCAATTTGACCAAAATCCCAGTGTTGTGTTGGTCAGCATGATAGTGCTCGAGTCCGCGACATAGCCATCGATTGAAACGTTACAGGTCGTCCGGCCTAACCAGCCGAACAGACTGATGTCCAACGAACCGGAAATTTTTATCAACGTACCGGTTGCCAACGGACTCCCGCTCGCATCGGTCCACGTCTGAGCTTGTACCGGAGACGCTGCTGCCATGCCCAACGCAGATATTGCCATGATGCTTTTGATGATGCCCATTTTCATCGACTGCCCCCTCCCAAGTCCGAAATGATTGCGAAGAATCCGCCTCCGCAACTGATAGCATACATCAAAATACGCAGTTTAGATAGTCAATGCTATCGTTTCAAACTTTCGCTGAGGATTGTCGTCATTCGGAACGGCTAGAAGCTAGCCGGCGGCGGGAAGGCTATCAGCTTGCGCGCGATGTGCGGCTTCAGCGAGAGTCAGGCGCGCCTCTTCGGTCTGGATACACAGCGTTTGTGCTATCCTCGTGCGCTCTTCTGTGCTCGCAGCGACAAGCGCTCCCAATCGAGGTGCATGGCGCCGCAGTTCGAAATGACCTGCCCCTTAATCAGGGGCCTATTCCCACGGGCCGCTCGGCGTGGCTAGGCTGTTTCTGAAGATCGATACGACGATAGCCGCGTGGCGGGATCTTCCACGCAATGGCCGCAACTTCGGATACCCGCGCACGCTGGAAACGCGTTCTTGCCAACGGCAGCCCTCGATCTCAGCCACCAATTGTATTACTCTACATACAAATTGACAAATGGGAGGCGTCCGGTCAACTTGCTCCTCAACGAGGAGCTTCCGTGTAAACACCCGGAACGGTGGCAACTCCCACAAACTGACCCTGCTTCGGCGGGGTTTTTCGTACCCCCGAAAAAGATAGTCAGCGCTATCCAAATCTCAAATTTCACGTACAGGGCGATATGCGTAGAGATTAATCTACACATTTTTCTCGTAATTTGAGAGGGGAAAACCGATGAAAATGACATACAGAAGCATAATTTTTGCAATTTCGGTGTTCGGAATGGTCACTTCATCTGAACAAGCTCAAACATGGACCAATTTTAGCGGCACGCCACTGTTACTCGGTGAGATGATAACGGCAACTGGTTCGATAGACGTCAGCGCATTGGGCTGGATGGGCCGTAAAACTTGCAACGTTTCATTCACGGGCCATGTTTCTGGATCAGATGAAATCACCCTCACCAATCAATCCGATGGCTTCATTTCGAACTGCACGATCGATTTTGAAGGAGAGCTAGAACTTCCGATCATTTTAAATGCAGAATATAACGGATCCGGATTTCGAGCAGTTGCCTATAACGTCAACTACCAAACACCAGTCAGTACATGCCTCTTTTTAACGTTTCCGTTTAACTGGAACAATTTTACGTCGACGGCGGCGCTTACGAATAACCTTACGTCCGGGATATGCTCAATTCATAGCTTCTCAAATCTGCATCTGACGGGTGCTACGGTTGGCACCCTCAAAATCAACTGATCGACAGGCCAGAGGAACGGCTCAGCAAGACGATTGCCGGGTAACCATTCTGTTTCGGCATGCGTGGTGCACGCGAGCTCTGCGTTGACCGCATCGACATCTGCCGGAGGCATAAAAATCAATTGACCTATAACATCTGAGCGCCGGCACTCCGGCGAGCCTCGCCGTGCGCTGCCAATATTACATGAGACCGAAAAAGCTCCGTCGAAAGGCGGGGCTTTTTGGTGAGCGCTGACTATCCTGCAAATCCAGGGAACAGTTTCGCAGGGTTGACGGGGAAGTGCCAAACGCGATGCATGACAGCAATCGTGTGCCCCTGATCGTGGTCGACAAATGTCACCATTTGAAATTCACCCGCGCCCAGGCAAGCTAAGGATTTATGAGCCGGCTCCTGTACGGGTGGGAACGACATTGGCGAAGCAGTGACAATCGACGATTGCCCCGCGCTGAAGGAAGTCACGAAAAATCTAATAATTTCAATATGAAAAAATGTAATATTTTGAAATATATGGACATTATTGAAGCCGCCATGAAAATAAATTTCCCAGAATTTTCAACTTATTAAACAAAGTTGTCCGACTTTTTACAGAAGTATTTAAATGAAACCTACTCCTCCGGACAGGAACAATATAATTTCATAGATATAATTTCATTTTGAGCTATAGTTGTTGCGGGGAATGCCGCATGACTGGCATATATATAGTGCAATTCACGGCGCCCGGGTCAGAGTCTTTCACGCATGCCAGCGCCGTCGCGCTGCATAGTGCACGATGAGAAACGGCGGGGGCCAACGATGCAGCAGCGTTTGCAGCGAAACAGCATCCATCACTTTTCCTGGGCAACGCCCGCGAGCATCTTTTTCTTTGCACTCATTGCAGCGATAATATTTCTTGTCGCGCCCGACCGCGCGATGGCTGCGGGCGGAACCTGCAGTATCAATATGGGGACGGTCGCCTATCGCTCTACCGGCAACACCCATGTGCTGAGCGGGACCCAGAACACCGCAGAGTTTCTGGCATGCGATCCGCGATATCCGGCCCCCGACAGCGGCATAGCCGCACCGAACAGTGGCACCACGACCGGAGGCGGATCATGGTCCGCCGTCACCAATGTGGCTGACGATACCATTACCTATACTCCCCATCCGAATTTTTCGGGAACCGATACATTCACAATGTATTTCTGTAACGACGTGAACTGTTCGGGCGCAGGTCGTCTTACCGCAACCGTCACCGTCACCGTCGCTCCACCGGTTCAGACATTGACGCCGACATCCTTGCCGTCGGGCACCGTCGCCATAATCTATAGCGCAAGCACGCTGACGGCATCGGGCGGCGCATCCCCCTATAGCTTCAGCGTTTCCGCCGGCAGCCTGCCCCCCGGCCTTTCGCTGGGAAGCGTTTCTTCGCCCAATGCAACGACAAGCACCGTCGTGCTTTCGGGTACGCCCACGGGCGGCGGCACCTATAATTTCAGCATTCGTGCGCGCGACAGTTCGACGGGCAGTGGTCCCTTCGATGTCATCAATGCCTATACCGTCACCATCGTGGCGCCGACAATTTCGGTTTCACCAGTGACCATCCCCAATGGTACGGTCAACACGGCCTATAGCGCCACGCTGACGGCGTCAGGCGGCACCGCCCCCCGTAGCTGGTCGGTCAGCAGCGGCGCCCTGCCCAGCGGGATGACGCTGAGCGCCGCGGGCGTCATCTCGGGCACACCAACCCAGAGCGGATCCTTCACCTTCGTCGCACGCGCACAGGATAGCAGCAGTGGCGGCGGACCCTATGCCGGAACACGCAGCTATACATTCAGCATCGCCGCCGTTCCCGTCGTGGCCGGTGCGGTCAGCGCGACAGTGGGGCATAACAGCAGCGGCAATCCGGTCACGCTCAACCTCTCGGGCGGCGCGCCGACCAGCGTGGCGGTCGCCACGGCCGCGGCTCACGGAACGGCGACCGCCTCCGGCACAAGCATTACCTACACGCCAACGCCGGGTTACGCCGGTGCGGACAGCTTCACCTATACCGCGACCAACCCGGCCGGCACGTCCGCCCCCGCCACCGTCACCATCACGGTCAGCCCGCCAACGATTACGATTGCACCAGTGACGCTCTCGGCGCCCGTCATTGGTAGCCCGTACAGCGCGACGATCACCGCAAGCGGTGGGCAGCCGAATTATGGTTTCCTTGTGACGGCGGGGGCTTTGCCTACCGGCTTGTCTCTGTCGGGCACGGGCGCGATTTCGGGCACGACAACGGCAACGGGCACCTTCAACTTCACCATTACCGCTACCGACAGTTCGACGGGCACCGGTGCGCCCTTTACGGCCAGCCGCGCCTATGGCTTCACGATCGTAGCACCCGTGGTGACACTGACCCCCGCAGCAGGGGCGCTGCCCGGCGCGACCGCGGGCGTTCCCTATACGCAAAACATCACCGCAACCGGCGGCACGACACCTTATGGTTTTGCGGTGACTGCGGGTTCGCTGCCCGCCGGAGTGACACTGTCCGGCACCGGGGCGCTTGCGGGCACCCCAACGGCAGGCGGCACCTTCAACTTCACCATCACCGCTACCGATGGCAATGGCTTCATCGGGGCGGGGGCATATTCCGTCGCTGTGGCGCTGCCCGCGCTCACGCTCGGCGGGGCATTGCCAAATGGGGTTCCCGGTCAGGCCTATAGCCAGAACGTGAGCGCAAACGGCGGCCTCGCGCCCTATAATTACATGCTGCAATCCGGGACCTTGCCTTCCGGGATCACGCTGTCGGCCACAGGCTTGCTTTCGGGCGTTCCCAGCCAGACGGGCTCGTTCAACCTTGTCATTCGCGCCAATGACAGCACCACGGGAACCGGCCCGGCCCTTGTGGATCAGAGCTTCACCCTGGTCATCGACCCGCCCATACTTGCGATTGCGCCCACAACCCTGCCCGACGGGCTGATCGCCGCCGTTTATAACCAGGGGCTGACGGGCAGTGGCGGCACCACGCCTTACAGCTTTACCCTCGATAACGGTGCGCTTCCGGGCGGGGTGACACTTTCTACGGGCGGCGTGCTGTCGGGTACGCCGACAACGCAGGGCAATTTCGCCTTCGATGTCCGCATGGCCGACAGCACCACGGGCGGCAGCTATAATGTGGTCAGAAGCTATACGATCGCGGTCGCTTCACCGATGTCGGTGACACCGCCAAGCCTGCCTGCCGGACAGGTGGGCAGCGCGTATAGCCAAACCATCGGCGCGATAGACGGCGCGGCACCCTATAGCTTCTCGGTCAGCCCGGGAGCGCTGCCCGCCGGACTCTCGCTGTCAAACGGCGGCGCGCTCACGGGCACGCCCAGCGCCAGCGGCAGTTTCAACTTCACTGTCACCGCCACCGACAATGGCGGCGCAACGGCTACCCGCAACTACACTCTGGTCATTGCCGGAGCCACGCTCACAATTGCACCCTCAACGCTCCCCGCCATGACCTTCGGCACGCCGGTTTCGGCGACGATCACGGCCAGCGGCGGCACCGCTCCCTACAGCTATGCAGTTCCGCCCGGAACTTTGCCGCCCGGCCTCGCGCTCGCGACCGACGGCACGCTTTCGGGCACGCCAGGCGCAGCAGGCAATTTCAGCTTCACCGTCACCGCGACCGACAGTTCGACCGGCGTCGGCGCGCCCTTCTCGGTCAGCCAGGCTTATAGCGTCACCGTCGGCGCCGCGACGCTTCTCATCGCGCCGTCCGGGCTTCCGGCCGCCACAGTCGGAGCCGCCTATAGCCAAAGCGTGTCAGCCAGCGGCGGTACGGCGCCCTATAGTTTCAGCATCGGCACCGGCTCGCTACCCGCAGGACTGACATTGGCGAGCAACGGCGCAATTTCGGGCACGCCCATAGCAGGCGGCAGTTTCGCCTTCACGGTCGACGTCATGGACACGTCGCCTGGCGGCCCCTTTACGGCAACCCAATCCTACACGCTCGCTGTTGCCGCCGCCACGCTCACAATCGCGCCGGCGACGCTGCCCGCGGGGATGGTCGAAGCCTCGTATAGCGCCACGCTCAGCGGATCGGGCGGCACCGCGCCCTATAGCTATGCGATCACATCGGGGGCGCTGCCTGCCGGCCTTTCGCTTTCCCCCACCGGCGTCATTTCGGGCACGCCCGCTGTGCATGGCAGCTTCGCCGTCACCGTGACCGCAACCGACAGTTCGAGCGGCACCGGGCCGTTTACAACGGCACAGAGCTACACTTTGACCATCTCGCCGCCCTTGCCGCCGATCGCCAACAATGTCAGCGCCAACATCGCCTATGGCGCCACAGCGACCCCGATCGCCCTCAGCCTGTCTGGCGGGACCGCGGCGAGCGTCGCCGTGGCGACGCCGCCTTTGCATGGCACCGCGACGATTGCCGGGCTGACCATCAGCTACACCCCCGCGGCGGGCTATGCCGGCCCCGACAGCTTCACCTATGTCGCGGTCAACGACGGCGGCACGTCGGCGCCCGCGACAGCGGCGATCACGATAGGCGCTGCCGTCGTCGCGGTCGGCCCCGCCAGCCTTGCTGCCGGGCAACAGGGCGCCGCCTATTCGGCCACGCTGGCCGCAAACGGGGGCATCGCACCGTACAGCTATGCTGTCAGCGCGGGCGCTTTACCCACCGGCCTGTCGCTCGGCAACGCAGGTGTCATTTCCGGCACCCCGACGCAGAGCGGTGCCTTCGCTTTCACCGTGACCGGAACCGACAGCTCGACTGGCGCGGGGCCGTTCAGCGGCGCCACCGCCTATACGCTCCAGATCGCATTGCCCGCGGCCCCCAGCGCGCGGGATGCGCCCGGCACTTCGGTTCCCGGATCGACGGTTCAGAGCGCCACGTCGGTCGATATCGATCTGTCGGCGCTGGTCGACGGAAACTACAGCAATATCCTTATCGATACCCAGCCGCAGCATGGCGCCGTGACTATCGCAGGCAATTTCGTGGCCACCTATCGCCCGACGCCCGGCTATCAAGGCGCCGACAGCTTTACCTTTGTGGCGACCGGCCCGGGCGGCAGTTCCACGCCGGCGCGCGTGACGCTGTCAGTCGTCGGCGCAGTACCCGTCGCGCGCAGCCTGTCGGCAACATTGCTCAACGGCCGCGAATTGACGCTCGACCTCACGACGGGCGTAGCCGATGGGCCGTTCACCGCCGCAACCATCGTCTCGATCACACCGGCGAATTCGCTTTCGGCCGAACTGGTTCCGGGCGGCAGCGCGAATAATCGCAGCTATGCGATGACATTGAAAGCGATCGGCCGCTTCAGCGGATCGGCGGTGGTGCGCTATACACTCAGCAATGTCTTCGGCACGTCGCAAGTTGCATCGGTCACCGTGATGGTCGAGGCGCGCCCCGACCCCTCGCAGGACCCCGTGGTGAATGCGTTGAGCGCGGCGCAGGTCGAGGCGACACGACGCTTCGCGAGTACCCAGCTCGACAATTTCGCGCGCCGTAACGAACAGCTCCACGGCAACGGCAGCGCAAGCCGCGGAAAACAGCTTGGCATGCGCGTCACCGGCGGCGATCCCACGATAACCCGCGACGGACGGTTGACGGCCGACGGCCGTGACGAACCCGAGACGATCGTCAGCATGCGCGGCCTGCGCGGCGTGCAACTGGCTGATGCGTCAGACGGCACCTCGCCGGTGCTCGCCGACATGGCCACGACGGACGGCGCCACCAACCCGTCGTCGGGCGAACGCCCGACCGGTTCGGTCGAAATGTGGACGGGCGGCGCGCTGTTGATCGGCACACGCGACGCGAGCACGCGGCGATCCAAGCTGCGTATTTCGAGTTCGGGGCTGAGCGCCGGGCTCGACCTCAAAGTCGGCGAGGCTGTGACGATCGGCTTGGGCGGGGGCTATGGCTTCGACCGCACCAAGGTCGGACAAGATGACGAAGGGCGGCTGGATGGAGAAAGCTGGGTGGGAGCGCTCTATGGAAGCGTCACGCCGGCGAAAGGCATGTTCATCGACGGCGTCGTCGGCCTTGGCGGACTGGACTTCAAGACGCGTCGTCTGGTGGGAGCCAATGGCATGACGGCATATGGTCGGCGCGACGGAAGCATGAAATTCGGTTCGCTCGCAACGGGGTTCGAGTGGTCAGGCGATCGCTGGCGCTTTTCCGGCTATGGCCGCGCCGAATATATGGCGGCAAAGCTCAAGGCCTATGCCGAAAGCGGCGCCGACATTTACAACCTCTCCTTCGCGCGGCGCGAACCCGAATCCTTTGCCGGCATACTCGGCGGGCGGGGCTCGATCGCGCTACCCGCGAGCATCGGCCTGCTCACCCCGCGCGGCCGGATCGAGTGGCGCCACGAGTTCAACCGCAGCGGGGCCCAAGCGCTGGATTATGCCGACATCGTCGGCGCCAACGGTCTGGGCTATGGCTATCTGATCGATGACGACCACTGGGCCCGTGACGAGATCCAGCTGGAGATCGGCACCACGCTCGACATCGAGAGCGGCTGGACCTTCGGCATTGACCTTGGTGGACGTTTGGGCTCGGGAACCGCTTTGGGCACCGCCAAAATCAGCGTGGCAAAGGAGTTTTAGGCAGCAGACGCCTTATACAAATGAATGACCGCTTTCGGGCAAAGAGCAATTACGGCTCGAATAACCGATATGGGGCGCAAAGCCGTCAGTCTCCGTCTGGCCGCACGCGGACCAGCGGCACTTGCGCCGCGCACAACAGAAGCAGGCATCTGCAATCTCGCTTTACCTTATCGACAACCGCGCTTGCCCTGCCGCGGATCACCGCACCTGCCGCTTCTCCAGTTTGCGCGCGAGTGTGCGCCGGTGCATGCCGAGCCGGCGGGCGGTCTCGGAAATATTGAAATCCGTTTCGACCAGTGTCTGATGGATATGTTCCCACTCGACTGTCTTGATCGAAGACTGGCGGCCATCGAGCGGGGCCTCGGGATTGCCTTCGGCGCGGTCGAAAGCGGCTTCGATATCGTCGGTATTGGATGGTTTGGCGAGATAATAGGATGCCCCCAGCTTGATCGCCTCGACCGCCGTAGCGATACTGGCAAAGCCGGTCAGCACCACGATCCGCATGGCGGCGTCGACAGCCCGCAATGTCTGGACGCAGGCAAGTCCTGACGCGGCGCCAAGCTTGAGGTCCACGACCGCATAGCCCGGACGATATCCTTCCAGAGCATGCGCCAGCTCTTCGGGACTGTGCGCCACGCGCACATCATAGCCGCGCCGTTCGAACGAACGCTTGAGTGTCCGCGCAAAGGCTTCGTCGTCCTCGACAATCAGCAGTTGTCGTTTGCCACTCATGACGTTTCTCCGTCCGGCCGTGCTATAGACGAAATCGGCAGAAAAATCCGCACCAGCGCCCCCCCTGCATCGCGATTGGATACGCTGGCACCGCCGCCCAGCTTGCGCAGCACATTGACCAGCAGGAACAGCCCCAGCCCGCCGCCGGGCCGCCCCTTGGTCGAACGATAGGGCTGACCGAAGCTTTCGAGCATGTCTTCGCTGAATCCCGGCCCCCGGTCGGCGATTTCGATCACCACCATGTCGCCATCACGCGAGGCCGAGATGCTGGTCCAGTCCGGCGACACTTCCGCGGCATTATCGAGAACATTGCCGATCACCTGCCGCAACGCAGGATCCGACACGATGGCGACATCGGCGCCGAAGCGATCATTAAACTCGACGGTGCCGGGCCGGCGCACGGCACTCGTATGCGCCACCATTTCGGCGAGAAAGGCACGCATAGTCGTCAACTGGGGCGCCTCGCCCCGCGCCTCGCCCGCCGACATCAATATGCCGCTGACGATCGCCTTGCAGCGCCGGACCGCTATGTCCATCTCGACGAGATCTTCCTGAACCTCGCGGTCGTCTGCGAGGCGCGGCACCGCCTTCCAGTCGCCGATCAGGACCGACAGCGTCGAAAGCGGCGTGCCCAGTTCATGCGCCGCGCCCGAAGCCAGCAGGCCCATGCGCACGATATGATCCTCTTCCGCCGCGCGCTGCCGGCTGGCGGCAAGCGCGGCGTCGCGCTCGCTGAGGTTCCGGCTGATCCTGGTGACGAAGGCGACAAGCAGCACCGCGATCAGCACAAAGCACACAAGGCTGCCCGCAAGATACAGGCCCATCGGATCGTCGACATAAGCGGCCGGCAGGACCAGTGGCGTCGGGTCGATGCGCAGCGCGGCGATCGTCACCAGCGTCGCCGTGACGATCATCCACGAAGAGCGCGGCGTCAGCAGGATCGCACCGATCACGATTTGCAGAAGGAAGAGCGAGGCAAAGGGATTGGCGAGGCCGCCGCTGTGATGAAGCTGCCAGCCAAGCACCGCCACATCGAGCAGCAGCGCTGCGGTGAGTTCGATATTGGTAATCGCGCGGCCGCGCTGCAGGAGCAGCTGGCTGGCGAGATTGATTGCGACGAGAATGGCAATTGCGCCGAGCAGCGGAGCCAGCGGCGGCCTGATATCCATCGCCATGCTCACCACCAGGATCGTGAGCAACTGGCCGCCGACCGCGAGCCAGCGCAGCTGGATCAGCAGCGACATGTTGCGGCGTCCGGCGTCGGCCTCGGGCAGCGCGACAGATGGGGTGACGACCTTGCTCATTCGTCCGCCATATTGAACCCGCGCGGCGTCGGGCGCCACAGGCGCCATGCAAAAAAGAGGCTGAGCAAGGCGAGACCGAACCAGGTCAGGGCATAGACCATATGATTGTCGGAAAAGCGCACGACGGTCAGCCCCCCGACGGGATAGCCACCCGCATTGGGCGTAGCGTCGGCATCGATGAAATAGGGCGCAGCATGGCCCAGCCCCCTAGCCTTCGCAATGGCGGCAATGTCACGCGAATACCATCGTCCTGCCGCCGGGTCGTTGGAGCGCAAAAAGGCCCCGCCGGGCTCTGTGATGCGCAACAAGCCGGTGACGGCCACCATCCCCGCGGGATTGCCGGCGGCGCGTGTCGCCGGATCGCGCCGCTCCGGCGGCACGAAACCGCGATTGACTAGCAGCGTAAAGCCGGGCGTTTCAAGCGGCGTCAGCACCCAATAGCCACCGCCGCGACCGGTCACCGCCTGGACGAGCGTCTCGCGGTCGTGATCGAACCGCCCGGTCGCGCGGACGCGGCGATAGGCATGGCTGGCGGCGCCGACAGCCTGCCATTCCCGTGGCCCTGGCGCCGCCGCCGGTTCGGCATGGATGCGTGTTTCGACCGCAGCGACCAGCTCGTGCTTCCACGCGCGCCGATCGAGCTGCCATACGCCCAATGCGACGAGGCAGGTTGTCAGAACCAGTGCCGCCGCGGCAAAAGCTGCGCGGCGCGCGCGCGTCACGGCAGCTGGCTGACGTCGTGCGGCATCGGCATCATATTGGTGTTGAGATGGTGCATTACCCATAGGGATCCCGCGAGCATGATCACGACGACGATGATCGTGAAGACGAGCGAGGTCAGCGACCATCCGCCCTCCGCCTTCGGCGTCATGTGCAGGAAATAGACCATGTGGACGACAATCTGAACCACCGCGAAGGCCATGATGATCGCGGCCGTAGCCCCCGCGCCCATCGGACGCGTCATCACCAGCCAAAAGGGAATGGCGGTCAGGATCACCGAAAGGGCGAAACCGATCGCATAGTCGCGCATCGACGCATGCGGCATCTCGATTTCGTGATGCCCGTCATTGGCGGAGTGATGGTCGGAACTCATCGCAGCATTCCCATGAGGTAGACAAAGGTGAAGACGCCGATCCAGATGACGTCGAGGAAGTGCCAGAACATCGACAGGCACATGACGCGGCGACGGTTCGCGGCGACCAATCCGTGCTTCGACAGCTGGACCGTCAGCGTTATCAGCCAGATGAGGCCGAAAGTGACGTGCAGTCCGTGGGTGCCGACCAGCGTGAAGAAGGCCGACAGAAAGGCGCTGCGCTGCGGCGTCGCGCCCATCTCGATCAGGTGATGAAACTCATAGAGCTCGATCCCCAGAAAGGCGGCGCCGAACAGACCGGTGACGCCGAGCCAGATCTGGGTGAGACGCAGCCTGCCCTGCTGCATCGCCAGCACCGCGAAGCCATAAGTGATCGACGAGAAGAGCAGCATCGCGGTGTTAAGCGCGATGAGGTTGAGGTCGAACAAATCCTTCGGTGCCGGGCCCGCGGCATAGCTGCCGCCGAGTACGGCATAGCAGGCAAAGAGGATCGCAAAGATGAGGCAATCGCTCATCAGATAGATCCAGAAGCCCAGCATCGTGCTGTGACCTTCGGGATGCGGATGCTCGTTCAGTTCATAGAAGGAGACGGGCTCGGCGGTTGCGGGCAGCGTTGTCGTACTCATGGCCTCAGGCTCCGGCCGCCAGCTGGCGGGTGCGCGCATCCTCGACCGCCGCAACGGTCGCGGCGGGAATATGGAAATCGCGCTTGTAGTTGAAGGTGTGGATGATCGCGCCGGCGATCAGGGCGATGAAGCTCCCACCGACGAGCCACCAGATATGCCAGACGAGCGCGAAACCCATAACCAGGGCGATGCCCGACAGGATGATCCCCGCACCGGTGTTGCTCGGCATATGGATGTCGCGGAAGCCCGCAACCGGCCGGTCGTGCCCGCGACGCTTCATGTCGTGCCACGCATCAAGATCGTGAATCACCGGCGTGAAGGCGAAATTATAGTCGGGCGGCGGCGAACTGGTCGCCCATTCCAGCGTACGGCCGTTCCACGGGTCGCCGCTTTCGTCGCGAAGCTGGTCGCGGCGCCAGATGCTGACCGCGAACTGGACGAGCATCGCGGCGATGCCCACAGCAATCACGGCCGCGCCAATGCCGGCGATGACGAACCATATCTGCAGGCCCGGATCGTCGAACACGCGCATCCGGCGGGTGACCCCCATCAGGCCCAGAATATAGAGCGGCATGAAGGCAAGCCAGAAACCGACGACCCAGCACCAGAAGCTGATCTTGCCCCAGAAAACGTCGAGCTTGAAGCCGAAGGCCTTGGGCCACCAGTAGTTGATCGCCGCGAACAGCCCGAACAGCACACCGCCGATGATCACATTATGGAAATGCGCGATCAGAAAGAGCGAATTGTGCAGCACGAAGTCGGCAGGCGGCACTGCGAGCAGCACGCCGGTCATCCCGCCGACGACGAAGGTCAGCATGAAGGCAACCGTCCACATCATCGGCAGATCGAAGCGGATGCGTCCGCGATACATGGTGAAGAGCCAGTTGAAGAGCTTGGCCCCCGTCGGGATCGAAATCACCATCGTCGTGATGCCGAAGAAGCTGTTGACGCTCGCCCCCGACCCCATGGTGAAGAAATGGTGCAGCCAGACGAGATACGACAGGATGGTGATGCACACCGTTGCGTACACCATCGATGTATAGCCGAAGAGCCGCTTGCCCGAGAAGGTCGACGTGATCTCCGAGAAAACGCCGAACAGCGGCAGGATCAGAATATAGACCTCGGGATGACCCCAGATCCAGATCAGGTTCACATACATCATCGGCGATCCGCCGAGGTCGTTGGTGAAGAAATTGGTCCCGGCATAGCGGTCGAGCCCGAGCAGCGCGAGCACGGCGGTCAGCACCGGGAAGGACGCGACGATCAGGATGTTCGCGCACAGGCTGGTCCAGGTGAAGACGGGCATCTTCATCAGCCCCATTCCGGGCGCGCGCAGCTTAAGGATCGTGACGATCAGATTGATGCCCGACAAGGTCGTCCCGACACCGGCTATCTGGAGCGCCCATATATAATAATCGACCCCGACATTGGGGCTGTATGCGATGCCCGACAAGGGCGGATAGGCTAGCCACCCCGTTTGCGCGAACTCGCCGACGAACAATGAAACCATCGTCAGCGCCGCGCCCGAAGCGGTCATCCAGAAGCTGAAATTGTTGAGGAAGGGAAAGCTGACATCGCGCGCGCCGATCTGGAGCGGAACGATATAGTTCATCAGCCCGGTAATGAAGGGCATCGCGACAAAGAAGATCATGATTACGCCGTGTGCAGTAAAGATCTGGTCGTAATGATGGGCGTTCAAATATCCTTCGGACCCGCCGAATGCCATCGCCTGCTGGATGCGCATCATGATCGCATCGGCAAAGCCGCGCAGGAACATGATGAGGCCGAGGATCATGTACATGATCCCGATCCGCTTGTGATCGACGGTGGTGAACCATTCCTTCCACAAATAGCCCCAGAGGCGGAACTTGGTGATCAGGCCGAGCATGGCGATCCCGCCGATCACCACTGCGATGAAAGTGGCAACGAGGATCGGCTCGTGCAGCGGCAGCGCCTCGAGCGACAGTTTGCCGAGGATCGGACCGGTTTCGGGTGCGGGATGCGGAATGGTCATGATGATCTCGGCTCGGTTCAGGACATCGGACGGGTAGCGGCGGCGTTCAGCACCGTGCGCTCGGGCTTCGCCGGGACGGGCAGCCCCTCACCCTTCAGCTTTTCCGGGGCGACCGGCTTCGCGTCGGGACGGTCGTTCGACATCACCGGCGAGCTGCAATAAGCGGCGACATAACGCATGCTCCAGCGTGCAGCGTCGACGGTGCCGCGCGCCGCGAACTTGTCATAGGTGACCTGCCGGACATTCCGGATGCCCGCGATCCCCGCACCGCCCGCGGCGTCGAGCGACATCATGTCGTGCATGCACATCTTGCCAGGCTCGACGCACATGTTCACGACCGCGTCGAACAGCTGCGGATCGCTTGCGGCAAAACGGCGGACGGGTTCTTTCTGCGTCGGCTTTTCGAGCTTCAGATAGGCATCGCGGCTCAGGTCACCCTCGGCCGACGCCTTCGCGGTCGCGACCCATTTGTCGAACTCGCCCGCAGGCAGGCTCTTCACCGCGAAACGCATATTCGAAAAGCCCCAGCCCGAATAATTGGCCGAAAAACCTTCAAACTCTCCGGTCTTGTCGAACACGCCGTGCAGCTTGGTTTCCATGCCGGGCATCGCGTAGATTTGTCCCGCGAGCGCCGGAACATAGAAGCTGTTCATCACCGAAGAGGAAGAGATGCGGAACCGGACCGGCCGGTTCACCGGCAGCGCCAGCTCGTTCACCGTCGCTACGCCCTGTTCGGGATAGATAAACAGCCATTTCCAGTCGAGCGCGACGACCTGTACATCGAGCGGCCTGACGTCCGCCGCGACCGGCTTGCCCGGCGCGGTACGCGCGAGCGGGCGATAGGGGTCGAGCAGATGCGTCGCGACCCAGGTCACCGCGCCCAGACAGATGATGATCAGCAGCGGCGCGGCCCAGATGACAAGCTCGAGCTGGGTCGAATGATCCCAGTCGGGTTTATAGGTCGCCTGCTTGTTCGCAGCGCGGTAGCGCCAGGCGAAAAAGACAATCAACACCATCACCGGCACGATGATCAGCAGCATCAGGACCGTCGAGAGGACGATCAAATCGCCTTGCTGGCGCGCGACATCGCCCGCCGGGTCGAGCACCACCATGCCGCAGCCGGAGAGCAGCGGCAGCGATGCAATCAGGGGCAAAAGCCGGAATCGACCGGCGGAGCGGGAGAGCTTTATGGCCATAGCCGCGCGCCTAGGCCCGCTTTGCTGCACCGCACATAGGACATTTTGTCCAATCCCTTGATCGCCATCAATGACGCAGGGGCATTTCCATGACTGGGGCCCTTGCCCTATAAACCGACTCGCGCTGTCCCTCTGGACATTCCGGGACAGCGCCCGATGCAGGACCGCGACACAATGTCTGCCGATACCGTGCCCACCACCCAGGCCGAACGCGACGCGCGCGCGCTCCACGACGACGGCCATCCGATCGCGCCGGCCGAAATCGCAATCGGCGTCATCATCGGCCGCACGTCGGAATTTTTCGACTTTTTCGTCTATGCCATCGCATCGGTGCTCGTGTTCCCGAAGCTGGTCTTCCCCTATATGGAGCCGCTCGAAGGCACGCTCTGGTCTTTCGCCATCTTCGCCCTCGCCTTCGTCGCGCGTCCCGTCGGTACGATCATCTTCACCGCGATCGACCGCGCCTATGGTCGCGGGGCAAAGCTGACGATCGCGCTTTTCCTGCTCGGCGGATCGACTGCCGCCATCGCCTTCTTGCCCGGTTATGCCTCCATCGGCATCGGCTCGGCGCTGCTGCTCGCACTTTTTCGCATGGGTCAGGGCGTCGCGCTGGGCGGATCATGGGACGGGCTGGCCTCGCTGCTGGCGCTCAATGCGCCCGAAAAGAAGCGCGGCTGGTACGCGATGATCCCGCAACTGGGGGCACCGCTCGGCCTGATCGTCGCGAGCCTGCTCTTCATGTTCCTGATTTCGGCGCTGCCAGCACAGGATTTCCTTGAATGGGGCTGGCGCTATCCCTTCTTCGTCGCCTTTGCGATCAACGTCGTCGCGCTCTTCGCGCGGCTGCGCATCGTGGTCACGCCCGAATATGCCCGCCTGTTCGAGAACCGCGACCTGCAGCCCGCACCGCTGATGGAAACGATGCGCTCGGAATGGAGAATCATCGCCGCAGGGGCTTTCGCCCCGCTTGCCAGCTTCGCCATGTTCCACATGGTGACGGTATATCCGCTGTCATGGGTGTTCCTTTTCACCGACGAGACCCCGGTCCGCTTCCTGATGATCGAAGCGGTCGCCGCGGTCGTCGGCATCTTCTCGATCATCGCCTCGGGCTATCTCGCTGACCGGGTTGGGCGACGGACCGTTCTTGGCGTCACCGCAGCCGCCATTGCCGCCTTCAGCGGCTTCGCTCCGCAATTGCTCGATGCCGGCGAGTTTGGCGAAGCCGCCTTCATGATCCTGGGCTTTGCGCTGCTCGGGCTCTCCTTCGGCCAGTCGTCGGGCGCGCTGTCATCGAACTTCCAGCCGCGCCATCGCTATACGGGTTCGGCCTTCACTTCCGACCTAGCGTGGCTTTTCGGCGCCGGCTTTGCCCCACTCATCGCCCTTTGGCTATCGAGCCAATTCGGGTTGATTGCCGCTGGCGCCTACCTGCTGTCTGGCGCGATCGGAACGCTTGTTGCGCTCTGGCTCAACCGGGAGTTGGCTCGCACCATCGGCTGACATCCGATGCTCAGCCGCTCTGGCCATCGACAGCGCGAGTTCGGCTTTAGATGGCCAACAAGAGCGACAGCATCATATGCTGGGCAAATGGCAATCAAAAACAAGGGCCGCCTGAATGACGTAAAGAGTGCTGCCCCTGTCCCGCAGGAAACTTGCGTCCGCTTTTGGGTACCTATCGGCGACGGATCAGCTGCATTTCATCGACCTTCGCAGCCACCCCCTTCCCGCATTAGTCGCCGGTTGCGGATCGCCGCATCGGCTGCCCCGTGAGATGACGCCTGACTTCGTCGGCCGCAAGCGACTGCAGGCGCTCGATCGCGCTGGTGGAATACCAAGCGGCGTGCGGGGTCAGGATCAAATTCGGGCAATTGCGCAACGCTGAGTCCTGCGGCAGCGGTTCGACCTCGAACACGTCCAGCGCAGCCGCGCGCAACTGACCTGACCCCAGCGCATTGGCGAGTGCGTCCGGGTCGATCAGCCCGCCGCGGGCGGTATTGACCAGCGCAGCCCGGTCCGGTTTGCGGGCCAGCCGTGCGGCGTTCACCACATGCCGCGTCTCGGGCGTAAGCGGGCAATGCAGCGTGACGACGTCGGCGCGGTCGAACAGCGTGTCGAGATCCACGGCCTCGGCGCCCAGTCTGTCCAGCATGTCCGGATCGGCGAAAGGGTCCGCGACGATAGCCTTGAAGCCGAATGGCTTGAGGCGGGCAAGCACCTCCTGCCCGATGCGCCCGAACCCGACGAAGCCTACGGTGGTTTCCGGAAAAGCCCGCAGCGCGCCGGCAACCCCTACCGCGTCCCATTTTCCGTCGCGCACCGACTGGTCCAGCGGCACCACGCAGCGCAGCATGGTAAGGACCAACGCGGTCGTATGATCGGCCACCTCTCCGGTAGCATAGTCGGGCACATAGGCGACCTTCACCCCATGCGCCTGCGCGGCCGCAAGATCGATATTGTCGAGTCCGATGCCATAGCGGACGATCAGCGAACCCGGCGCCAGCCGGGCAATCGCATCCGCCGTGACCTGCGCGAACTGGACGATCAGCACGTCAGTGCCGTCCGCCGCCGCGATGACATCATCAGCGCTGGCGCATTTCGCCTCCACGAACCCGGCGCCGAATTCCTCCGCAACCGCGCGTTCGTGCGCAAGAGATGGAAAGGTCGCGTCGGTCACTGTGATTTTCATGTTTGTTCCTTGGAAAGATCGAGAAGGCGTCGAGGATCTGAAGGGGGAAGCGAGCCGCCCCCCTAGTCCGTCAGACGCACCACCTGCTGCTGGGTGCCGAGCCCCTCGATGCCGAGCGCCACCTGATCGCCCGGTTTCAGATAGACCGGCGGCTGCTTCCCCATGCCCACGCCCGGCGGGGTGCCGGTGGAAATGAGATCGCCCGGCTCGAGCGTCATGAAACGGCTGATATAGGAGACGAGAAATGCCACCTTGAACACCATCGTCCGCGTCGAGCCGTCCTGCATGCGCTGGCCGTTCACGTCGAGATACATCGCCAGATCCTGCGGATCGGCGGCGTCGTCGCGCGTAACGAGCCAGGGGCCGACGGGGCAGAAGCTATCAAGGCTTTTGCCCTTCAGCCATTGCCCGGTTCCTTCCAGCTGGAAACCGCGTTCGGAAACGTCATGGACCACCGTGTATCCGGCGACATGATCCAGCGCCTCCGCCTCGCTCACACGCGTCGTCCGTTTGCCGATGACGACGCCCAGCTCGACCTCCCAATCCACTTTCGTGGCGTCGACCGGGATGCGGATATCGTCATTCGGACCGCAAACCGAGGTATTCGCCTTCATGAACAGAACCGGCTCGACCGGCACCGCCATGTTGGTTTCGGCGGCATGATCCGAATAGTTCAATCCGACGCAGATGACCTTCCCGACCCGCGCAACGGGGCATCCAAGCCGTGCATCTTCGGGCACGGCGGGCAGGTCGCGCGGGTTTACGCGGCCGAGAACTTCAACAACCCTGCCGAAATCGCCAATATCATCGCCCAAAGCCGACGATGCGTCACGAACGACACCGGCGTCGTCCAGCAGGCCATATTGCTCCGCCCCTTCCGGACCGAACCTTAGAATATGCATATCTGTCCCTTCTGATTGTGTCGTCTGTCGGCAGGTTTTGGTTCAATAGGTCGCCCGGCCGCCGGAAAGATCGAAAACTGCCGCGGTAGTGAACGAGTTTTCTTCGGTCGCGAGCCAGCAGATCATCGACGTCGCTTCGGCGATATCGAGCATGCGGCCCCGCGGAATCTTCGAGAGTATATATTCGATATGCTGCGGCGACTGGGTCATCGCGAGCGCGGTTTTTGCGAACGCCGGGGTCACCGCGTTGACCGCAATGTCATGACCGGCCAGTTCCTTGCCGAGCGATTTGGTCAACGCGAGCAGGCCAGCCTTCGCCGAGCTGTAGGCGACGGCGTTGGGATTGCCCTCCTTGCCCGCGATCGAGCTCACATTGACAATCCGGCCATATCCCTTCTGCATCATGTGCGGCACCACCGCGCGGCAGCAATAAAATGCACCCGTCAGCCCCACATGCACGACATCGCGAAAGGCATCGGGCGGATATTCCCAGGTCGGAACATTCGGCCCGACCAGCGCTGCATTGTTGATCAATATGTCGATCCGGCCGAAATGATCGACCGCTTCTTGCGCAGCAGCCTCGACCGCTTCGAGATCGCCTATGTCGACGCGCTGACGCAATATGCTTGCGTTATTGCCGAACCGCGCGCCGGCATCGTCGAGCATCTTGCCGTCGCGATCCCACAGCGCGACCGCCCCGCCACCGGCGACGATACGCTGGGCGACACCGAAACCGATACCCTGCGCACCGCCCGTGACGACAGCCACCCGGCCTTCAAAATCATAATGGTTCCCCCCGGCGTGACCTCGGCCTTCGGCAGGGACGGAACTTTGGGTCGTCATCGCGATCTCATTCTATTAATTACCTTTGATGCGGATAATAAGTATGATTATATACCCACTGTCAAGCCAATATTGAAGGCGTAGGAGGTGTTTTCCGGATATGAGGGTTGCAGCATCGATATTCGACTATCGCGAGCTGGCGCGGCGCCGGCTGCCGAAATTCCTTTTCGAATATGTCGATGGCGGATCCTATGACGAGGTAACGCTCCATCGGAACCGGGCCGAACTGCAGCGCGTAGCGCTGCGCCAGCGCGTACTTCGCGATGTTTCCGACATCGATCTGGGGATCGAGATTTTCGGGCGGCGCCAGTCGATGCCCATCGCATTGGGGCCGATCGGTCTCGCCGGCATGCTTGCCCGCCGCGGTGAGCGGCAGGCGATCGCGGCGGCTGAAAACGCAGGCATTCCTTTCTGCCTGTCGACCGTATCGGCCTGTTCGCTGGCGGAAGTGGCGGCGGCCGCGCGGGCGCCTTTCTGGTTCCAGCTTTACATGATGCGCGATCGCGGCTTCGTGCGCGATCTGCTGGCACAGGCACGCGCACACGGTTGCGCAGTGCTCGTCTTCACCGTGGATATGCCGGTGCCCGGCACGCGCTATCGCGACTACCGGTCGGGTCTTGCCGGCGCCCCCGGCCTGAAAGGAGCTCTTCGCCGCGCATTTCAGGCGCTGCGCCGTCCGCACTGGGCAATGGATGTCGGACTGCTAGGCAGGCCGCACAGCCTTGGCAATGTCGCGCCATTGCTTGGCAAAAGGAGCGGCCTCGACGATTTTCTGGGCTGGATGCGGTGCAATTTCGACCCCGGCGTTACGTGGCGCGATCTGGAATTTATTCGCAGCGAGTGGACGGGCCCGCTGGTCATCAAAGGGATACTCGACCCGGAAGATGCGAGCACCGCCGCAGCGGTCGGCGCCGACGGGATCATCGTCTCGAATCACGGGGGCCGGCAACTCGACGGCGTGCCAGCGACCGCCGAAGCGCTTCCCGCAATTGCCGACGCGGTAGCAGGAAAGCTGAAGGTCCTCGCCGATGGCGGGGTTCGCTCGGGACTCGACGTCGCCCGCCTGCTTTGCCTCGGTGCCGATTGCGTACTTTTGGGCCGGGCCTGGGCCTATGCACTCGGCGCCGGCGGCGAGGCGGCGGTTAATCATATGCTGTCGCTATTCGAAGCAGAGTTGCGCGTTGCGCTCAGCCTTACTGGCGTCAATCTCATAACAGACCTCAATCGCCAAATGCTTGTTCAGCAATAGTGGAGCCGTGACATCAAGGCCTATGTTCGATCATATTTATGTGCCATAATTCCAGTCTTTCATATGTTAACGGGCGAGCCATAAGCCAATGAAAGCCGTTGAAAGCAAAGGACTGCATGGCCGGGTGATCCAGGACCTCGGTCAGGCCATATTGTCCGGAGAATTCGCGCCCGGAGCGACGCTGCCCGGGCAAGAGGAGTGCTGCGCCCGGCTGGGTGTCAGCCGTACCGTGCTCCGCGAAGCGCTGCGCGTGCTCGCAGACAAGGGCCTTGTCGATGCGCGGCCAAAAGCTGGCACCTTCGTGCTCCCGCGCGAGAACTGGAACTTCCTCGACCCGGATATTCTCGAATGGCGGCTTCACTCGGAAGATCGCGATGCAGTCCTCGAGCAATTGTACGAGCTTCGCCATATGGTCGAGCCAACCGCCGCCTTTCTGGCCGCGTCGCGCGCAAAGCTTCACGACTTCCGCCGCATGGGCGAAGCCTTTGATGCGATGGCCGCGGCGGGACGCACGCACGACAGCATCGAATCCGATCTCGCCTTCCACCGCGCCATCATCGAGGCGTCGGGCAATGACCTGTTCGCGTCGCTGGGGCGGGTCGTGGAATCGGCGCTGGTCATCAGCTTCCGGATCGGGGCGGACAATCCCGACGGCACCGAACATTCGCTCGCGATGCACAAGGCCATCCTCGATGCGATTGTCGATCGCAACGGCACAGAGGCCCGCGTCGCGATGCGCAAACTGATCGATTATTCGAAGGGCACGGTCGCGCGCGTGTCGGAGGCGAAGCGAAGCGAAGCCCGCCGCCAGTCGAAACGCTAGCGCCCCGTCAAGGCATGCCGCGAGCGTGCCTCGTGCGCAACCGTTTCGCGATCAGAAGGAGCGCGGCGATCGCAATCGGCGTCCATATCACCATCACGAAAACCAGTGACAGGCCGATCCTCGATTTGTCCTGCAAGACGCCCTCGGTGAACCAGCTTACCATCGTCGGCCCGATGAACAGGCCCATGACCGACAGGAAGGTCACATAGACCGCACCGACACTGGCCCGCAAAGACGCCGGTGTCCCCAGCTGCAACGCAGCCGGCGCATAACCCGCATAGGTATAGGTCACACCCCAGAAGAGAGTCGAGGCGAGCAGAAAAGCCGTCGGACTCCCCGAAAGGATGCCGGCGATCATCGCCGGGATCGAGAGGCATAAGCCGATCGCCGGAACCTTGGCATGCGCATCGGCCATGCCACGATTATAGAGGCGCTCGACCAGCCACCCCATGGCCAGCAGCCCGATCACCCCGGCAATCCCCTGCGTCGCACCATAAGCGATCCCGACTTCTTCGATGTTCCAGCCATAGGTGCGTGCCATGAAGGTCGGCGTCCATACGTGAAACGCCGTCACGATGACATTCACCGATCCGAACGCGAAAGGGTAACCGAGATAGAACAGCGGATCGGTACGGATCAACGCCCACAGGCCTGGTGCCTGCCCGCCATCGGCAGATGTTTCGGATGCCGCCGGACGCAGATTCTCGCGCAACAACAGCGCCAGCGGCGCGGCCAGAATAGTCAGCCCCCCGACCAGCAGGAAGGTCAGCTGCCATGGGTAAAAGTGTCCCAGCAGCGGCACTGCGACCGTCCCCGCGTGCGCCAGCTTGTGAACGAGCCAGCCGCCCCCCACTATCGCGAGACCGCCTCCGGCAAAGGCGCCGATGGTGTAGAAGGAATAGGCTGTAGCAAGGCGTCGACGGGGCACTTGCTCCGCCATGAGCGAATAGGCGGCGGGCGACAGACCCGCCTCCCCGGCGCCGAGACCAAGCCGGCTGGCAAAGAACAGCGAGAAGCTGGTCGCCATGCCCGAGACCGCGGTCGAAAGGCCCCAAAATGCCACCACGCCCATGCACAGCCAGCGCTTGGAATAGCGGTCCATCAGCCGGCCGAGGGGGATACCGGCGGCGGCATAGAAAATACCGAAAGCGGGCCCGAGCAGCAGGCCCATCTCGACATCGGTGAAATCGAGATCGCGCTGAATCGGTTCGACCATCAGCGAGATCAACGCGCGATCGACGAACGACAGGAAGTAGAAGAACATCAGGATGGCGACGAGCGGCCATCCCGAGAGCAAGCCCCTCGTTCTGGGCTCCGGTCCGCTCGCGTCACTCATTCGCCGGCTCCTCCCCACCCCGTCCGTACTGCTATGCGCATCTGATCCGCGGCCCGTCTACCGGTCGCTCGCCCGCGACCGGCCTCGGGCCAGCGGCCAGATGCGCCTTCGCTCAGAGCTTCATCGAGAGGGTGAGATAAAATGCCCGGGGCTGGTTCGGCAGGACCGAAAACAGCTGCTTCGGATCGGCCTCTACCTGCGCCGGCGTCAACGTCTGCCGGTCGAGAGCCGTCAGCAGGCTGCCGCCCTTCGCCCAGCCCATGATACCGACGGTGTTGAACAGGTTGGTGACATTGCCCTGGACGCTGAAGTTGCTGCTCACATCCCATGCAACACCGACGTCGACCGTGCTGAAGGCGGGCAGATACCAGGCATTGCGGCGGTTCGCGGCGCGCTTGCCGAGATAGGAATAGGTGGCGAACAGCGAAACCGACTCGACCGGCCGATAGGTTGCCGTCGCGCGGGCGATGACCTTCGGATTATTGTCGGCCGTTCCCGCCGGAACCGTGCTGACGATGTCGTCGGTGCCGTCACCCTTGGGGCCCTGCGTATAGGTGCTGAACCCGCTCGCCTTCGGGTCTTGCAGCGTCAGATCGGCGTGAAGATTCAGCTGGTCGGTGACGTCGAAATCACCGGAAATCTCGATGCCATAGGTTTCAACCTGACCGAATACCGGCGGCGGCGAGTAATTTGTTCCCGCGTTGGGCGTCCCCGGCTTGTAGGTGAAGGTCTGATTGTCTGCGATATTCGAATTCTTGCTCCAGAACGGGAAGGCCTGGATGAACATGCCGTTGTCGCGATATTTCAGCCCCATCTCGATCTGCTGGATTTTCTCCGCCGACGGGAAAATCGTCGAGATCGCCGCCGTCGTCGTGATCCCCGACAAGATGCCAAAGTCGGGTGCCTTTTTGCCGCTGGTGTAACGGACATAGGCCTGGAACGCGTCGGAGAATTGATAGGCAGCCGAACCCGAGAAGGCGAAATAGTCGTATTTGCGCTTGAACGGCAGCCTTGCACCACGCACCGTGGTTGCGTTGTCGTACAGCGTCAGCGGGTTTCCGTCCCGCCCGCCGGTGGTCAGCTTGTTGCCCGTGAACGGCACGGACAGATACGTATACGAGTCATAGTTCAGGCTTTCATAGCGACCACCGACATCGATGGTGAGCTTGTCCGTCACCTCCCACGTATCGCCGCCATAGACCGCAATGTCGGTCATCTTCGTTCCGCTCTCGCGAATGGCGAGACCCTGCCCGATCCCCGCCCAGCCCGACGAATCCGTGACGAGATAGACCGAACCGTCGGGACGTGTCAGCGTGGTGCTCAAAAGCACCGGCCGCGGCGTCAGGGTCATGACACCGCCGCCAGCGCCCGAAAGACGTTGATGAAAGGTGGACTGATCAAAATAGGCGCCGAGCGAAAGGCGATGGCGCCCGAAGGTTCCCGATATCGTCAACTGGTCCTGAAATGTCTGCGACCGGTAATCCGGCTGATAAGCAAGACCCGCCATAATCCCGCCGGCAAGGATGTTCTGGCTGGGCAAATTGTTGACAACCAGCGTACGCGTCGCGCCCACCTGTGACACCACCGCAGCGACGGAGCCGTCGGGGAGGCGATAAGTATAGGTGCCGTCGATCCCGTTGGTGCTCTGGATCGTTCGAATACCACCGTCGGCGTCGGTCAGGGGCGTCGCGAAGTTAACGGCAACCGTGTTCCAGTGCGCCTTGTTGCGCGAAAAGCGGAAGCTGTTGCTGATCTGGATATTGTCGGTCAGGTCGTGACGCCAGTTCACGTCGAATGCCACCGCCGTACTCTTGACGAGTTTTGATCCGTCCCAGTCGCGAAGCTCCCCGGTTCCGAAATCGGGATAGCTGTGCGGCGATGCGGGAGGAAGAACCGACGACAAATTGGTGTAAGGCGCCAGAATCTTCGGGTCCTTGAAGTCACGCGCCGGCAGCGTCTCGAACCAGCCGTTGTGATCGTTGAGATATTTCGCGCGGACCGTCAGCGATCCTTCGCCATAGTCCCACAGCAGGTTGCCGCGGATCTGGCCGCCCTTGTTGAGCTTGTAACCGGGATAGCGCGCCCCGTCGCTGACGCGATAAAAGCCCCCGATCGCATAATAGAGGTCGCTGTCGGCGATCTGCCCGCCGGTGTAACCATCGAAGCGATAAAGCGGCGATTTGCCATCGCCCTCGAGGCCGAGCTTGAACTGGAACTGCGTGCCCGGCGCGGATTTCCCGGTTTTCGAGATATAGTTGAAAATGCCGCCCGGGGCGTTCGCCCCCGTCACCACTGCCGTGCCGCCACGCAGCGCCTCGATGCGATTGTTCATCAGGTCGAGGCGGCTGAAATAGTCGGGACCGAAGTTCGTCGCCGTCACCGGCTCGACGGGCAAGCCGTCCTCCTGCAACGATATGTAGAAATAGCCGCCAGCCGCCTCAAGCGAGCGTGCGGACACCCCGCGCGAAAAGACGATGTTGCGAATTTCACCCAGCGACGAGTTGACGAACACGCCGGGGACGCTTTTCAAGGCGTCGGCCGAACTGATCGGCGCCTGACGCCGGAGCGCATCTTCGGTTACCGCGGTGATCGAAATCGGTGCCCGTTCAATCGAGGTCGCACTGAAGACGCCGGTGACGATGATCTCCGGATCCTCCGTCCCCGAAGCCTCGCTCTGCGCCGGCGCTGCCGATGCGACCTGCTCCTGGGCATTCGCCACGCCCGCCAGCGACATCATCGCCATTGCGGACACGGATACGAATAGTGCTCTACGCAACATGCTTTCCTCCCATTTGGCCGGCCTGTGATTCCGGCCGATTTATCGTTATCTTAAGACCGCACAATTCCGACTACCGCGAGTCATAATACCATATTGTTTATCATATTATGGAGCATTTAATATGCCCAATTATTTTTGACGTCAAGCCGCTCTTCCATGGCCCATCGATTGCGATGCGTGCAGGATTAGCCGGGCAGCTGGACGTCAGGGCCGCGGCCGGCTTCGAACCATGCCAGCGCCTCGCTCCACATCCACGGGGTGAACCGGTGTGCGATTCCGGGTTGGCGCGCGATCGCCAGATGCCCCGCGCCGTCCGGATATATATTGCCCAGCATCGCGACGAACGCCTCGGCTCCTTCGGGAGGCACCTGCCGATCGTCCGCACCGCAGACAAACAGCATCGCGGGGCAATGCCGATAATGCGCGGGATTGCTCAGCGGATCGAGCCGGCGATACAATGCCCATTGCTCCTCCCCAGCCACGCCCTGTGGTTCCTGCGATCCCGGACGCAACCAGTCCGGCGTAGCCAGAACCGCCGCCACGCGCCCGATGCGGCGATCGATCCCCGCTGACGCGACCGCAATATCTCCCCCCATCGAGATCCCGCCGATGCCCACGCCCCCGGCGCAGCCGAGATGTGCGACGGCCCAGTCGATGATGGCGGGCACCTCTTCGGCCGCCTGCGCCAGAATCGGCCAGAAATGGCGGCGCAGGTCGCTGCGGACACGCAGCCTGATCTCGTCGGGCGTTTCGTCGCTTCGCGCGCCATGTTGCGGCAGATCCCAGCTCACCGCTACAAAGCCACGCGCGGCAAGTTCGAGCAGCTGCGGTGCGACATCCTCCTTCGACCAGCTGAAGGCGTGCAGCCAGAGTACCAACGGCCGCGTGCCCGCGCCTGCCGGTTCGGCCCAGAGGAGGGGAATATCCCCGAGCTGCGCGGTTTGCAGACCGGTTTTCATGGCTCCAGTGCGGCGCGGTCCTCGGCGATCCACCTGCCCCACATCTCTTCATCCGGCCTGAGGAACAGGCTGTTGGCGCGCGCTTCGATCAGGTCGTCGACACCGAAAAGCCGCATCAACCGCCGGTCGTTGCGCACACGCGCCGCTTCGACGATCCGCTGGACGGCTGGTCCCTTGTGATTGTCGCGCGTCGGCAGACCCACGCGATTATAATAGCTACTGAAGAAATAGCGCGGCTTGCCCGAGGTGTTCGGGGTGCCCGAGTGCAGCAACGAGCAATGCGTGAAAACCACGTCGCCTGCCTTCACATTCAGCACCGTTTCTTCCGGATGCGGCAGGGTGCGATGCCCATCGGATTCGATCGTCACCGCTCGCCGATGCGATCCTTCGACGACGCGCAACGGGCCATATTCGTCGGTGAGATCCTGCAGATAGCAGATCGCGTTACAGGCGATGGGGCGGACATATTGCGGCCCATCGGGCATCCAGCCCCAGCGGTCGCGATGCCAGAAGCTGACCCTGCCCTCCGCCTGCTCCTTCGGCTCGGACGGGAAGGCCATGAAGGTGAGATTGTCGAGCTGGACGAAGGGGCCCATGACCCGCTCGGCGAAATCGAGGACCGCCTGATTATTGACCGCCGGCAACATCAGGCCGGGCTCCTGCTCCAGCGCGCTGGTCACGCGCAGGCGCGGCTCGGCCGCACCCGGCGGGGTGTTGCGCCGGACCATATCGTCATACCGATCCTTCCACGCCTGCATCTGCCCCGCATCATAGGCGCCTTCAAAAATCGTATAGCCGCGCTCGCGAAATTCCACGAGACGCTGTTCCAGGGCCTTCACTGACATTCGCCACCTCTCTTGCATGGGTCGCCCGAAGCGATATTCTTTATATGATTATTATCAAGGTCAATTGGTATATAATATGATTATATTTTGCAGCAAGTCAATCCGCAGAGAACCTGCTCGGAAGTTGCAAGGCGCAGGGTGACATGCCGTCCCCGGCACCATAATCCGCCCCCTACAGGCGGCCGCGCCCCCGGTCCCGGAGAGCCATCACCCAAGCGTGCTCAAATTAATACATGCGGCGCCGCGCAAAAGTGCACGACAGCTATCGGAAAATGATCGAGGCTACGGAAACGACGAAATTCGAGCGCAAAGCAGCCCGTCGCAATCTGGTCAAAACAAGCGGCCCGGCTTCTTCGAGCCCCCTCTCCTAGCGCCCCTTCGCGGCGATGTACCTGTCGACCTGCTCCTCAAGCACACTCAGCGGCAACGCTCCCTCGCTCAGTATCGCTTCATGAAACTCGCGGATATCAAAGCGCGATCCCAGGCCGCGTTCGGCACGCGCACGGAGTTCGGCGATCTTGAGCTGACCGACCATGTAGCTCGTCGCCTGCCCCGGCCAGTTGAAATAGCGGTCAACCTCGCGCGCGATATCGGTGTCCGACACCGAGCTGTTCGCACGAAAATAGGCAATCGCCTGCTCGCGTGTCCAGCGCTTCGAATGAATGCCCGTATCGAGTACCAAGCGGATCGCACGCCACACTTGAAGCGACAGCATTCCGAAGCGGTCGTAGGGACCTTTATAGACTCCCATCTCGCCCGCCAGCCGTTCGGAATAGAGTCCCCACCCCTCGACATAGGCGCCATAACCGCCGAACTTGCGGAACTTCGGTATGCCCGCCAATTCCTGCTGACGTGCGATCTGGAAATGATGGCCTGGGGCACCTTCATGTGCTGCAATCCCGGCAACTTGCACCTTCTGGGTCTGATTCATGTCGACCAGGTTGACATAATAGATGCCGGGCCGCGACCCGTCTGCCGAGGGCTGATTGTAGAAGGCCGTTGACGCGGTCGCTTCGCGCCATTTCTCGACCGCGCGCACCTCCAGCGTGGCCTTGGGCAGAACACTGAAATAGCGCGGCGCGGCGGCCATCGCTGCCGCGATCACCGCGCGTGCATCCTTCAGATACTCTTCGCGGCCCGCCTCGGTGTTGGGATATTTGAACTGAGGATCAGTGCGGATATGGTCGAAAAACTGCTCGAGCGTTCCGTCGAAACCGACCTCGTGCTTGACCGCTTCCATTTCCTGGCGGATCGCCGCAACCTGCTTCAACCCGAGGTCGTGGATTTGGTCGGCCGTGAGATCGGTGCTTGTCGAGCTTTTCAGCCGGTCCGCATAATAAGCGTCGCCACCCGGCAAGCTCCAGACGCCGAGATTCCCTTTGGACTGGGGCTCGACCTCGTCGATCGCCGCGATCAGCACATTGTAGCCGTTCCAAAACGGTCCCGTCAGCGCCGTGCTCGCATCGCTCAGCAGCTTCGCCTTCACCGCGGCGGGCGCATCGAGAGCCCCGATCTTCTTTCGGAAATCGGCGAGCAGCGTCGAATCCGGACCGCCGTCGAACGGCGCCCCGACAAGGACCTTCCTTGCGTCTGCGCGGGCGGGCGCGAAGTTGACCTTGTTGGGAATGATACCCGCCGCGGCCTGTTCGCGCATCGTCGCGGCGACCTCGCGCATCACGCGATTGGTATCGCGCAGGCGGGCGATATAAGCCTCGGCATCGGCGACCGTATCGATCTTCTGAGTGTTGATCAGCAGAACCGGAATGTCACCTGCGGGGCTGCCGTTGGTTGTCACCTGGAAACGCAGTTTGCGGAAGGCGAAGGACTCGCGGCGGCGCTCGACGTCATATTCGAACAAACGGAAGCTCACCCGCGCACTGTCGCTCAACTGCTCGGGCCGAAAGCGCGCGCGCATTTCCTTGAGCTGCCGCTCGGCCATATTCTGCTCCTGCACCGCGCCTGCGTCCGTATAGTCGTCGAGGCGGTCGTAGTTCGTCTTGTACCCGAGCTGGGTTTGCGTCTCGGGCTGCAAGTTCGCCCGTTCGTCAAAGGCCTGATCCAGGAACTGGAGCAATGCAGCGTCCAGGGCATTTTCCGGTGCCGCCTGAGCCATCGCGGGCGCACAGACTGAAGCGAGTGGCATTACGGACGTCAGCAGCAAAGCAAGGGCGAGGCGCATGTAATTCTCCTATCGAATGCCCGCTTGTTGCCTACCGCCCCGAGCGACGCAATCGTTCGTCCGTCTTTTCCTGACAATGTCGTCAAACACGCGACGGAGTCTGATAGAAGCGCAAAGCAGCCAATCGCATCCTAGCCCAACGCGGAACACTTGCTTCCCAACACAAAACGGGGAAGCAAACAGATAATTGCAGCCTACTTATCGCCTCCCACGCTAGCGCAGCATGGCGACCCGGCTCGCTGTCAGCGGCACGAGAATCAGCAGGCCCGCGACAATCCGGAATGCGGTCGGCAAGCCCACGGCTTTGCCCAGAAAACCGGTACCAGCCGGGCCGACGAAAATGCCGGCATAACCCAATGTCGTCAGCGCGCTGATGGCAAGCGCCGTCGGCATGCTGCCCTCGACCCCTGTACGCCGGAACAACGCGGGCACGATATTGGATGCCCCCAAATCTATGAGCAGGAAACCCGCCAGTGCGAGAAGGGACCGGGACCGCGAATATGATCGAAAATCCATCACAGCCACCACGCTACAGTCGTGCACCGGTTGGATCGACCTCCAGATAGAGGCTGTTGGCATCGGAAATTTTGTAGACGCGATCCCGCGGTTTTGGGGACCGGGTTTGAACATCGCCAAGAGGCACGGCTCAACTCCTTTAAAAGGGTTAGGACCGGCACCAATCACAGCGCTCGAGGCGAACGGGCCATCGAGCAATACTCACTTCGAAAAAGACGGGCCATTATGGCTTTTTTGATGGCCCGTTTCGGGGTGAGATTGTGTGAGACACCCTCGGACAATTCGGAACAAAACCCACGGAAAACTAACAGATTTCCGGGATTTTGTCGATTGCCCTGAGAAGGGTAAATGGTGCAGAAGAGGAATCGATAGTTAAGCTTATGATTTTGAAAAGAAATTTTTTTCTCTTCAACAGGTAAAGTGATGGCCCCTTCAATGGCCCGCATCAACATTTTGTGGAGTGGCTCGAGTGTTGGAAGGCTCAACAACGCTCGCGAATTCTCATAGCATATCGAACACCAACCCGCAATTAGTACGCGCAGGCATTAGCGTGCCTCGTTCGCTTGCCAGATGATGCGAGGAAGGCGCTCAACGCCCTTGGCGCCCGGTAGGAACCTTCGCGGCGCGCTGCACGGGTCTCGCTGCGCGAAGCATTGAATGCCGCGCCCCTAACTAGACCAGCGGCCGTATCGGCGTGAACGATGCATATTTTCTACAAGGTAAGGCCAACGACATTCTCAGGTCCAAATAGTTTTTCGGCTGTCCCCAACGCCGTTGTAGACATGGTTTGCGTTGCGATCACGGCCAGCCGCACCTTCGGCCGCGATACCGAAACATAGAAGAGATTGCGCGCCCGGTAGTAGCCCTTCTCATTCTTGGATGTCAGGGCACCGGTACTCAGAAGCTCGAGCAGCTGCGGCCAATTATAGTGGTTCCATCCGCCGCCGAGAACGACGATGACGTTCTCGAATTCGGCACCCTTGACGCTATGCTGAGTCGCAAAGGGCGTCTGCCCGTCGATGTATTCGGCAAGCCGGGTGAGTTCCCGATAAGGTGCTTCGCGAACCAGCTTATGCTGCTCCAGGCTTCGGGGGAGCTCCGTCTCTTCATCGGCATTCGCCAATTCCTGCTCCCGTTTCACGATCCGGTCGGGAAGCTGCGGACGCCGGGTCTGCTTGAGAAGATCGATCACATCACCGATACTGCCCTTGTCACGCGCGTCGAGCAGCGAAGCCATATCGGCGGCCCAGCTGGCCTTGTCTTCATGGCTGCGTAGCTCCGGCCGGTTGCCGAGTACGCGAAACATATCGCCGAAACGCTTCTCCGAAAAGGCGAGGGCCATCGGCTCGACCATCTCGACGAGAAAGGCAATGAGGGGGTCCTCCTTTTTCGCAAAGGAGTCATTGTACCGATAGGACGCCGCGATGGTCGGATAACCGCGTTCCGCGGCAATCGCATTGTGCGTGAGCATCAGAATCTTCGTCTTTTGCGGCAAAAGATCCCATCCATCATCCGTCAGCCTCGCCATAAGCTTCGCCATGAAATCGCGGCTGATCTCCGGCGGCGTATCATTCTTTGAGGATGAACTGCTGGTCCTTGCACCTTGATAGGAATTGGCGTGGAAGAAGCGCGCCTCGCCGACGGCTTCCGGGTCCTTGACCGCCTGCTTCAATTCGGGGCGCAGGGCATTCAGGACATTGACGACAGCGGGAACCGAGCGAAAATTCGACCCCTTGTCGATGGGGTCTAGCGACGGATAGCTCACCAGCTGATAGTCGCTGCGGTAGATGGTCTGCCAATGATCGCCGAAGAAGCCGATCTGGGGTCCGGTTCCGGTCGCGAGAAAATGTTCCGCCAGCGCCGACATGAAATGCGGATCGGTGTCCTGATATTCGTCGACAAAGATGACCGGATAGGTGGCAGCGAACAGCGCCCGATATTTGGGATTGTCCAGCAGGCGGGCCATGAAGCGCGGCACATCGTCATGATGCAGGCTGATCCGCTGCTCGTCGATCGCGAAGAAACCGAGCTGATATTGGACGATCTGATCCTTGACTCCGCCAGCCTCCTCGATCTTGTCCTGCCGGTCATCGAGCTCGGCGACGAGCGCGCGCAGTTCCTTCTGGAACCGCGACATGAAGCCCCAGCTAAAGGCGTGAATGGTCTCGACGAGGATTGCGGGGTGCTGCTCGATCTCCCGCGCGATTTCCTCGCGCGCCACCTCTGTATAGGTAATGCAGGAGACCTTCTGGCCCGCGCGCTGCAAATCGCGCCCACGCTCCGTGATCAGCTTCTTGAGCGCGAGGATCAGCGAAAAGGTTTTACCCGCGCCGGCTCCGGCCTCTAGGCGAAAATTGCGCCCTCCATCGAGGCAAGCATCCACACGCGCCTGCGCCTCCTGCGCGGCAACGATAGCCGGATTGGTCACAGGTCGTACTGCGGCCCGGCATCGTCGCCGGCTGCATCGCTATCGTTCGAACCCGGGGTTCCGATTTCGATTGCCGTACCCTCCGTACCGTCGAGAGGGATGGCGGGCGGCTCTTCGGGCGGCGGGGGCGGCTCGGAGAGCCAGGTCAAGCCTTCCCTGATATATCTGGGAACCGCCCAACCCTGTTCCTGGATCGCAAAACGCAGCGCCGTTTCGGACTTGCTGAGGTCCTGCGCCATCTCCCAGGCGATCATTCCATGGTCGCCCTCCGCGGGCAGTTCGAACCGTTCCGGATTGGCGAGGATGAGCGCATCCTCATAGCTTCGCGCGCACCATGGCGAGTCATTCTCGGGAATCTGATAGGCAAGGCGCCGATATCGCTTCAGCTTGTCGTCAGGCGTCTTGGCGCCGAGCGCTTCGATACTGATTTGCGTCCCCTTTCCAACGGCGAACCAGTGACGGATCCCCGCGTTGGAACTATGCTCGCCGATTGCGCACGGGCATTTCACCGCGCGAGGCTTCTCCTTGCTCTTGTCAATCCGTACCGCATCGATGTCGGTGATGATGAGGCTCTTGAGTTCGAGAAAGTCGAGCAGCGGATAGAAGATATGGGCATAGGCCCCGCCAACCTCGATGGTTGTGATATATTGCCGAGCGAGCCGGTTCTCAGGCTCGAGCTCCTCATCGACAATCTTGAGGATACGCGGCATCAGGATGCGTTCGGTGGTGCCTTCAACCAGAATGGCCTTGTCGGCAAAATATAGGTCGCACTGGGTCAGCGTCATATATTGGTGAAGGAAGTCGCGATCTTCCGGCGGAATAGCTGTGCTGCCCTTGCGGAAATCCTTGATCTTGGTGTGCCGGCTCCCTGCCGCGTCGGGCGGCGAACTCAGGAAATAGCGAACAGCTTCAAACGAGGCCGCATTCGCGACATGCGGCGAGTGGGTCGAGATGATGAATTGAACCTGCCAAGCAGGTTCGCCGGCATATTTGGCGGAGAGCGCTGCGACAGCAGCGTTCAACTGGGCGACCAGAACCTCCTGCATCTGGGGATGAAGATGCGCCTCGGGCTCTTCGATGAAGACGAGGTGCGTACCCGGTCGCACCGCGCGCGCACGATACGCTTTGTGAAAGGTCTCGAGCTGCAAAAGCATATAGATGAGGTTGCGTGTGCCGAGACCATTATATCCCTCAGGGAGATGCACGCCATGCTGGCCCGTGTAAAAAATCTTGGTGTGGTCTGAGAGCAGCGTTTCGACGTTGAGCGACGTTTCAGGCCGCAGCTCGGCATCGTTAAGGCCCGGAAACCCGAACACACTGAGTGCCGGAAGCAAGTCCTTGACCATGGTATCGAAGTCGTGCTGGATCGTCTGCTCGATCTGGCTGACCGATGCCTTGAGCGCCGTGGCGAGCGCCTGATCGGCCTCCCCTGCGGTAAGGGAGTTCGCCGTCTGGAACAATGTGCCGAGTAACCGTCCGATGACCGCCGTGTCGCTGGGCTTGTTGCCATCGAGGGTACGCTGCGCGCGCACGAAACCGCATTGCACCAGCGTGGAGAGGGCAGCGGCGCTGTCGAGCGTACGGATATTCGACGGGTCGGTGGGATCGATGGCGGTGACGCTGACGCGATAGGCCCGCGGTAAGGTGTCGCGGAGCTGGCGATAGAAATGCGCGACGCCATCGCCGCCCTCCTCGACCTCCGGGATGTCGAACAAGGTGGCCAGCGATCCGGAGAAGGCGGCATATTCGATACGCGCAATTGCTGTCGAACAGTCAGGATCGAGATCGATCACGAAAGGCGCCAGCGGTCCGAGCTCACCGGCAGCGGGGTCATAGCTGAAGGTGAGCGTCACGGCGATCGTCGGCAGCAGCGCCAAGACCTCTTCCGGGCTGCTGCCGCTATCGCGCTCGGCTTTGGCAGCAAGGAATTTGCCGCGCGTACCGGCGGAAAAATCCTCGAGCCGAAACCTGGGACCCTGTTCGCCCGCGAGGCGGTCGAATATCTCGGTCAGCGAGGTCTTGCCGCTGTTGTTCCGGCCGACAATGACCGTGGCGGTGGGCTCGAGCAAAAGCTCGATATCCCCGAGCAGCCGAAATCCCTCGACCCGAATTTTTTCAACACGCATGGCGAACGATCTCGACGCAAAAATAAGGAGCAACATCGCCCCGGCGAGGGGATAGGAAAGCGTGCGAACAAAGCAAACGCCAAAGCCAATAAATTTTACGTCCGTAGTGGTTATATCGTGCGCGCCGCCACTAGCTAATCAAGTCGCAACGCCCAATATGATCCTATTTCCGGCCACATGCCGGAAGGCGCGATCGCGGCAAGTGAGAAGAATGACCTGCATGCGGGTCGCTGCGTCGCTCAGGATCTCGATCATCGTCTCGAGCCGGCCATCATCGGAATAGACGAGAGGGTCGTCGAGGATCAGCGACACCGGCCGTCCTTGCTCGAGGAGCATGTCGGCGAAGGCGATGCGAGTCAGCACGGCGAGTTGCTCCTGCGTTCCGCGCGACAGATCGGCGCAACTTTCGTCGATGCCGGCGCGGGTCACGCGCTCAAGCGCCAGATCTTCCGAGAATATCAGCTCGCAATCGGGCAAGAGCTGCGCGATGTAGCGCTTCGCTCGTTTCGCGACCGGACCGACGAACTTTGCCGAGGTCTCGCTGCGCGCCGCCTCTAACGTGTCGCGAAGAAGCTTGAGCGTATCGGCTTCCTCGGTGACGCGTTGCAGCGCCTCGCGCGCAGCCTCCAGTTCGTCCTGCGCCGCCGCCGCGCGGTCGGCGAGACCAAGACCGCCTTCGCTCTCGATCGTGCCTTCGAGACGGGCGACATCGGTTTCGAGCCTGGTCCGGGTTTCGACGGCGGTTCGCGCCCGCGCGTCGATGATCTCGACCTTCCGATTGATCGCGGCGACATCATGCGCGGACGCGTCGCGTTTTGCCTCTTCGAGCTTCACGGCCGCCGCGGCAGCATCCTCGCGTGCCTGGACAAGATCCTCTTCAAGCGAGACCCATTCGGGGCGGGCCTTGATCGCCTTAATCAGGTCCGCCGCATTCGCAAGGTCGCTCGCCGCGCCAGCTTCGGCGGCAGCAAGCGGTCCATCCTCTTCTTCGGCACGCTGCAGCGCCTCGATTGCGCTGTCCTGCGCGCCCTCGGCGCGGGCCAGCGCAGTATCGGCCGTATCGAGCGCTTTCTTCAGCGCGGCGATATCGGGAAGCGCACTCTCGGCGTTCGGGATACCATCCTCGAGCGCCGCGACGAACAGCTTCAACGGCTCGGCGCCTGCCGCAAGTCCGATGATCTCGTCGGCGGGCGTCACCGCGCCGATGCGCGCCTCGAGCGTGCGGAGCTCGGCCGCCGCGTCGCGCGCCACTTCATTGCGGGCTCGCGCTGCAGCAAGATCGGCGACCCCCAGTTCCTCCAAGGCGGCATGTCGCTTGCGCAGCGCTGAAGCCAAGGTTTCCTCGGCGCTTGCCGCGGCCGACGGCGGGCTCACTATCAGCTCGACTTGGCCGATCCTGATATGCGCCGCGCGCGCGAGGGTGAGCTCACCCGCCGGCATCGGTTCGCCATCGATGGTGACGCCCTCGGTCGTGCCCGAAAGGGTAAGCCGTGTCGCGCCCGCACTCATGATCGCCTGCGCCTCGGCAACGGCGCGCTCGTTGACCTCGAGCTCGGCGACATCTTCGGCAGCGATCGCCGTGGCAGCGACCGCTTTCGCCTCTCCATATTGCCCTTCGAGCGCCAGAAGTTCCTCATGACGGCGCCGGGCGGCTTCGGTCGCCGCCTGCCTACGGTGATGCAGCAGCCGCTCCTCGCCCGCCGCCAGCGCCGTGCGAGCTTCCTGTCGGGCGGTCCGCGCCGTGTCGAGTTCGGTTCGGACCGACGCGACCTTGCTCTTTGCGGCCGCAAGTGCTTCGGTCACGCTGGCGCGCGCCTCACGTGTAGCGGCGAGCGCGGCAGTCGCCTTCTCATGGGCCGTAGCGGCGGTCTCGTAGCGCTCTTTCAGATCCTCAAGCGTCTGCAGTTTGCCGGCTGCTACCGCCTGTTCGGCCTTCCGCGTCTCGAGGATCTGGGCCGCAGCGCGTGCTACCCCCAACGAGCTCAACAGATCCGACCGCACCTGCGCATCGCTATCGTCCGCGATCTCGCGCTCGACGATCTTGAGCCGGCCACGCACCGCGTCCAGATCGGCGAAGCTGCGTTCAAGGGCGGCGAACCGCTCGCTTGCTTCGCGCGCGGCTGTCTCGGCCGCTTCGGCGCGATCGCGCGCCTCATTCTGGCGCCCGCGCTTCTGGCCGGTCGGGGACCAATGGAGATCGAACTGCGCGTCGATGCGTTGGCGGACGCGGCGATAAGCGTCGCCGCCCATGATCGCCCCGACCTCCGCTTCGAGCGTGGACGCGATCGTGTCGCGGACGATCTGGCCGGGCCCGGATACCGAGAGGGCCTCGGTCTGGCCGACCCACAGTAATCCGAGTGCGCCATAGGTGGAAACGTCGCCGCCGCGGCTTGTGTCGCGCACTGATCCGAGCAGCCCGTTGAGCCGGGCTTCGGCGTCGTCACCCTGGGCCCGGCCTTGCGGACCGGTGATTTCGAGTGAGGCGCTTCGCAGGAAGCGCTTATTGATCGACCAGGAGGCACCATCGACATCGAACCCGACTTTGATCTCGGGGCCGACCGCTTCGCCATAGGGTGCGAAGGATTGGGCAAGCTGGTTGCGCGTATTGTGGCGAACGAAGAAAGCGGCGCGCAGGGCTTCGAGCAGCGTCGACTTGCCGGCCTCATTGGGCTCGATAACGATATTGAGCCCTGCGGCGAGACCCTCGATTGCGAAGGGCTCGCGAAATTTGCGAAAGCCGTCGACCGCGATTTGCCGGATGATGAGGCTCATGCCCGCTCGTCCCGGCCATATTCGACGAACAGCCGCTCAAGGGCGCGCTTAGCCATCAGACCATCGGGCCCGCCTTGCTCGATTCGTGCGTCGAGCTTGGCGGCGGCCGCCCCCAGCATGCCTTCCACCGCGAGCTCGGCCAGATCCTCCGCGCTCGGACGCCCGGCAAGATCATCGGCGCGGACCGCGAGATATCGCAACTGGTGACGCAGGTCATTCTCGAGCCGCCCGAGCATCGCAATCCTGTCGCTAAGACCGGTGATACCGGCAAGCCTCAGCTGCAGCAGCGTATTGGGTGCATCGATCGCAGCGAGCAGCTGGTCACACTCGGCATCGAAGGCCGCGCGATCATTTACCATCCAGTCGCGCATCAGCCACTGGAAGCGGCCAGTCCGGATCGGCGTGACCATCGGCTCGCGGCCCGAATCGACATCGACTACGAGGGCCTGTCCAGGATCGTCACGCTGGAATCGATCGGTCTCCGGCGTGCCAGAGTACCAAGTATGCGCGTCGATCCTCAGCGTCCCATGCCAATCGCCGAGCGCCAAATAGTCAAGATTTGAACGCCGCGCGCGATCGGGCGCAAGCTGGTTCTTGGTCTCTCCCCGCGATCCGAAATCGCGGATCGACCCATGGGCGAGCCCGATCCGCAGCTTGGCGCCCGGCGTCTCCATCATGTCGAAGAGCTCGGTCGGATCTTCAAGGTTGTGACGATGGAGGAGCGGCGCGGGCAGCAGCCAGACACCGGGTTCGATTTCGACCGGCTCCGGCTCCGAGAGAATGGCAATCCCTTCGCCAAGCCGCGGACGGATGCGATCCCACACGCCACCGCTCCGCGCAAAATCATGATTGCCTGGCAGCAACCACCAGCGGCACGCGTGCCGCGACATGCGCGAAATCGCCTGCACGATTGTCCGATCTTCGGGCCCCTCAGTATCGAATATGTCTCCGGCGACGACAATATGCTGCGCGCTTTGTTCGGCCGCCAAGCGGCCGAGTGTATCGATCGCATCGAAACGCGCCTCGGTGAGCGCGGCGCGAACATCGGGTTCGAAGCGGCCATAGGGTTTGCCGAGCTGCCAATCGGCCGAGTGAATGATCTTCATTGCGCCGTTATAGCGGTGCCCGTAGGCGAGGGAATAGGCTGCGGCCTACCCGCCGCTCAGTCTCACGGCGGCTTCACGGCAAACAAAAAGGCGCGGCCACGCGCTCCGGACGGGTCCCGCCAACCATGGCGTCGCCGGCAGTGGAACCATTATGGATGCGATTTGCTACGCGTCGATGCCTTGCTGCGTTACGCGATACACCGAATGTGGTACACGCGAGATGCCTACGCTCGTACCAATCAGTCTGTCGTGATCGATATTGGCAGCATCCATTTTCCGAGTATGGCATTGGGGGGGGTCCATGCGTGGAATAGTGGCTGCGATTCTGCTCGCGGGCTTATCTAGCCCTGCCTTTGCTCAAAGCTTCCCGTGCAGCGGTGCGTCAGTTTCGCCCTATCCGGCGCTTGTTACGACCGACCATGATCATGCCCGTGTTGAACCTAAGGCCGATGGGCTAACAAAGAAATTCACCGCTTTCGTCTCGACGTTCGACACCGCGGACGATGACGACGGCGACGGCAAGGCCGATCTGCGGCTCAACCCAGAATATGTGGCCTACGAACTGCGAGGCGTCGGCCCCGATCCAGAGGGTGACTATGCCGAACCCCGGGTATCGATTGAGAGGCCCGGGCGCTGGTATGCTTCTCCAGAACTGGGACCGCTCGTCGACGCGATACCGGACGTCTCGACCCGCCGGCTCGACGACAGCTACCGCGGAGCGGGCGAAATCTGGAATCGCGGTCATTTCGCAATGAGCGATCACGCGCAGAGAATCAGCCCACAGGCGAGTTGTAACACCCATGTCTTCTGGAACGCCTCGCCACAGGCGAACGATCTCAACCAGGGTCCTTGGCAGCATCTCGAAAATTACTCAGCGGCCGCGTCGAACAAATATCGCAGCCTCTGGGTTGTTGCCGGCCCAATTTTCGATCCTGCCACGCCTCGGCTGACGATCGGCGACGCGGGCGAGCTTCCGGTCGAAATTCCCGATGCCTTCTTCAAGATACTGATCCACGAAAGCCCGTCGGGGATCGATACACTAGCCTTCATATTCGAGCAGCCCAACGCACTCGACAGCAATGGCGTCCCGGTGCCAACGGCAAACTGGGTCAATTGTAAGAAGGCGAGCGATATGGGCCATGTCTTTGATCATCGTCCGCAGCTTGTCAGCATTGCGGACATAGAAGAGCGCACCGGCCTGCGTTTCTTCCCGACAAGGGCCGACCGCAAGGGCCTGGTCGAGGCACGTGCAACGGGGCTCTGGCGGGTTGAGGAGAGATATTGGGACCCGGGCCTAGCGGTATGCGCACGTCAGCGCAGCCACCCTTGAACCCGGGATCGCGGGAGGGGGCATCGACCATGGCGAAGAATATCGTGATCCTGCTCGACGGAACCTCGAATGAGATCAGCTCGGACCGGACCAGCATTTTCGGCTCTACGGCGTGCTCTTCTAAGACGCGAAACAGCTAGTCTATTATGATCCAGGCGTCGGCACGATTGGATCCGCCGCCTCGCGAGTACATAAGGACTTGATTGGAATATGGGGCGCCTATCGTTTCCTCGTTGAGAATTATGGCGATGGGTACCGAACCGATGCGCTAGCCGCACTCGCATAAATTATTCCGTGACAAGTGAAACAGCCGCGGTGCGCGGATTTACCAGCCCGCGTTTAACAGCCATCTCGCTTTTTTTCGAACTTCGGGTTATCGTCGAAGGGTGACAACTGTTCAGGCGTTTCTCGCGATCGATATGGATAGTTTTTCAATTTATGCGCGCCGCAATAGCGTCAAGCGAGCGTGGCTAACGCGCTTCTATGGGGAAGCGCCTCCCGATGGCTGTAGCGACCAGGACTGGAATAAAATCCTGCAATGTGCGGTCCTTGCTCAGTGGCTCGAACGCGAAAAGGTCTACGGCAATAGGTTGATGATCGCCTCCATCAAGGACTTGATGACAAAATTGAATTTTGCAGAGAGACGGGAGACCAGAGCGTTCGCCATAGCCGACGCAAGGCTCATTCAGGGCAGCGCATCGATGATGAAGGCACTATCGCGCCTCGAACGCTTTCTGGAAAAACGCCGCGCGCTGAATCAAATGATCGACGCGGCGTCGCGCGCACGGACGCCTCTGCGCGGCACTCTGGCCCGGCATCTGGTAGGATCACGCGACACGCTTGGTCATGCGCGTTATCAGTTTCCCGTCGGCCAGGGTGGGTTTCACGCCGGAGGCCTGACCTGTCTGCCGAGCCAAGCCCAGTCTTCTTGGTGCGGGGATGACGCGGACCGCATCGCGAATGCTGAATTTCTTTATGTTTATGATTGCGGGAGCGAACCGCGCAGGCATGTCGATCGAGAGATTGCCGAGCTGATCAACGCTCGCAGATCGAGGCAGCTGGATTTTCTCTTTCTGTCACATTTTGATCGTGATCACATCTGCGGCGTATCGAAGCTGCTAGATCCCGATGCCGGAATGAACGTCGACACGATCGTCCTCCCCTTTGTGGACGACGTCGAACGCATGATCGCCTTCGGCCGGGTGGCCGACGCCTATCCAGCTGGCCATCACGGAGGTTTCTTCCGCGACCTTATAATCGACCCTGTCTCGTCGCTCGAGCGTTTTGGCCCGCGGCGGATCATATTCATCGATACGAACGGTGAGGAAGGCCCGGGCGATGGCGGCGAGATTTTTCCGGTCGAGCCGACAGGTGGAGACGGCGACAGGTTCAGCTGGAAGATCCGGGGTGCGCGCTCGGCCGATAGCGGTGCCCGCGGATGGCGCCCCACCGACAGCGGAATTGCGGAAGTCATGATCGATGGCGAGTTTGTAGTGGCTGCCTTGTCGTCGGGACTTGGCTGGAGGCTGAAGCCTTATGTCAGGAAAGCCGACAGGCGCGCCGTGGAAGATTTCAGTCTTTGCGCAGAGCTTCTCCTCGACTGGCCCGCGAACAGCTTTCGCCAGCGCATGAAAAATATCGCCATACGAAAACGGGTCGTTTTTCGTCACAAGAATGTGCTGGCGCGAGCTTACCGCCATGCATTCAGGGACAAAAACCTCACCTCTCTCTGCCTCTATTCCGGCCCGGTTGACCCTGAGAATACTGGCGCGATTTCAGTCGCGCCCGAACTGCCGCCGGCGCCAGAGACGAAGATTGGATGGCTGGGAACCGGCGATGCGCACCTGAAGGACGATGCCTCGATCTATGCGTTCGAGCGTCATTTTCGCAGACAACTCCCCCATATCTCGACATTTGTCCTTCCGCACCATGGGTCGATCCACAACAGCGCGCCGGATCATCTCGTCAGCGAGGCGGAAAACTGGGTGGTATCGGCAGATCCGATCCACCGAAAATGGAAGCATCCCGATCCGGAGCTCGTAAAAGCAGCGAAGGCAAAGGGCACGCTGCGGCACGTCAGGAACAGCGTGGGAACGGGATTTTCGGAATATATGCTCGTGTTCTGAAATACCGCTCCGCGAGTAACGATCACAGCGGACCATCTTTCGCATGCTATGCTCGCCCAAATACAATATGGTTCGAGAGTTATACTGGCTCGACAAGGGGGAGTCGCCATGGACGCCTGCTATCCCGATCGCTCGCGGATCGATCTTCGTTCGAAGAGGGGCAAGCGTTGAGCAAGGCGCCGTCCGCGCCGGCCCCCAAGCCTGTTCGCGCTCGCAAGCCCGCCGCAAAAACCGCCAAGGCGGACGGTGCGGCGGCAGCAGCAGTTCCTGCAGCTGCGCCCGCTGCTGTTCCGCCAGCTGCCCCCGCCGCCGTTCCCGCAGCACCTCCCCCATCTGCTGCGTCCGGGGTCTCGCCCGATGCGACCGATTTCGGCACGATCACTAGCGACGAAGTGATCCGGATCAACGCGCGCCGGAAAAAATATGACATTCCGCTCCATGAACCTCTCGCCGACGAGGCGCAGTCGAGCCACCCCCGCGTGGGCCTCGCCCTCTCGGGCGGCGGGATCCGGAGCGCCACCTTCAGCCTGGGCTTACTCCAGGCGCTGAGCCGGCATGGCTGCATCCCGAGGATCGACTATCTGTCGACGGTTTCGGGAGGGGGTTATGTCGGTTCCTTCTTCGGCGCGCTCTTCATCCCACCCGAGAAACGCGGCGGCGCGGCGATGGACGCCGCGACGCGCAAGGCGTTTCTCGCCGACCCGCTCAGCTCGCCGCACGGACTGGCCGCGGTTCGCCAGCTCAGGGAATCGGGACGCTATCTGACGCCCGGCGGCACCAGCGACGCCTTCTTCGGGGCGGCGATCGTGCTGCGCAACTGGGCCGCGGTGCAGTTCGTCATCGGATCGGTCGCGTTCCTGCTTTTCTGGTTTCTCTTGCTCGCTGACGCGAACGAGATCTTTGAATGGCTCGTCGGCTCAGGGGCCGGAAAATTCAGTGCGACCTTGCTCGCGGTGAGCTTTGCAACCCTCGTCTTCACCCTTTCCGCCGCTATCGGCTACTGGCTCACCAAAAGAGATTGGATCCAGGGTAATCGCCTGTGGCGAACGCTCGCTAATGGCTTCTTCTGGGCAGTCCTCATCCTGTCGGCGGCCGCGATCGGGGCTGGCCTGTCGACAAGGATCGAGCTCTGGTGGCTCGGACCGGTCCAGGGTTCCGGCAGCCGCGGAAGTCTCGTCGCCGGGATCATCGGCCTCGGCGCAATCGCGCTCTATGTGATCGCCGAGGGCTGGCGCGGCGCGGTAGACGGCAATCTCAAGGACCCGAGCGCGCTGGTCGCCGCCGAAGACCGCGTTCGCGCGCTGCTCAGCCGGCTCATGAGCAACGGCCTCTTCCTATTCATCCTGATGGCCGCGCTGCTCCTCGTCGATGCCTTGGGATCGCAGCTTGCCGAGACCTATCAGAAGATCGTCGATCTACAGGCGGATAACGCGATATCCTCGCAAGGCTTTTGGGGTCCCATTTTCGATACGGCCAAGAGCTATTGGGCTATAATCACGGCGATCGCGACGCCGCTGCTGACCATCGCCGGCCATTTCGCACTGAAACGCGAAGGCGAGGCGGGATCGGCGAACCTCAAGCTGTCGCGCCCGACGCGGATCATGATCTGGGGCTTTGCCGTCGTCGGTCTCTGGCTCGCGCTCTGGAGCGCGGTTGCGCATCTTGTCGGATATTATCTCGACACATTTGCTTCGCGGACGATCATGACGATTTGCGCGGTCTTGCTCGTTGCCATCCTCTCGATCTGCTACTCGTTCATCAACCTGTCCTCGCTTGCCACCTTCTACGCAGCGCGACTGCAGCGCGCCTATATCGGCGCGTCGACGCCAGATCGGCCGCATGGGAGCGACGTCGACCTGCCCGGCGACCGGGTCGCATTGAAGACCTATAATGCGAAGGAGAATATCGCCCCCCTCCATCTAATCAATGTGACGATCGCTCAGACTCAGGAGGCCAATTCGAACATCGTGGCGCGCGACCGCAAGGGCAAGCCGATGCATGTGTCGCCTGCCGGCATCGTCTATGAAGGCGACGCGCCCGGTGACACCGACTGTTTCAAGCGCGAGCGCGGCGAGGAGATGCTGGTGGGCAGCTGGATTGCCGTGTCGGGCGCCGCAGCATCTAGCGCGGTGGGGGCCCAAACAACGCTTGGCCTCTCGATCCTCGCGACGATGACCAATGTGCGGCTCGGCTATTGGTGGAACCGGTCCTCGCATCGCAGAGAGCCCGGCGCTTTTTCGCTCGCGAACAGCGTCCAATCCTACCTTCTCAATGAACTGCGCGGCCGGTTCGTCGGCACCAAGGCGCAGCGCTGGTATCTGACCGATGGCGGCCATTTCGAGAATAGCGCGGCCTATGCGCTTCTTCAGCGCGAAATTCCCTATATCATCATCAGCGACAATGGCGCCGACCCCGAATACCGGTTCGACGACCTCGTCCGCCTGATCAATCGGGCCCAGAATGACCTTGGCGTGCGCATCTCGCTTTTTGCCGAAAATGAGCTCAATCAGGAACTCGGCCATTCACCAGCCCTGCGTGAGTGCTTTGGGACCTTCGACCAGCTTGCGCAAAAGCCTGTTCGGGGCACCACGCCTGCACCTTTTGCACTGCTCGCGCGCGTCCAATATAGGGCAGGCGTAGGGCGCCTCCTGATCGTCAAGCCGCGGCTGAGTTTCGCCGAACCGCCGGAGGTCCTAGCCTACCAGGTACGCGAGGAAGGACGAGATTTTCCGCAACAGACGACGGGCGACCAATTTTTCGACGAGGATCAGTGGGAAGCCTATCGGCGGCTTGGCGAGCTCGCCGGCGACCGCCTGTTTGGTGCCCAATCGCCGAGGCAAAACTGGTCACCCGCTCGGGACGTTCGGTAAGCACAAGCCGCCACTCGCCCTTACTCCCCAATGTCATCCAGTCCCGATCCACATAACATGACGGGAAGGCGACATTTGATGGCAACGCCGCTATTCGGCGGCAATGGCCAATGACGACACAGCGACGGAAACAGCCCCGCCAAAGGATGTAAGCGGCGGCAGCCGGGCCGCGGGCGGCCTCGGATTCCAGGCCGATGTGACGGCCTATATGCTTGCTCATCTCCTGACCGGCGAAAGCCTCGGGGGACTGAGCCGCTTTCTCGACGCCGCGCCGGTCGAGGTGACGGCCGAAAGCGGCGGTCCCGGCGACGATATCCGGCTCGAACTTGCCGACGGCCGGGTCATCGAAGCGCAGGTGAAGCGCGGCCTCCGACGTGGCGCCGAGCTTTGGAAAGCGCTGGACGCGCTCGCCGCCGGCATCGACGGCCGCGATATCGATTTCGGTTTACTATTGACCTGCCCGCAGGCCAGCGGGCCGGTGCTGCGCGACCTGGCCCGCGATATCGAACGGCTCGGCGACGGACTTTCCGACGCGCTGAGCGCGATCGGCCGCCAGTGGAAGGACCGGCTCGATAGTGCTGGCATTCCCATCACAGCCTGCGCCCGTATCCGCGTCGCCGCGCTCGCGGTCACTGACACGCAAGGCGGGGATATCCGCGTCGCACAAGGCCTTCTTAGAAGCGTCATTGCCGATCCCGGCGACGCCGCCCGAGCCTGGGCTGGTCTTGCCGAGGACGGCTATCGCCTCATCGAATATCGCGGGCGGCGCACGCTCGAAACCACGCTCTACGCCCTCACCTGCCGCGGCATCGCGATGCGGTCGCTCGACGGCGCCGGTCGCGGCGCTCCGCTCCTAGCCCGCCTGCTCACATGGACGGTCGCGGTCAATTCGACCTATTCGGTTATCGGCATCCCGGCGCCGCTGTCGGTGATGACGAACTGGATCCCGCTTTCTGCGCGCATCCTCGGCGATACCGATAGTACGCCGGCTGATTTCAACGAAGCGCTGCGGCGATATCGCGGCCAGCTCGACGAGACGGCCGACCGGCGCGCCGATCTCGTGCATGGAGAAACCCTCGGCCGCTTCAAGACACGCTGCGTGGTCCTCGCCGGGCCGGGCATGGGCAAAACCACCTTGCTCACCAAATTGGCGCGGACCTATGCCGCGGATGGCTATCCCGTCCTCAAGGCACGCCTCCGTATCCTCGCCGAGCGTATGAACAGCCTCAGCGAAACGTTTGAAGAGGCGCTGTTCGTCTCGGGCCTCGACAAGAGCGGCGTCACGCCGGCCGCGGCGCGCGCAGCCGGCTTTTCGAACTGGGTCATCCTGCTCGATGGTCTCGACGAATGCGGAGACCGGCGCGGCGCGATGGCGCGCCACATCGCGGACTTCACCGCCGCACACCCCCGCTACCGGGTGATCGTGACCAGCCGGTCGATCAGCTATGAGACAGGCGCGCTCGCCGCCTCGCAGCATTATGCGCTATCGAAACTCCCGGACAGCAATCTCAAAACTTCGGTCCGCACGCTGATCGGCCCGACCGATCCGGAAGCCCCACCGGGCACGCCGACCGTCGAGGACATTGCCGCAATCCTCGAGGCGAGCCCTGCTTCGGCGACGATTGGGAGCAATCCGCTCCTGCTCGGGCTCGCGACCGCGCTCGCCTATACGCAAGGGACGATCGGAAAGAGCGAGATCGATCTCTACAAGCGCATCTTTGTCCTGATCGAGGCCTCGGCGAGCGAACGCGCCCACAAGGGCAGCCTCAGCGACGCTGAGCTCACCCGAACGATCGACGTCATCGGCCATTCGCTGATCGCTAATCCTGAACAGTCGGAGGAGGCCGCCCTTGACGGGGTAACGGCGATCCTCGCCGAGGAGCTCGACATGAAACCGCTCGCGGCGCGCCGGAATTGCGAGCTGGCAGTCCATTATTGGCGCGAGACGGGCCTTCTTGAGCGTATCCATCACCAAGGTGCGCAAATGCTCGCCTTTGTCCACAAGACGCTCGGGGAGTTCGCCGCAGCTCGCTTCATCCGCGGCGCGCCCGCGGCGGACCGGCGCGCGCTGCTTGCGCGCGCGGTCGAACTACAGGCGGATCCCGCAATCGAGTTCGCCGCGGCGCTCGGCTGCGGCGCCGATGCCTTTGCTGTGCTCTTCGGCGACCTGAACCCGCTCCCCGTGGAGATCGTCGTGCGCGGACTGTCGCTCGCCGCCTATGCGAGCACGTCCGATCTTGACGATATTCTAGGCCCGCTCGTCATGCGGGCCTTTGAGCTGCTGGCAAGCGAGAACGACGACTGGGCCGAGCGTATCGCCGACGAGCTGCGAGCGCTGGCGCCCTTTTACGGCCAGCAGCTCGCGGCGGTCGCCGCGCACCATCTCGCCGCGCCTGCGAACAACGCGCGCCTCGCTGCCTGGGCGATCATGATCGATGCATGTCCGGGCACGGTCGACACCGCCGCACTTCTCGCCGCGGTGGTCGATGTCGCGGCGCAGCGCGATGAACCTCGAAAGCGCAAGCAAAGCGGGATGGGCCTCCGCCATATCGACCTGCCGCCGGCTTCGGCGCTGCGCCAAGGCTTCGCGCTCGCCGCCGCCAGCTTGCTCCTCGACGTGCACGACGCACGAACCGACGAGGCCCTGATCACCCTGTTCCAGCATCCGAGGCTCAATTCGATGGGCTTCGTTACGCCTTTGCAGGAATTGCTCGAGGAAAAAAGGCGCGCCGATATCATGCAGCAGATGCGTTCCCATTGGTATGGCAGCGCCGACCGCATGAAATTTCCGGCCATCGACTTTGAGGGTTATGACAAGGCAGCGGCGACCAGCGAGATCACACAGCTGACGGCACTCGCCGGCGAGGCGGCACCCGACCCGCGGCTGGTCGCCGAGACGGCCATTCTCCCTCATTTGAGCGCCTTCATGGCGATGACCGAATGGTTCAAGACGCCCGCCAACGATGTCTGGCAATGGGTTGACGAGAATTGGCGGCCCTATGAATATCAGCTCCTGCGCGCCGCCGCGCGCGCCGGCATCGTCGATCCCGACCGGCTCGCGACCGAGGCCGCCTCGATGCTCGCGGTGCGCGAAGAGGCCAAGAAACATCATCTGTTCGCCCTGTTCGAGCGAACCGCGACCGTCGACATTCCGGAAGCCGACTGGTCGAAGGTGCCGGCGCATCTCGTCGATCGCGCCGCATTCGAGTTGATGCTCCATCATGGCGCCGAATATCTGGTGCGGCTTGCCGCGAACATTCTCGATGCCGGCATCGATCAGGAGGAGCGGCGCGGCATCGTCGAACGCACACTCGAAAAAGGCAGCGGCGATACGCTCTGGGCTGCAATCTTCCTCGCCGAGAAATTGCCCGCCGAACAGGCCATCGCCCCTGTCCTGACCCGCCTCACGGTCGATCCGGGCTATGGTGCGGAATATCTCCCCGCCATCTTCGGCACGCATCCCGTGGAAGCCGGGCCCGCACTCACCGCGGCGATGCGGGCCGCGCTTTGGGCCAAGAGGTCCGAAGTCGCCCGCGCAGCGGCGGTCGGCCTACATGCGCTCAGCAAAGCGCCTGCGGACATCCGGCAAATGCTGTTCGACGCGCTGGACCATTGGACCGCCAATCCCCCGGCCGAGCGCAAGGTTGGACAGGCCCCCGACCCCCGGAACGAGATCGCGAACGCAATCGCCGCGATCGGACATCCGGACGATGCCGAACTCATCGCTCTCCAGCGCTACGCCGGCCGGGGAATTGGCCCCGGCACCATCAAGCCGGCATCGGAGACGCGCTGGCGCGAGCGGCCGTCATTCCGCAGCGCCGTCCTCGAAGCCGCCGGCCGCGGCACGCTCGCACCGGACGCCCTGGCCTCCTTCGTCGCGCAACCGGTAACGCTCGACGCCGCCGAGCGCGACGTCGCCCTACGCCTCGCGCGCGAGGGGCCGGCCGATCTGCGTCAGACCCTCGCCGGCCTGTTCGACTGGCCGGGCTTTCTCAACGCCGACAGTGCTCCAACGCTCGCGATCATGGCACGCGATCCCGAACTCGATTTACCCGATCTCGCCACCATGCTAGCCCGCTTCGAAAGCGGGGAACTCCCGCTAGGCGACGATCCCGATGCCGCGTCATAAGGCTCAGCTCGTGCCAGCGCTTGAGATAGGCGCCGCGTTCCTTCCGGGCAGGAAGTGCACCCGGCGCAGCCTTGCGGATAACGCGATCTATTCTACCGGGAACCTAGATCGTTCCGCGATCCGGCGCTCGGTTTCCTCTCTGGCCTCGATGATCGCCCGCTCGACCGCGGCGAGGTTCTTCAGGCTTATCTGTACCCGCGTCGGCGGCAGGTCGGGCAGATCGAGATTCATTCGCTTGATAAAATAATAGGCCATCGACAGGCGAACCTCGATCTCGCGGCACCCGTCCTTCATGTCAAAATCACGCTGAATGGCGAGGCGCTGCTCGTCGGTCAGGCCGGTATGCGGGTGGAGTTCGAGCGTAATCCGCGAATTCCATGCGACATCGTCAGCCGGATCGTAATCTGCTCTCGCTGACGAACCGATTTCGCTGATGCGGCTGAGAACAAAATCGCGGAAATCCGAACGGTCGCACGCCCAGGCGCGCATGTGCCACCGATATCCGTCGAATGCCAACGCGTGCGGCGCCACCTCCCGCCAACGCGAATTGGTGAGCGACTGATAGTGAATGTTGAGGCTTCCGCGCGACTTGATCGCCGCAAGAATGCGCCGCAGGCATTCGGCATCCACATTGCGCGCGATGTCCGGGACCATGTCGATCGAAGGGATCGACTTGAACCACAGGTCCCGATCCTGAAGCGCGCCTGTCAACCAGGCCCGCAGTTGCAGCAACAGCCGATCGGCTGAGATTTTGAGGAAGCGCGGGGCGAAATGCGAACCGGGCAGGAACGCCTTGTTCGACGAATTATACTCGATATTGCGACCCGCCATCTCGCGATACTGGCGAAGATCGACGGATGCCTGAGGCGTCGAGATGTCGAAGACCTGCTCCAAATCCGCGCGGTTCAGCATCCCCTCCCAGAACAATTTCCACTCGATGAACTCCATGCGGCGCTGATGCGTCCACGGCCGTTTGTCGTCGCTCATCCCGAAACATCCCTATAGTATCTTGACGGGTCAAGAAATAATACCCATCTAGTTTTAATGCGGATCACCCGATTCGCTCATTCTGTCTCTCAGGTCAAGGGACGCAAAGGGGATTACAGTGAGCCGGGATCATGTTTCGCATGCCGATATCCAGCGCTTTGCGGTGGACCGGGTAAATCTGCCGAAGGACAAGTCGGACGAATATCGCGCCCAAGCGAAGCGGCTTCGCGAGAAGCTCGAGGGATATCTCGACGAACATCCCGATTTCACGCTCCGCAAGATGATGTTGTCGGGCAGCCTCGCCAAGGGCACGGCGTTGCGCTCGCTCAACGATATCGATGTGGCATGCTATATCAGCGGGGCCGACGCGCCGCATTCGATCGCCGAACTGCTTGACTATCTTGCGGAGCGGCTACGCAAGGCATTCCCGAATTTCACGCCCGATCAGGTCCAGCCGCAAACCTACTCGGTCACCGTCTCGTTCAAGGGGTCGGGGCTCGATGTCGATGTCGTGCCGATCCTCTACGATGGCGACCCGAACTGGTACGGCAATCTGGTGAGCCAGGATGATGGATCCTTTCTCAAGACGAGCATCCCGCTGCACCTCGAATTCGCGAAGAAGCGCAAGCAGGCGCAGGAAAAGCATTTCGCGCAGGTGGTTCGGCTCCTCAAATTCTGGGCGCGGCGGCTCAAACAGGAACAGGATGGCTTCCGCTTCAAATCCTTCATGATCGAGCTGATCGTCGCGAAGCTCTGCGACGATGGCCACGACCTGTCGGACTATCCCGAGGCGCTGCAGCATTTCTTCACCTACATAGCAACGAGCGACCTGCGCCAGCGCATCGCGTTCAGCGACTATTACGACCCGTCGACCGTCGGCACGCTGACCGACCGGCTCCAGATCATCGATCCGGTGAACGCCGAGAATAACGTCAGCCGGCTCTATTCGAACCAGCAGGCCGACGCGATCGTCGAAGCCGCGCTCGACGCCGGCGATGCCATCGATGCCGCGCTTGCGGCCCCCACCAAGCAGCTAACCGTCGCCTATTGGCAGAAGGTCTTCGGCTCCTCCTTCCAGGTGTAATCAGATGTCGAGCTCAAGCTTTACCGATACCGGTTCCGTCACCTTCACCATCACCCACGCACGCCATATGGCAGCGAAGATCGCCACCGACCTCAAGCGCATGCAGCGCCTCTACGGCGGCATTAACGACGATACGATCGCGCTCTTCGAGGCCGAAGCGACGGTACTGATGAAGGCCGGTTTTCTCGACTATGTCATTTATGGCTTCAAGCGCAGCGGCACCTGGATCGAGCCGACGCTGCGCTACGACGCCCGCGATCTCGCGGGCGGCCTCGCCGCAGACGATGATCCGGGCCGCATCCGCCCCGGCAGGGACGTGTCGGGCGCCGAGTTCGCAAGTTTTCTGAGTTACAATGCGGCATATTACGCCGCGTCGCAAAGCGACCGTGAGCAGTTCGCGCGCGATCTTCCCTTCCACCGGTCATCGGGCAGCGAACCGCTGATCAGCGGCGTGCTGCAAAGCGACCGCATCTATTCGGCAGGCGGGCGCTCGCTCGACCGGTCAAGCGTCAGGAGCTACTAATGCAGGGCCAGACCTCTCTCGACGACCTGTTTGAACGGCGCATGACCTATCCCGACATCGAACCGCGCGAACGGCTTGCCCGTCTCATCGGGCTCGACGACCAGAAGCTGCGGCTAACCAAGATGCTCGGCCTCCTCGTCAACCCCGCCGGCCTCGAGAGCTGGTCGAAGACTTTCCACCCGTCGGGTGCCGAGAGGCTGCTCGATACCGTGCTGCGGCGCCCGCCGCTCGTCATCCTGGCGGGCGACGTCGGGTCTGGGAAAACCGAGCTTGCAGAAACGATCGGCGACGCCGTGGCGCGCCAGGAGCGCATCGACATCACACTGTTTCCGCTCAGCCTCGCCGCGCGCGGCGAAGGCCGCGTCGGCGAAATGACCCGGCTGCTTTCCGCAGCCTTCGATCATACGATCGATGCGGCGGCAAAGCTCAAGGCCGGGAGCGGCAAGGCACGCGGCGCGGTCGTTCTCCTCGTCGATGAGGCCGATGCGCTGGCCCAGTCACGCGAATCCGCCCAGATGCACCATGAGGACCGCGCCGGTGTAAACGCCTTCATTCGGGGGATCGACCGCCTGGCCAACCTGCGGCTGCCCGCCGCGGTCATCATGTGCACCAACCGTTTGGGTTCGCTCGACCCTGCGGTGCGGCGCCGCGCGGCCGATATCCTGTCTTTTGCCCGCCCCGATGACGACCAGCGGCGCCACATCCTCACGGAGCAGCTCCGTCCGCTGGGTGTCTCGGCGGCCGACATCGACAGCTTGGTCCGCTTGACCGGCGCCTCCAAAGCGGAGCCCGGCTTCACTTTCTCGGACCTGATGCAGCGCCTGCTTCCGGCTATTGTGCTCGACGCCTACCCCGACCGCGCGATCACCGGCCCCGGCGCGATCGCGATCGCGAAGACCCTGTCGCCCACCCCGCCGTTTCGCGATATCGAAGGAGGCGTCCGATGAGCGCTGCATGGTCCCTCACGACCCTCCTTTCGGGACTCCACGACGATATTCAGCAGCGCCTCTCCACGGCGCGGCAGGCCTTCGCTCACCCGGGAACGAAGGGCGACGCGAGCGAGCGCGTGTGGCTCGCCCTGCTCCAGACCTATCTCCCCGAGCGATACAAGGCGGCATCCGCTCATGTCGTCGACAGCCTCGGAAACTTCAGCGACCAGATCGACGTCGTCGTCTTCGACCGGCAATATTCCCCCTTCATCTTCCAGTTCGAGGGCCAGACGGTGATCCCCGCCGAAAGCGTCTACGCCGTTTTCGAAGCGAAGCAGTCGATCAATGCCGAGCAGGTCGCCTATGCCAAAAAGAAGGTCGCGAGCGTCCGCCGCCTGCGCCGAACGAGCCTTCCCATTCCGCACGCGGGCGGCACCTATCCGCCAAAACCGCTTGCGCCGATAATCGGGGGGCTACTGACGCTCGGCAGCGACTGGAGTCCGCCCCTCGGCGATCCGCTGCGCGGTGCGCTCGCCCTTGGCAGTGACGATGAGATCCTCGACCTGGGGTGCGTCGCGGCGCACGGCATCTTCAGCTGCGACACCGGGCGCGGCCAGATCCTGACGCGCATGAACAAGCCTGCGACCGCGTTCCTATTCGAAATCATTGCGCGATTGCAGGAAAAGGCGACCGTGCCGATGATCGACGTGCGAGCCTATGCAGAATGGCTCGACGTCGAGATTGAAGCCGACTGAACCATCTCGGACTGACGGCCCGCCCCGCCGACAAGCGCACGGTTGGCAAAACAATTGCGCGTCGATCCAGCGCATATGTGCTTCGCCGATGCCGCTGATCGGCGGATCCGCGCAAGCTTGGCCCCGCCAGCCTGCAGGCAGGCAGCGATTTCAGGGTAGATGAAGAGACGTGGGGCGGCTTCGCCCAGTTCGACTTCGACCTGTTGCTGGGCGACATGCGGCTGCGCCAGTGAGGGGCTGCGCTATTATTCTGGATATTTCGCGTACCCGATGCGTTCCTTGCCAGGCCTAAGCGGCTCCAAGCCGCTCCAGAACGTCGATTTGTTCCGCGATCCGGTGCGTCGCCTCGTTCAGACCGGTAATCACTCTATTCTGCTCACCTTCGGTGGTTTCCTTCGTGGCCAATTTTCCCAGCTCACCTTCCCACAGGTTCAGGCGATCAAGCTGAACCTTCAGATTCTGCCTCACCTTTTCAACGCGTTCCTGCCAACTTTCCATTCTTCTTCTCCGATCGATGCAACGTGGGGCCGTTCAGTAAGGCCCATCAGATTGCATCACAATCCTGTCTGGCGAGACCGCCGCCGAGATTCTCGCGAGGTCTACGGAACAGCGGCAACGAGGCAAAACGAAAACCGCGCCGCCCGGCGTTACCCGTCCAGCATGCCCGTGGCGTAAATATTGGTGATCCAAGCATTGACCTCGGACTCGCGCCAGGCCGCGCAGCGCTCGGATATCTTGACCTGCTTCGGGAACGAGCCGTCGGCGATCTTCCGGTAAAGCGTCGCCCGGCTGAACCCCGTGCGGTCGAGCACGACGCCGATCCGCAGGAAGCGCTCTGGTACCGGAAACGTTGCAACATTGTCATCCATGATTGTCACTCCTTGTGGGCATCCGCGGCTTGCCCGCGAGACGATAATCCGGCGACGCCGCCGCGCCGTTCGACGACATCGAGCAGGCGCGCGAACCGCTCGCGGCCGAGCGCGGCGGTTTCGGGATCGAACGGCGGCTGATGTGCGACGAGCGTCAGCTGATGCTGGACGAACACGCCGACGAGTTCGGTGAGCGTATCGACCTTCGTCTCGAGCCGCTCGGCGGCGCGCTGCTGGCGATCGAGACGCGCGCCGAACCGGCCTTCGATTTCAGTGGCGCCAAGGCGCTCGACCCAGGCTGAAAACGCCTCCGCCATGATCGCGGATTTCGTAGCGCCGGGCCGGCTGCCGAGGGCTTCCAGTTTCTCGGACAATTTCTTGTCGAGATAGAGCTGATGACGATATCGCTCGCGCCGCATTTTGCTCTCCTCGTGACAGGGCGTCTCGAATGGAGGCAGGATGGTCGGGCGCGCGGGATGGGAACATAGTCTCTTCGCCGCATTTCAGCGCATGTGAAGGCACGCTATTTCAATGCCGATCACATACTAATTCCGATCCCGCGCGAACGCCCGATGGTCCAGTCGATGCCGCCGGGTTTGGCGGTGCCGGCGATCTCCTTGCCGATCGCTTTTTCCAGCACCGGGCGCCACGGCACGAGGGTAAATTCCTTCGCCTTCTCGATCAGGCCATATTTGCGGTCGCCGATCATCACGCTCCGCGCGAGCTTGCCCTCGACCCGCCCGCCCGCTTTGGGCTCAACAAAGTCGAGTCCGAGTTCGGCGCTGATCTGCGCGGCGACGCGCCGGAGCTCGCGCTGACGGAGCGTCGCGACCATGTTGCGTGCATAGACGGTCCGCTCGCCGTCGGTCTCGGCGAGCCCCTCTTCGATCAGCCACTGGCGGCGGGCATCCTGCGCCCGGCGGACCTCCGCCCCGAAACCGCGCTCGAGCCGCACCGGCTTCGCGGCGGTGAGTTCGCTGTCGAGCCAAGTGGCGCCATCGTGCCGCGCAATGTTCCGCAGCCCGCGCTCGGAAAGTATATCGACGATAACCGGCGTTTGCCTGCGCTGGTCCCGCTCATAAGCGGCGGCGCGCTCGAGATGATCGGGCGCAATCGCCCAGCTGCCATCCGGGTTCCGGTCGGCGGCACGCGCGAGCTTGCGCATCGACTCGAGGCGGCGGATGTGGGCCTCGATAAACTCGGGCGATGCCTTCGGGTCGTGCAGGCAATGGAACTCGGCGCTGTAGCGACCGTCATTGGCCGCCGCGATCGCGGCGACCGTGCGGTCGACCTCGCGCGGCACCGCGGGCCTCGGCGTAATCGAGACGATCGCGCCCGAGAGGGCGCGCTCCTCGCCGGTGCCGATGTCGACATAATGACTGTGTCCGTCGACACCGTCGACGATCAGATAGTGACGATCGGCATGCTCGTCGGCGAGGCCGCGCGTCACGACGCGCCCGACGATCGGCACCCCATGCTTCGGGTCGAAGATCGCCTGGTCGATCGCCGAGCGGCCCGGCAGCTTCGTGCGAAGCTCGCGCTGCATCGCAAGGATGATGTCGCCGCGTTCGCCCATGCGGCGGAGCGTCGCTTCGATCTCGCCGTCGAGCTTCCAGCTCCCCTGCCCGATCTCGGCGGCGAGCCCGAGCTTGCCGAGCGTCTGGAGCCGTCCGGCGCGGAGGCTCTGTTCGTGCGGATCGGGATGCACGGCGCGCGCGATGCCATGCTCGGCCGAGGCGAGCAGCCGGCGATCGATCGCGGTGAAGCGGTGCTGCGTCACCTCGCGCGCGGCGGTGCGCTCGATTTCGAGACGGGTGCGCGGGCCGAGATCCAAGCTCACAATGTCTATGGCGCGCTGGCGCAGGCCATGCGCGATATAGGCGGGCGCGATGACGAGATTGGCGCCGCGGTCGGTGACGCCGCGCAGCATGATATGGCTGTGCGGATGGCCGGTGTTGAAGTGATCGACCGCAACCCAGTCGAGCTTCGTTCCGAGATCGGCTTCGGCCTGCGCCATCAGCCGCCGCACAACGGTCTTGAGGTCGTCATATTGGTCGCCATCCTCGGGCGCGACGATGAAGCGGAACTGGTGACGATCGCCATCGCAGCGTTCGAGGAAAGTCTTGCCATCGGCGGCGTCGGTTTGAGGACCGTATAACACACCGCGTTCGCCCTCGCGCGTCGTGCCGTCGCGCTGCAGATAGGAGAGATGCGCACGCGATGGCCCGATGCCCTTCGCGCCGAGCCGGACGAGCCGCGTCTTGACGATCACGCGGCGCGCGTCCGAATGAGCGAAGCGATCGGATATCGAGAGCAAGGCCGCGACCGGTCCGCCGCGACCGATCCGCTCGCCGGTGAAGCGGCGGCGCGACGACGCCTTCCCTACCCCGGCACGGTTGCGGCGGAGCAGCAGTTCCACCCGCACCGATCGGTCCCGCCCGATGCGGCCGAGCCAGAGGTCGAAGTCATATTCATCGGCCATCGTCGGTTCCTTCCCGTCAAAAGCACCGATGAGGGAGGCGCTGCGCACCGCTTCAAGAGCCTCCACTTTTGTCTCTTCGGAGAGGCGCGGCTAACTGCCGAAAATAGGGAACGAGTCCCGCAGCGTGGAGGCTGCGCCATTTGCAGTCTCCATGTAAAAGGATGTGCAGACAGTGGCTTAGGGTCGACGGAGGAGATCCACCCTGTATCTTGCCATCGCCCTGAATTCCCGACTCCGCGCTCAAATCGTCTCAACCAGCCAAGCGATCAAGCCGACAGGCGCGCCTCGCAGACCTGCTTGACCATGGCTTCGAGGACACCGACGCGCTCGCCGATCCACGCCAGTTCCTCGGCGCTGATCTGGTAATGCGGCGAGTAGCGCGCATTGACATAGGCAAGCCGCAGAAGCTCGAAGCAACGGCGCTCGAACTTGTCGCCGCGCGGCCAGGCCTCGACCAGCTCGGGTGCGATCTGCTCGCATTGCGAGCGCAGGAAATTAAGCCGATGCGACTTGGGGCTGTAGAGCGAAAGCACCAAAAGGACGCAGTGATAGAAGCGCTCCGTGGCCTGATGATAGTTGAAAGCAGCAAGCTTCGCGCTACCCCGGCTACGATGAAATTCGGCACCCGCAAGGAACTCGCTGGCAGTCGAAAACCATTCGTCGAAATGCTTCTGCGCTTCGATTTTGGCTTCATCGGCGGGCAGCTTCCGCGGCTGAGCAAACTCATAGCCTTCGGCTTCGTAGAGTGCGACGCCCTGCTCGACGATATCGATAAAGAAAGGCCGCCCGCGCTCGAGCTGCGCGTTCACATCCTTGAGCGCATGAACGATAAAGCTGACCGGCGCGGTGAGCGTCTGGTTGATCGTGACCTCGCGCATCAGCCGATCTTCCGCCACCGACCAATGCTCGAATTCAGTAAGTCGCTCGTAATTGACCACGACCAGAATGTCATAGTCGGACGTGTAACCGCCGACCGGATCGTCGACCCAGTCGCCGCGCGCGTAGCTGCCGTAGAGGACGATCTTGAAGATGCGACCCTTGCGGTTCCAGTCCGCATTGCCCCGCGCATGCGCCGTTTCAAATTCCTCGAAGAGGATGCGCACCACATCGGCGAGCTCGCGCTGTTTGGACTGCGGAAGATGATCGAGGGACGTGCGCATCAGGAGGCCAGCCTAGCAAGGCGGAGTCGCGAGCGCACCCCGATTATGACCGGGGTGGACGCAATATTTTCGGCGAGGAAAAAGAGAGAAGCAGCGCCCTTGCGGGCGCCGCCTCCCGAAGCGTTCATCGCGCCGCCGTATAGGCATCGAGCGCCTCTGCCTGCGTTTCAAACTCGCGTTTGCCGAGCAGCCCCTGCACCCGATCGCGTTCATCGACGACCACGACCGCGACATAGAAGCTATCGCCCATCTGCCCCATCACGACCATGCGGTCGAGCAATTCATCCTCCTCGTCGAGACTTTCATAGCAGCCGAGCCAGCGCTGCGCATGCCGCGCCTCCCAGGCAAAATCGGCGTCCTCTGCATCGACAAAGTGCCGCGCCAGCCCTTCCGCAGCCTCCCGCCCGAACTCGAATTGCAGCCCTGCAATTAGGCGCTCAAGCACGCGATCCGATGCGGTTTCAATGACCGAATGAAACATGGACTTTCTCCTCCGTAACGTCCTCCTCATCGAGGACATCGTCCCGACGACGGGCGGCGGCGCGGCTGTCAGGGCCGCCGGAGCGCAGCGCAGGCGCCGCGAAGCGGCGGTGGGAGGAGCCGATTTTCGAAGAAAATTGGAGGGCACCCGCCGGCCTTGCACAGCCGCGCCGCCGCCCGTCATACTCGGCCTTGCCGAGCCGAGCCCCCACCCTCCCCGCCTTGCGCCGCCGCCACAGGCGGGCACGGAAAAGCCCCCGCGCCGCGATGGGCGCGGGGGCGTGAAGAACCGCGATCAGTCGGCGGGATTCCAGATGAGCGCATAGGCATCGTCGTCATCTTGGCCCGCCGCGCGGCCGAGGTTCGCGTAGAGGCGGCGCGGCCCGAACTCGGGGGCGGCGAGGCTGAGCGACACATAAGGTTCGCCCGAGATCTGCCCGGTGCGGATCCAGCCGGCGCCGATCTCGACGCCGTCCGAATAGACGCGGTAGTCGGGCTGGACGTCGCCGCTCTTCGAGCGGTTGGGGCGGATTTCGAGGGCGGCGCGGATCGAAAGCGTCTTGAGCTGCCCGACATATCCCTCGCCCATGGTGCCGTTCACAAAGCCGATGGAAGCCATTGGTCGTCTCCTTGGATAGTGCCGGCAGGACCATTCCCGCGGCATGGGCGAACCCGGGGACCGGCGCGCCGGGCGCCCCGCGCACCCGCAGGGCCGCAGCACAGCAAAGGACCGGAGGGACCGCGATTATTTGAAGCGAAGCGTCCGCGAGGAGGCGGCACAGCCGCCGGGGACATAATCGCGGTCCCGATGGTTGGGCGGGGCGCCGCGCCGGTCCAAACGGATCGCCGCTGCGGGATGTCCGGGCGGCAAATCGGGCCGGGACGATCATGGTCCGGCATATGAACGGTAACCGGGCGATTGGCAGGGCAGCCGGCGCTGATCGCGGCGCATGCACTCTGCGCCGAACGCCAAGACCCCTTGTCCTGGCGCGCGGTCGCACCTATTATCGACGCGAGGTTAGGCACCCATGACCTGTCGCCGGGTCAGACGTCTGATAGAATTTAAGTCTTCGAAACAGCACTCACGCAACCCTTCCAGCGGGCTGCTGCGTAATCGGCGAACAGCAATGCCCGGTCATTGGAGGCGTTTCGTGTTCACCCTTTCCATTCCCGTTACCGAGACCAATATCGATATCGTCAAGCGCGCGCTTGCGAAGACGATGCCGCAGGTCAAATCCTCACACCGCGCCGAAGCCATGGCCCGCGGCCTTGGCTTTGCGAGCAATGCAACGCTGCGCGCGCAGCTCGATGGGCCTGTGTCCATCGAGCGCCAGATCGATGGTGAGGCGTTCGAGCGCTATCTTCGGGATCGCCGGTTCGATGTGCCGGAATCGATGCTGTATCGTGCGGCGGCGAAGGCGGCGCTGGCGGTGGTCTTCGACATATGGCCCCGTCTCGTTCGTCACGGATTTGGTATCGGCAACCATGAGCGCAGAGACGATGGCGCGTGGGAAACCGCACCCGAATATCTCGCCCGCTTCGATGCGGCGCGGCGGGAGTTTCTCGACAATGATAACATCCCGCCCTTCCTTGCGAGCCTCGCTTTTCTGTCACGCGTCGAACGGACGAAGACGACCAGGCGCGATATATCGAGCCATGGCGTGAAGCATATCGCCGAGAATTATATCTGCACCTATCCTCGCGGCGAGACGCTCGGGCCGGTCTATGTACCCAATGGATTGCTGATCGCCGCCGCTGTCCATGCAGGCTTCATCGTGAAGCCCGCGACCAACGAATATGGTGCCGAATTGCAGGTCGCGCACTTCAACATGAGCAAGATGTCGCTCGTCGATCTCGACTGCGGAATCCGCCCCGAAGGGTCGCGCGCGCAGGATCGGCGCCGCACCGAAGAACGGCGGGCAAGGCACAAAGCCTATGGCCGTTCGGCGGGCGTCATCTTCTTCGATTGAGACAAGATCGCGCCGCCCGGTCCGCTTGCGGACGGGCGGCGCGCCGGATTTTTGAGGGTCCGGGTCCGATAGCGGATTGGGGGCGGCGCGAGGCCACACCCTGCCCTGTCAGGCAGCGAGCGGCGGCGCCTCGCCAAGGTCCGGTTCGCCCTCCGCTTCGGCGTCATCGACATCGAACGGCGGTTCGTCGTCGGGGTTCGGCGCGATGCTGCTGGCAATGGCCTTGGCGACGCGCGCATCCGCGCCGATGCTGCCGACCCCGCCGCGCGCCGTATAGGCGGAAGGGGGGAACACCATCCATCGGGGTACCCAGCCCTCGACTTTGGCGCGGCCAGTGTTGCCCGCGAGGCAGTCGGCGATGATCGCTTTCAGCGCCTTCGTCTTCGCGTCCCGGTTCGCCGCCGCGACATCCTTGCCCGCGACCTCGGCAACGATAGCGAGCAGCACTTCGCGGTCGCGAAGCTGGCCGAAGAACGCCGCGTCGGCCTGCCAGTGGCGGCGCATATCGGTTCCGAGATGAAGTCCGATCATTTCGGTCGCCTCGCTTCCCGCCTGCAGCGTCTCGCCCATCACGATGGCGACGATCTCCAGCACCACCGGGTCCGGAAGTTCGAGCAATCGCTCGAACAAGGGTGCAAAAGGGGGACGGTGCATCGGCCTTCCCGTGACGGTCGGCGCCTCGGGATCGAAGCCGAGCACGGCGAGCACCGCGCGGCGCTTGAGGTCGAACGCGGTTTCGGCGGGGCAGGTTTCGACGCTTTCGGCGATGTCCTCCTTGGGCGCCTTCTGCGGTTCGACATCGACGCGCCAGAGGTCCGCGCCCGCGATGACATGCGCGAGCATCGCGCGGAGCGCGACCCCGCCGTGGCTTGCGAGATCGGCGCGCACGGCGGCATGGCGATGAAGATCGATATAGGCGTTCATCGCCGATGTGACCTCGGGCCGCGTCGGCTTGCCGGGGTCCGGCGACGCGCTGCCACCGCCCTCGCTCCGCGCGATCCGCGCCGCTTCCTTCGTCGTCAGATAGCCTTCGTGGAACGTCACCTCGCCGCTGCCACGAACCTCGACATAGATACGTCCGCCCTTGCGCTTTGGCGCGTGAACATGGTCGTAGGAGCGGAACCAGTCGCCGCGTTCCATGATGACGACATCGGCCCATCCGGCCTCGAGATAGTCGGCCCGGCGCGCCTCGATGACCGTCATTTGCGCCGACCAGAAGGCATCGCCGTCGGTAAAGAAGCTGTCCTCGCCGAACAGGTCCGACACAATGGCGAGCTTGGCCTCCGCGACATCGAACAGCGCGTGCTTCACCGCGATGGCGGTGCCGCCGAACAGCCATGCTTTCAGCTGATGACCGGTCGGGCAATAGGCGCCTTCATCGTCGAACAGGCCAAGCCATGCCTTCTGCTGGCGCTTCGAGGCGAGGGTGAGATGCCGGACGGTGCCCGCATCGATCTCGCCGCCGCGATAGAGAGTGCGGATGCGCGGCAGGAGATTGCCGAGCGCAAGGATACGCTTCACGGCGGGCGGCTCGAACCCGAAACTGCCCGCAACCTCCTCGACGCTGCGCCCTGCCTTGACCAGCGCCACGAAAGCTTCCCACTGGCTCACCTCGTCAGGCTGCACCCGCGCGAGATTTTCGAGCATCGACGCTTCGAGCGCATCGGCATCGTCGCCCTCGTCGAGGATGGCGCAGGGAATGGGCCGGACCGCCCCGCCCTCGCGCGCGACGGCACTGACGGCGGTGAAGCGCCGACGCCCCGCGACGATCTCGAAGCGGCCTTCCGAACAATTGGGGCGGACGAGCAGCGGCACGAGCACACCGCGCGCACGGATGCTCGGCATCAAATCGGCGACGTCGGGGTCTTTCCCCTTCGCGCGCATGTTGGCGGCGGCAATCGACAGATTGCCAAGGTCAATGAAATCGAGCTTCATGACGGTCTTCCTTCTCTCAAGCCACACCCGGCCCCGGACGGCGAGGCGGGCGGCGAGAAAAGGCGACGGGACCGCGCCAAAGGACGGCGCGCACCCGAGGGGCCGCAACGAAGTGAAGGAGCCGGGTATCGCCCGGCTTGCGCGACGGCCGAGCGGTCCCATAGCCGTGCGCCGAACGACACGCTGTCCGGGGCCGGCCAAACGACAAGGCCGCCGCGCGGTCAGCGCGGCGTCAACACCGGATAACAGACGCGCCCTTGGCGAAGCCGCAGGCGGGGCGGCGTGCGCGCGGATATGGGCTTAGCCGCCGCCCCGCCAAGACAAGCGAGCCGAGAGCGCTGCGCGGCCCACCGTGCAAACGCGCGACCTCTGGCGGCAGCTTGCCGCCGCCAGTGCGCGCCCATTTGAGGCCGCGCTCATTTACGGGCAGCTGTGCGCCCGATGTCGGTCTTTTAGGCTGTCTTCCAACGATGTTTGAAAAGGAAGTTCGATTTACAATGAGGTCGCAATGCAGGTGAGTGAAAATCGCGGCAGATCATGAAGTTATTATCGCTCTGGATTGAGGGCCTTTCCTGGCGCTATGCTTCAATGGGAGGAGACATCATGCCGACCGAGGACAGGTTTAAGCAAGCCGTCATCGTCACGCTGGCGAAGCGGGCGGCGAACATCTGCTCCAATCCCGATTGCCGCGCGATCACGAGCGGGCCCGCGGACGATCCCACGAAGGCCGTGAATGTCGGTGAGGCCGCGCATATCTACGGCGCCAATCCCGGGTCTGCCCGCTACGACGAGGCGATGGTGTCCGCCGATCGCGCGGCCATCACCAACGCGATCTGGCTCTGCGGAAATTGCCACACGCTCGTCGACGCCGACGAGGCCGGATTTCCTGCCGGCCTGCTGTTTGAATGGCAGCGTGAGCATGTGCGCCATGTGTCGGAGCAGGTCGGCAAGACCGGTGCCGCCATTCGCCAGCGCTACGAGCGCCGGCATCTGGAGGAGTTCGGCAAGCTCAGCTATCTCGCCGAGCGCTTGATCGTCGAAAAAAACGATCTTTGGGAGTATAGGCTGACCGCAGAAGTTCTCCGCTTCGAGATGGCGCCGGTCCTGCGGCGATGGGATGCGCTGAAGCGCGGGCTTTACATCAAGCCGCGAGTGCGGATGGGAATCCGCGATGTCCCCGATTTCTTCAGGGATCGCCTGTCTGAGGCCCAGCAGATCTGTGCGGCCTTCGAGCAGCTGCTCAATCACGAGTTCGACCGGGCCTGGGGTGAGAAGGGCGTGCCAGGCGACGATGCGCTGATCCTCGCGACGTGCCGGCTGTTCGCCGAACTATGCGGCAGCGCGCTCGCGTGGGAAGAACAAGTCCGTTTTGTCTCGGTGCACGAATATTATCGCGACTTGTTCGCGTTGATGCCCGGCGTCGGGGGGCAATTCATCGAGCAGGCCGAGCGGGTTCCGGTCTTCCTGGCAGAGACCTTTGCCGGCGATGGCCCCACGTCTGGGAAGCATATTCTGACAATTGTCTTCCGATTGCCGGACGGCTGGTCCGAGAAAATGACAGCTGCCCTCGAAGAGGCCGCAGACAAGATCATTGCGGGGATGGAGGCCGGAGAAATCTCATACTAGGCGAGTTGCGGCCGCATCGGAGCCGCGGCTGGCGCACCTTCTTCGACTTATACAAGATCGCGCCGCATTTTTAGGGATCCGGGTAGGGGGCAGGAGCGTCGGCGCCTCTTCGAGGCCCGGTTCGCTCGCCGCTTCACCGATGCAAGAGATGCAAAGCCCGAAAGACGTTGGACAGCAACTCTTTGATCATCGGAGCTTTGCTCGGCCGGCCCGAGTAATCGGCGCCCCTACCCCCACGCAAATCCGCGCTCAGAAATAATCGGGATCGATGATGAGGTCGAGCCGTGCCGGATCGCGCGGATCTTTCGCCACCGGCCCGCGTCCGCCCGCATTGGCAAGCCGGATTCCCCGCCCATCGGGCGACCAGTCGGTCGCCTCTTCCAGTTCACGCAGATATTGTAGCAGCCTCGGCCAGTGCCGATTTTCTCCTACACGCGGACGCCGCCGATCGCTCCCCGCGAACAGCGCGTCGAGTGCTTTACGCAGAATCTGGCGAAGCGGGTGCCTGCCCGCGCCGCACCGGTAAATTTCTTCGAGTATGGCGCCCTTGATCGCCTTGGGGGTGAGATCATCGAGATCCACCCATCCGAGAAGGACCTCGCCGACGTCTTCGCCGGACTCGATATCGAGCGCGTCGAGGAGGCGTTTACCACCCTCCGCGTCCTTGCGGAGCCGCGCCTTCATCGTCTCGAGCGCATTCTCGAATGTCTCCATTGCGCGACTGCCGTGCGCCTCGAGTTCGTCGTCGAAGACGTCACGCCACGCGTCTCGCAGCTTCCTGAGCGCATTCCAATAGGCCTGCGACGCAGGCTTTCCGCCGCCGTTAGATTCCAGAAATTCGTCGAGCCGCATGCCATTCCCCCCAAACAGGCTGGCGCAAGTGCGCAGAGCTGTGCTCAGTAGACCGCTCAGCCACAGCGTCAATCGCGAGACTCCGCCAGAACGGTGGCACGGACGGGCGTCTGCGCAAAGGGGGAGCGACATGCTAGGAAACGACTGGAAGAGCCGCGACTATTTCGCGGAAATGTATGTCGCTGGCGTAATGGCCGATGCCGGGTGGAATATCTATTTTCCGCACCGCGACCAGGGGTTCGACCTCATCGCGACCTTGCCGACCGACGGGGGAACGATCGTCCGTCCGGTCCAGGTGAAGGGCAAATATCCGACCGAAGGCAAGACCGACAAGGCCCGCTACGGCTATGTCGGCAAGCTGACCGCCTTTCACGAGGACATGGTGCTGGCGATACCGCTCTTCGAAGGCATGAGCGATCCGGCCCCGACGCATATAGCCTGGATGCCCCGCCACGAGATCAAGCCGATGTCGGGCGATCGCTGGCGCTGTGAACCGGCGCGCTTCGTCGGCGGCCATCCCGAACCGCGGCCCGGCCTCGCTTTCTATTTCGGCGCCCCCGGCCTGCTCCGGCTCGCCGCGTCGACGGGCATCGACCTGATCAGCGCCCCCGGGGAGCGTGAAACATGACCATCGCGGCCCCGCATTTCGAGCGCGAGTTCGCGCGCTTCCGCGATATCATCTATCCGCGGTTTGGCGATGGTCCCTTCACCAGTTTCCACGACGGCGCCGCGCGCCATTGGGAATCCTACAAACCGCGGCTGCGCGAGGTCGCGCTAGGCCGCCTCGGTGCCGACCGCTGGAGTGTGGCGGACGTCGGGAGCGGCGTACCGCTCGAAGGGATGATCGCCGCGATCGAGATCGATGGTGACGAGCAGAGCCGTAATAATCTGCTCCCATGGAAAGATCGCTACGGTCCCGGCAGCGCCGCCCATGCGGCGCTTCTCGCCGCGCGCGGACAACCGGCGGCGCGGCGAAGGCTCGACGAATGGCTGTTCGACGCCTTCGTGACGCGAAACGAGCCCGACATGCTGTTCGAGCGGTTCCGCGCGCTTGCCGGCGATGGCTATCCGCTCGCCGCCTATGTCTTCTTCCTGCTCGACATCGAACGGTTCGCGCCGATCGCACCGCAAACCTTCGACCGCGCCTTTGAGCGCCTCGGCATCGATTTGGCGATGAGCGGGCGCTGCTCATGGAGCAACTATGCCAACTATAACGAGGCGATCGACGCGGTGCGGCGCGCGCTCGCCGATATGCCGGGCTTCGAAGACACCCGTCCTATTGACGCACACTCCTTCTGCTGGATGCTTGTGCGCATGGAGGACGCAAAGCCCGGCACAGGACAGGCGCCCGGCCTCGTGCGGCACGCGAGCGCCCGGCGCCGCGCGATCTACACGATGGCGGACAACGCGGCGCATGCCGCCAATCGGTCGGGTCAGCAGGCGACGACCACCGCCAAGACCAAGGAAATCCATCATGCGCGCGAGGAGCTCGTTGCGATCATCGAGGCACTGATCGAAGAACAGAACGGACTATGCGCGCTGACCGGCCTGCCGATGCAGTGGCGCGGCGACCATGACGACAGCGAGCTCTGCGCCTCGCTCGACCGGATCGACAGCGATGGTCACTACCGAAAGGACAATCTCCAAGTCGTCTGCTGGTTCGCCAACCGGTGGAAGGGCAAGAGCGCCGACGGCGAATTTCGCCGACTGCTGGGGATGATTCGCGGCTGATCGATATTGGTTGCCTGCCAACGGCCGGTCAGCAACACGTCGAAATGTCGGCATCGCCTCATTGGTCATTGGTTCAGGCTGATCGGCCGCACTAGGTATCCCACGCGAGGTTGAGCACGACCGCCGCCATCGCGGCTTTGTCGTGCGGCAGAAATCGCCATAATGCTTGGCAGCGATCGCGGGGCTATCCTGAATCGCATATCTGAAGGGCATCATCACTTGGGCTGAGCAACGAAGTTCTCCGTATGCCTGTCCAGAATGATGCTGGCTTGGCCAAGCTCGAACCTCAACGACAGCGCGCTGCAATCATCGACGAATTCGGTATTCGCAAGATCCATATTGGCCAGAAAATCGATCTGAACTTTCGGATCCAGAGTTGCCCAGAAGCCGTCTGTTGCCAAGACAAGCGCTTCATCGCCTTGCAATTTCAGATCGTATATATCCGGGACCATGAATTCGCGGCTTCGAAAACTGCGCGTCAGCCGGTGCCGCAGCGGGGAAACCGCTATCTCGGCGATCGGTAAATCCTCGATGGGATTGGCAAGGGTGTGCGGTCTCGTTCTCCAGTCAATTCCGTCAGCTTTGCATACTCCCGCCACGCAGTCGCCTGCGTTCAACAGGAGCACCGCACCGTTAACTTGGACACAGGCTACGATAATGCTGGCGGAATCCTTGCGAAATTGAGGTGCCAGCTCGCCATGCAGCCCGCGCATTCGGTCGATAATCTTATCCGGACCCGTCTCGCCTTCGGCTACGAACCAGTTGACGAGCTCCTCGGCAATTTGGTGGGCGAACTTGCCGCTTTCGGAGCCTGATGTCGATCCATCGAGCAAGACACAAAGAGCGGACGTTTCTCGCAGTCCGACCCCGCACCAATCCCGGTTGTCCTTGGTGTGCTGGCCCTGCACGCCGCGCCAGCTGATCGCTATACCCATTCAGGCGTCGCCGCCGGCCGCAATCAAGGCCGTTATGCGTTCCTGGACTATATCGACACGGCCTTCCGGGCCATTGATGTTGCCGTGCAAAAAATGCTCGAACTCCGGATGCTCTTGAAGGGCAAGAAGATGCTCCGCAATGAATGCGCGCACATCTTGGTCAGCGGCCTCTACCTCCGCGACCAGTTCTTCCCGTCCATCGATAACGATCAAGACGTCTTCCAGATCGTGGCTGGATAACGGGTCATTTCCTCCGCGGTCGTTGTAGGCGTCAAGTTTGGTAGCGATGAAAAGGGGCGAGATGAGACATTTGATCTCGAGCCCTCCCGGCAGCGTATATGAGACTGCAGTTGCGACCCCTTTCTCATACCATCGATTGCTGAACCCCAGGATTTCCCCGTCGACAGGCATAAAGTCGACTTTGAGTTCTCCGAGCCGTAGTCGGCACATCAAATTGTCTTCCGAGGATGCGGTAAAGCCTTGCGCCCTCAACTGTTGTTCAAGACGCATCCATTGTGCAGGCCCTGTCAGGTCGACGATCAAGTCGACGTCATCGGTGGTCCTGATGTCCTCCAGGGTAATGTCGTCGGTCACCAACAGCGCAGTCGAGCAACCGCCGACGAATATCAGCTGCTCGCGAAGCTCGTCACCAAGGGCGGCAGCCACGGTTTCGAGCATCGCCAGAAGTTGTCCCTGCACGGTCATTGCTTCAACAGGTCCTCTTCAAGCCTGCGCCTGGCGAGATTCGTCTCTCGCTGGTTTCCCAATCGTATTGCATCGATCAGAGCGAGATACTCGTACAGGTGCGCGTCTTTTGGCGCCGCTTCTGGCACAGATTTGAAGAGTGGCTCGATGGAGAGACCTTTCTCCCTGCCTTTGGCATAGGGCCAAACATAGATATCCTGTCCGGCACTTATGAGTTCGCCTTTGAGCATTGGCGCGGCAAATGCGGTTGCGATGCCGCGCTGCGGAGCACCCGGCTTTGCGGGGAAGGCATATTTGAGCCCGTGCGCGATGAACTCAAACAGGTTCCGGCGATTAGGTTTGGGATAGCCACCGCTCTTTATAGCAAGAGCGGCATCAATGCTCCGGTTGAGCGAGGCACTCACTTCCGTTTTGCTTATCCCCAAGGCAGCTCCTAAACCGCGAACGGAGTATGGATCGACTGGCCCGGATGGGGTTTGCGGGCTGCCTAAAAAGCCCTGTCTTTCTTGTTCCTGCATGCTCACAAGCTTAAGCAGCACCACAATATCTTGGCTTTTCATCCTTCAGAACTCCGAAGCGTCCCCTGTCCGCGGACTGAGGACAGCTACGCTCCCAACTGACTTTTTGTCAATGGCGACCAGCAACGGAAGGAAGCGACTCCCATACCCTCGAGACGCTGCCTTTTCGAGTCACGATCACGCTGCCATCAACTCATTAATCGCCGCCTTCTCACCGCTGCGCAGCGCGTCGAGATAGTCGCTCCACCATTGGTGCATGGCAACACGCTCGTCCCAATAGCGACCCCGATTATAGGTTCCCCTGATTGCATTGGCATCTGCGTGCGCAAGCGAGCGCTCGATGGCATCAGGGTGCCATTTGCCGCTCTCGTTCAAAAGCGACGAAGCCGTCGTACGAAGACCATGGGCCGTCACTTCACCGGCCGCATAACCCATCCGCCGGAATGCCTGATTGAGCGTGTTCTCGCTCATCGGACGGCGGAATGTATGAAATGCCGGAAAGACGAATCCTTCGGGACCTGTAAGCGCGTGGAGCTGCTTCAGATAGGCGAGCACTTGACGCGACAATGGAACAGCATGGGGGCGACGCATCTTCATGCGATCCGCGGGAACGTTCCAGACCGCTTTTTCGAGGTCGATTTCAGACCATATTGCTTTGCGCATCTCGCCGGGCCGGGCCATCACATGCGGCGCGATCTGACAGCCGAGCCGCGTGATCGCGTTACCGGTATACGCATCGATCGACCGCAAAAGCGCACCGACCTCGTCCGGTTCCACGAGGGCCGCATGATGCGTCACGCGGGGGGTAATCAACGCGCCCCGCAATACGGCGGTTGGATCGCTTTCGCCCCTTCCCGTCGCGACAGCATAGCGGAACACCCTGCTCGCGAAGGAACGGGCACGACGTGCCGTTTCATATTTCCCTCGCGCTTCGATCCTCTTGAGCGCGGCCAGCACATCGACCGGCTTGAGGTCTACAACAGGTATTGCGGCAATCGGCTTAAGTTGATCGAGAAGCCAATTGGCTTTCACGATCGTCGCATCGGCTCGTCCCTCGGCGACCGACTTGTCGATATATTCCTTGGCGATGTCGCCAAAGGTGTTCGCGGCATTGAACTGCGCCACCAGCTTTTTACGCTTACGTTCGGCCAAGGGGTCGATGCCCTCGCGTAGCTTGCGCTTGGCTTCGTCCCGCAATTGACGTGCCTCCGCCAGCCGCACTTCGGGATAGGCGCCCAACGCGATACGGTTGTCCTTTCCAAGATACCGATATTTGAAGCGCCAGAGCTTCGCGCCCGTCGGGCGCACCTCCAGATAGAGGCCGCCAGCGTCCGCGCGCTTGTAGGGCCGGCTCTCCGGTCTGAGTGAACGGATCAGAACATCGGTAAGGGACATCGACTCAACTCCTGCAAGCAGACCTTGGCCGGCGCGGAATCATCGACGCGACAACATCAGCGAGGGATGGGGCCACCGAGGCATTTGGCCGTGGGGCCATCGCCTATTTCGGTGGCCCCATTTCGAGTGAGATCGAGTGAAACTTCCTCGGACACCAATAGACAAGACCAAGGATAAAATGGCAGATTTCCGCCATTTTGTCGAGGGTTCTGGGGTGTCATGGGAAGGAAAAATGGTGCCCAGAAGAGGACTCGAACCTCCACGACCTTGCGATCGCCAGCACCTGAAGCTGGTGCGTCTACCAATTCCGCCATCTGGGCACGGGGTAGGAGCGGGCGATTAGCTGCGGGGTGCGACACTTGTCAACAACGCTGCAACCATCGATGCAAATTTTATTGCAAAGCGACGGTTTCGCGTTGGAATCGCAGCGCTCCCCTTGCCCTGCCCGGTGCTTCGCGGCATGGGGAGCGCGGGCGGCGCGCCCCTCGCGCCGCGAAAGAATCGACGACAGGCGGACGCGATGCGAAATCTCGATGGACAATTGATCACCATTTTCGGCGGCAGTGGCTTTGTGGGCCGCTATGTCGTCCAGCGACTCCTGTCGCGCGGCGCGCGGGTGCGCCTTGCCGAACGCGAGCCGCGCAAGGCGCTGTTCCTCAAACCGCTCGGCGGGCTCGGCCAGACGCAATTCGTGGCCGCCGATGTCCGCGACGCGGCCAGCGTCGCGCGCGCGGTCGCGGGAAGCGATGCAGTGATCAACCTTGCCGGCAGCTTCGACGACATGTTCGCGGTTCAGGCCGATGGCGCGGGCCATGTCGCGGCGGCGATGAATGCCGCCGGCATCCCCACCCTCGTCCATATCTCGGCGATCGGCGCCGATGCGGACAGTCCGTCGAACTATGGTCAAAGCAAAAGCGTCGGCGAAACCGCCGTTCGTTTGGCCTTCCCCGACGCCGCGATCCTGCGTCCCTCGATCATCTTCGGCCGCGAGGACCAGTTCATCAACCGCTTCGCGGCGCTGATCCGCATGCTGCCGGTCGTCCCGGTGATCGCGCCGAAGACGAAATTCCAGCCCGTCTATGTCGGCGACGTCGCCGATGCCGTCGTCGCGGCGCTCGATCCATCGTCCGCGGGCCGGACGTTCGAGCTTGGCGGGCCGCAGCAGTTCAGCATGGCCGAACTCCTCGCATGGATCGGCGAAGCAACGGGACGCAAGCCCCTGTTCTTCCCCATCCCCGACGCCGTCGCCTCGCCGCTCGCGCGCGGCTTCGGCTGGATGCCCGGCGCGCCGATCACCAAGGATCAATGGCTAATGCTGCAAAACGACAATATCGTCGCCGACGGCGCGGCGGGGCTCACCGAGCTTGGTGTCACCCCGACCGCGCTCGCCTTGGTCGCCGATAGCTGGCTCGTCCAATACCGACGCAACGGCCGCTTCGCTCAGTTCGCCGCGCACTGATGAGCATCTGGCTGACCGCGATCATCCTCGGCATTGTCGAGGGCTTGACCGAATTCCTTCCCGTCTCATCGACCGGGCACCTCATCCTCGCGACCGAGCTGCTCGGCTATGACGCCTCGCGCTGGGCGATCTTCAACATCGCGATCCAGCCGGGAGCGATCCTCGCGATCGTCGTGCTGTACCGAAAGCTGTTCTGGGACATGTTCACGGGTTTCTTCCGCAAGGACCCGGTGGCGATCGCCTTTGTCCGCAACCTGTTGCTCGCTTTTTTCCCTGCCGTCATCCTCGGCCTTGCGCTGGGCGACTATATCGAGGTGATGCTGGAAAATGCGGTGATCGTCGCCTGGGCGCTGATCGTCGGCGGCTTTGCCATTCTGCTCGTCGAACGCTTCGCCAAGCCGAAGGAAAGCGGCGGGGTTGCCAAATTGTCGGCGCGCCAGTCGATGCTGATCGGCCTCGTCCAATGTATCGCGATGATCCCCGGGGTCAGCCGTTCGGGCGCGACGATCCTCGGCGCGATGTCGCTCGGCGTTGATCGCAAGACCGCGGCCGAGTTCAGCTTCTTCCTCGCGCTGCCGACGCTGACCGGCGCCACCGTGCTGCAATTGTTCAAGCATCGCGACGCGATCACCAGCAATGATATCGGGCTGATCGCGGTCGGCGCCTTTGTGTCGTTCATCGTCGCCTGGGCGGTGATCAAGGCGTTTCTGGCGGTCGTCACCCGCTATGGCTTCACCCCCTTTGCCTGGTACCGAATCATCGTCGGCGTCGCTGCGCTCATCTGGCTGGGAATGAGATAGGGCCGATCCGGTATTAACCGTGAAAGATAGTTGCGCAAGAGACTTTAATTATCTCAAGCACATCATTTTAAGGTCAGCAATACTGACCTAACTCGCATTTCGTCCGTGACAGCGATCCGGCGTCCATGCATTTGCCCCGCAACGAAGGGGAATTTGAATGGCTGCCGATCGCATGCTCCAGTTTGTCGGGCGCGAACAATCCTATCCCGACAAACGCTCCGCCGCCGAGCGCGCGCGTGATTTCAACGAAATCGCCGAACGCTATGCGGCGCCCGATGCCGATGAACAGGCATCGCGCTGCTCGCAGTGCGGCGTGCCTTACTGCTCGGTGCACTGCCCGCTCCACAATCATATCCCCGACTGGCTGCGCCTGACCGCCGAAGGGCGGCTGCGTGAGGCCTATGAGCTGAGCAACGCGACCTCGACGATGCCCGAAATCTGCGGCCGCATCTGCCCGCAGGATCGACTGTGCGAAGGCAATTGCGTGATCGAATTCTCGGGCCATGGTGCGGTTACGATCGGCAGCGTCGAGAAATATATCACCGACACCGCCTGGGCCGAGGGCTGGGTCGAACCGCTCCAGCCCGGCCGCGACACCGGCCAGTCGGTCGGCATCATCGGCGCCGGCCCCGCGGGCCTCACCGCCGCCGAATATATGCGCGTTCAGGGGCATGAGGTTCATGTCTATGACCGCCACGACCGCGCCGGCGGCCTGCTGACCTATGGCATCCCCGGCTTCAAACTGGAGAAGGATGTGGTGATGCGCCGCATCGACCGGCTTGCAGAAGCCGGCATCCACTTCCACCTCGGCTTCGAGGTCGGCGGCGACGCGACGCTCGACCAGCTACGCCAGAAGCATGATGCCATCCTGATCGCGACCGGCGTTTACAAGGCGCGCGAAATCAACGTCCCGGGCAATCAGGCCGATGGCGTAATCGCCGCGCTCGACTATCTGATCGCCTCGAACCGCAAGAGCTTCGGCGACGAGGTCGCAGCGTTCGACAGCGGCCAACTCAATGCCGAAGGGAAGCATGTCATCGTCATCGGCGGCGGCGACACCGCAATGGATTGCGTTCGCACCGCGGTGCGTCAGGGCGCCAGGTCGGTGAAGTGCCTCTATCGCCGCGACCGCGAAAATATGCCGGGCTCGCAGCGCGAGGTTTCCAATGCCGAGGAAGAAGGCGTCGAATTCGTCTGGCTCTCCGCCCCCGAAGCCTTCACCGCAGACAAGGCGGTCAAGCAAGTTGCGGTCGCCGGCATGCGTCTCGGCGCGCCTGACGCCAGCGGTCGCCGTAGCCCCGAACTCGACCCGGAGCGCAAGTTCGACCTGCCCGCCGACATGGTGATCAAGGCGCTGGGCTTCGACCCCGAAGAATTGCCACACCTGTTCGGTTCGCCCGATCTCAGCGTCACGCGCTGGGGCACTCTCCGTGTCGATCATCAGACGATGATGACCAGCCTGCCCGGCGTTTTCGCCGCGGGCGACATTGTGCGCGGCGCCAGCCTGGTCGTCTGGGGCATCCGCGACGGCCGCGACGTCAGCGAGCAGATGTCGAAATGGTTGAAAGCCAAGGTGAAAAGCGAAATGAGGGCGGCATGACCATCTTGAGAAGGACCATGCCCATGTCGACGTTCAAATCGCTGCTGCTCGCCGGCATGATCGCCCTCGCCCCACTCGGCGCGCAGGCGATGGCGAACCCGAAGGAATCCGCCAAGGAAGCCCCGCCCGCCGAAATCGTCGCCCCCGTCGTGATCGCAAGCCCCGAAGGCTCGGTCGACATCACAACCGACGCCGACAGCGAAGCCACCGCCGCCGAATCCAAGGCGAAGATGCAGCGCGAGATGGACGAAGCCGTCGCGATGGTCGAAAAAATCTTCGACGTCAGCAGCCTGCCGCCGATCGAACCCGCACGCCTGACGCTCGCCGAAAAGACGACCACCGCGCTCGTCGCGCCGGGCAGCCTCGAACGGATGATCGACAATCTCTACGGCAAGCTGTTCTCGCGCTTCATGAAGGAGTTCGACGGCACCTCCGACCTGATGATCTCGATCAAGACCGGGGTCGAAAGCGACGAGATCGCGAAGCTCGATGAAAAGAGCAAGCAAGCGATCGCCGACATGTTCGACCCGCACCGCAAGGACCGCGAAGACCAGATCACCAAGGTCATCAAGCCGTTGATCAGCGAAGTGCTCGCCGACGTCGAACGCCCGATGCAGGGTGGGCTGGCCAAGGCCTATGCCCGCAAATTTTCGGTCGGCCAGCTGACCGATATCAACGGCTTCCTCGCGACCCCGACCGGTAAAGTCTATGCCCAGGAATGGATGGCGCTTCAGGCCGACCCCGAAGTCATGCTCGCGGTGGTCAAGGCGATGCCGCCGCTGGTCAACAAGTTCATCGATCGCGCCCCGTCGATCGAGGCCGATATGAAAGACCTGCCCCAGGACCGCGCGCTCGCCGACCTCAGCGAAGCCGAGCTCAAGAAGCTCGCCAAGCTGATGAAGGTCAAGGTCAAGGTGCTCAAGGATCATCGCGATCTGTGGAGCGAAGACGCGACGGAGGCTGTTGCGGCGGCGGATGACGCCGCAGCGGCGGTCGATATCGCAGCCGATGCCGCAGATGCCGCCGCCGACGCTGCGGATGTGACTGTCGATTATGAGGCCGACGCGGTAGCAGCGGTGAAGGCTGCGGCGGATGCGGCTGCCGCCGATGATCCGGCTTATGATCGCAGTAACTGGTCGGCCGCGGACCTGAAGCGTGTCGAAGATCTCGAAGTCGCATCCGATAATGCCTCACTCGCCGCCCAGGAAGCCGCCGAAAAAGCTATCGAGAACGCCCGCAAGAAGCTTCCAGAATAAAGTTTCCGTCATCCTGGTGAAGGCCGGGATGACGATAGGGAATTAGAACCCGTCAGGACAAAGATGATGACCCACTACCCCACCACCGAGCACGCACGCCTCGCCAATGAAGGCATGTATCGCCCCGACATGGAATCCGATGCCTGCGGCGTCGGGCTCGTCGCGGCGACCGACGGCAAGGCCTCGCGCCGCGTCGTCGAGGCGGCGATCGAGGCACTGCGCGCGGTGTGGCATCGCGGTGCGGTCGATGCCGATGGCAAGACGGGTGACGGCGCGGGCATCCATGTCGACCTGCCGGTGCGTTTCTTCGACGATGCGATCGCGGCGTCGGGCCACAAGGTGCGCCCGAACCGCCTCGCGGTCGGCATGATCTTCCTGCCGCGCACCGATCTGGGCGCGCAGGAAGAATGCCGCACGATCGTCGAGGCCGAAGTCATCGACGCGGGCTTCACCATCTATGGCTGGCGCCAGGTGCCCGTCGACGTGTCGGTGATCGGCGACAAGGCACAGCGCACGCGTCCCGAGATCGAACAGATCATGATCGCCGGCCCGCTACCCGATGCCCAGTCGCTCGCCGAGTTCGAAAAGCAGCTTTATCTCGTCCGCCGCCGGATCGAGAAAAAGGTCATCGCGGCACAAATCGCCGACTTTTATATCTGCAGCCTGTCGTGCCGCTCGATCATCTACAAGGGCCTGTTCCTTGCCGAAAGCCTGTCCGATTTCTTCCCCGACCTGACGAACAAATTGTTCGAAAGCCGGGTCGCGATCTTCCACCAGCGCTATTCGACCAACACCTTCCCGCAATGGTGGCTGGCGCAGCCCTTCCGCTGCCTCGCGCATAATGGCGAGATCAACACGATCCGCGGCAACAAGAACTGGATGCGCAGCCACGAGATCAAGATGGCGAGCCTCGCCTTCGGCGAACATTCGGAAGACATCAAGCCGGTGATCCCCGCGGGCGCCAGCGACACCGCCGCGCTCGACGCGGTGTTCGAAACGCTGTGCCGCGCCGGCCGCGATGCGCCGACCGCCAAGCTGATCCTCGTTCCTGAAGCCTGGGCGCATGAGGTCGATACGCCTGAGAGCCACCGCGCGATGTACACCTATCTCGCCAGCGTCATGGAGCCGTGGGACGGCCCCGCCGCGCTCGCGATGACCGACGGCCGCTGGGCGGTTGCGGGCATGGACCGCAACGCGCTCCGCCCGCTGCGCTACACGCTGACCGCCGACAATCTGCTGATCGTCGGGTCGGAAAGCGGGATGGTGCTCGTCCCCGAAGCGAGCATCCGCAAGAAAGGCCGCCTCGGCCCCGGCCAGATGATCGCCGTCGATCTCGACGAAGGCACACTCTACGAAGACCGCGCGATCAAGGATCTGATCGCCGACGCGCAGGATTATGGCGCGCGCGTCAAGGGCTTCCGCACCATGACCGACCTGCCCAAGGGCGGCAAAGCCAGCCTGCCGGTCTGGGATCGCAAGGACTTGCTCCAGCGTCAGGTCGCCGCCGGACTGACCATGGAAGATATGGAACTGATCCTCAGCCCGATGGTCGAGGACGCCAAGGAAGCCATAGGCTCGATGGGCGACGACACGCCGCTCGCCGTTATCTCGGACAAGCCGCGCCACGTCGCGCAATTCTTCCGCCAGAATTTCAGTCAGGTCACCAACCCGCCAATCGACTCCTTACGCGAACGCCATGTGATGAGCCTGAAGACGCGCTTCGCCAACCTCGGCAACATCCTCGATGCCAAGGGCCAGAGCGCGCACGTATTGGTGATCGACTCCCCCGTGCTCGTCGGCGACGATTGGGACCGGCTGCGCGCCTATTTCGGCGATGCGGTCGCCGACATCGATTGCACCTTCAAGGTCGGCGGCGACGCCTCGACCTTGCGTGAAGCGATCGCCCGCGTCCGCCGCGAGGCCGAGGATGCGGTGCGCGCCGGACGCAGCGAATTGTTCCTGACTGACCAGAGCATCGGCGAAGACCGCGTCGGCATGGCGATGGTGCTCGCCGCCGCCGCCGTCCACACGCATCTCGTCCGCAAGGGCCTGCGCAGCTACGCCTCGATCAACGTCCGCTCGGCCGAAGTGCTCGACACCCACGCCTTTGCCGTGCTGATCGGCGTCGGCGCGACCACGGTCCACGCCTATCTGGCCGAAGCCGCAATCGCCGACCGCCACGCGCGCGGATTGTTCGGCAAGGAACTGTCGCTCGACGATTGCCGTCTGCGCTTCCGCAAGGCGATCGATGACGGCCTGCTCAAGATTCTTGCCAAAATGGGGATCGCGGTGATCTCCAGCTATCGCGGCGGCTATAATTTCGAAGCCGTCGGTTTGAGCCGCGCGCTCGTCAACGACCTCTTCCCCGGCATGCCGGCGAAAATTTCGGGCGAGGGCTATCAGTCTCTGTTCATCAACGCGACCGAGAAGCATGAAGCCGCCTACGACCAGCGCGCCACCACTCTGCCGATCGGCGGTTTTTACCGTCAGCGCGCGGGCGGTGAGACCCACGCCTATTCGGCGCAGCTCATGCACCTGCTCCAGACCGCGGTCGCGACCGACAGCTATTCGACCTATCTGCAATTCGCGCGCGGCGTCGCCGACCTGCCGCCGGTGTATCTGCGCGATCTGATGGAGTTCAACTATCCGGCGCAGGGTGTCCTGCTCGACAGCGTCGAGGCGATCACCGAAATCCGCAAGCGCTTCGTCACCCCGGGCATGTCGCTTGGCGCGCTGTCGCCTGAGGCGCATGAGACGCTGGCGATTGCGATGAACCGCATCGGTGCGAAAGCCGTGTCGGGCGAAGGCGGCGAAGCGAGCGAGCGCTATCAGCCCTATGCCAATGGCGACAATGCCAACAGCAACATCAAACAGATCGCGAGCGGCCGTTTCGGCGTTACCGCCGAATATCTCGGCGCGTGCGACGAGATCGAGATCAAGGTCGCACAGGGCGCCAAGCCCGGCGAAGGCGGCCAGCTTCCGGGCTTCAAGGTCACCGAGTTCATCGCCCGCCTGCGCCATGCGACGCCCGGCGTGACGCTGATCTCGCCCCCGCCGCACCACGACATCTATTCGATCGAGGATCTGGCGCAGCTCATCTATGACCTGAAGCAGATCAACCCGAAGGCCCGCGTCTGCGTCAAGCTCGTCAGTTCGGCGGGCATCGGCACCGTCGCGGCGGGCGTCGCCAAGGCGCACGCCGACGTCATCCTCGTCGCCGGCAACACCGGCGGCACCGGCGCAAGCCCGCAGACCAGCGTCAAATATGCCGGCACGCCGTGGGAAATGGGCCTATCCGAAGTCAATCAGGTGCTGACCCTCAACGGCCTGCGCCATCGCATCCGCCTGCGCACCGACGGCGGGCTCAAGACCGGGCGCGACATCGTGATCGCTGCGATCCTCGGCGCCGAGGAATATGGCATCGGGACGCTCAGCCTCGTCGCGATGGGCTGCATCATGGTGCGCCAGTGCCATTCGAACACCTGCCCCGTCGGCGTCTGCACGCAGGACGAGAAACTGCGCGCGAAGTTCACCGGCAGCCCCGAGAAGGTCATCAACCTGATGACCTTCATCGCCGAAGAAGTACGCGAAATCCTCGCCAAGCTCGGTTGCCGCAGCCTCGACGAGGTGATCGGCCGCACCGAATTGCTCCGTCAGGTCAGCCGCGGCGCCGAACATCTCGACGACCTCGACCTCAACCCGATCCTCGCAAAGGTCGACGCACCCGACAGTCAGCGTCGCTCGTCGGGACCGAGCTTCCGCAACCCGGTGCCCGACAGCCTCGACGCCCAGATATTGAACGACGCCAAGCCGCTGTTCGATCGCGGCGAGCGGATGCAGCTCACCTATAATGTCCGCAACACCCACCGCGCCGTCGGCACCCGCCTGTCGGCGGAAGTCACCGCGCGTTTCGGGATGACCGGGCTCGCCGACAACCATGTTCAGGTCCGCCTGCGCGGCACCGCGGGCCAGTCACTCGGCGCCTTCCTGTGCAGCGGCATCACCCTCGAAGTCTTCGGCGACGCCAACGACTATGTCGGCAAGGGCCTGTCGGGCGGACGCATCGTCGTGCGCCCGACCGTGTCGAGCCCGCTGGTCAGCCAGCATAACAGCATCATCGGCAACACCGTCCTTTACGGCGCGACCGCGGGCACATTGCTTGCGGCGGGCCAGGCGGGCGAGCGCTTCGCGGTCCGCAACTCGGGCGCGAAGGTCGTCGTCGAAGGCTGCGGCGCCAATGGCTGCGAATATATGACCGGCGGCACCGCCGTCATCCTCGGCCCCGTCGGCTCGAACTTCGGTGCCGGCATGACCGGCGGCATGGCCTTCATCCTCGACAGTGACGACAGCTTCGAACGCCGCGCCAACGACGAATCGATCGTCTGGCAACGCCTCGACAGCGCGCATTGGGAAGCCGTGCTGAAGGAACTGGTCGAGGACCATGCCCAGGCAACCGGCAGCAAATGGTCGAGCGAAATCCTCGCCGACTGGGACCGCTGGCGGGGGCGCTTCTGGCAGGTCTGCCCCAAGGAAATGCTCAGCCGCCTCGCGCACCCGCTGAGCGATGCTGCGGCGGAAGTGGTTGCGGCGGAGTAGGCCTGAACAATCCTCCCTGTCGCGAAGCGATGGGGAGGAGATGGCTTGGTCGCGCTCCCGCCCCGTCCCACCGCACCATCAGCCCCGTTCACGCCAGCGAAAGCGTTGCCCCTTTAAAGAACGCGCCATTCCCAGACTCGCGTCCTTTGAAAGGATGAAGCCGATGCCCCGTTGGACCCTTGCCGCCCTCCCGCTCCTCGCGCTCGCCGCGCCGCTGCCCGCGCACGCCGCCGACACGCGAACGCAAAGCACGGTCGAACGGCTGAACGACCCGGCCCAGCAGGACCGCATGGCCGACACTGTCGCCGCGATGGTCCGCGCGCTGATGCAGCTCAACGTCGGCCCGCTCGCCGAAGCGGTCGCGCGCGTCGATCCCGAATCCGACGCCGCCTATATCCCGCCCGACGCCACGCTTGGCGAAATCGCGGGCAAGGATGATCCCCAGTATGCCGACCGTGTCGGCGACGATGTCCGTGCCGGTTCGCGCATGGCGGGTCAGGCGGCCAGCACGCTCGCCTCCTACGCCCCCGTCCTCAAGGACATGGCGCGCGACCTTGCCGCGCAATGGGAAAAAGAACGCGACGCGGCGCGCCGCTGACACATTCCTGCCCATAGGCGTTGCCACCCCGCCCCCGCTGCCGCTATGCCGGAATCATGTGGCAACTCTATCAATTCCCGCTCTGCCCCTTTTCGCGCAAGGTTCGCCTTTTGCTGGGCGAAAAGGGCGTCGGTTATGATCTGGTGCGCGAATCGCCGTGGGAACGGCGCGACGAATTCATCGACCTGAATCCCGCCGGGCGCACCCCGGTGATGGTCGACCAGGCGCGCGGGCAGGTGCTGATGGACAGCAACGCGATCGCCGAATATTTCGAGGAAACCGTCGAAGGCAAGGCGATGATCAACGGCACCGCGGCCAACCGCGCCGAGATCCGCCGCCTTACCGCGTGGTTCGACCATGATTTCTATTACGAAGTCACCGGGCCTTTGCTCTTCGAACGCATGCAAAAACGCATCGTCCACCGCCAGCCCCCCGACGCCGGCGCGCTGCGCGAGGCGATGAAGGCCGCGAACAACCATCTCGACTATGTCGACTATCTGATCGACCACCGCACTTGGCTCGCCGGCGCCACGATGAGCCTCGCCGACCTTGCCGCCGCGGCGCATATCTCGGTCGCCGACTATCTGGGCGGGATCGACTGGACGGGGCACGAGCAGACCAAGGGCTGGTACTCGGGCCTGAAATCGCGCCCGAGCTTCCGCCCCCTGCTCGCCGAGCGGATGGAGATCGTCAGCCCGCCGAAATATTATGAGGATGTCGACTTCTGACACCTTCCGCCATTCGGGCGAAGGCGACGGCCCCCTTGCGGCGATGATTTTGCCGCCGTTGAATTCAAGCCAGTGACCCCGGAGCCGCTGGAACAGGAGGATTCGATGAGCGACACTTGCCCCATCCCCACACCGGCCCAAAGACAATATCTCGACGTGCAGGACACGGCCGAACGGACTATGCTCGCCACGATTTACAAGGCGATCGAGGATGCCGCCAGCCAGGCCGCCGAAGCACTGCAAGCCACCGAATTTCGGGACGATCCGCCCAGCCATGACTATTTTGCCGCTGTCGCGCATCAAAAGCTGTTCATTCGGCTCTGCGGCGGCAATCCGGATAGTTTTGAGGGCGGCGACCCCGATATCGCTGCGCACATCATCGATAATGGCCGGAAAATATCCGACCATTACTGGATGAATGGCGGCGCGGAAACGCATGTCGGATAGGGCGCTTCAACAGCCCTTATATTTCCAGTTCCGCTCCTTGCCCTCGGCAACCTGCTGGGCGATCGTTGCGATCCGCTTGGCGCGGGTTTCGTCGCGCTTCGCGTCGATCACCCATTCGACATAGTCGCGGCGCTTGCCGGGCGAGAAGGCATCCCAATGTGCCTGCGCTGCGGCGTCGGCCTTCAACGCCGCCGCAAGATCGCCGGGCATATCGAGCGCCGCCTTGGGCTTGGGCGCCGCGCGCTTCGGCTTCCCCTCGGCGGCGAGCGCCACCGCCTTGGCGATCATCGCCGCCATCGCCGCATCATCGGGCAGGTCGGCGATCGAAGCGAGCCGCCCCATGCTCCCCATCGCGCCGGTATCGCGCGGCGAACCCGTTACCTCCTCGTCGCGCCAGAAGCCGAAGGTCGCATGCTCCTTGAACGCCGCCATGCTCGCCAGATTCTGACCGCCCAGCGTGAAGTGCGGAACACCCCATTTCAGCGTTTCTTCGACGTCCGGCGCATGGGCATGCACCAGCGCGCGCAAATGGGTCAGGATCGGCTGCGCGAAGGGCTGCGCCTTCGCGATATAGGCGTCGACGCGCGGGTCGCGGATTACCCCGGCCACCGCGCCGCGAGCAGATAGTTGAGCGCCTCGCTGCCGCCGAGTTTGAAGCCCTTGGCGGCCGACGGCGAAAGCCCGCTGCGATCGATCACCTTCAGCCCCGCGCCTTCGAGCATGTCGGTCAGCTCCTCGGGCTTCAGAAACTGGTCCCAGTCATGCGTCCCGCGCGGCACCGCGCCGACACGCTCGGCCGCCTCGACGAGCAGCAGCTTCGACCACATCGTCCGGTTCGGGGTCGACAGGATCATCAGCCCGCCCGGCGCCAGCCGCGCCGCGAGTTCGCCGATGAAGGCCGCGGGATCGGTCACATGCTCGACCACCTCCATCGAGGTGACGAGGTCGAAGGTTGCCGCGGGCAGCGCCGCGAGCTCGCCCGCATGATAGGTGATCGCCAGACCCTGCCCTGCCGCATGCGCCTTCGCTGCGGCAATATTCTCGGGCGCCGCATCGACCCCGGTCACCGCGGCGCCCATCCGCGCGAGCGGTTCGGCGAGCAGCCCGGCACCGCAACCGACATCGATCGCGCTCCGCCCGGCAAGCGCATAACGCTCGCGCGCATCGACATGCCAATGCACGTCGACCTGCTCGCGAATATAGGCCAGCCGCACCGGATTGAGCTTGTGCAGCATCGCCGAGCTGCCATGCGGATCCCACCAGTCGGCGGCCAATGCGCCGAAATGGGCGGCTTCATGCGGATTGATCGTTGCAGCGCTCATCCCCGCGATGTGGCACTGCGGCATCATCGACGCAAGAAATTCTATCCGTCGCATACGAAGCGAGGCTTGCCTTCGCCGCCCCCCTTCCGTAACAGCGGCGCGCCGCGGAAATGCTTGGAAAAGTTGCGGTGGAAACCAGATAGAGAAAGCAGGGCGACATGGCGCGGATCGTGATGAAATTCGGGGGCACGTCGATGGCGGGCACCGAGCGGATTCGCACGGTCGCGAAACTCGTCTCGCGCGAAATTGCCAATGGCAATGAGGTCGCCGTCGTCGTCTCGGCAATGGCGGGCGAGACCGACCGCCTCGTCAATTTCTGCCGCGAAGCCAACCCGCGCTATGACCCCGCCGAATATGACGTCGTCGTCGCCGCGGGCGAACAGATTACGTCGGGCCTCCTCGCGCTGACCCTGCAAGCGATGGGCACCCCCGCGCGCAGCTGGCTCGGCTGGCAATTGCCGATCCGTACCGAGGAAGCGCATGCCCGCGCCCGCATCTCAAACATCGACACCGGCGCGCTTGCCGCCTCGATGGCGAAGGGCGAAGTCGCCGTCATCCCGGGCTTTCAGGGCCTGATGGAGGATGGCCGCGTCGCGACGCTCGGCCGCGGCGGGTCGGACACCAGCGCGGTCGCGGTCGCCGCCGCACTCAAGGCCGATCGCTGCGACATCTACACCGACGTCGACGGCGTTTACACCACCGACCCGCGCATCGTCGCGCGGGCGCGGAAGCTCGACTTCGTCACCTATGAAGAAATGCTCGAGCTCGCGAGCGTCGGCGCCAAGGTGCTGCAAACGCGCTCGGTCGGGCTCGCAATGAAAGAGGGCGTGCGCGTGCAGGTGCTGTCCAGTTTCGTCGAGGGCGACGAAGCCCCCAAGACAGGCACCATGATCGTCAGCGACGAGGAAATAGAGGAACATCAGATGGAACGGCAGCTGATCACCGGCATCGCCCACGACAAGAATGAAGCGAAGATCATCGTCACCCGCGTGCCCGACCGGCCCGGCGGCGTCGCCAACATCTTCGGCCCGCTCGCCGCGGCCGGGATCAATGTCGACATGATCATCCAGAATGTCGGCCGCGATAAAGGCGAGACCGACGTGACCTTCACCGTCCCGGCTGCCGACCTGATCCGCTCGATCGACATGCTCGAAGCGGCGAAGGACAAGATCGGCTTCAACCGCATCATCAGCGATGACAAGGTTGCGAAAATCAGCGTCGTCGGCGTCGGCATGAAGAGCCACGCGGGCGTTGCGAGCACGATGTTCCGTGCATTGGCCGACCGCGGCATCAACATCCAGGCGATCTCGACCAGCGAGATCAAGGTCAGCGTGCTGATCGACGAGGATGAAACCGAACTCGCGGTGCGCGTCCTGCACACAGCGTACGGGTTGGACGCCGACTGAGGCCGACCCAAGCCTCTACATGATTGTCATTCCGGCGAAGACAGGAGGACGAGCGGCCTGCCCCGAATAGCCAACGCCTCGGGCAAGCCGCTTTCCGCCAACTCACCCCAGCAGGCTCTTGCCCGCCTGCTCAGTCACATCGCGCGATAAACCCGGCTGCGCCAATATCCGCTCCAGTTCGGCCTTCATCATTACGGCGCGGGCTTCGTCGAAGCGTTTCCAGCGACCGAGCGGCGGGATCATCCGCGCAGCGGTCTGCGGATTCTTCGGATCGAGCGCGATGACGAGATCGCCTATCAGGCCATAGCCTGCGCCATCCGCCTGATGGAACGCCGCCTGGTTCGCAGACAAGGCACCGTAGAGCGAGCGGACACGATTGGGATTGGTGAGCGTAAAGTCGGGGTGCTGCGCCAGTGCCGCCACCGCAGAAACCGTATCGGGTCGCAGCGACCAGGCCTGCACCTGGAACCATTTATCGAGCACCAGCGGATTGCTCTGATAGCGCTGATAGAAAATGTCGAGCGCGCGGGCGCGCTCGTCGCTTTCGCCGTGCGCGAGCGTTGCGAGCGCGGCCTGCCGTTCGGTCATCCCATCAGCGTCAGAGAAGATGCCGAACGCCAGCGCCGGAACATCCCCCGTGCCGGTCGCGGCCAGATAGGCCAGTGCGACGCCGCGGAGGCGCCGGCGCCCCTTGGCGAGTGGGGTTAATAGCGTCGCTGCCGGTGCGGGCTGATAAAGGATCGCGCGCCATTCGCTTTCGAGGGCAGTTCCGATCGCCGCCTGCAGCGCCAGTCGTTCGCGCCGGATCGCGTCCGGATCGACAATGACCATCTGGTCGCCGATAAAGGCTTCGCTGGGCAGCAGCACCGCCTCGGCGACGAAGGCGGGATCGGTCGCCGCGCCCGCCAGCGTCTGACGGACGGCATCAATGACTGCCTGGGCATCACCCTTCTTACCCGACACCGCGGCAACGAGCGTGTCGAGCATCAGTTGCTGCAAAGCCTCGTAGCGTGCGAAAGGATCGTCGTCATTTGCGGCGAGCCACGCAAGCTCGCCCTCTTCGCGCGCAAAATCGACGATCACAGGCGCCGAAAAGCCACGGTTGAGCGACAGCACTGGGGTGCCGCGATACCGCCCAAGCGGCACCGTCATTTCGGCGCGGTCGAGGAGGATCAACTGCTCTTCCTCGACGCCGTGGCCGCCATCGAGGTCGTAAGCCTTGATCCGCAGTGGGATGAGCATCGGCACCTTGTCGGGCTGCCCCGGAGTCACAGGCACCACTTGCGTCAGATGCAGCCTGCGCTCGCTATTGCTTTCTTCGGTCACGATGCGCGCGGTGATCCGCGGAGTGCCGGCCTGGCTGTACCAGAGGCGGAATTGCGTCAGGTCGATGCCTGCGCCATCCTCGATCGCCCGGACGAAATCCTCACACGTCGCTGCCTCGCCATCATGGCGGTCGAAATAGAGATCGGTGCCTTTGCGGAAACGTTCGGGACCGACCATGGTCGCCATCATGCGGATGATCTCGGCGCCCTTGTTATAGATGGTCGCAGTGTAGAAGTTCGAGATTTCCTGAAAACTGTCGGGGCGGATCGGGTGCGCCAGCGGCCCGGTATCCTCGGGGAATTGCGCTGCGCGGAGCAGGCGGACATCCTCGATCCGTTTGACCGGCGGCGATCCCATGTCGGCCGAAAAGCTCTGGTCGCGATAGACGGTGAAACCCTCTTTCAGGCTGAGCTGGAACCAGTCGCGGCAGGTGACACGGTTCCCCGACCAATTGTGGAAATATTCATGCGCCACGACACCCTCGACGCCGTCATAGTCGACGTCGGTCGCGGTATCGGGATCGGCAAGAATGTAGCGGGTGTTGAAGACGTTGAGCCCCTTATTCTCCATCGCCCCCATGTTGAAATCGCTGACCGCGACGATGTTGAACAGGTCGAGATCATATTCGCGGCCATAGACGCGCTCGTCCCACGCCATGCTGTCCTTCAATGCCTGCATCGCATGGCCGGTCCGATCATCATCGCCCGCGCGGACCCAGATGCCCAGTTCGACCTTGCGCCCCGACATGGTGGTAAAGCTGTCGCGATTGACGACAAGATCGCCGGCAACGAGCGCGAAGAGATAGGAAGGCTTGGGCCACGGATCTTCCCACAAGGCCCAATGGTTGCCGCCCTCGCCTGTGCCCTGTTCGATGCAATTTCCGTTCGACAGCAGGATCGGGAAAGCCGTCTTGCCGCCTTCCATGCGGACGCGGTAACGGCTGAGCACGTCGGGGCGGTCGGGGTGAAAGGTGATGCGACGGAAACCCTCGGCCTCGCATTGGGTGCAAAGCATGCCGTTCGAGGCATAGAGGCCCATGAGCTGGGTGTTCGATGCCGGGTTGATGACGGTGTCGACCTCGACCGTCGCCGTGGTCCGCTCGCCAAGGTCGACGATCAGGTCGGCCCCGCCCATCCGCCAGTCGTTCCACACCACGCCATCGACGCGCACCTCTGTGGGCGTGATGCCGTCGCCGCGCAGAAGCAGCGGCACCGGGGCATCGGCACGACGCTCAACCGCAAGCGTTGCACTGACCCGCGTCTCGTCGATCCCCAGCGCGAAATCGAGCGCGATGTCGGGCACCTGCCATTCGGGCGGGCGATAATCGCCGCGATGGATGGTGACGGGAATGGCGGGCGAGGAGGAGGCGTCAGTCATTGATGGGGTCTAGGCTTGCGCCGCGGGGCACGCAATAAGGGCAAGCATGGGACAGATACTGATTTTCGGGCTCGGCTATGCCGCGGGCCATCTGGCGAACCGCCTCGCCGCGCGCGGGTGGAATGTGGCCGGGACGACGCGCGCGGGCGGCGGCGACAGCATCGCCTTTGCCGATGAGGCGGCGGTGCTCGCCGCGCTGCGCCCGGCGACACATATATTGTCGTCGGTTCCCCCGTCCGACGGCGTCGATCCGGTACTCGCCCGCTATGGCGAAGCGATCGCCCTGGCGAATGCCCAATGGGTCGGCTACCTCTCCTCGACCGGGGTCTATGGCGATGCCGGCGGCGCATGGGTCGACGAAAGCGCACCGGTCACCGGGCGGCGACCCGACCGGAACGCGGCCGATGCGGCGTGGCAGCAATTGCGCAGCGATGTGTCGGTCTTTCGCCTGCCGGGCATCTATGGCCCCGGCCGCTCGATGCTCAATCGCATCGAAGAAGGCCGCGCGCATCGCATCGCCCTGCCCGATCAGGTCTTCAGCCGCGTCCATGTCGACGATCTCGCGAGCGGCGTCATCGCTTCCTTCGCGGGCCCGGCCGGGGTCTATAACCTCGCCGACGATGAACCCTGCCACCAGAACCGGTTGATCGAATGGGGATGCGCAATGCTCGACGCACCGTTGCCGCCGCTACAAGCGCTCGCGGAGGCCGGCCTGTCGCCTGCCGCGCTTGCCTTCTACGCCGAAAACCGCCGTATCGCGAATGGACGGGCGAAGCGGCTTCTCGCCTGGACGCCGCGCTTCCTGACCTACCGTGAGGGGCTTGCCGCCTGCCGCTAGATCAGCACGTCGACCGTGTGGATCAACACTCCAACCAACCCGCCGACCAGCGTGCCGTTGATGCGGATATATTGCAGATCGTCGCCAACGGCGTTTTCCAGCCGGTCGGTGATCGTCTTGGCATCCCAGCCACGGATCGTGTCCGACACCAGCTTGAGCGCGGTTTCGCCATAGCTGTCGACGACCCCGACGACCGCGCGGCGCGCATAGCGGTTAAGCGTGCGCTTGATCGCGGCATCTTCACCCAGCATCGCCCCGAACTGGGTGACGAGTTCGCCGATCCGCCCGGCAAGCATGGTTTCGGGATCGCGCGCGGCCTTGAGCAAAGCGCTGCGTCCCTGTTCCCACAGGCCGTCGAGCCAGCGTTTGACCGCCTTGTTCTCGAGCAGTTCGTCGCGGACCTTTGCGACCTTGGCCTTCACCTCGGGATCATGCTGAAGGTCGAGCGCCATTTTGGCGAGCCCTTCCTCGACACGAATGCGCAAGGGATGCGTTTCGTCGACCGCCATTTCGCTGAGCAGCCTGGAGAGCCCCGCGACGATGCGGTTCGAGATGCTTTCGTCGAGCCCGGTGAAGCGCACGATCGCATTGCTGTTGTCATGCACCATCTGGTGGATCAGATTTTCGTTGAGTTCGAGCGTCTTCGAACCCCATTTAACCATCGCATCGAGCAAGGGCTGATGCCGCCCCTCGGCGAGTGCAGCCTGCAACGCCTGACCGAGCAGCGGCGCAACGTCGAGTTCGCGCAGCCGGTCGGCGATCGCCGATTTGACGATACCGCCAAGTCGTTGCTGGTCGAGCGCGCCGAGCCCGTCGGCGATGATCCGCGACGCGCCGAGCCGCAACCGCCCGCCGCCTTCGCCCGGTTCGGACAGGAACTTGCCGACCGCGCCGGCGACGTCGACCGTCTGCATTTTGCGCGCGATCAGGCGCGGCAGCAGGAAATTGGTGAGCAGGAAGCGCGCGAGCGTGTCGCCGATGCGGTTCTTGTTGCGCGGGACGATCGCGGTGTGCGGGATCGGAATGCCCATCGGGTGGCGAAACAGCGCGGTCACCGCGAACCAGTCGGCGAGCCCGCCGACCATCGCCGCCTCGGCAAAGGCGCGGACGAAACCCACCGCGGGGTGGACGTTCTGAAAATATCTCGCGCCGAGAAAGACCAGCGCCATGACGACGAGCAGGCCCGTCGCGACGACGCGGATGTTGAGCCCGCCCGTTGGAACGGCGACGCCGAACCCCGGCGGGTGCGACAGTTCTACGGCGGACGATGCGCTATCGGTCATGGGCAACCAATGGCGAAGGGCGGGAAAGGTTGCAACCGGCGCGGCGCGCGACCCCGCAAAGGGTCGCGGCCGGTCCTCATTCCGCGGGCTGCGGCGCGGGTTCGCCGTGCGGTTTTGTATCGTCGCCCTTCTTGTAGGTGAGCAGATTGCTCGAGAAGAAGCGACCCAGGCGCTTTTCGATGCTGTCGGCCAGACTGAAGCCCGCCGGAACGATCAGCAGCGTCAGCAGCGTCGACAGGATCAGGCCGCCGATCACGACGACCCCCATCGGCGCGCGCCACGCGCCGTCACCCGACAGCGAAAGCGCGGTCGGCACCATGCCCGCAACCATCGCCACCGTGGTCATGACGATCGGCTGCGCGCGCTTGCGTCCCGCATCAAGCAATGCCTCGCGCTTGGCGACGCCATGGTCCATTTCCTCGATCGCGAAATCGACGAGCAGGATCGAGTTTTTGGCGACGATGCCGAGCAGCATAAGGAGCCCGATATAGACAGGCATGGAAACCTCCATGCCGGTGACCCACAGCCCCAGAAGACCGCCGAGCGGCGCCAGCAACAGCGACGACATGTTGACCAGCGGCGACAGGAAGCGGCGATAGAGCAGCACCAGCGTCGAGAAGACGAGCAACAGGCCTGATACCACCGCAATGGCGAAATTCACCGCCAGTTCGGCCTGCCACTTCTGGTCGCCCTGGATGACCTTGCGGATCCCCTGCGGCATATTCTTGACTGCGGGCAGCGCATCGATCTTCTTTTGCGCCTCACCTGTCACCAGCCCCGGGGCGAGGTCGGCGCCGATCACGATGCGCCGCGTCTGGTTATAGCGGCGCAGTTCCGTCGGACCGGCGCCAAAACCGATTTCCGCGACCGACTTCAGCGGCACGGTGGTCCCGCGCGACGTCGGCACCGGCAGATTTTCGATCGTCGCAAGGCTGCGCCGCGAATCTTCGGACAAGAGAACGCGGATCGGAATCTGGCGATCGGACAGCGAGAATTTGGCCGCATTCTGGTCGATATCGCCCAGCGTCGCGATACGGATCGTCTGACTGAGCGCCGCAGTGGTCACGCCGAGTTCGGCGGCGAGGTCCATACGCGGATTGACGATGATCTCGGGACGCGGAATATCGCCCTCGATCCGGACCCCGCGAACTTCCTTCAGCTTGCTCATTTCGCCGACGACCGTCGTCGCATGCTTTTCGAGCGCGACCGGGTCGTCGCCGCCAATGACCATCGTAATGTCGCGGCCCGAAAAGCCGCCCGATTGGCTCTGGAACGACACGCGCGCATCGGGAATGGCCGCGAGCTTTGGTTGCAGGCTGCGCTCCCATTCAACGCTGCTCATCGGACGCTCTTTCTTGAGTGTCAGAAAGGCATTTCCGTTGCCGACATTGACGTCGTAGAAAGCGGTTTCCACCACCGGATCGGCGTCAAGAATCGCCTCGATCTGCCGGACGATCTCCTCGCTTTGCGCCAGCGTCGTCCCCGGCGGCAGCTCATATTTCACTTGGCTATAGTCGCTGTTCATCGTCGGCTGGAATTGCTGCGGCAGCGTCCAGAACAAAATCAGACTAATGCCGAACGCGACACCGCCGATACCGACGATCCATACGCGATGGTCGAACAATCGCGCCCACGCGCGCTGGACCATGAACGTGGCCCAGCCGGTAAACGCCCATTGCCGCATGCCGATCAGCCACGCCAGCGCACCAAGCAGGATGGAGAGAAGGCTTGCGGCCAGAAAGGCAAAAATGGCGGTGAAAGGAACCTGCAGAAGGAAATACAGCGCCGTGTTGGGGGCATCCTGCCCCGACGGGACCGGCTGAAAATAGGCATAGATGGCATAGAGGACATAAAGGACCGCCAGCCCAAACGGCACCACGAAATAGGCAAGCCGGGTCGGCTCTTCGTCATAGCGCGCGCGCACTGCCTTGTGCTTCGAACTATCGAGCGTCCAGCTCAGCACGCGCTCATAGCGGTCGATCCACGGCCCGCCGGCATGATCCTGTTCGCCCTGCGCCGACAGGAAATAGGCCGCGATCATCGGCGTGATCATGCGCGCAACCGCGAGGCTCATCAGCACCGCAAAGACGACGGTCATGCCGAACTGGATGAAGAATTGGCCCGAGATGCCGGGCATCAAGGCAACGGGCAGGAAGACCGCGACGATCGACATCGTCGTCGCGACGACGGCGAGGCCGATTTCATCGGCGGCGTCGATCGACGCCTGATAGGCGGTCTTGCCCATTCGCATATGTCTGACGATGTTCTCGATTTCCACGATCGCATCGTCAACGAGCACCCCCGCCACCAGACTGAGCGCGAGCAGCGACAGGCTGTTCAGCGAAAAGCCCATCATGTCCATGAACCAGAAGGTCGGGATCGCCGACAGCGGGATCGCCATCGCGCTGATCAGCGTTGCACGCCAGTCGCGCAGGAACAGGAAGACGACGACGACCGCGAGCACCGCGCCCTCGACCATCGCGAGCATCGAACTGCGATATTGTTCCTTGGTATAATCAGTGCGCGTAAAAAGGACCTTGAATTCGATCTTCGGATTGTTCTTCTTGATCTCCTCCAGCTTTTTCATCGCCTCGTCATGGACGGTGACGTCCGACGCGCCCTTCGCCTTTTCGATCGAGAAGGACAGCACCTGCCGCCCCTTGATCATCGCGAGGTTGCGCTGTTCGGCATAGCCGTCGGAAACCTTGGCGACATCGGCGAGGCGGATGGTGCGGCCATTGCCGACAGATATGCGCGTTTCGCCGAGTTGGAAGGCATTTTGGGCATTGCCGAGAACGCGCACTGCCTGTTCGGATCCGGCGATTTCGGTTCGCCCGCCCGCCGCATTCACATTTGTCTGGCGCAGTTGCTGGTTCACCTGGCTGGCGGTCAGGCCATAGCTTTGCATACGCGCGGGATCGAGGATGACGCGAATTTCACGGCTGACCCCGCCCGACCGGCTGACCTTGGCCATGCCGGGAACCGACAGCAATTCCTTGGCGACCGTATTGTCGACGAACCACGACAGCTGTTCCAGCGTCATGTCGGCGGTTTCGACGGCAAAAAAAGTGATCGGTCCACCCGCAATATCGACGCGCACGACCTGCGGTTCCAGAATTCCCTCGGGCAGGTCGCTGCGAATCTGCGAGATCGCCTGATTGACGTCGTTATAGGCACGATCGATAGGCGTTCCGATCGCGAACTGGACGAAAGTGCGGCTGTTGCCTTCGCTGACATAGGACGACATTTCATCGACGCCGCTGACGCCGCGCACCGCTGCCTCGACCCGCTGGGTGACCTGCGTCTCCAGCTCGGTCGGCGCGGCGCCGGGCTGCACGACGACGACCTGCACCGCCGGGAATTCGACATCCGGCTGGTCGTTCACGTCCATGCGGTTGAAGCTGACGAGGCCCGCCAGCAACAACAGGACGAACACCACGATCGGCGGGACCGGGTTGCGGATGCTCCAGGCGGAGATGTTACGAAAGTTCATGATTCAAACGCCCTTGTCCGCGTGCGATCTATACGCGTGCGATCCGAATATCGGCCGATTATTGCGACGATTTCTGTACCACCGGCTTCACCTTGTCGCCGACGTTGAGGAAGGCGCCGGCAAGCACCACAACCCGTTCAGTCCCGGTCAGCCCCGAAGCGATCGCCACGCCGTCGTCGGTGATCGTGCCGACCTTGACCGGCCGGCGCTGAATGGTGTTCTTACTGTCGACGATCAGCACGAAATTTCCCCCAGGCGCGCTCTGTACTGCGCTTTCGGGAAGCAGCGGTGCTTCGGCCGAACCCGAGACGAGCCGTGCGTCGGCGAAACCGCCGGGACGCATCGCCGGGCTATAGGGAACCGCAATTCGCACCAGCCCCTGCCGCGTTTCAGGGTTGATAACCGGCGACTGCTGCCACACCTGGCCCGCGATCTGCAGGTTGGAGCCGACCGGCGTTACGGTAGCGCGGGTACCGACCGGTACGCGCGGCAGATCGGCTTCGGCCATCTGCGCGAGCATTTCCATTTCGCCGCCCTTTGCCATGCGGAACAGCACACCGCTGCCCGCACCGACAATCTGGCCGGGCTCGACAGCGCGCGTCAGCACGAGGCCTGCCGCCGGGGCGACGATGTTGAGCCGGTTGTTGCGTGCCTGTGCCTCGGCATATTGAGCCTGCGCGACGCGGACGCGCGCATTGGCGGCATCGCGGGTCGCGCGCTTGCGATCCATGTCGGCCTTTGAGATAAAGCCGCGCGAAACCAGCGCCTCTGCACGTGTGAGTTCGGCCTGTGCGAGGCTGGCGTCGGCCTGTGCGACACGGATCGACGCCGCGAGGCTGGCCGCCTGCTGTGCCTGCACCGAACGGTCGATGACGGCCAGCGTCTGGCCGGCGCCGACCCATTGGCCCGGCTCGACAAGGACGCTGACGACCTGCCCGCCTTCGCCGGCAACGCCGACAGGCATCTCGCGCCGCGCCGCGATGGCGCCGTTGGCCGAGATCACCGCCTGGACCGACTGGCGACCGGGAACGACGACCGTGACATTGGGAATGCTGGCCGCGCCTTCGCCGCCTGCCGCCGCGCTGTCGGCGGCTCCGCCCTTGATCGACGTGAAGGCATACCATGTTGCCGCCAGCGCGAGCGCGATCAGCACCAGCGCAACGATCAACCGCGTGCGCTTGCGACGGCTGTCCGCCTCGTCATAATAATCCTGAGCCGAGCCCGCCAAGCTGTCCATCACATCCACTTTCCGCTCGTAGTTCACGCCGAATTCCTCATCTGCCGTTCGCGGCAGCCGGCCCGACAATCGCAACGCAGCGATCCCCCCAGCCCGCATGACAGGACCGATTATCCCGTTGAAGGTGTATTATCCAATTAAGCCACCGCTTGCAAGAGGCGAAACATCGCCGCCCCGCCCGCCCGCGCCGGCGACCTGATACGGAAGTCGCGCCGTGATTTCCAGTGCTTACATATATGTAAAAAGGGCGGCTCGCCCCGTGGCGGCCGCCCTTCATGGCCAGGCTTGTTCAGATCGCCCTGGCGATCGGCGCAGGGCGCCTAGCGGACGCGGCCGCGGCGCACCAGATTGACGATGCCGAGCAGGATCACGGCGCCGATAAACGCAGTGAGCAAGGTCATCGGGTCAAAGGCATTGCCACGCAAATGGCCGCCGCCGAGCACGCCCTGCAACAGGAAACGGCCAAGGATCGACCCGATACAGCCGACGACGATGTTCAGGAAAATGCCTTGCTGCGCATCGGTTTTCATCACGATACTGGCCAGCCAGCCGATGATGCCGCCCATTACGATTGCGATAATCCAAGTCATATAATGACCCCCTACGATCGATAGTGCCGCCTGTGTTCACAGGCATGCCATTGGTAACGCAAATATTTGAATTCACCTAGCAGAATGGCGGCGGCGCGAAGCCCGCGCCGCCGCCGCCCGCTCAGCGCACGCTGCCGCGCCGCACGAGGTTGATAATCCCCAGCAGCACCACCGCGCCGATGAACGCCCACAGCAAGCCGACCGGGCTGAAGGTGTCGAGGCTGGCGCCCATCCCGAAGAAGCCGCCGAGGAAATTGCCAAGGAAAGCGCCGACGATACCAACGACGACGTTCAGGAGAATTCCCTGCTGCGCATCGGTCCGCATGACGATACTCGCCAGCCAGCCGATGACGCCGCCGACGATCAAGGTGATAATGAGGCCCATGGTCTCTCCCTTTCTGAACCGGTCGGGCGAGCGCCCGGTAGCCGGACATGTGCAGGCGCCTGATCGCGCCTGAACATCGTTTCAACGATAAGGGAATAATCGCAGGGAAAGCGAAAAGTTCCCGGCCGCTCCCGAAGGACGCGGCCGGGGAAGTGAGATCGGTTCCCGGTCAAGGAACCAGTCTGGGTCGCGATTGCACGACTAGACGGACCGGTTGGACCGGGGTGTGATGTTCGTCACAGGGCTGGAAATATATGGCGGCGGGGTCCCGCGATACCGACGGACCAAATGGTCGCGCGGCCCGAAATATGCCTGCCCCCGCGGAACAGGCATGCGCGGCGCACAAACGAAATGGGGGTCGGCATCGCTGCCAACCCCCACTATCCGGTGCTGTTCCGGGCGTTGCCACCCCGCCTCATCCCGGCCCGCTTTTCTTGCGATCAGCGGTCCGCAAAACGAAGTGTTGCGGCACGATCCGGAACAATCCGGCGACGGTTTGGTCGGCCCCCTTTCGGGGGCCGGCCGCACCTGGAAAGCCCTTCATCATCTCTTCTTGCGTCTGCCGAAGCATTCGCGGCCCAAGCGATGGACTGCATTTCCTGTACCCGATCGGGTCCGCGTCAACTCGTGGGAATCGCTGCGTTCCGTGATCAGGCTATCGATCGATTTCCTCGTCAATCCGACCGTTCTCTTCTGGCTGGTCTTGCAACCACCCTTGATGTCCCAGCGGTCCGACGTCTCTGTCGTCCGATGATTGAAAGCTGACATGAAGCGAACCGGCGGCCAAGCGAAAAGCGGCGCAAAACAGCTTTCGACCCCTCGCGCTTGTGGATAAGTCCGGCATTAGCAACATGCCTGTGCTGCGCAGCATTTTTGTAACAGCAGCGCAATATTTCGGGACTCGTTTCCACAGGTTGCCAAGACGACTCAGCCGGGCGACTCGGCCCTCGTGCAGAACAAAAGCGGGGCCCGCAGGCCCCGCTCCCCCCTTTGACTTGTAACGGCCGGCGATGGTCAGTCGACCACCACCACCTCGACGCGGCGTGATTCGGCGTTGTTCGCCCCCGCGCCCGTCGTGTCGGCGGGTTTGGCCAGCACAACCTTGTCCGCCGCGATCCCAAGCTTCTCGAGCGCCGCCTTGACCGCCTGCGCCCGGGTCTTCGACAGCTCGGCGTTCGCAGCCGCATTGCCGGTCGGATCGTTGAACCCCGAAACCGCCAGCGTCGCGGCCGGATTGCCGGCGATATAAGCCTTCACCGCGGTCGCCGCGACCGTCAGATCATTGTGCACCGCCGATTTCCCGACATCGAAATAGACCGTCAGCGTCGGCTTGCCCTGCCGGTCGGCGGCAACGACGCCCGCGCCCGCGGGGACTGCGGCAACCGGCGCTGCCGTAGCCGTAGCGTCACCGGGCGCTCCAGTGGCAGCGGCGGGATCGACGGGAGCGCCGACAACGGCGGCATCGCTTGCAACCGGCGCCGCTACCTCCTGCTTCGAGCAATGGCGCAGCCCGAAGAAGATCAGCGCCAGCAACAGCAAGCCGAGCAGCAGCCAGGGGAGCCAGCCCATGCCGCCGCCGGATTTTTCATCTTCGCCGCTCGAATAGGCGGCCTGCGGAGCAGCCGAAGCCGGCGGCGGGGCCGCTGGTGCTGTCGGTGCGGGTGCCGCCACTGCCGGCGCAGGAGTGACCGCCGCCGCAGCCGATGTCGCCGCAGCGCCCGCTGCTGCCGCTCCGCCAAGCCCTGCCGCCGCAAGGGGTACAGCCGAAGCCGCGTCGTCGTCACCCGTCCTCGCGTCGCCATCGGAACCGCCAAAGGAACCCAAGGCCGCTGCAGCTCCGGCAGCTCCGGCAGCCGCGCCCGCGACACCGCCGAATATGTTGAGCAGACCAAAATGCTGCGCGAGAAGATAATAGACGGTGACGCGGTTCTTGGTCCGGTCCGCCTTCATTTGCGTCCCGACATCGGCGATCGCGGCATCGAGCGTCGCATCGTCGTGGGTCAGCCCGAGTTTCTTTTTGAGGAAGTTTTCGCGAACCCGGTCGGTTTCCTTTTTGTCGCTGAAGGAAACGAGCGAGGAATCGCGGTTTCGCAGCGCTATCCCGAGATATTTGACGATCTTGTCGACCACCGCTTCATCAGCGTTCGCGACATATTTCCTGACGTCCGCCAGCCAATCTTCTGCCATGCGATCATGCTCCTTCACGGGACGCAAAATTTCGCCGTTCGGCGCTCGCACAGAAGGCGAGACTCGCGCCTTAGATGTCGGAACCTATGGTCTTTTTCGCAGAAGGCAATCACCAACGGTCGGCGGCCCGCTTTCGCACCGCCGACCGCCACGCGACTATCGCTGGCCGAGGTCGCCCTTGCCGATCGTCCCCGACGCCATTTCGAGCATCCGGTCGAGACTCTTGCGCGCGCCCAAGCGCAGTTCCTCGTCCATCTCGATCCGCGGCGACAGGTCACGCAGCGCGATGTACAGCTTTTCCATCGTATTGAGCGCCATATAGGGGCAGATGTTGCAGTTGCAGTTGCCGTCGGCCCCGGGCGCGCCGATGAAATTCTTCTCGGGGATCGCCAGCTCCATCTGGTGGATGATGTGCGGTTCGGTCGCGACGATCAGCGTGTCGCCCTCGAACGTCTTGGCGAATTGCAATATGCCGCTGGTCGACCCGACATAATCGGCATGGTCGACGATGTACGGCGGGCACTCGGGGTGCGCCGCGACGGGCGCGCCGGGATGCTGCGCCTTGAGCTTCAACAGCTCGGTTTCGCTGAACGCCTCGTGGACAATGCACACACCGGGCCACAGCAGCATATCGCGCCCGAACTTGCGGTTCATATAGCCGCCAAGGTGGCGGTCGGGGCCGAAGATGATCTTCTGCTCGGGCGGGATCTGGCTGATGATCGTCTCGGCGCTCGACGAGGTGACGATGATGTCGCTGAGCGCCTTCACCGCCGCCGAACAGTTGATGTAGGTCAGCGCGATATGGTCGGGGTGCGCTTCGCGGAAGCGTTTGAACTGTTCGGGCGGGCAGCTGTCTTCAAGGCTGCAACCGGCGTCCATGTCGGGCAGAATGACGATCTTTTCGGGCGACAAGATCTTTGCCGTTTCGGCCATGAACTTCACGCCGCAAAAGGCAATGACATCCGCATCGGTATCCGCCGCCTTGCGCGACAGCTCGAGGCTGTCGCCGACGAAGTCGGCGAGATCCTGAATCTCGGGTTTTTGGTAATAATGCGCCAGGATAACGGCGTTGCGTTCCTTGCGCAGCCGGTCGATTTCGGCGCGCAGGTCGAGGCCCGAAAGATTCTCGCGAATGGGAGCAGTCATGGCTTGTCCTTATATGGCTTGTGCCCGACGTCCCCCTACACCGCGTCCGCCGACAGGGCAACGCGGCGTCAACTGCCAGCGAGCCTTTCGGCCAGTGCGATAACGGGCGGCGTCATCGAGAGAAAATAGATGGTGGCGCGGTCCGCCACGACAATGGCAGCGACGCTTTTTGTCGCCGGATGTACCCGCCCAAGCGTGCGCCGATCGTGGAGCGCGATGATGCCAACGACGACGAGTTGGCAGAAGGCAACGGGCAGGTCGGACCAGCCGATCATGAACGGCATCGGCAATATCCGCCCAAGCGCAGGTTCGAGGATGATCACCGTCGCCCCGATCATCACCCGTCGGTGCCAGTCGGTCGTGCGCCGGAGGCTGATTGCCCAACCGACCATGGCGATGAACACCACCGCCTCGACAACGCACAGGACGAGAAAATAGGGCGGCGTAAAAAAGGGCGGAAAACGATGCAGCATCAACGAGGCGACGCCGGTGAAAATCGCAAGCCCGGCAATGACGAGCGCGAGCCCGGCGCCTATTCGCCCGAGACGGCGATGGAGTGCCAGATGGTCGCGCAACACCAGCGTTGGCTGAACAATCAGCAGTGCGAGCCAGGCCAGCATCAAGACGCCATGCAAATGCACCCACCAGGGCGCCTTTGCCGGATCGACGAAACCACGCAGCGCAAATTGCAGGAAACCAAAAACAATGAAGATGGCGAGGCCGATCGCCATTCGCTGCCAGAAACGCTCGGCGCGCGGCGCGCCTGCCGACATCGTCGCCATGCCATTTCCCCCATTGGCCGGACCCGCGGGAATATCTAGCGTAACGACGACAGCGCGAATAGCTCCGATTTAGTTGGCGAAACGCGCCGTCACCTTGGCATCGATCCCCGCGGCCTTCAGCGGCATCGCGAAACTCTGCTCGACCGCAGTGCGCGCGGCACCCTGCGCGAGGCGCATCGGGGTCGCCCCCTTCGCCTGCTTGATCAGTTCGTCCTGCGCCGCCTTGCGGTTGGCGGCATCGAGCGTCTGTTCGGCGTCGGTCAGCGTCAACAGGATCGCGCCGTCGCGAAACTCGCTGATCGCGTCGATGTCGATTTCGGGGCCCGCAAGGCGCAACGGCGGCAGGGTGACGGTCAGCGCATTGGTGGCCGCATCCCAGTCGAGGTCCGATTGCTTGAGCTTGCCGAGGTCGACCTCGTACCGCACGGTCCCCGGCATGATCAGTGTCTTTTTCGCACTCAGCCCCATCCGGCTCTGCGTCGAGGTCACCACCGCGACATAGCGCGCTGTGAAGGGTACGAGGATATTCTGTTCCTGAAGCCCCTGCAGGCTCGCCGCAACGACGGTTTCAGGATCATAGCCCTTTTGCCAGTCGCGCCATGCCGAGACGACCCACCATGCCGCGAGCAACATCACCAGCGCCGCCGCCAGCAGGATCAGGCGCGAGACGATGCGCGAAGAGGATGAGGTTGAGGTCATGGCGTCGTATAGCTCGAACAATCGGGCGCCGCACGGTCCATTTCATAGCGCGACGTCGCGGGGTCATAGTGGAGAATCCGCGAATAGCTGCACTCGGGATCGGTCCATTGGGCCAGATCGCTCTTCTTCAGCTTGTGACCGCTATTGTCCTCGGTACGCCGCGACGTCTGCGGATAGGCGGTCGCGATGCTGCGATAGGTGAGCGACGGCAATTTGCCGCCGTCATCGGGAGCGGCCGTCAGGGTCGCCTTGAAACCATAATCGTCGTGGCAGGCGCCGAGGCGATCCTCCATATCCTTTTCCGAGAAACAGGCACGGATCAGCAGCGAACTGTCCCACTCGATATCGAGCACCTCGTCGCCGAGCGCGATCGCATGGGGCGCGGTGCCGAGACGCAACAGATGAAGCCGCCCGCCCGAGCCCCCGCCGCCGGAATACATCGTCCGCACTTCTTCGATCACGCCGACGAGATATTCGGGCGACAGAGGCGCGTCATCCTCGCCGTTGCGCGGGACGGCGATCAGGTTCGGCCAAAGGCTTAGCGCCTGCCCGTCCGAACCATAGGCCAAGGCGAGCGAGATCTTCCCGGCATCGCCTGACGTCGGCGAGGAAACAAGCAACTGATACGGACCATCGTTATCGCTCCCGGGCAGTTCAAGACAAAGGCTGCGGTCGGGCAAACACTGTGCATCACCCTCGCCCGCCACCAGAGTGACGATGGCGGAGTCGGAGGCGGCGACAGATACGGCCTTGTCCGCCGCGGGCTGGGCAGCGGCAATCAAAAGCGCCCAGAGCATTCAGGCGAGTTCCCATTCTTCATCACGCGCCCGCACCATCCCGCGTGTCCGGAGATCGAGCAGGTGCGCGAGCACCGATCGGCCCGCAGCGCCGGTCAGACGCGGATCCAGGCCTTTGTACATATGCCCCACCATCACGGGGATCACAGTGGGGCCCTTTTCCAGTTCGCGCAAAATTTGCCGCTCGCGCTGCCGACGGTGACCCAGCATACTGCGCACAAGCTGTTGGGGCCTGGTCACCGCACGGCCGTGCGCGGGATAATAGATGCGGTCCTCGCGATCATAGAGTTTCGCGAGGCTCGCCATATAGGCCGCCATGTCGCCATCAGGCGGGCTGACGACGCTGGTCGACCAGGCCATGACATGGTCGCCGGTGAACAATGCGCCGCTTTCGATCAGCGCGAAGCAGAGATGGTTCGACGTATGCCCCGGGGTCGCTACCGCCTCGAGCGTCCAGCCGTCGCCCGATATGCGGTCGCCGTCGGCGAGCACGCGGTCGGGCGCATAATCCGGGTCGAACGCCGAATCGGCGCGCGGGCCATCGTCGCGAAGCGCGAGCGGAGCGCAGCCGATGATCGGCGCGCCGGTGGCGGCTTTCAGCGGCGCTGCGGCGGGACTGTGGTCACGGTGGGTGTGGGTGCACAGAATCGCAGCAATACGCTGCCCTTCGGTCGCGCGCAGGATCGCCTCGACATGCCCCTCCCCATTGGCGTCGCCCGGGTCGCCCACGCTCATCCCCGATCCGGTCGGGCCGGGGTCGATCACCGCGACATCGGTTCCCGCCCCTACGATCCAGGTCTGGGTGCCGGTGAAAGTATAGGGGGACGGGTTGGGCGCGAGGACACGGCGCACCAGCGGCTCATGCTGTTCGCAATCGCCGGCGCGGATTGTGTCGGGCCAGGGTTTTTCTTCGCTCACATCATCCATGTGGCATCGCGGGCCCCAAAGGAAAAGGGCTGGAACGAGAAAAGGGAACGGACATGCCGCTCCCTTCCCCACCCCGGTCGCCGACCTCGAAAGGGACTTCGGGCCGGTGACACAATATTTTCAAGGCATGATCGTCGGGCGCGCGGCCCTTAGCTGCCGATGCGTTCCAGATCAGCGATCGCGCGCTCCATATCGGCGATGGCCCTGGCGCGGTCTGCGGCCGATATGGCGCGCGCTGCATCGCTCCTCGCAAAGTCGTCACGCGCCTCTTTCAACGCCACAATCTGGGTCGCGGTGATCCCGGCCACATCGCCACAGCCGGCGATCGCGACACGGCTGCGCTTGTTGCCATTGCGATTTTCGATATTGACGGTCGACCGCGACTTTTGCTTCGCACCGCAGTTGACCACAGCGATCGCCTTGTCGTCGAACGCCGCCCAGACCGATGGCAGAACCGGCCGAACGGGAGGGATCGGCGGGATCCGCGGGATTGCAACGCGAAAGCGCGCCTGATGCCTGGCGTCCAGCTGATCGGCGATCCGGTTGGCGCGATCGCCGGTAACACCCTGCTCCTTCAGCGTCGCGAGAATCTCGGCGCGCGACAGGTTACCGGGCACGCGAACATCGACCTGCCGCGCTGCCGAGGCGGTGTCGTCATCATCATCGACTTCGGTCCGCACCACAGTACGGGTTACTTCGCGGCGGGTTTCACCTTTCTCCGCGACGGGTTCGCCATCGTCGTGCGACGTGAAGAGCATCGCAGAATGCGTGTCTTCGGCCACCTCCGGGGCAACGGGCGCTTCGGGAGGCGCCGGTGCGGCAACAGGGACGGGTGGCGCTGGCGGTGCCGGCGGCGCGATCAGGTCGCCCGACTCGACGCTCGCATTCGCAATACCGGCGGGAACCAGCGTCGCCGTCGTCGCCAGCACCGCGAGCGTCGCGCTGCCCACGAGCAGCCGGCCAACGAGACCGCGCTGTTTCGAAACATCCTGCCGCATCAGCATTGTCAGCCGCTCCTGCAGATTGTCGTGGACCGCCATCGGCGCCGCGAGCGACAGCCGCGAACCCACTGCAGATTTGGCGATGGCGGTCGCGTAGCGCGCCGTCCGTATTTCGCGCGGGCCGGTGTCGGCCATCGTCAGCACCCGCGCATCGCACGCGGCCTCCTGATCGAAACGAAAGGCGCGGATCGCGCGCCAGGCGAAGGGATTGAACCATTGCGCGGCGAGCAGCAGCAACGCTGCCGCATTGGCCCACAAATCGCCGTGGCGGTGGTGCGCCAGTTCATGGTCGATCGCCAGTGCACGCTCGTCGGCAACGTAGCGCGCGAAGAAATCGTGCGGCACCGCGACATAGCGGCGCAGCAAGCCAAAAGCGACCGGGCCATCGACCGCATCGGTCATCACCAGCCGGATCGTACCGATCGGCTCAAGCTTCACCGCTTCGCCAAGAACGGTCCGCAAAAAGCGCCGGTGCGACAGCATCGCCGCGACGAGGACGGTCGCGAGACCGACGGCCCAGACGGCAAACAGGATCGGCAGCAAGTCGGCGGACGTCCAGAGCGGCGCAGCGGCGGGCGCAGCGGCCATCGCATCGACCGGGATCAGATAGGCCGCATCCGACGGTTGCAGCGCGGCCGCAGTTTCAACGATGACGGGGTCGCCGAAGGGCAGTGGCGGAAGCGCCAGCCGCAGTGCGGGCACAAGCCACAACGCATAGGCGAGCCGCGGGCCGAAATGGCGGGCAAAGGGCTTGCGGATCAGCAGCACCAGCAGGACGAGTGCGGCGGTGGTGACAAGCGTGTCGGCCCACGCCTGAAGCAGCATCGCGATGCTCATGACTTGAGCTTCCTCAGCAGCGCCTCAATCTCGGCGATATCGGTGTCGGACAGCGCCTCGCGCTGCGCGAGATGAGCGATCAGCGGGCTGACCCGGCCGCCGAACAGCCGGTCGACGAAGCGCTGCGATTCATCGCCCACCGCTTCGGCGCGATCGACCGCCGGACGATAGAGAAAGCGGCGGCCATCGGCCTCTGCCCTCACCGCGCCCTTCTGGACCAGCCGGGCGAGCAACGTCTTGACCGTCGCCTGCGTCCAGCCATTGAGCTTGCCGATGCGGCCCGTCAGCTCGGCGGCGGTCTGCGGCGCATCCTCCCACAGGGCCGACAGTACCTGCATCTCTGAATCGCTTGCTCGCTCGGCCATTGCGGAACCCCTCCCTTTGGCGTCTCCATCTACATCGACTACAGATGTAGTCAATAGCCTGAATGCGACATGAATGGGGCGGCGTCGGATTTCTTTACAGAGCCGGGGAGCGTTAGGAAGATGCTAACCATAGAGGGAGGCCAAAACCGGTGAGCCCGGCAATTTGGCACGACAATTGAATAGTATGGAATGTTCCCGAGTGTTCCGCTCAATGGAGCGGCGGGGGGTGTCGGTCTGGTCCCTGACACCCCCGGCCCCCACCCGGGAAATCTTCACTTACCCCCGATGCAAACGGGGGGCGAGCGGCCGAAAGGCCCCGCCCCCCGGATGCTCTTCCCTTGCAGCGCCGCACCACGAAAAACGCCGCCCCCGCGCAGGCAGGGACGGCGTCGATCGGCGCGATTGCGCGGCTGTGCTTATTCGGCGCGGGGCGGGAGGTCGCTGACCGCAGTGTGAAGCTCGCCCGCTTCCCACATTTCCATCATGATGTCAGACCCGCCGACAAATTCGCCCTTCACATAAAGCTGGGGGATCGTCGGCCAGTCGGAAAATTCCTTGATGCCCTGGCGGATTTCCATGTCCTGCAGCACATCGACGGTTTCATATTCGACGCCAAGGCGGTCGAGCATCGCGATCGCTCGCGACGAAAAGCCGCACTGCGGGAAAAGCGGCGTGCCCTTCATGAACAGCAGCACGGGATGGTCAGCGACCAGCTTCGCAATACGGTCGCCAACGGCGTCGGGGGTGGCTTCGGTCATCGTCGTATCTCCGGTCGGGCGCGAACAAGGCGCGCCGCAAATTAAGTCATGGCCCCTATGAGGGGATGGCCGTGGTCAATTGCAAGGCATGAAGTTCGCCGCCCATGCGCCCACCCAGTGCGGCATAGACTGCCTTGTGCTGGGCGACGCGGCTCATCCCGCTGAAGGCGGCACTGACGACATGCGCGGCATAATGGTCGTTGTCCCCCGCAAGGTCGGTTATCGACACCTCCGCATCGGGGAAGGCCGCGACGATCATCGCCCGCAAGTCCGATTCGCGCATTCCCATTGGTGCGCTCCCTTAGCTCTGGCTGTCCATGAACTGGCGCCGTGCCTCGACCGCCTTTTCACCCAGCGCTTCGCGGATCTCGGCGTCGCTGATCTCGACCTGCGCCGCGGTCAGGTCGCCCGCGAGCTTGCGGATCACATCCTCGTCGCCGGCTTCCTCGAAATCGGCCTGCACCACCGCCTTGGCATAGGCGTCGGTTTCCTCGGGCGTCAGGCCCATGCGTTCGGCCGCCCATTCACCGACCAGCCGGTTGCGGCGTGCGGTAATCCGGAACTGCACCTCCTGGTCGCGTGCGAATTTCGCTTCGAATGCCCGTTCGCGATCGTCGAATTGCGTCATCATGTCCTCATTCGGATTAAAAAATGTCCCAGTGCAGATAGGTCGCGCACCACCTCGGCGCAAGCCGCCTGTGAGGCAGATCACTTCCCTTTTTATTCCGAAGGGTTTAGTGTCTTTCGCAGGGAATGGGTCGCATCGCAGCAATGAAGACTGCGCCTTGCCAAAGGAATGGCACGGTGCCTCTGCGCGTGTGTTTGGGGGATTTGCGTAATGACCGCTCGACGTCCGTATCAATTGCCGATTCTGGCGGCGTTGTGCCTGACAGCACCCCAGATTGCGCTGGCACAGGGCAGCGACCCCACGCTTCAGGACAGTTTTTCGATCGGCGACCAGGGCGGATCGCTCTGCGAGGTACAGGCGACCGTGCGCGACAGCGTGGTCAAGGGCATGTTCGACCGCGCCTGGATGATCCTGTGCCGCGATGCGAGCCAGCCGATCGGCTATGTCCGCATGCTGCGCGCCAGCCCCGCCGAGGCGCGCACGCGGATCGAGCAGGCCCGCGCCGGCAGCATCAACTGCACCGCCGAAGACGCCTGCACCGTCAGGAATAGCCCGATCGCTTGGAAGACGCGGATCGAAACCGACGGCGACATCGCCTATACGGTCGAAGGCTTCGCCGCCTATGACGACGCGTTGAACCTCGCGCTTGAATCAGTGCGCCAACGCAAGGTCGTCCCGGGCGTGATCAAGGTCGCGACGACATCGATCGGCGGCAATGACGGCTTTGCCCGGACCCTCGCCGGCGCGATCGACGTCGACAAGGCGCTGGCCGAGGGATATCGCCGCAACCACAGCGGCGACTATGCCGAGGCGGCCGAATTTTTCGAAGCGCTATCGCGCCGCACCCTCGACGAACAGGCCGCCGCCGATCTCGACCCCAGCGAATTTACGCTCAACCGCGCGTTGCAGAAATCGAACCTTGGCGAGTTCGCCGAGGCCGCGCGGCTGTTCGCCGAAGTTGAGGCTTCGCCGACGAACGACCCCGTCCAGCTGCGCCTGCGCCGCAATTTTCGCGCGATCGACGCGCTGAACCAGCGCGACTATGACGGCGCCGCAGCCCTGCTTCAGGCGCCGATCCGGGCGATGAGCGGCGGAGTTTCGGTCGAAGGCAGCGCGGTCACCCTGTCCCCCGACATTGCCTCTGCGGTCAACAGCGCCAACGACAGCGGCATGGTTCGTCAGGGATCGGGCCGCGAGCGCCTGTCCCCCGCCGAACGCGCGCAGATCATCGACGCACAGGCGGGCCACTTGCTCGGCACCGTCGAACGGCTGCGCGGGAACCCGCGCGCCGCCAAGGCGGCGCAACTCAAGGGATTGTCCGACGCCATCGCCGTTCGCGAAGGCCGCGTGACGTCGATCATCCGCCTGCGCTCGCAAATGCTGGGCGAACTCGCGCTCACCGAAGAGGCGCTGGGCGACAATGGTGCCGCCGACGCGCGTTTTCGCGAATCGGTCAATGCGCTGGCGGTCGAATATCCCGAAACCAATGCCCTCGCCTCTGCCCGCGCGCGCTATGCCGCCTTCCTGACCCGGCACGGGCAGGACGACAAGGCGCTGGGCATTTACCGCGAAGTCGTCACCGCGCTGGCGCAATCGCAGCGTTCGACGACCGGCATGGCCAATATGATGGGCCCCTATTACCGCCTGCTCGCGGACCGTGCCGCCAGCGATCCGGGCGCGGTCAGCGATTTCTTCGTCGCCAGCCAGTTGCAGGTTCGCCCCGGCGTTGCCGACACACAGGCAATCCTCGCGCGCGAATTGTCGAGCGGCAGCGGCGAAGGCGCGCGGCTGTTCCGTCAGGCGACAACCCTCAATCGCGACATCGAGCGCGCGCGGATCGAGGATTCACGGCTGGCGCAACTGCCCGCGTCGCCCGAAATCAACGCGCTGCGCGCCAATGTGAAGACCCAGCTCGACAATCTGTCCTTTCAACAAGCCGAAACCGTCGTCGCGCTCTCGGCCTTTCCGCAATATCGCGTTGTCGCATCGGGCAAGCTCGACCTTGCCGAGCTCCAGGCGGCTTTGCATGCCGATGAAGCCTATCTGAAAATGCTCGTTGTCGGCGACGCCGTCTATGCGATGCTGATCGCGCCCGACAAGGCACAGCTTTGGAAGTCGGACATCAGCGCCGCCGGGCTCGAGACCTCGGTCGACAGCATCCGGTCGACCATTTCGATGGTCGAGAATGGCCGCCGGGTCACCTACCCCTTCGACGCGGCGGGTGCCTACAAGCTTTACGGCCAGTTGTTCGGCCCCGCCGCCGCGCAATTGCCGGCGGTTCCGCATCTGATCTTCGAGCCCGATGGCGCAATGCTGCGGCTGCCGATCAACCTGCTCGTCACCGCCGATACCGGCCTCGCCGACTATGCAAAGCGGGTTCTCGACCCCGACGCCGATCCGTTCGACATGCGCCAGATCGCGTGGCTCGGGCGGACCTCCCGGCCGAGCACCGCAGTGTCCGCCCTCGGTTTCCGCAATGCGCGGCAGGCGGCGCCATCGCGCGGCAAACAGCAGTATCTGGGCCTGGGCCAAAATCTGCCGGTCACCGGACCGCTCCCTTCGCTCGGCATTCGCGGCGCGGCGACTGGCGGCGTCGATGGCACCTGCCAATGGGACCTCGCACAATGGAGCCGGCCGATCTCCGCCGACGAACTCGTCACCGCATCGAGCACGATGGGCCGCGATGCCGCAACATTGCTGACCGGTGGGGCCTTCACCGACACGGCGGTCAAAAACCGCACCGACCTTGATGATTATCGCATCATCCATTTCGCCACACATGGTCTGGTCACCGCACCGCGCCCGTCGTGCCCGGCACGCCCGGCCTTGATCACCTCGTTCGGCGACAAGGATTCGGACGGACTTTTGACCTTCCAGGAAATCTTCGACCTCAAGATCGATGCAGATCTCGTCATCCTCTCGGCCTGCGACACCGCCGGCGCCGCGTCTGTTGCGGCGACCCGCGAAGCGGGCGTCGCCAGCGGCGGTGGCAATGCCCTCGACGGGCTGGTCCGCAGCTTCATCGGTGCAGGCGGACGGTCGGTGATCGCCAGCCATTGGCCGGCGCCCGATGATTTCAACGCCACCAAGCGGCTGATCGGCGGCCTGTTCGCGGCAAAGCCGGGCGAAAGCGTCGCCGACGCACTATGGGCGACGCAGGTGACGCTGATGGACGACGCGCAAACCTCGCATCCCTATTATTGGGCGGGTTTTGCAATCATCGGCGACGGCGGCCAGGCGCTGCTCGGCAACAACAGCGTCACCGCAAAGGCTCCGTCGCCTGGAGAGACAGCCGGCCGCGCGGCCCGCTGACCCATGACCACCATCCAGACGATCGAACCCGCGCCCAGCATCGCGCAGCCCGAGGGCCAACCCGCCGCCGTGCCGCTGGGCAAACGTATCCGCCGGCTGGCCAGGCAGCTCGGCCCGTCGCGCATGGCCGCAACGCTTGTGTTTCTGATCGTCGCGATGCTGATCGCGCGGTCGAGCTGGGATCTTCCCCTGATCGGCGATGCCGAACGCGCGCTTTACGATGCCCGGGCGACGGTGATGGCGCCGCATGTCGGGCAGGACAAGCGCATCGTCATGGTCACCTATAATGACGAAACCCTGTTCAAGACGGGCATCCGGTCGCCGCTCGACCGCACCCTGCTCGCCCGCGCGCTCGGCAATCTCGACCAGATGGGCGCGAAAGCGATCGGCATCGATATCGCCTTTGATTCGCCGCGCCCCGACGATGCGCTGCTAAAGGCGCAATTGCGCGCGATGACGACGCCGACCTGGCTCGCCTATGCCGAACAGGAAAGCAATCCCAACACCATCTTCTATGAACAGCAGAAATATCTGCAATCCTACCTCGCCGACGTCACGACCAACAAGACGAAGCCGACGAGCGTCTTGTTCCGCACCGATGGCGATAGCGTAATCCGGACCTGGCCCGACCGGCCGAAGGGCCTGCCGCCGCTCATGGCCAATGCGCTGGCGCCGGTCGATCCGGCGCACGCCAATTACCAGGGCAATATCCGCTTCCTTGTTCCGGCCCGTGCCACCAAGGGGCAGGAAGAGCCGGTCTTCGCCAATATCCCGATCGACACTTTCGCGATGCCGATGGACGCCGACATGCGCGCCGGTTTTTCGGAGCTGGTGAAAGGCCGCTATGTCCTGATCGGCGGCGACATCATCGACAACGACCAGTTCAACACGCCGCTCAGCCGCTTTCCCGATGCGCTGACCGGGCTGCATGAAACGATGATCGGGCTCGAAGTCCACGCCCATATGCTGGCGCAGCAACTCGACAACGCCTGGCCGAAACCGCTGCCCGGCCTCACGCTGTGGGCACTCGCGGTGCTGGTCGTGCTCGCAGGCGGGCTCACCAGCCTGATCGACGTGCGCGCGCGCTGGGTCGCGATCGCCTTTCTGGGTCAGATGGCCTTTTTCGCCGCTTTTCCTTTCTGGCTGCACGGGCGCGGGGTCGACACGACGACCCTGCCCGCTTTCGGCTGGGCGCTCGGCTGGCTGTTCGGCTATGCTGCGGTCGGCACCGCGGCGCGCACCATCGGGTCGCGCCAGCGCGCCTTCGCGCAATCGGCGCTCGGCAAATATCTGCCCGCCGACGTCGCGGCGCAGATCATGCGCGACCCCGACCAACTGTCGCTGCACGGCGAACGGCGCAATATTTTCTGCATCTTCACCGACCTTGAGGGCTTTACCAAGCTCAGCCACGCGACAACGCCGGAAACCGTCGCGCGCCTGCTGAACGAATATCTCGACCGATTGTCCGACATCGTGCTCGATCATGGCGGCACGATCGACAAATTCGTCGGCGATGCCGTGGTCGCCTTCTGGGGCGCGCCGCTCAGCCGCCCCGACGATGGCGAGCGTTCATCATCGGCCGCGCTGGCAATGTATGAAGCGGGCGAGAAGTTCCGTGTCGATCTAGCCGAGGGCGTTCCGCCCTTGGGCATGACCCGCGTCGGGTTGCATGTCGGCGATGCGATCGTCGGCAATTTCGGTGGCGAGGGCCGCATCCAGTATACCGCGCTCGGCGATGCGATGAACACCGCCTCGCGGCTTGAGGCGGCGAACAAGAGCCTGAAGACCGGGGTGCTGATTTCGGCCGAAGCCGCGGCACGTTCGGGACGCGACGATTTGGTGCCGATGGGCCGCGTCACGCTGCGCGGCCGCGCGCAGCCGGTCGACGCACTCACCCCGCGCCCCGACCTGTCCTCCGAACAGCGCGAACGCATCGCAGCGCTTGTCGCGGCGCACATGGCGGGCGATAAAAAAGCCTGTGTGACCTGCGCCACAGCGTTAACCAGCGAATTTAGTCAGGATGCAGCCATCATGTTCCTGATAGAACGCCTCAACCAGACCAAAATGGGAGAAAGCTATGTCCTTTCCTGATATCCGGACGCGTCGCCTGAGCCTGACCGCCATAGCCGCCGTCATGGCGGTCGCGGTCGTTGGCACCGCCGCCGCCCAATCGATGGTCATCCGGTCGACCGGCCCTTCGGCCAGCAAATATCCAACCGGCGCCAAGTTGAAGCCGACCGACAAGCTGACCTTGGTCGCAGGCGACAAGGTCGTGCTGATGCAGGCGGGTAAAACCCGCACCCTGTCGGGGCCCGGCACCTTTGGCGCAACGGGATCGATCGCATCGAGCCAGTCGATGGGCACAACCGTCAGCCGCATGCTCGCCAAAGGCCCCACAATGCGGTCGCGCGGCGGATTCTCGCGCGGTCCCGGCGAACAGGCTGCCGCAGATGTCCGCGCGCCCAACCTGTGGCTGCTCGATTATCGCGACGCCGGAACCTTCTGCGTCACCGATCCGGCCTCGCTGATGTTGTGGCGTCCGCATATGGACAGCGACGAACTGCTCAAGATCGAACGCGCCGATAAAAGCGCGACAGTTGCGTTCATCGAAGGCGCCAATTTCCGCAAATGGCCCACCGACGTGATGCCGGTCCAATATGGCGTCGACTATCGCCTGTCGGGCGCCGGTTTGACGGCGCCGGTGACGGTGCGCTTTGCCGCACTCGAAAACGCACCCGACACGGTGGAGGGATCGGTCGACATGCTGATGGCCAAGGGCTGCACGCCGCAGCTCAACCGCCTGGTCGATACGATGTCGGACAGCGAAGCGGCTGGGGGTTGACGGGTTGGGCGGGCATTGAACCCGCCCAACCCATCTGATAACAATGGGATGAAGAGCTGCCGTACAAGCGGCACCTCCATTCCCTGGGTCGAAAATTCGTCCTGCCGCTCCTGTGGCGGGGCTGGTTGAAACGGCACGCTGCGGTGGCGGCGCGTGCTTTCCTACGCAAGGGGTGGTGATGACGGGCATGGGGGATTTGGGCAAGATCACACTAGGATCGGCCGGGCTGTTCGCAGCCGCGCTGCCGTTCGCCGCACAGGCGCAGCTGACACCGCAGATCCCGACACGCGAGCAAATCCAGCAACCGACGCTTGCGCCCGCCGCGCCCCCAAGCGAACGGATCGTCACCGCCGACGACAGCATCGAGCGTGCGCCCTGCCCGCTCGCCAACCCCGAATTCGCCAATGTCCGCATCACCCTGCGCGGCGTCCGGTTTTCGTCGGTCGAGGGCATCGATCCGGCGCTGCTCGACCCAAGCTGGTCCGACCGCGTCGGGCAGGAAGTACCGATTTCGGCCGTCTGCGACATTCGCGACCGCGCCGCGACGATTTTGCGCTCGAAAGGCTATCTGGCCGCCGTCCGCGTTCCCCCGCAAACGATCGGCGACGGCATCGTCCGCCTCGACATCCTTGCCGCCCGGATGACCCGGATCGAGGTCCGCGGCGACGCGGGCAGCAACGAGGGACTGCTCCAACGCTATCTGTCGCGGCTCGACGACCAGCCGGTGTTCAACATCAACGCGGCCGAACGCTATCTGTTGCTGGCGCGCGATATTCCGGGAATGGACGCGCGGCTGACGCTGCGCCCCGGCGATGCGCCCGGCGAAGTCGTCGGCGAAGTCACCGTCGCGCGCACGCCCGTCATGTTCGATGCCAATGTCCAGAATTTCGGAACGCGCGACGTCGGTCGGTGGGGCGGGGTCGCACGCGCGCGTTTCGCCGGACTGACCGGCATGGGCGACCTCACGACGCTCAGCATCTATTCGACCGCCGACCTCGACGAACAGCAGGTCGTGCAGGCCGCGCATGAATTTCGCGTCGGCGGCAACGGCTTGCGGCTGGGCGCCGGCTATACCTATGCCTGGACACGCCCCGACATTGCGGGACTGCCGCTCAAGTCAGACACCCAGATCATCAGCCTGTTCGCGACCTACCCGGTCACGCTGACGCAGGCGCGGCGCTTTACCCTCGGCGGCGGGCTCGACATCATCGACCAGGACATCGCGCTGGGCAGCCTTCCGCTCAACCGCGACCGTCTGCGCGTCTTCAACGTGCGCGCCGATGCGAGCTGGATCGACCCTGCCTCGATCGCGGGGCGCAGCGGGTACAACCCCGCCGAACCCCGCTGGTCGCTCGCCTCCTCGATCGAGGCGCGGCAGGGCGTCAATTTCCTCGGTGCCAGCAAGGATTGCGGCCCCACCGGCGCAGCCTGTTTCAAGCCCGGCGCCGTCCCGTTGACTCGTATCGAGGGCAAGCCCGATGCCTTCCTGATCCGCGCCAATGCGCAGGCCGAGTGGCGGCCGGTTCCGGACTTCACCCTGTCGATGGCGCCGCGCGCGCAATGGGCAAGCGACCCGCTCCTCGCCTATGAGGAATTTTCGGGCGGCAATTTCACCGTCGGGCGCGGTTTCGATGCCGGGACGGTGATCGGCGACAGCGGAGCCGCCGTAGCGCTGGAGGCACGCTACGGCTCTTTCGTTCCCGCGAACACCAAGAGCTTCGTCTTCCAGCCCTTCGTCTTTTTCGACGCGGCGTGGGTGTGGAACGAGGACAAGGCGTTCAACGGCCTCGATCCGCAGAAACTCTATTCCGCCGGCGGCGGCATCCGCGCCGCCTATGGCAATCTGGGCCGTGTCGACATGACGTTGGCCGTGCCGCTCAACCGCGCAGGATTTCTGACCCAAAGGCCCGACCCGCGGCTGCTGGTTTCCTTTACGACCCAGTTCGGCGTGCGGGCGCGCTGACCCGTGAATTTTGCATCGAGGACGACTGTCATGCGTGCCACTGCAACCCCCGTATCGAACCGCAAGGGCAAAGAGCGCCTGCTCGAAAGCTGTGCGATCGCGGCGGGGCTGATCGCCCTCGCCTTTGGCGGACCCGCGCTGGCGCAGGTCAACGGGACCGGCGCATTCGTCAGCGGCGGCGGCGCAGGGAGCGGGATCAGCGACAACACGGGAACCAATACGACTACGGTGACCGTTGGTGGGACCGAGAGCATCATCAACTGGACCCCGACCGACACCGCGCCGACCGGCGGCGCGATCGACTTTCTTCCGACCGGTGAAAACTGGCATTTCTCAGGCCAAGGCGACTACACCGTCCTCAACCGTTTCGTCGACGGCAGCGGCGGATCGCTGAGCCGCGAGATCGCGCTGAACGGCACCATCAACAGCATCGATACCAACACCTCGGGCCAGCGCGGCGGCAACATCTGGTTCTATAACGCCGGCGGGATTCTGGTCGGCAGCACCGGCGTCATCAATGTTGGCAGCCTTGTGCTGACCACCAACAACATCGACACCACCGGCGGCTTGTTCGGACCCAGCCGTACGATCCGTTTCAACGGGGCATCGGGCAGCACCTCCGCGATTACAGTGAACGGCGCCATCAACGCCAACAATGCGATCAATGCAGGCAGCGCCTACGTCGCTTTGGTCGCGCCCCGCGTCATTCAAGCCGGCACCGTGCGCGTCGACGGATCGGCCGCCTATGTCGCCGCCGAACAGGTCGACATTCGCATCGGCAACATCGGCGGGTTGTTCGACATCAATGTGACCGTCGGCGCCGAAGGCGGCAATGCCATCACCCATACGGGCAGCACGACCGGTCCCGCACACCAGCAGGGCGATAGCGATCAGAGCCGCATCTATATGGTGGCGATCCCCAAAAATGATGCGGTGACCATGCTGGTGTCGGGGACGATCGGTTATGACGATGCGTCATCGGCGCAGGTCGATCCCGACGGCGCCGTGCGCCTGTCGGCGGGTTACAATATCACCGCTGGCGAACAGAATTTGAACCCCGCGAACGCAACCGCGGCCAATATCATCGTCAACGACACACTGTTCCGCAGCAGCACGGTCGCTCGTGCAAGCGGCACCTTTGTCGGCGAAGCGCTGCAACAGATACCGGCATCGCCGCCGCCTCTGTCGTCAACAGGACGAATCTTCGTCGAAGGCAACGGGGTCTTCAGCGGCGACGCCGGTGCTTCACTGACCATCGGCGCGGGTCAGCAGGGCGGTGCGACAGGCAATCTGACTGTCCGGTCAGACGGCGCCCCCGGCGCGGCAGGCAATGTTGCCGTGAATGTCAGCGGCGGGACACTGTCGACAGGCAATTTGTTACAGATCACGTCTTTGAGCCAGCCCGCCACCGCGACCGGCAACAGCGTGGGCGGGACTGCCAGCCTGACGATTACCGGGGGCACCGTGACAACCCCGATCATCTCCCTGTCCGCCACCGCAGTTGCCGACTTCGGGACAAATGGCCTGGCAGGAAACGCACAGGGCGGAACGGCCAGCATTTCTGTCAACAATTCCGGCACCGTGCTGGACACTGGCGCCGTTACCATCAGCGCATCCGCCTTCGGACCAAATAATATTTCCGTCGCGACGGGCGGCAACGCGCAGGGTGGCACGGCAACACTCACGGTTTCCAATGGCGCAAGCTTCCGCGCGACCAACAATGTTTCGATCGACGCAAATGGCAGTGGAGGATTCGGCCCCGTTCAGTCTGGCAATGGAACGGGCGGCACCGCGCGCATCTCCATCAGCGGGGCGAACACATCGTTCGAATCCCCAAACACATCCATTGTGGCGCAAGGCAACGGCGAGGGCTCCTTTCCCCCCGTCGACGCCCGGAACGGCGGCGACGGATTGGGAGGACGCGCAGAACTGATCGTCGACGCCGACAATAGCGCGACGATATTGCTCGATACTCTCTCCCTCGATGCCAGCGCACAGGGCGGCGATGCGAGCAATAGCGAGAATACCACCGGCGGCGACGCGCAGGGCGGCGTGGCAACGGTCACCGTCAATGGCGGCGTCACTTTGCAAACGAGCCAGTTGACGCTCAGCGCCATCGCGCAAGGCGGAAGCGGCACCAGCCCCAGCGGCACGACCGGACAATCGGGGAATGCGCGCGCAGGCACCGTCACATTGAGCGCCGCCAATGGTTCGGCGATCGACGCCAGCGGCGGTATTGCCCTTTCCGCCAATGTCGACGACCTCCCCGGTGAGAATTTCGGCACCGGCACCGGCGGTGATGTGACGGTCAGCGCAACGAGCGGCGGCACCATCAGCGCGGCAGGCCAGATGCAGGTTGATGTGCGGAGTGGCCGTTTCACGCCCCAGATCCCACAAAGCGCGGGCGGCCGAACCGGCGGCAATGTCGATTTCATCGCCGACGGCGGCACGATCAGCGCGGACAGTTTCGACGTCAACGCCAGCGCAACGGTCGCCAATGTCAGCGGCAACAATGGCCCGGCGCAAGGCGGCACCATCGACCTGCTCGCGTCCAACGCCGGACAGATTTTGTCGACGGGCAGCCTCGGCAACCGCTTCGATGTCGGCGCCGTAGCCGGGGTCAGCAGCGCCGGAAGTTCGGCCACCGGCGGCGCGATCCGCCTGATCGCCAATGCGGGGAGCATCGACCTTTCGGCGGGCAATATTTTGATCGCGGGCGGCATTTCGGGCGGCGCGACCGTCCCCGGCCCCAACATCGTGACCGGCACCGGCGGATCGATCCTTGTCCGGACCGTCGCCGGGGCATCGAACAGCAGCGCGATCAACTTCGGCCAGCTCAACGCATCCGCCGACGGCAACTCCGAAATCATCGCCGAAGTCCCGCCCGGCACATTCCCCAATCCCACAGGCAACGGCCACGGTGGCATCATCACCATCGACATGCAGGGCGGCTCGCTGACCGGCGGTTCCATCCGACTGTCCGCCGACGGCGAGGGCGCTGCGATCGGCACCAGCACGGGGCGGGGCGGAACCGCGACCTTTACGCAGACCGGCGGCACCGTAACGATCACCGATCTGAATGTCAGTGCCAACGGCGCCGGCGACGTCGGAACAGGTCAATCGGGCGACGGCATCGGCGGAACAGCAACGATCAACCTGCTCGGCGGGACGATCAGCGCTGCCGACATCTCGGCGACGGCGGATGGCTTCGGTGGCTTCGGCTTGCCCGGCAATGACATTGACCCCCTCAATCCCGTCGCGGGCGGGCGGGGCGGCGCGGGCCAGGGCGGCACCGCGACGATCACCATCGACGGCTCGGCGACGGTCACCGCAAGCGCAATCGGCGCATCGGCAATCGGCGGTGGCGGCGCGGGCGGCGACTTCCTCCCCTTCTCCAGCGGAAGCATCGCACCGGGGACGACCGGGGACGGCGGCAATGGCACCGGCGGCACCGCAACGATCAACCTGATCAGCGGAACGGTTTCCTCCGGCAATATGATCGCCGACGCGACGGGCACCGGCGGCAATGGCGGCAGTTCCTCTTTCCTTGGCATGACAGCGGCAACAGGGATCGGGTCCGGCGGACGCGGCGGTAACGGCCAGGGCGGGACCGCGACGGTCAGCCTCGCGGCAGCGGCCAATGTCACCGATCTCACGGCCAGCTTCGCTCGCGGCGTCGGCGGCGATGGCGGATCGCACAATGTCGGCGGCGCGGGCGGTAACGCGGTCGGCGGCACCGCCCAGGCAATCGTCAATGGTTTCGACGCCGGGGCGCTCGCCGTCACGCTCGATGCCGGCGCGCAGGGCGGCGCAGGCGGCAACGGCGCCGACGGCAATGGCGGCAATGGCGGCAATGCCCTCGGCGGCACCGCACGTGCACGCGCCGATGGCACCAACGCCAATGTCACGATGGAACAGGTCAGTTTCACCACCGATGCGATCGGCGGCGCGGGCGGCCGCGGCGGCCTCTCCTTTTTTGCAAACCCGGCGGTCGCACCCGTCGGAGGCCTGGGCGGCAACGGCCGCGGCGGCACGCTGGAAATCGGCGCCGACAATGGCGCAACAATTATCCTCCTGTCCGGCAGCAGCGGTCCCGTTTTGCTGAGCAGCACCGGTACCGGCGGTACCGGCGGTACCGGTGCCAGCAATGAAAATGCGGGCGGCACCGGCGGTACTGGCGGCAATGGCGGTACCGCCGAAGGCGGGACCATCCTGTTGCGCGCCAATGGCGGCACGATCACCTCGAACGGCACGCCCGTCGACATCGTCGCCAACGGCACGTCTGGCGCCGGCGGCAATGGCGGCGGCGGTGCGGCCGCGCCCGGCGCCGGTGGAACAACAACGCCCACGACCGGTGGCCGTGTGGTGATTGAGGCAGCGACCGGGCAGATCAGCCTCGGCGACACGAATATCAATGCCAACGGCGACAATGCCGGCCGCATCGAGCTGCGCGCCGGTGGCAATCTCACCATGGCCAGCCTGAACGCGACAGCGACCGGCATCGCGCCGCCGACCAACAATGACACGGGCAGCGCGACGACAGGCATTTTCCTCGCCGCGAACGGTGGCACGATCACGACCACCGCCAATATGTCGCTGACAACCGACGGCTCGATCGGGGTCTATGCGCAGGGCGCGGGCGCGGTCAGCGCCGGGACCGGCCTGACCATGAACGCCGCCGATCAGATCGACATTCGCCACGATCAGCGCAGCGGAACCGCGCCGACGATCCAGGCGGGCGACGAGCTGACGATCGCTGCCGGGACCAGCATCAGCGGCGCGGCGGGCAGCCTGCTTGGCTCCGGCGCGACCTTGTCGCTCGCCGTGACTGGCCCCAATGGCACGATCACCCTCGACCGGCTCGACGGCACCAATATCGTTATCAACACGACCGGCGCCGCGAGCGTCGAACATGCCGAAGCGAGCAATGACTTCACCGCGACGGCTGGCAGCTTCCGTACCGGGCTCAATTCGATCATCACCGGCGGTGATATTATCGTCAGCTCGCCGGGCGCAGTCGACCTCGGCAATTCGACCGCGGGCGGCTTTGTCGCGGTCGATGGCCAGTCGATCGCCTTCAACAGCATCGGCGCGGCGGGCAGCGTTTTCCTGAACGCATCGGGCACCGCGCCCGGGGCCGAAGGAATCAACGGCAGCATCATTACGTCCGGCGGCAACGTCCAGCTGCGATCGGCGGGCAATGTGACGATCGCGACCTCGGTTGCCGCAAACGGCGGCTGGGTCGATCCGAACGGCACAACCGCCGAGGGCAATTTGTTCGTCGATGCGGCGGGCAACGCCCAGCTCACCGGCGCCAGCGCAGCGCGCATGGTCGGCGTCAACGCCGGTCAGGCTGTAACGATCACCGGCGGGTCGGCGGGCGAGGATCTGCTCGTCGTCGCGGGCACAACTGCGAACCTGTCGAATTTCACCGCGGGCGATGATGTCGAAATTCGCGCACCGGGAGCGATCACCGCGCAGAATGTCAGCACGACGGGCACGGGCGTCGATACACGCGAACTCAGCTATTTGTCGGGCAGCGGGTTCACGATCGGAACCGTGGCCGGCGGCGACAGCAGCATCATCACGCAGGGCGGCAATACGACGCTGGGTAATCTGAGCGCTTCGGACGACATAATTGTCGCTTCGACCGGCACCGTGTCGGCCACCGCCCCGATCGCCGCCGGACGGAACATTGTTATCGACGGTGCGAATGGCGTGACCGCCGGCACCGTGACGAGCGGCGGGACGACCAGCCTGAACAGCGCCGGCGGCGCGATCGCGGTCAACAGCCTCACCTCGGCTGGCGCGGTCAGTGCGAGCGGCCAAAGTATCCAGATCGGCGGCGGAAACAGCGGAAATCTGGTCTTCAACCAGCTCAACGCCACCACCGGAGATGCCGTCGTCACCAATGGTGGCGACATCACGCTGACGAGCGGCACGGTCGCAGGCCGCGCCGCGCTGACCTCGTCCAATGGTGCGGTCAATATTTCGCAATTGACCGCGAACAGCGTCGACCTGTCGGCGCGGACCAGCATGACGCTGGGCAGCGTCGCTGCGACCCAGGGGCTGACCGCCCAGACCGGCGGCATGCTGACGCTGGCGGGCGCCGTGACCGGCCGCACCATGGCGCTGACGTCGGGCGATATCACCATTGGGGCCAATGGCCGCGCAGGCACCCCCGGCGTGACGACAGTGCTGCAAATCACCAACGGCGGCAGCCGCCAGACCTTCGTCGGCGGCACCGGCACGCGGGGCGGCTATCACATCGATGCCGACGAAATGGCACGCCTCTACGGCAGCGATATCCGAATTGCGGGCCCCGTCGCGGGTACCTCCGCGTCGGGTGCCCCGGTAGACACCGACGTCATCATCGACAGCTTCACGATGACAGGCGGCAATTCGGCATCGAACCTCGGCGGCAATGGGTCGCTGACGATTGCGACCCCGGGCAAAGCGCGGGTGATCGGCAATGTGCAACTGACCGGCCTGTCCGATACCAGTGCGCTCAACCTGTTCGCCGACACGGCGCTGGAGGTTATTTCGGGCCAGGGCTCGGTCCGGCTGACGGGCGCCAACAACGCACCGGGCGGGCGGCTCAACATGGCCTCGGACGAGATCATCGTCGCGACACTGGCGGCGATCGCCGACGTCCGCGCCGCGACGACGACCGATGCAATCAACACACGGCTGGCGGAGAATGACGGCGTGACCAGCGACGAAGGCGCGCTGTTCGCACGCGGCATCAGCGCCGATGCGGGCCGCGGCTTCTATGTCCAGAACAGCGGCCTCGGCACGACTTTTGCCGAACGCCGCGGGATGACCTTCGGCGCAGGCGGGCTCGATGTCGTGACCGCAGGGCAATCGACGCGGATCGTCGTCAACGGCGTTCAATTAAGCGCATCGGGGGGACAGGCCACCGGGTTCGACACGCTGGCCTTCCTGACCGTCTCCGGCGCGGCGCCGTCGGGCACGGCCAGCAATTTCGACCGGAGATCAACGCTCAACGGCTGCCTCATCACGAGTGTCGGGGCCTGCATGACCTTCTCGCCGGGCTCCGAAGCGAGCTTCCCGGTGCAGGATGTGGTCGACGACCCCGCCGATCCCGACGCCGAAGAGGGGGAAGGCAACAACCTGCCAACCCCGCTGATCACCGTCCGCGACATCGATCCGCTGACCGGCGAGCCGCTGCTCGACGATCCGGTGACCGGCGCGGGCAACGACGATCTGTGGACGCCGCCCGCACAGTGATCTCCCGCGTTTGGGTTGACGCAGGCGGGCGCAGCAAGGCATGGGCACGGCTATGACCGACGCCCATGCCTCCGCTTCCGCAGCACCGCTCCGGCTGTTCAACAGCCTGACGCGCAGCCTTGAGGATTTTACGCCCGTCCATACGGGTGAGGCCCGTGTCTATTCGTGCGGGCCGACGGTCTATAACTTCCAGCACATCGGCAATATGCGCGCCTATGTCTTTGCCGACACATTGGGCCGCACGCTGGCGTTCAAGGGCTATAAGCTGCGCCACATTATCAACATCACCGACGTCGGCCACCTGACGTCGGACGCCGATGCCGGCGACGACAAGATGGAGAAGGCAGCCGCGCTGCAAGGCAAGTCTGCGTGGGACATTGCGGCCTTTTACACCGCCGAGTTCAAGCGCGACCTGCAATGGCTGAACGTCCGCGATCCCGCCAAATGGACGGTGGCGACCGACTATGTCGCCCGGATGATCGAATTCGCCAAAAGCATCGCCGACAAGCATTGCTACGAGCTTGAGAGCGGCCTCTATTTCGACGTTTCAACCGTGGCCGATTATGGACGGCTCGCCCGCGCCGTCACCGACGAAGGCGAAGGCCGGATCGAAGAGGTCGATGGCAAGCGCCACGCGGCCGATTTCGCGATCTGGCGCAAGACCCCGGCGGGGGAAACCCGGCAGATGGAATGGGACTCCCCCTGGGGCCGCGGCGCGCCCGGCTGGCACCTCGAATGCTCGGTCATGGGCGAAGCCGAACTCGGCATGCCGTTCGACATCCACACCGGTGGCATCGACCACCGCGAGATCCACCATCCCAACGAGATCGCCCAGAACCAGGCGTTTCGCGGGTGCGGCGGGCTCGATCACGCCGAACATTCGGGCGCGCGGTTGTGGATGCACAATAATTTCCTGATCGATCGCGGCGGCAAGATGTCCAAATCGTCGGGCGAGTTTCTGCGGCTGCAGCTGCTCGTCGACCGGGGCTATCACCCCCTCGCCTATCGCCTGATGTGCCTGCAGGCGCACTATCGCAGCGAGCTGGAATTTTCGTGGGAAGGCTTGGCCGCAGCGCTGACGCGGTTGAAGCGGCTGGTGATGGCGGCCGCGTCCGTCCGCGACACCGAGGAGGCCGAGGTTTCCGACCGTCGCCTCGCCGACCTGCTGACGAAATTCGATGCCGCCATGTCGGACGATCTCGGCACGGCGGTCGCGTTGACGCTGGTCGAAGAAGCGGCGGCGATGAAAAAGATCGACGCGGAGCAAAAGCGCGCCGCGCTCGCCATGATGGATGCGGTGTTGGGGCTTGAGTTGCTCTCAATCTCGCGCTCCGACCTGCGCCTGCGTCCGAAAGCCGCAACCATCAACGAGGACGAAATCGAGGCCATCCTTGTACGTCGCAAGGAAGCCCGCGCGGCAAAGGATTTCGCCGCATCCGATGCGCTACGCGATGAACTCATCGGCGCGGGAGTCGAGGTGATGGACGGCGACCCGCTCGGCTGGGACTGGCGGCTCGACGCCATATAGGGGCTTGCCCCGGCTTCACGGGATGCTAGCTTCGTTGCATGTCGCAACTGATCTGCTGGCTCCTTGTCGGTCTTGTCCATCTGGTTCCGGCGCTGGCGCTATTCCGGCCGGCCCTGATCACGCGGCTTTATGGAATCGCGCCGGACAGCCCGATATTCCTGCTGATGCACCACCGCGCGGCGCTGTTTTTTGCCGTCCTCATCGCCTGCGTTTGGGCGGCTTTCGATCCCGGCGGGCGCATGCTCGCGACATTGCTCGCCGCGATCAGCATGTTGAGTTTCCTTGCACTTTACGTCACCTACGGGCGCCCCGCCGCGCTCGGCACCATCGCGCTTGTCGACCTGATCGGCCTTGTTCCGCTCGCCTGGGCGGGCTGGTACGCATTTCAGCAGTAGGAAAACTATGACCAAGACCGTCACCGTCCTTTCGGGCCTGATCCGTCCGCTCGTTGAAAGCCGCCTCCCCGACTGGGTCGAACCGCGTTTCTTCATGTCGAAAGAGGAAGCGATGGCGCTCGCACCCACCGCCGAGATCGGCTGGTTCGACATGTACGACAAGAAGGACATGGGCGCCGTCATCAGCGCCGCGACGCAACTCAAATGGCTCAATTCGATCTATGCCGGGGTCGACGGCATGCCGCTCGAGCTGTTGCGCGAACGCGACACGGTGGTGACCAACGGCGCCGGGATCAACGCGATCACCATCGCCGAATATGTCGTGATGGGAATGCTGACCGTTGCCAAGGGCTATCGCGAGGTCGTGCGCGCGCAGGAACGCCGCGAGTGGCTCATCGATTCGCCGGGCAAGGTTGAGCTGTTCGGATCGAAGGCGCTGCTGCTCGGCTATGGCGCGATCGGCAAACTCGTCGAAGAACGGTTGAAGGCTTTTGCCGTCGACGTCACCGTCGTCCGCCGCTCGCCCGGCCCGAACACACTCACCCCCGACCAGTGGCGCGAAAGGCTCGGCGATTTCGACTGGGTGATCCTCGCGGTCCCCGCGACCCCCGAAACCGACGGCATGATCGGCGCCGCCGAACTCGCGGCGATGAAGCCGAGCGCGACACTCATCAACATCGCCCGCGGCGCGGTGGTCGATCAGGATGCGCTGGTCGAAGCCCTGAACAGCCAGAGCATCGCCGCGGCCTTTCTCGACGTCACCACCCCCGAACCGCTGCCCGCCGACAATCCGCTATGGAGCCTCGACAACGCCCACATCACCATGCACCTGTCGGGCCGCGCGCAGGACAAGATGTTCGTGCGATCGGCCGAACGCTTCCTCGAAAATCTGGACCGCTGGCACAAGGGCGAAACCGTCGCGCCGCTGGTCGACCTGACGCTGGGTTACTAACCCGGCCGCTCGGCTTTCAATTCGCGCACTAGCGGCTGCAAATTCGCGTCATATTTGGCAAGCATCGTGTGCGCGCCGGCATGGTCGTAAAAGCTGACCAGTTCGCGCCCGTTCCAACGGTGGAGCGCGTAGGCGGGGTCTTCGGCGACGATCATCGGGCGATCATCGGGACGGTTTTCGTCGATCGGGCGGAGGTCGAGGGCGACCTGCGGTGCCGTCGACGAGCAAATGGCAATCGTGCGCCCTTCCCATGCCACCGTGACGCTGCGGTGAAGATGACCGCAAATCAACCCGCGCACCTGGGGATGCCGGCGAACGACATTGGTGAAGGTCGCGACCCAGGGTTCATCCGCATGGGTGTTCATCCACTCGATCCCACTTTCGATCGGCGGATGGTGCATGATTATGTAGGTCGGCTTGTGGGGCAGTTTCTGGAGTTCGGCCTCTAGCCAGGCGGCGCGGACGTCGCAGAAAGCGCCGCCGTGGCGGCCTTCCTCGAGCGTATCGATCGTCACCAGCCTGAGCTCGGGAAGCTCGATTGTGTATTGAACGAAGCCGTTTCCGTCGTCGAAACCCGGAAAACGGTCGTGGAAATTGTCGCGCAAATCATGGTTGCCGACGCTCGGCCACACCGGAAAGGGACAGCGCGAAAAGGCGGTGGCGAGGCGGCGATAGCTGTCGGGGTCACCGCGGTCGCTGATGTCGCCGGTCGCGAGCAGCAGGTCGGGGCGGTTCGGTCCGTCGATCAGCACGTCGAGCACTTCGTCGAGCCGCTTGCGATTATATTCCGCCGGATTGTCGGGATCGAACCCGATATGCAGATCGGTGATCTGGGCGATCAGCATGTGCGTCCCCTGCTCCAGCCGCCTCGTCCCAGCCGCCCCATTGTCATCATCCACCTCGCCTCGCGCCGTTCAGCGCCGGTGCGCGCCACGTCACCTCATAAAGCCCCTGCCGTTCGGGGCCTGTGATCAGGCTCACATCATAAGCGCCGCGCTGCGGACGATCTGTGATCGCGGTCACATTTTTCTTGCGCTGGCGCGACGGCATCCACGGTTTTCCGCCATCCGAGTGATATTCATGGCACATCGCGCACGGCGATTCAGTCGCGGTTTTGACCTTGACCAGCCGCGCCCCGGTTTCGCCGACATGGCAATCACGGCACTGGCGCAGCCCGGGCACGAGCAGGTCGCTCGACTGCTTCGAGCCAGTCGCGCTGGTGTGGCAGTCGGCGCAGTCGGTTTCCTTGTGCGCGTCATGATCGAACCAGCCCTTTTGCAGGAAGCGCTGGGTCTGGATCACCGGCGTCACGCGCCAGCCATTGCCCGCCTGCGGCGCAACGACGGTGTGGCAGTCGTAACAGGCGCCGCCCTTTGAGAAGACCGCGCGCACCGCATCTGCGGCGCGGTTCGGACGCACCGCAACCTCGCGGAAATAGATATTATAGACCTGGCCCTCGGCATAAGCGCCGGGGCGCCGCCGCTCCATTCCGCCAAGCTGGAGCGGCCGCGTCGGCGGGGTCGAACGATAGTAAGCGGTGAGGTCGGCGACGACCTGATCGGGCTCGCCGTGGCGCAATGTTCGCGTCACACCGCCGACGGTTTCGAAGGCGAGGCTGTGGCACATCGCGCAGTCGCGTTGCATCTCGACCGGCTTGATCCGCACGCCGTCGGCTTCGGGCTTGTGGCAATTGCTGCACTCAAGCTTTTGCCCGAAATCATAGCGGCCGCGGAAACTCGCCGCCATGCGCGCAACCCCGCCGGTCGCCTGCAAATGCATGTCGTGCGGGAATTTCAGGCCACCGAAATCGCGCACGGCCTTGCCCGGCATCGCACGGGTCGGCTTCGCGCCCAGCGCCGCGCGAACGAGCGGGCGGAATTCGGGATGCCCGGTGCCAAAATCGGCAGCGTCGGCGAGCGTCGTCGGATGCCCCGCGGTCTTGAGCCGCGCCGACATGCCGTCATGACAGTCGGCGCAGAATTTCTGCGGCGTCGCGGGCATCGGCCCAGCGCCCTCATGCTCGGTATGGCAATCGACGCAGCGCCCCTGCGGTTTGTTGAAGGTCTTGGCGAAGCCCTCGAGAATCCGTTCGCCCACCCCCGGTGGGTGGCGCGCGGCGAGCAGCATCGCGGTCGGCGCATTGGCATGCGCCATGCTCATCGCCTTATGCTCGCCGGTGTGACAGCCCACGCACGCCTTGTCGGTCACCGCCACGAACGGCTCGACATGACACGACTGGCAATCCTTCTTCAGGCTGGCGTGCGCGCTCGACAAATCGCCCGAAAGCCAAGCGCTGTCGGCATGATAACCGTCGGGGCGCTCGTCGACATTCTTATAGCTGTGCCACGCCCAGATCGGCCCGATCAGGAAGGCGAGCAGCATCAGCAGGCCGAACGCCCATGCTCCGACGCGCTTACCGATCATCACGCCCTGCAGCGAAAAGGCCTTTACCTCGTCGACATCCTTCGACGATTGCGACACATCGTCGATCCGCTCGACGAGCAGGATGATATTCTCACCCTCGCGCGCGATCGTCAGCCGGTGCCCGCCAAAGCGCAGTTCGCCGCCCGCGGCGCTGTCGATGTCGGCGACGTCATGGGTGCGGCCGTTGAGGTCGAAGCCCAACCCCTCCTGCGCCACGACGCGCACATGGCGGCCGTCCTTGCTCGTGATCGTCGCATGCTGCGGGTTCACCGCCAGATCGGCGATATGGATGATGTTGCTGCCGTCACGGCCCAGCGTGATCACATCGCCGGGCAGCGCCTGATCGCGGATGATTTGCTTGCCGGTTTTCGTCGTCGAAATGCGGCGCAGGATGAAGCTCATATTTCCCCTCCCCGCCTTACCAGTAGAAAAAGACGCTGATGATATGCGCCGACAGCGCCGCGATCAGCGCGAAGGTCAGCGGCACATGCACATAAAGCCAGATTTCGAGCAGCCCGCGAATCCGCAGATGCTTGCGCAGCCGCGTCAGCGCCGCTTCCTTTTGCGACAACAGGCCGACGACCTTTTCGCGCGCCTCGGCATCGCTGCTGCGCGACGCCGACAGGGTGCGAAGCGCAGCGGCGGTCGCGCACCCGGGATAGCGCCCCGACAGGCGCGCGCGGATGCTGCCCGCAAACGGGTCTTCCTCGAGCGCCGCGAGCACTGGCGCGGTATCTTCAGGCGTCAGCGGCTGCGCCGCCGCGTGCAATTGCCGGTCGAAGGCGCGGATCGCCTCGAGCATCTGCATCTGCGTCATTTCATCGCGGTTATTCGACAGCGCCTTGGGCAAGGTCGCATAGGCGATGACGCCATAAAGCCCCGAGAGGATCACCAGCATCATCAGCGCCCATGCGAGGGTGTGGACGTTCCAACCAAGCTGAAACCCGGTGTGCCAGGTGCCGATGACGATCAGGCTGAGTCCGAGATAGACATGCGCCGAGGTCCACGCCTTCAGCGACCAGGCGGTGCTCGTCATCTTGCGCTTGCGATAGCCAAGCGCAGTGAGCCAGAGGATCAGTCCGGCGCCAATCGTGCCGAGCGTATAGCCATACCAGCTGCCGCCATTGTGCCGCGGCGTGACATCGACCAGTGCATAGCTGACGATGACCAGCAGGCAGAGCCCGCCCGAAATCTTTGCCCAGCGGAAATCGGCGTGGCGCAGAAAGCCTTCATGGCGCCGCTCGCGAATCCGCTCGGTCTGGGTCGCCTTGTTACGGCGGCGTTGGAAGAGCGACGCCATCAGCCGGCATCCTCTTCGAGCCGCGCGATCGACAGAAATTCCTCGGGCGAGACGCGGATCGCCGCGCCGGTCGGGCACGCGCGAACGCAAGCGGGACCGCCCGATATGCCCTTGCACATATCGCACTTCACCGCGATTTTCTTGGGCTTCTTGCCCTCGGGCATATTCGCCTTGGTCCATTTGGGCGAAGGCTCGCCCGGGCCGGGGCCGAACCCGGTGAGCAGCCAGCGCAGCAGGCTGGGCTTCTCGGGCGGCGCCGCCTCCATGCGGATCACGCCATAGGGGCAGTTGCGCATGCAGTTGCCGCAACCGATGCAGCCTTCCTCCATGAATACTTCGCCGTCGGGGCCGCGATGGATCACATTCGGCGGGCAGTCGGCCATGCAATGCGGATGCTCGCAGTGGCGGCAACTGGTCGGCACATGAAGATGCGCGAAGGTCTTGCCCGCCTCGCGGTCGAGCCGCGACAGGCCTTCATGGCTGTCGGCGCACGCCTTTTCGCAATTGTCGCAGCCGACGCACAGATTTTCGTCGATCAGCAGCGCGTCGGTCGCCTCGCCCAACCCCTCCTTCATGATGAAGGTCGCGGTGTCCGAATAGAGATCGACCGCGCTCGAATAGCTCGCCTTGCGTGATTCGATGAAGCTGTTCATCTGCGCGCGCTCGGCGACGGCTTTCTCGGTCGCCTCGCGCACCTGCGGCCGCGCCGCGAGCATCGCCTTGAAGCCCGCGCCGGTCAGCTTGATGACCTCGCTGCCGACCGCGGCCTTGACCGTGGCATTGCGCGGCGCGCCGCTGAGCACCGCCATTTCGCCGAAATAGCTGCCGGCGGGCAGATAGCGCAGGAAGATCGGTTTGCCGCCGATATCCTTTTCGACGACCATCGATCCCGACCGGATGACATAGACGTCGTCGCCCGCGTCGCCCTCCTGAAGCACGACCTTGCCCGCGGGGACGCGGATCACCTCGGCATCGTCGACGACCGGCGCCAGATCCTCGACCGTCAGGCCGCCCTTGAAAATCTGAAGCAGCTGGCGCTCGAGCGAGATGCGGTTGATCACGCGCTTGGCGCCCGGAACCGATCCCATCAGTTTCAGCGCCGCGGTGCGCGATACTTCGACGAAGATGCTGTCGGCGCCCGCGCGGATCGTCGCGCCGCGCTTGCGGCCCGAGATCAGACCGACTTCGCCGAAGATCGAACCCTCTTCGATCGGAACGGTAACGCCGGGCGCGACTTCGACCAGCGCTTGCCCGTCGGCGATCGCGAAGAGAGACGAGCCCGGCTCGTCCTTTTCGAACACGACGTCGCCGGTGCGATAAAATGCAACCTTCGAATCGAGCATGAATTCGCGCATCTGCAGCGGCGAGACATCGGCGAAGATGCGAATGCGCGTGCGCAGAAATTCCAGCCATTCGCTGACCGACTTCTGCTGCGGCAAGCCCGCGAAGATCGCTGCCAGATCCTTTTCGTCGGCGGGGGTCAGCGCCTGATTGCCGTTCAGAAACTCGACGACGTCATAGCCCTGATTCATGCAATGCTTGATCAGCGGATAGCCCGCGAGCGCACCGATGACATAGATGCCGGGCACCGTCGTCTCGAACGTCGGCGACAGCTTCGGAAAGGCTTCGCGGTCGGGCCCCGTGAACTCGATCCCCATCGATTCGACGAAGCCGCGCGGCGCGACCGAACCGAGGCGCGCGACAATGACGTCGCATTCGATCTTCTCGTCGCCCGTTGGGGTTTCGAGCGTCAGCCAGCCGGGTTCAACCAGCTTGGGCTGGGTCTCGGTCCGAATGCTCATCGAGCCGTTTTCGCCCGCCTCCATCATGTCGGACACATTCTTCGGCTTGGCGCGCGCGAAATCCTTGGATCGGTTGAGGATGGTGACCGTGTTTTCGAGCGCTTCTTCGGCGACGCCGAGCGCGTTTTCGATCCCCGCATCGCCCGATCCGACGACGGTGATATGCTTGTCCTTGAAATCTTCGGGGTCGTCGACGGTATAGATGATGTGCGGCAGATCGTTTCCGGGGCAGCGCATCCGGTTCGGATTGCCCTGCGTCCCGATCGCGAGGACGATATGCTCGGCGACGATGACATCGCCCTTCGCGGTCTTGATCTGGAACGCGCCCTTCGCGCCCGTCACCTCGACGACTTCGGCGTGATAGGCGACGCTGATCTTGTTGGCAGCGGCATCCTCGTCCCAGATGCCAAGGATCGTCTCGCGCGCGCCCTCGTCGAAACGGCAGTCGGAGCGCAGGTCGAGGCGATTGGGCGTCGCCATGACATGCTTGCCCTTTTGATATTTATAGATGGTGTCGGACAGATGGTCGGTCTTTTCGAGCAGGACATGGCTCAGCCCAAGCTGCGCGGCGCGCGACGCGGCGCTGAGCCCCGCAGGCCCCGAACCGATGATCGCGACCTTGACCGGCTCGCTCATGCGCGCAGACTCCGATTGCCGAAGCGCTCAGCCAAAGCGGCTGCCATGCTGTTGAAAAGATTGCACTTAGGCATCCCTATCCCCCCTTCGCCAGCCCCCCGGCGAGATCACAATGGATGCGACCCGGACTTATGTCCTGGGTGAGAAGCTATGCCCTTGAAAGCGGGGCAAGGTCAATGGTGGTCGAGATATTCTGGCGACGCTTCAGGCGAGTTCGAATATCTCCGCGATGCGATCCGACGCGACAGGCTCGAAACGCGACCAGCCGTCGGGACCAAGGCGCTCAAGCGGACGGAAGCGCGCCTTATACGCCATCCGCGACGACCCTTCGATCCAATAGCCCAGATAGACATAGGCAAGTCCAGCCTTGGCGGCGCGCAGCACATGGTCGGCGATGATATAGGTACCCAGCCCCTCGCGCAGCGGATGGTGGGCATCGAAGAAGCTGTAGATCATCGACAGGCCGTCGCCCTGGCGATCGGTCAGGCAGCAACCGACGAGGCGGCCCGGAGCACCATCCACTGACGGTTCGCGATATTCGATCATATGGCTGTCGACCGGGGTCTGTTCGACCATGTCGGCGAAATCCTGTTCGTCCATATCAGCCATCCCGCCATTGGGATGGCGCGACCCGAGATAGGAGCGCAGCAGCGCATATTGCTCTTCGGTCGCCCAGGGCTTGCAGGCGGTGGCGACGAGATCGCCGTTGCGACGCAGAGTGCGCTTCTGCGAATTGCTCGGCGCATATTCGCTCGCACAAACGCGCACCGACACGCAGGCCGAGCAATCGGCGCAGCTCGGGCGATAAGCGACCGACTGGCTGCGCCGGAACCCGATACGGCCCAACGCATCGTTCAGCTCGTTCGCATTATTGCCGCTCAGTTCGGTGAACACCTTGCGCTCGGTCTTGCCCGCCAGATACGGGCAAGGCGCCGGGCTGGTCACGAAGAAGCGCGGGAAACGAAACGGTGCGGACACGCGGGCTGGACCTCCGGACTTGCAATGCCGATCCCCCGATGCGGGTCCGACGCACTACATCCACCAACTATGCCGCTCCGCGTCAATGGTGCAAAGAGCATTTACCATTTTTGAACGTCCCGTTCTGAATCACCCCGGAAATTTTCTGAATCGGCCGGAAACTCTTGTGCCAGACTGAGTCAATCCGCGTAGTCGCGCAGTTCGTCTCCGGTCAGCGTCGCGACGTGGAGCACGTTGGTCGACCCCGGCGTACCGAACGGAACCCCCGCCATCATCACCAGCTTGGCGCCCGCACGGCCGATGCCGTGGCGCAGCGCCATGCGCTTGCCCTTGGCGATCATTTCTTCAAAGCTGCCGATATCCTTGGTCGGGACGGCATGCGCACCCCACAGGAGTCCAAGCCGCCGCGCTGCCTCGCGCTTCGGCGTCAGCACGAGCAGGGGCGCGCCCGGTCGTTCGCGCGCGACGCGGCGCGCGGTCGAACCCGATGCGGTGAAACAAATGATCGCGTCGGCATCGATCGTCCCGATGATGCCGCCCGCCGCTTCGGCGAGCGCATCGGCGGTCGTCGCATCGGGCAGGGTTTCGGTGAAATGCAGCCGCCGATAATAATCGGGATCGCTTTCGACCGAGCGCGCAATACTGTCCATCATCGTCACCGCCTCGACCGGCCAAGCACCCGCCGCAGTTTCGGCCGACAGCATGATCGCATCGGCGCCGTCATAAATGGCGGTCGCGACGTCGGACACTTCGGCGCGCGTCGGCGAGGGCGAGACGATCATCGATTCGAGCATCTGGGTCGCGACGACGACGGGCTTGCCCATCCGCCGCGCGGTCGCGACGATGCGCTTTTGCAGCGGCGGCACGGCTTCGGGGGGCAATTCGACCCCCAGATCGCCGCGCGCGACCATCGCGGCGTCGGCGAGCTCCAAAATCTCTTCGAGCCGCTGGACGCCCGCGGGCTTTTCGAATTTCACGAGCAGCGCTGCCTTGCCGCCGATCAGCCGCCGCGCTTCGGCGACATCCTCGGGCCGCTGCACGAACGACAGCGCGACCCAGTCGACATGCTGTTCGAGCGCGAAGGTCAGGTCCTTGCGGTCCTTTTCGGTCAACGCCGCGAGCGGAACGACGACGTCGGGGACGTTGACCCCCTTGCGGTCCGAAATCTTGCCGCCGACCTCGACCACCGTCTCGATCCTGTTCGCGCTGACGCTCTGGACGCGCAGCACCAGCTTGCCATCGTCAATCAGCAGGCGCGTGCCCGCCTCGGCCGCCGCAAAAAGCTCGGGGTGCGGCAAGTGAACGCGCGTCACATCGCCCGGCACCGTGTCGGTATCGAGCGTGAAGAGCGCGCCCTTCACCAGCTCGACCGGCCCATCCTTGAACGCGCCGACGCGCAATTTCGGCCCCTGCAGATCGACGAGGATCGTCGTCGGGCGGCCGGTACCCTTTTCGAGCGCGCGGATCGCCGCGATCACCTTGGCGTGACCGGCGTGATCGCCGTGGCTCATATTGACGCGAAAGGCGTCGGCGCCGGCGCGGTGCAGCGCGGCGATCATCTCGGGGGTTGCGCTCGCGGGGCCAAGGGTCGCCAGAATGCGCACCTTGCGCTGGCGGGGGGTAAATTGTTGGACCACATTTGCTCCGCTGGTTGAACTGCCGTTACGTCCGGGTGGCATGACGCGTTGATCGCGCCAGCGCAACCGCCGTATAGCTATTCATCCACCCGAACCGACGAACGGAGAATCCCAATGTCCTGCAGCGACGACCAGACCGCACCAAACGACGCGCTCGACACTTTGGACGATGCGGTCGCGGCTGCGGCCTTTCGCCGCCTCGTCCGCCTGCTCCGGCATCGCAGCGACGCCGCGAACATCGACCTGATGGGGCTCGCCGGATTTTGCCGCAACTGCCTCGGTGACTGGATCGCCGAAGCGGGCGACATGGACAAGGAAGCCGGCCGCGCGATCGTCCACGGCATGCCTACAGCAGCATGGAAAACCCTCCATCACACTCCTGCGACACCCGAACAGCTCGCGCGGATGGAAGAAAGCATGGCCAAGAATCCCTGACCTCGCTACTGCGACGCCGAGGCGATTCTCGCGCCACCCCATCCAGACTTAGCGGAGTTAAAAATGAGCGAAGCCACCGTGTCCGACCAGCAACTGCGTCTTTTCATCGAACGCATCGAGCGGCTGGAAGAAGAGAAAAAGGGCATCGCCGACGATATTCGCGACACCTATAATGAGTCGAAATCGCAGGGTTACGATCCGAAGATCATGCGTCAGATCGTTCGCCTGCGCAAATTGCCGCCGCACGACCGCAAGGAAATGGAAGCGATCCTCGACGTGTATAAAAGCGCACTCGGGATCGACTGACCCCCGTCATCCAATCAGGGAGAGAGACGATGTTCAGTACCACCACCAACACGCTCGAGGGCCGTCCGGTCCGCGAATATCTGGGCATCGTCACCGGCGAAGTAATCGTCGGCGCCAATCTTTTCCGCGATTTGTTCGCCAGCATCACCGATATCGTCGGCGGGCGGTCGGGCAAATATGAAGATGTCCTGGCCCGCGCGCGCAAGGAAGCCATCGCCGAGATGGAAGCCGAAGCGGCGCGGCTGGGCGGCAATGCGGTGGTCGGCGTCGACCTCGACTATGAAGTACTCGGCCAGAACGGGTCGATGCTGATGGTCTCGGCCAGCGGGACGGCGGTCGTCGTTTGACCTTCGCAGCCGGGCCCGGACGCTAGTCGACGGGCAGCGCGCGAATCTCGACCGTACCACCGCATTCGAACACCGGGTTCCCGATCACCAGACGCCGCGCTTCGTCCACCGATGCGGCCTCGACGCGGATGTATCCGGTCAGATGGTCGGATGCCTGTGCCGGGTCGCCGTTTTTTCGGAGGCAGATTCCCGCCCCTATCGCGCTCCCGCCGCCGAACGCCCCACTGGCTTGCAGCTGGCCGATATAGGCCTGCCACGCGGAGTCGCTTTCCTGCGCGACCGTATCGTCGTGCATCAACAGAATATAATCGCCCATCGCTCGCCTCCTGATTTTGGTTAGCATGCCGCATCGGCGCCGTGGTTGCCACCTTCCGCGCACCAAGCTAGGAGCCGCGATAAATCTTGTCCGCTATTCGTCAAAGGAGCCAGCCGTGGCCGGCCATAGTAAATTCAAGAACATCATGCACCGCAAGGGTGCGCAAGACAAAAAGCGCAGCTCGCTGTTTTCCAAGCTTTCGCGGGAAATCACCGTCGCAGCGAAAATGGGCCTGCCCGATCCCGACGCGAATGCCCGTCTCCGTGCAGCGATCAACGCCGCCAAGGCGCAGTCGGTGCCCAAGGACAATATCCAGCGCGCGATCGACAAGGCATCGGGCGGCGAGGGCGATAATTACGAAGAAATCCGGTACGAAGGCTATGGCCCCGGTGGCGTTTCGCTGATTGTCGAAGCCCTGACCGACAACCGCAATCGCACCGCGACAAACGTCCGCACCGCGTTCAGCAAAAATGGCGGCAACCTCGGCACCTCGGGCAGCGTCAGCCACGGTTTCGACCGGCTCGGCCTGATCAGCTACCCCGCCAAAGCGGGTGATGCCGACACGGTTTTCGAAGCCGCGCTCGACGCGGGCGCCAACGATGTTGAATCGTCCGAAGATGGTCATGAAATCTGGACCAACGTCGACGGCCTGCACGAAGTCGCGAAAGCGCTCGAGGGCAAGCTCGGCGAAGCCGAGGGCGTGAAGCTCGCATGGCGCCCGACGCTGAAGAGTGAAATCACGGACCAGTCGATGGCGCAAACCTTGTTCAAGCTGATCGACACGCTCGACGACGACGATGACGTCCAGACCGTGTGGGGTAATTATGAAATCCCCGACGCAGTGATGGAGAAATTGGGCTGATGCCTACCTCCCCTCCCGCTAGCGGGAGGGGCCGGGGGTGGGCCCTTCAGGGGCAACGCCACTTGCCCACCCCAAACCCCTCCGGCAAGCAGGAGGGGCTTTTCTGATGATTATCCTTGGCCTCGATCCCTCGCTCACTTGCACCGGCTGGGGCATCATCCGCGTCGAGGGCAGCCGGATCAGCCATGTCGCCAACGGGCAGGTAAAAACCGACACCAAGGCGCCCCTGCCCGACCGGCTCGCGCATCTCGACACGGTGCTCGCGGCGGTGATCGCCGATCATGGCCCGGAGTGCGCCGCGGTCGAGGAAATCTTCGTCAACGACAATCCGCAATCGACGCTGAAGCTCGCACACGCGCGCGGCGTGGTCCTGCTCGGCTGCGCGCGCGCCGGATTGCCTGTCGGCGAATATGCGCCGCGCCTCGTCAAGAAAGCGATCGTCGGCACCGGCGGCGCGGCGAAGGAGCAGGTGCAGGCGATGCTGCGCGTGCTGCTACCCGGCGCGAAGGTCGTGGGGGCCGATGCTGCCGATGCGCTGGCGGTCGCGATCTGCCACGCGAACCATCGACCGCGCTATAATATTTCGTCGCCCCGGACTTGATCCGGCGTGACGAAGCGGGGGTATATCTGACGAGGAAGGGAAATTGATTCCCTTTTCGTTCTCCTCGCGCTAGGCAAAGCGCATGATCGCAAAACTCACCGGACGGTTGGACAGCAGCGCCGCAGGCCATGCGGTGATCGATGTTGGCGGTGTCGGTTATCTGGTCGAAGCCTCGGCCCGCACCCTCGACGCCTTGGGCCCGACGGGCGGCGATGTGACCATCCACACCGAAATGCTGGTCGGCGAGGATTTCCTGCGCCTGCTCGGCTTTGCCAAGGCCGAGGAACGCGACTGGTTCCGCCTGCTCACCCACGTCCAAGGCGTCGGTACGAAGGTCGCGCTCGCGATCCTCTCCGCACTGGAAATCAGCGACCTCCAGCGCGCCCTCGCGAGCGGCGACAGTGCGATGATCGCGCGCGCGAACGGCGTCGGGCCGAAGCTCGCACAGCGGATTACGCATGAACTGAAGGACAAGGCAGGCGCGCTCGGCGGGATATCGGGTGGCGGAGGTGGAACCCTGTCCTCCGCCCCCGGCCCGCTCGGCGACGCCGTCACCGCCCTCACCGGCCTTGGCTTCAAGCCCGGTGAGGCGAGCGCCGCCGTTGCGGCCGCGAGCGAGGAACTGGGCGCCGACGCGAGCCTCGACGCGCTGGTTCGGGTGGCGCTGAAGAAAGCGGCGAAGTGATCGACCGGGTCCGCCACGCATCCTGCCGTTGCGGCCAGCTCCGCATCGCCTGCACCGGCGAGCCCATCCGCGTGTCGGTCTGCCATTGCCGCGAGTGCAAGGCGCGGAGCGGTAGCGCCTTTGCCGCGCAGGTTCGCTTCCCCGCCGAGCAAATCCGCACCGAGGGCGAGCCGAAGATGTGGCAATACACCGGCGACAGCGGCAACATCGCCGATTTTTTCTTCTGCGGCACCTGCGGTTCGGGTGTCTGGTACAGGGCGAGACCCTATCATGAGGCCTATGCGGTGCCGCTCGGCAATTTCGAGCCGGGCCACGGCTTTGTGCCCGACTATTCTGTCTATGAGGAGCGGCAAGAGCCTTGGGTTTCGATTACTGGCGATGCAATAGAACATCATGACTGAACCCGTCGGCCTCACCACCCCGATCCGCACGCCCGAAGATGCCGACGCAGCGCTGCGTCCCAAGACGCTGGCCGAATTCGTCGGGCAGGCGGCGGCGCGCGAAAACCTCCGCATTTTTGTCGAGGCTGCGAAGGCGCGCGGCGACGCGCTCGACCATGTGCTGTTTTTTGGCCCGCCGGGGCTCGGCAAGACGACGCTGGCTCAGATCGTCGCGCGCGAGCTTGGCGTCGGCTTCCGTTCGACCTCGGGCCCGGTGATCGCCAAGGCGGGCGATCTTGCCGCGCTGCTCACCAATCTCGAGGACGGCGATGTGCTGTTCATCGACGAGATCCACCGGCTGTCACCTGCGGTCGAGGAAATCCTCTATCCCGCGATGGAGGATCGCGCGCTCGACATCATGATTGGCGAAGGGCCCTCGGCGCGATCGGTGCGAATCGATCTGCCCAAATTCACCCTCGTTGGCGCGACGACGCGGCAGGGGTTGCTGACGACCCCGCTACGCGACCGCTTCGGAATTCCGGTACGGCTCAATTTTTATACGCATGCCGAGCTGCAGCAGGTGATCACCCGCGCGGCGAAACTGCTGTCGCTGCCGATCGCACCCGATGGGGCACTGGAGATTGCAAGGCGCGCGCGCGGAACGCCGCGCATCGCAGGGCGACTGCTCCGCCGTGTGCGCGATTTTGCCACCGTAGCCGGGCACGCGATCGTCGACCGCAAGGCCGCCGACTCCGCGCTCAACCGGCTGGAGGTCGACGCGCTCGGGCTCGATGCGATGGACCGCCGTTACCTCACCATGATCGCCGATATTTATCGCGGCGGGCCGGTCGGGGTCGAAACGCTCGCGGCGGGCTTGTCCGAACCCCGCGACACGGTTGAAGACGTCATCGAACCCTATTTGCTGCAGGTCGGGCTGATCGCGCGCACCGCACGCGGGCGCATGCTCAACGCCAGCGCATGGAAACATCTGGGGCTCAATCCGCCCGCCGGATCGCAGGACGGATTGTTCGATCAGGGCAAGTAGCGCGCAATTGCGCGGTTTTCTTCCGCCAAACGGCACGAAGGTGCGACGAATCGTTGATCAGGGGTTTGCGGCGAGTCCCCCACCGGCTATCGGTCAGAACAATGGTCGACGTTCCTCCCCCCTTCGTCCCCGGCGCCTTCGTCGGGGCCGCGCATCATTACCAGGCGCGGGTCTATTTTGAAGACACCGACCTGTCGGGGATCGTCTATCACGCGAATTATCTGCGTTATATGGAACGCGCACGATCCGACATGCTGCGCCTCGCCGGGATCGACCAGCGCGCGGCGATGGAGGGCGGCGAAGGCGCCTGGGCGGTCACCGATCTCGCCATCAAATATCGTAGTCCCGCGAAGCTCGACGACGACCTGCTCGTCGTCAGCACGGTGGAGGCGGTGCGCGGTGCGAGCGTGATTATCGCGCAGCGCATCCTTCGCGGTCATGACACGTTAAGCGACCAAACGCTTACAGACGGACGTGTTACCGCCGCATTCCTGTCACCCGAAGGCCGGCCGCGCCGCCAGCCCGCGGGCTGGGCCGACCGATTTACCGCCATCATGAATGGAGAGATTTTCCCTTGCTAGACAATATCTCGCTGGCCGCCGATGCGGCGACGCTGTCGCCCGTGGCGCTGTTCCTGCAAGCCGACATCATCGTGAAAGCGGTGATGATCGGGCTTCTCGGCGCCTCCATCTATGTCTGGACCGTGATCATCGGCCATGGCCGCGGCGTCAGCAAAATGATGAGCGCGTCCGAACGCTTCGAGCGCGATTTCTGGCGCGCAGGCAATATCGACAAATTTTTCGAAGAAAATGGCCGCGAGGAATTGCCGAGCGCGAAGATCCTCGGCGCAGGCATCAGCGAATGGCGCCGGTCGACGGTGGGCAAGACGGTCGATCGCGACGGCACCCGCGAACGGCTGGGCATTGCGATGAACAGTGCGATCGCGGGCGAAGTCGACCGGCTCGCCGAAAAGATCGGGACGCTCGCAACCATCGGGTCGGTTGCACCCTTCGTCGGACTGTTCGGCACCGTGTGGGGCATCATGCGCAGCTTCACCGCGATCGCGGCGGAAAATAACAGCAGCCTTGCCGTCGTCGCGCCGGGGATCGCCGAGGCGCTGTTCGCGACCGCGATCGGCCTGTTCGCAGCCATCCCTGCCGTCATCGCGTACAACAGCTTTTCGCAGCGCCTGAACCGGCTCGAATCGCGGCTGGGCCGCTTCGCCGACGGGCTGCACGCAACCTTCAGCCGCGAACTCGAGGTCGAAGCCTGATGGCGATGTCGGGCCCTTCCGGCGGCGCCAGCGCGCGGCGTGGCCGCGGGCGACATCGCGCGCCGATGTCCGAAATCAACGTCACCCCGCTGGTCGACGTGATGCTGGTGCTGTTGATCATCTTCATGATCACCGCGCCCTTGCTTGCTTCGGCGGTGCCGATCGACCTGCCCGAAAGCCGCGCAAAGCCCGTCGAGACCGAAGAGCAGGAGCCCGTACAGTTGTCGATCAACGCCGACGACACGCTGTACATTGGCGAAGAGGTGGTGTCCGAGGCCGATTTGCCCGCGCGGCTCGACGCGATCGCGCGCGAGGCGAAGGAAGGGGACAAGCCGCGCCAGATCATGCTGCGCGCCGACAAGGGCCTCGACTATGGTCGCGTGATGCGCGTGATGGGCGAGCTCAACCGCGCAGGCCTGTCGCGGATCGCGCTGGTGACGACCGGGTCCGAGACCGCACCGGCGGCCGCTGAACCGGCGGTCACTGCGGGTTCAGATAGCGGACAATAGGCAAGAATGATGACCGAAACACGGGCAGCGGGGGGAAATGAAGGACGCGGCATCGCCATCGCGGTGGCGGCGCATATCGTCATTGTCGGCCTGCTTTCGGTGCAATGGACCGCGGGCGACCGCCGCTTCGACAATCCGCCGATGGAGGTCGACCTGATCGCCGAAACCGCGCCGACTTCGACCGCACCGGTGATCAGCGATACCCCGCCCGCCGCGCGGCTGGGAGAAGAGGAAGCCGTCGACATCGCGGCGCCCGAACCGATGCCCGCGCCGCCCGAGCCCGAACCGGTGGTGCGGCCAATGCCAGCACCGACGCCCAAGCAGGTCGCGCGTCCGGTAGTGACTCCCAAGAAGACTCCACCTGCTGCGCAAAAGGCGCAGCCCAAGGCGGCACCGAAAGCACCTCCGGCGAAGAAGACACCGACGCGGCCCACCGGCAGGCTTGATGGTCTGGTCGATGGTCTGGCGAAAGACGCCCCCAAGGTTCCGCCCAAAAAGGGGGCCCCGGCGGCCGCGACGGCGGCCGAGGTTCGCCGCTCGATCGACGTCAGCATCAAGGCCGCCGTGGCGTCGCGCTGGAACCGATGTCAGGTCAGCGGCTTCGATGCCGACCAGCTCAAGACCGTGGTGAAGTTCCGCCTGACCCAATCGGGCGCGTTGGCCGGTTTCACCAGCGTCACGACCACCGGTGAGAATGACAGCAACAAGAACCTGGTCCAGCGCCATCAGGAATGCGCCAAACGCGCGGTCGAACTCGCCGCGCCCTTCGACCTGCCCGAAGAAAATTACAGCTTCTGGCAGAATTACACGCTCGATTTCATCAAGAGGTAAGTGAGATGATCCTCCGCACCAGCCTTTCCTTCGCCCTGTTGCTGACCACCGCTCCGGTGTTCGCCCAGACCGCCGTGCCACCCGCAGTCACGCCAACCGAGCCGCGCGAAACGATCGAGGGCACACTGTCGCAGGATCGCACCGTCATCGCCGTTCCCGCGCTCGCAACCCCGGCGGTAACGACCGTCGCCGGGCTGCGCACCGATAGCCTCGGCCGCCAGATCGCCGAAGTCATCGCCGCAGATCTCGAGCGCAGCGGGTTGTACGCGCCGCTCGGCCCCGGCAGCGTCCGCGCGATCAGCATGGCCGAAGTGCGCGCGCCGCAATTTGCCGACTGGAAAGCGCGCAACGCCGAAAATGTCGTCCATGGCTTCGTTCAGGCGAGCGGAACCGGCGGGCTCGTCGTCGGCTGCTATCTTTACGACACCGACCTCGGCACCGAACTGGTGCGCCAGGGTTTTGAAATCCAGCCCGGCGACTGGCGCCGCGCTGCGCACAAATGCGCCGACGCCATTTATTCGCGGCTGTCGGGCGAAGCGCCCTTCTTCGACAGCCGCGTCGCCTATATCGCCGAGAGCGGGCCCAAGGGGAACCGCATCAAGCGGCTCGCGATCATGGACAGCGACGGCGGCAATCACCGCTTCGTCACCAACGGTCAGGCGCTGGCAATCAGCCCGCGCTTCTCGCCCGATTACAAGAAGATCGTCTATGTCAGCTATTTGAACAACCGCGTTCGCGTGTTCATTTACGACGTCGCCAGCGGGTCGCAGAAGCTGGTGACCGAAAGCGGCAACACGACCTTCGCGCCGCGCTGGTCGCCCGATGGGTCGCAGATCCTCTATTCGATGGCGGTCGGCGGCAACACCGACATCTATCGCATCTCGGCGAATGGCGGAACGCCCGTGCGGCTGACGAGCACCCCCGGGATCAACGTCGGCGGCAGCTTCTCGCCCGATGGCAAGAAGATCGTGTTCGAAAGCGACCGGTCGGGCAGCCAGCAAGTCTATACGATGAACATCGACGGGTCGAACCAGCAACGGATCAGCTTTGGCGGCGGGCGCTATGCGACCCCCGAATGGTCGCCGCGCGGCGATTTGATCGCCTTCACTCGCCTCGGCGGCGGCGAGTTTCGTATCGGGGTGATGACCCCGTCGGGCGGCGGCGTGCGCATGCTGACCAACAGCTGGCAGGATGAAGCGCCAACATGGTCGCCGAACGGTCGCGTGCTGCAATTCTTCCGCACCTCGCCGGGCCGCGAGGGCAAGTCCAGCCTGTGGCAGGTCGACCTGACCGGCGTGAACCTTCGCCGCCTGCCGACCCCGCAGGACGGGTCGGATCCAAGCTGGGGCCCGGTGCTGCCATAACGTGCAGAAAATCAGAGGAACCAAAGGAAATCTGCGGGATTGAAGAGTCGCGTTCAACATGAGTTCATCGCGGTCACCCTTTACAACGATCGCAACAACAAGAGGACAGAAAACATGACGATACGCAAAACCACCGCGATGATCGCGGCGATCACCATGCTTGCTGTTGGCGCCTGCGCAAAAAAGGCGCCCGAAGTGCTGCCGCCGGCTCCCGAGGGTACGGGAAGCGATACCGGCACCGGAACCGGCACGGGGGTCGTGCCGGGATCGCAGGAAGATTTCGTCGCCAACGTGTCTTCGGACCGCGTATTCTTCGGTTTCGACCAGTATAATGTCGATGCCGAAGATCAGGCGACGCTGCAGAGCCAGGCCCAATGGCTGCAACGCAACCCCGCGGTCCGCGTCACGCTCGAAGGCCATGCCGACGAACGCGGCACGCGCGACTACAACATCGCGCTAGGCGAACGCCGCGCCAACGCCGCGAAAAACTATCTCTCGTCGATCGGCATCGATCCGAACCGCATTCAGGTCATCAGCTATGGCAAGGAACGCCCGGCCGAACTCGGTTCGACCGAAGAAGCCTATGCAAAGAACCGCCGCGCGGTGACCGTCATTATCGGCCGCTGATCAGCAGCCAGACTGGCACCGCTGCAAAGGCGGCGGTGCCGGCAAAGAGACCAAAGGGGATCCGCCGCTGAACCAGCGGCTGGTCCCCTTTTTCTTGTGTGGCGAGCGCCCAGACGATCCCCCCGAGGCTGGCGAGCAACAGCATCAGCGGCAGCGCCTGCCAACCCAGCCACGCGCCGATTGCTGCGACCAGCTTGGGATCGCCGCCGCCCATACCGTCTGCGCCGCGCGCACGGCGATAGGCCCAGGCGACCAGCGCCAGCGCGCCCCCGCCCGCGACGGCGCCAATCCAGCGATCGGTGAGCGCCGTCTCCATCAGCGGCCCCGCGAGCAACAGGCCGGTGGCCGCGAGCAGCGCACTCAACCGGTCGGGAAGCCAGAAATGACGTGCATCGAGCAACGCGAGCGGCAGCAACAGCCAGCCGAACAACGCCCAGAGCCAGCCCGGCACGCCGGGCATGACGGCAAGCGCCAGCGCGCCGATTAGCGCCGATCCGATCTCGACCCGGCTGTGAAACGGATCGATCCGCGCGCCGCACCGTCGGCAGCGGCCCCGCGATAAAAGCGCCGAGAGCAGCGGCACCAGATCCCATGGCGCCAGAGACCGCTTGCACGCGTCGCAATGCGAACGCCCGAGCACCGAGCGCCCGGCAGGCCAACACAGCACCAATGTTGCAATGAAACTACCGAGGATCAGCCCGATCAGCGCGGCAAAACCGACGCCCAAGCCATAGGGCAAGGCGTCGAGGGCCGGCATGTTAGAAACGGCCCGAGGTCGCCAGCACGAACCCGCCCGATCCCGCCTTGAAACCGAGCACAGCGAGCGCCGCCGCCATCGCCGGATCGCGGTCGACATTGATAGCGAATTGCGCGCGCCAAGTGCCGCTGCCGTCGAACCACAGCGTCAGCCGCTCCATCCCCGACTGGCTGGCGAGCGCCGCCTGCGCGCGGCCATTCACACACGTCAGCGGCCCCGACAGGCCGCGCGACAGGTCAAGCCCGGCGATCGGTGCCGTAACCGACAGCTGGAGCCGCCCGCTGGCCACCGCGCATTTCCCGGCGTCATCGAACTGCACCGTGGCGCCTTCGAAACGGATCGTATCGACCGGGATCATGCCAAGCCCGCCCGACATCGAGGTGACGCCATTGACGTCGGACACCCCGCGCGGATTGCTGCCGTGCAGGCGCCCCGCCAGCGCGCCAAGCCGATCATCGGCGCGCACAAAGGCCATTTCGACCCGTCCCGTCAGCAGCGCAAGCGGCGACAGGCTGGCGCGGACGGTGCCGAGCGGAAGCGCCCCGAGCCGCGCCTCGACAAGCTGCCCCGACCACACCGACCCGTGCACTTCACGCGCGGTTATGCCAGCATCCGCTGCTCCCGAAAGGCCCAGCGCGAGCCGCATCGGGAAGGTTGCGACAATGAGCAGCAGCGCAAGCAACAGCGCCGCAATAATCCAGCGACGACGCGGCATCATTGTCCGCCTTTCCTGAGTTCGGCGGTCATGCCGACGGTGCCGTCGGCGGCGGGGGTGATCGTCAGCTGATCGACGACAAAACCCTGCGCTTCCAGTGAGGCGAGCCAGTCGGTCAGCACCGGTGCCTTTGCCGTGGCGATAGCAATCGTCGCCTGACCCGAGCCCCGTGCTTCGTTGCGGTCGAGGGTCAGCCCGATTTCGCCAGCCGATTGCGTCAGATATTGATCGATCGCGACCGCATCGAGCGCCGCCGCGAGTGATTTCGCGGGCCGTTGTGCCAGCAATTGCGCCTTCGCCGTCACCCGGCCTTCGCGTTCGATCGCCGCGCGATGCTGTGCCTCGAGGTCGGTGAAAGCGGCATAGGCCGGACGCCCGAGGCCCCAGATAATAACGCCGAGCGCGAGCACCCCGGCTATGCCGACCAGCCAGCGCTCGCGCAGCGACAGGGCAATCCACCAATTTTGCAATTTCTCGGTCATGGCACCGCCCGGATCGTGACATTGGCCATTTGCTGGCCATCGGTGCCCGCCATTGGCTGCGCCGTAATGCGATAGCCGCGCGCCTGCAGCGCGAGCAGGACCTGGTTGATATCCTCGACGCGCGGCGCCGCCAGCGTCGTCGACAGCGTCCCGTCGGTGCGGTGCGACAGCGTCTTCAGCGTCACCCCCGGCGTATCGGCCATCGCATCATAGAGCGCCGATGCGGGCACCGAGAAAGCGAGCGGTCCACCCCCCGCCGCGGCGAGGCGGCGGTCGAGTTCACTCTCTGCCGCCGCTGCGTCGGACGACTTGATCCCCGCCTTCGCCGCTATGTCGATCACTGCACTGTCGGCGCGGCTGGTGTCGGCGGCGAGCCGCACGGCATGGATGATCGGGATGAGGAGGCTGACAACAAGCAGCGCGATCGCCAGAAACTTCACCAGCCGCAGCATCGCCGGATCGACCGACCAGCTACGCTTCGGCTTCCATCCCCCGCTGAGCAGATCGAGCGGCGGCGCGGCGAGCGTCAGGACCAGCGCGTCGCGCATCCGGTCGGCGTCCAGCGGCGCGATATCATGGCCGCACGCAATCAATGGGTCGAGTTCGGGGTCGGAGGCATAGGCGCGGTCCGCGGTGCGAATAATCTGTTCGCCGCCGAGTTCGGCCAACCACAAATGGTCGGGTTCGGGCGGCGGCACCGCGGCGCCCGCCGGGATGATCGCCGCCGGGGAGAGGTCCCGCGCGTTGAGCCATTCCGTCCAAGCGGTCATCGCGGCGTGGGTCGTCACCGCGACCGGTACCGCCTGCCCCGCTTCGGCGGGCTGGCCGGCGACGACGTGCAGCGCCGACGCGTCGCCAAGGCTCGCCTTCAGCGTGTCGATGCGCGCCGCGGCGGCGGCCTGCGCGGGCGCAGCGTCGGGATATTGATGCCAGCAGAGCGGCGCATCGGCGACGGGCGCGAGCGCGACCAGCCGGGCGCCGGCGCCGTTGTCCTCCGGCTTTTCCCAGGCATCGACCCAGCCGTCGTCCTGACCCGAATCGATGACCACACCGTCGTCGATGCAAAGCCACGCGGACTGCGGAACATCTTTACCGGCGAGCGCCGCCACAGGGGGCAGCCAAAGGACCAGCGTGCGCGTCATATCAGTCGCTCTCGCCCCAGTCGCGGCGGACGATGACGGGCGATGCCTGCCCGGCGCTCGGTGCGCCGCCATTGGCATCGATGAGCGAAACTGCCGTCAAAAACCCGTCCCCCATCGTCACATTCGTCGTCAGTGTCAGCCAGCGGCTCGTCACCCCGGCCTGCTCGCCGGCCTCGCCCGGCGCAAGCCGTTCGAGCGCGCGCGCCTTCCAGAATCGTTCGCTGCTGCCATAGCCGTCCGCAGGCCGCGCCGCCAGCGCCGCCCGCGCATCGGCAATGGTGATTTGATCCGGCATCAGCATCGCAACCAGCGGCGCCTGTTCGGGCGCGAGCGTGTTAACGTTAAGCCGCACCGGTTCGGCAACCGGCAGCACGCAAATCCAAGGCTTCAGCCGTGCATAGATTTTTGGGCTGACGCCGCGCACCGCGCGCAACTCGCTGATGTCGGCCATCTTGCGGTTGGCGGGCAGATAGGAATTCGGCATCGACCGATAGACGCCGTCCTCGGCGCCCAGCGGGCCGTCGTTGCTGTCGCTGTCGATCCAGTCGGCGGTCGCCCCGGCGATCGCCTGCGCCTCGCCCGGATCGATCCCGAGCAAGGTCATCAGCGCGCCGAACTGGCGCATCGCACCCGACCGCTGACTGAGCCGCCCCGGCGCGGTTTCGGCAACCAGACTGTTGAGATTGAAGCAGTTGTTCGCATCTGCAAGCCGCGCCTTTCCCTCGCCACCGGGCAGCGGCAGGATAAAATCGCGCGCCAGCCAGTCGCCCGCGAGCGTCAGCTTGGCGGGGTCGCGCCCGACCAGATCGCCGACGCGGCGCAGCGCAATTTCTTCGGCGGCAAAGCTGTATGCCCGCCCCTGATCGACCGCCGCCGCGCTGCCCGCAATCCGCGTCGCAAGCGTCAGCCGGTCGAGCGCGGTCGCGGCGATCACCGCCATCACCGCGACGAGCAGCAGCACGCTGAGCAGCGCCGCGCCGCGTTCACCCTGTGTGCTGGAAGTCATGGTGCAGGCACCGGGGCAGGCGGCGGGGGCGACGACGGCGCGGTCAGGAAAAGCAGGAGCAGCGGCGCGCGGCCTTCGCGGGTCAGCCGCACTTCGACTGCGCGCGGCAGGCGGTCCCCGGGCTCCGACGTCCAGACACTTCCCCACGCGCCCTTTTCATCGCGGTAGCGCACGGCCACCGCGCTCACGTCGCCGACCAGCCGGTCGCCCTCCCCCATGGCTGTGCCGTCGAGCATCGGCTGGACGGCGCGGCGCCATTCCGTGCCGACGCGGGCATAGCCAACACGTTCGACCGCCGGGCGCGGCCCGCCATCAAGCGCACCCGCGCCGCCATGGACGAAAGCGAAACCGCTTTCCGATCCGATGAAGGCGGGAACGCTCTCTCCCGCGCTGCCCCGCGTCGAGCGCTGGACCGCTTGCGCGAGATCATTCGCCATCACCGCGCGCAACCGGTTGACCCCGCCCATGGTCTTCAGCCGTCCCTGCACCGCATCCTGCGTATCGACGCTGCTGCGCAGCAAGCCAACGCCCATCGCAGCGATCGCGGCGAAGAGCGACAGCGAAATGAGCATTTCGACGAGGGTGAAGCCGCGCTCGCCGACGCAAGGCCGTTCCACTTTCATCGCGACGGCCTGATGATCGTCAGCACCGCCTGCCCGCGCCCGGCCTCGGGCCGAACGATCAGGTCGATATGCAGCAGGCTGTCGTCGGCAGTCCGCTTGACCCGCTGTTCGATACGCCAGTTGCGGCCGGCGTTGGCGACCAAGGATGCACTGTTGCCGATCGTCGGCGGCGCGGGGTCGGTCCACAACTCGACCGCGCGGTTCTGCGCGACAATGCCCGCCATCGTACTTTCGTCGAGGTCGCCCGCGGTGCGCACCGCATAGGCGTCGAGCCGCACCAGCGTCAGCGCCGCGATGCTGATGATGCTGAGCGCCACCAGCATTTCAAGCAGGGTGAAGCCGCTTTCGCGATCACCGCCCACGGCTGACCTCCCCCGTCGCAGAAACGCGCACGACCTCGCGCGCGTCACCGCCCGACAGGACGACAGTCTGCGGCGTCGGACTGGTGCCGACGCGGTCGAACAATATGCGCGCCGCGCCCTGTCCGTCGCCTGCAGCAAAACGGATATCGGCAGGCCAATTGCGCTGTGCAAAGGCGCGTCCGGGCAGTGGCTGCCATTCGCCTGCAATCCGCCGTTCAAAACCATAGCCCGAGGGTGCGAAGTTGACCGACACGCTGCGCCCCTCGATCACCGCGACATCGCGCGCGCCGGCAAGCCGCGCGGCGAGGCGGTCGGCCTCGCTGCGCACGCTGCGTTCTTCACCGGGAATGGTCAGCACCACCGCGGTCGCGGCAAGTCCGAGGATCGCGAGCACAACCATCAGTTCGACCAGCGTAAAGCCGCTGGTCTCTGTCTTGCGACGGTCGCTTCGCCCCTCAACTGTCTCCGCGAATATCGGCATTGTCGTCGGTCCCGCCCGGTGCCCCGTCGGCGCCCAGCGACCAGACGTCGAAGGCGGCGCCGTTCGGGCCGGGCGTCTGGTAATTATAGGGGCGGCCCCACGGATCGGCGGGCAGTTTCTTGATATAGCCACCGCGGCGATAGCGTTCGGGCTGCGCCAGCGCCGGCGGGGCTGTGATGAGCGCGTTCAGCCCGTCGGTCGAGGCCGGATAGGCCAGATTATCGAGCCGATATTGTTCGAGCGCGGTCTCCAGCGTCGCGATATCGGCCTTCGCCTTGGTCACCATCGCCTTGTCCTGACTGGGCAGGACGTTGATCATCACCACTGTCGCGAGCAGCCCGATGATGAAGATGACGACCATCAGCTCGGTCAGCGTAAAGCCGCGTTCGTCGCGCTTGCGCTGCCGTTTGACGGGCGGACGGGTCGGATCGAGCATCAGGCGAAGGAAAAGCTTCATCAAGGACATGGGCTATAGACCTGCAAGGTTCTGCAACTGAAGGATCGGCAGCAGGATGGCGAGGATGATAAGGGCAACGCACGACCCCATAACGACAATTATGACAGGCTCGAGTAGCGCCATCGACGCCGCCGTGAAACGGTCGAATTCGCGCTCGAGATAATCGGCGGCGCGCTCGAGCATCTGCTCGAGCCGACCAGCGCTTTCGCCACTGGCGGTCATATAGACGAGCAAGGGCGGGAAGACCCCGGCATCGCGGAGCGCCGCCGACAGGCTGCCGCCGGCACGCACCTGATCGACGATCGCGGCGGTGGCGCCCGCGAGCGAGGCATTGCGGATCGTCGGGAGGGTGAGACGCAGACCATCAACGAGCGGCAGGCGGCTCGACACCATCGTCGACAGCGTCCGCGCGAAGCGCGCGGCGTAGAGATCGCGCAGCAGACGGCCGAGCAATGGCAGACGCAGCAGGCGCGCATCGACGCGCGCCTTGAACGCCGGACGGCGCATCGCGCTCACCCAGCCGAAACTTGCGGCAGCAAACAACAACGCGATCAGCCACCACCAGTTGGCGGCGAAGCTTGAGATCGCGATCACCGCGCGGGTCAGGAAGGGCAATTGCTGGCCGACGTCGGTGAACTGCTCAACGACGCGCGGGACAACGAAGATCATCAGCGCCGCAACGACGCCAACCGCAACCACCGCGAGAACAATCGGATAAGCGAGCGCAGCAATCAGCTTGCCGCGAACCTCGGCCTGGCGTTCGAGAAGATCCGCGAGACGTGCAAGAATCGTCGTCAGGCTGCCCGTCGTCTCGCCCGCCGCGACCATCGCGCGATAGAGCGGCGGAAAGCTGTCCGGCTGACGCGCCATAGCGTCGGCAAGGCGACGCCCCTCGAGCAGGCCGGCGTGGACGTCGCCAACCACGGCGCGAGCGCTTTCGGCCTCGCTCTGGCGGGTCAATGTGCGCAGCGCTTCTTCGAGCGGCGCGACTTCGGCGAGCGTTGCGAGTTGGCGGGTGAAGAGCGCCAGCTCCTTGCTGCCCAATTTGTTCCGGCGGAAGGCGAGCAGCGAACGGCTTGCGGGTTTCGCGCCCGCAGCTTCGACCGCAACGATATGGAACTTCCGCCGCATCAGGTCGGCGCGCGCGGCATCGTCGTTCGCGGCCGTCAGTCGCCCCTTACGCTCGCGCCCTTGGGGATCGATCGCCACATAGCGATAATCAGGCATCGATTTCCTCGCGCCGCGCGACACGGATCGCCTCCTCGGCGGTGGTCAGCCCCTTGGCGACCATCGTCCGCGCCGCCGAGGCGAGCGTTGGCGACTTCAGGAAGGCGTGGCGCGCGATCATCGCTTCGTCGCCGCCGTTATAGATGTAGCGGCGCACGGTTTCGTCGACCTTGATCGCCTCGAACACGCCGATGCGGCCTTTGTAGCCGGTGCCGTTGCAATGATCGCAGCCCTTCGGGCGCCAAATCACGGTACCGATGTCGAGCCCGAGGATCGCAGCGATGCTGTTGTCCGCCTGGACGGGTTCGCGGCAATTGTCGCAAAGTTTGCGTACAAGACGCTGCGCAATGACGGCGCGCAAGGTAGAAGCCAGAAGAAAAGGTTCTACTTTCAAATCCTTAAGACGCGTTATAGCACCCACCGCATCATTGGTGTGCACCGTCGAGAGAACGAGGTGGCCGGTCAGCGACGCTTGCACCGCAATGTCGGCGGTCTCGCGATCGCGAATTTCGCCGACCATCACGACGTCGGGGTCCTGACGCAGGATCGCGCGGAGACCCGCGGCAAAGTCGAGCCCGACCTTGCTGTTCACCTGCGTCTGGCCGACGCCGTCGACGGCATATTCGACCGGATCCTCGACGGTCAGGATGTTACGCTGGCCATCGTTCAACTGCTTGAGCGCGGCATAGAGCGACGTCGTCTTGCCCGAACCCGTCGGCCCGGTGACGAGGATGATGCCATTGGGTTCGGCGAGCGCCTCGCGCAAAATCTGGTCGGCAGCCCCCGACAGGCCGAGGACGTCGAAGTCGATCCCTGCGGCATCCTTGTCAAGAATACGCATCACGACGCGTTCGCCGGCACGGCTGGGGAGCGTCGAGACGCGGACGTCGACCGCCTTGCCCGCGAGGGTCAGCCCGATGCGACCGTCCTGCGGCACCCGGCGCTCGGCGATGTCGAGACGGGCCATCACCTTGATGCGGCTGACGACGACGGGCGCGACGTGCGGCGGCATGCGCAGATGCTCGCGCAGCACCCCGTCGGTGCGCATCCGCACGACGAGGCCGCTTTCATAGGGCTCGATGTGAATGTCGCTGACACCCTGTCGCACCGCTTCGGCGATGATCGCGTTGATCAGGCGGATCGCGGGGGCGTCGTCGGCGCTGTCGAGCAGATCTTCGGCGCTCGGCAGACTGAAGTCGATATCACTGCCGTCGAGCGACCCCGCCATCGCGGCCGCCGAACTGTCGACGGCATAATGGTCGGAGAGCAGCCGATCGAAATCGGCGACACTGGCGGTTGCAACGCGCAGCGGCTGCGCAAGATAGCGCTTCACCTCGATCAAAACCGCCGGGTCGGCGCCGTCGCGCAAGGTTGCGAGCCATGCGCCGCCTTCGCCCTGCGCGATCACGACGCCATGCGCCCGCGCAAAGCCATAAGGGATATCGACCGGCGCCGGGGGAGGCGCCGAAGCAGGCACCGCCGGTTCGATGTCGGTCACGGATAGTCTCCGGCCGGCGGCGCGGGCGCTTTCGAAATCGACGGCGGGACGTCGGTCGTCGTGACGCTGCCCTCGGGACCGCGCAGCGCGGGCAGGTCAACCGGGCCAACGGTGATGTCGGCGGCGGTCTCGGCTGTCGGCACCGGCGGCACCGCGCCCAGATAGTCGCGCACCAGCGTATCGATCGCGGGTTCTTCGTCGGGGTTCCGGCGCAGCTGGAAGTCGCGGATATAGCCGTAGCGGCGCGCGGTGAGCGCGGCATTATCCTCGCGGTTGCGCAGGATCGTCGGGCGGATGAAGACCATGAGGTTGGTTTTCGACCGGGTGCGGCTGCGCGATTTGAACAATTCGCCGAGCAGCGGAATATCGCTGAGCAGCGGGATGCGCTCGATCGTCTTGCGCTCGTCATCGTTGAGCAGCCCGCCGATCGCGAGGATTTCGCCATCGTCGACGGTCAGCACCGTTTCGAACGAGCGCTTGTTCAAAATAAGGTCACTGTTGCGCGACGAGACCGGGCCGGCGACGCTCGACACTTCCTGACGGAGGAACATCTTCACTTCGCCCGCACCATTGACCTGCGGGGTCACTTCCAGCTTGATCCCGACCTCTTCGCGCTGAACGGTGCGGAAGGCGTTTTCGAAATTGTCGCCCAGTTTTTCGCCGGTCGTGATCGGAACATCCTGTCCGACGAGGAATTTCGCCGCCTGATTGTCGAGGGTGACGATGTGCGGGGTCGCGAGCAGGTTCGACGTCGTGTCCGACTTCACCGCATTGATGATCGCGCCGAAAATCGTGTTCTTGCCGATGTCCCCGGCAAAACCGGCAAAGCCGCCGGTCGCCGCGAGCAGCGACGCCGCCGCCGCTTCCTGCAGGCTGTTACCAAGCGAGCTGTTGGTCTGCGTCACCGTGGTGGTGCCGTTGACGGTCGTCGTCTGCTGCGACAGCTGGTTCGCGGCATAGGCGCCGCCAAGGGTCAGGATGTTCGGCGACGCATTGCTGTAGCTCGTCGCGACGAACGGAATGTTCTTGCCGCCGAGGAGGAACTGGACCCCGAGCCGCTTCGCGGCATCGTCACCGATCTCGACGACGATCGCCTCGACCAGCACCTGTTGGCGGCGGCTGTCGAGCTGGCGGATCAATTCGCCGAGCATGCGCTGTACTTCGCTGTTGGCAGCGACGATGATCGCATTCGCGCCTTCGTAGCGGGTGACGATCGCAGGGCCGCGGGTCGAGATGCTGCCGCTGCCTCCGCCACCGGTCGAGACCGCGGTGGTCGCCGCGGGCGCCGGCGTCGGCGTGCTGTTCCCGCCGGACGAGGATGACGTGGTCGCAGGCGACAGACCCGCCTTTTGCGCGGGGTCGCTGCCGCCGCCGATGAGCTGTTGCAGCGTCGGCAGCAGCGTTTCGGCATTGGCATGCTCGAGCCAATAGACGCGCAATTCGGTGCCGCCCGCGGCCTTCGCATCGAGATCATGCGCCATCGACACGAAGCGCGCGACCAGCGCCTGATCGCCGCGCAGCGCAATCGCATTGCTGCTGTCGATCGGCACGATCGCGACCGGCGACTTCGCGCCTTCGCCTGCCGCGGGGACCAGTGCTTGCAATGCAGCGGCGATTTCGCGCGCACCGGCATTTTTCAGCGTGACGATCTGGCTGGTCGAACTGTCGCGGTCGATGCTCGACGCCAGCGCGCGAATGCGGCGGATATTGTCGGCGAAGTCAGCGACGACGAGGCTGTTGGCGTTGCGGTTCGCGGTCAGCGAGCCCTGCGCGCTAACCAGCGGGCGCAATGTTTCGACCGCCGCGACGGCGTCGATATGGCGCAGCCGGATGATTTCGGTGACGAACTGATTCTGCGCTGCGCCGCCGCTGCCGATCCGGCCAGGCTGCGCCGCAGCGCCGTCGATTGGCTGGACGCGGTAGCTGCCGTTCGGTCCGGGGACCGCGACGAGGCCGTTGGAGCGCAGGGTGGAAAGGAAGATCTCGAAATATTCGCTGCGCGAAAGCGGCCGGTCGGTGACGACCGAGACCTTGCCGTTGACCCGGCCGTCGATGACGAAAGTCCGCCCGGTGATCCGCGCGGCATCCTGAATGAAGGCGCGAATATCGGCGTCGCGGACGTTGAGCGTATATTGCGCCGACGCCGGGGTCGCCGAAATCAGCGCCGCAGCAAGCATGAGGGACAGTTTAAAACGCATGTGGGTCAGGGCTTTGCAAGAAAAATGGCAACCGGAACGACGCTGGCGCCGCGTTCGACTTCAAAGGACAGGCGGGCGCCCGGAGTGAGCTGATTGGCAAGTGCCGCCGCGTCGGCCGCCGAGCCGATCGGACGGCCACCGACCGAGCGGATGACATCGCCGGGGCGCAGGCCCGCAGCACGGAAAGCGGCGCCGTCACCCTGTGGCTGGACAACGAGACCCGTGACACGGCCATTTTCGGTGCGCGGAGCGAAAGCGACCCCGGCCTTGAGCGCGGCGGGCGACATTTCGCCATTGGCACTGACCCCGCCAGCCGCCGCACTGCCGATTTCGGGCGTCGGTGCGGGCAATGGGGTCGCGGCGCCGGCAACCGGCGCCCCGCCGCTCTGATCGAGAAACAGGCTTTCGCGCGCGCCGCCGCGATCAAGCGTGACATGGTCGAAGGCGACCCCGGCGAGCTTTACCCCCGGCGCGATTTCGTCGCCGACAGCGTAGCTGTTCTGCACCCCGTCCTCGCCCGCGATGATCGCCGAGCCGCCGCCGGTCGCTTCGTTGAGGTTGATGCCAAACAGCGTCAGCCCGAGCGCGGTGACCGTCGCGCTGGCGGGGCCCTGCGCGGCGCCGCGGAAAAAGGGATCAAGGCTGGTGAACAGCGCGCGGCGTTCGGCGGGCGAGACGATCACTGCCGCCTGCGGCTGCCACGCACCGAGCGGCGACAGCGGAACGATCAGCACCCAGAGCAGGCGCACCAATTGCCAGACGAGCAAGGCGCCAACGAGCCCGGCGAGCAGCAACGGCCAGACCTGACGTGGTGCGCGCACGCCGCTGCGGAGCCAGGCGGGCAAGCCACGTGGCAGTCGCACGGCTGATCCAGACATCAGCGTCGCCATGAAAATTCCCCGGTCCCCCACGTGAAAATGCCGTCCCGAATCGCCTAGGCGGGATTAATGACAGGCAGTTGACGCAAAGATGACAGTTTTTTTACAGCCGGGCGAGTCTGGAGGCAGGGGAGCGATGACGCAAATCCCTCCCCGCTGCGGCTAGCGAGCAAGCTCGCAAGTCTCGCGGCCCCTCCCGCTAGCGGGAGGGGCACACCAGCCTAAAATTTCAGCGACGCGCTGAGCGAGAAGGTACGGCCCAGCTTGTAACGGTTGAAGTAGATTTTGTTGTCACCCGAGGTCTGGACTTCCTGATATTTGCGGCCGGTCAGGTTGCGTGCCTCGAACTTCAGTTCGACCTCTTTGCCCAGCATGTTCAGCCCCTGGCGCGCGACGAAGTCGAGCTGGATGCCCGGCTTTTCGAGCAGGTCGGGCTGGCGCGACGGACCGCGGCTGGTGACGCGCGGGCTGGCGTAGGTCAGTAGGAAAGTCTGCTGCGACAGCTTGTCCTGATCCTCGAGCCCGATCTGGACGTTGACCAGGTGATCGGACTGGCCGGTCATCGGAGCGCCGTCGAAGAAATAATTGCTCGCGGCCTCGGTCACCCCGTTGATCACCGTGGTGTCGCCTTCGCGAACCGAAATGTCCGACTGGGTATAGGTATAGTTGCCGATCAGGACGAGGCGGCGGCTTTGCCAGAAGGGCGCATCCGACAATGTATCGAGCGGAACATATTTCTGGACCTCGATCTCGGCGCCATAGAGCGTCGCCTTCGGCGCATTGGCAAAGCCGGTGCTGACCGACGAATCCGACAGCGAAGTGAAGGCTTCGATCGGATTGTCGATCGACTTGTAGAAGCCGGCGACCGACAGGCGCTGATCCTTGTCGAAATACCATTCATAGCGCGCCTCGGCATTCCAAAGCTCGCTGTCGGTCAGCGAGGGGTTGCCGCGGTACAGGCGGTTCGATTCGGGATCCTGATAGACTTGCGCCACCAGTTCGCGGAACTGCGGGCGCGCGATCGTTTTCGACCCGCTGGCGCGCAGCTGCATGTCGGGGGCCACTTCCCAGGTCAGGGTAACGGCGGGGAGCCAGTAATTGTTGTCGAGGTTCGTTTCCACGATCGCCGACGAGCCGGTGTTGAACAGGTCGATCGGCGCGACCGTCTGCTTCGCCGTTTCATAGCGCACACCCGCGTTGATGTTGACGCCCGACGTCAGTTCGGCCTGCACCTGCGCATAGCCGGCGTGGGTCGTGAGGTCGGCCGCGAAGGCCGCGGTGCCGTCCTGTGCCGAGGTTTCGAGCAGCGTGATATCATACAACTGGATCGTCGCGTCGGAGAGGAGATAGTCGGGGCGGAGCTGCTGCACCGCGAGCGGCAGGTTCGAGGCGCGAAACTGGAACGAGCGGCGCGCCGAGGTCCGGTGCGTGTCGCTATAGGCATAGCCGACCGTCGCGGTGATGCGCGGGGCCAGTTCGTAAGAGAGGTCGACGCCGCCCGACCACAGATCCTCGTTCAGGTCCGAAAAGGCGATGCTCGCGTCGCCGCGGCTGCCGCCGAGATCGTTGACGAACTTGTCGCCGAGCGGATCCTGCGCGGTGGGCAAATTGGTGCGGACATAGGTGAAGCTGCGCTCATAGGGCGCTTCGCGCTGCGAATTGGCATAGCCGCCGCGCAGGTCGAGCTTGAGCTGGTCGAAGTGGAATTCGCCGACGAACTGGGTGTTGATCAGCTGCCGCTCGTACCAGGCGGTGTCCTGCTTCATGATGTCGCGGCCCTGCTGGTTCGCGTCGGTGCCGAGCGCGAGGCGGGCCTGTTTCAGCGTGTCGCGGATATAGAGGTTGGTCCAGCGCAGCTTGTGCTCGCCGATCTCCAGCCCGAAGCCGAGGAGGCCGTTGACGACAACGCGATTGTCGGTGACGACGCGGTTATAGCTGGTCTGCGGATCGCCCGACAGGTCGCGTTCGACCGACGTCTGTTGCAGCGTGTCGCGGGTGCGCCACTTGTTGCTCATCCCGGCGGTCGCGATGATGCCGAGTTCGCCATCGCCAAGTGCGATAGTCGTGCCGCCGGTGACGCCCGCCGACCAGTTGACCGGGATATGATTGTTCTGCTGAAGCAGCGAGGTTGGGGAGTTGGACAGCTCCATCGCCATCGCCTTCAGATCGTCCTGGCTGAAGTCGGCGCCCTCGAGGATCGGCTTGCCGCTTCCGAACGCGGCCTTGAGCAGCGGCGGCACGTCGCGGGTGCCGTCGTCGAAGCCGGTCCAGTCGGTGTCGCTGCCATAATAGGTATAGCCGAGCTGGTTGGTCGTCTCGCTGTCCCAGCCGATCCCGCCGCTGAAGGTCAGGAAGGGTTCGCGCGGGATCGCCTTGGTCGTGAGGTTGATCACGCCGCCGCCAAACTCGCCGGGGAAATTGACCGAATAGCTTTTCTGGATCAGCGTCGAATCGATGACGTTCGAGGGGAAGATGTCGAGCGGGACGACGCGCTTCAGCGGTTCGGGGCTGGGCAGCGGCGAACCGTTGAGCAGCGCCAGCGAATAACGGTCGCCAAGGCCGCGGACATAGACATAACCGCCACCAACGACCGACAGGCCGGTGACGCGTTGCAGCGCGCCCGAGATGTCGCCCTCGCCCGTCCGCGCGATGTCGGCGGACGACAGCGCCGACACCACTTCGGGGGTCGCGCGGACGATATTGGGGGTGAAACGGCCGGTGACGACGATTTCGGCATCGGCGCCGCCTGGGATCGAGACATCGCCGTCTTCCTCATCCGGTTGCGCCGCCGCGTCGGCGGCCGGTTCGGCGCCCGCGTCCTGGGCAAGCGCCGCGGGCGCGACAAGGGCGGAGCTGAGGAGAAGCAGGCTGGCGAAGATCGGCCGCTTGGTCATGGTCGAATGTCCCCGAAGATAATGTGGGAAAGGAGCGGGCCAGTCCGGCATGGACCTGCCCGCTCCCCCGATTGGTTATTGAGCGATCAGGTCGTCGGCAGCGCGGTGCAGCTGCCGCTGCTGGCCCCGAACGATGCGGTCGCCGAATTGCAGGTCCAGCCCTGATACCAGGTGTCGCTGGCGTCGCGGACAGCACCGACATAGGCGGTGGTGTCGAAGAAGGCGTTCAGCAGCTTTGCATTATAGGGCGTCAGTGCGGTTTCGGTCGCCCCGTTGACGAACAGGTTCGTCAGGCTGGGGGTATAGGCCGCGCTGTTGTTCGTGCCCGCGCCGAAGATCGCCTGCACTTCGGCATTGGTCACGCCGCTGGTGCCGAGGAACGGCGTGGCGCCGCACTGCATCGAGACCGAGAAGAATTTCGGCGGCCCCTTTTCGTCGGTTCCCGTGGTCTGCGTCGTCGTCGCGCTGTTGAGACGCAGACAGCCGATGCCCGGCGATATGACGAGGCCATTGGCCATCGTATAGTCGGCGCCGCCGCGGATCAGCATCGCCGCGGTGTTGCCCGCCGCCGCGTTGCGCTGGATGAAGGTGAAGTTCGCGAGCTGGACGAACTGGCGCGGAACGGCGTTTTCATTGCCGTTCGAATCGACCTCGAGGATCGAGTCGCCGATCGTGCCGCCGGCGCGCTGCACCGCGATCACATATTGGATATTGCCCTTGTAACCGACGTCGGTGTCGAGATTGTCATCCTCGGCGCCGGTGATCACCAGATGCTTCATGTTCACGCGGCCGCCGAACACTTCGATGCCGTCGTCCGAGCTGTTGTGGACCTGGATATGGTCGATCTGGGTGCCCGAACCGGTGCCCGACGGGGTCAGGCCCTGCAATTCCTTGTCGGGCGCAAGGGTAAAGCCCGAATAGCGGATCTGGACATAGGACATGCGGCCCGAGCTGTCGGCCGGCTGTGCGCCACCGTATCTTGCGCCCGTCGCACCTTCGGTGTCGCGCTGGCAATCGACAGTGCCTTCGACCGCGCCCGCTGCTTCGCAATCAGTGACCGGCGCGCGGCCGAGCAGAACAACGCCGCCCCAGAGCTGGGACGTGTCATCATCGATCGGACCGACCACGTTTTTGCGACCGGTGAAGATGATCGGCTGGGTCGCGGTGCCGACAGCGTTGATCTGGTTGCCGCGGTTGACCGCGAGCCACGACACGCCGGTCGCGCCAAAGATAGTGACGCCCGGATCGATAGTCAGCGTGGCTACGGTGTTGGTGCTCGCGGCGCCCTGGTCGGTGCCGACATCGACGCGGCCGCCCAGCGAATAGATGACGCCCGCAACTTTCGGGATCGCCGTGGAACTATTGAAACGCTCAGGAAACTCGCAATTGCGCCACGTACCCTGCGGGCCGCTGATTGTGCCACGGTCGGTCAGCTTATTGGCACCCGAAATATCCGGGCAGCTCGCCGCCGGAGTAACAACACCCGGGGTCGGCGTGGGCGTCGGGGTCGGCGTCGGCGTGGGGGTCGGCGTCGGGATCACGATCACGCCTTCACCCGGCGAAGCAACGCCGTCGGCACCGCAGGCCGCAAGGATGGAACAGGCCACGCCGCTGAGCATGACCAAACGAATGCGTGCGAAAGCCGCCATGAAATTCTCCGTTCCCGGTGTGCGCCCCCGAGGCGCTGATGAAATACCACCGGCGAACGAGAGAGGATCATCGTCGCCTCGCCCCCGGTGAGGACGCCACTAGGGTGATTCGATGACGGTCTGACGCCAGAGCCGTGACAGTTGGATGACTCTTTGGAGTCGGTTTGGTGACAGCCACAGGCACGGCGGGCCGTGCCTTTGCCCTTTCAGAAAAGAAAAGCGGAGAAGCTCGCTTGCATCACCCGAAAAGCTTTGCTAGGCGCCCGCTCCTACCTGGTGCCGGACCCGATCCGGACCATCATGATGTGCGGTCGTGGCGGAACTGGTAGACGCGCAACGTTGAGGTCGTTGTGGCCGAAAGGCCGTGGAAGTTCGAGTCTTCTCGACCGCACCATCATCGCCATTTTGTGGCACCGTTTAAATGATCTGGCTTGTGAATGCCGGTTTCTGGCCCGCCCTTGCGGCCGGCCTTTTTGACAGGCCGTGCGGGCCTGCCAGTTGCACGCCCAAGGCTTGCCTCGCTCACATTCGTTCCTTCTGCTGCTTTACTGGCTTCGTGCGAAGCGCAGAACATCCCGCAGAAAATGGCCGATAGCGGACGGACAGCTTGAATGTGGCGGCGACGAAAAAGCGGCGGCTCCGGCGAATTGCGGATGCTCGCCCTCCCCACGGCCATTCCATCGACGATCAAAGATCGGCCTGCCTGCAAAACCGTCGCCGGCGAACGGCATGCTATCGATCATCGACCAGAGGTCGACGATCGATAGCACCACTTTGCCGGTCGGCTCAGCCATCAACAAAGACCGGGCTTTCATCCACGATGTTCCCAGACTGCCGGTCGAACAGACGGCGATACTGGCCGTCCGCATTCGTGAGCAGCGTTTCGTGATCGCCATCCTCGACGATCCGGCCCTGATCGAACACCAATATGCGATCGAGCGTGCGCACCGTCGAAAGCCGGTGCGCGATGACGATCGCAGTGCGGCCCTTCATCAACCGGTCCATCGCCTGCTGGATCAGGGCCTCGCTCTCCGAATCGAGGCTTGAGGTCGCCTCGTCCAGAATGAGGATCGGCGCGTCGGCCAGAAAGGCCCGGGCCAGCGCCACGCGCTGGCGCTCGCCGCCCGACAGCTTGACGCCGCGCTCACCAACCGGCGTTGCATAGCCGCGCGGAAGCCGTGCGATGAACTCATGCGCATTGGCGAGCCGCGCCGCCGCCTCGACTTCGGCCTGGCTCGCCCCGGGGCGAGCATAGGCAATATTGTCGGCAAGGCTGCGGTGGAACAGGATCGGCTCCTGCTGAACGATTGCAATCTGCGCGCGCAGCGACTGCTGGGTTGCGTGCGACACATCCTGCCCGTCGATCGTCACCCGGCCTTCGTTCACATCGTAGAGGCGCTGGATCAACTTCACAAACGTCGTCTTGCCCGATCCCGAATGGCCGACCAGACCGATCCGCTCGCCACCCCGGATCAGGACGTCGAGATGCTCGTAGAGCGGCTTTTCGTGTCCGCCGTACCGGAAGGTGACATCCTCGACACGCACCTCGCCCGCCGCGATGCGGATCGGGGCCGCATCGGCGCGATCCTCGATCCCGAGCGGCTGGTCGTGGAGATCGACCAGTTCTTCCATCTCGTTCACCGCGCGCTGGAGGTGATGAATATGAAAGCCGATGTCGACGAGATAGCCGTGGACGACGAAATAGCTGGTGAGCACATAGGTGACGTCGCCCGGCGTCGCCGCCCCGCGCCACCATAGCCACAGGGCCACGCCGGTGATTGCGCCGCGCATGATCCACAGAAGAAGGATCTGCGCGCTGCCCGACCAGGTATAGCGCATCCACGTGCGCCGCGTGCGCTTCGCCCATTTGGCAAGCAGCCCGCCGACGCGCTCCTCCTCGCGATCCTCGGCGCCGAACGCCTTGACGACGGCGTTGGAGCCGACCGCATCCGACAGGAGGCCGCCAAGCTTGGTGTCCCATGCGTTGGACAGCGTCGCGGCAGGAGATGCCCAGCGCGTGGCGAGCGTGAGGGTCATCGCCACATAGGCGGCGGCACCGATACCCATGACAAGCCCGAGCACCGGCCAATGCCAGCCGAGGAGGAGCATCGTGCCGACGAGCACGACCGCCGACGGCAGCAATTGCAGCAGAAGCACATCGTTGAGCGTATCGAACGCCCACATGCCGCGCGTGATCTTCCGCACCGTCGAACCGGCGAAGGCATTGGCGTGCCAGTCGGTCGAGAAGCGCTGAACGCGATGGAAGGCGCCCTGCGTTACGCCCTGCATCATGCGAAGCGTGAAGGGGATGATGCCTGCCCAGGCGACGTGACGGAGCAGGACCATCGCGAGACCGAGCGCCGCCATCGCTGCGAACAGCGCGAGCGCGCTGTCGCGCTGGTCGGCCGCCAGCGCGTCGATCAAACGCCCCGCGAACAGCGGCACGAAAATCTCCGTGACCGTCGCGGCGGTGATAAACAGGCCGACGAAGACTGCGCGTCCACGCTGCGCAGCCCAGTGGCGGAAAGTAAAATCGAGAACGCGGCGGATCGAATCCGCGCGACCATTGTCGTGTGTCGATGTCATATCATGAACCGGCGCAGATGCGCCGTCTCCAATGCGTTTATGTTCAGGGGGTGATCCGGACGAAAAGCCGGATCACGGGGGCTTCAGGACCTAGTGGTGGAAGCGCCCGTTGGCAGGAAACCCGCCGAGAGGGCATGTGGTCGGAAATTTCATCTATGCCCTCCTTTCTTCGCGTTGGAATGATTCGGATGTTTACCGGCGTTCCATGCCGTTGGCAATCCTCATGTTTTTGCCAGCGGGCCAAATCGGGATTACCCGCTTGCCGATTGTGGCCGTTCACCGCCCGTCCGGCCCTGACCAGAAAATTGACAAAGCGGAGGTTGAGGTTTCGTCGACGACGATCATGCGCGCCGCGGGCAAAGGAGTTCAAGTCGCCCCAAGCCGGTATCGGACGAGCATCCTTCGGAACTGCCGAATCCGGATTGCCCGCCACGCGCTTCGACCTGTCAGGCTCCTTGGCCGCCCTCCAGTTCGAGGGAGGCCTGAGGCGGCCGTTCCTTATGGGTCGGCACATGCTTTCCGTCAGCGCGTCGGCGAAACTCTTCGACGCGAGCCCGCGGGTTATAGAATTGGCGATACCAGATACGGCCGAGCTGGAAATTGCGCTCGGTTGGCAAGCCCATGATCCGCACCGCCGGCTTCTTGTTCCGCCATATATCGAAATCCTGCTGGAATGCTGCCAGCACCTCGTTCTGAACCGCTTTCGCCCGGGCACGGTCATCATCTCCCGGCGCCTCGCTTGCGGTCATCAACAGATTATTGTGCCAGACCTTGGTCACCCCATCCTCAACCGGTGTGTGAAAGATGAATTCAATCGAACGGATATCGCCGATCGCCTGCCTCGAAAGCAAAAGTCCCGGGCCGGTATACCAGGTATAAGTCATCAGGAACGCGTCATATTCCCGGCGAAACCCGCCCTGTCTCTGGGCGTAGAGATGCCCCTCGAATTCATTCTCGAAATATTCGCACGGCGATCCGTGCGTTGGCCCCAAGTGATTGGAATCAGCCATATTATCGAGTATTTCCTGCGGATGTATTCCCAGACATCCCAGATGATCATAGGCTCCGTTGACCCAGTTGGGCGCGTCCCATTCGGGTAAAGCGGGAAACTCGAAGTCCGGCTCGCCGCCTTCCGGATCATGCCACATCATGATCGCCCCCATCGCTTCCTTCACGCGATAGGAACCGAGCTTTGCGGCCTTCGGGCACGGCCCGTCATAGCCCGGAATATCGTCGACATCGCCCTCATGATTGAAGCGCCAGCCATGATAGGGGCAGCGGATGGAATCGCCGACGATCTGCTCGCCATGAACGACGAGCGACGCGCTGGTCGACGCCGCCAGATGCGCGCCCATATGACTGCAATGGGCATCGAGCAGAACAAGGCGGCCGCTGGCACCCCGGAACAGGGCAAAATCCTTTCCGAAAAATCGCAATGGCAACGGCGCATCGTTCAGTTCGGAGGCTTCCGCGATCATGAACCAGCCTCGCGGAAAGTCGAAATCCCCCAGCCCGTAATCCTTGGTCGTGGCCACTATCGCAATTCCCTCTCGCTATTGAAGTCGAGCAAGAGAGAGCGAAGCCCGCTCAGCTGAAACTCGCATTCACTCGCGAAATGTCGAGCCGGCCCTCATGATGGCTCCTGCCGTCACGCGACGGTTCACTCGACGAGTTTTCGCGCAGTCGCGCACGCGCGCGACAGTCCCGTCGCCCCGAATACGAGTTCTAATTGAGTGAAATCGGGATGTAGGAATTTCGGCAGGGATTTTCCGGCCGCTGACTTGGGTCGGATTTGATCATCGAAACGAATATTCCAACCGACAGAATTGCAGGTGATCGTGAATCAGTTTTTTCCCATCGAGCGAACGATATTCTCTGCGGAACATGAAATGTTTCGCAGCAATGTGCGGCGCTTCATGCAAGATTCCGTCATTCCCAATCTGGATAAATGGAACAAGCAGGGCCATCCCGACCGCAAAGTCTGGCTTGAAGCGGGCAAGCACGGGTTTCTTTGCGTGACCACGCCGGAACAATATGGCGGAGCTGGCGCGGACCGGAAATATAGCGCCGTGCTGATCGAAGAGCAGCAGCGCGCCAACGCCGCGGGTCCCGGCTTCGTCATGCACTCGGAAATCGTCGCGGGATATATCGAGCGCTTTGGAGACGAGCTGCAAAAGACGACATGGCTGCCAAGGATGGCTCGCGGCGAAATCATCGGCTCGCTGGCCATGACGGAACCCCGCGGCGGATCGGATCTGCGGGCCATTTCCACGCGCGCCGTCGTCGATGGCGACGACTATCTCATCAACGGCGCCAAAACCTTCATCACCAACGGCTACATCACGGACCTCATCATCGTCGCCGCTAAAACCGACCAGAAGGACGGGAAAAGCGGCCTGTCCCTCTTTCTCGTCGAAGCCGATCGCAAAGGCGTCAGCAAAAGCCTGCCGCTCGACAAGATCGGCCAGAAAGCCCAGGACGCGGCCGAGCTTTTCTTCGACGGGGTCCGGGTCCCCAAAGCCAATCTGCTCGGTATCGCGGGCGAAGGGCTATCCTATCTGATGCAGGAGCTCGCGTGGGAACGGCTGATGATCGCCATCCGCGCCGTCGCCGGTTGCGAGGTCGCGCTGGAATCGACCGTCGATTACACCAAGTCGCGCGAAGCGTTCGGGCAGAAGCTGATCGATTTCCAGAATACGAAATTCAAACTGGCGGAGTGCAAGAGCAAGACGCAAATCGCCCGGGTCTATGTCGATCGCTGCATCGAGCTTGCCTCGGCAGGCCAATTGAGCGCCGAGGCATCCGCGATGGCCAAATGGTGGTGCACCGAGTTGCAGAACCGCGTGCTCGACGACTGCGTCCAGCTCCATGGCGGTTATGGCTATATGCTCGAATATCCTGTCGCGCGGGCATGGATCGATGCCCGCGCCCAGATGATCTACGGCGGCACCAACGAGATCATGAAAGAAATCATCTCGAGGAGCTTTTGACATGACCGCCGCTCCCGATTTCCCCGCCGGCGGCGTGGCGCTCGTCATCGGAGGCAGCGGCGGCATCGGCCGGGCGATCTGCGAAAAACTCGCGGCAGCCGGCGCCGATGTCGTGTTGACCTATCGCACCAATGCAGCGGTCGCCGAGGAAGTGGCCCAGACCATCAGCCAATACGGACGCAAGGCCATGTGTGTCGCGCTGGCGCTGGAAAATGCCGTCGACGTCGCGGCCGTTTGCGCCGGGATCATTGCGGAGCATCAGCGCATCCACACCGTGGTGAACGCCGCCGGATCGCATATTGCGATGAAGTTCATCGGCGATATCGGACCCGACGAATTCCGGCGCGTCCTCGACGCCGACACCAATGGTTTTTTCAATCTGGTCCATGCCATGCTGCCCCATATGCGGGAAAGCGGCGGGAATTTCGTGACGATCAGCACAACCGGCCTGCTCCGGTGGCCCGCAAAGGACGCCCTGTCGGTCGTGCCCAAGGCCGCGATCGACGCCTTGATGACGGGGATCGCGAGGGAAGAAGGGCGAAACGGCATTCGCGCCAACACCGTCGCGCTCGGTCTGATCGACGCCGGACTTTTCCGAAAGCTGATCGGCGTCGCCTATGACGATAAATATATCGAGGCGGCGATCCGGAACTCCGCACTGAAACGGCTGGGAACCGCCGAAGAGGTTGCCGAAGCCGTCTTGTTCCTTGCATCGCACCGGGCACGTTTCGTGACCGGCCAGACGCTCACCCTCGATGGCGGATACAGCCTCTGATTCCAGCGGAGCTGCCCGATTGGCAGCCCGCGCCCTTCTCACGCCTTCAGATAAGCGAGGGTCAATCTGACCATTTCGTCGATGAATTCCTCGTCGGTCATGTCCGCCGGGCTTTCCACAATATAGCGCCGGATGTTCGACAGGACCGCGATTTCGAGGATGTTGAGCGATCGATCGAGGTTCGTCACGGTAATCTCGTCGAGATGATTTTCGAAAAGCGCCTTGCTGGTGGCCTGGGTAAACCGTTCGACCGAAAGGTTGCGGGTCAGTTCGATCAGCTCGGGCGTCTGCTTGGAAAGCGAGTAGAGGAGCACCTTATGCTCGCGGAAATTTTCCAGCAGATAGGTCAATATCCGGCGGCTCGCGATATGCAGCGGGCCATCCATCGAGTCCCGCAGGACGGCCCGCACACCATTGGCAAGGCTCGACACCCTGAGTTCGATCAACGCCGATATGACGGAATCCCTGTTCGGGAAATACTGGTATAGCGAGCCGATGCTGACCCCGGCCCTTTCGGCGATATAATTGGTTGTCGCCTTGTCATATCCATCCTTGAGGATGATGAGTTCGGCCGCTTCCAGAATCGCTTCTGACGTCACCTTGGCCCGGCTCTGAATGGGTGTTTTCCGTCGCAATGCTTCTATCCTGGATTCAAAGCCGCATTTCCCGGCGCACGCCGCCAGATCGCAGAATCAAATGCTTACTCCTGAAATCCGGCGTACAAAGATCGTAGTCGCCCGGCTTTGTCGACTGGTTTTTCTTCGCCATCGCCGCGGCCGGGAGAGAGGTGGAACGCCCCTCCCCCCCACCCTGCGATTTCCGGCCCCGCCCGCAACGGGTCAGCCGGTTCCGGGCGCCTGTCGCAGACCCGATTCCTCGAGGCACGGCAAGACATCGCGCCCAAGCCTGTGCAGAGTGTCGGCATAGTCAATCGCACTCAGAATGACCCCGTCGATCCCCGCGGCCGAGATATCCTCCAATATGCGGGCGACGGTTTCGGCATTGCCGACAACGGGCATGCCAGCCCCCACAGCGACCGTCCGGCGAAGAAAACGCATCTGGTCGGAATCTTCCGCAACGCTGTTTTCGCGCGCCATGGTCGAAATAAAGCTATCGACGGCTCTGCGATCGACCTTGTCCTCGGAATAATGCCGGACATAATCCCGTGCCTCGTCGTCGCCGTCCTTCAGGACCAGCTGAATATTGGTCCAGACCTGCATCTCGCGCCCGTAGGTCCCGCCGGCCAGTTGCTTGTATTTGTCGACCTGCGCGCGCCATTGCTCGCGATTTTCGCCGAAGAGGCCGATCAGGCCGATATCGGAATGGCGTGCAGCAAAATGCATGCCGATATCCGAATAGCCTGCATTCATGATCGGCACCCCCGCACCGCGCAGCGGCTGCGGTCGCGACAGCGCAGCTTTCATGGAAAACCATTCGCTCTCGAAATCAAACTCCTGATGGTCCGACCACAAGCGGCGGATCAGGGTCAGCCATTCGGCCAGATATTCATAGCGCTCCTTGTGCCCGAGCAGGTCGATCCCGAACATTTCGAACTCGCGCCGGTTCCAGCCGCCGACGATATTCATTCCGAAGCGGCCGCCGGAAACCGCGTCGATCGTCGCGGCCTGCTTTGCAACGATCAGCGGATGAACAGTCGGCGCGTGCGTGGTCGCAAATACGCCGATGCGCTTCGTCGCCTGCGCCACCGCGGCGGCGTAGATGAACGGGTCGATCACCTCATGCGAGGAATGATCGAAGTCGCCGTCAACATATCCCTTCCATCGCGCGATCGGCACGGCCACTTCGAACCCCGCGTCATCGGCCATTTGTGCAACGCGAAGACATTCCTTCCAGTCGGGTTTGAACAATTCGGGCACGGTCGTGAGCGCCGGTGCGGTGTTGATGCAGAAGACGCCCAGTTTCAGCCGGTTCGCCGAATTGACGGGATGCGGAAGAAGGCCGGTCATTGCACTGCCTCCGCACTAACGGAGGATGGCCCTGTCGCGGGCCGTCCTTCCGCTACACGGCAGCGGCATGAATGCACCGAAGTAAAATCCATAATGGTCATGATCACGATACCCTCCCTCTCGGCAATTTCTACGTTTGAAGCGGCCTGACCCGCGTCAGGATTGGTGTTCAGCGGCCTTTTGCCACGCCCACACATGCCCCCATTCGCTGGGCGTCCCATGCGCGGTCGGCACCCAGGTCGCAGGGTCGATCACCAGCGGATCGCAACCGATTTCAAGATCGAACCCCGATGGAGTCTGCATGTAGAAACCAAAAGTCTGGTCGTTCACATGGCGACCGATCGAGGCACTCTCGGCGATATTCGCCTGCCGCATCCGGTCGTGGCATTTGCCCACGTCGGCCTGTGTCTTCATTTCCAGCATCACATGAACGCATCCGAAGGGCGACTGGGGGATATCGCCCAGCGCAAGCGAATGATGCCGGCCGTTGTCCGCATGCATGAAGATGAACCCCATGCCGGGATCGTCGGGGTCCTCACTGAAGCGGTAACGCGCGATGTCGGTGTCGCAAAAGCCGATGCTCACATAGAAGGCATGGGTTTCATCGAAATTCGGGGCCGCGAACACGGCATGCCCCATGCCCATCTCGCCGGTGACGAAACCGGTGACTCCCGCAGGTGAAGCAAAGGGGCTGTCCGCCTGTGCGCCACCGTGAAAAAACTCCAACCCGTTTCCGGCGGGATCGCTCGTCCTGAAAAACGCGGTCACCGCGCGCTGGCGCGCCTCTTCCGCCGTCCCGTCCTGAACGGGGCGCCCCGCCCGGGCGATCCGGTCGCGCAGCCCCGCCAGTTCCGCAGGGCCTTCCACTTCATAGGCGGCCGCAATCAGGCGTTCCGCGGTGCCCGCCTGGACCCAGAAGCGGAGCGGCCTGTCGTCGATCCGGTAAAAGGCAACGCCATCTGGCGCCCCGTCACCGCGCATGGCCCCCACCACCCGGGTCAGATAGCCGTCCCACGCCTCCGGCTTTGCCGTCTCGATCAAAACATACCCCAAAGCCCTGATTCCCATGCGCTCACTCCCCTTGCAGCAACCGAAAACGCCCGCCGATCAATCGACACCCGCCCCGCTGAACTCCCCCGCTATCGCCAGCAGGCGGAGACTCGCGCCGCGCCTTTGCGATGACAGCAATACGAATATACAACTTTATAGACTTTTCAAATCATCTTTTTCGTAATATTTACCGATTCGATTACGAATTTTGAGACGAGAGCACCTCGTTCATCAAGGGAGAGGCAGACGCAATGACTCAAGCAGCATCCAAAAACCTGGATTCCGGAGCGGTTCCGACGGCAGAAGAGCTGGTCTTGCGGGCAAGCGCCTTGGTCCCCAAGCTCAAGCAACGCGCACGACAGACGACGCTCGACGGTGACGTGCCGGCGGTGACGATAGCCGAACTGAGGGACGCGGGCTTTTTCCGCATCCTCCAGCCGCGACGGTACGGCGGCTATGAAATGGAACCCGGCGTTTTTTACGAAGTGCAAAAGCTGCTCGCCGAGGGCTGCATGTCAACCGGCTGGGTCTATGGTGTGCTGGGATGCCATCCCTATCAGCTGGCGCTGTTCGACGACCAGGCCCAGCGCGAGGTTTGGGGTGATGATGCGGACATGCTGGTATCCTCCACCTATCAGCCGGTCGGAAAGGTCGAGAAGGCAGACGGCGGTTTCCATTTATCGGGTCGCTGGGGATTTTCTTCCGGCTCCTCGCATTGCGGCTGGGTGTTGCTCGGTTCGCTTTACTTTCCGGAGGATGGACCACCCGATCTGCGCACATTCCTGCTGCCGGCTTCGGACTATCAGGTGATCAAAGGAACGTGGGATGTGTTCGGCCTGCAAGGGACCGGCAGTTTCGACATTGTCGTCGATCGCGTCTTCGTTCCCGAATATCGCACCCACAGGTCGAGCGACGGTTTCGTCTGCTCCAACCCCGGGCAGCAGGTGAATGATGCCCCGCTCTATCGCCTGCCCTGGGCCCAGATTTTTGTTCGCGCCGTGTCGACGGCAGCTTTTGGGAGCACCCGGGCGGCGATCAAGGCCGGCCTCGAAATCGCGCACAACCGCGTGTCGACCAACACGGGCAAAGCATCGAAAAGCGACCCTGTTCTCCAGTCCGCACTGGCACGCGCTATCGCCGAAGTGGACGAGATGGAACTCAGGCAGCAGACCAGCTTCGACACGATGATGGGTTATGCCGAGCGCGGCGTCGCGATCCCCATGGAACGCCGCGCCCTGTTTGCCTACCAGTCATCGACCGTGGTGCGGCGCATGGCCGATCTGGTCGACAATATCGTGAAGCTGCTCGGCGGCCGGGCCATCTACATGTCCAGCCCCATCCTCCAGCCCTGGCTCGACCTCAATGCTGCGCGGGCGCACGTCGCCAACGATCCGGGGATCCGTGCCGCCGACGTCCTTGGCACCATGGCCGGGGAGCAACCGGCCTTCAACTATCTGTGACCTGTCGGGGATGAAATGATGAACGAGATGAAAAGCGCGACGTATCGGGTCGCCGGCGGATACGACATTCACATCAAGGAAACCGGGTCGGGGCCAGCGGTCGTGTTCATCCACGGCAGCGGCCCCGGCGCATCGGGCCTGTCCAACTTCCGCGAAAATATCGACGCTTTCGTCGCTGCGGGATATCGCGTCGTCCTGCCCGACATGATCGGTTACGGCGCCTCGTCGAAGCCGGAGGGTATCGACTATACGCTCGCGCTATTCACCGGCACCTTGCTCGAAGCCCTGAAGGCGCACGGACTCGAAACGGCCGCGCTGGTCGGCAATTCACTGGGTGGCGGCGTCGCGATCCAGATCGCGCTCGACCATCCCGAATTTGTCGAACGCCTCGTCCTGATGGCGCCGGGCTGCGTCGCGCCCTTCGAAGTCTATATCGCAATGCCCGGGATTTCCCGGATGCGCTCAAGCTTCGGCGAGGCCGACTTCGACATGATCCAGCAGAAACGGCTCATATCGAATCTCGTACATCCGGACTTCGCGCCCGCCATTCCGGACGCGCTCGTCGCCGAACGCTTTGCCGTCGCCCGCACCCAGCCGAAGGATGTGCTGACCCGGATGCGCACACCCGATCTCGGCGCGCGCCTCGGCGAGATCGACAAGCCCATGCTCATACTGTGGGGCCGCGACGATGAGTTTTGCCCGGAGACGCACAGCCGGCTGTTTCTCGAACGCTGCGCCAATGTCCGGACCATCAGTTTCGCGCGCACCGGTCACTGGGTGCAGCTCGAACGCCGGAACGAGTTCAACCATTATTCGATCGGCTTTCTCCATGAACATCGCTGAGCAATTCGGGCATGAGCTTTTCGGGGCGCTGCGCGACCGACGGACCCTCCCGCCACTGATCGAACGCGTTCCCACGCTGACGATCGACGACGCCTATGCGATCAGCCTCGACTTTCTGTCGCGGCGGCGAAAGGAAGGCGAACGCGTCGTCGGCAAAAAGATCGGCGTCACGTCGAAGGCGGTTCAGGACATGCTGGGCGTGCGCCAACCCGATTTCGGCTTTCTCACCGATGCCATGCATATTCGGGGAGATGCGATCGATATCGACGCGCATGGCCTGATCCAGCCGCGCGCCGAAGCGGAAATCGCGTTCATCCTCGCCACCCCGCTCAAGGGGCCCGGGGTGACCGCGGCCGACGTGATCGCGGCGACCGAGAGCGTCGCGCCCTGTTTCGAAATCGTCGACAGCCGCATCACCGACTGGAAGATCGGTATCGTCGATACGGTGGCGGACAACGCCTCCTGCGGGGTTTTCGTGATCGGCCAGGGGCGGCTCGACCCGCGTGCCCTGGATCTGCCAAATCTGCATGTCGCGGTGGTGAAGAACGGCGCGGCGCTTTCGGAAGGCTACGGCCATGCCGTTCAGGGCAACCCGGCCGAGGCGGTCGCCTGGCTTGCGAACACATTGGGCGCGCATGGTGTGACGCTCGATGCCGGCGACATCATCCTGTCGGGCAGCCTTGTCCCGCTGGAACCGGCTGCGCGCGGCGACATATTCGAGATGATCCTTGGCAATGGCCACCGCACGCTGGGCCATTGCGTCGCGCGTTTTGTATAAGGAATGACAATGACACGGGTGCAAGCCGTCATCATTGGCTCGGGCAATATCGGCACCGACCTGATGATGAAGATGATCAAATATCCGCAGAATATGGAACTGGCCGCGGTGGTCGGGATCGATCCCGACAGCGAAGGGTTGGCGATGGCGCGCTCGCACGGCATCGCGACGACGCATGAGGGGATTGAGGGACTGAAGAAGCTGCCCTGTTACAAGGATATCGGCATCGCCTTCGACGCCACCTCGGCCTATGCGCACAAGCTCCACGACGCCGCGCTGCGCGCCGACGGGATTCAGGTCGTCGACCTGACCCCCGCAGCCATCGGCCCCTTCACCGTGCCGCCGGTCAATATGGAAGCGCATCTCGATCAGCCCAA